>NZ_CP078069.1:1200000-2400000 GCF_019195435.1 Comamonas sp. NLF-1-9
CCGGCCGCTGGGCACGCCTGCAGCAGCGCGAGGCCGACATGCACACCGCCAGCGCGCTGCTGGACGACCCCGAGATGGCGCAGATGGCGCAAGAGGAAATCGACGCCGCCCAGGCCGAATGCGCGCAGCTCGAAGCCGACCTGCAGCGCCTGCTGCTGCCCCGGGACCCCGACGACGAGCGCAATGCCTTCGTGGAAATCCGCGCCGGCACCGGCGGCGACGAGTCGGCGCTGTTTGCCGCCGACCTGGCGCGCATGTATACCCGCCACGCCGCCAACGTCGGCTGGCGCGTGGAAGTGATGAGCGCGCACGAAAGCGAGCTCGGCGGCTACAAGGAAGTGGTGCTGCGCATCGAGGGCGAGCAGGTGTTTGGCTGGCTGCGCTTTGAATCGGGCGGGCACCGCGTGCAGCGCGTGCCGGTGACCGAGACCCAGGGGCGCATCCACACCAGCGCCTGCACCGTCGCCGTCATGCCCGAGCCCGACGAGCACGAGGCGATCACGCTCAACCCGGCAGACCTGCGCATCGACACCTTTCGCGCCAGCGGCGCGGGCGGGCAGCACATCAACAAGACCGACTCGGCCGTGCGCGTGGTGCACCTGCCCACCGGCATCGTTGCCGAATGCCAGGACGGGCGCAGCCAGCACGCCAACAAGGCCCAGGCGCTGCGCGTGCTGCAGGCGCGCATCCAGGAAAAAGAGCGCAGCGAACGCGCCGCCAAAGAGGCCGCCCTGCGCAAAGGCCTGGTAGGCAGCGGCGACCGTTCCGATCGCATCCGCACCTACAACTTCCCGCAGGGACGCCTGACCGACCACCGCATCAACCTCACGCTCTACAAGCTGCAGGCGGTGATGGACGGCGACCTCGTTGAAGTGCTCGAAGCCCTGCGCAACGCGCGCGAGGCGGAGCTGATGGCGGAGCTGGAAGAAGCGTAAACCAAATTCGGCTCTAGCTGTTGCAGGCCATGCGCTTCGCGCTATATTTGTAATAGTACCAAGCCGTGAGAATCCGTGCGCTATAATTCGTACAATTTGTACAATTCGTGCATTTTCAGGAGTCGCCATGCAAACCATCACCGCCACCCAGGCCCGGCAGGAATTTGCCCAGCTGATGGACGCCGCACGCCTGCAGCCCGTGATGATCCAGCGCCAGAACCGTGACGTGGCCGTCGTCATGTCGGTAGAGGAATACCAGCGCCTGGCACACCTGAACGTCGAGCGCTTCCAGCAGTTCTGCGAGCAGATTGGCGCCCGCGCCGAAGCCGCCGGCCTGAACGAAACCCGGTTGCAGGCGCTGCTGCGTGACTGAACGGCTGGAACGCGTGCTGGTGCTGGACACCAATGTCTGGATCAGCCAGCTGCTGCTGCCCCGTTCAACCGCTGCCCTGGCAGTTCAGGCCGCATTGCGCTGGGGCACCCCGGTAGTGTCGGAACAGACGCTGCAGGAACTCGGCCAGGTGCTCTCCAGGGCGAAGTTCGACAAATACCTCAGCTTGGACGAGCGCCGCGAGTTCATGCGCCTGCTCGGCGGCGTTGCCAGGCTCGTCCCGGTGACCCAGCAACTGCGCGCTTGTCGCGACCCCGGGGACGACAAGTTCCTGGACCTCGCCCTGAGCGCCCGCGCCAGTCACTTGATTACCGGCGACGATGACCTGTTGGTGCTCGACCCCTTTCACGGGGTGCATATCTGCACTCCAGCGCAATTCCTCGCCAAGGTCGGCACGTGACTGCCGCTACCGTGCGCCTCGCCCTGCAGCAAGCCCAAACCTGGGGCCTGGCGCGCATTGATGCGCAGATGTTGCTGCTGCACGCACTTGGGCGCGCCCTGCATGAGCGCGCCTGGCTGATCGCGCACGACGACGAGCTGCTGCCCCCTGCCCTTGCCAGCGCCTACGCCGCGCTGTGCGAGCGGCGGCTCGGCGGCGAGCCCGTCGCTTATCTCACGGGGCGCAAGGCCTTTCATGGTCTGGAGCTGCAGGTGGACGCGCGCGTGCTCGACCCGCGGCCCGATACCGAAACCCTGGTCGACTGGGCGCTGCACTTGCTGCGGCCGCTGTCCGCACCACAGGTCGCCGACCTGGGCACGGGCAGCGGCGCGGTTGCGCTGGCCATCAAGGCGCAGCAGCCGCAGGCGCAGCTCACCGCCATCGACGCCAGCAGCGAGGCGCTGGCAGTGGCCGAGGGCAACGCCCGGCGCCTGGGCCTGCCGCTGCGGCTGCGTCATGGCAACTGGCTCGAGGGTTGTGCCACGCTGTTTGATCTGATCGTCAGCAACCCGCCCTACATCGCCGAGGGCGATGCGCACCTGGCGGCGCTCGGGCACGAGCCGCGCATGGCCCTCGTGAGCGGCGCCGACGGGCTGGACGCGATCTGCCAGATCACCGCGCAGGCGCCTGCGCACCTCAAGCCCGGCGGCTGGCTGCTGCTGGAGCATGGCCACGACCAGGCAGGCCAGGTTCAAGGCTTGATGCAAGAATGCGGCTTCACGCAGGTGCAAAGCCGCAAGGATCTTGCGGGCATCACCCGCTGCACCGGCGGGGCAATACCCCTGCGCCCCATCACCACGGCCACGGCAGTGGAATAATTCAGCCCCCGCTGCCAGCGGTGGCACGGTTATCAGGAGTTTTTCATGAGCGACGTCCAGCAACGCATAGACCAATTGGTCAAGAGCAATCCCATTCTGCTTTTCATGAAGGGCGACGCCCATTTCCCGATGTGCGGCTTTTCCGGCCGCGCGGTGCAGATCCTCAAGGCCCTCGATGTGGACCTGGACCAGCTCGCGACGGTGAACGTGCTCGACGACGAGGAAATCCGCCAGGGCGTGAAGGAATACAGCAACTGGCCGACGATTCCCCAGCTCTACATCAAGGGTGAGCTCGTCGGCGGCGCCGACATCATGATGGAGATGTACGAATCGGGCGAACTCAAGACCCTGCTGGCGAGCGCGCAGTCGTAAGCCGGCCCGGCGGCAGCGGGTGCCCTGCAGGCCTGTCGCCGCGCTACTCGGGCATGGAGCAATGCCCGCCCTGCGTCGCCTGGCCCGAGCCGGCCGCAACCGGCGCCAGCTCCCAGCGCAGGTCCACCGGCGGCGAAACGCCGTAGTCCCAGGCGAGGAAGGCGGTGAAGACCGCCCAGAAGACCAGGCGCAGCGTATAGGCCTTCATCGTCTCAATACCCCAGCCGCCTGCGTATGCGCAGGCCGAAAATCGTTCCCGCGAAGGCCATCGGCGCCCAGATCCAGCCGTGGACGGATCCTGTGGAGATGCCCGAGAACATTGCCCCGATGTTGCAGCCAAACGCCAGGCGCGAGCTGTAGCCCAGCAGCAGCCCGGCGAACAGCGCCACGCTCCATTGCCTGCCCGTCATGGGTTTGTGCGCTGCCGGTTTGCCCGCGCTCACCCAGAGCGCCCCGGCCAGAATGCCGATGTTGGTGATGGTAGTCACATCGAGCAGCACGGTCTGCTGCAGGATGGCGGCGTTGTCCGGCAGACTCCAGAACCAGTTGCGCGCCGGATCCACCACGCCGGCCGCAGTGGCCATCTTCGCCACCCACAGCCCCGGCGCGTAGATGATGCCCCAGGGATTGCCCGAGATGAACAACACCAGCGCCGCAAACAGCGCAATCATGATTGCGCCCACCACCCACTTGCGCGCCCACGGACTCGGCGCCGCTTGCCCGCGCGCGCGGTGCCAGCGGCGCGTATACCAGGCCACGCCCGTGCCAATCAAGGCCAGCGCCAGCAGCGTGAGCGCCAATGCCCGCTGCCAGCCCAGCAGGCTGACGAAGCCCACCGGCTCGGTACGTCCCAGCTCCAGCCACCAGCCCAGGTGCCAGCTGCCCAGAAAGCTGCCCAGCGCAAACAGCGGCAGGATCGCGGTATTGAGCGGTATGCCCATGCCTGCCTTGTAGAACACGCCGCTGCCGCAGCCGTCGGCCACCTGCATGCACAGGCCGAAGGTGAATGCACCGATGAGCAGGCTGACGCTGGGCGGGCCCAGGGCCGCGGTCAGCTCGCTGTAGTGTCCGAGCAGCGGCATGCACAAGACGGCCGCGAGCCCGAAGGCGATGAGCTGGCCGAAGACGCCGCTCGGGTTCTTGTCTTCCACCAGGATGCGCCAGGCCGTGGTGAAGCCAAAACGCTGCCCCGCCAGCGCCACGCCCAGGCCGATGCCGACGAGAAACAGCAGCGCCTGGCGCATGGAAACACTCCAGAGCATCCAGGCAAAAAAGGCCGCCATCATGGCGACGATGGGCAGACGTTTCATTTCTTCAGGTTCTTCCACGCCTGTGCAAACGCTTGCACGATCTGCTCGCTGCGGCTGGGCGCGTTGAGCGTGGGCAGCATGGGCACGGCCTGCACCCAATCCACCATGGAGCCGGGGTAGATCTTCACGTCCTTCATGCCGAGGATTTCATGCATCTCGAACCACACCAGCGCGGACCATACGCCGGTATTGCAAAACAGCACCAGGTCTTGCCCATCGGGGCGTCTTATCTCCTGCGCCAGGCGGCGCGCCTGCTCGGGCGCAACCGACAGGGCCGAGCCGTTTTGCACCCAGCGCGTGAAGTCCTGCTGCAGCGCGCCGGGGATGGTGCCGGGCATGCGCGCCATCGGCGCCTTGAACTGGCCGAGGTAGAAATTCTGCGGGCGCACGTCCAGCAGCACCGCATCGCCCTTTTGCACATGCGCCAGCACCTCATCGCGCGTGGCGCTCCAGCGCGGGCTCCATTGCGGCTGCCACTCGCTGGGCGCGGGCGCGCTCACGGCCTTCGTAGTCGCCATGCCGTCGAAATCCCAGGACTGCATGCCGCCGTCCAGGATGGACAACTGCTTCACGCCCAGGGACTTGAGCATCCAGTACACCCGCGCAGCGGCGCCGAAGTCGGTGCCGTCGCTGCCGGCGGACACCACGACCGCATGGCTGTCGGGCGTGAGCGCCAGGCGCTGCACCAGCGCCGCCATGTCTTGCGCCGGGGGCAGAATGCCGAAGTTCTCCGGCGGGCCCAGCCATTCGTTGTAGGGGGCGTTGAGCGCGCCCTCGATGTGGCCGCCGGCAAAGCTCTGCGCGTCGCGGATATCGACGATGCGCAGTTCGGGCGCGGACAGCATCGGCTCAAGCTCGTCCGAGCCGAGCAAGGGCTGCGCGGCCAGCGCCGCACCGCACCACAGCAAGAAGGCAAACAGCCAATACTTCATGTTTCATCCGCCCGCAGCCAACCGGTTATTGTCTGGCCCATGCTCCGCGCGACCAAGGACATTTTTCCATTTTGCTTATGACTGAAAAGCCTGAAGAACCCGTCGGCACGCCGGTCACCGTGCCCTGCCCCACCTGCGGCCAGCCCAGCGTGTTTGCCCCGGGCAACCGCTACCGGCCGTTTTGCAGCCAGCGCTGCCGCCAGATCGACCTGGGCGCCTGGGCCGCGGAGGAATTTCGCGTCCCGAGCGATACCCCGCCCGACGAGGCGCCGTTTGGCGATCCGAAGCAACTGCCCTGAAATCTCAGGCAAATCGGCCTCCAGCGCAATACCAGCAAGCGCTGGCAGCTAGTCTTTTTATAGTATCAAGCCCCCAGCGCCCGCGCATCGAAGGGCAGACCCCATTCCTGCGCCAGCATCTGCAGCACCGGGAAGGCCCCGGGCAGCAAGGGGCGCACGGTGGGCGGCCAGCTCTGCCAGGCCATTCGCTGGCCTTCGCGCATCTGCAGCTCGCCCTGCCAGTCGAACACCTTGCACCAGTGCAGGCGCACGAGCGCGTGCGGGTAGTCGTGCTCGGTCACCTGCCAGGGGTGAGCGGCGGCGATGGTGATGCCCAGTTCCTCCTGCAGCTCGCGGCGCAGCGCCTGCTCCACGCTCTCGCCCGCCTCCAGCTTGCCGCCGGGAAACTCCCAGTAGAGTGCATAGGGTTTGCCTTCGGGGCGGCTGGTAAGCAGCATCTGCCCGTCTGCGCGCAGCAGGATGCCGGCCGCAACCTCGGTGTGGCGGCGCGTCACGCCGCCGTGCGCCCGGCGTAATCGCGGGCGAACTGCCAGGCCACGCGGCCGCTGCGTGAACCACGTTCCAGCGCCCACAAGAGCGCCTGCGGCCGCGCCGCCTCGATGTCCGCCGGCGCGACGCCAAAGTGCGCAAGCCACTGGCCCGCGATCGCGAGGTATTCGTCCTGGTTGAAAGGATAAAAGCTCAGCCACAGGCCAAAGCGCTCGGAGAGCGAAATCTTTTCCTCGACCACCTCGCCGGGATGCAGCTCGCCGTCCTCGGAGTGCTGGTAGCTCAGGTTCTCCTTCATGTATTCGGGCAGCAGATGGCGGCGGTTGCTGGTGGCGTAGATCAGCACATTGGGCGTGGACGCAGCCACCGAGCCGTCCAGAATGCTCTTGAGCGCCTTGTAGCCCGGCTCTCCCTCGTCAAAGCTCAGGTCGTCGCTGAAGATGATGAATTTTTCCGGCCGCGCGGCCACGATCTCGACGATATCGGGCAGATCGGTGAGGTCGCTCTTGTCCACCTCGATCAGGCGCAGCCCCCGGGGCGCGTAGGCCTGCAGGCAAGCACGGATGAGCGAGGACTTGCCGGTGCCGCGCGCGCCGGTCAGCAGCACGTTGTTGGCCGGCTTGCCGGCGACGAACTGCTCGGTGTTGCGCCGCAGTTTTTCCTTCTGCGGCTCGACCTCCTTGAGGTCGTCGAGCTGCATCGCGGCAATGTGGCGCACCGGCTCCAGCGCGCTGCCGCCGCTGGCGCGGCGCCGGTAGCGCCAGGCGATGGCGCCGTCCCAGTCGGGTGCGGCAAGCGGCCGCGGCAAGATGGCCTCGATGCGCGTGATGAGCTGGTTGGCACGCTCCAGCAGCAAATCCAGTTTATCGTTCATTTTGGCTTGCAGCCCGCACCGGACAAGCGCAAGCCGCTATGTTTTCAGGACCTGTAGTCGGCGTTGATGGTGACGTAGTCGTGGCTCAGGTCGCAGGTCCAGACGCTGTCTTGCGCGCTGCCGCGCCCGAGCAGCACGCGCACCGTGATCTCGCTTTGCTGCATCACGCGCTGGCCGTCTTCCTCGCGATAGGCCGGGTTGCGCCCGCCGCGCGTGGCCACGTGCACCTCGTCCAGGTAGAGCTCTATCCTCGTCTGGTCCAGGTCCGCAATGCCGGCGTAGCCGACGGCCGCCAGGATGCGCCCGAGGTTGGGGTCGCTGGCAAAGAAGGCGGTCTTGACCAGAGGTGAATGCGCGATGGCGTAGGCCACTTTCAGGCATTCCGCGGTGTCCGCGCCCTGCTCCACGCGCACGGTGATGAATTTGGTTGCGCCCTCGCCGTCGCGCACGATGGCCTGCGCCAGTTGCTGCGCCACGCTGCGCAGCGCCGCCATCAAGGCCTGGCCCTCATCGCTGTCCAGCGCGGTGATCGGCGCGTGCTTCGCCTTGCGCGTGGCCATCAGGATGAAGGAGTCGTTGGTCGAGGTGTCGCCATCGACCGTCACGCGGTTGAAGGACTGCTCGGCCAGCTCGTGCACGGCGACGCGCAGCAGCTCGGGGGCGATGTTCGCGTCGGTAGCGACAAAGCCCAGCATGGTCGCCATGTTCGGGTGGATCATGCCCGCGCCCTTGGCCATGCCGGTGACGTGCACCGTCGTGCCGGCGATCGTGGTCTGCGTGCTGCAGGCCTTGGGCACGGTGTCCGTCGTCATGATGGCCTGGGCGGCGCGCAGCCAGTGCTGCGGCTGCGCATCGGAAACCGCCGCCGGCATGCCGGCGAGGATGCGCTCAAGCGGCAGCGGCTCCATGATCACCCCGGTGGAAAACGGCAGCACCTGCTGGGGCTGCACGCCCAGTTGCCAGGCCAGTTGCGCGCAGCTCTTGCGTGCATCGAGCAGACCTTGCTCGCCGGTGCCGGCGTTGGCCACGCCGGTGTTGATCAGCAGCGCGCGCACGTCGCTGCCCGCAGCCAGGTGCTCACGACAGACCTGCACGGGCGCGGCGCAAAAGCGGTTTTGCGTGAACACGCCCGCCACCGCCGCCCCTTCATCGAGCAGCAAGACGGTAAGGTCTTTGCGCCCGGGCTTGCGCACGCCGGCTTCGGTGCTGCCCAGGCGCAGGCCGTCCACGGGGTGCAGGTGTTCGGCCAGCGGGGCCTGAAGATTGACGGGCATCTCGACTCCCAGGGTTCAGGCCAGCTTGCCGTGGCAATGCTTGTACTTCTTGCCGCTGCCGCAGGGGCAGGGCTCGTTGCGACCGACACGCGCGACGGCCGCAGCCGCCGCTGCCGCCCCTGCTCCCGCCGCAGGCGCCGCAGCCGTCACCGCGGCCTCGCCGGTTTCGGTGGGCGCGCTGTAGGTGACGTTGGTGACGCTTTCGTTGCGCGCGTTGACGGCTTCGGCCGCCTGATCGACCTGTTCGGGCGACTGCACCTGCACCGTCATCATCACGCGCGTGACCTCGTCGCGGATGTGGTCCAGCAACTGGCGGAACATCTCGAAGGATTCGCGCTTGTATTCCTGCTTGGGCTGCACCTGGGCGTAGCTGCGCAGGTGTATGCCCTGGCGCAGGTAGTCGAGCGCGGTGAGGTGGTCGCGCCAGCTCGTGTCCAGGCTTTGCAGCAACACCGCACGCTCGAACTGGTGGAAGTTCTCCTTGCCCACCAACGCCACCTTGGCCTCGAAGGAGGCACGCGCCGCGTCCACCACCTGCTCGACGATGTCTTCGTCGGACAACACTTCGGACGCCTGCACCTGCTGCACCAGCGGCACGTTCAGCTGCCAGTTGGAGGCCAGGTCTTTTTCCAGACCCGGCAGGTCCCACTGCTCTTCCACCGACTCGGCGGGCACGTACAGACGCACCACGTCGCTCATGCAGGCGTCGCGCATGGCGGCGATCATGTCCGACAGGTCGGCCGCGTCCAGAATCTCGTTGCGCTGGCGGTAGATCACCTTGCGCTGTTCGTTGGAGACGTCGTCGTATTCGAGCAGCTGCTTGCGCATGTCGAAGTTGCGCCCTTCCACCTTGCGCTGGGCGCTTTCTATGCTGCGCGAGACCATGCCCGCCTCGATCGCCTCGCCGTCGGGCATCTTCAGGCGCTCCATGATGGCCTTGACGCGGTCGCCCGCGAAAATGCGCATGAGCGGATCGTCCAGGCTGAGGTAAAAACGCGAAGACCCGGGGTCGCCCTGGCGGCCCGAGCGTCCGCGCAACTGGTTGTCGATGCGCCGCGATTCGTGGCGCTCGGTGGCGATGATGCGCAAACCGCCCAGCGCCATCACCTTCTCATTGTCGGCCTTCCACTGCGCGCGCAGCTCCTCGATCTTGCGCTCGCGTTCGGACTGCGAGAGCGACTCGTCGGCCTGCAGCGCCGCAATGCTCTTGTCGATGTTGCCGCCCAGCACGATGTCTGTGCCGCGCCCTGCCATGTTGGTGGCGATGGTGATCGACTTGGTGTGCCCGGCCTGGGCAATGATCTCGGCCTCGCGCTCGTGCTGCTTGGCGTTGAGCACCTGGTGCGGCAAGCCGGCCTTGGTCAGCAGCTCGTCGATGATTTCCGAATTCTCGATGGACGAGGTGCCGACCAGCACCGGCTGGCCGCGTTCGTAGCACTCGCGGATGTCGGCGATCGCCGCCTCGTACTTCTCGCGCGTGGTCTTGTAGACGCGGTCAAGCTGGTCGTCGCGCCGGCTCGGTTTGTTCGGCGGGATGATGACGGTTTCCAGGCCGTAGATGTCCTGGAATTCATAGGCCTCGGTGTCGGCCGTGCCGGTCATGCCCGAAAGCTTGGCGTAGAGGCGAAAGTAGTTCTGGAAGGTGATCGAGGCGAGCGTCTGGTTCTCGGCCTGGATATTCACGCCTTCCTTGGCCTCCACCGCCTGGTGCAGGCCTTCGCTCCAGCGCCGACCGGCCATCAGGCGGCCGGTGAATTCGTCGACGATCATCACCTCGCCGTCCTGCACCACGTAGTGCTCGTCGCGGTTGAAGAGGTGGTGCGCGCGCAGCGCGGCGTACAAATGGTGTACCAGCGAAATGTTGGCCGCCGCATAGAGCGACTGCCCTTCGGGTATCAAGCCCTGGCTCGCGAGGATGCGCTCGGCGCTTTCAAAGCCCTGCTCGGTCAGCGTGACCTGGCGCTGCTTTTCATCCACCGTGAAGTCGCCCGGCGTGATCACGCCTTCGCCGGTGCGCGCGTTGGCCTCACCCTCCTGGCGCTTGAGCAGCGGCACCACCTTGTTCATCGCCAGATAAGTGGCGGTCTGGTCCTCGGCCTGACCGCTGATGATGAGCGGCGTGCGCGCCTCGTCGATCAGGATGGAGTCCACCTCGTCGACGATCGCGTAGTTCAGCGGCCGCTGCACGCGGTCGCGTCCCTCGTAGACCATGTTGTCGCGCAGGTAGTCGAAACCGTATTCGTTGTTCGTGCCGTAGGTGATGTCGGCGTTGTAGGCGGCCTGTTTCTCTTCGCGCGGCATCTGCGGCAGATTGATGCCCACCGTCAGGCCCAGGTAGTTGTACAGCCGCCCCATCCACTGCGCGTCGCGGCTGGCCAGGTAGTCGTTCACCGTGACCACGTGCACGCCCTTGCCGGCCAGCGCATTCAGATAGACCGCGAGCGTCGCGGTGAGCGTCTTGCCCTCGCCAGTGCGCATTTCGGCGATCTTGCCGTAGTGCAACACCATGCCGCCGATGAGCTGCACGTCGAAGTGGCGCATCTTCATCACGCGCTTGGATGCTTCGCGCACCACCGCAAAGGCTTCGGGCAACAGGTCGTCCAGGGTTTCTCCCTTGGCCAGACGGTCACGGAACTCCTGCGTCTTGCCGCGCAGCTCCTGTTCGCTCAGCTTCTCGTAGTCGGCCTCCATCGCATTGATGCGGCGAACGGACTTGCGGTATTGCTTGAGCAGCCGGTCGTTGCGGCTGCCCAGGAGTTTGGTGAAGAAATTGGTGCCCATGCGGATGCCGCCGCCACGCCGGGCCGGGGGCCGGCGGACGGTGATTGACCTCAAAGAAGAAACAGGTGCAGATGCAGGCCGTGGGAGCCGATTGCAAGAGTTGGCAACTCAGCGCTCGCGAGCCAGGCACAGCCCGAAACCGAGCATTTTACTGTTGCCCGGGCTCGACACTGTGTTCGCGTCCGGCAACCATCTGCACCGGCGACTTGCCCTTGCCGGCAAACAGAAAGCTGCTCGGGTTCTGCCAGGCGCCGTCCTTGAGCACCTCGAAATGCAGGTGTGCGCCCGTCACCCGGCCCGTGGCGCCAACCTCGGCAATTTTTTGCCCCTGGCGCACCAGGTCGCCCTTCTTGACCAGCACCCTGGAGGCGTGGGCGTAGCGCGTGACGAGACCGTTGCCGTGGCTGATCTCCAGCATGTTGCCGTACTCGCGATGAAATTCCTGCGTGACCACCACACCGCCCGCGGCTGCGGTAATCGCGGTGCCGGACGGAGCGGGGAAATCCAGCCCGGTATGGCGCGCCACGTGGCCGTTGATCGGGTCGATACGGGTGCCAAAGGGCGAACCCACGGGGCGCCCGGCCACCGGCAGCATGGATGGTACGAGCGTGGTGCTGGCCTGCTGGTCCACCAGGCGCGATTCGATGGTCAGCATGCGGTCATGCCGTGCATCGGTGCGCCGCGCCAGGGCGTTCAGCATGTCGTCGAACTCCTGCATGCTCAGCGGCCGGTCGTCCAGCAAGATGCCGCCCTGCCCCGGCACCGGCTCCCATTTGACCGGCGGCAGTCCCGCGAGGCCGCGCACGCGCTCGTCCAGCGATTCGAGCTGCAGCAGGCGCGCCTGCATCTCGCCAACCTTGCGCGCCATCGCATCCAGACGCGCACGGGCGGCGCGCTCCTGGCGTTCGAGCACGCGGTCGGGCGCCGGCCAGAGCGTCGCGGTGCGCTCGGCCACGGCGGCGGGCAGCTTGTCGGTTTGCAGCGTCAGCCACATCAGGGCCGCGCCCAGCAGGATCAGCGCCGCCATCGCGGCCAGCGCATGCATCCAGCCCACCTTCAGGACGCGACTCCTGGTCGCATGCAGATCGGTAATGATCAGGTGCACAATGCACACTCCTCTTTGCGCAACAAGCTTTGCCCGTGCAGCGCCGCCACTACGCCATCACACTCGAACAGGCCAGCCAGGAAGCGCCGACGCTGGCCAGGCTGACGGCGCTGGCCAATGAATCGCGCGAGCGGCTGCAATCCCTGCAAGCGCTCATCCCCACACCGCTGCACGCACAGGTACAGGCCGGCCCGATCGAAGGCGACACCTGGTGCCTGCTGGTACGCAGCAACGCCGCCGCGAACAAGTTCCGCCAGCTGCTGCCCGCGTTTCTCGCGCATCTGCGCAGCAAAGGCTGGGAGGTTAGCGCGATCAGGTTGAAAATTCAACCCGACTGAAGCGGCCCCGGGCGGGCCTGCGCTGCAATGGTGCCGGTTGTCGGTTTCGAACTGACGACCTTCCGCTTACAAGGCGGGTGCTCTACCAACTGAGCTAAACCGGCAAGGGCCGTGATTCTAACCAGAGCAGTCCGCGCCAGCGCCTATTTGACGCGCTTGAGCGCCGGTTTGCGCCGCCGGGGCGTGGGCGTGTCGGGGCCATCCGGCTCTGGCCTGGAGTCTGCCGGCGCCGGCGCCTTGACCGACTGCAAGGCCGGTGCCGGCTCGCGTCCCTCTTGCGGCCCGGCGCCTTCTGGCGGCACGGCGGACAGGCCAGCGGCGCCGTCCTGCACCGGGAACGCCATGCCCTGCCCGTTCTCGCGCGCATAGATCGCGCTGACCCTGCCGATCGGGACCGAGATATCGCGCGGCTTGCCGCCGAAACGCGCCTTGAACACGATGAAGTCGTTGGAAATCTGCAGCGCGCTCGTGGCCTCGTCGCTGATGTTGAGCACGATCTCCCCGCGGGAGACGTACTCCTGTGGCACGTGCACGCTGTCGTCCACCTGCACCACGACATAGGGCGTGAGCCCATTGTCGGAACACCATTCATGCAGCGCCCGTATCAGATAGGGGCGCGTCGAAACTCCCGTGGGGTCGGTGCTCATCTCGTCTCTCGGCCAGCTGGCGGCGCTGCGGCGCTTATTTGCGCATGACCTTTTCCGAAGGCGTCAATGCCTCGATGTAGGCCGGACGCGAGAACACGCGCTCGGCGTACTTGAGCAGCGGCGCCGCGTTGCGCGAGAGCTCGATGCCGTAGTAGTCAAGGCGCCACAGCAGCGGCGCGATCGCCACGTCGAGCATGGAAAAGCCGTCGCCCAGCATGTACTTGTTCTTCAGAAAGATGGGCGCCAGCTGCGTGAGCCGGTCGCGGATGTGGCCGCGCGCCTTCTCCAGCGCCTTCTCGTTGCCCTTGGTAGCGCGCGACTCCAGCGTGTTCACGTGCACGAACAGCTCTTTTTCGAAGTTGAGCAGGAACAGGCGCACGCGCGCGCGGTCGACCGGGTCGCCCGGCATGAGCTGGGGGTGCGGAAAACGCTCGTCGATGTACTCGTTGATGATGTTGGACTCGTACAGGATGAGGTCGCGCTCGACCAGGATGGGCACCTGGCCATACGGGTTCATGACGCTGATGTCTTCGGGTTTGTTGAACAGATCGACATCCCGGATCTCGAAATCCATGCCCTTTTCAAAAAGGACAAAACGGCAACGGTGAGAGAACGGGCAGGTCGTCCCCGAATAAAGCACCATCATGCAGGCAGCTCCTCAAAAATCAAAAGAGTGGGCACGCCAGGCGCCCACTCCGTATCCACAAGTGCGCCCGGCAGGGGCGCACGCGAAGGTCCTACTTGACGTCCTTCCAGTACGCGGCGTTCAGGCGCCAGGCGATCAGGATGAAGACCGAAATGAAGAGCAGCACCCACACGCCGATGCGCACCCGGGTGTTTTGCGCGGGCTCGCCCATCCATTGCAGGTAGTTGACCAGGTCGCCCACGGTCTGGTCGAACTCGACGGTCGACTGCGTACCGGCCGAGATCTGCTCCCAGCCCTTGAACTGCTGCACCTTCTCGCCGTGGCTCTCGATCTCGTCGAACAGCGCCTTGCGTTCACCCTGCAACTGCCAGAGCACATGCGGCATGCCCACGCTGGGGAACACCAGGTTGTTCCAGCCCGTGGCCTTGGTGTCGTCGCGGTAGAAGGTGCGCAGGAAGGTGTAGAGGTAGTCGGCACCGGTGCCGCCATTGCCCGAACGCGAACGCGCGATCACGGTGAGGTCGGGCGGATTGCCGCCGAACCAGTCCTTGGCCTCGTTCGGGTTGATTGCCGCCTTCATGGTCTCGCCCACCTTGTCGGTAGTGATCAGGAGGTTGTCCTTGATCTGCTGCTCGGTCAGACCGATGTCGGTCAGGCGGTTGTAGCGCATGAAGGCCGCAGAGTGGCAGCTCAGGCAGTAATTGACGAAGGTGCGCGCGCCGCGCTGCAGCGAGACGTTGTCCGTCACGTTGACCGGTGCCTTGTCCAGCGGAAAGCCGCCGCCCGAGGCCTGTACGCCGCCCACCAGGCCAAGGCTTGCAATCAGGGCAAAGATGAATTTTTTCATGGTGATGACTCCGGCTCTCAGTGCGCCACAAACTTCACGCGCTCGGGCACCGGCTTGGGCGTACCCAGGCGGCTCCACCAGGGCATGAGCAGGAAGAAGCCGAAATAAAACAGCGTACCGATCTGCGAAATGCGCTCGCCCAGCGGGAAGGGCGCCAGCATGCCGAGATAGCCCAGCACGAAGAACACCACGACAAACAGCGCGTAGAGCCACTTGTGCCAGCTCGGGCGGTAGCGGATGGAGCGCGCCGGGCTGCAGTCCAGCCAGGGCAGGAAGAACAGGATGACCACGGCGCCGCCCATGGCCACCACACCCCAGAACTTGGCGTCGATGGCTAGCATGAGCGCGATCACCACGATGCCGGCCACCAGGACGGCGCCCTTGACAAGGCCAGCCAGGCGCGACTTGAACACGCCGTAGGCGGTGCCCAGGGCCACGCAGGCAATCAGCGCATACATCATCTCGCTGGTGACGGCACGCAGCATCGAATAGAAGGGCGTGAAATACCAGACCGGCGCAATGTGCGCAGGCGTCTTCAGCGGGTCGGCCGGAATGAAGTTGTTGTACTCGAGGAAATAGCCGCCGAACTCCGGCGCGAGGAACACGATGGCCGAGAAGATGAACAGGAAGATGGAGACACCGAAGATGTCGTGCACCGTGTAGTAGGGATGAAAGGGCACGCCATCAAGCGGATGACCTTGCGCGTCCACCGCCTTGCCCGGGCCCTTGATCTCGATGCCGTCGGGGTTGTTCGAGCCCACGTCGTGCAGCGCCAGCAGGTGCGCGACCACCAGGCCCAGCAGCACCAGCGGCACGGCGATCACGTGGAAGCTGAAGAAGCGGTTCAGCGTGGCGTCACCGACCACGTAGTCGCCGCGGATGAAAATCGACAGGTCCGGCCCGATGAAGGGAATCGCCGAGAACAGGTTCACGATCACCTGCGCGCCCCAGTAGGACATCTGGCCCCAGGGCAGCAGGTAGCCCATGAAGGCTTCGGCCATCAGCGCCAGGAAGATGGCGCAGCCGAAGATCCAGACCAGCTCGCGCGGCTTGCGGTAGCTGCCGTACAAGAGGCCGCGGAACATGTGCAGGTACACGACCACGAAGAAGGCCGATGCGCCCGTGGAGTGCATGTAGCGGATGAGCCAGCCCCAGGGCACGTCGCGCATGATGTACTCGACCGACTCGAAGGCCTTGGCGGCGTCGGGCTTGTAGTGCATCACCAGGAAGATGCCGGTGACGATCTGGATCACCAGCACCAGGAGGGCCAGCGAGCCGAAGATGTACCAGAAGTTGAAATTCTTCGGAGCGTAGTACTCCGACATGTGCACCCTGTAGGCGTCAAAGGCCGTCGGGAACCGGTTTTCCAGCCAGTTCATGGTCTTCGCGCCCATGGAGGCGTTGGGCGAGATTTGCTTGAATTCGCGATAGGCAGCCATGGATCTTCCCTTCAAGCCTTCTTCTTGTCTTCGCCGATCAGCAGGCGCGTGTCCGACAGGTACATGTAGGGCGGCACCGGCAGATTGTCCGGAGACGGTTTGTTCTTGAACACGCGACCGGCCAGATCGAAGGTGGAACCGTGGCAGGGGCAGAGCCAGCCGCCGGCCCAGTCGCTCGGCAGGGAAGGCTGCGGACCGGTGGCGAACTTGTCGGTGGGCGAGCAGCCCAGGTGCGGGCAGATACCGACCACGACCAGGATTTCAGGCTTGATCGAGCGCCATTCATTGCGCGCGTACGGCGGCGTGAATTCGTCGGGATGGCGCTTGGATTCCGGGTCGGCAAGCTCGCTGTCGTGCTTGGCCAGGGCCTCCACCTCTTCCTTGGAGCGGCGCAGGATCCAGACCGGCTTGCCGCGCCATTCCACCGTGATCTTCTCGCCTTCCTTGAGTGCGGAAATGTCCACTTCGACCGGAGCCCCAGCCGCCTTCGCTTTCTCGGACGGCTGAAAGCTGCTCACGAAGGGCACGGCCGTGGCCACGCCGCCCACCGCGCCGGCGCAACTGGTTGCGATCAGCCAGTTGCGCTTGCTGGAATCGATCGGAGTATCACTCATGGGGGAATCCTTGCTATGCGTCAGTCTGCGAGACGATCAACCGCAAATTGTAGCGGACGCCCACGCCCCGACTGCGCTCGCCGGCCGTGCGAAGTCGCGCGATACTTGCGCCGATTGACACAACACAAGGAAAACCCATGGGCATGTTGCAGGAGTTCAAGGAATTCGCCGTCAAGGGCAATGCCATCGACCTGGCCGTCGGCGTGATCATCGGCGCGGCCTTCAGCAAGATCGTCGATTCCATCGTCGGAGACCTGATCATGCCGGTGGTCGGCAAGGCCACCGGCGGGCTGGATTTTTCCAACTACTACATCCCGCTCGCCGGTCAGGCTGCGGGCTTGACGCTGGAAGAAGCAAAAAAAGGCGGCGCGGTCTTCGCTTACGGCAACTTCATCACCATCCTGGTCAACTTCATCATCCTGGCCTTCATCATTTTCATGATGGTCAAGCAGATCAATCGCCTGAAGAAGGAAGCCCCTCCCGAGCCTGAGCAGCCGGCAGCGCCGCCCGAGGACATCGTGCTGCTGCGTGAAATCCGCGACAGCCTGAAAAAAGGCTGACCCGCAGCCAGCTGCAGGCGACCTCAGGCACCTCCGGCCAGCGCCCTGGCCATGCGCACGGCCTCGATCAGGCTGGTGGCGTTGGCGCTGCCCTGGCCGGCGATGTCGAAGGCAGTGCCGTGGTCCGGGCTGGTGCGCACCAGTGGCAGGCCCAGGGTCACGTTCACGCCCTGCTCCACGCCGAGGTATTTCACCGGGATCAGTCCCTGGTCGTGGTACATCGCGACCACCACGTCGAACTCGCCAGCATGGTCCGGCGCATTGCGCGCACGCATGAAGACGGTGTCGGGCGCAAACGGCCCGTGCACATCAAGCCCCAGCGCGCGCGCCTGCGCCACGGCGGGCGCAATCTGCTCGACTTCCTCGCGCCCGAACAAGCCGCCTTCGCCCGCGTGCGGGTTCAGCCCGGCCACCGCAATGCGCGGCGCACGGCCCAGACTGGCCGACAGCGCCGCATGCGTGATCTGCAGGGTTTGCAGTACGCGGGCCTCGGTGACTGCGGCGATGGCCTCGCGCAGCGCGACGTGAATGCTGACGAGCACCGTGCGCAGCTCTTCGTTGGCCAGCATCATGCGCACCGGCATCTCGCCCAGAGGCACGCCCGCATGCTCGGCCGCCAGCGCCTGCAGCAGCTCGGTATGCCCCGGATAGGGGATGCCGGCCAGCGACAGCGCCTCCTTGTGCAGCGGCGCGGTCACGAGCGCCGCGAGCTCGCCGCGCAAGGCCGCGCGCGCCGCCCAGTCCACGCAGGCCGCCGCGTCGCTGCCCGCAGCCGCGCTCACCTGGCCAAAGGCCGCCGGCCCGTGCAGATGATCGAGCTGCCAGACCGGCAGGCAGCGCGGCGGCAGCGCGGCCACCTCGTCCAGCGACTGCAGCCGCGCCACCGGCAGCGGCGGCTCGCCCGGGCGCAGGATGCAGGCGGCGGCGCGGCGCAAGGTGGCGAGATCGCCCACCGCAAAGCAGCCCTGCAGCGCCTCGGGCGCATCGCGAAAGGCCTTGGCGACGATCTCCGGGCCTATGCCGGCCGGGTCCCCTTGGGTGATGGCGATGGGAAGCATGCGCTGTGCTCGCTGAGCCACGGCTTCAGGCCGGGTTGTCGATGTCGATGAAGCGGTGCTCCAGACCGAGCTGCGCCGCCACATGGCCGGCGAGCGCAGGCGCGCCGTAGCGCTCGGTCGCATGGTGGCCGGCGGCAATGAAGACGACGCCCGTCTCCCGCGCCAGGTGGGTCTGCGGCTCGGAGATCTCACCGGTCACGAAAGCGTCCGCCCCGGCGGCAATCGCGGCTTCGAAATAGCCTTGGGCGCCGCCCGTGCACCAGGCGATGCGCCGTATCGGGCGCGGCTGCTCGGCGCCGGTTACCAGCACCGGGCGCTGCAGCAGCGCGCGCAATTGCGCCGCCAGCGCGCCCGCATCGGCATAGTCGGCCGAACCGACGAATCCCAGGTCTTGCTCGCCGAAATGGCCGTCCGCCACCCAGCCCAGGCGCTGGCCAAGCTGCGCGTTGTTGCCCAGCTCGGGGTGGGCATCCAGCGGCAGGTGGTAGGCAAACAGGTTGATGTCGTGCGCCAGCAGGCGCTGCAGCCGCTCCTTCATCCAGCCGACGACGCGCCCGTCCTGGCCGCGCCAGAACAGGCCGTGGTGCACGAAGAGCGCATCGGCGCCGGCAGCGATCGCGGCGTCGACCAGTGCGCGGCTGGCGGTCACGCCGCTGACGATGCGCGCAATGCTGGCCTTGCCCTGCACCTGCAGGCCATTGGGGCCGTAGTCCTTGAAGCGCTCGGGCGTGAGCAGCGCGTCAAAGCGCGCCAGCAGATCTTCTCGCGGGATGCTCATGGGCACGATTGTGCCCGCACAAACACGCGACAATGCAGCACCGTCCGCCTCCTTGCCTCCCATGAAACGTTTGTGGCTCGTTTTTACCCAGGCCGTCACCGTCGCCCTGGCGCTGTGGTTCGTCGTGGCGACCCTGCAGCCGGGCTGGCTGGGGCGCGCCACGCTGCGCACGCCGGCCGGCATCACGCTGTATGAAGCGCCGGGTCAGGCGAGCACGGGGCAGGAGGCCGCGCCGGGCAGCTTCAGCCCGGCCGCACGCAAGGCCTCGCCCGCCGTGGTCAGCATCACCACCAGCAAGGCGGTGCGCGACCCGCGCAACAACGACCCGTGGTTTCGCTTTTTCTTCGGTGAACAGGGGCCGCGCTCGCAAAGCGGCCTGGGCAGCGGCGTCATCGTCAGCCCCGACGGCTACATCCTGACCAACAACCACGTGGTGGAAGGCGCCGACGAGATCGAGGTGGCGCTGGCCGACAGCCGCCACGCCAGCGCCCAGGTGATAGGCACCGACCCTGAAACCGACCTGGCGATCCTGAAGATCAGCCTGGACAAGCTGCCCGTGATCGTGCTGGGCGACTCCAGCCACCTTGCCGTGGGCGACCGCGTGCTGGCCATAGGCAACCCCTTCGGCATGGGGCAGACGGTCACCAGCGGCATCGTCTCGGCGCTGGAGCGCAGCGAGCTGGGCATCAACACCTTCGAGAACTTCATCCAGACCGACGCGGCGATCAACCCCGGCAATTCCGGCGGCGCGCTGGTGGACGTCAACGGCAACCTCATGGGCATCAACACCGCGATCTATTCGCGCGACGGCGGCAGCCTGGGCATAGGCTTTGCCATTCCGGTGGCCACGGCGCGCTACGTGCTCGAGAGCATCGTGCGCGAGGGGCGCGTCACGCGCGGCTGGATCGGCGTGGAGCCGAGCACACTCTCGCCCGAGCTCGCGCAGGTCTTTGGCGTGCGCGCGAGCGAAGGCGTGATCATCACCGGCGTACTGCACAACGGGCCGGCAGCCCAGGGCGGCATGCTGCCCGGCGACGTGGTGCTGCAGGTGCAGGGCAAGCCGGTGCGCACGGTGCGGCAATTGCTCTCGGCGGTGGCCGCGCTCACGCCGGCGGTCAGCGCGGACTTTGCGGTCCAGCGCGGCGACAAGCAGTTGCAACTGGCGCTCGTGCCCAGCGTGCGCCCCAGCCAGCGCCGGCGCTAGCGGTTCATCCCGGCTCCGATGAAGAACCACCGCCCTGCTCGGCGGGCTGCGCTTCGGGCTTGCTGCGGGCAAAGACCTGCGCGGCCCAGATGCCGACTTCATAGAGCAGACACATGGGAATCGCCAGCGCGAGCTGCGAGACCACGTCGGGCGGCGTGATGATGGCGGCAATGATGAACGAGCCGACGATGAAGTAGCCGCGCCCGTGCTTGAGCTTTTCCACGCTGATCACGCCCAGCCGCACCAGTACCACGACAGCGATCGGCACTTCGAAGGTCACGCCGAAGGCGAGAAACATGGTGAGCACGAAGCCGAGGTAGGCCTCGATGTCGGGCGCTGCGGTGATGCTCTTGGGCGCAAAGCTCTGGATGAAGGCAAACACCCGCCCGAACACGAAGTAGTAGCAAAAAGCCACGCCCAGGAAGAACAAGATGGTGCTCGACACCACCAGCGGCAGCACGGTCTTCTTCTCGTGCGAATACAGACCGGGGGCAACGAAGGCCCAGAGCTGGTAGAGCACCACCGGCAGCGCAATCAGGAAGGCCGTCATCAAGAGGATCTTGAGCGGCACCATGAAGGGCGAGATCACCGAGGTCGCGATCATCGTCGCGCCCTGGGGCAGGTGCGCCACCAGCGGCGCCGCCAGGAAGTCGTACAGCGGGCCGGGCCCGGGGTAGAGAAAAAGCACGCCCGCCACCACGCCGACGGCCAGCACCGCCTTGACCAGCCGGTTGCGCAGCTCCATCAGGTGCTCGACAAAGGGCTGCTCGCTGCCGGCAAGTTCGTCTTCGGGGTCTGGGGTCTGGGCCATAAGCTAGGGTGTCCGGCGCCCGGGCAGACCCGGCGCGTCGGCGTGTCGCGCGGCGGCGGGCCGGCGCAAGGGGTTCAACGGGATTGCCTGGGTCGAAAGCGCGCCACCCGGGCCGCGCCCGACTGCACGTGCGTGCGCATGCGGCTGCGCGCCTTGTACCACTGCGGTATCGCGCCGCGCCGGGCACGCCAGTGCTTGTCCGGGCGCTGGTAAGGCGGCACGTAGCGCGCAAGCGCCGCAGGGTCGTCGGGCAGGGGGTCGTCGCGGCTGTCGGCCAGGTCGCCGACCGCGTCCTTCCAGTCTTTCTCGAACGCGCTCGCGCTGGTCTGGATGCTTTGCTCGACGTCGCGCGCGGCGTTTTCCACCGAGCTCTTCATCTTGCGCAGCTCATCGAGCTCCATGGAACGGTTGACCTCGGCCTTGACGTCGGCCACGTAGCGCTGCGCCTTGCCCAGCAGCGCGCCCACGGTGCGCGCCACGCGCGGCAGCTTCTCGGGGCCGATGACGACCAGCGCCACCACGCCCACCAGCGCCATTTTGGACAGGCCGATGTCAAGCATGGGAAATCACTGCCCGTGCTTCAGCTCTTTTGCTTGGCTTCGACGTCGATCGTTGTCTTGTCGGCGGATGCGGCATTGGTCACCTGCCCCGGGGGGGCGGCGTTCGCGTTGGCCTCGTCGCTCGAGCTGCCTTCCTTCATGCCGTCCTTGAAGCCCTTGACGGCGCCGCCGAGGTCGGAGCCGATGTTCTTGAGCTTCTTGGTACCGAACACCATGACCACGATGAGCAGCACGATGAGCCAGTGCCAGATGGAAAACGAACCCATTGAAAAACCTCCTGAGTGGAACCGGTCATTTTAGGGCAAGGCAGGACAGCGCCCCGGTGCGGGCAGGCGGGCGATCAGGGCTTGAGCCAGGGCCGCGCGCCGGCCACCACGTGCATGTGCAGGTGGTAGACCTCCTGGCCGCCTTCGGTGCCGGTATTGATCTGCAGCCGGTAGCCCCCGTCCGGATAGGGATTGCTGCCTTGCTCGCGCGCCAGCCGCGGGCCAAGCAGCAGCATGTGCGACAGCAGCCGGGCGTGCTCCGGCCCGGCCTGTTCCATCGAGGCGATGTGTTCCTTGGGCACGATCAGGAAGTGGATCGGCGCCCAGGGGTGGATGTCCTTGAAGGCGTAGACGAGCTCGTCCTCGTGGACCTTGTGCGAGGGAATCTTGCCTTCGATGATCTTGCAAAACAGGCAGTCGGGGTCGTGGTGCATGGCGGGTGTGCTCCGTGGGCGGGTGTGGCCGATCAGACGTCGTCGGCCGATTCGACGCTGCAGCGCACCCCGACGTCGTGGTGGTGGGCATGCAGCCAGCGCTTGCCCTCCTCGCGCCCGAGCTGGAACAACTGGCGCAAAAAGAGCGTATCGGCGCGCGACTTGCTGGCCGCGCCGAAGGGGGCGAGCACCTCGCCGCCGTCGATGCGGTGCACGCGCACGTCCTTGTAGCGCGCCGGGTCGAGCTTGCCCTCGCGCAGCAGGCGGCGCACGAAGGCGATGGCGCGCAACTCGGCCAGCAGGCTGGCGTTGAAGGTGACTTCGTTGATCCGGTCGACGATGTCGCTGGCGTTCTCGGGAATCGCGAGGTGCTGCACCGGATTGATCTGCACCAGCAGCACGTCGGAGCTGTCGGTGTGGTAGATCAGCGGGTACAGCGCCGGGTTGCCCGAATAACCGCCGTCCCAGTAATGGTCTTCGCCTACCTTGACGGCCTGGAACATCATCGGCAGGCAGGCCGACGCCATGACCGACTCGATGCTGAGCTGCTCGCCGGAAAAAATCTCGCCGCGGCCGGTGCGCACGTTGGTGGCGCAGACGAAGACCTTGGGCACCTGAGCGTGCTCGGCGTGCAGCAGGGCAAAGTCCACGGTCTCGCGCAGCAGCTTGCGCAAGGGGTTGATATCGAGCGGATTGGTCTGGTAGGGCGAGAACCACTGCGACATCATGCCCACCAGCGGGTTGCCCGGCAGCGGCACGCCCCAGAGCATGGCGCCGAGCCTGCCCACGCCCTCCCACAGCGTGCGCAGGGTCTCGCGCGCCAGTGCGCAGCCCTGGCGGTGGATTTCCTCGCGGTCCTTGCTCTGGCTTGCGGCCAGTGCAAAGCCCTGGGCCACGGCCACCGCGTTCATCGCGCCGGCGCTGGTGCCGCTGATGCCGTCGAGCGCAAAGCGCCCGTCTTCCAGCAGCGCATCCAGCACGCCCCAGGTAAAGGCGCCGTGCGACCCGCCGCCTTGCAGCGCCAGGTTCAGCGCCAAGCGCAGTTTGGGCTCAGGCATGCACCGCCCGCCCTTCGTTCATGCTGACCATGCCGCGCACGATGCGGTAGAGGAACCACAGCGAGATCAGCCCCCAGGCTATCCAGCCCGGCAAGATGAAAAAGAACCACAGCGGCGCGGTGACCACGTACAGCACGCCGGCCCAGACCACGCTGCGTATGCGCCAGGAGAAATGGCTGGCCTGCCAGGTGCCGGCCGCGTCGCTCTTTTTGACCAGGTCGATCACCAGCGCCACGATCAACAGCGCCGCGCTCGGCTGGGCGCCCGGCACCACCGCGGCAATCGCCACGGCCAGGTGCAGCAGGTAGCTGACCCAGCCAATGGTCTTGAGCGATTCGGCGCGCGCGTCGCCGTCCACGTCGATGATGTCTTCGTTCATGAATGTTGCTCCTGTGCCTGGCGCTCGCCCATCTTGCGCAGCGCTTTTTCTTCCAGCCCGCTCATGCCTTCACGGCGCTGCAGCTCGGCGAGCACATCGGCCGGCTGCAGGCCGAAGTGCGCCAGCGCCACCATGCAGTGAAACCACAAGTCGGCCATTTCATAGACCAGCTTGGCCGCGTCCGCCCCGTGCTCGACGTCCTTGGCGGCCATGACCACCTCGGTCGCCTCTTCGCCCACTTTCTTGAGGAAGGCGTCCGGCCCCTTGGCCAGCAGGCGCGCGACATAGCTGGTGGCGGGGTCGCCCCCGCGCGCGGGCTTGCGGCTTTCGATCACGGCGGCAAGCTGCGCCAGGGCATCGGTGCTGGTCACGGTTTTCATTTGTAGATGTGTTCGGGGTCTTTCAAGACCGGGTCTACCGCCTGCCAGGCGCCCTCCTTGAGCACGCTGAAAAAGCAGCTGTGGCGCCCGGTATGACAGGCAATGCCCGGCGTGTGGCCGGTCTGGGTGACCTTGAGCAAGACCACGTCGCGGTCGCAATCGACGCGGATCTCGTGCACCTGCTGCACATGGCCGGACTCTTCGCCCTTGTGCCACAGCCGCCCGCGCGAGCGGCTGAAATACACCGCCCGGCCCGAAGCCGCCGTCTGCGCCAGCGCCTCGCGGTTCATCCAGGCGAGCATGAGCACGTCGCCGCTGCCCGCCTCCTGGGCGATGGCGGGCAGCAGCCCCTGCGCATCCCAGCGCAACTGCGCGAGCCAGTCGGTGTCGCCAGCGGTGTCAGACATGGTCAAGATCCTCGAAAAAGTGAGCTGTCAGCGCTTGTCCAGCAAGCGTTACAGGCCGATTTCATTCAAAACAACGCAAATCACAGGCGCACCGTGATGCCCTGGGCCTGCATGTATTCCTTGGCCTGGCGCACGGTGAATTCGCCGTAGTGGAAGATGCTGGCGGCCAGCACCGCGTCGGCCGCGCCGAGGCTCACGCCGTCGGCCAGGTGCTGCAGGCTGCCCACGCCGCCGGAGGCGATCACCGGCAGTGTCACCGCCTCGCTCACCGCACGCGTGAGCTCCAGGTCAAAGCCCGAGCGCGTGCCGTCGCGGTCCATGCTGGTGAGCAGGATCTCGCCAGCGCCGCGCTGCTGCATCGCCAGCGCCCACTGAACCGCATCCAGCCCCGTGTTGCGCCGCCCGCCGTGGCTGTAGACGTCCCAGCCTTCGCCGCGCGCGGCCAGGTCCTCGCCCTGGCGGCGCTTGGCGTCTATGGCGACGACGATGCACTGCGCGCCGTAGTGCGCCGAGGCGTCGGCAATCACCTCGGGATTGGAGATGGCCGCGGAGTTGAAACTCACCTTGTCCGCCCCGGCGTTGAGCAGGCGGCGCACGTCCGCCACCGAGCGCACGCCGCCGCCCACGGTGAGCGGAATGAAGACCTGGCTGGCCACGGCTTCGATGATCGGCAGGATCAGGTCGCGCTCGTCGCTGGTGGCGGTGATGTCCAGGAAGGTGAGCTCGTCGGCGCCCTGTTCGTTGTAGCGCGCGGCGATCTCCACCGGGTCGCCCGCGTCGCGCAGCTGCACGAAGTTGACGCCTTTGACCACACGGCCGCCGGTCACGTCCAGGCAGGGAATGATGCGTTTGGCAAGCATGAAAAGTCCGCAAAAAAGCCGGAAGCACAAGATACCACGCAGCGCCGCAGAGCACGAAAACGCGCGCTGCGCTGGGTATATTCAAGACTTCCCGAGCCCCGATTTTGCCGCTGCCGATGGTTACGAGCGCCACGCCCGCCGATTCACCCGCGCCCTCCGACGAGCAGGCCTGGGAGCCGACGCACTACCAACGCGCGATTCTGGCGGTGTGCGAGCACCGCAGCGTGCGCACGGCCAAGGCGGTGTTCTCCAGCTCGGGCCTGAAGCTGGTGGAGGCCGGCGTGCAGATCGGCGCGGACAACTACCGCCGCCTGATGCAGCACGAGCTGCGCCAGCCGCTGGAAGAGCTGCTGACCATGGACGGGCTGCTCAGCCCCGCGTCGCTGGTGGAATTTGCCCGTGAACTCTGCCAGCGCGAGCCGCTGCTGGAGCTGCTCACCCAGGACGGCAGCGAAGGCGTGGCCGCAAGTGCGCTGCTCGCCCCGCTGCAGGCGATGGTGCTGCCGCCGCAGCTTGCCTTCATGCTCAGCGTGCTGCGCGAGCAGCATCCGGCACACTTTGCGCATGCGGTGCATGTGGCGCTGGTGGCGGCGTATTTCGCGATCCGCGCCAACTGGACGCGTGGCGAATGCACCAACGCCGCCACCGCCGGCCTGCTGCACGATCTGGGTACGCTGCTGATGGACCCGGTCTGGCTCGACGGCTCACGCCCGGTGAGCGGCGCCGAGCGCAGCGAGCTGATGCGCCACCCCCTGGCCAGCGCGCGGCTGGTCAGCGCTTGCGAGGTCTATCCGCGCTCGCTGGGCGTGGCCATCCTCGAGCACCACGAGCGCATGGACGGCAGCGGCTACCCGCGCGGCCTGCAGGGCGCGCAGATCTCGGCCATGGGCCAGCTGCTGCTGCTGGCCGAAGTGGTCGCGGCCTTTTTTGAAAAATACGCCAGCGATGGCGCGGCGGTGCGCCTGTCGCTTACGCTGCGCCTGGGCCACGCCAAGTTCCCCGCCGAGTTCACCGCGCTGCTGCTGCCCCTGCTGCAGGCGAGCAACATCCAGCGCGGCGAACCCGAAGACCTGGCGCAGGTGCGCGAAGCGGCCGCGCAGATCAGCCAGGCCATGGCGCTGTGGGAGCAGTTGCACGCCGGTCTGCTAGAGGCAGGCGTGGCCGATGCGCCGGGCAGCCCCCAGGCCTATGTGGCCCAGCGTCTGCATGCGCTGCACAGAAGCCTGTACGACGCCGGCTGCCACCCCGACCAGCAAGAGGAGCTGATCGCCCTGCTGCAGGACGACGCCCAGGGGCTCAAGGAGATGCTGTTTCTGGTGCGCGAAGCGCTGTGGCAGTTGCGCTCCATCGCCCACACCAGCGGCACGCGCTGGCCGCTGGCCGAATCCGCCGGCTCTGCCGGCGAAGCTGCAGTGCAGCAGTGGTGCGCGGCGCTCGACGGCGCGGGGGGCGCCAGCGCCTGAACCGGCGGCGCGCCGCTTCAGGGCTGGGCAAGTTCGTCGGCGCGTTCCTGGGCAGCGCTGAAATCCAGGTCGCCGGAATAAATTGCGCGCCCGCAGATCACGCCTTGCACGCCCTCGGCTTCGACGGCGCACAGCGCCTCGATGTCGGCCATGCCGGCCAGCCCGCCCGAAGCGATCACCGGGATGCTCAGCGCCTGGGCCAGGCGCACCGTGGCTTCGACGTTGATGCCGCTGAGCATGCCGTCGCGCCCGATGTCGGTGTAGACGATGGACTCCACGCCCCAGTCCTCGAACTTGCGCGCCAGGTCGATCACCTCGTGGCCGGTGAGCTTGCTCCAGCCGTCGGTGGCCACCTTGCCGTCCTTGGCGTCCAGGCCGACCATGACGTGGCCGCCAAAGGCGCTGCAGGCGTCCTGCAGGAAACCCGGGTTCTTCACCGCAGCGGTGCCGATGATCACGTATTCCAGGCCCGCATCCAGGTACAGCTCTATCGTGTCCAGGTCGCGAATGCCGCCGCCCAGCTGCACCGGAATCTCGCTGCCCACGGCCTTGAGGATGGCCTTGATCGCCGCGCGGTTCTTGGGCTGGCCGGCAAACGCGCCGTTCAAGTCCACCAGATGCAGGCGCCGCGCGCCGGCCTCGAGCCAGCGCTGCGCCATGGCGGCGGGGTCCTCGCCGAAGGTGGTGGCTTGTTTCATGTCGCCTTGCTTGAGGCGCACGCAATGACCGTCCTTGAGATCGATGGCAGGGATGAGCAACATGGGAAGACGTTGGTCGTTGAACCTTGAACCCGGGTCAGGCAAGGGGCTCGGACGCTGCTGCGCCGACGCGCCCCGCGCCCGAACCCCTCAAGGTTTCCAATGCAGGAAGTTGCGATACAGCTGCAGCCCGTGGGCCGCGCTTTTCTCCGGATGAAACTGGGTGGCAAAAAGATTATCACGTGCCAGCGCGCAGGCAAAGACACTGGCGTAGTGCACCGTGGCCGCGCAATGATCTGGATCAAGCGGGCGCGCGTGGTAGCTGTGCACGAAGTAGAACCAGCTCTCGTCGGGCACGCCCTGCCACATCGGGTGCGCGCGCGCGCCGTGGTGCTGCTGGCGCACGCGGTTCCAGCCCATGTGCGGCACCTTGCAGCGGCTGCCGTCGCCCTGGCGCTGCCCGGCCACTTCCAGGCGCAGCACCTGGCCGGGGATCAGATCAAGGCCGGCCACGCTGCCCTCGGCGCTGTGCGTGAGCAGCATCTGCATGCCTATGCACACGCCCATCAGCGGCTTGCTGGCTGCGGCCTCGCGCACCGCCTCGTGCAGGCCGCCCGCGGCCAGCGCCCGCATGCAGTCGGGCATGGCGCCCTGGCCGGGCAGCACCACGCGCTCGGCGGCGCGCACCGCCTCGGGCTCGCTCGTGACCAGCACCGTCCAGCCTTCGCCCTCGGCCACGGCCCGCACGGCCTGCGCGACCGAGCGCAGATTGCCCATGCCATAGTCGATCACGGCAAGGGTTTTTGCTCTTGTTTGCATAGCTGCTAGCGCTTGTCAGACAAGCGTTTCAGGCCGTTTTTGCTTGAAACTCAGAGCGCACCCTTGGTCGACGGGATCACGCCCGCGCTGCGCGGGTCGGGTTCGACGGCGGCGCGCAGCGCGCGGGCAAAGGCCTTGAACACGCTCTCGCACTGGTGGTGTGCATTGACGCCCTTGAGGTTGTCGATGTGCACCGTGACGCCTGCGTGGTTCACGAAGCCCTGGAAAAACTCGTGCACCAGCTGCGTGTCAAAGCCGCCGATCATCGCCGCGGTGAAGGGAATGTGCAGATGCAGGCCGGGGCGGCCCGAGAGGTCCACCACCACGCGCGAGAGCGCCTCGTCCAGCGGCACGTAGGCATGGCCATAGCGGCGCAGGCCCTTCTTGTCGCCGATCGCGCGCGCCAGCGCCTGGCCCAGCGAGATGCCCACGTCCTCCACGCTGTGATGGCCGTCGATGTGCAGGTCGCCGTCGCAGCGCACTTCCAGGTCGATCAGGCCGTGGCGCGCGATCTGTTCGAGCATGTGGTCGAAGAAGCCTATGCCGGTGTTGAGCTGCGCCTGACCGCTGCCGTCCAGATTGACGCGCACGCGGATGCGGGTTTCGGCGGTGCTGCGGCTGACCTCGGCGATGCGGTCGGCAGGGGCGGCGGTGACTAGGGCGGAGGACGTCATAGCGATGCACTGAGCGTTTGCAACATGGCGGAATTTTCTTCGGCTGTGCCCACCGTCAGACGCAGGCAGTTGGCAAGCAGCGGGTGCATTGTAGAAACGTTCTTCACCAGCACCCCTTTGCTGCGCATGCCCTCGAAGGCGCGCGCGGCGTCGGGCACGCGCACCAGGATCATGTTGGCCTCGCTCGGGTAGGCCTGCACGCCGGGCATTTGCGCCAGCGCCTCGATCAGGCGCGCGCGCTGGGCACGGATGTCTTGCGCCTGGGCGGCGAACACCGCCTCGTGCTCGAGCGCGAACAGCGCGCATTCGGCATTGAGCACGCTCACGTTGTAGGGCGGGCGCACCTTGTCGATCTCGGCGATCAGCGCCGCGTCGCCCATCAGATAGCCCAGACGTATGCCCGCCAGGCCGAACTTGCTCAGCGTGCGCAGCACCAGCACATGCCGGTGCGCCTCGGGGCGCGCACGCACCTGCTCGATCCAGCTGCCCGCGGCAAAGGGCTGGTAGGCCTCGTCCATCACCACCAGGCCGCCATGCGCGCCCTGAGCGGCGATGATGCGCGCAAGCGCCGGCGCATCCCACAGCGTGCCCGTGGGGTTGTTCGGGTAGGCCAGAAAGAGCAGCGCCGGGCGCTCGCGCTCTATCGCCTGCGCCAGCGCCGCCTCGTCGAGCGAAAAGTCCGCGCGCAGCGGCACGCCGTGGTAGCCCAGGCCTTGCAGCCGCGCGCTCAGCGCGTACATCACGAAGCCCGGCTCGGGCGCCAGCACCGAGGCGCCGGGCACGGCGCAGGCCAGCACCAGCAGGGTGATGAGCTCGTCCGAGCCATTGCCCAGCATCAGCGACCAGCCAGGCGGCGGGCCGGCGTGGCGCAGCAGCGCCTCGCGCAACTGCGCGAGCTGCTCGCCAGGGTAGCGGTTGACCGCCACCCGGCCCAGCCGCTCGCCCAGTTGCGCCTGCAGCTCTGGCGGCAGGCGGTGCGGGTTTTCCATCGCGTCGAGCTTGAGCAGGCCTTGCGCCGGTTGCACCGCATAGGCGTGCATGGCGCGCACGTCGGCGCGAATGCGCGCAAGAGGAGGAGCGCCGGCAGCAGCGGGCGCGGCGGAGATCGTCTGGGCGGGTGTAGTCATCAGGGCGCGAATTTACACGCGTTTGAATGGCGCACCGGGGCGCGCCGGCATCCCGTGCGCCCGGCGTCGGCCTACCCAGCGCAACGGGAAGAACAGACCCGCCCATGCCCTGCTTATCGCGCTTGCATGTACGCCTGTGTCAGGCAACTTCCTACAAGGCCCGCGCCCTGCACCCAACGCGCTGTCGCTCCGGATGCCGACTTATTTTTCTTTTGCCCCACTTTCACAATGCATTTCAAGGGATCGCGCAGATCCCGCCCTGAAAGGAATGCACCATGACCGACGAACAGTTGCTGTCCGAAATCCGCGAAGCCAACCTCACCTATCTGATGCTGGCGCAGAACCTGATTCGCCGCGACAAGGCCGAAGCGGTGTTCCGCCTGGGCCTGAGCGAAGAAGCCGCCGACATCCTGGTCACCTTGTCCACCGCGCAGGTGCTCAAGCTCGCCTCGCGCAACACCCTGCTGTGCAGCTTCCGCGTGGACGACGAGCTGGTCTGGAGCCTGCTGACCAACCACAACACCCCGACCAAGGTCGCGAGCGAGGCGACCAACACGCTGCACGCCAACATCCTGATGGCCAGCCGCATTGCCGAAGTGATCTGACAGGAGCCCCCCGCCATGGCCACCGCCCCCAAAAGCGTACTGAACGAATCGCGCCAGATCGAGCGCGCCGCCATGCTCATCGAAATGGGCGCGCGCATGCAGGTGCTCGAATCGGAAACCACGCTCTCTTACGAGCGCCTGATCCGCCTGTACAAGGAAGTGGCCGGGCGCTCGCCCTCCAAGGGGCAACTGCCGTTTTCCACCGACTGGTTTCTCACCTGGCAGGAGAACATCCACAGCTCGCTGTTCCTGAACATCTACGAATACCTCTCCAAGGGCGTGGACCTGGACGCGGTAGAGCTGCTGACCAAGGCCTATCGCCTGTACAACGAACAGGTGCAGGCGGCCGAGATCGAGCCGCTGCTGTCCTTCACCCGCGCCTGGCGGCTGGTCAAGTTCGTCGACGCCGGCATGCTCACGCGCACCGCGTGCAGCCAGTGCAAGGGCCAGTTCGTCAGCGACCTGTACGAAAGCCGCCACTACACCTGCGGCCTGTGCAACCCGCCGGCACGCGCGGGCAAGAGCAAGAGCAAGAAGGCGCTCAAGCTGCACTGAGTTTTGACTTTTGAATGAAAAGTAGCTCCAGCGCAATACTGGCAAGCTCTGGCAGCTACTCTTTCAATAGCAAATTCGACAAAAGCAGGGCGCTTGCGCCTCAGCGGCCGGCCAGCAGCGTCTGGATGTCGGCGCTCATCGGCAGCGCGTAGTCCTGCGCCGCAACCACCAGATTGCCCTCGGGGCGCACCAGTTTGAGGCTGATGTACACCTGCCGGGCCGACACCGCGTAGGTGCCCACGAGCACCGCGCGCGCCGCATGGGCCTGGCTTACGGCCTGCAGCTCGCGCGAGAGCAGCAGCTCACCCTGGGCGGGTTGCAGCGCCAGTTGCTCGCGCAGGCGCACTTCCACCACCGGCACGCCGCGCTGCACCAGGCGCCCGGCGATCTGTTCGGAGCAGATGCGGCCCAGGCGCGAGGATTCGCCCAGCCGGTCCACGCTGACCAGGCTCGCTACCAGCACCGTCTCGCCCGGCTGCAGCGGCGCGGCCTGCAAGAGCGCGTCCACCGCCGCCTGGTTGGCTTGCACCAGCGTGCCAGCGCCGCTCGGCGCAGCGCCGCGCCCCGGGCCCACCACCGGGTCGCCGTAGTAGTAGGCGGCGCAGCCCGCCGCGCTCAGTGCGTACGCGGCCACGCCGGCCAGGGCGATGCGCCGCCTCATGGGTTCACCACCTTCCAGACCTTGGCCGCGGGCGCGGGCGGCAGGGGCGGCGCTTCGTCCAGGTACAGCGGCGCGTCGGCGCGTTCGATGTAGTACATGTCGGCCGAGCCGGCCAGCACTTGTCCGCCGCTCTTGAGCCAGGTGCTCACCAGCACCTCGGTGCGCGTCGGCCCGCCGGCGGCCGCGCCTTGCGTGTGGTAGCGCGCCAGGTCCAGCACCAGCCCCAAGCCCAAGCCCACGCCGGTGGCCACGCCGGGCAGCAGATGGCGGTCGCTGTAATGCGTCTGCCAGTCGTAGAGCACGCCCACGCCCGAGCCCAGCGTGGTCAGCGGCAAGGCCACGGGGGAATTGAGCTGGTCCGTCGAGCCGTGCTGCACCACCTGGGTCTGCACCTCGAGCCGCACCGCCGCGGGCCCATCCGACAAGGCCACGCCCTGCTCCAGCAGGTGCACGCGCAGCAGCTTGACGAAGCTCTGGTTGAAACTCGATGCGCCGGCGGCGCCGACCTCGATCGGGTGCTCACCGGGCGGCCAGGTGGCAATCTTTTCGGCCAGGCGCCGCGCCACGTCCTGGGCCAGCACGTCCCAATGGTGCAGCGCGCGCGCCTTCTTCTGCCCGCTGACCGGGTAGTTGTCGGCACGCGGCACGTCCAGGGTAGAGCAGCCCGCCACGACGGCCAGGGCCAGCAGCGCGGCGGCAAGACGCAAGCGGGGGGCAAAGGGGCGCATGCGCAGATGGTAGGCGGCAAGCAGCGCGGCGATCGGCGCAAAACGCGGCCGTTTCACCGCCTGTCCGCGCGACCGCGCCCTGCGCCCGGGCGCATCAGCCGGTGTTGCGCAAGCCCGCGGCAATGCCGTTGATGCACAACTGGATGCCGGTGCGCACGCGCTCGTTGCCGGGCTCGGCGCGCCAGCGGCGGATCAGCTCGACCTGCAGATGGTGCAGCGGGTCGATGTAGGGAAAGCGGTGGCGGATGGAGCGCGCCAGCGCGCTGTTGTGCGCCAGGCGCTCGCGCTCGCCGGTGATGCGGCTGAGCGCGTCCATGGTGCGCTGCCATTCCTGCTCGATCGCCAGAAACACGCGCTTTCTCAGGCGCGCGTCGGTGACCAGTTCGCTGTAGCGCTTGGCCAGGGCCAGGTCGCTCTTGGCCAGCACCATGTCCATGTTGGACAGCAGCGCGCTGAAGAAGGGCCACTGGCGCACCATCCGGCGCAGCAGCGCCCAGCGCGCCTTCTCGTCCGTGCCCGGCGCGTTCACGAAGGCCTGCACCGCGCTGCCAAAGCCGTACCAGCCCGGCAGGGTCAGGCGGCACTGGCCCCAACTGAAGCCCCAGGGAATGGCGCGCAGGTCTTCGATGCGCTGGCCGGCCTTGCGCGAGGCCGGGCGCGAGCCGATGTTGAGCTCGGCGATCTCGCGGATCGGCGTGGCGCTGAAGAAGTAGTCGGCAAAGCCCGGCGTGTCGTAAACCAGCGCGCGGTAGGCGGCCATGCTGGATTCGGACAGCTCTGCCGCGGCCTGCAAAAAGGCCTTGGTCGCGGGCTTGGTAGGCTGCAGCAGCGTGGCCTCGAGCGTGGCGGCCACCAGGGTTTCCAGGTTGCGCCGGCCGATCTCGGGGTTGGCGTATTTGCTGGCGATGACCTCGCCCTGCTCGGTCAGGCGGATCTGCCCGCGCACCGTGCCCGGCGGCTGCGCCAGGATGGCCTGGTAGCTGGGGCCGCCGCCGCGGCCGACGGTGCCGCCGCGCCCGTGGAACATGCGCATGCGGATGCCCTGCCCGGGCAGCGCGGCGTTGAGCTCGTCGAACAGTTGCACCAGGGCAATCTCGGCGCGGTACAGCTCCCAGTTGCTGGTGAAGATGCCGCCGTCCTTGTTGCTGTCGCTGTAGCCCAGCATGATGTCTTGCTCGGCGCCGCTGGCGCGCACCATGGCCGCGATGCCGGGCAGCGCGTAGTAGGCGCGCATGATGGGCGCGGCGTTGCGCAGGTCTTCTATGGTTTCAAACAGCGGCGAGACGATCAGCTCTGCGCTGCATTCGCCATCGAGCGTGCCGTGCAGCAGGCCGGTTTCCTTTTGCAGCAGCAGCACCTCCAGCAAGTCGCTCACGGTCTCGGTGTGGCTGATGATGTAGTGGCGTATGGCCTCGCGCCCGCAGCGCTGGCGCAGGGCGCGGGCGGTCTCGAAGATGGCCAGCTCGCCGCGGGTGTGGGCGCTGTAGTCGGCCCCGAGCACGCGCAGCGGCCGCGCGTCGCACAGCAGGCGCAGCAGCAGGCGCTGGCGCTCGCCCTCGTCCAGGGCGGCGTAGTCGGGCTCTAGCCGCGCCACGGCCAGCAGCTCGGCCAGCACGCGCTCGTGCTGGTCGGAGCTCTGGCGCAAGTCCACCGTCGCCAGGTGAAAACCGAAGACCTGCACCGCGCGCGCCAGCGCATGCAGGCGCTCGGCCGCCTGGGCCGCGCCCTTGTGCGAAAGCAGCGAATCCTCGATCACGCGCAGGTCGGCCAGGAAGGCCTCGGCGCTGTCGTAGGCGGCCAGCGCCGCCACCGGCACATGCGCCGCGGGCGCGCCGCTCAGCGCCGTGCAGGTCGCGGCCAGGCGTGCGTAGATGCCGCTGAGCGCGCGCCGGTAGGGCTCGTCGCTGCGGTGCTCGCTCAGGTCGCCCGAAGCCTCGGCCAGCGCCTGCAGCGCGGGCGACACCTGCACCAGCCGCGCCGACAGCGACAGCTCGCGCCCCAGCGCATGCACCTCGCCAAGATAGTGGCGCAGCGCCACCTCGGCCTGGCGGCGCAGCGCCAGCCTGAGCGTGTCGGCGCCCACGTTGGGGTTGCCGTCACGATCGCCCCCAATCCACTGGCCCATGCGCAGAAAGCTCGCCACCGGGCCGCTGTCGCCCAGTTGCTGCTCAAGGTCTGCATAGATCTTGGGGATTTCGCCGATGAAGGTCGATTCGTAATAGGACAGCGCGTTTTCGATCTCGTCGGCCACGGTCAGGCGCGAGACGCGCAGCAGCCGCGTCTGCCACAGCTGCGCCACGCGCGCGCGCAGCCCGGCTTCGTTGGCCGCGAGCGCGCGCGGGGTGAGGATGTCGCGCGCGCTGTTGTAGAGCTGGGCGCGCGCGCTGATGTCGTCGCGCGCGGCCAGCAGCGCGGCAATTTCGCGCTCGGCGTCGAGGATGCTTTTGCGCTGCACCTCGGTCGGGTGTGCGGTGAGCACAGGCACCACGTAGCTGTCCGCCAGGGTCGCCGCCACGGTCTGCGCCGCAATGCCGGCCCAGCGCAGCCGCGCCAGTGCCACGTCGATGCCGCCCTCCTGGCTGCTGCCCGCGCGCTCGTGGATCTGGCGGCGACGGATGTGGTGCCGGTCTTCAGCCAGGTTGGCCAGGTGGCTGAAATAGGTGAAGGCGCGTATCACCTTGACCGTCTCGTCCCCGCTGAGCGACTTGAGCAGGCGCTTGAGCGCATGGTCCGCCCGCTGGTCGTCGTCGCGGCGAAAGGCCACCGAGAGCTGGCGGATCTGCTCGACCAGCTCGAACACGCCCGCGCCCTCCTGCTCGCGGATCACGTCGCCCAGAATGCGCCCGAGCAGGCGGATGTCGGCAATCAGCGGGGCGTCCTTGTCCTTGCGCTGCGCGGGCGCGCTGCGACGGGTTTCAGCGGGTGGGTTCATCGAAGGCCTCGGTCAGGGTTATGCATATGTTGCATTGCAGCATGCGTGAAGTGTAAACGCCTTGGGTCGCCTTGGCGACATGCCGGCGCTGGGCGCGCACTGCGACACAATGGCGGCATGACGGCAAGCAATGCAACCCCCCTGTCCCTGACCATCGCCACGCGCGAAAGCCAGCTCGCGCTGTGGCAGGCGCGGCATGTGCAAGCCCTGCTGCAGGCGCGCGGCCATGCGGTGCGGCTGCTGGGCATGACCACGCGCGGCGACCAGATCCTGGACCGCAGCCTCTCCAAGGTCGGCGGCAAGGGCTTGTTCATCAAGGAGCTGGAAGTCGCGCTCGAAGAAGGCCGCGCCGACCTGGCGGTGCATTCGCTCAAGGACGTGCCCATGGACTTGCCGCCCGGCTTTGCGCTCGCTTGCGTGATGGCGCGCGAAGACCCGCGCGACGCCTTCGTCTCGCCCCGGCACGCCAGCCTGCAGGAGCTGCCGCCGGGCGCGGTGGTCGGCACCTCCAGCCTGCGCCGTCAGGTGTTGCTGCATGCGCTGCGCCCCGACCTGCGCATCGAGCCGCTGCGCGGCAACGTCAACACGCGGCTGCGCAAGCTCGACGAAGGCCAGTACGCGGCCATCGTGCTCGCGGCCGCAGGCCTCAAGCGCCTGGGCCTGGGCGGGCGCATCCGCGCCATCTTCGAGCCGTCCGAGATGCTGCCCGCAGCCGGCCAGGGCGCGCTGGCCATCGAGGTGCGCAGCGCGCGCAGCGAGCTGCTGGCCGCGCTGGCGCCGCTGGCCGACGAGCGCACCTGGCTGGCGGTGACGGCCGAGCGCGCGGTCAGCCGCGCCATGGGCGGCAGCTGCTCCATGCCGCTGGCGGCGCACGCGCGCTGGCAGGACCAGAGCTTGCAACTGCAGGCCGCCTGGGGCGCGCTTGCGGGCGATCAGCCGCTGGTGCGCGCCGAGGGCAGCGCGAGCATCACCACGCAGGCGCAGGCCGATGCGCTGGGCCTGGCCGTGGCGGCCCAGTTGCAGGCGCGCGGCGCCGTGGTCGAACGCGATGCCTGAAAGCTGGCCGCGGCGCACCATCGTCACGCGCGCGGCGCCCGACGCCGAACGCTGGGTTGCCGCATTGCAAGAGCTGGGCGTTGCGGCCCTTGCGCTGCCGCTGCTGGCGATTCGCCCGCTGAGCGCGCCGGCGCTGCGCCAGGGCTTGCAAGCGGCGCGCGAGCGCTGGCGCGACTACCAGGCGCTGATGTTTGTCAGCGGCAACGCAGTGCGCCATTTTTTTGAATCAAATTCGGCTCAAACGCTTGCTGCACATGCGCAAGCAGCTATCAAAACAAGGTATTGGGCGCCCGGCCCCGGCACGGTGCGTGCGCTGCGGGCCTGTGGCGTGCCGGCCGCGCTGATCGACGGGCCAGACGAACAGGCGCTGCAGTTCGACTCCGAGGCGCTGTGGCAGCAGGTAGCGCCGCAGATCGGCCCGGGCGCGCGCGTGCTCATCGTGCGCGGCACCAGCGAGCCGCACTGCGCCCAGGGCCAGGGGCGCGACTGGCTGGCGCAGCGGCTGGCTGCGGCCGGCGCGCAGGTCGACCGGATCGCGAGCTACGAGCGCTGCGCGCCGCCCCTGGACGAGGGCGCGCAGGCCCTGGTGCGCGCCGCCGCCCGCGACGGCTCGCTGTGGCTGTTCAGCAGCAGCGAGGCGCTGGGCCATCTGCCGCCGCTGCCTGCGGGCCAGGACTGGAGCGGCGCGCGCGCCCTGGCCACGCACCCGCGCATTGCCCAGGCGGCACGCCGCGCGGGCTTTGGCCAGGTGCGCGACTGCCGCCCCGCGCTGGCCGATGTGGCGGCGTCGATAAAATCCTGGCATGAGCACTGAGCACCCTTCCCTTGCCGCCGGCGACGCGGTGCCCGTGCCGCCGCACGCCCCCGCAGCCGCAGCGCCCGCGCGCAGCGGCGCGCTGCTCACCGCCGTGCTGGCCATCGTGGCGCTGGCGGCGCTGGCCATGTCGGTCATGCTCTGGCAGCGGCTGTCCAACATCCAGGAGCAGCTGGCGCGCCAGAGCGCCGACGCCGGCGCCCAGGCCACCGAGGCACGCACCCTGGCGCGTGAGGCCCAGGACCAGGCGCGCGAGGCCAGCGCCCGCATGAGCGTGATGGAATCGCGCGTGGCCGAAGTCGCGCTGCAGCGCAGCCAGCTCGAAGAGCTCACGCAAAGCCTGTCGCGCACCCGCGACGAGAACCTGATCGCCGACGTGCAGGCAAGCATCGCGCTGGCGCAGCAGCAGGCCGAGCTCACCGGCAGCCTGCAGCCTCTGGTCGTGGCGATGAAAAACGCCCACCAGCGGGTAGAGCGCGCCGCCCAGCCGCGCCTGGCACCGGTGCTGCGCGCGCTGGAGCAGGACACCGAAACCCTGGAACGCGCCAAGGTCACCGACACCGCGGGGCTGCTCGGGCGCCTGGACAATCTGGCGCGCCAGGTCGACGAACTCGCGCTGAGCAACGACGTGGCGCTGGCCAGCGACATGCGCCCGGCACGCCCCGCCGCCCGCACCGGCAGCGACGGCGCGAGCGCCCTGCCCGCCTGGCAGGCGGCGCTGCAGACCCTGTGGAGCGGCGTGCGCGACCAGGCGCTGAGCCTGGTGCGCGTCAGCCGCGTGGACCGGCCCGATGCGGTGCTGCTCGCGCCCGAGCAGGCCTGGTTCCTGCGCCAGAACCTGAAGCTGCAACTGGCCAATGCGCGCCTGAGCATTCTTGCGCGCCGCCTGGACAATGCGCGCACCGAGCTGGCCGCGGCGCAGCGCGGCTTCGCGCGCTATTTCGATCCGAACGGACGGCGCAGCCAAGGCTTTCTTGCCGCGCTGCAGCAGCTGCAGGACAACCTGCACGACACCCAGATCCCGCGGCCCGTCGACACCTACTCCGCGCTCGCTACTGCGGCGGCCGGGCGCTGAGCGGGGGCAGGCATGCGCGCGGCACTGTGGTTTCTGGCACTGTTTGGCGCGGCCGTCGCGGTCGCGGTATTTGCGGGCAACAACCAGGGCACGGTCACCGTGTTCTGGCCGCCGTGGCGCATAGACCTGTCGCTGAATCTGGTGCTGGTGCTGCTGTTTGCCGCCATCTTGCTGATCTACGGCGCGCTGCACGGTCTGTCCGCGCTGCGCGAGCTGCCGCGCCAGGCACGGCGCTGGCGCCAGCAGCAGAAAGAGCGCGCGATGCACGGCGCGATGCTCGACGCCATCGCCCAGCTGCTGGCGGGGCGCTTCGTGCGCGCGCGCAAGGCGGCGCAGGCGGCGCTGGCCCAGCAGCAGGCGCTGGCCGGCGCCGACAAACCGCCCCCGCACGGCGGCCAGCTGCGCACGCTGGCGCACGTGGTGGCGGCCGAGAGCTCGCACGCGCTGCAAGACCGCAGCGGCCGCAGCGAGCACTTGGCGCTGGCGCTGGAGGCGCTGGGCGAACACCCCGACAGCGCCGGGCAGGAGCTGCGCGAAGGCGTGCAACTGCGCTCTGCGCGCTGGCTGCTCGACGAGCGCGACGCCGAAGGAGCGCTCGAGCGCCTGGCCGCCCTGCCCCAGGGCGCGTCGCGGCGCACGCTGGCGCTGCGCACCCGGCTCAAGGCGGCGCGCCTGGCCGGGCGCACGCGCGACGCGCTGGAAACCGCCCGACTGCTGGCCAAGCACCGCGCCTTCTCGCCTGAAGTTGCGTCCACGCTGGTGCGCACGCTGGCGGTGGCGCTGCTGGACGAAACCCGCGACGACAGCCAGTTGCACAGCGCCTGGCAAGCGCTGGAGCCGCAGGAGCGCACCATGCCTGAAGTGGCCATCCACGCGGCCCGGCGCCATCTGCAGCTCGGCGGCAGCGCCGCGCAGGCGCGCCAGTGGCTGCTGCCCGCCTGGGAGCAGTACGACACGCTGCAAGAACACCAGCGCCACAAGCTGGCGCTGGCGCTGGAGGCGAGCCTGGAAGGCATGGACAGCCACTGGCTCGGCCTGATCGAGGCGCGCCAGCGCAGCCAGCCGCGCGACCCCGCGCTGCAATACCTTGCGGCCGGCGCCTGCCGGCGCATGCAGCTCTGGGGCAAGGCCGAGCAGCTCTACAGCGACGCGAGCCAGAGCGCCAGCGACGCCGGCCTGCGCGCACGCGCCTGGTGCCAACTGGCCGAACTGGCCGAGCGCCGTGGTGATGCGCCTGGCGCAGCCCAGGCCTGGAAGCGCGCCGCGCAGTCGCGCTGAGCGCTGTGCTTCACCCTTTTTCCATTGCGCTGATAGGGGCGGCCTGAGCCGAGCTCCGACCAGCGCCCCCTAGAATCAAAACGTCGTTTCGTTCCCTCTTGCTGGTAGTGCCATGACCCACGTCGTCTCTGACAACTGCATCAAGTGCAAATACACCGACTGTGTGGACGTTTGCCCCGTCGACTGCTTCGTCGAAGGGCCCAACATGCTCGTGATCAACCCGGACGAGTGCATAGACTGCGCCGTCTGCGTGCCCGAGTGCCCGGCCAATGCCATCTTTGCGGAAGAAGACGTACCGGCCGATGAGCAGCACTTCATCGCGCTCAACGCCGAACTGACCAACGCACCGGGCTGGAAGACCCTGGCGCGGCGCCACGAACCCATGCCCGACGCCGACGAATGGAACGGCGTGCGCGAAAAGCTCAAATACCTGGAGCGCTGACGGCGCGCTGCGCCACTGGCCTACAATCGGCCGCTGCTGGGGGTGCCGAGCGATCGGCTGAGACAGTCCCTTTGAACCTGATTGAGATCATCCTCGCGCAGGGAAGCACGCTCACGACACGGCTGCGAATTCTTCGCCACTGCTTTCTTGTGCGGCTGCCCGCGCGCACGCACAAGGAGCATGCAAGTGAGCACACCACCCGCCCACGCGGCACACAATGAAGCCCTGACACCGCTGGACAGCGGTGCACGCGCCTTTGGCTGGCGCGACCACGCCTCGCTCTGGTTCAGCCTGGGCGTAGGCCTGCTGGTGATGCAGGTGGGCGCCTACCTGATGCCGGCTCTGAGCACGCGCGAGGCGCTGGCGGCCATCGTCGTCGGCTCGCTCATCGGCGCGGGGCTGCTGGGCTGGGTGGGCAAGCTCGGCTGCGACAGCGGCCTGGCCAGCGCCGGCTTGATGCATGTGGTCTATGGCCGGCGCTTTGCCAGCCTGCCCATCGTGCTCAACATCGTGCAACTGCTGGGCTGGGGCGCGTTTGAGCTCGTGGTGATGCGCGACGCCACCGTCGCCATAGGTCGCCAGGCAGGCATGCTCACCAGCAGCCAGGGGCCGCTGCTCGCCACGCTGGCCTGGGGCGCCGTGGTGCTGCTGCTCATCAGCGGCTCCATGGTGGCGCTGGTGCGCAAGCTGATTGCGCGCATCGCGCTGCCACTGGTGGTGTTGTCGCTGTTGTGGCTGAGCTGGCAGTTTTCCAGCATGGCCCAGACCCAGGGGCTGGCGGCGCTGTGGCAGCGCAGCGGCGACGGCAGCATGGGTGCGCTGTCGGCCATCGACCTGGTGATTGCCATGCCGGTGTCCTGGCTGCCGCTGGTGGCCGACTACGCGCGCCACGGCAGGAGCGGGCGCAGCGCGCTGCACGGCACCTGGCTGGGCTATGCGATCGCCAACATCTGGTGCTATGGCCTGGGCGTGCTGGTGGCGCTGGTGCTGCCGAGCGAAAACCTGGTGACCGCGCTGCTGCTCGCCCAGGGCGGCCTGATCGCGCTGTCGCTGATCCTGATCGACGAGATCGACAACGCCTACGGCGACGCCTATTCCGGCTCGGTGTCGCTGCACAGCCTGCAGCCGCGCTGGAGCATCCGCCGCTGGGGCGTGGTGATGGCGCTGGCCTGCACCGGCTTTGCGCTGCTGCTGCCCATGCACAGCCTGGAGCCCTTTTTGCTGACGCTCAGCTCGGTCTTCGTGCCGCTGTTTGGCGTGATTCTGGGCCGCCTGGCTTTCGGCGTGCCGGCGGGCGCGCTGCTGGCCCAGGCGCGTGCGGTGCACTGGGGCGCGACGCTGATCTGGCTTGTCGGCATTGCCTTCTACCACGCGGCGCCGCACCTGCTGCCGGCGCTGGGCGGCTCGGCGCTGCCCACGCTGCTGCTGTGCTTCGTGCTCGCCCTGGCGACCCGGAGATCAACCAAAACGATAGCTGCCAGCGCGCATCAGTCAACAGTTCCGATATGAAAACTACTTCAAATCGTTTCTCTGCCAGCGCTGGCAGCTATCAATCAGCTAGTCTGCACGATGTGCTGGGGCAGCGGCGCGTAGCCGTGGTTCAGCGGCCCATGCCCCTGGCCGGTGCGCACCTGGGCACCCGCGGTGATCGCCCCCAGGATGTAGCTGCGCGCATGGCGCACCGCCTGCGCCAGCGGCTCGCCCTGGGCCAGGAAGGCGGCAATCGCCGAGGACAGCGTGCAGCCGGTGCCATGGCCGTTGTGCGTGGCGATGCGGGCGGACTCCAGCCGCTCTTCGGCGCCGTCGGCCATGGCCAGCACGTCGACCACCCAGTCGCCCGGCAGGTGCCCGCCCTTGAGCAGCACCGCCGGCGCGCCGAGCGCGCGCAGCGCCTGCGCCGCCCCCGAGAGCGCGCCCACGCCGTCGATGCCCCGACCGAGCAGCAGCGCCGCCTCGTCGAGGTTGGGCGTGACGACGTCCGCCAGCGCAAACAGCTCGTTCACCAGCGCCTGCACCGTCTCGCGCGCGATCAGGCGGTCGCCGCTGGTGGCCACCATCACCGGGTCCAGCACCACGCGGCGCAGGCCATGGCGGCGGACGGCCTCGGCCACGACGCGCACCAGCTCGGGCGTGGCCAGCATGCCGATCTTGACCGCATCCACGCCGATGTCCTGCACCACCGCGTCGATCTGTTCGCGCACCATGCTCGCCGGCACTGGATGGATGGCGCGCACGCCCTGGGTGTTTTGCGCGGTGATCGCGGTGATCGCGGTCATGCCGTAGCAGCCCAGCGCGCTGAAGGTCTTGAGGTCGGCCTGGATGCCGGCGCCGCCGCCGCTGTCCGAACCAGCGATGGAGAGCACGCGCACATAGCGCGGCGCGGCGGGGATGGGTGCAGCTTGCGTCATGGCGGCAAATTATCGGGCAAGCCCGCCGGCGACCCCAGCGCGCTGCGCACGAGCGCCCGTGCTGGTATCGGCCATCGCGGACCAGGCAGTGCCCCCGCAGCCCAGGGCGCCGCGGCCCGGAAGAACCCCGCTGCGCGCGGCCTGCGATCGCCCTGTGCCCGCCCCGTCTGCGGGCGCAATGTTCGCGGCGCCGCGTCTGGTTCACGGGTCTGAACGAGCATGGACACGCTGCATCTGCCCGCCCTTTCCCCCGGCCACAGCCGCATCGCCATTCTGGGCGCCGGCCTCATGGGTCGCCTGCTTGCCGTCGCCCTGGCGCGCGAGGGCTGGCGCGTGGAGGTGTACGACGCCGGCGGCCCCGAGGGCGAAGCATCGGCCGCGCGCGTGGCCGCCGCCATGCTGGCCCCGCTGGCCGAGGCTGCGGTGAGCGAGCCGGCGATCGTGCGCATGGGCCAGTACGGCATGCGCCGCTGGCCCGAGCTGCTCGGCGAGCTGGGCCAGCCGGTGTTCTTCCAGCACAACGGCACGCTCATCGTCTGGCACTGGCAGGACGGCGCCGAAGCCGCACGCCTGCAAGACAAGCTCGCGCACACCCAGGCGCTGCTGCCCGACTTGCCGCCAGCGCAGCCGCTGGACGCGGCCGGCGTCGCGCTGCACGAGCCGGCACTCGCCGGGCGCTTTCGCGCGGGGCTTTATCTGCCCGGCGAGGGCCAGCTGGACAACCGCCAGCTGCTGGCGGCGCTGGCCGCCCGCATGCAGGCGCTGGGCGTCGCGCTGCACTGGCACAGCCGCAAGGCGCTGGCGGACTTTGCGCCGGGCAGCCCCGGCCAGCCAGAGCTGCTGATCGACTGCCGCGGCTTGGGCGCACGCGCCGACTGGCCCGGACTGCGCGGCGTGCGCGGTGAAGTCCTGCGCGTGCATGCGCCCGAGCTCACGCTGGCGCGGCCCACGCGCCTGGTGCATCCGCGCTATGCGGTCTACATCGTGCCCAAACAGGACCATGTCTTTGTCGTCGGCGCGACCGAAATCGAGTCGGACGACCTCTCGCCCGCCAGCGTGCAGTCGGTGCTGGAGCTGCTGAGCGCTGCCTATGCGCTGCACAGCGGTTTTGCCGAAGCACGCATCCTCGAAGTCGCCACGCAGTGCCGCCCCGCACTGCCCGACAACAACCCCGCGCTGCGCATGCCGGCCGAGCGCACGTTGCAGATCAACGGCTTGTATCGCCACGGCTATCTGATCGCGCCCGCCCTGCTGGACGTGGCGCTGCAGTTCATCCGCGAAGGGCGCTCGGGGCTTGCCGCGCAATTCGGCCTGCGCCTGCAAGCGGGGCCACGGACACCACGATGAAAGTCCTCTTGAACGGCCAAAGCGCCGAACTGCCCGAAGGCGCGCTGGTCAGCGACGCCATTGCCTGGCTTGCGCCCACGCCGCCGTTTGCGGTGGCGGTCAACCTGCGTTTCATACCCCGCTCCGACTGGGCCACGCAGGCTTTGCAAGCCGGCGACCAGATCGAAATCATTGCGCCCGTGACGGGCGGTTGAACCATGCACCACACACTTTGCACTGACGACGCGCTCGTGCTCTATGGCGAGCGTTTTTCCAGCCGCCTGCTGCTGGGCAGCTCGCGCTACCCCTCACCCGCCGTCTTGGAGGCGGCCGTGGCACGCGCGCGCCCGGCCATGGTCACGGCGTCGCTGCGCCGCCAGGGCGCCGCGCCGGACTCGGGCGGTGGTTTCTGGCAATTGCTGCAGCAGCTTGACTGCATGGTGCTGCCCAACACCGCCGGCTGCCGCAGCGCGCAGGAGGCAATCACCACGGCTCAGATGGCGCGCGAAGTCTTCGCCACGCCCTGGATCAAGCTGGAAGTGATAGGCGACGACTACACCTTGCAGCCCGACACCCTGCAGCTCGTCGACGCCGCCCAGGCGCTGGTCAAGGACGGCTTCAAGGTGCTGCCCTACTGCACCGAGGACCTGGTCGTCTGCCAGCGCCTGGTGGATGTCGGCTGTCAGGCGGTAATGCCCTGGGCCGCGCCCATAGGCACGGGCCAGGGCCCCGTCAACCCGCAAGGCCTGCGCTTGCTGCGCGAGCGCCTGGCCGTGCCCATGCTGGTGGATGCGGGCCTGGGCCTGCCCTCGCACGCTTGCCAGGTCATGGAATGGGGCTACGACGGCGTGCTGCTCAACACTGCAGTGGCACTGGCCAGCGACCCGGCGCAGATGGCCGGCGCCTTCGCAAACGCCGTGCAAGCCGGGCGCGCGGCCTTCCTGGCTGGCGCCATGCAGCCACGCAGCTCTGCCCAGCCGAGCACCCCGGTGCTCGGCACCCCCTTCTGGCATCAGGGCAAGGGAGCCGGCGCATGAACCAAGCCGCCATGCAGCAGGCCATCGTCGACCAGCACCGCGCGCGCCTGGCAGGCTTTGCCGCGCAGCCGCTTCCCGCCGGGCAGTCGCAAGGCGCCGTCTACCGCGCAGCACTGGCCGCATGCAGCGCCCTGGGTTTCATCGCCGCAGACGCCCTCGTCCTGGCCCGCGCCTGGCAGGCTCAGACCGATCGGCTGGGCCAGTTCGATGCCGCACACTGGCCTGACGCGCCGCAGGACTTTGGCCTGCAAGCGCAGCCGCGCGCCGACGCTTTTGCGCCTTGCCCCAAAGCGCTGGGGCTGTACGCCGTGGTGCCGGACGCGGCCTGGGTGGCGCGCATGGCAGCGGCAGGCGTGCCCACGGTGCAGCTGCGCTTCAAGCACGCCGATGACGCAGTCATCCAGGCCGAGGTCCGAGCGGCAGTGGCCGCGGTCGCCGGCAGCCCCACGCGGCTGTTCATCAACGACCATTGGCAGGCAGCCATCGCCGCCGGTGCCTACGGCGTGCACTTGGGCCAGGAAGATCTGCAGTCGCTGCAGCCCGCACAGCTCGCCTGCTTGCGCGCGAGCGGCCTGCGCCTGGGCGTCAGCACCCACGGTTACGCGGAAATGCTCGCCGCCGACCGGCTCGCTCCAAGCTACATCGCCCTGGGTGCGGTGTTTCCAACTACCCTCAAATCCATGCCCACTGCGCCCCAGGGTCTTGCGCGCCTGGCCGACTATGCGCGGCTGATGCGCGTCTACCCTCTGGTGGCGATCGGCGGCATAGGCGCGGCGCAAGTGCCTGCGGTGCGCGCCTGCGGGGTCGGCTCGGTCGCTGTCGTGCGCGCCATCGTCCAGGCGGCCGATCCGCGGGCGGCCGCGCAGCAGCTCATGGCGCTGATGCAGGCGACCACGGAGCGATAAGGACCAGGTCGAGCCCCCGCATCAGAACTTGTCCGCCCGCTTGCCCTGGTCGCGGGGTTCGAGCGTCAGCTGCACCAGCCCGTCCTCGAAATGCAATGGCGCTGCGGGCGATGGCGTATCGATGGTGCCTGCATCGCCGTCTTCGCTCTCTCGCACCGGCATTTGCTCGGAAGGCTGCAGCATCAGATCGCCGGCCAGGGTCTCCACGCCAGGGCGCTCGGCCGCAGGCAGATGGTGCTGCGGCGCTGGCAAGCCGCCTCTGGCCGGTGCGCGGCCCGCCTTCGCGGCTCCATTGCCGCCGGTCGTATCGGCAATTGCCAGCAGCAGCAGCAGATCTTCGTAGGCCGGCACCTCGAAGCGCTGCGCTTGGGCCGCCCCGCCCTCGCGAAACATGAGGCGGTGGATCTCATCGAACACCTCGGCACTCCCCCAGAGCGCTTCAATCCGCGCCAGGTGCTGTGGGTAGTCCTCAAGCAGGCGCCCGCCGCGCTGAAAGGTCGCAAACGGCGGAATGTCGGCGTTGAAACGCTCTTCAAAAGCCGCGCGCAACTCGTCAAAAGCCGCCACGCGACCCAGCGTGTGGTACAGGCGCAGCAACTCCAGATAGGCAAGCGGCGACGAAGCGCGGTGCTGGGCGATATGGCGGCGCAGCGCCTCCACTGCATCCTCGTGTTCGCCGATCGAAATGAAGAATTCGGCCTGTTGCAAGACGTCGAACAGCTCTTCCGGATGTTCAAGCTCGCGCACGTAGCCCTCTTGTGCTCCGAGCATGACCGCCGACAAGGGCGGCGGCGCCTGCGCAGCAGAGCCTGTGGTTGCGGGCCGAATCGGTTTGGGCAGATCATCGGGTATCGGCGTCGGCGGCGGTGCTTGCGCCGCGCGCGGCAAATCGACGGGTGTGTCCGACGCCTGCACTTGGGGCCATACCGTGGAGCCGCCCTCGTCCTCGCCCGCATCCGTGCCGAGATCCTGCGCCAGGCCCGGCTCAGGCGCATGCCAGGCAGCGGGGTCGGAGCGACGGCGGTGCCAAAGCAACCAGCCCACGGCCGCCAGCGCCAGCAGCAACAAGGCCAGCAGCGCATACACCACCAGCGGGGTGTAGCGCTCATCGCGCAGCGCCTGCACGCGCGCCGCGAGCTCAGCCCTTGCCGCCTGCTCGGCTTTCAACTGGGTCTGCAATTGCGCAAGTTGTGCTTGTGTCTGGCTGGCCTGCACCGCCTGCTGCGCCAGCGCTTGCGGGTCGCTGCTCAAGGCCTGCCAGAGCTGGCGGCTCTGCTCGTCGCCGGGCCCGGGCGTGGCAGGGACTGGCGTCGCCAGTTCCATGCTCAGTCGCAGCGAGGGCGGCGTCTCCAGCCAGGTGTCGAGCGGTTCCATCACCAGGCGCGGGCCGCGCTCGGGCAAGGCCTGGGCGCCTGGAGCCGGCTCAGCCTGCCTGGTCGTTGCGGGCGAAGGCCGGCGCGCGGGCGCGGTCGCGGCTGGCCCGCCCTGCTCGGTCGTCCGACGCTGGCGCGCTGCAGCCTTGGTCTCGCGCTGCGCACGGACGGGCGCGGCCGCAGGGCGTGGCCGTTGCGCGGCGGGCGCTGCGACTTCGCCGGGTGTCGCCTGCGCCAGAAGTGGCGGCGAGGAGGCAGACGCGGCGGACGCGGCCGGCGTCACGGACGGTGCCGACTGCGAAAGATCCGGTGCAATCGGTGCTTCCACCAAAAACGTGTAATCGCGGGCGACACTGCCCGAACAACGCGTCTGCAGCGACACCGAAAGCACGGGTTCGTTGATCGCGACCGTGGTCTGCAGCCGCAGCCGAAATCTGCCTTCTCCTGCCGGCACGGTGCTCAGTCGCACCTTCGCGTCAGGCAAAAGCACATCGCCCATGCGCACCCGAGCGGAGATACAGGTGGATTCGGTATCGCGCGCCAAGTCCGAGCGGACATCGAAGCTCAGATCGACGGGCAGCCCCAGCGTGGCCCGACCGCTTGCCGCCCCCAGAGTCAAGGCGCTGGCCGACGACAGCGCGGCAACAAACACCAGGCCGGGGAAGAGTGTGCGCAGTCTCACGGTTTCACTGTTGCAAATTGAGAGCATTCTGCCACGGAAACCGTTTTTTCCCGTACGCCTCTGCCGCGCTGCGGGATGGGCGCACCGCGATGTTTCAGCGCCCCCTCAAACACCAAACCCCCTGTCCTTTGCACCTGTGTAGTGCTTGAGGCAGGGGGTTTGTTGTTGGTATGGGTGCCTGACGATGACCTACTTTCACACGGGAGTCCGCACTATCATTGGCGCGAAGCTGTTTCACGGTCCTGTTCGGGATGGGCAGGGGTGGTTCCGGCTTGCTATTGTCATCAGGCGTAAAGGGTAGCTGCACGTTGGTGGGGGCGTTGTGGTGCCTTTTTTTGTGCAGCTCATTCACAGCAGTCGAATCGTTTTTGGAATTTGATTGAGTCTTTGGCATGGACCTTGGGCTTTTTTGGTGTTTTTTGGGCCTCAAGGTTATAGGGTCAAGCCTCACGGGCAATTAGTACTGGTTAGCTGCGGGCATTGCTGCTCTTGCACACCCAGCCTATCAACGTTGTGGTCTACAACGACCCTTCAGGGGGGTCTAGCCCCCGGCAGATCTCATCTTGGAGGGAGTTTCGCGCTTAGATGCTTTCAGCGCTTATCTCTTCCGCACATAGCTACCCTGCGATGCCACGGGCGTGACAACAGGTACACCAGCGGTGCGTCCACTCCGGTCCTCTCGTACTAGGAGCAGGTCTCCTCAAATCTGCAGCGCCCACGGAAGATAGGGACAAAACTGTCTCACGACGTTTTAAACCCAGCTCACGTACCTCTTTAAATGGCGAACAGCCATACCCTTGGGACCGACTACAGCCCCAGGATGAGATGAGCCGACATCGAGGTGCCAAACACCGCCGTCGATATGAACTCTTGGGCGGTATCAGCCTGTTATCCCCAGAGTACCTTTTATCCGTTGAGCGATGGCCCTTCCATACAGAACCACCGGATCACTATGTCCTGCTTTCGCACCTGCTCGACGTGTCAGTCTCGCAGTCAAGCACGCTTGTGCCATTGCACTATCGTCACGATGTCCGACCGTAACTAGCGTACCTTCGAACTCCTCCGTTACGCTTTGGGAGGAGACCGCCCCAGTCAAACTGCCTACCATGCACTGTCCCCAAGCCCGATCAGGGCCCAAGGTTAGAACCTCAAACGCACCAGGGTGGTATTTCAACGTTGGCTCCAGGCACTCTAGCGAGCACCCTTCAAAGCCTCCCACCTATCCTACACAGATCCGTTCAAAGTCCAATACAAAGCTACAGTAAAGGTTCATGGGGTCTTTCCGTCTTTCCGCGGGGAGATTGCATCATCACAAACATTTCAACTTCGCTGAGTCTGCGGAGGAGACAGTGTGGCCATCGTTACGCCATTCGTGCAGGTCGGAACTTACCCGACAAGGAATTTCGCTACCTTAGGACCGTTATAGTTACGGCCGCCGTTTACTGGGACTTCGATCAAGAGCTTGCACCCCATCACTTAATCTTCCAGCACCGGGCAGGCGTCACACCCTATACGTCGACTTTCGTCTTTGCAGAGTGCTGTGTTTTTATTAAACAGTCGCAGCCACCGATTTATTGCAACCGCTTTGGGCTCCACCTGTACAGGCTTCACCTACTTGCGGCATACCTTCTCCCGAAGTTACGGTATCAATTTGCCGAGTTCCTTCTCCGCAGTTCTCTCAAGCGCCTTGGAATACTCATCTCGCGCACCAGTGTCGGTTTGCGGTACGGTCGTCAATGGCTGAAGCTTAGTGGCTTTTCCTGGAAGCAGGGTATCACTCACTTCAGGCACAAGTGCCCTCGTTGTCACCCCTCATCTCAGCCCGGCGGATTTGCCTACCGGGCACGACTACAGGCTTGAACCAACATGTCCAACAGTTGGCTGAGCTAACCTTCTTCGTCCCCACATCGCACCATTGAGCGGTACGGGAATATTGACCCGTTTCCCATCAGCTACGCATCTCTGCCTCACCTTAGGGGCCGACTCACCCTACGCCGATGAACGTTGCGTAGGAAACCTTGCGCTTACGGCGAGCGGGCTTTTCACCCGCTTTAACGCTACTCATGTCAGCATTCGCACTTGTGATACCTCCAGCATCCGTTACCAGACACCTTCACAGGCTTACACAACGCTCTCCTACCACGCACAAACAAGTTGTGCATCCGCAGCTTCGGTAACTGGCTTGAGCCCCGTTACATCTTCCGCGCAGGACGACTCGATCAGTGAGCTATTACGCTTTCTTTAAATGATGGCTGCTTCTAAGCCAACATCCTGACTGTTTTAGCCTTCCCACTTCGTTTCCCACTTAGCCAATTTTAGGGACCTTAGCTGGCGGTCTGGGTTGTTTCCCTCTTGTGTCCGGACGTTAGCACCCGGTGCACTGTCTCCCGCGCTCTACTCTTCGGTATTCGGAGTTTGCCTAGGGTTGGTAAGTCGCCATGACCCCTAGCCTAAACAGTGCTCTACCCCCGAAGGTAATACGCGAGGCACTACCTAAATAGTTTTCGGAGAGAACCAGCTATTTCCAGGTTTGTTTAGCCTTTCACCCCTATCCACAGCTCATCCGCTGGTTTTGCAACACCAGTCGGTTCGGACCTCCAGTGCCTGTTACAACACCTTCATCCTGGCCATGGATAGATCACCTGGTTTCGGGTCTACACCCAGCGACTAAAGACGCCCTGTTCGGACTCGGTTTCCCTGCGCCTTCCCTATTCGGTTAAGCTTGCCACTGAATGTAAGTCGCTGACCCATTATACAAAAGGTACGCCGTCACCCCTTGCGAGGCTCCGACTTTTTGTAAGCATGCGGTTTCAGGATCTATTTCACTCCCCTCCCGGGGTTCTTTTCGCCTTTCCCTCACGGTACTGGTTCACTATCGGTCGATGATGAGTATTTAGCCTTGGAGGATGGTCCCCCCATGTTCAGACAGGGTTTCTCGTGCCCCGCCCTACTTGTCTCTAGCCTAGTACCACCAAACGGTTTTCGCATACGGGGCTATCACCCACTATGGCCGGCCTTTCCATGCCGCTTTGCTAACCGCTTGACTATCTCTAGAAGGCTGCTGCGATTTCGCTCGCCACTACTTTCGCAATCTCGGTTGATGTCTTTTCCTCAGGGTACTGAGATGGTTCAGTTCCCCTGGTTTGCCTCGCGTGCCCTATGTATTCAGGCACCGATACCCTCATCGGGTGGGTTTCCCCATTCAGAGACCTCCGGATCAATGCTTGTTTGCCAGCTCCCCGAAGCTTTTCGCAGGCTACCACGTCTTTCTTCGCCTATCATCGCCAAGGCATCCACCACATGCTCTTGTTCACTTGACCCTATAACTTTGAAGCCTTGCAGCCTCCAAGCCTTGTTTTCAAGTTCACTTGCGAGGTCTTTCACCTCGCGCGTTTTCATGCCGTAACGCGAATTTCTTTCTTGGCTCTGCCTTTTACAGCAGTGCTTTGAGAACCATTCGTCATTACTCAAACAGAGTTTCTCTCGAATCTCATGTTCGTTTTGACGCAATCAAATTCTTTGCCACTGATGACACTGCGCATCCTTGCGGACGCCCTTGCCATCAGCAGCGCTGATTCGACTCTGTGAATTTTTAAGGAACAGCCGGGAAGCGTTTTGCGCTTCCAGTTTCTTGGCTCATGCCAATGTCAAAGCAGGCGCTTCTGGCTTGCTTTGAGATTGCCACTGCATCTGGCTTGGGGTGCACTGGTTTGGGCACACTGGTGGAGGATGACGGGATCGAACCGACGACCCCCTGCTTGCAAAGCAGGTGCTCTCCCAGCTGAGCTAATCCCCCTTTGCGCCCGCCATGCTGCGTTGCTCGGTCGCTTGTGTAGCGCTGCTACACGGCCCTTGCTCGCGCCTTGCCTGGCAAGCGCAATCTTGATCGCCATTGCTGTCACGATCTTTTGCCCAGGGATTGGTGGGTCTGGTTGGACTCGAACCAACGACCCCCGCCTTATCAAGACGGTGCTCTAACCAGCTGAGCTACAGACCCCAATCGGTCAAACTGCATTCGAACCCTTTGCCGGGCCCGGACCGCTGGTGACACACACCCCTTGTGCTGTCCAACAACCGATAAGTGTGGGCGCCTGGCCAGCGCTTGTGCAGCAGCGGCTGCTGCCTGTGCTTGCGCTCTGTGCGCTTTTTTTCTGTGTTGTATCCAGAAAGGAGGTGATCCAGCCGCACCTTCCGATACGGCTACCTTGTTACGACTTCACCCCAGTCACGAACCCCACCGTGGCAAGCGCCCTCCAATTGGTTAGGCTACCTGCTTCTGGTGAGACCCGCTCCCATGGTGTGACGGGCGGTGTGTACAAGACCCGGGAACGTATTCACCGTGACATGCTGATCCACGATTACTAGCGATTCCGACTTCATGCACTCGAGTTGCAGAGTGCAATCCGGACTACGACCGGCTTTATGGGATTGGCTTCACCTCGCGGCTTCGCTGCCCTTTGTACCGGCCATTGTATGACGTGTGTAGCCCCACCTATAAGGGCCATGAGGACTTGACGTCATCCCCACCTTCCTCCGGTTTGTCACCGGCAGTCCCATCAGAGTGCCCTTTCGTAGCAACTGATGGCAAGGGTTGCGCTCGTTGCGGGACTTAACCCAACATCTCACGACACGAGCTGACGACAGCCATGCAGCACCTGTGTGCAGGCTCTCTTGCGAGCACCCCTCTATCTCTAAAGGGTTCCTGCCATGTCAAAGGTGGGTAAGGTTTTTCGCGTTGCATCGAATTAAACCACATCATCCACCGCTTGTGCGGGTCCCCGTCAATTCCTTTGAGTTTTAACCTTGCGGCCGTACTCCCCAGGCGGTCAACTTCACGCGTTAGCTTCGTTACTGAAGAAATGAATCCCCAACAACCAGTTGACATCGTTTAGGGCGTGGACTACCAGGGTATCTAATCCTGTTTGCTCCCCACGCTTTCGTGCATGAGCGTCAGTACAGGCCCAGGGGGCTGCCTTCGCCATCGGTGTTCCTCCGCATATCTACGCATTTCACTGCTACACGCGGAATTCCACCCCCCTCTGCCGTACTCCAGCCATGCAGTCACAATGGCAGTTCCCAGGTTGAGCCCGGGGATTTCACCACTGTCTTGCATGGCCGCCTGCGCACGCTTTACGCCCAGTAATTCCGATTAACGCTCGCACCCTACGTATTACCGCGGCTGCTGGCACGTAGTTAGCCGGTGCTTATTCTTACGGTACCGTCATCGTCCCTCTGTATTAGAGAAGAACTTTTCGTTCCGTACAAAAGCAGTTTACAACCCGAAGGCCTTCATCCTGCACGCGGCATGGCTGGATCAGGGTTGCCCCCATTGTCCAAAATTCCCCACTGCTGCCTCCCGTAGGAGTTCGGGCCGTGTCTCAGTCCCGATGTGGCTGATCATCCTCTCAGACCAGCTACAGATCGCAGGCTTGGTAGGCCTTTACCCCACCAACTACCTAATCCGACATCGGCCGCTCCAGTAGCGCAAGGCCCACTAGGGGTCCCCTGCTTTCATCCACGGATCTCATGCGGTATTAATCCGGCTTTCGCCGAGCTATCCCGCACTACCGGGCACGTTCCGATGCTTTACTCACCCGTTCGCCACTCGTCAGCGCTCCGAAGAGCCTGTTACCGTTCGACTTGCATGTGTAAGGCATGCCGCCAGCGTTCAATCTGAGCCAGGATCAAACTCTACAGTTCGATCTTTTGCTTGTGCTCACTCAAAAACGGAAATTGAAGTGAATCCTCACTTCCTTTTCTCATGAGCGTTTGGTGCGCCAGAGCTCCAAGATGGCCCTCGCCTGCCCCAGCAGCGCAGCGCTTGCGCGCCAGCACCAACTACGGCAGTCAAAGCCCCTCTCAGGCCAGGCGGGCGAGCCGCTTTGCAGCTGCACCGAGCCAAACGCCCACGCTTATCGGCTGTGTGTTGTTAACGAACCCTGTCTCTTCCCATCACACCCCAAAGCCCCCAAGAGAGAACCCGGTTCAAGAAAGAGCGCTGCGATCAGCGAAGCCCTGAATTCTATACCAAGTTTTCGAGCCGGTGCAGAATTTTCGGAAAAATTTTCATGTCCTCAGACCTGCCAGCGTTCCAGCAGCTTGGCCGGGGTCAATGTGTCGTAGGCCTCGAAGGGCTGGTGGATCCAGGGGTCGGTCGGCAGGAACTCCACCTGGTAGTCCGGCGTGAACGAGGACGAACCCTTGACCCAGATGGTCGCGGTACGCATTTCGCTGATGGGTGCGTACTTCGCCTTGAGCAGGGAGACGACCGCGTTGAGCGTATGGCCCGAGTCGGCCAGATCGTCCACGAGCAAGACCTTGCCGGCGATTTCCCCGTTGGGCGTGGTGATGTAGCGCGCGATATCCAGATGGCCTTGCACGGTGCCGGCTTCGGCCCGGTACGAGCTCGTGGACATGATCGCGAGCGGCTTGTCGAAGATGCGGCTCAGTATGTCGCCGGGCCGCAAGCCTCCCCGGGCAAGACAGAGGATGGTGTCGAACTCCCAGCCAGACTGGTGCACCTTGAGTGCCAGCTTCTCGATCAGGCTGTGGTATTCGTCGTAGCTCACGTACAGGTGTTTGCCGTCTTCGGTCAACATCGGATGCCTTGAGGGATTGCGTTGAGAGATGGGGGCGTTTTGCGCCGAGCACTTCAAGAGGCGAAGGGCTGCTGCAAGACGATGGTTTGCACCCTGTCCGGGCCGGTCGAGACCATCGCGATCGGCACGCCGGTTACCTGCTCGATGCGCTGAAGGTAGTTGCGCGCGTTCAGCGGCAGCTCTTCGTAGCGCGTGACGCCGAACGTTGTCTGCGACCAGCCCGGCATGAACTCGTAGATTGGCTTGCAACGCGCGATGTCGTCTGCGCCGAGCGGCAGCAGATCGATGCGCTCGCCGTCGAGCTCGTAGCCTATGCACAGGCCGAGCTCATCGAGTCCGTCGAGCACGTCGAGCTTGGTGATGCACAGCCCCGACAATCCGTTCACCTGCGCACTGCGCTTGAGCAAGGCTGCATCGAACCAGCCACAGCGCCGGCTGCGCCCCGTGGTCACGCCCTTCTCTGCCCCGACCGTGCTCATGTGGTAGCCGGGCGTGCCCGGCACCTCCCAGTCGAGCTCGGTCGGGAAGGGGCCGCCGCCCACGCGTGTGCAATAGGCCTTGGTGATGCCCAGGATGTAGTGGAGCGTGCCCGGTCCGACGCCGGCGCCGGCTGCTGCGTTGCCAGCGACACAATTGCTGGAGGTGACGTAGGGATAGGTCCCGTGGTCGACATCCAGCAAGGTCCCCTGAGCACCCTCAAAAAGCAGGTTGGCGCCCGCGCCAGACGCCTCGTTGAGCTCACGCGAGACGTCTGCCATCATCGGCTTGAGCAGCTCGGCGTGGCGCATTGCTTCTTCATAGACCGGCTCGAACTGCACTTCGCCCTCACGCAGATAGGGCGCGAGCGCATCGGAGAACGCCAGCTTGCGCGAACCGAGGAAGTGCACCAGCACATGGTTGTGCAGCGCAAGCAGGGCGCGCAATTTTTCGGCGAACAGCTGCGGATTCTTCAGATCCTGCACGCGCAGGGCGCGGCGCGCGATCTTGTCTTCGTAGGCCGGGCCAATGCCGCGGCCGGTCGTACCGATCTTCTCGACACCGCGGCGCTCGAGCGCGGCCTCGCGCGCAAGGTCAAGCACCGCGTGAAACGGCAAGATCAAGGGACAAGCCTCGCTCACGCGCAGACGGCTGCGCACATCGACACCTGCGCGCTCCAGGCCCTCGATTTCCTCGAACAGCTTTGCCGCCGACAAGACGACGCCATTGCCGATGTAGCAGATGACGCCCGGATGCATGATGCCGCTGGGTATCAGATGCAGCGCCGTCTTGACGCCGTTGATGACCAGCGTATGACCGGCGTTGTGCCCTCCCTGGAAGCGAACGACACCCTGCGCGGACTCCGTCAGCCAATCGACCAGCTTGCCCTTGCCCTCGTCGCCCCACTGGGCGCCGACCACCACGCAATTGCGTCCCTTCACTGAATTCATCACCGCACAGAGCCTCGTCTGGAAGAGTTGGAAACAAACTACAGCGCTCGCACCAGCCACTGGCCGGCGACGTCCGCCAATTCGCGATCGCAGTTGAATTCATCGACCCGGCCGGCATCGCCCGGAAGCACGCAGACCACGGTCTCTCCCTGCGCACGCAAGGCCTTGATGGTCTGACGCAGGCCGTCTTCGTGTGGCCAGGGTGCGCGGATCGCCGCGCGCAAGGCCGGCAGCGCCACCACCGACGCCAATTGCCGGACATCCAGGCTGAATCCGACGGCCGGGCGGTTGCGCCCATAGGCCGCGCCCACTTCGTCGTAGCGGCCGCCGCGCACCAGCGCATCAGACACGCCCGAGGCATACACCGCAAAACGCAGACCGCTGTAATACGAATAGCCACGCAAATCCGCCAGGTCGAAAGTCACCCGGGCGTGCTGCACGGTCGAAGCGATGGTGCGCAGGTCGGCCAGAGCGGCGCGCACGCCGGCCACGGCGCCGAGTGCCGCCTCGGCTTCGTCGAGCACCTCGATGTCGCCATAGAGCTGCAGCAGCGCCGCGAGCCCTTGCCTGGACGATTGCGGAAAAGCGCGCGTCAGCTGCGCCAGCTCGCTGGCGTCTTTCGCGGCCAGGGCGGCGTGCACCTGGCGCAGGGTCTGTAGGCCGACAGGCACGCCTGCGAGGAGGCTGCGCACGATGCGCATGTCGGCGAGGTCCACACTCAAGTCGGGAGCGCGCGTGCCGCGCAGGCATTCAAGAGCCAGTTGCACCGATTCGACTTCCGCCTCGAGGCCCTCGTAGCCGTAGATCTCGGCCCCGAATTGCAGCGGCTCGCGAGTGGCATGGGGGCGGTCGGGCCGGGTATGCACCACGGGCCCGCAGTAGCACAGCCGGGAGACGCCGCTGCGATCGAGCAAATGGGCGTCGATGCGTGCCACCTGCTGGGTCATGTCCGCGCGCAGGCCCAGCGACTTGCCCGAGAGCTGGTCGACGAATTTGAAGGTCTGCAGGTCAAGCTCTTCGCCCGCCCCGGTAAGCAGCGACTCGAGATGCTCAAAAAGCGGCGGGATCACCAGCTCATAGCCGTAGCCGCGGGCCGTATCGAGCAAGCTGCGGCGCAGCTCTTCGATGCGTCGCGCTTCCGACGGCAGGACGTCGGCAATGTAATCCGGGAGTACCCAGGCAGACATGCAGGAGCCGCAGGTTGTTGAAAAAGCGATTCTACCGAGCGGGGCGTAGCGGTCCGCCCATCAGGTGAGCGCTGCCAACAGCAGCACGCCCAGCGCCACGCTGATCAGGCCGAAAAAACGGATCTGTCCGTCGCGCAATTGCAGCAGCTGTGCGAACACGCGCCGCCAGGTAGTCGGGGCCACCAGCGGCAACAGCCCCTCGAACACCAAGACGAGCGCGAATGCAGTCCAGAGCGCCTCCGACATGCCCCGCCCGCTCAGTTGCGTGCCGATGGCAGGGCGGACGATCCGCGCAGCGCCTTGAAGAACTCCGTGCCGGCGGGATCGAGCACCATGATGTCGTTCTTGCTCTTGAAACTGGAGCGGTAGGCCTCCAGGCTGCGGTAGAACTGGGCAAATTGGGGATCGCGCCCGAAGGCCTGGGCATAGACCTGGTTGGCCTGCGCGTCGCCTTCGCCCTTGACCTTCTGGGCGTCGCGGTAAGCATTGGCCAGGATCACTTCCCGCTGGCGGTCGGCGTCGGCGCGGATCTTTTCGCCCTCGGCAACGCCCGTGGAGCGCAGCTCGTTGGCCACACGCTTGCGCTCGGCTTCCATGCGCCGGTAGACCGATTCGGTGATCGAATCCACATAGTCCACCCGGGTGATGCGCACATCCACCACGTCCATGCCCCAGGGCTTGCCACCCTGCACCGCCTCGAGCACCTCGCGCTTGACCCCTGCCATCAGGGCGTCGCGCTTGTCCGAGAGCAATTCACGCACCGTGCGGCGGTTGACCTCCTCCTGAAAGGCGTTGCGCACCACCCGGTTGAGCTGCAGCGCACCCGCGCCTTCGTCCAGGCCGACGTTGCGGATGTACTCCGACGGGTCGGTGATGCGCCAGCGCACATACCAGTCGATGACGACGCGCTGTTTTTCAGCGGTGAGCATGGACTCGGTCTCCGAGCCATCGAGCGTGAGCAGGCGCTTGTCGATGTAGCGCACGTTCTGCAGCGGCGGCGGCAGCTTGACGTACAAGCCTGGTTCGGTGATCACTTCCTTGATCTGGCCGAGCGAATAGACCACGCCGAACTGGCGCTGGTCCACCACGAACAGACAGGACGCCGCCAAAATCAGCGCCAGCAGCGCGGTGGAGATGAAAAATCCTATGCGGTTCACACCACTCTCCTAGCGTGGTTCGCGCTCGCGCGAGCGAGCAACATCGCGGGAACGGGCGTCCCCTGCCGGCGTCGTGCTGCTGGTGCTCGCGGGCGCAGCCGGCGCGGCGCCGTGCGCCTGCGAGCTTGCCGCAGCCGCGCCCTGGGCCGGCGGAGCCAGCGCCGCGTCCGCACCCATCAGCTTGTCGAGTGGCAGATACAAGAGGTTGGAGCCCTCGCGCGATTCGACGATGACCTTGGTCACGCCCGAGAGCACCTGCTGCATCGCATCGAGGTACATGCGCTCGCGCGTGACCTGCGGTGCCTTCTGGTATTCGGTGACGACCGAGTCGAAGCGCTGGGCGTCGCCCTCAGCCTGCGCGACCACCCGCGCCTTGTAGCCGGCGGCCTCTTCCTGCAGGCGCGAAGCCGCGCCCGAGGCGCGCGGCACCACGTCGTTGGCGTAGGCCTGCGCCTCGTTCTTGGTGCGCTCACGCTCTTGTCCGGCCTTGAGCACATCGTCGAACGCGGCCTGCACCTGCTCGGGCGGGCGCACCCCGCCCTGCTGCAGGTTGATGCCGACCACTTCGACGCCGACCTTGTAGCGGTCCAAAATGGTTTGCATCAGCGTGCGCACGCGCGGTGCGATCTGGTCGCGCTCGTCGGCCAATGCCGAGTCCATCTTCATGCGCCCGACGACCTCGCGCACGGCACTTTCCGCCGCCTGCACCACCGCATCCGCAGGGTTGCGGCTCTCGAAGAGCCAGGCGCGCGCGTCGTTCAGGCGGTACTGCACGGCAAACTTGATCTCGACGATGTTCTCGTCCTCGGTGAGCATTGCCGAATCGCGCAGGCCCGTGGCCTTGATGATGGAATCGCGCCCGATATCCACCGAACGGATCTGGGTGACGAACACCAGTTCGTGGCGCTGGATGGGGTAAGGCAGGCGCCAGTTGAAACCCGCGCCCACGGTGCTCTTGTACTTGCCGAACTGCGTGATGACCGCCTGCTGCCCTTCCTGGACGATGAAGAAGCCCGTGGACAGCCAGACCAGCAGCGCGATCACCGCGAGCACCGCCACGCTCTTGCCGGCGTTGCGCATGTCGGGTTGAAAGCCGCCGCCGCCCGGAGGGGCGGAGCCGCCCCTGCGCCCGCTGCGGCCCGCGCCGCCAAACAGGCCGCCGAGCTTGTTTTGCAGATCGCGCCAGAGCTCGTCGAGGTCTGGCGGGTTGGCGCCACTGCCCTGGCTCGGACGCGCAGGCCGGGGCGGCTGCGCGCCTTCAGGCGTACGGTCGGGCTGCGGCGGACGCGGCTCCTCGCCAGCGTCTTCGTCGCTACGGCCCCAGCGCGGGTCGTTCAGGTTGTAGACCGGCCGCGCGCCCAGCGCCGCTGCTAGCCGGCGGGCCACACGCTTGCGTAGATCCATGCGTAGGTATCTCATTGGTAATCGGCTGATGCCTGTATTGTCCCCGGCAAAAGAGGGTTCAGGAAGAAGCGTGGGCGGCGCCCGCCGGCTCGCAGTGCTCTTGCGCATGCTCGGCAGCGCGCCGCGCGAGTTCGTCGCGCAGCGCGTCCAGGCCTTCGCCGGTCTGGGCGCTGATGAACAGGCGCTCATGCTGCGACCCAAGCAGGTCATAGCGGTCGCGCCGCACGGCTGGCCGCACGCCCGGGGCAAATGCGTCGAGTTTGTTGAACACCAGAATCTGGGGCAACTCGGCCGCGCCGATTTCTTCGAGCACTTCCTGCACCTGCTCCATCTGCTGGCGATGCTCGGGGCTGGCCGCGTCGACCACGTGCAGCAGCAGATCGGCGTCGGCCGCCTCCTGCAGCGTGGCCTTGAAGGCACTGATCAGGCCATGGGGCAGATCGCGAATGAAGCCGACGGTGTCGGACAGCGACACCGAACCCGCCGCCTCGCCCAGATAAAGCCGGCGCGTAGTGGTGTCCAGGGTGGCGAACAACTGGTCGGCGGCGTAGGCGCGCGCCTTGACCAATGCGTTGAAGAGCGTGGATTTGCCCGCGTTGGTGTAGCCGACCAGCGAAACCTTGTAGGTATCGCGGCGCTGGCGCTGGCGCCGCTGGGTAGCGCGCTGGCGCTGCACCTTGACCAGGCGCTCACGTGTGCGCCGTATGGTGTCGCCGATCATGCGCCGGTCCAGCTCGATCTGGCGCTCGCCGGGTCCGCCACGCGCGCCGATGCCGCCGCGCTGACGCTCAAGGTGGGTCCAGCGGCGCACCAGCCGCGTGCTCAGGTATTGCAGGCGCGCGAGCTCCACTTGCAGCTTGCCCTCGTGGCTGCGCGCACGCTGGGCAAAAATCTCCAGGATCAGCATGGTGCGGTCATAGACCGGCAGGCCCAGGCGGCGCTCCAAGTTGCGCTGCTGCGCCGGACTCAGCGCCTGGTCGAAGATGATTTCCAGCGCGCCGTGCCGCTGGGCAAGCTCGCCGATCTCGTCGGCCTTGCCGCTGCCCACGAACAGCGCGGCATCGGGCGCCTGGCGCTTGCAGGTCAGCGCAGCAACGGGGTTGAGGCCGGCGCTGCGTGCCAGCAGTCCGAGTTCGAGCAGTTCTGCGTCGAAACCTTCGCCGCCGAAGTCGACGCCGACCAGCAGCACGGGCACGGCGTCGCTCTGCGCAGGCAGCAAACTGGTCACGGGCGGCCCCCCGTCGGGCGCGGCGGCATGGCGCGGGGGAGCAGCACCGCTGTTATTGTTCGCCTCCGTCGGCAGGCTCGCCGGCCATGGCGGCGAAGTTGACGGCACGACCGGGCACTATCGTGGAGATGGCGTGCTTGTAGACCATCTGGGTGACGGTGTTGCGCAGCAGCACGACGTACTGGTCAAAGGATTCGATCTGTCCCTGCAGCTTGATGCCGTTGACGAGATAGATCGACACCGGCACGTGTTCACGCCGCAATGCGTTCAGGAACGGGTCTTGCAATTGTTGGCCTTTGTTGCTCACGATATGCTCCGTGTTCAAAACTGTTGTTGTGGTCTGTCACCTTACCACAGCAACCCAGGCAGGGCAGGTGCGGCCTGCACCCGCGGTTTCAAGGCCCTGCCTTGTCGACATAGGGGTTTTTCGACGTCCGGAATTCCAGGCGCAGCGGCGTGCCGATCAGGTTGAACTGCTTGCGAAAGCGCCCTTCGAGAAAGCGCTTGTAGGCGTCCGTCAGGTGCTCGAGCAGATTGCCGTGCACGACGATGACCGGCGGGTTCATGCCGCCCTGGTGTGCATAGCGGGGCTTGGGGCGCGAGCCGCCCGAGCGCTTGGGTGTCTGAAACTGCACCGATTCGAGCAGCACCCGGGTGAGCACGGGCGTAGGCATCTTGCAGATCGCCGCCTGGTAGGCCTGGCGGATCGAAGGCCACAGCGCCCCTATGCCCTGGCGGCGCGCGGCCGAGATGAAATGGATAGCGGCGAACTTCATGAACGCCAGCCGATTCTCGATGGAGCGGCGCAGCTGTTCCCGCTGGTACTCGTCCACCGCATCCCATTTGTTCACCGCCACCACGACGGCGCGCCCGCTCTCCAGGATGTAGCCGGCCACGTGGGCGTCCTGGTCGGTCACGCCCTGGGTAGCGTCGAGCAGCAGCAGCACCACATGGGCCGACTCGATCGCGCGCAGGGTCTTGACCACCGAGAATTTCTCTATCGCCTCGAACACCTTGCCGCGCTTGCGCAGTCCCGCGGTGTCTATCAATTCGTACTTCTGGCCCTGCTGCTCAAAGGGCACGCGGATCGCATCGCGCGTGGTTCCGGGAAGATCAAAGGCGACCAGCCTCTCCTCGCCCAGCCAGGCGTTGATCAAGGTGGACTTGCCGACGTTGGGACGACCCGCGACGGCCAGGCGAATCGTGCCGGACTCGCCCGCCTGGTCGGCTTCTTCGTCGGATTCGAGCAAGGCCAGGGGCTCAAGCGCCGCCTCGAGCAAGCTGCGCACGCCCTGACCGTGGGCCGCAGAGACCGGATGGACTTGCCCGAGCCCGAGCTCGTAGAACTCGGCCAGCAGCGCGCTTTCCTGCATGCCTTCGGCCTTGTTGCCGGCCAGCACGCAAGGCTTGCCCAGGCGGCGCAGGTACACCGCGATGTCGTGGTCTTGCGCGGACAGGCCGGCGCGCACGTCCACGACGAAGACGACGGTGTCGGCCTCGGCAATGGCCTGGGCGGTCTGGCGGGCCATTTCGCGGTAGATGCCGCTGTCCGCGTCGGGCTCGAAACCGCCGGTATCGACGACGATGTATTCATGCCCGCCAAGGCGCCCCTGGCCGTAGTGGCGGTCGCGCGTGAGCCCGGCGACGTCCGCGACGATCGCGTCGCGCGAGCGCGTCAGGCGGTTGAACAGCGTGGACTTGCCTACGTTGGTCCGCCCCACGAGGGCGATGACGGGTTTCACCGCGAACGGCCCGTTCAGTCGGGCCGAAAGCCGTACACGCTGCCCTGGCGCGTCACCACGACCAGGGTCTTGTCCGCGACCACGGGCGTGGCCGCCACGCCGGAGCCGTCGGTAGAGAGCCGGTTCAGCGGCGTGCCGTCCTCGCGCGAGAGCAGATGCACCAGCCCGCTGTCGTCGCCTACCACCACCGAGCGACCGAGCAGCAAGGGCGCGGTGAGCGTGCGGTAGCGCAGCACGTCGTAGCTCCACAGCGGCGCGCCATCGGCGCGCTTCCATGCCTGCACCGTGCCGTTGGATTGCGCGCCGAACAGCGCCTGCGCGTCGCCGTCGATGCCGCGCGCGCCGTGCGAGCTGCGCGTCCACAGCAAGGCGCCGCGCGCCGTATCCACGCAGCCCACTGCCGCCTGGAAGGCGCGGGCACAGACCACGCTGCCCTCGCGGCTGACGCCGCCCAGCAGTTCCACCAGCCGCTCGACGTCGTTGGTGCCGCGCGCAGTGGCGATCGGCGCTTCCCAGCGGATCAGGCCCGAATCCGGGTCAAACCCGACCATGCGCCCGGACAAACCCGCGACCAGGGTGTCGCCCACGGCCATGAGCAGGCCGTTCTCGCGCAACACCAGGTTCTCGCCGCGGCGCTGCTGGTTCCACAGCGGGTAGCCGGTCTGCCCGTCGAAGGCCAGGACCGAGCGGTCGGCGGTCATGACGAAAACGCGTCCACCCGCCACCAGCGGCGCAGTGAAGGTCTGCGCCGGCAGGGGCTGGCGCCAAAGCTCGCGCCCGGCCTGCAGCACGATGAGCTGTCGGTCCCGCGAGACCACGGCGGCGCGGTCGCCGTCGCTGCCGACGCCGGCCGAGAGCACCTCGGACAGCTGCGCGCGCCACAGGCTGGCGCCGGTGCGCGCGTCAAGTGCCGTCACCGCGCCGCCGCGCGAGGCCAGCACCACGGTGCTGCCGTGCACGGACGGGCTGAGCACCAGGGAATCAACGGCGCCGATCTGCGCCTGCCATACCTGGTGCACCGGCAGCAGCGGCACCACGGCGCCGAGCTCCACCGGCTTGGGCCGCGACGAGCCGCAGGCCACAAGCACCAGGGCCAAGGCCAGCAGCACGGCGCTGGCACACAGCCGCCAGGCGGCGCGCGCGCTCATGCGCCCCCCTTGGGCGAAGCGTTGCCGCCCAGCGCATCGAGCTTGGCTTCGACGATCTGGCGATAGGCAAGCTGCTCACCCAGCGCCTCATAGGCGCGGCGGTATTGCGCAATGGCTTCGGCCGTCTTGCCCTGAAGCTGCAGCACGTCGCCGGTCTGGTCGGCGACCACGGCGGCAAACTCGGACGGGAAGGCGCCCGAGAGCTCGGCCAGCGCTTTGTCGTACTCCTTTTCCTGCACCAGCGTGGCGGCAAGGCGCAGCCGCGCCAGCGCCACAAAGCCTTCATCTGCCGCCTTGTCCACGACCCAGCGCAGCGCCGCCTGCGCGTCCTTCCAGCGCTGCTCCTTGGCAAAGGCCTGGGCCGCGACCAGCGCGCCCTGCTGGGCCTGGGCGGTACGCGGATAGTCAGCACGCAGATCACCGAGGATCTGCTGCACGCGGTCCAGCTCGCCGGCCTGCGCTGCCACCTGGACGGCATCGAGCATGGCCACCGCCTGCTGCGCCTGGCGAGATTGCCAGTAGCGATAGCCATTCCAGGCCGCCAGACTCCCCATGACCACGATCACCGCCCAGGTGATCAGGCTGCCCCAGGTGTCCCAGAAATGCTTGAACTGGGCGATCTGTTCCTGTTCTTCAAGGTCAAAGTGGTGTGCCATCGTGCGGTCTTTCTATCAGCGCGGGGATTGTAGGCTGGCAGCCAGCGCGGCCAGGTCGGCCAGCGGGCGCTGCACCTGCTCGCCCGCTTCGCGCAGCGCCTTGACTGTGACCATGCCCGCCTGCAGCTCGTCAGCGCCGAAAACCAGCGCGAACCGTGCGCCGCTGGCGTCGGCCTTCTTGAATTGCGCCTTCATGCTGCCCAGGCCTTGCGCGCCGCCGGCGTGCATCTGCACCGCCACGCCAAGCGCGCGCAGCCGCTGCAGGCTGGCCATGACGGTGGGCAAGGCCGCTGCGTCCGGCACCACGGCATAGGCATCGGGCGCGGGTGCGGCCAGGGCGCGCTCCTGCTCCTTGAGCAGCTCCAGCACGCGCTCCACGCCCAGCGCCCAGCCAACGGCGGGCGCGGGCTTGCCACCCATTTGCTCGATCAGGTAGTCGTAGCGCCCGCCGCCGCAGATCGTGCCCTGCGCACCGAGCTGGTCGGTGACGAATTCGAAGACGGTGAGGTTGTAGTAGTCCATGCCGCGCACCAGGCGCGGGTTGATGCTCCAGGCTACGCCTGCGGCATCGAGGATGGCCTGCACCTGCTGCAGGTGTGCGCGTGAAGCCTCGCCGAGATGGTCGATGAGCCTGGGCGCGCCTTCAACCACGGCTTGCATGGCCGGATTTTTGGTGTCCAGGATGCGCAGCGGGTTGCTGTGCAGGCGCCGGTGCGCGTCCTCGTCGAGCAGGTGCTGATGCGCCTCGAAGTGGGCGATCAAGGCCGCGCGGTGTGCTCTTCGCTCCTCGGGCTGGCCCAGGCTGTTGAGCTCCAGGCGCACGTCGGCAAGGCCTAGCTCGGCCCACAACGCATGCGCCAGCAGGATGATTTCGGCATCCACCTCCGCACCGGGAAAGCCCAGCGCCTCGGCGCCGATCTGGTGAAACTGGCGGTAGCGCCCACGCTGCGGGCGTTCGTGGCGAAACATCGGCCCCATGTAGTACAGGCGCTTGCCGCCGTCGTAGAGCAGCGAATGCTCCACGGCCGCGCGCACCACGCCGGCCGTGGCCTCGGGGCGCAGCGTGAGTTGCTCGCCGTTGAGTCGGTCTTCAAAGGAGTACATCTCCTTCTCGACGATGTCGGTGACCTCGCCCAGGCCGCGCACGAAAAGCGCCGTGGGCTCGACGATGGGCGTGCGTATCGCCCGATAGGCATGGCGCTGCATCAGCGAGCGCACCACCTCTTCCAGCCACTCCCAGCGGGCCGAATCGGGCGGCAGGATGTCGTTCATGCCCTTGACGGCAGACAGTTTTTGCATGGCGCTGAAAATTTAGATGAAAACAGGCTCCAGCCCTTGCCCAGCAAGCGCTACCAGCTCTCTTCCCGATAGCAATATCAACCCGCTCAAGCGGCACCCGCGGCTAGGCCGTAGCGGCGCTGCACGTAGTCCTCGACGAGCTGCTGAAACTCCTGCGCGATGTGCTCGCCGCGCAGCGTCACCGTTTTCTGGCCGTCGACGTACACCGGAGCGGCCGGCGCCTCACCGGTGCCCGGCAGGCTGATGCCGATGTCGGCATGCTTGCTCTCGCCCGGGCCGTTGACGATGCAGCCCATCACCGCCACGCGCAGCTTTTCCACGCCGGGGTAGCGCGTGCGCCAGAGCGGCATCTGGGCGCGCAGGTAGTCGTCGATCTGCTTGGCCAGCTCCTGAAACGTGGTGCTGGTGGTGCGCCCGCAGCCTGGGCAGGCGGTGACGCTGGGCGCGAAGGCGCGCAGGCCGAGCGACTGCAGGATCTCGGTGGCGACCAGCACCTCTTGCGTGCGCGATTCACCCGGCTTGGGCGTGAGCGACACGCGAATGGTGTCACCTATGCCCTCTTGCAGCAGCATGGCCATGGCGGCGGTCGAGGCGACGATGCCTTTGGCGCCCATGCCGGCTTCGGTCAGGCCCAGGTGCAGCGGGTAGTCGCAGCGCTGCGCGAGTGCCCGGTACACCGCGATCAAGTCCTGCACGCCGCTCACCTTGCACGAGAGGATGACCTGGTTGCCGGACATACCCAGTTCTTCGGCCCTTTGCGCGGACGACAGGGCCGAACGCACCAGCGCCTCGTACATCACCTGGCGCGCGTCCCAGGGCTGGGCGCGCGTGCCGTTCTCGTCCATCAACGCGGTGAGCAGCTCCTGGTCCAGGCTGCCCCAGTTCACGCCGATGCGCACCGGCTTGTCCCACTTGAGCGCCGCCTCGATCATCTGGGCGAACTGCTTGTCGTGCTTGTCGCCCTTGCCCACGTTGCCCGGGTTGATGCGGTATTTGGAGAGCGTGCGCGCGCACTGCGGAAAGTCGGTCAGCAAGCGGTGGCCGTTGTAGTGAAAGTCGCCTACCAGCGGCACGAACTCGCCCATCTTGTCCAGGCGCTCGCGGATTTCGGGCACGGCCGCGGCCGCCTCGGGCGTGTTGACGGTGATGCGCACGAGCTCCGAGCCGGCGATGGCGAGCTGGCGCACCTGCGCCACCGTGGCCTTGACGTCGGCCGTGTCGGTATTGGTCATGGACTGCACGCGCACCGGCGCGTCGCCGCCCACGCTCACTACCTTGTCGCCCCAGACCACGCGCGCCTGGCGCGTATGGCGCGGCGCCGGCGCGACCATGGCTATGGGCGCGTGCGTTTCAGAAATCAGCATTCACTTCACCTCGAACCGGGCGACGTTGTTGCGCGCCACGGCGTTCAAATTCATCGCTTCGCCGCGCACCGTCACCTCGGCGGCGTCCGCACGCCCTATCACCACGGACCAGGGGCCGCTGCCCTGCGCGACATAGCGCTCGCCAGGCTCCAGGTTGCGCTCGACCAGCACGCCGGCGCCGGGGCTGCGCACCTGCACCCAGGTCTGCTGGCGGGCGGCGATGACCAGAGGCTCGGCGGGCGCAGCCTGGCTCGCGGCGGACGCCGCTTCGGCGGGCTCGACGGGCGTTGGCGCAGGCGCGGGTGCTTCCAGGGCCGTGGCCGGCTGGGCGGGCGTGGGCGCCGCCGGGGCGGCGTCCGTCTGCGCGGGACTTGGCGGCGCTGCCGGCGCTTGGGGCGCTGGCGCAGGCACGGGGGCCGAAGTCTCGGCGGGCGCGAGCGGTGACACCTGCGTGGCCGGGGTTTCGCCGCCGTCGCCGCCGCGCGGCACGAAGGCCAGCACCAGAGCGGCCGCCAGCAAGGCGATGACCACGAAGGCCGTCAGGCGCGAGATCGGCAGTCCGAGCACGCTGCCAGTTTCTGCGCGCTCGCCCGCTTCCTTGAAACGCGCGTTCAGGCCCTGCTGGTCCTTGAGCGCTACCGGCGCGCTGGCGGGCAGCAGCGCCAGCACCGGCGCCGCGTCGACCTTGAGCGAGCGGCAGACGCTGGAAGCGAGCGCGCGCAGAAACACCACGTCGTTGAAGACCTCATAGCGGTCTTCTTCCAGTGCCTGCAACTTGTAGGTGGGCACCTTGAGCGCGGCAGCCAGCGCCGCCAGATGCACCCCGGCCTGCTCCCGGCTGGCGGCCAGCAGGCGCCCGGCCGTGGCCTGGCCCGGCGCCGCGTCTTCGGCCGGCCGGCCGGGCAAATCCGGCGCCGGCTCACTCATCGAAAGCCCCCTGCACCAGCGCCATTGCTTCGCGCGAATCCGGATACCGGCGGTTGAGCTGCTCGGCCAGCTGGCGCATCGCGTCGGCGTCCTTGAGCGCGCGTTCGACCTTGATGCCCAGCCAGAGCGAAGCGGCGTTGGAGAACTCGCCGTTGTTCACGCGCCGGATATAGAACTGCGCGCCCTTGGCGTCGTCCTGGGCGAACATGACGGAGGCAAGGTGGTAGCCGACCACGGGGTTGGCGGCATCGAACTCGTAGGCGCGCAGCAAGGTCTCGCGTGCCTGCGCAAAACGCCCGGCGCGTTCATGGCACACGCCTTGCGCCGTCCAGGTCTTGACGCGCGAGGCGTAACCGGGCGTGGCGAGCGCACGCTGAAACAGCGCATCGGCACTGTCGTAGTCCTTGCGCTGGCAGTGCAGCCAGCCCAGGTTGTGCATCACGTCGGGGTCAGCGGGCTTGAGTTCGAGCGCGCGCTGGAGGTTGGTTTGCGCCTTGGCCCAATCCTGCAGCGCCATGTAGACCAGCCCGCGCAACTGGTAGGCCTCGGAGTAGCCTGGGTCTGCGGCCAGCGCCTGGGCGGTTTCTTCCAGCGCCACTTCGGGCTTGCCCATCTGCAGGTAGTTGGCCGCCAGCTCCAGCCGGATGTGCGCACGGTGGCGCGCATCGGTGCTGGGCGCGGCGGCGGCCAGCGCCTCGGCGTCCGAGCCCGGTGCGGGCGCGCTCGCACAGGCCTGCAGCAGCGCGAGCGCGAGCGCAACAAGCGGCGCCAGCACACAGCGGCCCAGACCGCGGTGCGCGATATGCCAAGAGACCATGCCCTGCTCCTCCATGGTGATGCAGCCGTTCAAGCGCCGACGTGGCTCGCGCTCTCGCGCAGCTTGGCCATGCGTTGCGCGACGCGCGTGCGGTCTTGCACTTCGCCGGCGAGCTGGCCGCAGGCCGCGTCGATATCGTCGCCGCGCGTCTTGCGCACCGTGGTCACGACGCCGGCGTCGAGCAAGACTTTGGCAAAGGCAGCGATCGCGGCATTGGGCGAGCGGCGCAGGCCCGAGGCCGGAAACGGGTTGAACGGAATCAGGTTGAACTTGCACGACAGCCCGGCCCAGCGCGCGTCGCCAATGAGCTCAATGAGCTGCTGCGCATGCTCGGGCTGGTCATTGACGCCGTCGAGCATGCAGTATTCAAAAGTGATGAAGTCGCGCGGCGCCGCCTCGAGATAACGGCGCGCCGCGCCCATGAGCTCGGCCAGCGGGAACTTGCGGTTCAGGGGCACGAGGGTGTCGCGCAGGGCGTCGGTGGGCGCGTGCAGCGAAATCGCCAGGGCCACGGGGCAATCGGCCGCGAGGCGGTCGATCATTGGCACCACGCCCGAAGTCGACACCGTCACGCGCCGGCGCGACAGCCCGTAGGCGTGGTCGTCCAGCATGGTGCGCAGCGCCGGCACCAGCGCCGGGTAGTTGTTCATCGGCTCGCCCATGCCCATGAAGACCACGTTGGTGATCACGCGCTCGTCGCTGCCAAAGCGCTTGCGCAGCGCGTGCTCGGCCCACCAGAGCTGGCCGACGATCTCGCCCGCCGTCAAGTGGCGGCTGAAGCCCTGGTGGCCGGTCGAGCAGAAGCGGCAACCGACGGCGCAACCGGCCTGGCTGGAGACGCACAGCGTGCCGCGGTCGTCCTCGGGGATGTAGACGGTCTCGATCGCATTGTTGCGCCCCACGTCGAACAGCCACTTCACGGTGCCGTCTTGCGAGACGTGCTCCTTGGCAACAGGGGGCGCGACGATGTAGGCGCAGTCCTTGAGCTTTTCGCGCAGCGACTTGGCCAGGTCCGTCATCTGGTCAAAGTCCTGCACGCCGCGCTGGTGTATCCAGCGAAACAGCTGCGTGGCGCGAAACGGTTTTTCCCCGAGCTGGCCACAAAATGCGGCAAGCGCCTGACGATCCAGATCGAGGAGATTGGTAATCATGGCTGTGCTCCACCGGCCTGCCCAGGGGCGCGCCGGCCGCGTGCGCGCCTCAGCGCGCGTGGATCGCCAGGCCGGGGAAGAAGAAGGCCACTTCCACGGCAGCGGTTTCGGGGGCGTCCGAGCCGTGCACCGCATTGGCGTCGATGCTGTCGGCAAAGTCGGCGCGGATGGTGCCGGCGGCGGCCTTCTTGGGGTCGGTCGCGCCCATCAGGTCGCGGTTCTTGAGGATGGCGTTCTCGCCTTCGAGCACCTGCACCATCACCGGGCCGGAGACCATGAAGTCCACCAGATCCTTGAAGAAGGGGCGCTCCTTGTGCACCGCGTAGAACTGCTCGGCCTGGGCGCGCGAGAGATGGATCATGCGGGCGGCGGCAATCTTCAGGCCGGCGGCCTCGAAGCGCGCGTAGATCTGGCCGATGACGTTCTTGGCGACCGCGTCGGGCTTGATGATGGAGAGGGTGCGTTCTGTGGCCATGTGCATTCCTGATGGTGTGTTGTGAAAGTGGCTGCGCCGTGCGCAAAGCCGTCGATTTTAAGGTTTCCGCTCAAGGCCTACGGTTGCTGCGGCGCGGACCGGGGTTTTGTTTTTGCCGGCGCTGGCGCGCAAAGCTGTCCGCGCCGATATAGCCCACCGAGGTTTTCATCGGGTCGGGCTGGCTCGACGCAGCCTGGCGCCCATCGCGCCCGGCTTCGCGCCCCGGGCCGCGCGTGTCACCACGGCGTTTGCCCGGCCTGGCCGCTCCGCCCTTGCGCTCTGCACGCGCCGGGCGTTCGGGCATGCCCGCCGCCTGCGTGAGCGCGCGGATGTCGCCTTCATCGAGCTCCATCCAGGTGCCGCGCTTGAGCCCGCGCGGCAACACCATGGCGCCATAGCGTATGCGTATCAGCCGACTGACCGCGTGGCCTACGGCCTCTATCATGCGGCGAACCTCGCGGTTGCGACCTTCGGCAATCGTCACGCGGTACCAGCAGTTGGCGCCTTCACCCCCGCCGTCCTCGATGGCGCCGAAGGCCGCGGGGCCGTCGTCGAGCACGACGCCGTCGAGCAACTGGCGCTTTTCCTCGTCGCTGAGCGCGCCGAGCACGCGCACCGCGTATTCGCGCTCCATGCCAAAGCGCGGGTGCATCAGGCGGTTGGCCAGGTCGCCCGAACTGGTGAAGAGCAGCAGGCCTTCGGTATTCAGATCGAGCCGCCCCACCGCCTGCCATTTGCCCTGCACCAGACGCGGCAGCCGGCGAAACACCGTGGGGCGGTTCTCCGGATCGTCCATGGTCACCAGCTCGCCGGCCGGCTTGTGGTAGGCCAGCACGCGCGGCGCCGGCGGCTCGATGCGAAAGCGTATCGGCTTGCCGTTGAGCTTGATCTGGTCACCAAACTGCACGCGCTGACCGATGTGCGCCGGCTCGTTGTTCACCGAGATGCGCCCTTCCAGGATCAACTGCTCCATGTCCAGGCGCGAACCCATGCCCGCCTGCGCCAGCACCTTGTGCAACTTGGGCGCTTCGGGGCGCGGCTGCAGCACGCGCTTGGGCGCGGGGAGCTCGGCGTTGTCCTCGTCCTCGTCGAGCTGGCCCGAGACCACGTCGGCAAAGCCGTAACCGGGCTTGGGCGCCGCCGCCTTGCGCCGCCCGCCCTGCCGGCCGCGCCCCGGTCGAGCCATCCGCTGCTCGCCCTCAGCGGGCGCGGCTGCGCCCGGCGCATGCTGCCCCGATGCCGGCTGCTGCGGCTCTTCATTCATCTCGTCGTTCATCATCGCCTCCCGCGGTGATTTCGGGCGCCGCGCCTGCGTCCTGCGCCCCGTCTTCGGGCAAGGGCAATTGCGCCTGCCCGGCTTGCTCTGCCAGCAAAGACCGGGGCAGCGCATCCTCGTGCGCGGCCAGGGCCGGCAAGTCGGAGAGCGATTGCAGACCCAGGTCGGCCAGGAACTGGCGCGTAGTGGCAAGCAGCGCCGGCCGCCCCACGGTGTCGCGGTGGCCTACCACCTCGACCCAGCCCCGCTCTTCCAGTTGCTTGATGATCAGGCTGCTCACCACCACGCCGCGGATGTCTTCGATGTCGCCGCGCGTCACCGGTTGGCGGTGCGCGATGATGGCCAGAGTCTCCAGCGTCGCGCGGCTGTAGCGCGTCGGTTTCTCGGGCAGCAGCCGGTCCAGCCAGGAGCGCATTTCGGGGCGACTCTGAAAGCGCCAGCCCGTGGCCACCTGCACCAGCTCGACACCGCGCTGCGCCCATTCGGCCTGCAGCTGCGCCAGCAGCAGCTTGACGGTGTCGGCGCCGAGCGCGTCTTCGAACAGCGCGCGCAGCTCGCGCAGCGCCAGCGGCTGGGGCGAGCAGAGCAATGCGGTCTCCAGGACCTTTTTGGCTTGCACCGTGTTCATGGGTCTGCGCCTGGTGGGTGCCGGCCGATCGCGCGGCATGCGCCCTCGTGGCGGTGAAAAATCAGATCATCGGCCCGCGCTGGGGGCGGCCTGTTGCGCTGGCGCGTGCTGCAGGACAACCGCGGGCGCTGCTGCTGGTGCTGGCGCTGCGCGTTCTCTTGCGCAGCGCCAGGTCAAAAATCATTGTAGTGCAAGCCCAGTGCCTGCAAGGCCGCTTGCAGGTCTGCCGGCAAGGGCGCGCGCCAGTGCAGCGCCTCACCGGTGACAGGGTGCGCGAGCGCCAGCGAAAACGCATGCAAGGCCTGGCGCTGCAGCGCGCCAGCCGGTGCGCCGCCGTAGAGCGCGTCGGCCACCAGCGGATGGCCGAGCGACGCCAGATGCACGCGGATCTGGTGCGTGCGCCCGGTGTGCAGGCGGCAGCGCAGCAGGCTCAGGCCGCCATCGCTTGCCAGGCCCTCCACCTCGGTGCGGGCGGTCTTGCCCGGATGCAAGGCCAGATCCACCACCGCCATGCGCAGCCGGTTGCGCGGGTCACGCCCTATGGGCGCATCGATGCAGCGCTGCACGCCGGGCGACCAGCGGCCCCAGCAGATCGCAAGGTAGCGGCGCTGCACCTCGCGCGCGGCGATCGCGCGGGTCAGGCCCTCCATGGCCACGCGGCTGCGCGCCACCACCATGAGACCGCTGGTGTCCTTGTCCAGCCGGTGCACGATGCCGGCACGCGGCAGGGCCGCAGCCGCGGCGTCGCGCGCCAGCAGGCCGTTGAGCAAGGTGCCGCTCCAATGCCCCGCCGCCGGATGCACTACCAGTCCCGCCGGCTTGTCGATGACCAGCAGGTGCGGGTCTTCATGCACCACCTGCAGCGCCATGGCTTCGGGGCGAAAGGCCTGGCTCTGCTCGGTCGGGCGCATCTGCACCTGCAGCGCATCGCCCACACCGACCTTGTGCGCGGGTTTGAGCCCAGCGCGGCCATTGAGCTGGACTGCGCCCTGCTGCAGCAACTGCTGCAGGTAGCTGCGCGAGAATTCCGGCACCAGCGCCGCCAGCACCTTGTCCAGGCGCTGGCCGTGCTCGGCAGCGCCGAGGGTGAATTCGCGCTGCTCGACCTCGGGTAAGTCGGCTGGCGCGCCGTCCTGCGCCAAGCCGGGCGGCGCAGGCATCAGCGCGCCGGCAGGTAGCGCAGCGGATCCACCGGCTTGCCTTCGCGGCGGACTTCGAAGTGCAGCTTCACGCGGTCGGCGTCGGTGTTGCCCATCTCGGCAATCTTCTGCCCGCGGCGCACGTTCTGGTCTTCCTTGACGAGCAGCTTCTGGTTGTGCGCATAGGCCGTGAGGTAGGTCTTGTTGTGCTGCACGATGACCAGGTTGCCATAGCCGCGCAGACCGGCGCCGGCGTAGACCACGCGCCCGTCGGCCGCAGCCTGCACCGCCTCGCCGGCCGTGCCGCCGATATCAAGCCCCTTGTTGCGCCCTTCGTCAAAACGGGCGAGCAGCGGGCCGGAAGCCGGCCAGGCGAACTGCAGCTCGCCGGGCGCCGCCGGCTGCGCTGCGGCCGCGGGTGCAGGCGCGGCGCTGACCGGCTCTGCCGCTGGCGGCGCGCTGCTGGCGGCCGGCGCCGCGCTGCTGGCCACGGGCTGGGCAGCAGGCGCGTCGGCGACGGGCGGCTGGCCCTCGGGCGGCACCACGCGCAAGACCTGGCCGACCAGGATCAGATTGGGGTTCTCCAGCCGGTTCCAGCGCGCCAGATCCCGCCAGGACTGGCCGTGGTCCAGTGCGATGCGGATCAGCCCGTCGCCCGGCTTGACGGTGTAGTAGCCGGGCTTGCCGGCGTTCTCAGCGCCGGGCAGCGGCTGGGTGGTGGGGGCGACCGCAGTGGCCTCGGCGCCCGCCGTGGTCAAGGCCGTGCCCCGGCTTTCCACCGGCGCCTGATTGACCGAGGTGCTGCTGCACGCGGCCAGCAGCAGCGCCGCTCCCACAAGCGCGGAAAACCTCCACCCCAAACCGATATGACTCATACGCCAGCCTGCGTCCAATGGATTACGCGATGCCCGATTTTAGGGGGACGAAATGCACCGCCTCCAGCACGCTGTGCACATAGCCCTGCGCGGTGCGATCCACCACCTGCAGCGCCTGCACCCCGCCGCTGCCCGCTACCGGGGCCACCAGGCGCCCGCCGACCGCCAGTTGCTCCTGCCAGGCGGCGGGCAATTGCTCGCCGCCGGCCGCGCTGATGATGCCCGCATAGGGCGCGCCCGCGGCATAGCCCAGCATGCCGTCGCCCAGTATCAGATGGACGTTGGCCAGGCGCAGCGGGCGCAGACGCTCGCGCGCGCGTTCGTGCATGGCGCGCAGGCGCTCGACGGTATAGACCTCGCGCACCAGGCAGGAGAGCACCGCCGCCTGGTAGCCGCAGCCGGTGCCGATCTCGAGCACGCGCGCTAGCTGTCCGCCGGCCTGCACGCAAGGCGCTTGCAGCAGCAACTGCACCATGCGCGCCACCACCGAGGGCTTGGAGATGGTCTGGCCCCAGCCTATGGGCAGGCTGGTGTCTTCGTACGCCTGGGTGACCAGCGCGGTATCGACGAACACATGCCGCGGGACGCTGCCCATGGCCTGCAGCACCTCGGCCTGGGCGACGCCGGCCTGGGCCAGGCGCTGCACCATGCGCTGGCGCACCGCTGCCGAATCCAGCCCCAACCCCAGGGGCGCGGCCGCGCGCCCGGTGGCGCTGCGCGGGCCGGCGGGCGCTGGCCCCGTGGCCGCGCCGCCCTTGACCAGGCCCCCCAGGCGCGCGGGAAAACCCGGCCTGCCGCCCGGCGCGGGGCTCATGCCGGGGTCTCCGCATCGGCCAGGCGCGCCAGGGTCTGGGCCCAGTAGCCCAGGTTCTGGTGGTCGGTCAGGTCGATCTGCAGCGGCGTGATCGCGACGTGGCCGTGGGCGGTGGCATGAAAGTCGGTGCCCTCGCCCGCGTCCTTGGCCTCGCCGGCCGCGCCTATCCAGTACATGGTTTCGCCGCGCGGGTTTTCCTGGCGGATGGCGCTTTGCGCCGCATGGCGCCGGCCCAGGCGGCAGAGCCTGGGCGCACGCAGCGCCGACAGCGGCAGGTTGGGAATGTTCATGTTCAGCAGCCAGGCGGCCGTCCCGACGAGTTTTTGCCCGTGCATCTGGCCGACGAAATCGGCCACGGTGCGCGCTGCCGCTTCCAGCTCCGCCCAGCCCTTGTCCACCTGCGAGACCGCAAGCGAGGGGATGCCGAAGAGATAGCCCTCCATGGCCGCGCCGACGGTGCCCGAATACAGCGTGTCGTCGCCCATGTTGGCGCCATTGTTGATGCCTGAAATCACCATGTCGGGGCGCTCGTCCAGCAGTCCGGTGAGCGCGATGTGCACGCAGTCGGCCGGCGTGCCGTTGACGTAGCGAAAGCCGTTGGCCGCCGTCTGCACGTACAGCGGCGCGTTGAGCGTGAGTGCGTTGGACTTGGCGCTGTTGTTGTGCTCGGGCGCGATCACGTCGACTTCGGCGACCGTGGACAAGGCGGCATGCAGGGCGATCAGCCCGGGCGCCTGGTAGCCGTCGTCGTTGGACAAGAGAATTCGCATGCTCGCCTGCTGGGGGAAGCTGGGCATTGTAGGCGGCGCGCGGCAGCGCCCTACCTGCCGCCGCCGCGCGTGAAACCGGCAATTGCGGCCCCGCGCGCTCAGCGGAGACAATCGGGCGCACCGCCTCTTCCACGCCCGAGTGCCATGGCCAGCAAACCCGCTTCCGAATACGCGCGCGAAACCCTCAAGCAGATTGCCGCGCGCCGGCTGCAGCCCACGCCGGACAACTACCAGGCGATCTACGACGAGATCTCCGGCGAGCTCACGCAGCCGGCCTTTCCGCAGATGCGCCTGCGCCAGATCGCCCGCGTGATGCCGGGGCAGACACCGGGCCAGCAACGCCTGCTGGCGCAGCTCGGGGCGGCGATCGAGGCGCAGGACTGGGCGGCGCTGCAGAGCACGCTGGTGGGCTATGCGGCGCTCGGGGTCACGCCGGTGCCGGTGGCGGTGGCCGACAAGCCGGCCGAGAGCGGCACGCTCGACACCGTCTTCGCCGAACACCTGGCACGGCTGATCGACAACGTCGGCGCGAGCCTGGGCGAAGACGACGAGCGCGTGCGCCAGCTCGGCCAGGAGCTGGTCGCCTGGCTGCGTCAGCCCATGCCGGCGCTGGTGGAGACGCAAAAACTGCTGTCCAACTTCAGCTACCGCCTGAGCTTTGCCGCCGAAGACCAGAGCGCCATCCGCGCGACCTTGCTGATGCTCTTGCACATGGTGTTCGACAACGTGGCGGTGCTCAGCCAGGACGATGCCTGGCTGGCGGGCCAGGCGCAGGCGCTGCGCGACGCGGCGGTGCCGCCGCTGACGCTGCGCCGCCTGGACGATGTGCAGCAGCGCCTCAAGGACGTGATCTTCAAGCAGTCCGAAGCCAAGGCGCACGCCGTCGAAGCTCAGCGCCAGATGCGCGAGCTGCTGGCCACTTTCATCGACCGCCTGGCGCAGATGGACGAAAGCAGCGCCGCCTACCACGGCCAGCTCAGCGACTGCGCCGAACGCATCAGCCAGGTGAAGGATTTGCAGGCACTGCGGCCGGTGCTGCAGGATGCCATGTCCGCTACCCAGGCCATGGCGCACAAAAGCCAGGCCATGCGCAGCGAGCTGCACGAGCTGCGCCAGAGGGCCGACACCGCCAACGCCGAGATCGAGCGCCTGCGCCAGGAACTGGAGCGCACCAGCGCCCAGGCGCGCCACGACCCGCTGACCGGCGCGCTCAACCGCAAGGGCATGGAAGAGGCGCTCCGGCGCGAGGTCTCGGGCAGCCAGCGCCACGACGCGCCGCTGTGCGTGGCGCTGCTCGATCTGGACAACTTCAAGGCGCTGAACGACCGCTACGGCCATGCCGCAGGCGACGGCGCGCTGCTGCACCTGGCCGAGGTCGCGCGCCGCGCCATGCGCCCGCAAGACCAGCTGGCGCGCTACGGCGGCGAAGAATTCGTGCTGGTGCTGCCCGGCACCGCGCTGGAGCAGGGCGTGGAGGCGCTCAAGCGCCTGCAGCGCGAGCTGACCACGCACTACTTTCTGAGCAACGAAGAGCACGTGCTCATCACCTTCAGCGCGGGCGTCGCCCAGCTGGCGCCGGATGAAGAGCCGGCCTCTGCGCTGCGCCGCGCCGACCAGGCGATGTACCTGGCCAAGCGCGCCGGCAAGAACCGCGTGGTCGCCGCCTGAGGGCGCGCGCTACCAGCCGCCGGTGATGTACTGCTCCATCTGCTCGATCACGAACTGCTGCTGCGACATCACGTGCTTGACCAGGTCGCCGATGGAGACGATGCCCACCAGCTTGTCCCCATCGACCACCGGCAGATGGCGCAGGCGGTTTTCCGTCATCAAGGCCATGCACTCCTCGGTGCTCTGGGTCGAGTGCACGTAGCGCACCGCGCGCGTCATGATTTCGCTGACCGGCGTATGCCCCGAGCTGCGCCCCAGCAGCACCACCTTGCGCGCGTAGTCGCGCTCGGTGAAGATGCCCGCGAGCTTGCTGCCGTCCAGCACCACCAGCGCGCCTATGCCCTTGTCCGCCATCAGCCGCAGCGCATCGAGCACCGTGTCCGTCGGCTTCACGTGATGCACCTCGGCACTGGCCTTGGAGCGCAGGATTTCAGCAACCGTCGTCATGGCACACCTTCCTTTTCTGCGAGGGGAAAACCGGCAATACGCATGCCTGATGTCACCACAAGGGCAGGCACGCCGCAATAGGGCCTTGCCAGCAGCCAACGCATCACAATGAAATTCGGCTTCAGCGCATACGTAGTCTGCGCTTCCAGCTAGGCTATTTGTAGCAATCCGGCGGCCATCATGCCCATGCGCTTTCTGCTACGCTGGCCGCCGTCCGCTTGTGCCGGCCACAAGCGCCGTTTCAACCCTCAAGGATCTGACCATGAAGCTCTACTACTCCGCGGGCGCCTGCTCGCTCGCTCCGCACATCGTCCTGGAAGAAAGCGGCCTGAAGTACGAAGCCATCTCCGCGCCCACCAAGACCAAGGTGCTGCCCGACGGCTCGGACTACCGCAAGGTCAACCCGCTGGGCTACGTGCCCTACCTGGTGCTGGACGATGGCAGCGGCGTTCGCGAGGCCGCGGTCGTCGTGCAATACATCGCCGACCAGGTGCCGGAAAAAAAGCTCGCCCCCGCCATGGGCACGCGCGAGCGCTATGAGCTCATGAGCTGGCTCAACTTCATCGCCACCGAGGTGCACAAGAGCTTCTCGCCGCTGTTTCAGCCCGGCATGCCCGACGCGGCCAAGGACCTGGCCAAGGAGAAGATCGGCGCGCGCCTCAAATGGGTGGACGGCGAGCTGGCTGGCAAGCAATACCTGATGGGCCAGGAGTTCTCGGTCGCCGACGCCTACCTGTTCACCGTGACCAACTGGACCAAGCCGATGCAGATCGACCTCTCGCCCTACCCCAACGTGGTGGCCTGGCGCGAGCGCATGGCCGCGCGCCCCGCGGTGCAGCGCGCGATGAAGACCGAAGGGCTCATCTGAGAGCCAGCGGGCGCTGGCGCCAGGCCACCAGCGCGCCCAGCCAGAGTGCAGCGGCCGAATAGACGAAGCCGCGCGCCAGGCCCCCGGCGCCGTCGGCAATCCAGCCGACCACCGTGGGGCCGACGATCTGGCCAAAGGCAAACACGATGGTGAAGGCGCTGATGCCCGCAGCCCACTGCGCTTCGGGCAGGTTGTGGCGCACGAAGGCGGTGGTGGACGCCACCAGCGACAAAAACACCGCACCAAACAGCAGACCCGAGGCCAGCACCACCGGCCAGGCGCCGGTGAGCACCGGCAAGATGGTGGCCAGACCGAGCAGCGCATTGAGCAGCGCCAGCGCCCCGCCGCCTCGGGCGCGATCGAGCAGGCGCGCCCAGATGCGCGCCGAGGCGATCACCGCCAGGCCCAGCAGGGTGAAGAACCCCGTGACCGCTGCGGCGCTTGCGCCCTGGTCGCGCAAGAGCGCGATCACGAAGGTCATGTAGCCGATGTAGCCCACGCCAAACAGCGTGTAGCCCGCCAGCATGGGCGCCATCGCAAGCCAGGGCAGTTTTTGAGCCAAATCGGCCTTTTGCGCTTGCCCCGTCTGCGCGGGCAGCTCTCTTGTCGATAGCAAGCGGGCGGGCCAGAGCAGCACCAGCGTGGCCAGCACGCACAGCAGCGCCAGGCCCCACCAGGCCCAGCGCCAGCCGTGTGGCGCACTGCCCGCCGCCGTCAGCAGCAGCGGCATTGCCAGCGTGGACAGCGCAATGCCCGTGCCCACGCCGCCGTAGTACAAGCCAAGCACCAGCCCCGCGCGGCGCGGCACCCGGTTGCCCACGCGCGCCGCCAGCAGGCCGCCGGCGATGAACACCCAGGCGCTGGCGACGCCGGCCAGAAAGCGCTGCAACAGCAGCGGATTGGCCTCGATGAAAAAGCCCGACAACGCCATGAACACACTGGCCAGCGCCGAGCCCCAGAGCAGCACCGCCGCCGCGCCAAAGCGGCGCATCAAGAGCGGCGTCATCAGCGCACCGGCCAGATAGCCCGCCGCATTGAGCGTGTTCATGGCCCCGGCCAGCGTATAACTCCAGGCCAAGTCGTCGCGCATCACCGGCAGCAGCAGCGCATAGGCAAAGCGGGTGATACCCAGGGATACGGCAGCGCCCAGCGACAAGGCCAGCGCCAAGGCGATCGGATGGCCGCGCGCGGGGGAAGCATCAGGCATGCGCCGATTCTTGCGCCGATTCAGGACCAGCTTGGCGCCAGGGCCGCAGCCGCCTGTCGCACACGCGCCAGGCACCGCGGCGCCATCCTGGCCGCCGACCCCTGCCGCGCCGGCGCCGCGAGCCATCAATTGGCCAGATTCCCGGCGCTTACCCACAGCCCGGAAGACACGCACAAAGCGGCGGCCCGCCAAGCGTGCGTGTCCCCTCTGTAAAGAAGCGTGAAGGCGCGCAGGCGCGGGCGCCCGCAGTCCTGCGAATGTGCGACAGTTGCACATTTCGTTGCGACAATGCGCGCGCCCTTGTGCCGAGCCCGCTCCTGCATCCATGAACCACGCGCCACGCCGCCGCCCCGCCCGCTCCGACTTGCACTCCCTCACGTCGGCACGCCGCCTGGCAAAGGCGCCCGCGCTCTGCCTTGCGCTGGCGCTGGTTCTGGCGCTGTCCGGCTGTCAGGAGAACAAGGCGGCTGGCGCCGGGGCGGCGCCGGCGCCGGCCGAAGTCGGCGTGGTCACGCTGCAGGCCGAAGCGCACACCTTCACCACCGAACTGCCGGGGCGCACCAGCGCCTTTCTGGTAGCCGAGGTGCGCCCGCAGGTGGGCGGCATCGTGCAAAAGCGCCTGTTCACCGAAGGCGCGCAGGTCAAGGCCGGGCAGCCGCTCTACCAGATCGACCCGGCAAGCTTCGAAGTGGCCGTGGCCAGCGCGCGGGCGCAGCTGTCCAAGGCCCAGGCCAATGAGCGCGCGGCGCAGGTGAACGCCGCCCGCACGGCCGAGCTGATCAAGGCGCACGCCATCAGCCAGCAGCAGTACGACGACAGCCAGACCCAGTTGGCGCAGTCCCGGGCCGACCTGGCCGCAGCCCGCGCGGCGCTGCGTGCGGCCGAGCTGAACCTGGGCTACACCCTGATCAAGGCACCGATCGCCGGGCGCACCGGCGCCTCCAGCGTCACGCCGGGCGCGCTGCTCACCGCCAACCAGGCGCAGCTGCTCACCACCATCACGCAGAACGACCCGCTGTACGTGGACATCACCCAGTCCACCACCGAGCTGCTGCGCCTCAAGCGCCAGCTGGCCGAGGGCGAGCTCACGCAGGACGAACAGGGCGCGGCGCGCATCACCCTGGTGCTGGACGACGCCAGCACCTACGCGCACGAGGGCAGGCTGCAGTTCAGCGGCGTGCAGGTGAACCCGGCCAGCGGCGCGATCACGCTGCGCGCCACCGTGCCCAACCCCGAGGGCCTCTTGATGCCCGGCATGTATGTGCGCGCCCGGCTGCAGCAGGGCGTGAGTCAGCATGCGCTGCTTGCGCCGCAGCAGGCGGTCACGCGCGACCCGGCGGGCGTGGCGCGGGTGCTGGTGGTGCGCGAGGATGACACGCTGGAGAGCCGGCGCATCGTCACCGGCAACGCCGTGGGCAATCGCTGGGAAGTGCTCTCAGGCCTTGCACCAGGCGAGCGCATCCTGGTCGACGGCTCGCAGCGCGTGAAGGCGGGCGACAAGGTCAGGCCGGTTGCGCTGCAGCAGCGTGCTGACGCGCCGTCTGCGGCCGACGGGCAGCGCTGAGCGGGCGCGGCACCATGGCGCAGTTCTTCATCAATCGCCCGGTCTTTGCCTGGGTGATCGCCATCATGATCATGCTGGCGGGGGCGTTTTCCATCGTCACGCTGCCGCTGGAGATGTACCCCGAGATCGCCCCGCCGCGCGTGAGCATCAACACCACTTACACCGGCGCCTCGGCCGAGACGGTGGAAAACTCGGTCACGCAGATCATCGAGCAGCAGCTCAAGGGCCTGGACAACCTGCTGTACATGCAGTCGACCAGCGACTCGGCCGGGCGCTCGCGCACCACGCTCACCTTTGCGCCGGGCGCCAACATCGACGTCGCGCAGGTGCAGGCGCAAAACAAGATGCAGGGCGCAATGAACCGCCTGCCCGAATCGGTCAAGAGCCGCGGGCTGTTCATCAACAAGGGCGGGCAGGACTTTCTCGTCACCTACGTCTTCACGTCGCCCGACCCCCAGGTCTCGCAGGTCACCATAGGCGACTACCTCAACAGCAACGTGGTGGACGTGATCGCGCGCATCGACGGCGTGGGCGACGTCTTCGTCTTCGGCACGCCCTACGCCATGCGCATCTGGATGGACCCGGCGAAGATGGAGAAGTACGCGCTCATGCCCTCGGACCTGGTGGCCGCGCTCAACGCGCAGAACGCCCAGGTTTCCGCCGGGCAGCTCGGCGCACTGCCGGCCGTCAAGGGGCAGATGCTCAACGCCACGATCACCGCGCGCACCAAGCTGCAGACGGTGGAGGAATTCAAGGCCATCGTGCTCAAGGCCCTGCCCGACGGCTCGGTGGTGACCATGAACGACATCGGCCGCGTGGCGCTGGAGGCGGACAACCTGACGGTGCGCTCCGAACTCAACGGCCAGCCCGGCGCGGGCCTGGGCATCATCCTGGCCGACGGCGCCAACGCGACCAAGGTGGCCGACGAGGTGGCGCGCAAGATTGCCGAGCTTGCGCCCTACTTTCCCGACGGCATCACCGGCTTCGTCAGCTCCGATTCCACGCCCTTCGTGCGCGCCTCGATCGACGAAGTCGTCAAGACCCTGGTCGAGGCCATGCTGCTGGTCACGCTGGTGATGTTCGTCTTCCTGCAGAACTGGCGCGCTACCTTCATCCCCATGATTTCGGTGCCGGTGGTGCTGCTGGGCACGCTGGGCGTGCTCAACGCCATGGGCTACTCGATCAACATGCTGACCATGTTCGCGCTGGTGCTGGCCATAGGCCTGCTGGTGGACGACGCCATCGTGGTCATCGAGAACGTCGAGCGCGTGATGACGGAGCAAGGCCTGGCGCCCAAGGAGGCCACGCGCCACTCCATGGCCGAGATCACCCCGGCGCTGATCGGCATCGGCCTGACGCTGGCGGCGGTGTTCATCCCCATGGCCTTCTTCCCCGGCTCGGTGGGCGTGATCTACCGGCAGTTCTCGGTCACCATCGTCGCGGCCATGGCGCTGTCGGTGTTCGTCGCGCTCACGCTCACGCCGGCGCTGTGCGCGAGCCTGCTCAAACCCACCGCGCACAACCAGCCGGGGCGTGCGCCCCGGCGCGGGCCGCTGGGCTGGCTGGACCGGTTCTTCCAGTGGTTCAACCGCCACTTCGACTCCGCGGCCAACCGCTACCAGAGCGCGGTGGCGCGCCTGCTCAGGCGCACGCTGCGCATGACGGTGCTGTTTGCCGTGGTGCTGGTGGCCATGGCCTGGATGTTTCACCGCCTGCCCACCTCTTTTCTGCCGAGCGAAGACCAGGGCTTCGTGCGCGTGAACGTGACCCTGCCCTCGGGCGCCACCGACGAGCGCCTGCAGCAGGTGATGGAGCAGATTCGGCTGTACTTCAAGGACCAGCCCGAGATCTTCAGCACCAACGCGATCTACGGCTTCAACGGCAACCAGAGCTCGGGCAGCGTCTTCGTGCGCCTGACCAGTTGGGCCGAGCGCCCCTTGCCCAGCCAGTCGGCCGAGGCGATTGCGCGCAAGGCCAACCGCGATCTGCGCAGCATCCGCGATGCGCGCATCTTCGTGGCCATGCCGCCGGTGGTGCGCGGGCTGGGTTCGAGCGCCGGCATCAATTTCGTGCTCAAGGACTTGAACGGCCTGGGCCATGCCGCGCTGATGCAGGCCAGGGACGACATGATCGCCGCCGCGCGCGGCGAGCCCGCGCTGGCCAACATGCGCACCACCGGCTTTGACGACACCTCCGAGCTCGAAGTGGTGGTGGACGACCGCAAGGCGGCGGCGCTCGGCCTGTCGATCGCCGACATCAACGGCGTGCTCGCCAGCAGCCTGGGCGGCAGCTACGTGAACGACTTCGTGCACCAGGGCCGGGTCAAGCGCGTCTACATCCAGGGCGAAGCCGCCGCGCGCATGCTGCCGCAGGACATCGCCAAATGGTCGGTGCGCAACAAAAACGGCGAGATGGTGCGCTTTGGCAGCTTTTCCAGCACGCGCTGGAGCAGCGGCTCGCCCCAGCTCATGCGCTACAACGGCAGCCCGGCGCTGGAGATGGAAGCCAATACCGCCGAGGGCGCGAGCTCGGGCGATGCCATGGCGGCGGTGGAGCGCATCATGCAGAGCCTGCCGCCAGGCATAGGCATCGAATGGACCGGCGCTTCGCTGCAAGAGCGCCAGTCGGGCTCGCAGGCGCCGCTCTTGTATGCCGTCTCCATCCTCTTCGTCTTCCTGTGCCTGGCCGCGCTGTACGAGAGCTGGAGCGTGCCCGCCTCGGTCATGCTGGCGGTGCCGCTGGGCGTGATCGGCGCGCTCATCGCCACGTACGGGCGCGGGCTGGCCAACGACGTGTACTTTCAGGTGGGGCTGCTGACCACCGTGGGGCTGGCGTCCAAGAACGCCATCCTGATCGTGGAATTTGCGATGCAGTTGCAAGAGCGCGGCGCCAGCCTGATCGACGCCACGGTGCAGGCGGTGCGCCTGCGGCTGCGGCCCATATTGATGACCTCGCTGGCGTTTGGCTTCGGCGTGCTGCCGCTGGCCGTGGGCACGGGCGCGGGCGCGGCGGGGCGCAATGCCATAGGCACGGCGGTGCTGGGCGGCATGGTGTTTGCAACCATTTTGGGCATCTTCTTCGTGCCGGTGTTCTTCCTCGTGGTGCGCAAGCTCTTCGTGCGCGGACATGGGCGCGACGCCGAGGCCGATGCGGCCACTGCAGCGTGACGTCAGCCACATCGTTGATAGCTGCTAGCGCTTGCGCAGCAAGCGTTTGGGCCACTTTTTGTTGAAATTCCGGCAGCAACAATGGCAGTGTCCCATTTTGATGCCGTCATCGTCGGCGCGGGCGCGGCCGGCCTGCTGTGCGCGGCGCTGGCGGGGCAGCGCGGGCGCCGGGTGCTCTTGATCGACCATGCGTCCAAGGTGGCCGAGAAAATCCGCATCTCCGGCGGCGGGCGCTGCAACTTCACCAACCGCGAGCTCGACCCGCGCGCGCCCGAACGCCACTACCTGGGCGCCAACCCGCGATTTGCCCGCTCGGCCCTGTCGCGCTACACGCCGCAAGACTTCATCGGCCTGGTCCGGCGCCACGGCATCGCCTTCCACGAAAAGCACAAGGGCCAGCTCTTTTGCGACGACGCCAGCGAGCGAATCATCACCATGCTGCTGGACGAATGCGCCGACGGCCGGGTGGAGCGCTGGCAACCGTGCAAGGTGGAGGACGTGGCGTTTTCCGGCGCAAACGCCCGCCCGGAAAGCGCGAGCAGCTCCCAAAACCATGAATACCAGCTGCAGACCACGCGCGGCGCGGTCACGGCCAGCCGGCTCGTCATTGCCACTGGAGGCCTCTCGATTCCCAAGATCGGCGCGAGCGACTTCGGCTATCGGCTGGCGCGCCAGTTCGGCCTGCCGCTCGTCGCCCAGCGCCCCGGTCTTGTGCCGCTGACTTTTCAGGGTGAAGACTGGGCACCCTGGGCGCCACTGGCCGGCCTGGCCCTGCCGGTGCGCGTGCGAGCGGGCGCGGCCGCTGGCGGCGGCAAGGCACGCATGGCGTTTGACGAAGACCTGTTGTTCACGCACCGCGGGCTGTCGGGCCCCGCCATCCTGCAGATTTCCAGCTACTGGCAAGGCGGTGAGCCCTTGAACATCGACCTTGCGCCGGACGTGGACCTGCACGCCGCGCTGCACGCGGCGAAAGGGCAGTCAAGAAAGCACGTCGCCAAGGTCCTCGCCCAGTGGCTGCCCACGCGCCTGGCCGATGCCTGGGCCCATCAGCGCGCCGACTGGCAGCGCCCGGTGAACGAAGCCAGCGACAAGGCCCTGGCCCAGTTGGCCGAGCAAATCTCGCGCTGGCAGATCACGCCCAGCGGCAGCGAGGGCTACAAGAAGGCCGAGGTCACGCTGGGCGGGGTGGACACGCGCGCACTGTCGCAGCAGAGCATGCAAGCGCTCAGCCAGCCGGGCCTGCACTTCATCGGCGAGGTGGTGGACATCACCGGCTGGCTGGGCGGCTACAACTTCCAGTGGGCCTGGGCCAGCGCCGCAGCCTGCGCCCAGGCTTTGTAAAAGGGACGGATTGTCTATAATGGGGGGCTTCATGGCATCAGCCCCGTCGGCCATACTAGTTACACAGACGGGGAAATCGCTGCACACGGCCGGCCGGGCCCGATCTTCCCGGTGCGCCCTCTGGTGGCACCTATCTTGGAAAATTCTGGCTGATGACGACCATCCGTGTAAAAGAAAACGAACCCTTTGACGTGGCCCTGCGCCGCTTCAAGCGCACCATTGAAAAGCTTGGCCTGCTGACCGAACTGCGCGCCCGCGAGTTCTACGAAAAGCCCACGGCCGAGCGCAAGCGCAAGAAGGCCGCCGCGGTCAAGCGCCACTACAAGCGCGTGCGCAGCATGCAGCTGCCCAAGAAGCTGTACTGAAGCAGTTTGCGGCGCCGGCAAGAGCCGGCCGCACACGCCATCCAACCCGCGCCCGGGACGCCTGGCGCGGGTTTTTTGATTTGCGGAGCGAAAAAATGACCCTGAAGGAAAAGATCACCGAAGACATGAAGGCCGCCATGCGCGCCCACGAGGCCGAGCGCCTGGGCACCATCCGCATGCTGCTGGCCGCGTGCAAGCAAAAGGAAGTGGACGAGCGCGTGGTGCTCGACGATGCCGCCGTCGTCGCCATCGTGGACAAGCTCATCAAGCAGCGCAAGGACAGCGTCAACGCCTACGAAGGCGCAGGCCGCCAGGACCTGGCCGACAAGGAGAAGGCCGAAATCGTGGTGCTCGAAGCCTACCTGCCCGAGCGCCTGTCCGAAGCCGAGGTGACGGCCGCCGTCGCCGCCCTGGTGGCCGAGCTGGGCGCGAGCGGCCCGGGCGACATGGGCAAGGTCATGGGTGCGGCCAAGAAGCAGCTCGCCGGCAAGGCGGACATGGGCATGGTCTCGGCCGCGGTCAAGGCGGCGCTGTCCACAAAAGCATAGCTGCAAGCGGTTGTCTCGCCTGCGTTCGGGCCACTTTTCATGCCAAAAGACGTGTTTCACATCGCCGTGATCGCCGGTGACGGCATAGGCCGCGAAGTCATGCCCGAGGGCTTGCGCGCGGTGCAGGCCGCGGCCAGGCGCTTTGGCATCGCGCTGGAGTTTCACGCCTTCGACTGGGCGCACTGCGACTACTACGCCGCGCACGGGCAGATGATGCCCGCCGACTGGAAGCAGCAACTCGCGGGCATGCACGCGATCTATTTCGGCGCCGTCGGCTGGCCAGGCAGCGTGCCCGACCACGTCTCGCTCTGGGGCAGTCTGCTCAAGTTTCGCCGCGAGTTCGACCAGTACATCAACCTGCGTCCGGTGCGCTTGTTTGCGGGCGTGCCCTGCCCGCTCGCCGGCAAGCAGCCCGGCGACATCGACTACCTGGTGGTGCGCGAAAACACCGAGGGCGAATACACCGCGCTGGGCGGCGTGATGTTCGAAGGCACCGAGCGCGAGATCGTGATCCAGGAATCGGTCTACTCGCGCCATGGCGCCGAGCGGCTGCTGAAATACGCCTTCGAGCTCGCGCAAAGCCGCCCGAAAAAGCACTTGTCGCTGGCGACCAAGAGCAACGGCATCGCGATCAGCATGCCTTGGTGGGATCGGCAAGCCGAAGCCATGGCGGCGCGCTACCCCGATGTGGCCTGGGACAAGCACCACATCGACATCCTCACGGCGCGCTTCGTGCTTGCGCCCGAGCGCTTTGACGTAGTGGCCGCGACCAATCTGTTTGGCGACATCCTCTCCGACCTCGGCCCGGCGACGACCGGCACCATAGGCCTGGCGCCATCGGCCAACCTGAACCCGGAGCGCCAATTCCCCAGCCTGTTCGAGCCGGTGCACGGCTCGGCGCCGGACATCTACGGCCAGGGCATCGCCAACCCCATCGCCATGGTCTGGTCGGGCGCGCTGATGCTCGACTTCCTCACGCACGGCCAGGGCGCTGGCCGGGCGGCGCACGACGCCATCGTCGCTGCCATCGAGGCGGTGCTGCGTGAAGGCCCGCACACGCCCGATCTCGGCGGCACGGCCAGCACTGCGCAGCTCGGCGCCGCCATCGCACAGCGGGTTGCAGGCGACTGAGTCGTCTTTGCGTCGGTTTTCCGCCAGGCGCTTGTAAACGAAGTTACAAATCGTGGCTTCGGCGCAACAGTTGCGGAACGGGGGCCGGCTTGGCGCCCCGCCCTAGGGAAAACCAGTAGTGCAGGCGCCTGGCTGGGGGCGTGTCCTGGCCGCGAATGTGGCAGCGTTTGGACACACCGGCCTTCGTGCCCGCGGTCATCATGGAGCTTCCTGTATCCACGGAGAACTCTAATGTTGACAACACCTCACAAGCATTTCACCCCCTGGGCTCGTCGCCTGGCGCTCAGCCTCGCCTGCGTCGGCGCGCTCGGAATCAGCGCCTGTTCAAGCTCGCCGACCAATGCCCAGATAGGCACAGGCGTCGGCGCGGTCGTGGGCGGCGCAGCCGGCAACGTGATTTTTGGCGGCCCCGTGGGCACCATTGGCGGCGCAGCAGCCGGTGCGCTGGTCGGCCACGAAGTGGGCAAGAACCAGAGAAAGCGCTAAAGCCGCGCCGCGGATTCAGCTGCCGGCGACGGTCATGCGCTCGATCAGTATCGAGCCGACCGTCTTGGCGCCATACGCATAGGCATCGGCGCCGACGGCTGCGATGCCGCGAAACATCTGCTTGAGATTGCCCGCGATGGTGATCTCGTGCACCGGGAAGGCGATCTCGCCGTTTTCTACCCAGAAGCCGCTCGCGCCCCGTGAATAGTCCCCGGTCACAGGGTTCACCCCCTGCCCCATCAATTCAATGACGAAGAGGCCTGTGCCCAGTTTGCGCAGCATTTCAGGCAGGTCGTCGCCCGCGCGCGTGCGCCGGGACAAAAGCGCGAGGTTGTGCGACCCGCCGGCGTTGCCCGTGGTACGCATGCCGAGCTTGCGCGCGGAATAGCTCGACAGAAAGTAGCCCGCCACGCGGCCCGCGTCCACCACCTTGCGCGGCGCCACCTGCACACCCTCGTCGTCAAACGGCGAGCTGCCCTTGCCGCCGATGATGAATGGGTCCTCGACGATGTCCACATGCGGCGCAAACACTCTCTTGCCCAGCGAGTCGGGCAGGAAGCTGCTGCGCCGGTACAGCGCGCCGCCGCTCACCGCATGCACGAAGCTGCCGAGCAGCCCGGCGGCCAGGGGCGCCTCGAACAGCACAGGGCATTCGGTAGTGCGCAGCTTGCGCGCTCCCAGGCGCGAGAGCGCGCGCTCGGCCGCATAACGGCCCACTGCCTCGGGCGTGGCCAGGCGCGCGGCGTCGCGCTCCGAGCTGTACCAGGCGTCGCGCTGCATCTGGCCGCCGCGCCCGGGTTGCGCCGCAATCGGCGCCACCGACAGGCTGTGGCGCGAACTGGCATAGCCGCCGCGAAAGCCGTGCGTGTGCGCGCTGAAAAAGTGGCTTTGCTGCGCCGAAACGCTTGCGCCTTCGCTGTTGCTCACGCGCCGGTCGGTGTCCAGCGCCGCCTGCTCGCAGCGCAGTGCAAGCTCGGCGGCCTGTTCGCTGTCGATCTGCCAAGGGTGAAACAAGTCCAGGTCGCGATGGCTTTCCTGCGCCGCGACATCGGCCTCGTCCGGCAGGCCGGCGACCGGGTCTTCGGCGGTGAAGCGCGCGATGTCGTAGGCCGCCTGCACCGTCTGACGCAGCGCCTGCGGTGAAAAATCCGAGGTGCTGGCGTTGCCGCGCCGGCGCCCCAGATAGACCGTCACGCCCAGCGCCTTGTCGCGGTTGCGCTCCACGCTCTCCAGTTGCCCGCGGCGCACGCCCACCGACAGGCCGCAGCCTTCCGAGGCCTCGGCGCCCGCATCGCTTGCGCCCAGCTTCCTGGCGTGCGCAAGCGCCTGGTCGACCAGGTCTTCGAAGTCGCTGCGGGTATAGCTGAAGCCCGCTTCGGGCATGGAATCGGCGCGCTTGCGCGCTGCTGCATGGGGTGTTTTCATGTCGGCGGCTATGATACTTTGCAGCCGCGCGCCAGCCCTTCCCCCACCGAGATTTCCTGCAGATTCATGCCACGCAAACCCACCAGAGGCTATTACGTCAAGGGGCAGTTCATCGCCGAAGGCAGCGAGCTGGACGAACACTACAAGGCCGAACTGCGCGGCACCACAGGCCAGAGCAAGACCGAGCGCAAGCGCGAAAGCGCCGAGCTGCAGGCGCTGGGCGAGGCCTTGCTCAAGCTCGGCGCCGAGCGCCTGGCCGGCCTGCAGCTGCCCGACAGACTGCTCGAAGCCCTGGCCCAGGCGCGGCGCATCACCGCCTTTGAAGGGCGCCGGCGTCAGATGCAGCTGGTAGGCAAGCTGATGCGCAAGCTCGACGAAGAGCTGCTTGCCCGCGTGCGCGCCGCGCTCGACGCCGACGGCTCCGCCCAGCGCCAGGACACGCTGGTGCTGCACCAGGCCGAACAGTGGCGCGATCGCCTGTTGGCAGACGACGCGGCCCTGGCCGAATGGCTGCAGCAGCACCCGGACAGCGACATCCAGCACCTGCGTGCGCTGATCCGCCAGGCGCGCAAGGACAAGCCCGAGGAGAGCGCCGCCGAGACCTCACAAGGCCAGGCGCCGCGCAAGAGCCGCGCGCACCGCGAGCTGTTTCAGGCGCTGCGCGCGCAGTTGCTGGCGTCGGGCGAGCCGGCCATCGACGGCGAGGAGCAAGCCAATGACTGAAGCCGCTGCCCTGCCCGCGCCCGAGCCGGTGCGCGTCGGCATCGTCTCGATCAGCGACCGCGCGAGCAGCGGCGCCTATGAAGACCGGGGCCTGCCCGCGCTCAGGGACTGGCTCACGCGCGCGCTGCTCAACCCCCTGGACTTTGAAGCCCGGCTGATTGCCGACGAGCAGGAGCAGATCAGCGCCGCCCTGACGGAGCTGGCCGACGCGGGCTGCGCGCTCATCCTGACCACCGGCGGCACCGGCCCCGCGCCGCGCGACGTGACGCCTGAAGCCACGCTGGCCGTAGCCGACAAGGTGATGCCCGGTTTTGGCGAGCAGATGCGCCGCATCGGCCAGCACTTCGTGCCCACCGCCATCCTCTCGCGCCAGGTCGCCGTGGTGCGCGGCCAGAGCCTGATCATCAACCTGCCGGGCCAGCCCAAGGCCATCGCCGAAACGCTGGAAGGCCTGAGGGACGAGGAAGGCAGCACCGTGGTGCCGGGCATCTTTGCCGCCGTGCCCTATTGCATCGACCTGATCGGCGGGCCTTACCTGGAAACCGTGGACGCCGTCTGCAAGGCGTTTCGCCCCCGCAGCGCCATCCGCCACACGCGCTGACGGCGGCAAGCGGCGGGCAGGCACCGCTCAGCGCGGGCGAAACATCCGCTCGGCCTTGACCATCATGCTCAGGCGGCGCAGATTGCGCAAAATCGCCTCGACGTGCGCGAGGTTGCGCACCGAGACGATGAAGCGCAGCTCGGTCGTGCCGCCGACCGCATCGTCCATGTCCATGTGCACGATGTCGGCCTCGCAGTTGGCGAGTTCGGCCGCGACGCGCGCGAGCACGCCCTTGTGGTTGTCCACCGTGACCGCAATCGCCACCTCGAAGTTGCGCGTGGTCTCATCGGCCCAGTCCACCGAGATGAAGCGCTCGGCGTCCTTGCGCTGCAGCTCGCGCGCCACCTCGCACTGGGCGTGGTGCACCATCAGGCCTTCGCCGCGCCCGAGGTAGCCGACCACGGCATCGCCCGGCACCGGATGGCAGCACTTGGCGTACTGCACCGTGGCGCGTTCGCTGCCATCGAGCAGCACGCCCCCTTGCGAGAGGCTGTCTTCCGAGCCGTAACGCTCGCGCGTGAGCAGCAGGATATCGGGGCGCGTGCCCTCTTCGGCCAGCAGCGCGACGATGCGCCCGGCGACGATGCGCGCCACGCGCTTGCCCACGCCCACATCCGAGAGCAGCTCCTCGCGCGTGCGATGGCCGGTAAAGCGCAGCAGCTTCTCCCACAGCGCTGCCTGGCTTGCGGCGTCGGGCAGGCGCTGCACGCCTTCGGCACGCAGCGCCTGGGCGAGCAGTTTCTCGCCGAGCGCCACCGATTCCTTCTGCGCCAGGGTCTTGAGGTAGAGGCGGATCTTGGAGCGCGCGCGCCCCGACTTCACGAAGCCCAGCCAGGCGGGGTTGGGCGCGGCCTCGGGCGAGGTCATGATCTCGACCACGTCGCCGTTCTTCAGCTCGGTGCGCAGCGGCACGAGCTGATGATTGACCTGGGCCGCCACGGTGTGGTCGCCCACGTCGCTGTGGATGGCATACGCGAAATCCACCACCGTGGTGCCGCTGGGCAAGGCCATGATCTGCCCGCGCGGGGTGAAGACATAGACCGCATCGGGAAACAGATCGACCTTGACGTGTTCCCAGAACTCGGTCGCGTCGCGCGTCTCGTCCTGGATGTCGAGCAGCGACTGCAGCCAGCGCGTGCCCAGCTTTTGCACGTGCGCGCTGCCCTTGTGCTGGGCGTTGTAGAGCCAGTGCGCGGCGACGCCCGCTTCGGCGACGATGTGCATCTCCTCGGTGCGCACCTGGAACTCCACGTTCAGGCTGGCCGGCCCGACCAGCGTGGTGTGCAGCGACTGGTAGCCATTGGCCTTGGCAATCGCGATGTGGTCGGTGAACTTGCCCGGCACCGGCTTGTAGAGCTGGTGCAGCACGCCAATCGCGGTGTAGCAGTCGATCACGCTGGGCACGACCACGCGAAAACCCGACAAATCCACCACCTTGGCAAAGCTCAGGTGACGCGCCTGCATGCGCTCATAGATGCCGTAGAGCGTCTTTTCGCGCCCGGACAGGCGCGCAGCCATGCCCTGCTGGGCAAACGCCGCCTCGACCTCGGCCTGCACCTTCTGGACTACCTCGCGGCGGCGACTGCGCGAGCGCGAGATGGCTTTTTCCAGCGTCGCGTAGCGCCAGGGGTGCAGATGGCGAAACGACAAGTCCTGCAGTTCGCGAAAGGTCTGGTTCAGGCCCAGCCGGTGGGCGATAGGCGCGTAGATTTCCAGCGTTTCCGAGGCGATGCGGCCCCACTTGCTGCGCGGGGCACTGCCCAGGGTGCGCATGTTGTGCGTGCGGTCCGCAAGCTTGATGAGGATGACGCGCACATCGCGCGCCATGGCCAGCAGCATCTTGCGAAACGACTCGGACTGGCCCTCTTCGCGGGTGTTGAACTTGAGCTTGTCCAGCTTGGTCAGGCCATCTACCAGTTCGGCCACCGGGCTGCCGAAATGCTCCACCAGATCGGCCTTGGTCACGCCGCAGTCTTCCAGCGCGTCGTGCAGCAGCGCGGCCATCAGCGCCTCGGCATCAAGCTTCCAGTCGGCGCACAGGCTTGCCACCGCAATCGGGTGGGTGATGTAGGGCTCGCCGCTGTTGCGCAATTGCCCGAGGTGGGCGTGGTCGGCATAGCGGTAGGCCTGGCGCACGCGCTCGCGCGAGGCTTCGTCCAAGTATTGCAGCTTGTCCAGCAGGGCCGAGAAGCCGGCCGCTGCAGCGTCGGCGGCCGCCTTGCCCGGATCGGGGGGGGGCGCCACGTGTGTCGAAGCACGCACCGCGTCGCCCTGTTGCATAGACACACTCTCACCCATGCTTCGAATATAGCGGCACTGGGCGTAAATGGTTCTTGCTACAAACAAAAAAGCACCGCAGGGCGGTGCTTTCGGCGGGAAAAACTCGGCTCGAGCGCTCAGCCCGGGACTTTTTTCAGCATCTCCAGGCCCACCTTGCCAGCGGCGATCTCGCGCAGCGCGGTCACGCCGGGCTTGTTGCGGCTTTCGATCTTGGGGGCGTGGCCCTGGCTGAGCATGCGCGCGCGGTAGGTGGCGGCAAGCACGAGCTGGAAACGATTGGGAATGTGCTCAAGGCAGTCTTCCACGGTAATGCGGGCCATGGTCTGGTGTTCTCCGGTTACTCTGGTCAGTTCAGGTGCAGGGATTTGAAAGTATCGGCCCGTGCGCGTCGCTGCGCGGCCACTTTCAGGCGCTGTGCGTGCACGATGGTCTTCAGGTCGAAAAGCGCACGCTCGAAAATCTCGTTGATTATAACGAAGTCGAATTTTTCGACCTGGGCCATTTCCTGCACCGCATTGGCCAGGCGCTGCTCTATGACTTCGGGGCTGTCTTCGCCGCGGCGCAGCAGGCGCGCATGCAACTCCTCCAGGCTGGGCGGCAGCACGAAGACCAGCACGGCGTTGGCAAAAGCCCGCTTGATCTGGGCCGCGCCCTGGTAGTCGATCTCCAGAATAACGTCGCCGCCGCGCGAGATGCGCTCCTCGATGCTGCGCCGCGAGGTGCCGTAGCGGTTGCCGTGCACCTTGGCCCATTCGACGAAGGCGTCCGCCTGCACCATGGCGTCGAACTGCTGCACCGACACGAAGTGGTATTCCCGCCCGTCCTTTTCCTGCCCGCGCGGCGTGCGCGTGGTGTGCGAGACGGAGTGCGAAACCAGCGCGTCGAGCTCCATCAGCGCATTGACCAGACTCGACTTGCCCGCCCCGCTGGGGGCTGAAACCACAAACAAATTCCCGGGGTAATCCATATTGTTCAAGCGCTGTCAGCTATTGTTTTTCATTCGATATTCTGCACCTGCTCGCGCATCTGCTCGATCAGCACCTTCATGTCCACGCTGATGCGCGTGAGCTCCATGCTGGCGGATTTGGAGCCCAGGGTATTGGCCTCGCGGTGCAGCTCCTGGATCAGGAAGTCCAGGCGCTTGCCGATCTCGCCGCCGCCCTCGATCAGGCGCGCGATCTCGTCCAGGTGCGAATCCAGGCGGGTGATCTCCTCGGCCACGTCGATGCGCATGGCGTAGGCCGTGGCTTCGGCCAGCGCGCGTTCCTGCACCGCCTGGGGCGTGGCGCTGGCCGCGCTCAGCTGCATGGCCTGCTCCCAGCGTTCGAGAAAGCGCTCGCGCTGCTGGCGCACCAGTTCGGGCACCATGGGCTCGGCACGCCGCGCCAGCGCGCGCAGCTGCTGCACCCGGCCCAGCAGCATCGCGGCAAGGCGCTCGCCCTCGGCGGCGCGCGCCTGCTTGAGCGCATCGAGCGCCTGCGCCAGCGCCTGCTGCAGCGGCTTGGCCCAGTCCTGGCGCGCCGCTCCCACCTGCCCGCCCAGGCGCAGCGCGTCGGCCACGCTGAGCGCCGCTGCCTCGGGCAGCCAGGCGCGCACGCCCGCCTGCACGCTGGCCAGACGCTGCAGCGCGTCGCTTGCGGGCAGTTGCAGCGCGCCCTGCTCGCCCAGGTCGACGAAGGCGCGCACTTCCACCTTGCCGCGCTGCAGCGCCGCGCCCACCATGGAGCGCACCATGGCCTCGTGCGCGCGCAATTCATCGGCCAGGCGCAGCGACAAATCGAGGAAGCGGCTGTTGACCGAACGCAGCTCCAGACCCAGGCGCGCGGCGCCGCCTTTGCCTGTCGTATCGTCGGGTTGCAGCTGGATGCTGGCGTAACCCGTCATGCTATAAACTGCCATGGGCCTTCTCGTGATTGAACCGTTGCGACATCGCACCAGCGGGAAGAATTATCCCGTCTGCGCCGTGCGCCCGCTCTGAGCAGCCCCACCATGTCCACGCCCTCGCCCAAGGTCAAGCCGGCAGCGCTGCCGGAAAACACCATGATCGGCGGCTACCGCATCGTGCGCAAGCTCGCTGCGGGCGGTTTTGGCGTGGTCTATCTGGCGCTCGATCGCGAAGGCCAGCAGGTAGCGATCAAGGAATACCTTCCGGCCTCGCTCGCCACGCGCTCGCCCGGCGAACTGCAGCCCCAGGTGGCGACCGAAAAACTCTCGCTGTACCGGCTGGGCCTGAAGAGCTTTTTCGAAGAGGGGCGCGCGCTCGCGCAGATTGCCCACTCTTCGGTGGTGACGGTGCTCAACTTCTTTCGCGAGAACGAGACCGTCTACATGGTCATGAACTACCTGGAGGGCGCGTCGCTGCAGGAGTTCATCATCACCGCGCGCTCGCTCAAGCAGGAGAAGGTGTTTCGCGAATCCACCATCCGCTCGCTGTTCGACGAGGTGCTGCGCGGCCTGCGCGTGGTGCACCAGCACCGCATGCTGCACCTGGACATCAAGCCTGCCAATGTTTTCATCACGGACGACAACCGCTCGGTGCTGATCGACTTCGGCGCGGCGCGCGAGGTGCTGTCCAAGGAAGGCAACTTCGTGCGCCCGATGTACACGCCGGGCTTTGCCGCACCCGAGATGTACCGGCGCGACTCGGCGCTGGGGCCGTGGACCGACATCTATGCGATCGGCGCCTGCATGTATGCCTGCATGCACGGCTATCCGCCGCCGGAGGCGCCGCAGCGCCAGAGCAAGGACAAGCTCACCGCCTCGCTGCAGAAGCTGCGCGGCGTGTATTCGGACAACCTGATCGAGCTCGTCGAATGGTGCATGGCGCTGGGGCCGCTGGAGCGGCCGCAGTCGGTGTTCACGCTGCAAAAAGAGCTCTCGCGCGAGGGTGAGCGCCGTTACACGCGCCTGTCCATGGCCGAGAAGATGCGCATGCAGCTCGACTCCTTCGTCTCCGACGTCAAGAAACCCAATTCACCCAAACCCAGCATCGCTTCGGCAACGGGGATGCGCCCGAAATGAAATTTTCCGTCTTCCAACTCAGCCGCCAGGGCGGCCGCGCCACCAACGAAGACCGCATGGGCTACGCCTACACGCGCGATGCCTGCCTGTTCGTGCTGGCCGACGGCATGGGCGGCCACCCGCAGGGCGAGGTGGCGGCGCAGATCGCCATCCAGACTGCCGCGCTCAAGTTCCAGAACGAGGCCAAGCCCACGCTGCCCGACGTCGGCGCCTTCCTCTCCAGCGTGGTGATGGTCGCGCACGAGCAGATCCTGCGCTACGCCGCCGCGCGCGGCATGGCCGACGCACCGCGCACCACGCTGGCCGTGGCGATCGTGCAGGACGGGCAGGTGCGCTGGGTGCACTGCGGCGATTCGCGCGTCTATCTGGTGCGCAACAGCAAGCTGCTGGCGCGCACGCGCGACCACTCCTACCGCGAGCTGCGCGACGCCATGGGCACGACGGACGCGGTCAACCGCAACGTGCTCTTCACCTGCCTGGGCTCGCCCGCCCGGCCGATGTACGACGTCTCCAACGCCATGACGCTCGATAGTGGCGACCGCATCATGCTGTGCTCCGACGGCCTGTGGGATGCGCTCGACGACAAGGCCATCGTGCAGGTGCTGTCGCACCAGCGCGTGAGCCAGGCGGTGCCGACGCTGGTGGAGATGGCGCTGCGCAAGGCCGGCGGCAACAGCGACAACGTGACCGCCGTGGCCATGCAGTGGGAAACCCCGGGCATCCCTGACGCCACCGAGGGCGAAGCAGTGGACACCGGCACCGACGACACCTTTGCCTCTACCATCCAGACCGACGAATTCGAGACCGGCGACAACTTCCTCGACGAGGAAGCGATCGAGCGCTCGATCGCCGAAATCAACGAAACCATACGGCGCACCGCCGCGCGCAAGGCCCAGGGCTGAGACGCGGGGGCGCCACGCCTGGCGCGCGCGCAGACCGCGCGCCCGAAGATCCATGAGCAAGACCTACAGCCGCAGCGGCGGCCGCGCTTTTGACGCCTTGCGCCCGGTGCGCATCACCCGCCACTACACCATGCATGCCGAAGGTTCGGTGCTGATCGAGTTCGGCGCAACCAGGGTGTTGTGCACCGCATCGGTCGAAGACAAGGTACCGCCGCACAAACGCGGCAGCGGCGAAGGCTGGGTGACGGCCGAATACGGCATGCTGCCGCGCGCCACCAACACCCGCGGTGCGCGCGAAGCCGCCAAGGGCAAGCAAAGCGGGCGCACGCAGGAGATCCAGCGCCTGATCGGGCGCAGCCTGCGCGCGGTGTTTGACCTGCAAGGGCTGGGCGAGCGCACCATCACCCTGGACTGCGACGTGCTGCAAGCCGACGGCGGCACGCGCACCGCGGCCATCACCGGCGCCTGGGTAGCGGCGCACGACGCCGTGGCCACGCTGCTGCAAGCCGGCGCACTCAGCAAAACGCCTATCACCGGGGCCGTGGCCGCGATCTCGGTAGGCATGGTGCAAGGCACACCGCTGCTCGATCTGGAATACGTCGAGGACTCGGCCTGCGACACCGACATGAACATCGTCATGACCGGGGCCGGCCAGTTCGTGGAAATCCAGGGCACGGCCGAAGGCGTGAGCTTCTCCCGCGCCGAACTCGATGAACTGCTGCGGCTGGGCGAACTGGGCATCACCGAGTTGCTTGCACTGCAGCAGCAATCACTCTCAATTTGAGAGCTGCTAGCGCTTGCCATGCAAGCGTTTGAGCCACTTTTGACATGAAACTTGTTCTTGCCTCGCACAACAGCGGAAAGCTCGCCGAACTGCAGGCCTTGATGGCTCCGCTGGGGGTGCAACTCATCGCCCAGGGCGAGCTCGGGGTGAGCGCGCCCGAAGAGCCGTTTCACACCTTCGTGGAAAACGCCCTGGTCAAGGCGCGCCACGCCAGCGGCGCTACCGGCCTGCCCGCGCTGGCCGACGACGCGGGCCTGTGCATCGCGGCCTTCGGCGGCGCGCCGGGCGTGCAGACCGCAAGCTACGCCACGCGCCTGGGCTACGAGCAAAGCGACGCCAACAACGTGCGTGCGCTGCTTGAACAAATGGCGGGCGTGCAGGACCGGCGCGCCACCATGGTCAGCACCCTGGTAGCAGTGCGCAACCCGCAAGACCCCGAGCCCTTGATCGCCGTCGGGCGCGTGAGCGGCGAGATCACCCAGGCGCCACGCGGCAGTGGCGGCTTCGGTTTTGACCCGGTGATGTTCCTGCCCGAGTTCGGCAAAACCTTTGCCGAGCTGCCCACCGAGCTGAAAAACGCCCACAGCCACAGGGGTCGGGCGGTGCAGCAGATGCTCGCGCTCATGCGAGAGTACTGGCTCTGAGGCCAGCGCCCTACTGCATTTTTTCCAGCCTTTTTGGCCTCTAGCGCTTTCCCATCAAGCGCGAGCAGCTATCGTTTCAGGAACAAACCCGCCATGAACCCACAGACCACGCCGCTGCAGGACGTGCAGCACTACATCGGCCCGGGGCCTCTGCGCCTGCCCAGCCTGCCACCGCTGTCGGTTTACGTGCACATTCCCTGGTGCCTGAAGAAGTGCCCCTACTGCGACTTCAACTCGCACGCGCTCCAGGAGGGCGAAGGCGCGCCCGAAGCGCGCTACATCGACGCCCTCACCGCCGACCTGGAAGCCGCGCTGCCCCTGGTCTGGGGCCGCACCGTAAGCAGCATCTTCATCGGCGGGGGCACGCCCAGCCTGTTCTCGCCCGAAGCCATAGACCGGCTGATCGCGATGGTCCGCGCCCGCCTGATGCTGGAAGCTGGCTGCGAGATCACGCTGGAAGCGAACCCCGGCACCTTCGAGAAAGACCGCTTCAAGGCCTTTCGCGACGCTGGCGTGACCCGCCTGTCCATCGGCGTGCAAAGCTTCAACGACGCCCACCTCAAAGCCATAGGCCGGGTGCACGACGCGGCGCAGGCGCGCGCCGCCGCCGGGGAAGCCGCACAGTGCTTTGAAACCTTCAACCTCGACCTGATGTACGCCCTGCCCGGCCAGAGCGTGGCCGAGCTGGAGCAGGACGTGCGCACCGCGCTGTCGTTTGCGCCGCCGCACCTGTCTATCTACCACCTGACCGTGGAGCCCAACACGCTGTTTGCCAAGTACCCGCCGCGCCTGCCCGACGACGACACCGCCTGGGAGATGCTCGACCGCATCAGCGCGCTGACGGCCGCCCAGGGACTGGAGCGCTACGAAGTCTCGGCCTACGCCAAAGCCGCGCACCGCTGCACGCACAACATCAACTACTGGTCGTTTGGCGACTACATCGGCATAGGCGCGGGCGCGCACGGCAAGCTGAGCTTTGCCCACCGCGTGGTGCGCCAGGTGCGCTACCGCGACCCCAGGCACTACATGGAGCACGCGCTGGCGGGCAACGCCGTGGCGCAAGAGCACGAGGTGAGCAAACAGGACCTGGCCTTCGAGTTCATGCTCAACGCCCTGCGTCTGAAGGACGGCTTTCTGGTGCGCGACTTCTGCACCCGCACCGGCCAGCCGGTGACAGCCATCACCCAGGGCCTGAAGGCCGCCGAGGCCAAGGGCCTGCTCAAGACCAACCTCGTGCACGTGCAGCCGACGCAAAAGGGCTTTGACTTCCTGAGCGATCTGCAGGGAATGTTCCTGCCTGCCTGAAGACCAGCTGAAGCGCCGAGCGCTTCAGCCGCAGCGCGCAGCCAGGATCACGCCCTTGGCGTTGACTTCCAGATTCAGCCGCTGCGCGTCGAATTCCTTGGTCGTCACCTGCCCCGGGTGCAGCACCCGCGCCATGCGCGCGCCGGCGGCCACCCGGGCCTGCTCCACCACCTGGGCGCTGGCCGCCTTGCCCACGACGGCCTGCGCACCAGCGGCAGCGCAGGTGCCGCCCGCCGGTGCATCGCTGCGCCCCAGGGGCGCGGGCTGCGCCTGCTGCTGCCCAGGCATGCTGGTAGTGCACGCCGCCATGCCGAGCGCGCACGCCGCGGCCAACCAGAGTCGAATCCTCATCACTGCTCCTTGCAACTGGGCCCTCACTGTACGGCGGGAACCGCGTCCAACCCCAGCAGGCGCACCTTGGCCGCCGCTTCATTGGCTTGCGCTGCCGAGGTAAACGGCCCCACGCGCACGCGCTGCAGCGTCTTGCCGCTGGCCGATCGGGCCGGCGCCACCGTGACCGGCAGACCTTCGGCGCGCAGGCGCTCCTGCGCCCGCCGCGCATTGGCGGGCTCTGCAAACATGCCTACGTTGATATAGAGCTTGCGCAGCTCCTGCGGCGGTGCGCGCCCGGCGGCGGCAGGCTCGGCCGGCTTGGCTGCGGGCGGCGCTGCAGCCGGCGCCGCGCGTGCGGGCGAAGCGGAGGCCGAAGGGACCGGCGCGCTGCCCGCCCCTGCCTCAGCCAGCGCGCCCAGCGCCGCTTCGGTGTCTTGTTGCAGGGCTGCGGCTTCGTCGGCATCCCAAACCGGGAGCGCAGCCGCGGCGGGCTGCGGCTCTGGCGCAGGCGCCTGCTCCACCGGGCGAATGGGCGTCGCGTGCGCGGGGGGCGGCGCTTGCGGCGCTGCCTGGCTTGAGGCCTCTGATACCCATTGCCACGCGGCCAACGCCAAAAGCGCCAGCAGCGCGGCGCTGCCCGCGCCCACCGCCCACAGCCTGCGGCGCGTGGGTGCGCCCGCTGCCAGAAGCGCCAAGGCCTGCTGCATGTTGGCAGCGGCACGCACGGCAGCCTCTACCCGCCGCTGTAGCTGGCGGTACAGCAGCGCATCGGCCCAGAGCCCGAAACCCGCTGCCAAGCCCAGCCACAGCGCCAGCGCCAGCCCGGCCAACATCGAGGGCGGCAGCACCAGCACGATCTGCGCCCCGAGCAACAGCAGCGCCAGCGCGACGACCAGCAGCAGCCACAACCCAAGCCAGGACCACAGACCGCGAAACGCCAACCACGCAGGCGCCGCCACGGCCGCGGCCCAGTTCCACGAGGGCAGCGCGCGCCCAGCGGCATCGAACCGCGCAAAAACCTTCAGGTAACGCACGAGGTGCGTCGGCCCCAACGCCGCCGCCCGCAACTGCGCCGGCAGCCCGCCGACACCGTCGGCCGGCGCAGACATGCCAAGCGGCTGGGGCAAGCTGTCGGCGGTATCGGACATGGAGCAAAGGCGGGCAGGCAGCGAAACGATGCGGGAACCCGGCGATTATTAGCGGTCCCGCCGCGCCGTCCAAACGCCGGGGGCCCATGGGCGCCACTGGAGCCGGAGACTGCGGGAAAGAAAAAACCCCACTACGTTTCATGTAGCGGGGTTCCTTTTTGCGGTCCTGGTAGGCCGTGTTGGACTTGAACCAACGACCAAAGGATTATGAGTCCTCTGCTCTGACCAACTGAGCTAACGGCCCGAAAGCATGGCCCGCGCAAGGCGGGCCGGGCGCATTGTAGTGGTTCAGCTCCTGTGGCTCAGCGCGTTGCTAACCAGGCGCGAGGTGATGTCCACGATCTGGATCATGCGGTCGTAGGGCATGCGCGTCGGGCCGATCACGCCCAGCGTGCCGACGATCTGGCCGTCGACCTCATAGGGGGCGCTGACCACGGACAGCTCTTCGAACGGCACCACCTGGCTTTCGCCGCCAATGAAGATGCGCACGCCCTCGGCGCGGCTGGAGATGTCGAGCAGGCGCAGGATCTGCGTCTTTTGTTCGAACAGCGTGAAGGCGCGGCGCAGGTTGTCCATGTCGCTGGAAAAGTCGCTCACCGCCAGCAGGTTGCGCTCGCCGGAGATGATGACCTCGTCCTGCGATTCGTCCAGCGCCTCGCTGCTGGCGTTGACCGCTGCCTGCATGAGCTGGACGATCTCGGCGCGCAGGCTGTCCACTTCGCTCTTCAGGCGCTCGCGCACCTGTTCCATGGTCAGGCCGCCGTAGTTGGTGTTGAGAAAGTTGGCCGCCTCGACGAGCTGCGACTGGCTGGGGTCGGTCTCGGTGAAGATGACGCGGTTTTGCACGTCGCCGTCGGGCGAGACTATGATCACGAGCACGCGCCGCTCCGACAGCCGCAGAAACTCGATGTGCCGGAATACCGAGGCCCGGCGCGGCGCCATCACCACGCCGACGAACTGCGACAGGCTGGAGAGCATGTGCGCCGCATGCGCTATCACTTTTTGCGGCTGCTCGGGCTTGATCTGCAGGTGCGGCAGACGCTCTTTCTGCACCGTGAGCATGGTGTCCACGAACAGGCGGTAGCCCTTGGCGGTGGGGATGCGCCCGGCCGAGGTGTGCGGGCTGGCGATGAGGCCGAGCTCTTCCAGATCGGACATGACGTTGCGCACCGTGGCCGGCGAAAGCTCCAGCCCGGAGGCGCGCGACAGCGTGCGCGAGCCGACCGGTTGCCCCTCGGCGATGTAGCGCTCCACCAGCGCCTTGAGCAACAATTTGCCACGCTCGTCCAGCATGCGTTTCATTCTAGGGCCAGTCGCGGCCCGCACCCCGCTCCGCGCCCCCGAGCACCGCACCAGCGCTTACCATAGCAAGCCATACCGGCCCGCAGCGGGTGTTGTAATCAAGGCCATGCAATCCATCTTCCACCGCATCGCCGTGATCGGCAAGTACCAGAAGTCGCGCGCACGCAGCGTGCCCGACACCTTGTGCAAGGCGGTGCGCGAGATCGCCGCCTTCGCGCTGCAGCACGGCTGCGAGGTGGCGCTGGACGATGAAACCGCGGTCAATGTCAAGCTGCGGGACTTTCCCACACACGACCTGGACGCGATCGGGCGCCACTGCGACCTGGCGCTGGTGGTGGGCGGCGACGGCACCATGCTCAGCGTGGGCCGGCGTCTGGCGCGCCATGGCACGCCGCTCATAGGCATCAATCAGGGGCGGCTGGGCTTCATCACCGACATCGCGCTCGAAGGTTTCGAGGCCATGCTCGCGCCCATGCTCGAGGGGGCCTATGAAGAGGATGTGCGCCCGCTGATGCACGGCAGCGTGCTGCGCGGGCGCGACTGCGTGTTCGAGGCGCTGGCACTCAACGACGTGGTGGTCAATCGCGGCTCGACCTCGGGCATGGTGGAGCTGCGCATCGAGGTGGACGGCGACTTCGTCGCCAACCAGCGGGCGGACGGCGTGATCGTCGCCTCGCCCACCGGCTCGACCGCCTACGCGCTGTCTGCCGGCGGGCCCATGCTGCATCCCTCGATTCCGGGCTGGGTGCTGGTGCCGATTGCGCCGCACACGCTCACCCACCGCCCCATCGTGCTGCCGGACGCGGCCGAGGTGGCGATCGAGCTGCTCAGCAAGCGCGAAGCCAGCGCCAACTTCGACATGCAGTCGCTCGCCCAGCTCAAACCCGGCGACCGCGTGCTGGTGCGTCGCTCGCCCTACAGCGCTTGCTTCCTGCACCCCGTGGGCTGGAGCTACTTCGCCACCTTGCGCAGCAAACTGCGCTGGAACGAAGGGGGGTCTTGAACATGGCCCTGCGCCGCATCGCGCTGCGCGACTTCGTGATCGTGCGCGAACTCGATCTGGACGTGCACGCGGGCTTTACCGTGCTCACCGGCGAGACCGGCGCGGGCAAGTCCATCCTGATCGACGCGCTGCAACTGCTGCTGGGCGCGCGCGCCGACGCCACGCTGGTGCGCGAAGGCGCCGAGCGCGCCGAGGTCAGCGCCGAATTCGACGCCCTGCCCGCCGCGCTCCTGCCCTGGCTGGACGAGGCCGGCGTGCCGCACGACGACGGCCTGCTGCTGCTGCGCCGCAGCGTCGACGTCCAGGGACGCAGCCGCGCCTGGATCAATGCCGTGCCCGCCACCGCCACGCAGATGCGCACGCTTGGCCAGTGGCTGATCGACATCCACGGCCAGCACGCCTGGCAGAGCCTGACGCGCGCCGACGCGGTGCGCGGCCTGCTCGATGCCTATGCCGGCGCCGACACCCGGGAGCTGGCGCGCACCTGGAGCGCCTGGCGCGCGGCGCACACGGCGCTTGCCCAGGCGCGCAGCGCGCAGGAGGGCCTGCAGCAGGAGCGCGAGCGCCTGCAGTGGCAGATTGCCGAGCTGGAAAAACTCGCGCCGCTCGAAGGCGAATGGAGCGAACTCGACGCAGAGCACACGCGCCTGGCCCACGCCCAGGCGCTGCTCGCGAGCGCCCGCGAGGCGCTGGACGCCCTGCAGCCCGACGAAGGCCGGGGCGCGCTCGGGCAGCTTGCCGGCGCGTTGCAGGCGCTGCAAGGCCAGCTCTCGGTAGAGCCGCAGTTCGAACCGCTGTGCACCGCCCTCGCCTCCTGCCTGACCGAAGCCGAAGACGCCGCGCACAGCCTGCACGGCTACCTGCGCCACAGCGAGCCCGACCCGGCGCGCCTGGAGCAACTGGAAGAGCGCCTGTCGCTGTGGCTGCAACTGGCGCGCCGCTACCGGCGCACGCCCGAAGAGCTGCCCGCGCTGCTGGCCGGCTGGAGGGCTGCGCTGCACAGCCTGGACGAGGCGAGCGACCTGCAGCGGCTGCAGGCCGCGGAGCAGCAACAGCGCCAAGCCTACGACAAGGCCGCGCAGCTGCTGTCGCGCGCACGGCGCAAGGCGGCCACGCCGCTGGCCGCAGCCATCACCCAGGCCATGCAAGGCCTTGGCATGACGGGCGGGCGCTTCGCGGTTGAAGTCAGCACCGCCAGCGAGCCGGCCGCGCACGGCATCGACCAGGTGCAGTTTCTGGTTGCCAGCCATCCGGGCATGACGCCGCGCGCCGTGGGCAAGGTCGCCTCGGGGGGCGAGCTGTCGCGCATCGCGCTGGCCATTGCGGTCACCACCAGCGCGCTGGGCGAGGTGCCGACGCTGATCTTTGACGAGATCGACTCTGGCGTGGGCGGCGCCGTCGCCGAAACCGTGGGCCGGCTCATGCGCCGCCTCGGGCGCGACCGCCAGGTGCTGGCCGTCACCCACTTGCCGCAGGTGGCCGCCTGCGGCGACCAGCACTGGCTGGTGGCCAAACACAGCACGCGCACGCAAACCAGCAGCAGCGTCGTGCCTCTGGCTGGCCAGGAGCGCACGCGCGAAGTCGCCCGCATGCTCGGCGGCGAGCACCTGTCGCCCACCACGCTGGCGCACGCCAGCGAAATGCTGGCCGGCGCTGGGGAGGCCTAGCGCATGTCGCTCGATCTCGTGCTCATCACTGGCATGTCCGGCTCCGGCAAGACGGTGGCGCTGCATGCGCTGGAGGACGCGGGCTACTACTGCGTGGACAACCTGCCGCCCGAGCTGCTGGTGGCCTTCGCGCGGCTGGAGCATCGCCAGCACGCCAACCGCGTGGCCTTGGCGATCGACGTGCGCAGCGCCGCCGCCCTGCCCCTGGTGCCACGCCAGCTCGAGGAATTGCGCTCCGAGGGCGTGAAGGTGCAGACGCTGTTCCTGGACGCCAGCACCGAAACCCTGGTGCGGCGCTTTTCCGAAACGCGCCGGCGCCACCCGCTGTCCAAGGAAGAGCTGCGTGACGGCCGCCAGGCGCTGGTGCAAAGCATAGGGCTGGAGCGCGAGCTGCTTGCCGAGCTGCGCGAGCAGTCGCTGGTGATAGACACCAGCACGCTGCGCAACGCCCAACTGCTGGCCTACGTCAAAAAGCTGATGGCGCTGCCGCCGGGGCGGCTCACGCTGGTGTTTCAGTCGTTTGCGTTCAAGCGCGGCATTCCCATGGACGCGGACTACATCTTCGACGTGCGCATGCTGCCCAACCCCTATTACGACCCGCAGCTGCGCCCGCTGACGGGGCGCGACGCCCCGGTGGCCGACTTCCTGCGCCAGCAGCCGGAGGTCGCCAGCATGCAGGCGGACATCACCGGCTTCCTGCAGCACTGGCTCGCGCCGCTGGCGCACAACCACCGCAGCTACGTCACCGTCGGCCTGGGCTGCACCGGCGGGCAGCACCGCTCGGTCTACCTGGTGGAGCGGCTGGCCGAGCACTTTGCCGGCGACTGGACCACGCTCAAGCGCCACCGCGAACTGGATGGCAGCTGAAGACCTTCAAGTATTTAAGGCAACGCTGAACAAGCCCTTCGTGCGTCGCGCATCCCAGCTTGCGGCGGTCTGCGGCGTTGCAAATCCTCGCAATAGCTTCGGCTATTGCTGCGGTTTGCGCCTTGCATCCCATCCCCAGGCTGGGCGCGCGCCATCACGAGGACTTGTTTAGCGTCGCCTCAAAAGAAATCGGCCTCAAACGCTTGCCTGGCCTGCGCCAGCAGCTATCAAAACAGTGATTCTCCCAGGCCGGGCAAGGCCGCCAGCAGCTTGCGCACCGGCGCGGGCAGACCCAGGGCCTGCCACTGCTGCGGCGCAAACCAGGCACCGGGCAGTGCCTGCGGCGCGGGCCCGCGCACCAGCACCGGATGCAGGCACAGCTCGCGATGGGTGAGCATATGGGCGAAGGGCGGCCACTCCTGGGCCTGCGCCCCCGGCGCGAGCAGCGCATCGAGCGCCGCGCGGCTGGGCGCCACCGGCGGGCAATGCAAGCCTGCCCAGATGCCATGCTGCGGGCGCGGCGCCAGCCAGCAGCGGCCGGCGGCATCGAGGCACAGCAGCAGCCACCAGTCTTCGCGGCGGCGCTGCACGCGGCGGCTGCGCACCGGGTATTCCTCCTGGCGCCCCTGGCGACGCGCAACGCACAGCTCGGCCAGGGGGCAGCGCGCGCAGTCGGGCTTGCGCGCAGTGCACACGCCGGCGCCCAGATCCATCAAACCCTGGGTGTACAGCGGCATGTTGCGCGCCAGATCGCTGGGTGGCAGCAGCTCCTGCGCCAATGCCCACAGCGCCCGCTCGTTGGCGGCCTGCGAGAGGTCTGCGGCAAAACCCAGCACGCGCGTGAGCACTCGGCGCACGTTGGCGTCCAGAATGGGTGCGCGCTCGCCATGGCAGAAGGCGGCAATCGCGCCGGCAGTGGAGCGGCCTATGCCGGGCAACTGGGCAAGCTGCGCGGCGCTTGCGGGAAACACGCCTCCATGTTCAGCCACCACCCGCTGGGCGCAGCGGTGCAGGTTGCGCGCGCGGCTGTAATAGCCCAAGCCGCTCCACAGGGCCAGCACCTCTTCCTGGCTCGCGCCGGCCAGCGCCTGCACGTCCGGGAAGCGCGCGAGAAAACGCTGGTAGTAGTCGAGCACCGTCGCGACCTGGGTCTGCTGCAGCATGATCTCCGACAGCCACACGCGGTAGGGATCGCGCGTGCCCTGCCAGGGCAGATGCCGGCGCCCGTGCGCCTGCTGCCAGCGCAGCACGCGCTCTGCCAGATCGGCCTTTGGCATCAGCGCGCCTGGCACCGCGGGCAGTAGAAGCTGCTGCGCTGGCCCTGGCGCAGCAGTCTTATCGGCGTGCCGCAGACCGCGCAGGGCAGCCCCGCGCGCCCGTAAACGCTGGCCTGCAACTGGAAATGGCCGCTGTCGCCCTGCACGCCGGAAAAGTCGCGCAGCGTGCTGCCGCCGCTGTCCACGGCGCGCGTCAGCACCTCGCGAATGGCCGCGTGCAGGCGGCGCACGCGCACCGGCCCAAGGCGCGCGGCCGCGGTCGTGGGGCGGATGCGCGCGGCAAACAGGGCTTCGCTTGCATAGATGTTGCCCACGCCCACCACCACCTTGCCGGCGAGCAGCACCTGCTTGATGTTTTGGCGCGTGGCCTTGAGCGCGCTGGCAAAGCGCGCCAGCTCAAAGTCGTCGGACAACGGCTCCATGCCCCGGCCGCCCAGCAGCTTGCGCGCGGCGGGCGCGGCTTCGCTCTGCGCCCAGACCACGGCGCCAAAGCGGCGCGGATCGTGCAGGCGCAGCAGGCCGTGCTCGGTCTGCAGCTCGAAATGGTCGTGCGCGCCCGCAGGCGGCAGTGCAGCGGCAAAGCGCAGGCTGCCGGACATGCCCAGATGCAGCAGCAGCAGGCCTTCGCTCAGGTCCAGCAGCAAGTATTTGCCGCGCCGACGCACGGCCAGCACGCGCTGCCCCACCAAGGCCCCGGGCGCCGTTCCCAGCGGCCAGCGCAAGGGCTTGCCCAGCAGCACCGCGGTGATGCGCGCACCCGCAATCGCGTCGGCAAATCCGCGGCGCGTGACTTCAACTTCTGGCAATTCCGGCATGGTCAGGCAGGCCGCGCGTTTGCGCCGCCCACGGCGTTGCGTCGCGCCACCAGCGGCGCAACCCATCGATTATTATGGTGCGATGCCGCGCACACCCTGCCTCGTGTCGTCCACGCTGCTGAGCAGCTTTTTCGCCCTGGCCGCCATGGCCCAGCCGGCGGCGACCGGCACCCCGAGCCCGGCGGAGATGCGCGGACCCGCCCAGGAAGCTTCCGAAGCGGTGCGCGCCGCCACAACGGCCGAGCTGTTCTATGAGGTCTTGCTGGGCGAACTGAGCACCGAAGCCGGCCAGCCCGGTGAAGGCTACGCGCTGATGCTGGACGCCGCGCGGCGCAGCCAGAGCAGCGAGCTCTACCGGCGCGCCACCGAGATTGCCCTGCAATCGCGCTCGGCGCAGTCGGCGCTGGTAGCGGCGCAGGCCTGGCAGCAAGCCGACCCCGAATCGCGCGACGCCAACCGCTTCGTGCTGCGCATCCTGGTGGCGCTCAACCGCATCGCCGAAAGCCGCCCCGCGCTCGAGCGTGAGCTGGCCCTGGCGGCCCCCCAGCGCCAAGTGGCGGTGATCAACGCCATACCGCTGCTCTACGCCCACGCCAGCGACAAGGCAATGGCCGCGCGCGTGGTCGAAGAAGCCATGAGCGAGCTGCTCAAGCAGCCCGCCACCGCCGCCAACGCCTGGACCAGCATAGGCCGCATGCGCCTGGCCGCCGGCGACCGCATCGGCGCCCTGGTGGCCGCGCGGCTGGCGCACAAGTTCGACGGCGACAACGACGCCCTGGCCGGGCTGGTGCTGCAGTTGCTCGACGAGAAAATGGCCGAGGCCGAGCCGCTGTTGCACCCCTACCTCGATGGCGAACCCCTGCCCGAAATCAGCATGGGCTACGTGCGCTACCTGGCCGAAAGCAACCAGACCAGCGCCGCCCTGGCGCAGATGCAGACCATCACCGCGGAGCAGCCCGACAACATGCAGGCGCTGCTGCTGCAAAGCACCTTGCAACTGCAGGCGCACGAGCTCGACGCGGCCGAGGCCAGCCTGAACCGCTTTGCCGCGCTGCACGAGAAGCAGGCCGCGTCCGAGCGCACCGAGGCGCTGACCCGCCAGATGTACCTGCTGCGCTCGGAAATCGCCCAGCAGCGCGGTGACCTGGAGCAGGCCGAGCACTGGCTCAGCCTGACGGACGACGACGATTCGGGCCTGGCGGTACAGCTGCGCCGGGCGCTGCTGATGGCGCGCCAGGGGCGCCTGGGCGAGGCGCTGGCGCTGCTGCGCAACCTCCCTGCGAGCAACGACGCGGAAGCCGCCGGCAAGCTGCAGGCCGAGGCCATGCTGCTGCGCCAGCTAGGCCGGATCGAGCGCGCCTACGAAGCCCAGGCCAGGGCGGCGGCGCTGCAGCCCGACAACGACGACTACCTCTATGAACAGGCGATGCTCGCCGAGAAGCTCGACCGCCTGCCCGGAATGGAGCGGCTGCTGCGCACCATCTTGCAGCGCAACCCCAAATACCACCATGCGCTCAATGCGCTGGGCTTTTCGCTCGCCGACCGCGGCCTGCGCCTGCAAGAGGCCAAATCGCTGATCGAGCAGGCGCTGGAACTCGCGCCCGGCGACCCCTACATCACCGACAGCCTGGGCTGGGTCGAATACCGGCTGGGCAAGCGCCAGCGCGCGCTGCAGTTGCTGCAGCAGGCCATGCGCGACCAGCCCGACCCCGAGATTGCCGCCCACCTCGGTGAGGTGCTCTGGAAGCTCGGCGACCAGGCGCGCGCGCGCGAAGCCTGGCGCGCGGGCCTGCGCCTCAAGCGCGACAACGACACCCTGCTCAAGACCATGCGGCGCTTCGGGGTGCGCCCTTGAGGCGCACGCCACTGCCCGCCCTGCTCGCGCGGCGCGCTGCCCTGGTCGTGCTCGCCGCGAGCTGGCTGGCCGCCTGCGCACCGCTGCCGCCTGCTTCGCCCGACGCCGCCAAACCCGAGCATTGGCGCGGGCGTCTTGCGCTGCAGGTGCAGGCGCTCGGGCCGGATCAGCCCGCGCAGTCGTTTTCTGCCGCTTTCGAGCTGCAAGGCAGCGCCGAGCAGGGGCAGCTCACGCTCTACAACCCGCTGGGCAATGTGCTTGCGCAGCTGAGCTGGCAGCCCGGGCTTGCGGTGCTGGACGACGGCAAGCGCCAGCAGCGCTCGGCGTCGCTCGCGGCGCTGGCCGAGGCGCTGACCGGCGCCAGCATTCCGGTCGCGGCGCTGTTTGCCTGGCTGCATGGGCGCGAGGCGCAGGCCAGCGGCTGGGAGGCGGACCTTGCGGCGCTCGACTCCGGGCGCATCGTCGCCACGCGGCTGCAGCCGCTGCCCACCGCCGTTCTGCGCGTGGTGCTCGAGCGCTGAGACGCGCCATGCGCTCGCTGCACGACCTTCCGGCACCGGCCAAGCTCAACCTGTTCCTGCATGTACTCGGCCGGCGCAGTGACGGCTACCACCTGCTGCAGTCGGCCTTCATGCTGCTCGACTGGTGCGACCTGCTGCACATCGAGCGCCGCGCCGGGGCAAGCCTGAGCCGGGAAGACCTGGGCGGCAGCGCGCTGCCCGAGGACGACCTGTGCCTGCGCGCCGCACGGGCGCTGCAGCAGGCCAGCGGCTGCAGCGAAGGCGCGCACATCCTGCTGGACAAGCGCCTGCCGACGCAGGCGGGCCTGGGCGGCGGCTCTTCCGATGCGGCCACCACGCTGCTGGCGCTCAACCGGCTGTGGAAGCTGGATCTGCCGCGCAGCGCCCTGGCGCGCATCGCGCTCACGCTGGGCGCGGACGTGCCCTTCTTCATCCTCGGGCGCAACGCCTGGGCCGAAGGCGTGGGCGAAGTGCTCACGCCGCTGCCGCCCCAGGCGGTGCAAGCGGGCACGCGCTTTGTCGTCGTCAAGCCGGCGGCGGGGCTGGAGACGGCGCGCATTTTTTGCGATCCGACGCTGCGCCGCGATACGCAGGCTGCTACAATTGCCGGCTTCGCTTCAGCGCAAGCGCACAGTGCATTCGGGTTTGGCAGAAACGACCTGCAGCCAGTGGCCGAGCGCCTGTGCCCTGAAGTGAGCCAGGCGCTGCGCTGGCTTGCGAGCCGAGGCCTTTCGGGGCGCATGACGGGCTCCGGCAGTGCGGTGTTTGCGGCAATGAAGGACACCATCGATGTTTCGGACGCACCCGCGCATTGGAGCATCAAAGTGTGTCAGAATCTCGGGTTTCATCCACTGGCCGAGTGGGTCCGGGATGAATGATTTGAGGGTTGTACGCCCCGGCGTGCAACCTGTGTAGGGGAGTAGCCAAGCTGGTCAAGGCACCGGATTTTGATTCCGGCATGCGAGGGTTCGAATCCTTCCTCCCCTGCCAAACCCCGCCTCTTGCGCCACCCTCCGTCCGACCGCTGTTCCATGCCGATGCAAGCCCATCACACCGATTTCATGGTTTTCACGGGCAATGCCAACCCGGTACTGGCGACGGAAATAGCGCAAAATCTGGGCATCTCGCTCGGTTCCATCCAGGTCGGGCGTTTTTCCGACGGTGAAGTCACCGTGGAGATCAAGCAGAACGTGCGTGCGCGCGACATCTTCGTCGTGCAATCGACCTGCGCGCCAACCAACGACAACCTGATGGAGCTGCTCATCATGGTCGACGCGCTCAAGCGCGCCTCGGCCGAGCGCATCAGCGCCGTCATCCCCTACTTCGGCTACGCCCGCCAGGACCGCCGCCCGCGCTCCACGCGCGTGCCCATCAGCGCCAAGGTAGTGGCCAACATGCTGCAGGCCGTCGGCGTGAACCGCCTGCTGACCATGGACTTGCATGCCGACCAGATCCAGGGCTTCTTCGACATTCCGGTGGACAACATCTACGCCTCGCCGGTGCTGCTGCGCGACCTCAACGAGAAGAAGCACGACAACCTCATCGTGGTGAGCCCGGACGTCGGCGGCGTGGTGCGCGCGCGCGCGCTCGCCAAGCAGCTCGGCTGCGACCTGGCGATCATCGACAAGCGCCGTCCCAAGGCCAACGTGTCCGAGGTGATGAACGTGATCGGCGACATCGACGGGCGCAACTGCGTGATCATGGACGACATGATCGATACCGCCGGCACCCTGGTGAAGGCGGCCAGCGCGCTCAAGGAGCGCGGCGCCAAGCAGGTCTACGCCTACTGCACGCACCCGATCTTCTCCGGCCCGGCCATCGAGCGTATTGCCCAGGGCGAGGTGCTCGACGAGGTCGTGGTCACCAACACCATTCCGCTGAGCGAAGCCGCTCGCGGATGCCCCAAGATTCGCCAGCTCTCCGTGGCGCCGCTGTTTGCCGAAACCATACAGCGCATCGCCAGCGGGGCGTCGGTGATGAGTCTGTTCTCGGAGTTCAGCTGAACGCCTTCCGATGGCAGCGCAGGCCCCGTCGCATGGTGCACGGGGTCTTTTTTCTCAAACAGGCGGGCAGGCTGGTCGCGGCCGCTCGCACACTGGAGTTCTCACATGAAATTCGTCGCTTTTGAGCGCAACACGCAAGGTACGGGTGCGAGCCGCCGTCTGCGCGTCACGGGCCGTGCGCCCGGCATCGTCTATGGCGCGGGCAGCGAGCCGCAAATGATCGAGCTCGACCACAACGCGCTGTGGCACGCCCTGCAGAAGGAGGCCTTCCACTCCTCCATCCTGGACATGGAACTCGGCGGTCAGACCAGCCGGGTGCTGCTGCGCGACGTGCAATTTCACCCCTACAAGCAGCAGGTGCTGCATGTGGACTTTCAGCGCGTGGACGAGAAGACCCGCATCCACATGAAGGTGCCGCTGCACTTCGAAGGCATAGAGGCTTCGCCCGCAGTCGCCAGCGAAGGCTGCACGGTCACCCCGCTGCTGCACGAGCTGGACGTGATCTGCATGCCCTCGCAACTGCCCGAGCACATCACAGTGGATCTGAGCGCCCTGACCTCCAAGACCATCCCCGGTCTGCAATCGATCAGCCTGCCCGTGGGCGTGAAGGCCGTGGTGCGCGGCTCGAACAAGAACCCGGCGCTGGTTTCGGTCAAGCTGCCCGAGGTGATCGAGGAAGAGCCGGCCGCCGCCGACGCTGCAGCGCCCGCCGCCCCGGCCACGCCCGCAAAGAAGTGATCGCTGCGGCCCGGCGCTGCAATGCACACCAGGACGGCCCGCAGCTTGCGGGCCGTTTTTTCTTGCGCCTCGCACGCGATCCGCATAATCGCCTCCCATGATCAGACTCTTCGTCGGCCTAGGCAATCCCGGGCCCGAATACGAAGCCACGCGCCACAACGTCGGCTTCTGGTTCATCGACCGCCTTGCCCGGCAACTGGGCGCGAGCCTCGTGCCCGAGCGCGCCTGGCACGGCCTGGCGGCACGCACCAGCGTGCAGGGACGCGCCATCTGGCTGCTTGAGCCGCAGACCTTCATGAATGCTTCGGGCAGGTCGGTGGCGGCGCTGGCGCGCTTCTACAAGATTGCGCCGCAGGAGATCCTGGTGGTGCACGATGAGCTGGACTTCTCGCCCGGCCAGATCCGGCTCAAGCACGGCGGCAGCCATGGCGGACACAACGGCTTGCGCGACATCCACGCGCAGCTCGGCGCGAGCGACTACTGGCGTCTGCGCATAGGCATAGGGCATCCGGGTGTCAAGGCAGAAGTCATCCACTGGGTGCTGGGCCGCCCCGCCCCGGGCGACAGGCAATTGATGGAAACCGCCCTGGAGCACGGCCTGCAGAGCGTTGCGCAACTGGTGGCGGGCGAGATGGACAAGGCCACCCAGCGCATCAACACACCGGCGCTGCCATGAGCGCGCTGCACGAGCTGAGCGCGCAGGCCCTGCTTGCCGCCTATCGGCGACGCAGCCTCTCGCCGGTGGAAGTGGCCAGTGCGCTGTTGCAGCACATCGAAGCCTGGGAGCCCCATCTGCACGCCGCCTATCTGCTGCAGCCCGAGCGCACGCTGGAGCAGGCGCGCGCGAGCGAGGCCCGCTGGCTGCGGGGCGCGCCCTGCGGGCCGCTGGATGGCCTGCCCGTGACGCTCAAGGACAACATCGCCACGCGCGGCGACCCCACGCCCCTGGGCACGGCGGCGAGCGAGCTCAGGCCGTCTGCCGTGAATGCGCCCGCCGCCCAGCGCCTGCGCGAAGCAGGCGCGGTGCTGCTGTGCAAGACCACCATGCCCGACTACGGCATGCTGTCTTCGGGCGTATCCAGCTTTCATGCCACGACGCGCAACCCCTGGAACCTGGCCAAGGGGCCGGGCGGCTCCAGCGCCGGCGCGGGCGCGGCGGCCGCCGCGGGCTACGGACCGCTGCATCTGGGCACGGACATTGGCGGCTCGATCCGCCTGCCCGCCGCGTGGTGCGGCGTGTTCGGCTTCAAGCCCAGCCTCGGGCGCGTGCCGATCGATCCGCCGTACGTGGGGCGCTGCGCCGGGCCGATCACGCGCAGCGTCGGCGATGCGGCGCTGGTGATGCCGGTGCTGGCGCGGCCCGACGTGCGCGACAGCATGAGTCTGCCGCCCCAGCCGGTGAACTGGCAGGCGCATGCGCGCGGCGTTGAGCGCCTGCGCGGCCTGCGCCTGGGGCTGCTGCTCGATGCCGGCTGCGGCCTGGCCGTCGACGCGCAGGTGCGCGCCGGCGTCGAAGCGGCCGCGCGGCGGCTTGAGCAGGCGGGCGCCATCATCGTGCCGATGCAGCCCTGGCTCACGCGCGAGATGCTCGACGGCATGGACCACTTCTGGCGCATGCGCTCGCTCATGGACCTGCGCCAGCTCAGCCCGGAGTGCCGCGCCCGCGTGCTGCCCTACATCCGCGATTGGGCCGAGAGCGCGGCCAGCTTCAGCGCCGAACACCTCTACCACGCGAGCCAGCAGTTTCATGCCACGCGCGTAGCCACGGTGCTCGCCTGCTCCCGGGTGGACTACGTGCTCTCGCCCACCGCGCCCATCAAGGCCTTCGCGGCCGAGCTGCCCTCACCCACCAACGACCCGCTGCGCCCGCTGGAGCACATAGCTTTTACCGTGCCCTTCAACATGTCGGAGCAGCCCGCCGCCTCCATTGCCTGCGGGGTGGACGACGCCGGCCTGCCCATGGGCCTGCAGATCGCCGGGCAGCGCTTTGACGACCTGGGCGTGCTGCAACTGGCCCATGCCTTCGAGCAGTTGCGCGCGCCGCTGCCGCCCTGGCCAGAACCGCCGCGCCACTAACCTTGGACGCCGCAAGGGCAGTCTTTACTTTCTCGATAAAACCCTATCCAATCCCGCCACCTTCAGAAAGCCCGGCAGACCATGCCCTTGCATACCGAACCTGCGTCCCATTCCTGGGCGCGGCGCACCACCCAGACCTTTGAAGTGCTCATCGTGGCTTGTCTTGCCATCATGGGCATTCTGGTGTTTGGCAACGTGGTGCTGCGCTACGCCTTCAATTCCGGCATTGCGATATCCGAAGAACTCTCGCGCCTGCTCTTCGTCTGGCTGATCTTCCTCGGGGCGGTGCTGGCTTCGGCCCAGCGCGTACACATCGGCTTCGACACGCTGCAGCGGCGCGTGGGGCCGCGCCTGCGCCGCGCGCTCATCGCCTTCTCGGGTTTGCTGATCCTGACGGGTTGCGCGGTCTTCATCGTCGGCGGCTGGAAGCAGACCGTGATCAACCTGGGCAACAGCTATCCGGTGCTGGGCATCTCCTACGCCTGGCTGTATGGCGTGGGCATCGTCTTCGGCGTGGCGCTGATCGTCCCGGTCAGCTACAACATCGTGCGGGCGCTGCGCGGCGACTTCGACAAGATGACGCACGATCTGGGCGACCGCATCGAGCAGGCCTCCGAGCGCATCGAGGCCGAGATCGACGCCGGCACGGGGCCGCGCCCATGACCGCCGCCGTCTTCCTGATCTCGCTGCTCGGCCTGATCGCGCTGGGGGTGCCGATCGCGTTCGCGCTGATGTTCTCGGGCATCGCGCTGATGCTGCTCACGGGCCAGTTCGACAGCCAGGTGGTGGTGCAAAACGCGATCGCCGGGGCCGACAACTTCGTGCTGATGGCCGTGCCCTTCTTCATCCTGGCGGGCGAGCTGATGAACGCCGGCGGCCTGTCCAAACGCATCGTGGAGATGGCCGGCGCCTTCGTCGGCCATTTGCGCGGCGGGCTGGGCTACGTGGCCATAGGCGCGGGCATCATGCTGGCCAGCCTTTCCGGCTCGGCCGTGGCCGACACCGCGGCGCTTGCGGCCATTCTCGTGCCCATGATGCGCCAGGCTGGCTACAACCCGGCGCGCGCCTGCGGGCTGATGGCCGCCAGCGGCATCATTGCGCCGGTGATACCGCCGTCCATCGGCTTTCTGATCTTCGGCGTCACGGCCAATGTCTCGATCACGCGGCTGTTTCTCGCGGGCATCGTCCCCGGCGTGCTCATGGGCCTGGTGCTGGTGATTGCCTGGTGGTTCGTTGCGCGCAGCCAGAACGCGGCCGTGACGGCGCGCGTACCCTGGGGACGGCGCCTGCGCCTGCTGGGCCAGGGCGGTTGGGCCTTGATGATGCCGGTGATCATCATCGGCGGCCTGCGCTTTGGCATCTTCACGCCGACCGAGTCGGCGGTGGTGGCAGCGGCCTATGCGCTCTTCGTCGGCCTGGTGGTGTACCGCGAGCTCAACTGGCGCAACATCTACGAGGCCTTGCTCTCCACCGCGCGCACCACCTCGGTGGTGCTGCTGCTGGCGGCGCTGGCCATGGTCGCGTCCTACATGATCACCATCACCGACATTTCCGGCCAGGTGGGTGGCTGGCTCGAAGGCCTGGTGCAATCGCCCATGCTGCTGATGGCGGCGATGATGCTGGTGGTCTTCTTTGCCGGCATGGTGCTGGACTTCATCCCCATCGTGCTGATCTTCACGCCGGTGTTCCTGCCCATCGTCAAGGCCGCCGACATCGACCCGGTGTACTTTGGCGTGGTCTTCATCATGAATTGCTCGATCGGCATGATCACCCCGCCGGTGGGCGTGGTGCTCAACGTAGTCAGCTCGGTCGGCAAGGTGACGATGGACGAGGCGGTGCGCGGCATCCTGCCCTTCCTGCTGGCGCTGGCGGTGCTGCTGGTACTGCTTATCCTGTTCCCCGCGTTGGTCACGGTGCCCGCCGAATGGTGGCGCTGAGTGCCCTTTCTTCAACCACCCCACTGGAGATTTCCCATGAAGTTCAAGACCACCCTGCTGCTGGGCCTGCTGGCTGCGGCGTTTTCCGGCTCCACGCTGGCGGCCGTGACCGGCAAGTTTGCCGTCACCCTGCCCGAGAAATCGCACCAGGGCCAGGGCGTGGCCAAGTTCGTCGAACTGGTCAAGGCCAAGAGCGGCGGCGAGATCGACATCAAGCCCTACTATGGCGGCGCGCTGGGCGACGACGTCAAGGTGACCTCGGCGCTGCAGGGCGGCACCATCGAATTCACCGTGCCGCAAACCTCCACGCTGACCGGCATGGTCAAGCCCTATGAGGTGCTGGACTTCCCCTTCCTGTTTGCCACCACCGAGCAGGCCGAGAAGGTGCTCGACGGCCCGATCGGACAAAAGCTCATGGACCTGCTGCCGGCCCATGGCCTGGTAGGTCTGGCCTACTGGGAAAACGGCTTCTTCAACGCCACCAACAGCAAGCACCCGATTGCCAAGGTGGAAGACTTCAAGGGGCTGAAATTCCGCTCCATCCAGGCCAAGATCACCCAGGAGACCATCAAGGCGCTGGGCGCCAACCCGGTGCCGCTGGCTGTGCCCGAGCTCTATACGGCGCTGGAGACCAAGACCATAGACGGCCAGGGCACGCCCAATGCGGTGATCGCCGCGCTCAAGCTCTACGAGGTGCAGAAGTACCTCTCGATCACCCAGCACACCTACGGCGCCTTCATTCCGCTCGCGTCCAAGAAGTTCTGGGACACGCTCAGCCCCGACCAGCAGAAGATCCTCAAGGACTCGGCCGTGGAAGCGCGTGCCTACCAGCGCCAGGTGGCGCGTGAGCAGGCTGCCGGCGCGCAGAAGATGATGGAGGGCAAGGGCATCAAGGTGAACGAGGTGACGGCGGCCGAGCACCAGCGCATGCGCGCCGCGGTGCAGCCGGTGTGGGACATGTTCACCCCCGACGTCGGCGCCGATCTGGTCAAGGAAATCGAAGCCGCGATCAAGTAACAAATCGGGCTCCAGCGCTTACCAGACAAGCGCTGTCAGCTATCAAAAACAAAGCGCTGCAGGACTTTCATCCTGCAGCGCTTTTTCATGGCTCAGGCGCGCCTCATTCCTTCCAGGAATAGACGTAGTCGGGCACCTTGACCGCGTCTACGTCGTCGAGCTCCAGCGGGTAGCGCGAATCGATCATCACCGCCACTTCGTCGGTGTACTTGCGCTCGCCCTGGTTGTTGGCCGCTGCCGCCGCGAAGGCCTTGGGGTGCGGGCCGTGGTGAAAGCCCGAGGGGTGCAGCGTGAACATGCCGGGCTTGATGTTGTCGCGCGAGAAGAAGTTGCCCTGGTGGTAGAAGATGGACTCGTCAAACTCGTCGTTGTTGTGAAAGAACGGCACCTTGAGCGCGCCCGGGTCGCTCTCGATGGGGCGCGGCGCGAAGGTGCAGACGATGATGGTGTTCGAGAGGAAGGTCGCGTGCACCGTCGGCGGCAGGTGGTAGCGGTCCGAGAGCAGTTCGCGGATGTCGCGCCAGTTGAGCTTGACCGGCACGCAGTCGCCGTGCCAGCCCACGGCATCGAGGAAGTTGTACGGGAAGGTGACGGTGGTCACCTGGCCGCGGCGCTTGGCGCGCACGCGGGTCTCGCGCGTGTCGCTGTACTGCGCCTTGAAGGCCTCGTCGATCTTGGGCGTGTCGAGCACCGCCAGGTCGAACTGCGCGTGGTGGCCGAGGATGCCGCGCTCGGGCAGCACGAAGAGGTCTTCGGTCGCTTCGATGGTCAGCACCTCGTTGCGCACCTTGGTTTCCAGCCGCCAGGAGGTGCCGCGCGGGATGTTGATGTAGTCGCCCTCGCGGTAGCTCATGTGGCCGTAGTCGCAGAAGAACTCACCCTCGCCGCGGTGAAAGAACAGGATCATGTCGCCGTCGCCATTGCGCGCCAGATCGGGCATGGAGGCGCCGAACTTCCAGAAATGCACCTCGGTCTGGCCGTTGTGCATGAAGCGGCGCGCCTTCCAGGGGCAGGGGGCGCTGTCTTCAAGCTTGTTCAGGTCCAGCAGCGTGAGCTCCAGTGGACCTTCCCACTTGCTCCAGCCCGTTGGCTTGTGCTTGTGCAGGATGTGGCTGGCGGGGCCGAAAAAGCCGTTGCGCCCGTGCTCGCGCTCGTACAGCCCGTCGGGAATGTCGCAATGGGCTTGGCGGCTGTGCACGCCCTCGCGCAGCGGAAAGGTGATGTACTTCTTCATCAGAGGTCTCCAGGTGATGTTACGATTAATGTAACGACGTTACGATAAAAATAATATCGAGAATCTAGGTCAAGCCGGCGGGCCTGTCAAGCCAGCGCCCCTGGCGCCGTCGTGGTGTCGCCCGTCGCCGTTTGCGCGGCCCGCGACGCCCCTTGCTGCGTGCTGGTGCACACTGGCGGCGCACCCTCTCTTCGACTGCATCCAACCATGGCCCGCTCTTCTTCAAACTCCACGCCGGACACCGCCGCGACCGAAGCGCCGGCCGAGCCCGCACCGGTCGGCATCCAGTCGCTGGAGCTCGGGCTCGAACTCTTCGAGCTGCTGGCGGCGCAAGAGCAGGCGCTGGGCGTGTCGGATCTGGCGCGCCTGGCGGGCATGCACCGGGCCAAGGTCTACCGCTACCTGGTCAGCCTGGTGCGCGCCGGCTGGGTGCGCCAGGATGCGGACAGCAGCCTCTACCAGGTCGGCCCGGCGCTGCGCCGCCTGGCGCTTGCCTGGCTGGCGCGCCAGGATTGGCTGGAGCTCGCGAGCAACGAGGCGCGCGAGCTCGCCCAGACCCAGGGCAACACCTGTCTCGTGGCCGTGCAGACCGAAGCCGGCGTGTGCGCGGTGCGCGTCTACCAGCCGGGTCAGGGGGTTTCGGTGGGCGTGGCGCCAGGCGCCTTGTTCGATCTGCGCACCTCGGCCACGGGCCGGGTGTTCGCAGCCTGGGCAGAGCCGGCGCCGGAGGCGCTGACGCCCGCCCAGCGCGCGCACATTCGCAGCCAGGGCGTGGCCGTGGTCGAGGGCGAGCACGCGCCGGGCATCAACGCGCTGGGCGCGCCGGTGTTCGACGCCCACGGCCATCTGCTGCTGGCGCTCACCCTGGTGGGGCATGGCGCGGCCTTGCAGGCCGATGCCGCGGGCAGCGCGGCGCTGGCGCTGCGCGAGGCCTGTGCGCGCGTGTCGGGCGCGCTGGGCTGGCAGCCGCCGCAGCGCTGAAGCACGGCACAATCGAGCGCACATGGCTTCCGATCTCCTGCTCTGGCTCGCGCTGGGCGCCGCCGCGCTGTTCATCGTCAACGCGCAGCAGCAGCGCGAGCGCGTTTCGCTGCTGGCCAAGGTGTTGCAGCCCTATCAGGTGGAGCGCTTGATGCAGACGCTGATCGAAGGCTATCTGCGCGCCATGGGCGAGCGCGATGGCGCGCGGCGCAGTCAGGTGCTGGCCACGCTGCAAGGCAGTGAGGCGCAGTTGTGCGAGCAGTTGCAGCGCCTGGCCAAGGACGTGCAGCGCATGCCGGCGGCGCAGGCGCGCATCAGCCGCCTGGCCTTCGGTCTGCCTTGGGCCACGCAGTGGCTAGCCGGCCTGAGCTTTGATTTGCGCCGCGCGCTGGCCGTGCACGCGAACGGCATCGCCCGCGCCATGGCCAACGAGGCAGCGCTGTCCGAGCGCAACCGCGCCTACACGGTGACGGCCGAGCTCTTGCTGCTGCAGCACACCTGCCACTGGTATTGCAAGTCGCGCAACGTGGCCTCGGCGCGGCTGCTGGCGCGCCAGCGCACCGCCTGGCCGCAGGTGATTGCCGCGATCAGCGAGCCGACGCGCCGCGCTTATCTGGCGCTGATCACGGGCCAGACGGCCACGGGGCGGTAAGAATCCAGCCCTCCAACGGGTCGAGCTGGGGCGGCAGGCCGTAGAGTGCGCTGCCCTGCGCCCGGGCGCGCTCGGCCCAGGCCGCCTGCACCAGACAGGCCGCTGCATCCAGGTGGTCGCCGCTCGCGTCCTGCAGCAGCAAGGCCTGCTGCGCCGGCAGCAGCCGCAGGCGCAGGCCCAGACGCGTGCGCCCCTGCTGCAGCGCCTGCACGATGCGCGCGCGCACTGCGGCGCGCTCGGGCGTCTGGCGGGCGCGCTCGTCGCTCTTGTAGCTGGCGCGGCCCACCAGTTCACGCACCAGCAGGCCGGGGTAGGCTTCGAGCGCCACGCGGCGCGCATCGCCCGCGCACAGGCCGGGCAGATGCACGCCGGCCTGCAGCAGCAAGGGCATGGCCGCATGCAGCATCAGCGCCACCGGCGGATTGACCCATTTCATCGACGGACTCGAGCCCGCCGGCCCGTCGGTGGCGCGGTGGGCAAACTTGTGGCCCACCGGGCGCGCCGCGCAGTAGGCGGCAAAGCTGGCGCGCACCTCGGCGCGGCTCTGCCCCGCGTAGTGCTCGATGCAGGCACGCCATTGCAGCGGCCAGCCCAGCGCCTGCACCAGGGCGCGCGGCAGGCCAAACGGCAGGTCGAACGCGCCCAGCCAGTTGCGCTCTTGCTGCAGCCAGTGGGAAAAGCCCTCCAGGCTGTCGATGCGCACGAACTCGCTCAGGCGCACCAGCGCGCCGCGGCGCTCGCCCAGCGCCAGCACGATGGGCTTGCGCCGGCTGGGGCTGCTGGTGAAATCCACGCCCAGCAGCAGCATGGTTCAGACCGGTGGGCCGCCGCGCGCGTGGGCTGCGGCGCGCTCAGTCGCGTCCGGGAATGAGGGAGAGGAATTCACGGCGCAGCGTGGCGTCGGTGAGGAAGGCGCCACGCATGACGGAGTTGACCATCTTGCTGTCCATCTCGCGCACGCCGCGCCAGGACATGCAGAAGTGGCTCGCCTCCATCACCACCGCCAGGCCGTCGGGGCGGGTCTTGTCCATGATGAGGTCGGCCAGTTGCACGATGGCCTCTTCCTGGATCTGCGGGCGGCCCATGATCCAGTCGGTCATGCGCGCGTACTTGGACAGGCCGATCACGTTGGTGTGCTCGTTGGGCATCACGCCGACCCAGAGCTTGCCGATGACCGGGCAGAAGTGGTGGCTGCAGGCGCTGCGCACGGTGATCGGGCCGACGATGAGCAACTCGTTCAGGCGCGCGGCGTTGGGGAATTCGGTGACCTCGGGCGCCCGGCCGTAACGGCCGCGAAACACCTCGCTGATGTACATCTTGGCCACGCGCCGCGCGGTGTCCTGGGTGTTGTGGTCGTTGGCCGTGTCTATCACCAGGCTGTCGAGCACGCCCTGCATCTTGGCCTGCACCTCGTCGAGCAGCGCCTCGAGCTCGCCGGGCTCGATGAACTCGGCGATGTTGTCGTTGGCAAAAAAGGGCCGGCCCGCCTGGTTCAGGCGTTCGCGAATCTTGACGGAGACGGGTACGCCCTCGTCGGGCGCGCTGGGCAGAGAATCACTCATGCGCGCATGGTACCAGCGAATCGGTCGGCACAACTTGCAAGCAATTTATGTCTCTGGCGCCCGCCAATACTGCGCAAGCAGCTATTATTTTAGTAGTTTTTGCCGGTGAGCCAGAGCGCCGCGCGCATGAGCAGGTAGGCGATGTGGTCGAGCGCGCGCTCCAGCCGCGGGCGGCTGGCATAAGTCTGCGCCGCCAGTGGCTCGCAGCCGTCGATGGCCTGCATCAGACGCGCACGCAGCAGGCGGGCGAATTCGGCGTCGCGCACCATCACGTTGGCCTCGCGCGCCAGCAGCAGGCTCAGCGGGTCGAGATTGCTCGAACCTACCGTGGCCCAGGGGCGCGCGCCCTCGGCGTCCACTACAGCCACCTTGGCGTGCAGAAAGCTCGGCGCGTATTCGTGGATGTGCACGCCCGCGGCCAGCAGCGCGCCGTAGACCGGCCGCGCCGCGTGGTATTGCATGAAGTATTCGTAGCGGCCCTGCAGCAGCAGGTGTACGCGCACGCCGCGGCGCGCGGCCAGCACCAGCGCGCGGCGCAGCTTCCCCCCCGGGATGAAGTAGGCGTTGGCGATGATGATCTCCTCGCGTGCCTGGGCGATCGCGCGGCGGTAGGACCGCTCGATGCGCGTGCGCAGGCGCAGGTTGTCGCGCAGCAGCAGCGCCGCGCGCACCCCCCGCCCCTGCTGCGGCGTGCGCGCGCGCAGCCGGTGCAGCGTCTGCGCGGCGCGCCAGTCCTGCAGCGCATGCGCCAGCTGGCGCCGGCGCACCTCGTGCACGGCCTGCATGCGCAGCCACAGCAAGTCCATCACCGCGCAGGCATAGGCCACCATGCTGCCTTGCACCTGCACCGCAAAATCCAGGCGCGGCGCCTCCAGCCGGCCGCGGTAGGGGTCTTCAAAATCGTCCAGCACGTTGATGCCGCCGCAAAACAGCACGCGCGCATCGACCACGCAGAGCTTGCGGTGCAGGCGCCGCCAGCGGCTGGGCAGCAGCAGGCCCAGCGGCCCGAGCGGCGAATACACGCGCAGCTGCACGCCGGCCTGCACCAGGCGCGTGCCCCAGGGCTCGGCGATGAGCCCGGTGCCCACGCCGTCCACCACCATGCGCACCCGCACCCCGCGGCGTGCGGCGCGCTCGAGCGCGGCGGCCACGCTGGCGCCCTCGCCTGCGGTGCAGAAGATGTAGGTCTCGAACTGCACGTCGCGCTGAGCGCCGTCGAGCTCGGCAATGAGCGCGGGGAAGAATTCCTGCGAGCCCTGCAGCAGCTTGATGCGATGGTCCGACCCGGCAAAGGCTGGCAGCGGCATGGCGTGCGGCTCAGAGCCTGAACTCCGCGATCAGCGGCAAATGGTCGGACATGCGCCACCAGATGCGCCCGCGCGGCACGGTCAGCGACAGCGGCACCAGGCCGCGTGCATAGACATGGTCCAGGCGCGCCACCGGCAGGCGCGAGGGGTAGGTAAACACCGGCGAGCCGCCGCCATGCTCCAGCAGGCCGAAGCCGGCGAGCATCTGCGAGAGCTGGTTGCCCCAGTCGTTGAAGTCGCCGGCCACCACCAGCGGGGCGTCTTCGGGTACCTCGCGGCGGATGTAGCGCTGCAACTGCGCGACCTGCCGGATGCGGCTGCCCGGCACCAGCCCCAGGTGCACCACGATGGTGTGCACCACCGTGCCCTGCACCTGCACGCAGGCGTGCAGCAGGCCGCGCTGCTCGAAGCGGTGGTCGGACATGTCTTCATGGCGGCTCTCGAGCACCGGCCAGCGCGTGAGCAGCGCGTTGCCATGCTCACCATGGCGGGTGTAGGCATTGGTGTGGTAGACCGCCTCATAGCCTTCGGGCGCGAGGTATTGCGCCTGCGGCACCAGCGGCCAGCGGTCGAAGTAGGCCGCCTCGCGCCGGTTGCTGCTGCGCACCTCCTGCAGGCAGACGATGTCGGCGTCGAGCTGCTCTATCGCCAGACCCAGGTTGTGGATTTCCAGGCGCCGCGCCGGCCCCAGGCCTTGCACGCCCTTGTGGATGTTGTAGGTGGCCACGCGCAGGATGCCGCCGGGCAGCTGCGGCAGTTGCGAGGCGGCGAAGTCGGGCTCGGAGACGGATGGTTCGCTCATGCGGGAGAAAGAAAGTGCGGCAACCAGAGAATAGCCTCAGCGTTGGACGGCGAGTAACAGCGGTCGGCCGCCTCGCGCCAGGGCAGCCAGGCGCAGGCGGTGTGCTCGCGCGGGTTCAGGCGCACCGGCGCGGGCGCCGGCAGGCACAGGCCAAGCACGTGCTCGGTGTTGGTCATCACGCCGGGAGCGTAGCGGTGGCGCCATTGCGGGTACAGGCTGTAGACGTTCTCCAGCCCCCAGTCCGTCAGGCGGCAGCCCGGGGCGGCGCCGTCCAGGCCGGTTTCCTCGCGCACTTCGCGCAGCGCCGTCTCGCGCCAGCTCTCGCCCGCGCTCTGTTTGCTGCCGGTGACCGATTGCCAGAAGTCCTCGGCACTGTCGGCGCGGCGCAGCACCAGCACGTGCAGTGCGGCAGTGTGGATCACGACGAGGACCGATTCGGGAATCTTGTACATGGCGGCAACGAGGCGGCGAAGGGGTAGCGAGGCCCCAGCCAGGAGGCGGGCGGCCCGCCCCATGGCAGAGCCCCGTTATATTCCAGCGTTCAACCACCCAGCCCGCCACCATGGAAATTGCCCTGATCTACGCCCGCGCCGCCAACGGCGTGATCGGCAGGGACGGCGCCATGCCCTGGCACCTGCCCGAAGACCTGGCGCACTTCAAGACGCTCACCCGGGGAGGGCCGGTCATCATGGGGCGCAAGACCTGGGATTCGCTGCCCGAACGCTTTCGCCCCCTGCCCGGCCGGCTCAACATCGTCGTCACGCGGCAGCGCGATTGGCATGAAATCGGGGCAAAAACCGCTCCTGGCCTGCGCGAAGCGCTGCATATTGCGAAGCAGTCGGGCGCGGCCACCGCCTGGGTCATTGGCGGCGCGCAGATCTTTGCCACCGCCCTGCCCCTGGCCACGCGCGCGGAAGTGACGGAAATCGGCCAGGATTTTGCCGGCGACACTTTCGCTCCGGACCTGGGGCCAGAGTGGGCGCTGGCGGCGCACAGCGACCACGTGAGCGCCCAAGGCTTGCCCCTGCGCTTTGCGCGTTACGAGCGGCGCGGCTAAGGTCGCGGTATTTGGGCACCCCACATGCGAGAGTTTCACGACACCCAGGGCCAGCGCTGGCAGGCCGCACCCATGTATGCCTCTTACGGGCAGATGCTGCTGGTCTTCAGCCGCATGGACGGCCACGACATCCTGCAAAAGCAGATGTTCGCCGACACCCTGCCCCAGGCCGAGGACGAGCTGGCGCAGCTTGACGAGGCCGCGCTGCGCCAGTGGCTGGCCGAGGCTCAGCCTTGGGACTTCAACGCCAAAAAATTCTGAGCGCTCAGCAGCGCATCGCGTTGGTCGCCGAGTTGCGGATGCTCTCGAGCAGGTCTTCGTCCAGCCCCACGTTGTTGTGCTCGAGCACGCGCTCGGCGCGGTAGCTTGAACGCACGAAGGGCCCGGCCACCACTTCGAGGAAGCCCTTGGACAGGCCCATATCGCGGTAGCGCGCGAACTGCTCGGGCGAGACGTAGCGCGCCACCGGCAGGTGGTGCTGCGTCGGGCGCATGTACTGGCCCATGGTGACGATGTCCACGTTGGCCGCGCGGATGTCGTCCAGCGCCTCTTCGATCTCGGCGTCCGTCTCGCCCAGGCCCAGCATCAGGCTGGTCTTGGTGACGGTCTGGGGCGCATAGGCCTTGGCGAACCTGAGCACGTCCAGCGTCTGCTCATAGCCCGCGCGCGGGTCGCGCACCGGATGGGTCAGGCGGCGCACGGTTTCCAGGTTCTGCGCATAAGTGGCAAGGCCGGCGTCCACGACCTTGGCGACGAGCTCATGACGGCCCTGGAAGTCGGGCGTGAGCGCCTCCACCGCAGTGTCGGGCATGCGCTTGTGGATCTCGCGGATGCAGGCAGCGTAGTGGCCCGCGCCCAGGTCTTTGAGATCGTCGCGATCGACCGAGGTCAGCACGACGTACTTCAAATCCATCAGCGCCACCGCGTCGGCCACGTTCACCGGCTCCAACGGGTCAAGCCAGCCGTTGGGGTTGCCGGTGCTGACCGAGCAGAACTTGCAGGCGCGCGTGCACACCGAGCCCATCAGCATCAGCGTGGCCGTGCCCCGGCCCCAGCATTCGGCGATGTTGGGGCACTTGGATTCGGCGCACACCGTGGAGAGCTTGTGCGAATCCACGATCTCCTTGATCTGCTGGTACTTGGCGCCGTTGGGCAGCTTCACGCGCAGCCAGTCGGGCTTGCGCTCGGCGTTGGGGATGGCCGTGAGCCTGCTCGGCTTGATGCCGTCCTTGATGGCGCGCGTGCCCTGGCGGCTGGTGAACTTGGTGCCCGGAGCCGGGCGCGGAGACTCTTGCATGCGTGAACCCTGGTGAGGCGCGCACGGCGGCGTGCGGTGCGGCAATTCTATCGGCGCGCCCCAATCCACTGGTGGCGGCAGGCCCATGCGGCGCGCCCGCCTGCGCCCCCTCGTTCAGTCGCGCGCCGGCGGGTGGGCCAGGTCCGCGTTGACCTCGCTGGCCGGGCGCGCCAGTTGCAGCGTCACGGCGCTGCACAGCATGAACATGCACCAGAAGATCAGGAAGCTGAGCGAATACACCGTGCTGCGCGACCACTGCATCTGCCGGCCCAGCAGGCTCAGCGTCTCGGGGTCGAGCACGGCAAACACCATCATCTCCAGCATGCCCGCTACCACGAAGGCCGGCCAGGCTATCAGGCTCCATCGACTCGCACGCATCGCCTCCTCCTTGGGTGTTCTAGTTCTGCGGCGCTCTGCTGCGCCCCATCGCCTGGCCATTGCGCATGCTGGTGCGGTTGCGCGCCTGCAGGGCCGGCTCCAGCGCCGCATTGTCAGCGGCCTGCGCGCCGGTCGTGGCAGCGGCCGGCTCGGGCGGCGCCTGCATGGCCAGATAAACGGTGAACAGGCCGCCCGCAAGCGCCGCCAGCGTGATCGCGACGATCAACCAGACATGGCCAAACTTCCACCAGGGCGCTGCCGCGCCGGACGTCTGGGGAGCACCGCCGACTGCCATGGCTTCAGCGCGGCACCATGAAGGCCGACTTTTCGCGCACGCTGCCCACGCCGGGTGCGCTCACCACGAAGCTGATCGCGTGCGAGCCGGGCGCCGCGCTGCCGTGCGGCAGGCGCAACTGCACCGGGATGGAGGCCGATTGCTCTGCCGCGATCGTCACCGAGCTCTGGCTCGCCTCGGCCATGGCAAGTCCTGGCAGGCCTTCGGCGCGCACTTCAAAGCGCTGTTCGTGCTCGGTGGCGTTCATGACGTGGATGCGGTAGATGTTCTCGATCTGCCCGCCCTTGACCAGGCGCGCGAGCGTCGCCCGGTCGCGGATGATGTCCACCTTGAACGGCGTGCGCAGCCACAGGCTCGCGGCCAGCGCCAGCACCGCGAGCGTGAGCACCGCGGCATAAAAGAGCACGCGCGGGCGCAGCACGCGGCGCAGGATCTCGCGCCTGCCCCAGTCGTTTTCCAGCGCCGCTTCGGTCGAATAGCGGATCAGGCCGCGCGGGTAGCCCATGCTGTCCATCACGCTGTCGCAGGCGTCGATGCAGGCCGCGCAGCTGATGCATTCGTATTGCAGCCCATCGCGGATGTCTATCCCCGTGGGGCAGACCTGCACGCACAGGGTGCAGTCGGTGCAGTCGCCCAGCCTCTGCTCCCGTGGATCGACCTTGCGCGAGCGCTTGCCGCGCGGCTCGCCGCGCTTTTTCACGTAGGTGACGACGAGCGTGTCGCGGTCGAACATCGCGCCCTGAAAGCGCGCGTAGGGGCACATGTATTTGCAGACCTGCTCGCGCATGAAGCCGGCATTGCCCCAGGTGGCAAAACCGTAGAACAGGATCCAGAACGCCGCCCACGGGCCCAGCGTCAGGCCGGCCACGCTCGCGCCCAGCTCGCGGATCGGCGTGAAGTAGCCAACGAAGGTGAAACCCGTCCACAGCGCAATCGCCAGCCACACCAGGTGCTTGCCCGCCTTGCGCCGGAACTTGGACCAGGACAGGGGCGCGGCGTCCAGGCGCATGCGCTGCACGCGATTGCCTTCGAAGCGCTCTTCCACCCAGAGGAAGATCTCGGTGTAGACCGTCTGCGGGCAGGTGTAGCCGCACCACTGGCGGCCGGCGACGGTGGTGAACAGAAAGAGCAGCAGCGCGCTGATGATGAGCAGCGCCGTCAGGTAGAACACGTCCTGCGGATAGAGCACCAGCCCGAAGAGGTAGAAGCGCCGCGCCTCGATGTCGAACAGCATGGCCTGGCGCCCGCCCCACTGCAGCCAGGGCATGCCGTAGTAGAAGAGCTGCGTGGCGAAGACGAAGAACCAGCGCCAGCGGGTATAGATGCCGCTGGCGCTGCGCGGATAGACCTTGCGCGCGCCGCCGCGCGCAAGGCTCGCTCCCGGTGCGCTGCTCATCGCGCCCGCCCCGGCGCCCGGCGCGCCACGGCCAGCATGCCTGGGGCGACTGCAGGCCGCACCCTCATTGCTGCGGCGCGACGCCGCCGCCCAGGCCCCAGACATAGGCCGCGAGCACGCGCAACTGCTCGGGCGAGAAGCGCTCCTTCCAGGCCGGCATCTCGGCGCTCTTGCCCTCGTTGATCATCTGCACCACATGCGCCTCGGTGTCGGGGCCGTGGGTGAAGATGCCCTTGCTCAGGTCGGGCGCGCCCAGCGCCGCGTTGCCCGTGCCGCTCTCGCCATGGCAGGCGGCGCAGACCTGCAGGAACTTTTCCTTGCCGGCGGCGGCCAGGGCGCTGTCGTGCGCACCGCCCGAGAGGCCAAGCACGTAGTTGGCCACCGCACGCACTTCTTGCGCCGAGCCCACGGCCTCGGCCATGGGCGGCATCATGCCCACGCGGCCATCGGCAATCGTCTCCAGGATGGCTTCGGGCGTGCCGCCCCAGTTCCAGTGGCCATCCGCCAGATTGGGAAAGCCCTTGCTGCCGCGCGCGTCGCTGCCGTGGCACTGCGCGCAGTTGTTCATGAACAGCCGGTCTCCAATGGCGCGCGCCTCGGTGTTGGCCGCAAGCTCTGGCACGCTCTGGCCGGCAAAGGCTGCGTAGATGGGCGCAATGCGCGCTTCATGCGCCTGCTGCTCGCGCGCATGCTGGTCCTGCTGGCTCCAGCCCAGCGTGCCCTTGAAGCTGCCCAGGCCCGGATACAAGGCCAGATAGAGCAGGCCAAAGAGGCAACTGATGCCGAACATGAACACCCACCAGCGCGGCAGCGGATGGTTCTGCTCGGTGAGGTTGCCGTCCCAGACGTGGCCGGTGGAGTCGCTGGGCTTGGCCTCGGTGTTCATGCGGTGGGTCCACCACAACAAGGCCACACAGGCGAACACGCCCACGAGCGTGATGCCGGCCACGTACCAGGACCAGAAACTGCTGGTGAAATCGCTCATGCCCCATGCTCCCCGAGCGCGCGCGCCTGATCGGCGTGCGCCTGTTCATCGCCCAGCGGCAAGCGCGCCGCCTCCTCAAAACCCTGGCGGTTCCTGCCCGACCAGGCCCAGCCCGCGATCACCACGAAGGCCAGCAATGCCAGCACGGTGTAGAGGCTGCGCAAGATGTTGATGTCCATGGTCTGCGCCCTTTCGATCACTTGCGGTGGGTGCCGAGCACCTGCAGGTAGGCAATCAAGGCCTGCAGCTCGCTCTTGCCTTCGACCTCGGCCGGCGCCTGCGCGATTTCTTCGTCGGTATACGGCGCGCCCAGCGTGCGCAGCCCGCGCATGTGCGCCTGCACGCTCTTGCTGTCGGCCGGGGTTTTCTCCAGCCAGGGATAGGCCGGCATGTTGGACTCCGGCACCACGGCGCGCGGATTGATCAGATGCACCGCATGCCAGTCGTCGCTGTAGCGGCCGCCCACGCGCGCCAGGTCTGGCCCGGTGCGCTTGCTGCCCCACAGGTGCGGGTGGTCGTAGACGAACTCGCCCGCAGTGGATACCGGCCCGTAGCGCAGCGACTCGTGCAGCAGCGAGCGGATCATCTGCGAATGGCAGTTGTTGCAGCCTTCGCGCACGTAGATGTCGCGCCCCACGACCTGCACCGCGGTATAGGGTTTGAGGCCATCGACCGGCTCGGTCGTGGACTTCTGGAAGAACAGCGGAACGATCTCCACAAGGCCGCCGATGGCCACCACCAGCAGCACCAGCACGATCATCAGGAAATTGTTGGTTTCGATGCGGGCGTGGCCGCGGATCTCTTCTTGAGCCATGTCGTCGTATTCCTTGTTTCTCGAGCGGCTCAGGCGCCGGCTGCCGCCGCCGCGACCGGCGCGACGGGCACCGCCGCCGCACGCCCGGCGCCCATGGTCTTGAACATGTTCCAGAGCATGACGACCATGCCCCCGAGGTAGAGCACGCCGCCCAGCAGGCGCACCACGTAGAAGGGGTAGGTCGCCTTCACCCCTTCGACGAAGGCGTAGGTGAGCGTGCCGTCGTCATTGATCGCGCGCCACATCAGGCCTTGCATCACGCCGGCGATCCACATGGCGGCGATGTAGAGCACGATGCCGAGCGTCGCCATCCAGAAGTGCAGCTCGATGGCGCGGATGGAATACATGCTGGTGCGCCCGTACAGCCGCGGAATCATCCAGTAGAGCGAACCCATGGTGATGAAGCCCACCCAGCCCAGCGCCCCGGCGTGCACGTGGCCCACGGTCCAGTCGGTGTAATGGCTGAGCGCGTTCATGGTCTTGATCGAGAGCAGCGAGCCCTCGAAGGTCGCCATGCCGTAGAACGAGAGCGACACCACCAGAAAGCGGATGATCGGGTCGTCGCGCAGCTTGTGCCAGGCACCCGAGAGCGTCATGATGCCGTTGATCATTCCGCCCCAGCTCGGCGCGAGCAAGATGATGGAAAACACCATGCCCACCGACTGCACCCAGTCGGGCAGCGCGGTGTAGTGCAGATGGTGCGGGCCCGCCCACATGTAGGTGAAGATCAGCGCCCAGAAATGCACGATAGACAGGCGATAGCTGTAGATCGGGCGCCCCGCGGCTTTGGGGATGAAGTAGTACATCATCCCGAGGAAACCGGCGGTGAGCAGAAAGCCCACCGCGTTGTGCCCATACCACCACTGCACCATCGCGTCCTGCACGCCGGCATAGGCCGAATAGGACTTGAACCAGCCCACCGGCAGAGCCGCGCTGTTGCCGACGTGCAGCAGCGCGATCGCGATGATGAAGGCGCCATAGAACCAGTTGGCCACATAGATGTGGCTCATTGCGCGCCGACCGATGGTGCCGAAGAAGGCCACGGCGTAGGCCACCCAGACCACGGTGATCAGGATGTCGATGGGCCACTCGAGCTCGGCGTACTCCTTGGACGTCGTGAGGCCCAGAGGCAGGGTGATCACCGCGCTCACCATGGCCAGTTGCCAGCCCCAGAAAATGAAGTTGGCCAGGCCCTCGCCGCCGAACAGACGCGCCTGGGAGGTGCGCTGCACCACGTACAACGAGGTGCCTATCAGCCCGGTGCCGCCGAAGGCAAAGATCACGCCGTTGGTGTGCAGCGGGCGCAGCCGGCCGTAGCTCAGCCAGGGGATGCCGAAATTGAGTTCGGGCCAGGCCAGCTGCGCGGCGGCAACCACGCCGACCAGCATCCCGACCACGCCCCAGACGACCGTCATGATGGCGAATTGCCGCACCACCTTGTCGTTGTAATTCACCATCGAACGCTCTCCGTGTGGAACCAGGACAAGGGCCGAAGGCGCCTTTTCGTTCAGCCTGGTCTAAGGGTTTTCGCTAATGCCCGGCGATTATCCATAGGGCGATCATGGTCAATTTGACTTGGATCAATCATTCTCAAGAATCCGTGCGCCTTCGCGCTCCAGGTCGTCAAACTGCCCGCGAAAGATTGCCCAGCCCAGGGCGGCGATGACCAGCAGCGCCAGCACCACGGACAGCGGCACCAGCAAATAAAGAATGTCCATCAGCGCTCCTCCAGACCAGTCGCGGGCTCGCGGTTGAGCCGCAAGGCATTGGCCACCACCAGCAGCGAACTGGCCGCCATGCCCAGGCCCGCGGCCCAGGCCGGCATGTAGCCCAGCACCGCCAGCGGCAGCGCCGCCAGGTTGTACGACAGCGCCCAGGCCAGGTTCTGGCGCACCACGCGCATGGTGCGCAGCGCCTGGCCGCGCGCCCAGGCGATGGACATGAGGCGGGCGTCGAGCACCACGAAGTCCGAGCGCGCCTGCGCCAGCGGCACCGCGCGCCCGAAGGCAAAAGACACATGGGCAGCGGCGAGCACCGGCCCGTCGTTCAGGCCATCGCCCACCATGGCGCTGCGCTGCCCCTGCTGCTGCAGGTCCTGCAGCGCGCGCAGCTTGCCGTCCGGAGTGCAGCCGCCCGTGGCCAGCGCGATGCCGGCGGCCGCGGCCATGCGCTGCACCGGTGCATCGCGGTCGCCCGAGAGCAGGCGAATCTCAAGATTTTGTGCATGCAAGGCGCCCACCGCCGCCTTGGCGTCGGGGCGCAGCGCTTCTTCGAAGCGAAAGCTCGCCAGCCAGCCGTTCTCGTCGGCAAGATGGCACACCGGCCCGCGGGGCGGATCGGCGGCGTTCAGCGCCAGCGCGCAAAACGAGGCCGAACCCAGCCGGCAGGCCAGCACCCGCCCGTCGCCATCCGTGACCAGCCCGCTTACGCCCTGACCGGCCACTTCGCGCGCCTCCTGGGCCGCTGCGGCCCCGCCCTCGGTGCCGGCTGCCGCGACCAGCGCGCGCGAGACCGGGTGCAGGCTGCAACGCGCCAGTTGCACCGCCAGCGCCAGGGCCTGCTCGCGGCCAAGGCCGGCGCGCGTATCCACGCCGGCCAGAGCGAAGGCATCGCTCGTCAGCGTGCCGGTCTTGTCGAACACCAGGGTATCGATCTGCGCCAGCGCTTCGATGGCCTGCAGCCGGCGCACCAGGACCCCGCGCCGCGCCAGCGCGGCGGCGCTCGCCAACATGGCCGCAGGCGTTGCCAGCGACAGCGCGCAAGGGCAGGTCACGACCAGCACCGCCACCGCCACCATCAGCGCGCGCGCCGGGTCCTGCGGCCACCACCACGCGCCGGCAAGCGCGGCGATCAAGAGCACCGCCAGCAGAAACGGCCGCGCGATGCGATCGGCCAGGCGCGCGAGATCGGGCTTGTCGCTCGCGGCCTGCTCCATCAGGCCGACGATCTGCGCGTAGCGCGTCTGCGCGCCCACGGCGCTAGCACGCATCTGCACCGCTGCGCTCAGGTTGTGGCTGCCGGCAATCACCGCCTCGCCCGGGCCGCGGGCCAGTGCGCGCGACTCCCCGGTGAGCAGCGCTTCATCGACGCGGGTGTCGCCGTGCACGATCTGGCCGTCGGCCGGAAATGCCGTGCCGGGCAAGACGCGCAGCAAATCGCCCGGGCGCACGCGCCGTGCGGCCACGCGCTGCCATTGGCCGTCCGGCTGCAGGCGCTCCACGGTCTCCGGCAGGCGGTGCATCAGCGCTTCAAGCGCGCCCGCGGAGCGGTCGCGCAGGCGCAGCTCCAGCCAGCGACCCGCCAGCAGGAAGAAGACGAACATGGTCAGCGAATCGAAATAGACCTGATGGCCAAAGGCCCCCTCCGGCTCGAAGGTGCCCAGGCTGCTGACTGCGAAGGTGATCAGCACGCCCAGGGCCACCGGCACGTCCATGCCTATGCGCCGCGCGCGCAGATCCCGCCAGGCGGAGCCGAAAAAGGGCCGGCAGGAAAACAGCATCACCGGCAGCGCCAACACCCATTGCGCCCAGCGCAGCAGCTGCTCGATGTCGGGCGTGATGGCGCCGGGCGCGATGTAGGCGGGCCACGCATACATCATCACCTGCATCATCGAGACGCCGGCCACACCCAGGCGCCAGAGCATGCGCCGGCTTTCAGCCTGGCGCCGCCGCCCGGACTGCAGATCGGTGACAGGCAGCGCCCGGTAGCCGCTGCCCGCCAGCGCCTGCATCCAGCGCGAGGGGCGCGTGGCCCGCTCGTCCCACAGCACGCGCCCGCGCTGGCCGGCAGCGCTCACCTCGGCACGCAGCACGCCGGGTACCGCGCCCAGGAGCTGCTCCAGCGTGACCGCGCATGCCGCGCAGTGCATGCCTTCGAAGGCGACGATCGATTCCCACTGCCCGGGTCCACCCGCGCCTGGCGTGCTGAAGGCCTGCCATTCGTCGCGCTCGTCGAGCACGCCGAGCTCGGGCGCGGCCGCAGCCGCCGAGCGCTGCTCCGGCATGGGCCAAACGGTGGAATTCAAGGCATCTGCTCCCTGCATCGCGGCAGTGCGGGAAAGGGGCTCTGGGGTGTGGGGGCTGCGCGGGCGCCGGGCGCCGGCAGAAATGCGCGCAGCAGTCTAACCGCGGCAGGCCGCTGCGGCGATCGAGGTCTGAGCGCTTCTTGCGCCAGATCAAGGGCGGGCCACCGCGCAGCGCAGGGGCCCCCTCCTAGAATCGCCCGATGCAGACTTCTCTTGCGCTCACCGGGCTGTTCATGGGCCTGGTTGGCAGTCCCCACTGCATTGCCATGTGCGGCGCAGCCTGCGCCGGCATAGGTCAGGCAGGCGCGCCGCGGGTGCAGCAGTCGATCGCGGTGTTCCAGCTCGGCCGGCTGCTGGGCTACGCCGCGCTGGGCGCGCTTGCCGCGGCCTCGATGCAGGGGCTGGGCTGGCTCACGCTGCACTCTGCCGCGCTGCGCCCCGTGTGGAGCCTGATCCACGTGGCCGCGGCCGTGCTCGGGCTGGCGCTGCTCGTGCTCGGCCGCCAGCCGGTGTGGCTGGACAGCGGCGCGCAGCGTTTGTGGCTGCGCGTGCGCCGGGCCACGCGCGCCGTCGGCCTGGGCGCGCCCCTGGGTCTGGGTGCGGCCTGGGCGCTGCTGCCCTGCGGGCTGTTGTACTCGGCCGTGCTGGTTGCGGCGCTGGCAGGCAACCCCGCCGGCGGCGCCGCGGTCATGGCGCTGTTTGCCCTGGGCTCGGGCCTGGCCTTGTGGCTCGGCCCCTGGGCGTTGCTGCGTCTGGGCCGCAAGGGCATGGGCAGCACGGGCATGCGTCTGGCGGGCCTGGCGCTGCTGGCTTCCGCCGCCTGGGCGCTGTGGATGGGCCTGGCCCATGACCGGGCGCCCTGGTGCGTGGTTACCTGAAGCCAAGCCGCGCGAGCGGCCTGCGGTCACAATCGGCCGCATGAAGATCGCCACCTGGAACATCAATTCACTGACCGTGCGCCTGCCTCAGGTGCTGGTCTGGCTGGAGGCCAACCCGGTCGACGTGCTGGCGCTGCAGGAGCTCAAGCTCAGCGACGACAAGTTTCCGCACGACGCGTTTGAGCTGGCGGGCTACCACAGCAGCTGCTTCGGCCAGAAGACCTACAACGGTGTGGCCCTGATCGCGCGCGCGCCGCTGCGCGAAGTGGTGCGCAACATTCCGGGCTTCGAGGACGAGCAGGCACGCGCGATCGCCGCCACGCTGGACGCGCCCGGCGGTCGGCTGCGCATCATCAACGGGTATTTCGTCAACGGCCAGGCACCGGGCAGCGACAAGTTCGCCTACAAGATGCGCTGGCTGGCAGCGCTGCAGCAATGGGTAAGAGAGGAGCTGGCGCACCACCCGCGCCTGGTGCTGCTCGGCGACTTCAACATCGTGCCGCAAGACGACGACACCTGGGACCCGGTCGGGCTTGCCGGCACCATCTTGCACACGCCCGAGGAGCGCGCGCACTTCCAGGCGCTGCTGGCGCTGGGGCTGAGCGACAGCTTCCGGCTCTTCGAGCAGGCGCCGCAGACCTTTTCCTGGTGGGACTACCGCATGCTCGGTTTCCAGAAGAATCGCGGCATGCGCATAGACCACATCCTCGTGAGCGAGGCGCTCAAGGGCCAGGCGCGCGCCTGCGAAGTGGACCGCTCGCCGCGCAAGAACCGCCAACCCAGCGACCACGCGCCCGTGGTGCTGACTCTCGATGCCTGAGCCCGCGATGCATCCACTACCTACGCTTGCCGACCTGGGCACACGCCAGGACGCGCGCCTGCATGTGCTCATGGTATGCATGGGCAACATCTGCCGCAGCCCCACGGCCGAAGGCGTGCTGCGCCGGATGGCGCGTGAGGCGGGGCTTGCGCACAGCCTGCAGGTCGACTCCGCCGGCACGCACGACTACCACATCGGCGCCGCGCCGGACGCGCGCGCCTGCCGGCATGCGGGTGCGCGCGGCTACGACTTGTCGAGCCTGCGCGCACGCCAGCTGGTGCGCGAAGATTTCCAGCGCTTTGACCTGGTGCTGGTGATGGACGCCGCCAACGAGGCAGCGGCTCGGGCGCTGTGCCCGCCACAGTTTGCGTCGCGGATTGCGCGGCTGACCGACTTCTGCAGCACGCCGGCGTGCGCCGAGGTGCCCGACCCCTACTACGGCGGGGACGAAGGTTTCGAGCGGGTGCTGGACCTGGTGGAGGACGCGTGCCGCGGCCTGCTGAGGCAACTGCAGGCCCGGGGCCTGAGCTGAACGCGCTGCTGCGCCGCCCCCTTTATTTGATGCGCTCGAGCTCGCGGCGTATGCCGTCCACGTCGGCCTGGGCGCGGTCCAGGTTGGCCTTGAGCTCGGTGGTGCGCTCCTGGTAGGCCTGGGTATTGCGCATCTCCAGGGCGCTCTTTTGCGGAAAGCCGTTGTTGTATTCCTTGGTCAGCTCGGCCAGTTTGGCCTCGGCCTTGCGCAATTCGTCCTGCAGGATGGCCTGGCGGTCGGAATCGCGCGCCTTCTGGTCGGCCGCGCTCACCTTGGGCGCCGAAGCTGGCGAGGCGGCGGCCGGCGTGGCGGGCCGGCTGCTTTGCAGCACCGTGACGTTGCCGCCCTCCACCAGCTTGCAACCGCGCTCCTTGGCCTGGCTCGCGTTGTTGGTGTATTCGTTGCCGCAGCGGTAGATGCGGTCCTGCGCGCCCGCAGGCTGCCACACCAGTGCAAGCGCCAGGGCGGACAGGACAAACAGGGAATTTTTCATGCGTAACCTTGACTCAGCGGTGCTCGGGCGTCGGGATCGGCAAGTATGGACCATATGCCGAGGGCGCCTGCAGCCAGACGTCACAAAGCGTAATACATGTCGAATTCGGCCGGGTGCGGGGTCATACGCAGGCGCCGTACCTCGGCATGCTTGAGCTCGATGTAGGCGTCGAGCATGCCGTCGGAAAACACCCCGCCGCGCGTGAGAAAGCCTCGGTCTGCGTCGAGCGCGCCCAGCGCTTCTTCCAGACTCGCGCAGACCGTGGGCACCAGCGAATCTTCTTCAGGCGGCAGATGGTAGAGGTCCTTGGTCGCGGCTTCGCCCGGGTGGATCTGGTTTTCCACCCCGTCAAGCCCGGCCATCATCAGCGCGGCAAAGCCGAGGTAGGGGTTCATCAGCGGGTCGGGGAAGCGCGCCTCCACCCGCCGACCGCGCGGGTTGGCCACGTAGGGAATGCGGATCGAGGCCGAGCGGTTCCTGGCGCTGTAGGCGAGCTTGACCGGCGCCTCGAAGCCCGGCACCAGGCGCTTGTAGCTGTTGGTACCCGGGTTGGTGATGGCGTTGAGCGCGCGGGCGTGCTTGATCAGGCCGCCGATGTAGTGCAGCGCGAAATCCGACAGACCGGCGTAGCCGTCGCCCGCGAACAGGTTCTTGCCGTCCTTCCAGATCGACTGGTGCACGTGCATGCCGCTGCCGTTGTCGCCGGCGTAGGGCTTGGGCATGAAGGTGACGGTCTTGCCATAGGAATCGGCCACGTTCCAGATCACGTACTTCATGAGCTGGGTCCAGTCGGCGCGCTGCACCAGCGTGGAAAAGCGCGTGCCGATCTCGTTTTGCCCCGCGCCGCCCACTTCGTGGTGGAACACCTCCACCGGGATGCCGAGCGATTCGAGCACGCTGGACATCTGCGCGCGGATATCCTGGGCGCTGTCGACCGGCGGCACCGGCTGGTAGCCGCCCTTGGTCGCGGGGCGGTGGCCGCGGTTGCTGCCCTCCATGGGCGCACCGGTGTTCCACGGCGCTTCGTATTCGTCGATCTCGAAGAACACCTTGCCCGGTTCGGTGGCCCAGCGCACGCTGTCGAACATGAAGAATTCGGGTTCGGGCCCGAAGTAGGCGGTGTCGCCCAGGCCCGAGGCCTTCAGATAGGCCTCGGCGCGCTTGGCGATGGAGCGCGGGTCGCGGTCGTAGGCCTTGCCGTCGCCCGGCTCGACCACGTCGCACTGCAGGATGAGCGTGGTCTGCTCGAAGAACGGGTCGATGTTGGCCGTCTGCGGATCGGGCATGAGCTGCATGTCCGAGGCCTCTATGCCCTTCCAGCCCGGCATGGACGAGCCGTCGAAGGCATGGCCGCTGGCGAACTTGTCCTCGTCGAAATGGGAGACGGGAATGGTGACGTGGTGCTCCTTGCCGCGGGTGTCGGTAAAGCGCAGATCGACGAAACGCACTTCTCTTTCTTGCACCATCCGCATCACGTCGGCGACGGTCTTGGCCATCAGGCAACTCCTGGAGTGTCAAAGCCGCACGCCCGGAAAATGGCGTGGGCGAAAGCATGGAATTCTAAGGTGCCGCGCTTCAGCCGCGGCGCTCGATCTGTGGCCCGAGCGCAATGGCCTGGGCCTGCAGGCCGGCCAGCAGCGCCTGCCAGGCAGCGGGCACGCGGGCGGCTTCGCCCTTGACGCCCAGCTCGATGTGCGCGCCATACACCGGATGGTCGACGCTGGGCAGGCTGAACACCCGCACGCCCGGGTGTTCGGCTTCGATGCGCTGCATCAGCGGCGTGAGCGCGGCTTCGCTGGCGCCGTGCAACACCACCGAATGCTCGGCCTGGGGGCTGCGGTGAAACCAGCGGGCGCAGCTGGTTTCAAGCACCCATTCGATCATCGGCCAGGCCATGACGGGAAAGCCCGGCACGAAGTGCACCACCGCCCCGCCCGCGCCGGTGCAGGAAAAGCCGGCGATCTTGTTGTAGGGGTTGGGAATGAGGCGCGCGCCCTGGGGCAGCACGCCCATCTGCAGGCGCTGCAGGTTGTCGGCACGGGCCGCATCAAAGGCCGCGCCTTGCGCGCGCGCCACGTCCTGCATGCGTTCGGTGATCAAGGCCTGCGCCTCGCGGTGCGCCACCAGCGGCACGCCCAGCGCCTGCGCGGCGCACTGGCGGGTGTGGTCGTCGGGCGTGGCACCTATGCCGCCGCAGCAGAACACCACCTCGCTGCCGGCGAAGCTGCGCGCCAACAGTTCGGTGATGCGCCGCGGCTCATCGCCCACCACCTGCGCCCAGGACAGCGCCAGCCCGCGCTCGCCCAGCATGCGGACCACGGCCGGCAGGTGCTTGTCGGTGCGCTTGCCCGAGAGGATCTCGTCACCGACGATGATGAGGCCAAAGTCCGGGCTCATGGCTGCTGCGCCGGCGCAATCGGCCGCGCTGCCACGTCCACGACCGGCCCGCCCAGCACGGCCCCCGCCGGCACGGGCGGCTGCAGGCTGCGCAGGCGCTGGAGGGCTTGCAGGCAGTAGTGGGTGAACCACAGCGACGAGAAGGCGAACACCAGCGTGTAGATCCAGATGGCCACGGGAATCAGCACGAAGAAGGCCGCCGCAAACACCACGCCCGAGGCCCAGACCACCGCCGGCGCCGCGCCCAGCAGACCGCAGAGCACGCCGATGACCAGCAGACTCGCGCGCTGGCGCGCAAAGATGGTCTTGCGCTCTTCGCTGCTGGCATGCTCGGCCAGCGCGTCGAACGCCATCACCCGGTAGGTGAGCCAGCCCCAGATCAGCGGCGGCAGGATCAGCACCAGCGGCGGAATCAGCCACAGCGGCACGGACAGCACCAGCACCGCCAGCGCCACGATGGTCGAGGACGCCGACCACCAGATGCTCGCGAGCACGCCCGCGCCATGGCGGCGCTGCATCTGCGCAAAACGCCGCTTGGCCACGAGATCGACGATGGCCGGCACCATCAGCGCGGACACTGCCAGCACGCAGACGAAGACCACCACCGGCAGCGTCAGCAGCAGCACCAGCAGGGGCGCGAGCACCGCCGGCACGTCGCTCACGCCCACGTGGGCAAGCCAGCCCCAGACCGTGCCCAGCCAGGCCGTGCCGTCCAGCAGTGCCTGCATCCAGGCGACCGCCGCCGCCCAGAAGAAATAGCCACCCGCCGCCGTGACGACGCCGATCAGCACCAGCGGCAGCAGCGACAGCGCGATCACGCGCGGCATCAGGCAATAGCCGGCCGCGCGCCAGAAGGAATCGATCAAGGGCGACATGGTGCCCGCAAGCATAGCGCCGTGCTGGCCTTATTGCCGCAACGCGCTGCGCAGTTGCGCGCCGACCTCGGGCCGGCCGGCAAAGGGGTCGGGCGGCTTGCGCGCCTCGACGATGGCCTGCATGCGCGCGGCCACGCCGGCGAGCGCCTGCGGGTGGCTGTAGACGTAGAAATCGTCTTGCGCAACCGCCTCGAACACCCTGGCCGCGACCTCGGCGGCCGAGACCTTGCCGTGCGCGACCGCCTTGTCCAGCATGGCCTGGCCCACGCGCTGGCTCGGGGTTTGCGCGTCGCCCTGCAGGCCTGCGGGCCGGTTGCGCTCGCTGTGGCCTATGCCGGTGGCCACGAAGTAGGGGCAGAGCACGCTGGCGCCCACCTGGGTGGTGACCAGCTGCAAGTCCTGGTACAGCGTCTCGCTCAGCGCGACGACCGCGTGCTTGCTGGTGTTGTACACACCCATGTTGGGCATGCTCACCAAACCGGCCATGCTGGCGGTATTGACGATGTGGCCGCGCCAGTGCGGGTCGGCACGCGCCGCCGCCAGCATCATTGGCGTGAACAGCCGCAGCCCGTGGATCACGCCCCAGAGATTCACGCCGAGCACCCATTGCCAATCGGCTTCGCCGCTCTCCCAGATCAGGCCGGCGGCGCCCACTCCGGCGTTGTTGAACACCAGGTGCGGCGCGCCAAAGCGCTCGTGCACCGCCTCGGCCAGGGCCTGCATATGCTCGCCACTGGATACGTCCACGCGGCGCGCGAGCAGGGGTAGGCCCAGCGGCTCGAGCTCGGCGACCGCCAGGTCCAGCGCGTCCTGCTGCACATCCACCAGCACCAGCTGCATGCCGCGGCGCGCGGCAATCCGCGCACATTCCAGGCCGAAACCCGAACCCGCCCCGGTGAGGACGGCCGTCTTGCCCGCAAAATCCTCGATCATGGGCTCTCCCCTCAGACGAGCTTGACCAGCTGCTTGCCCACGTTCTTGCCCTGCAGCAAGCCAAGAAAGGCCTCGGGCGCGCTCGCCAGGCCCTGGGCCACGGTCTCGCGCGGGCGCAACCTGCCGGCCACGACCAGACCGGCCAGCTCCTGCAGCGCCTGGGGCCAGAACTGCATGTGTTCGCTGACGATGAAGCCCTGCACGCGCATGCGGTTGATCAAGAGCAGCGCGGGGTTGAGCAGCGGCAGCGGCTGGCCGTCGTAGCCCGCGATCATTCCGCACAGCGCAACGCGGGCAAACGCATTGGCGCGCAGCAGCACGGCGTCGAGCAGATAGCCGCCCACGTTCTCGAAGTGGCCGTCGATGCCATGGGGACACGCCGCCTTGAGCGCCTGCGACATCGCCTTGAGGTCGCCGTGCGCGCGATGGTCTATGCAGGCATCAAAACCCAGCTCATCGACCGCATAGGCACACTTGAGCGGCCCGCCCGCAATGCCGACGACGCGGCAGCCCCGCGCCTTGGCCAGCGCCGCAAACGCGCTGCCCACAGCGCCCGTGGCGGCGCTCACGGTGAGCGTCTGGCCGGGCTGGGGTTCGATGATCTGCGTGAGTCCATACCACGCCGTCACGCCCGGCATGCCCACGGCGCCGAGGTAATACGACAGCGGCACCTGGCTTGCGTCCACCTTGCGCAGCAGGCCCGGCGCGCCGCCATCGACCACCGAATACTCCTGCCAGCCGCCCATGCCGACCACCTTGTCGCCCACGGCGTACTGGGGGTGGCGGCTTTCGATCACCTCGCCCACGGTGCCGCCCATCATGACTTCGCCCAGGGGCTGGCTGGCGGCGTAGCTCTTGCTGTCGTTCATGCGCCCGCGCATGTAGGGATCCAGGCTCAGGTAGTGGTGGCGCACCAGCACCTGCCCCTCGGCCAGAGGCGGCGTGTCGCTCGTCACCAGCCGGAAGTTGTCCACGGTGGCCGCGCCCTGGGGGCGCTGCTCGAGCACGATCTGCTGGTTGCGGGGCATGGGATACACTCCTTTTGCTATGTTTTAGAGAGCTGCTCGCGCTTGTCCAGCAAGCGTTTGAGGCATATTTCTCTTGAATTTACGAAGCTGGCGCGCCCGCCCCGCCCGCCAGGCTGCGAAGGTATTTGAACGTGCCCGTGGCATGGCAGCAGGCTTGCCCCTCGGCGTTGTACACCGTGGCTTGCACAAAGGCCAGGCTGCGCGTGCGGTGCAGCAGCTTGCCACGCCCTGCCAGCCGGCCGGTGGCGGGGCGCAGGAAACTGGTTTTCATCTCCACCGTCACCATGCCCATGCCGCTTTGCAGGCCCTCGCTGCGCGCCGCCATCGCCATGGTCACGTCCAGCAGCGTCATCAAGGCGCCGCCATGGGTGATGCGCCATGAATTGAGGTGTTCAGGCCGCGCCTCATAGTGCAGCTCAGACTCCCCGCCGCCCAGCTGCACCAGGGTGATGCCCAGCGACTTGACGAAGGGGATGTCGATATCGAAACCCCGGCTCGCAGCCATGGCCATCAGCCGGCGACGATGGCGCTCACGCCGCCATCGACGGCCATCCACTGACCGGTGATGTGCTTGCCCGCATCGCTTGCGTACAGCAAGGTCAGGCCCTTGAGGTCTTCGTCGTCGCCCAGCCGGCCCAGCGGCGCGCCGGCCTTCATCCTGTCTTCGCCCATGGTGTCAATCAGCACGCTGGCCATCCTGGTGCGAAAGAAACCCGGACAGATTGCATTCACGCGGATGCCGTAGCGTCCCCACTCCGCGGCCAGCGCGCGCGTGAAGTTGAGCACCGCGCCCTTGGAGGTGTTGTAGGCAATCGTCTTCATTGCCAGCGGATTGCCGCCCAGCGCCGCAATCGAGGCCACGTTGATGATGCTGCCCCGGCCGCGCGCAATCATGCTGGCCTTGGCCAGCGCCTGCGCCAGCAGAAAGTAGCCGCGCACGTTCAGGTTCATCACCTTGTCCCAGGCCGCGAGCGGATGGTCCTCGGCCGGCGCTCCCCAACTGGCGCCGGCGTTGTTCACCAGGATGTCCACCGCGCCCATGCGCTGCAGCGTCTCGCTCGCCAGACGCTGGATGTCGGCCTCCTGCGCGCAGTCGGCCGCCGTCCAGCGCGCGTCGATGCCGGCGGCCTGCAGCTCGGCGGCGGCCTGGTCCAGCTCTTCGGCCTTGCGACTTGCCAGCATGATGCGCGCGCCCGCCTCGCCCAGCGCATGGGCCATCTGCAGGCCCAGGCCGCGCGAGCCGCCGGTCACCAGCGCGCTGCGGCCAGAAAGATCAAAAAGCTGCTGCACGCTGCGTGCCGTCATGGATCGCCTCCTCGAGTTGCGCGGGCCGGGCCCGCTCAGCCGATTGTGGTGTGCAAGCGTGTCGCCTGCTGTCGCCTGCGCGCGCAGCCAAGGCGCTATATTTGCCCGGTTTCATGCCAGCAATCGCCATGCCCCTTCCTCCCGGCCATGCACCCATAGGCGTCTTCGACAGCGGCATAGGCGGTCTGAGCGTGCTGCGCGCACTGCGCGAGGAATTGCCGCAGGAGCGCTTTGTCTACCTGGCCGACAGCGCGCACGCCCCTTATGGCGAGAAGGGCGAGCGCTTCGTGCGCCAGCGCAGCCTGGCAATAACGCGGCACCTGGTGCGTGAGCACGCGATCGCACTGCTGGTCGTAGCCTGCAACACCGCAACCGCCGCGGCGGTGAATGCGCTGCGCGAGAGCTTTCCGCAGTTGCCCATCGTGGGCGTCGAGCCTGCGCTCAAGCCCGCCGCGCTGTGCAGCCGCACCGGGCACGTGGGCGTGCTCGCCACGCGCGGCACGGTGCAGAGCAGCCGCTTTGCCGAACTGCTGGCGCGCCAGGGCGAACGCACGCGCTTTTCGGTTCAGGCCTGCGACGGACTTGCGCAGGCCATAGAGCAAGCCACGCTGCCGACGGGCGACCCCGGGCAAGTGCTGGAAAAAACCAGAGCGCTCTGCGCCCGCTACATCAGCGCTTTGGGCAGTTTTGGCACCAAACCCGGCGAGATGGACACCCTGGTGCTCGGCTGCACGCACTACGTCTTCGTGCAGCCGCTGCTGCAGCAACTGGCGGGGCCCGAGGTGATGCTGGTTGAAACCGGCGCGGCCGTGGCGCGCCAGGCAAGGCGCAAACTGCAGCAGCACGGGCTGCTGGCCGAGGGCTTGCATGGCGGGCGGGGCGAGCCGGTGCGCCTGCTCACCACCGGCTCTCTTGCCGCGCTGCAGGCAGCGGCGGCGCGCTGGCTGGCCTTGCCGCCCGAAGTCTGTTCGGTCGCTGCCCTGGCCGATGAGGCTGCCGAGCCCGCCGAGCGCCCCTCAGTGCAGGTGACGCGGGCGGCGGTTGCTGCCGCCGCGCCCGCCGCCGGTGCCGCGCGGGCGGCGGCTCAGGTCAAGTGAGCTGACCAGCGCGTCGAAGCGCTCGGTGAACAGCTTGTCGATCTCGGCGACCACGCCCGAGAGCTCGGCGGCGTCGAAGTGCCGCTCCATCACGTTGATCACGTCCTGCACCAGCATGTCGCGCTGCACCTGCATGATGGCCGCGGGCGTCGGCCCGACGAAGAGCATCAGGAAGTCGTCGCGCGATTCGCTCTCGTCCTCGGCCTCTTCGGCTTCGTCTTCGTCGAATTCGGTGTCGTAGAAAGTCACCTCGATCGCCGCGCCCTGGTCGGCGATTTCGTTGAGGCTCATGCACATTTCATCGAGCGACTGGCGAAAATCTTCGTCGCCGCGCACTGTCCAGCACATCTGCAGCAGGCGCTCCTTGGGCTCGAACTGGATGCCCGGCTCTTCCTCGTAGGCGCTGACCGAGCCGTCGGCCAGAGAGCGGGCGCCGGCGTACTTCCACAAGGGCTTGAGCGCGTCTTGCAACTGCGCGAAATCCACCCCGAGGCGCAACTGAACCTGGCCGTGGACGTGGATTTCAAAGGGAGCGTTGTAATCTGACATAAAACCTTCTTTGGTGCCCCGAGCCGGGGTCGAACCGGCACGCCCCTTTTCAGGAAGGCAGCGGATTTTAAGTCCGCAGTGTCTACCAATTTCACCATCGGGGCAGAACTGCGACGCCCAAGGTCTCGCCAAGGCTAACGCACAAGGGCCGCCAGGGCAAACCGCACGTTTGCCCAAGCGCAGCGCCAAAGGCGCCGCCGGGACAACGGGCTGGACTGCTGGAGCGGGAAACGAGTCTCGAACTCGCGACCTCAACCTTGGCAAGGTTGCGCTCTACCAACTGAGCTATTCCCGCGTGGGTGCCATGCGCAGGACGCGACGGCACGGACATTTTCTGGAGGCGCGGCCCGGAGTCGAACCGGGCTAGACGGATTTGCAATCCGGTGCATAACCGCTTTGCTACCGCGCCGCACTCTGTTTCAGAAAAAAGGGGAAGCTTTTGCCTCCCCTCTTTTCAGGATTCTGGAGCGGGAAACGAGTCTCGAACTCGCGACCTCAACCTTGGCAAGGTTGCGCTCTACCAACTGAGCTATTCCCGCATCGAGCAAAGCCTGCGCTTCACAAGGAAGCCGAGATTGTAGGGTATTTTTCAGCGCCTTTCTGAAAAACCGGCTCAATGTTTCACCGAACCAGCGGCGCTGGCCGGCGCCAGCGCCGGCACTACCGCGGCGGCGGCGAGCTCTTCCTCGGAGAGCGGCGCGGGCTTGCGCTCGAGCGCGATCTCCAGCACCTTCTCTATCCAGCGCACCGGCACGATCTCCAGGCCTTTCTTCACGTTTTCCGGTATCTCCTGCAGGTCCTTGACGTTTTCCTCGGGGATCATCACCGTGCGGATGCCGCCGCGCAGGGCCGCGAGCAGCTTTTCCTTCAGACCGCCGATCGCGGTGACCTCGCCGCGCAGCGTGATCTCGCCCGTCATGGCCACGTCGGCCCGCACCGCGATGCCGGTCAGCGCAGACACCATGGCTACGGCCATGGCGATGCCCGCGCTCGGCCCGTCCTTGGGCGTGGCGCCGTCGGGCACGTGGATGTGCAGGTCGCGCTTTTCAAATACCTCGTCGCGCAGGCCCAGCGCGTGGGCGCGCGAGCGCACCACCGTGCGCGCCGCTTCCACCGACTCTTTCATCACGTCGCCGAGCGAGCCGGTGCGCTGTATCGCGCCCTTGCCCGGCATGGTGGCGACCTCGATGGTCAGCAGATCACCGCCGACCTCGGTCCAGGCCAGGCCTACCACCTGCCCGATCTGGTTCTTCTGCTCGGCGCGGCCATAGTCGAACTTGCGCACCCCGAGGTAGTCGGCCAGCTTCTTGGGCGTGACCTTCACGCCGGGCTTGAGCTTCTTGAGCAGCAGCCCCTTGACCACCTTGCGACAAATCTTGGAGAGCTCGCGCTCGAGCGAACGCACGCCCGCCTCGCGCGTGTAGTAGCGCACGATGTCGACGATCGCCGCCTCCTGCACCTGCAGCTCGCCCTCTTTGAGGCCGTTGGCCTGCATCTGCTTGGGCAGCAGATAGCGCGTGGCGATATTGGTCTTCTCTTCCTCGGTGTAGCCCGCCAGGCGTATCACCTCCATGCGGTCGAGCAGCGCTGCGGGGATGTTCATGGAATTGCTGGTGGCCACGAACATCACGTCCGACAGGTCGAATTCCAGCTCGACGTAGTGGTCGGCAAACTTGCTGTTCTGCTCGGGGTCGAGCACCTCGAGCAGCGCGCTCGAAGGGTCGCCGCGAAAGTCCATGCCCAGCTTGTCGATCTCGTCCAGCAGAAAGAGCGGATTGCGCGTACCCGCCTTGGACAGGCTTTGCAGCACCTTGCCCGGCATTGCGCCGATGTAGGTGCGCCGGTGGCCGCGGATCTCCGCCTCGTCGCGCATGCCGCCCAGAGCCATGCGCACATACTTGCGCCCCGTGGCCTTGGCGATCGACTGGCCGAGCGAGGTCTTGCCCACGCCCGGCGGCCCGACCAGGCACAGGATGGGCGCCTTGAGCTTGTCCACGCGCTGCTGCACCGCAAGGTATTCGAGGATGCGGTCCTTGACCTTCTCCAGCCCGTAGTGGTCTTCGTTGAGCACCTCTTCGGCCAGCGCCAGGTCGTGGCGCACCTTGGTCCTCTTGCTCCAGGGCAGGCCGGCGAGCACGTCGATGTAGTTGCGCACCACCGTGGCCTCGGCCGACATGGGCGACATGAGCTTGAGCTTCTTGAGCTCGGCCTCGGCTTTCTTGAGCGCCTCCCTGGGCATCCTGGCGGCCTTGATGCGCTTGGCGATTTCCTCGACGTCCGCGCCCTCTTCGCCTTCGCCCAGCTCCTTCTGGATCGCCTTGACCTGCTCGTTCAGATAGAAGTCGCGCTGGTTCTTTTCCATCTGGCGCTTGACGCGCCCGCGGATGCGCTTGTCCACATTGAGGATGTCCACCTCGCGCTCGAGCTGTTCGAACAGGTTCTCCAGCCGCGCCTTCACGTCAGTGAGATCGAGCACGTGCTGCTTGTCCTCGAGCTTGAAGGGCATGTGCGCGGCGATGGTGTCCGCCAGACGGCCCGCGTCCTCGATGCCGGCGATGGAGGCGGAAATTTCCGTCGGAATCTTCTTGTTGAGCTTGACGTACTGGTCGAACTGCTGCATCACCGCGCGGCGCAATGCCTCGATCTCCGCCGTCTCGCGCGCCACCACCGGTACCAGCAGCGGGCGCGCTGCGCCGGTGAAATGGCTCTCGCTGTCGCTCACTTCGACCAGGCGCGCGCGCTGCTGGCCTTCCACCAGCACCTTGACGGTGCCGTCGGGGAGCTTGAGCATCTGCAAGATGGTGGAGATACAGCCGATCTCGAACATGTCCTCGGCCTGGGGCTCGTCCTTGGACGCGGTCTTCTGCGCCACCAGCATGATCTGGCGGTCTGCGCCCATCGCCGCTTCCAGCGCCTTGATGCTCTTGCTGCGCCCGACGAAGAGCGGAAGCACCATGTGCGGAAACACCACCACGTCGCGCAGTGGCAGCAGCGGGAAGACAAGGGGGGCGTCGGGCAGGGGCGTCTGTCCAGGCATGGGCAATTCCTCAAAACGGCCATGCGCCGGCACGGGCAGGGCCAAGATCATGGGCCGGGCTGCCGGTGGCGCCGGCAACCCGCATGGCGTGGCCGCAGCCGGCCACCCTCAGGCTTTCTTCGCTGCCTCGCGGTATACCAGCAGCGGCGCCCTCGCTTCGTCGATGGTGGCCTCCTCGACCACCACCTTTTCCACGTTGGCGGCATTCGGAAGGTCAAACATGGTGCCTATCAGCGATTGTTCAAGAATCGAGCGCAGGCCGCGCGCGCCGGTCTTGCGCGCAATCGCCTTGCGCGCGATCGCCTTGAGCGCGGCCGGGCGAATCTCCAGCTCCACGCCCTCCATCTCGAGCAGCGCGCCGTACTGCTTGACCAGCGCATTCTTGGGCTCGGTGAGGATGCGCACGAGCGCGTCCTCGCCAAGCTCGGCCAGCGCCGCGACCACCGGCATGCGCCCGACCAGTTCGGGTATCAGGCCGTACTTGATCAGGTCCTCGGGTTCGATGTCCTGAAACACCTCGGAGAGCGAGCGCTGCTTCTTGCTGCGCACCGTGGCGCCAAAGCCTATGCCTGAAGCCTCGGTGCGGTCTTCGATCACCTTCTCCAGACCGGCAAACGCGCCGCCGCAGATGAACAGGATGTTGGTCGTGTCTACCTGCAGGAAGTCCTGGTTGGGGTGCTTTCTGCCGCCCTGCGGCGGCACGCTGGCCATGGTGCCTTCTATCAATTTGAGCAGCGCCTGCTGCACGCCCTCGCCCGACACGTCGCGGGTGATGCTGGGGTTGTCGCTCTTGCGCGTGATCTTGTCGATCTCGTCGATGTAGACGATGCCGCGCTGCGCACGCTCGACCTCGTAATTGCAGCTTTGCAGCAACTTCTGGATGATGTTCTCGACGTCCTCGCCCACATAGCCCGCTTCGGTCAGCGTGGTCGCGTCGGCCATCACGAAGGGCACGTCGAGCTGGCGCGCCAGGGTCTGCGCCAGCAGCGTCTTGCCCGAGCCCGTGGGGCCGACCAGCAAGATGTTGCTCTTGGACAGCTCCACGTCTTCCTTGCCGGCCTTCTCCTTGTGGCGCAGGCGCTTGTAGTGGTTGTAGACGGCCACGGCCAGGGTGCGCTTGGCCTGCTCCTGGCCGATCACGTAGCTGTCCAGGTTGGCCTTGATGTCGGCCGGCGTGGGCAGGTCGCCGTTGCCCCCCTGGGCGCTGTCTGCGCCCGGCTGTTCGTCGCGGATGATTTCGTTGCACAGGTCTATGCACTCGTCGCAAATGAAGACCGAAGGGCCTGCGATGAGTTTCTTGACTTCGTGCTGACTCTTGCCGCAAAACGAGCAGTACAGGGTTTTTTCGCTGGAAGAGCCTTTTTTCTCGGCCATGGAGCTACGCCTTGAAACGGATAACGTGAACTGATGATACTCAAATAAAAACGGCGCTTCCCGCAAGGGAAACGCCGTGCGCGCAGGCCTTGCGGGATCAGGAACGCCGGGCGATCACCTGGTCGACGATGCCGTAGTCCTTGGCCTCGTCGGCGGTCATGAAATAGTCGCGCTCGGTGTCGTGCACGATCTTCTCGTAGCTCTGGCCGGTGCGCTCGGCCAGGATGCGGTTCATCTGCTCCTTGGTGCGCAGGATGTCGCGCGCATGGATCTCGATGTCGGTAGCCTGGCCGCGCGCGCCGCCCAGCACCTGGTGGATCATGACCTTGGAGTTGGGCAGCGAATAGCGCTTGCCCTTGGCACCGGCGGCCAGCAGGAAGGCGCCCATGCTGGCGGCAAAGCCCACGCACATGGTGGAGACATCGGGCTTGATGAACTGCATGGTGTCGTAGATCGCCATGCCGGCGGTGACGCTGCCGCCGGGCGAGTTGATGTAGAAGGAAATGTCCTTGTCCGGGTTCTCGCTCTCCAGAAACAGCAGCTGCGCGACCACCAGGTTGGCCGACTGGTCGTTGACCTCGCCCACGAGGAAGACCACGCGCTCCTTGAGCAGACGCGAATAGATGTCGTAGGAGCGCTCGCCGCGCCCCGATTGCTCCACCACCATGGGGATCAGGCCCAGGGCCTTCGTCTCTTGTGCACTCATGCAGTTCTCCAGCAAATTCGCTTCAGGCTTGTCTTTACTCTATCCGCAAACAGATGGGGCTTGCACCTGCCGGTACAAGCCCCGAATCTGATGCCTGCCAACGCAGGAGCGGCTCAGTTCTGCGCCATCAATTCGTCGAAGCTGACGGCCTTGTCGGTGACCTTGGCCTTGCCCAGCACGAAGTCGGTGACGTTGTTTTCCACCACCACGGCCTCGACCTCGGCCAGACGATCGCGGTCGCCGTAATACCACTTGACCACGTCCTGCGGCTTTTCGTAGCTCGAGGCAAGCTCCTCGACGTGGGCCTTGAGCTGCTCGGGCTTGGCCTGCAGCTCGTTGGCGCGCACCAGCTCGGCCACTACCAGGCCCAGGCGCACGCGGCGCTCGGCCTGCGGGCGCACCACATCCTCGGGAATGTCGGCCTTGTCGGCGTCCTTGATGCCGCGGGCCTTGAGGTCGGCGCGCGCGCCTTCGAGCAAGCGCTCGATCTCGGCCTGCACGATGGCATTGGGCAGGTCCAGCTCGGCGTGGGCGAGCAGCGCATCCATCACGGCCTGCTTGTTGCGCGCCTGCAGGCGGAACTTCACCTCGCGCTCCAGGTTCTTGCGCACGTCGGCGCGCAGGCTCTCGACCGTGCCGCCCTCGATGCCGAGCGATTTGACGAACTGCTCGTTGACTTCGGGCAGGTGCGCCGCTTCCAGGTTCTTGAGCGTGACCAGGAAGTCCGCCGTCTTGCCTGCCACGTCCTTGCCGTGGTAGTCCTCGGGGAAGGCCAGCGGGAAGGTCTTGCTTTCGCCGACTTTCATGCCGCGCACCGCGTCTTCGAACTCCTTGAGCATCTGGCCTTCGCCCACGAGGAACTGGAAGGCCTCGGCCTTGCCGCCGTCGAAGGGTTCGCCGTCGATCTTGCCCTCGAAGTCCACGGTCACGCGGTCGCCGTCCTCGGCGGGCGTGCCCTGGGCGCGCTGGGCAAAGGTGCGCCGCTGCTTGCGCAGGATGTCCAGGGTGCGGTCGATGGCCGCGTCATCGACTTCGGCGCTGAGCTTTTGCACTTCGGCGCCCGAGAGGTCGCCGAGCTTGACCTCCGGGAAGACCTCGAACACCGCATCAAAGGTCATCTCGCCCTCGGGCGCACCGTCTTTCTCGGAAATGCGCGGCTGGCCGGCCACGCGCAGCTGGGCTTCGTTGGCGGCCCTGGAGAAGGCCTCGCCCACCTTGTCGTTGATCACCTCGTACTGCACCGAATAGCCGTAGCGCTGCGCCACGACGCCCAGCGGCACCTTGCCGGGGCGAAAACCGTCCATCTTGACGGTGCGCGCCAGACGCTTGAGGCGCCCATCCACTTCGCTCTTGATGCTCTCGACCGGCAGGCTGAGCGTGATCTTGCGTTCGAGTTTTTCCAGCGTTTCAACAGTGACGGCCATCGTGCTTCCTCATCGTCGGACAGAGTGCAAGGTGCTGAGCCGGCCCCGGCAGCACCTTCGCATGTGTTTTGCAGGTTTCTCCCCTCGCCCTCGCGCGCCCGGGGCGGCGTCACCTTGCCCTGACCGGGCAGGCGCGTGCTTGGGAAAACCCGGCATTGTAGCGAAGCGGCGCGGGCGGCCCGCGCCTACTTGCCGAGAATCTCCTTGACCTTCTCGGCCTCGCAGCGGCCGCTGACCTGGGCCTGGGGCGGCACGCAGCCCGGCGCGGCCTCGCCCGCCGAGAGCTTTTGCAGCGCTTGCCAGAGCAGCGCGATCTGGCGCTCCTGGGCGGAAGCGGAATCGGCCAGCGTGCGCAGCGCCTGCGCCAGCGGGTCGTCCTGCTGGGGCGTGACGCCGTAGGCGCTGAACTTCTGCTGCTCCTCGTGCTGCGCCTCGGTCACGTCCGCGCCATGCTCCTGGTGCGAGGCGATGATGCGCGCCGGAATGCCCACGGCCGTGGCGCCAGCGGGCACCGGCTTGATGACTACCGCGTTGCTGCCGATCTTGGCTCCGTCGCCGACGACGAAGCCGCCCAGCACTTTGGCGCCGGCGCTGACCACCACGCCGCGCCCCAGCGTGGGATGGCGCTTGGTGCCCTTGTAGAGCGTGGTGCCGCCCAGCGTCACGCCGTGGTAGATGGTGCAGCCGTCGCCGATCTCGGCCGTCTCGCCGATCACCACACCCATGCCGTGGTCGATGAACACACGCTCACCCAGCTTGGCTCCGGGGTGGATCTCTATGCCCGTGGCCCAGCGCGCCAGGTGCGAGATGAAGCGCCCGAGCCAGCGCAGGCCATGCGTCCAGCACCAGTGCGCGGGCCGGTGCAGCCAGATCGCGTGCAGCCCGGGGTAGCAGGTAGCGACCTCCCAGGCATTGCGCGCGGCCGGATCGCGCTCCAGGATGCACTGGATATCGGAACGGATTCTGGAGAACATGGCTCGTGCGGATCGGCTGCGCGCTCTGGAAGGCAGCGCCGATTATCTGGCCCCGGGCCGCTCGGCCTGCAGCATGGCGCGGGCAATGCCGCGCAGGATGTGGATTTCCTCCTGCGTCGGCTGCGCGCGGTTGAACAGCTGGTTGAGCCGCGGCATGAGCTTTTTCGGCGCACCGGGGTCCAGAAAGCCGATGTGCGTCAGCGCCTGCTCCCAGTGGGCGAGCATGCCCGCAAGCTGCGCGCCGTCGGCCAGCGCCGCAGCCGGCGTGGCATCGTGCACCCGAAAACCGCCCAGCGCCAGACGCCATTCGTAGGCCAGCACCTGCACCGCCGCCGCGAGGTTCAGCGAGCCGAACTGCGGCGAGGTCGGGATGCTCAGCGCCACGTGGCAGCGGTAGACGTCGGCGTTGGCCATGCCGAAGCGCTCGCTGCCAAAGAGGAAGGCGACACCGAAGTCGCTCGCACCATTTTCGCTCGAATCGGGCCTCAGCCCTTGATCGGCAAGCGCTGGCAGCTCTCCGTTCAATAGCATTCTGAAGTGCTCGCGCGGCGTGCGCGTGGGCGGGCCGAAGTCGCGCGGCGTCATCGCGGTGGCGCACAGGTGGTGCATGCCCTCGATCGCCTCGTCCAGCGTGGCGACCACGCGGGCGCGCTCGAGCACGTCGAGCGCACCGCTGGCGCGCTGGATCGCGATGTCGCGGCGCAGCACGTTGGGCCAGCGCGGCGCTACCAGCACCAGTTCGTCAAAGCCCATGGTTTTCATCGCCCGGGCGGCGGCGCCCACGTTGCCCGGGTGGCTGGTCTGAACCAGTACAAAGCGTGTTCGCATGGCGGCGATTGTCGCCCCGGCCCGCGCGGCGGCGCCAGGCACTAGAATTGCCAGCCCTCGCGCATCGCCGCGTCCGTTTGCTCCTTGTCATGTCGTCCCATCTGCACCCCATGCTCAACACGGCCATCAAGGCCGCGCGCGCCGCCGGCGCCATCATCAACCGCGCCGCGCTGGACGTGGAAGCCGTGCGCGTGGCGCAAAAGCAGATCAACGACTACGTCACCGAGGTGGACCAGGCCAGCGAGACGGCCATCATCGACACCTTGCTGACCGCCTACCCGGGCCATGGCATCCTGGCGGAAGAATCCGGGCGCCAGCACGGCGCGAAGAACTCCGAGTTCGTCTGGATCATCGACCCGCTGGACGGCACCACGAATTTCATCCACGGCTTTCCCTATTACTGCGTGAGCATCGCGCTGTCGGTGCGCGGCAAGGTGGAGCACGGCGTGGTCTACGACCCCACGCGCAACGACTTGTTCACCGCCACGCGCGGGCGCGGCGCCTTCATGAACGACAGGCGGGTGCGCGTCTCCAAACGCACGCGCCTGTCCGAATGCCTGCTGGGCACGGGCTTTCCCTATCGCCCCGGGGACGATTTCGCCGGCTACATGAAGATGATGGCCGACGTGATGCAGCACACCCACGGCCTGCGCCGCCCGGGCGCTGCGGCGCTGGACCTGGCCTATGTGGCTGCGGGCTTTACCGACGGCTTCTTTGAAACCGGCTTGTCCATCTGGGACGTGGCCGCAGGCGGCCTGCTGGTGACCGAAGCCGGCGGCCTGGTGGGCAACTTCACCGGCGAGGCCAATTACCTCGAGCAGCGCGAATGCCTGGCCGCGCCGCCGCGCATCTATGGCCAGATGGTGAATCTCATCGGCAAGTACAGCAAGTTTGCCGGCGTGGCCGACAAGATGGCGGTCCAGGCCGCCGCTGCGGCCGAGGGCGAAGTCGGCGCCGGCTAGTATTCTCCTGTTTTGATAGCTTCCTGCGCTTTGTTGGCGCGCGCCAGAGCCTGATTTGACTGAATAATGCCGCTGCTCACCGCCGCGCTCACGCTGTGCATGGTGCTGGCCGTCGGCGACGGCGATTCGCTGAGCGTGCGCTGCGGCGCGGGGCCGAGGCAGCAACTGCGCATCGCCGCGATCGACGCGCCCGAGCTGCGGCAGGCCTGGGGCCAAGAGGCGCGCCGGCATCTGGCGGCGCTGTGTCTGCGCCGAACCGCCCAGGTGCGCGCACAGGGGCATGACAAGTACGGACGCACGCTCGCCCAGGTGCACTGCCAGGGGCAGGATGCCGCCTGGGCCCAGGTGCAGGCAGGCCTGGCCTGGGTGCACCCGAGCCAGGCGCGCATTCACCCCGCTCTGGCGGCGGCCGCGCGCCAGGCGCGTGCGCAGCGCCGGGGTTTGTGGGTACAAAAGCGCCCGCTGGCGCCCTGGAAGTACCGCCAGCGCCGCGCCGGCACCAGGCACGGCCGGGGCTGAGCACCAGACGCCCCGGCGCGCCCCGGCCGCACCGCTTCAGAGAAAGTCGGCGCGCAGCTCGGCGCCGCTGCGCGGCGAAAGCAGCGCGGGCGAGAGGTCGAGCACCGTCTTGCAGCCATGCTGGCCTGCCTGGTGCAGGCGGTGCACCGCGCGCGCGCAGGCCACGAGCACGCTGGCGGTGAACTCGGGGTTGCTGTCCAGTTGCAGGCGGAATTCGAGCACGTGCTTGAGCTGGCTGGAGGTGTTGCCGCTGCGGATGACGAAGCCGCCATGCCCCATGCCGGCGTGCTCGGCCGCCAGCTCCTGGGCGCTGATGAAGTGCACCGTGGTGTCGTAGTCGCTGAAGTAGTTGGGCATGCTCACGATGGCCTCACGCACCGCTTCGGCATTCGCTCCTTCCTTGAGCACCACGAAGCATTCGCGCCGGTGCTTCTCGCGCGTGGCCAGCTCCGGGCGGCTGCCGCTGCGCACCCGCTCCATCGCCTCGTGCAAGGGAATCGTGTACTGCACGCCGCCGGCCACGCCCGGCACATGGCGGATCGCGTCCGAATGCCCCTGGCTCAGGCCCTTGCCCCAGAAGGTGTAGGTGGCGCCGTCGGGCAGCAGCGCGTCGCCCATCACCCGCTGGATGGAAAACAGCCCAGGATCCCAGCCGGCCGAGATCAAGGCGGTGGTGCCGCCCGCGCGCGCGGCGGCGTCCACCTTGGCGTAGTGCTCGGGGATGCGGGCGTGGGTGTCGAAGCTGTCGACCAGGTTGAAGTGGCGTGCGAACTCGGGCGTCTGCTCGGGCAGGTCGTCCTTGGAGCCGCCACAAAGAATGAGCACGTCCACCTTGGAGCGGTGCTGCGCGAGCGCGCTCAAGGGGTAGCTGGCCACGCCGCTGGCCGGATGCACGCCGGCCGGGTCGCGGCGCGTGTACACGCCGGTGAGCACCATGTCCGGGTTCTTGGCCACGGCCTGCTCGACGCCGCGTCCGAGGTTGCCGTAACCGGCGATGGCCAGACGCACGGGGGCCTGGCGATGGTCGTTTTCCTGATGGTTCATTGGGACTTCCTGTTCATGAAAATGCTAGCTTGCAGCGCCCTGCAGCAAAGCGCAAGAACGGGATTTGACCCTCATTCGTGCGGGACGCGGCCGGTGCCGGCGTCGCCCGCTTCAGCGGGTGGCGCCCGCGTTCAACGCGATCGTGGGCGCCGGCGCTGACGCAGTGCAACAAAAATCATTCGCTTTTCGGCACCGGCCCGCCGCGATACAGCCAGGGCAGGTCAAGTATGCGCTCGCCCAGCAGGCGCAGCGACAGGTCGCGCGCCAGGCGCAGCGGCCCCACGGCGTGGAAGATCTGCCCGTTGCGCCGCGAGCGCCGCTGCACCGCCGCCACCCGTTGCCAGCGCGCCAGCGCATAACGGCGCAGGCGCAGCGGCAGCTCCAGCGCCTGCATCGCCAGCGCGTGCTGCAGTTGCATCGCGTCCTCTATGGCCATGCCCGCGCCCTGGGCCATGTAGGGGCGCATGGCATGCGCCGCGTCGCCCGCGAGCGCCACGCGGCCCTGGGCCATCTCGTGCGCACCGGCCACGGGCGCGCGTTCGGCCAGCGGCCACAGGCGCCAGACGCCGCCCGCCTGCCCTGCCGCACGCACCAGGTCTTGCAGCGGCGTGCAGCTGCCGGCAAGGGCTGCGAGCAATTCGGATTCGCTTGCCGCGCAGTCCCAACCCTCGAGCCCGGGCGGCGGCTGGCCGTGGCGTATGGCCACCAGGTTGAGCAGCGCACCGGCGCGCAGCGGGTAGTGCACCAGATGCAGGCGCGGCCCGAGCCAGACGGTGACCAGCTCGCTGCGCAGCGGCGCGGGCAAGGCCTGCTGGGCGACCACCGCGCGGTAGGCCAGATGGCCTGACGGCAGCTCGCCCGCCACACCGGGCAGCAGCGCGCGAACGCGGCTGTGCAGGCCATCGGCGCCAAGCAGCGCGTCGCTCTCCACCTGCAGCTCGCGGCCGTCGGCGCAGCGCAGCCGGGTGCATACGGCCGCATCGTCTGCGGTGAAGTCCAGCAGCTCGTGCTGCAGTTGCAATTGCACTTCGGCCAGCCCCTGCACCGCCGACAGCAGGACGCCGTGCAGGTCGGCGCGGTGGATGGTGAGGTAGTCGCCGCCATGGCGCTCGCTGATCTCGCGCCCCAGGCGCATGCGCGCGAGCTCGCGCCCGTCGAGCGCGCTGCGCACCTGCAGCAGCGGCGGGCGGCAGGCAAGCGCGCGCAGGGGCGCGGCGAGCCCCCAGGCGTCGAGGCAGCGCACCGCATTGGGGCCGAGCTGCACGCCCGCGCCGATTTCGCCAAAGGCCTTGGCGCGCTCATGCAGGCGCACCTGCCAGCCCGCCCGCTGGCTCGCAAGCGCTGCGGCCAGACCGGCTATGCCGCCGCCTGCAATCAGGATCTGCTGCATGAACAATCAGGGAGAAGGCCGCCGCCGCGCAAAGCCCTCGGCGACCGGGGACAGGCCAGCGCGCGGCCGGCGGCCCCCGCAGGCGCGGGCCGGCTGTGCCGTCAATCGCCGATCAACTGGTGCAGCACGTAGGGCAGGATGCCGCCGGCGCGGTAGTAATCGACCTCGATCGGCGTGTCCAGGCGCAGCACCAGCGGCACCTCCTGCGTGCTGCCATCGCTGCGCTGAATGATCAGCTTGGCCTTGCCCTGGGGCTTGAGCTTGCGGTCCACCACCACGTCCACCACCTCGTCGCCGCGCAGGTTCAGCAGCTCCCAGCTGTCCTTGCCGCGAAACTGCAGCGGCAGCACGCCCATGCCTATCAGGTTGGAGCGGTGGATGCGCTCGAAGCTGCGCGCCACCACCGCCTGAATGCCCAGCAGTTGCGTGCCCTTGGCCGCCCAGTCGCGGCTGGAGCCGGTGCCGTATTCCTCGCCGGCGAAGACCACCGTGGGGGTGTTGCTCGCCATGTAGAGCTCGGCGGCGTCGAAGATCGGCATCTTCTGGCCGTTTTGCGGGCCCGCGCCCTGGTAGATGGTGTCGCCGCCCTCCACGCGCGAGCCATCGGGCAGCGGCGGAATCATCAGGTTCTTGATGCGCACGTTGGCAAAAGTGCCGCGCACCATGACCTCGTGCTGACCGCGGCGCGAGCCATAGCTGTTGAAGTCCTGCTTCTGCACCCCGTGCGCCTTGAGCCAGAGGCCGGCGGGCGAGCTCTCCTTGATGCGGCCGGCGGGCGAGATGTGGTCGGTGGTGACCGAGTCGCCGAACAGCGCCATGATGCGCGCGCCGCGCACCGAGTGGTCGCGCGTGGCGGCTTCGGCGGCCGAGGCGGCCGTGGTGCGCGCAAAGCCGTCGAAGAACGGCGGTTTGGCGATGTAGGTGCTGCTGGGCCAGTCGTAGATCTGGCCGGTTACGCCCTTGATCTTTTCCCAGAGCTTGCCCGGCTCGGTCTCGATCTTGGCGTAGTTCTCGCGGAAGGCCTTGCCCTTCATCGCGAACTTGAGAAGCTTTTGCACCTCGTCGCTCGAGGGCCAGATGTCGCCCAGGTACACGTCCTTGCCGCCGCGGCCCTTGCCCACGGGCTCGGTCATCAAGTCCACATTGATGCTGCCGGCGATCGCGTAGGCCACGACCAGTGGCGGGCTCATGAGGAAGTTGGCCTTGAGGTTGGGGTGGATGCGCGCCTCGAAGTTGCGGTTGCCCGACAGCACCGAGGCGCAGACCAGCTCGTGCTCGGCAATCGCCTGGTTGAGCTCGGGCGTGAGGTCGCCCGAATTGCCTATGCAGGTGGTGCAGCCATAGCCGGCGAGGTTGAAGCCTATCTTTTCAAGATAAGGCAGCAGCCCGGTTTCCTGCAGGTATTCGGTGACGATGCGCGAGCCGGGGGCAAGCGAGGTCTTGACGTGGCGCTTGACCTTCAGCCCCGCCTCCACCGCCTTCTTGGCCAGAAGGCCCGCCGCCAGCATCACGCCGGGGTTGCTGGTGTTGGTGCAACTGGTGATGGCAGCGATCAGCACGTCGCCATTGCCCACCTCGAAGCCCGCAGGCTCGGCAAGCGCGTCCATCGGGGCTGCTGGGCGGATGTGCACGCGCTCGCCAAAGGCTTCTGCCGGACGCGCGAAGCCGCCGACCTCCATCGGCGTGGTGAACAACTCGGCAAAGCGCTTCTTGGCGTCGCCCAGGTCGATGCGGTCCTGCGGGCGGCGCGGGCCGGCGATGCTGGGCGTGACGTCGCCCAGGTCCAGCGTGACGACGCGCGAATAGTCCACCTCGCCGGCGCGCGCGGCGCCGAACAGGCCTTGGGCTTTGTAATAGGCCTCCACGAGTTCGATCTCGGCGCGGGTGCGGCCCGTGCCTTCGAAGTATTCGAGGGTGCGTCCGTCGACCGGGAACAGGCCTATCGTGGAGCCGTTTTCCGGCGACATGTTGCCCAGCGTGGCGCGGTCGGGCACGCTCAGGGACGCCGTGCCCTCGCCGAAATATTCGACGAAGGTGCCCACGACCTTGTTGCGCCGCAGCAGCTCGGTGACCGTGAGCACCAGGTCGGTAGCGGTGACGCCCTCGCGCAGCTGCCCCTTGAGCTCGAACCCCACCACGTCGGGCGTGAGGATGTAGACCGGCTGGCCGAGCATGGCCGCCTCGGCCTCGATGCCGCCCACGCCCCAGCCGACGACGCCGGCGCCGTTGATCATGGGAGTGTGGCTGTCGGTGCCGACCAGGGTGTCGGGATAGACCACGCCGTCCTTGCGCTGGTGCACGCCCTTGGTCAGGAATTCCAGATTCACCTGGTGGCAAATGCCAAAACCCGGCGGCACGACCCGGAAGGTGTCAAATGCCTGCATGCCCCATTTCATGAACTGGTAGCGCTCGTGGTTGCGCGCAAATTCCATTTTCATGTTTTGCGTCAAGGCCATCTTGGTGCCGTAATGGTCGACCATGATGGAGTGGTCGACCACCAGATCGACCGGCACCAGCGGCTCTACGCGTTTGGGGTCGGCGCCCACGCCTTGCGCCGCAGCGCGCATTGCCGCCAGGTCCACCAGCAGCGGCACCCCGGTAAAGTCCTGCAGCAGCACGCGGGCGACGGTAAATGGAATTTCTTCCGATCGGGCCGCATTGGGTTTCCAATTGGCCAATTGCTCGACGTGCTCGGCCGTGACCTTGCTGCCGTCGCAATGGCGCAACACCGATTCCAGCACGATGCGAATCGAGCGCGGCAGCCGCTTGACGTTGGGATACTTGCGCGCCAGCGCGGGCAAGGAGAAAAACCGGTGTTCCTTGCCCGACGCGGTGCTGAACGTCTTGATCGTGGAAGCAAAGGCATGTCCTTTTGCAGGGGCAGCAAGCATTTCTAGATCTCCTTGTAAGTGCAAAACGGAAAGTCGGGCCAGGCCTGCGGCATGCATTGCCCTCGGGCACCCCACACAGTCTGGGAGTGTACGCCCGCCGGCTGCGCCGATGCCGGGTACCAGGGCATCACCCTTGCGGCAGGCGGCGCAATGCGGGCGGAAAAAAGCCCGCGCGGGGCGGGCTTGGCAGGCAAGAGGCCGTGGTTCGCCTCAAATGGCAAATTGCGTGCGATCCTGGCCTTGTATCCACTTGGGCGGCTTGCCCCGACCGGTCCAGGTTTGGCCGGTGGCCGGATTGCGGTACTTGGGCGCCACCTTGCTCACCGTGCCAGCGGCGCGCGTGCGGCGACCCGAGGGAAACACGTCGGTAACGGTAAGTTCGAATTCCGCCACGGTCTGGCGCACTCTGGCAAGAGCGTCGGCAACTTCCTTTTCACGCGCGTCGCGGATTTGGGCGTCCAATGCCTCACGCTGCTGCAGCAATTCCTTGTAACTGGTCGTCATGATTATCCTGAATGGTTGATCCTGAAGTTGAAAGGCAATGCGGCGCGATTATAAGACCAGTTTGGCTGCAATTGCATGCTCGCGCGCTGGATTCTCATGGTTTCGAAGTGCTACTACTGCCCATTACCCGAATCCGCGCTGCAGGCGGTGCACAATCGGCACCCGGACTTGGCTGCGGGATGGCAATGGCTTTATATTGTGCGGGCGATATTCAGGGCTGCGACGGCGCATTGGAGCGACTGCTCGCGCTAATCGGTTTTTCTCCGAGCCGCGACACGCTGTATCTGCTGGGCGATCTGGTCAACCGCGGCCCCGATTCGGTCGCGGTATTGCAGCGCTGCATGGCGCTGGCGGGCAGCGTACAGGTCTTGCTCGGCAACCACGATCTGCATCTGCTGGCCGTGGCCCAGGGCGTGCGCCCGCCTTCCAGGCGCGACACGCTGGACGCGCTGCTCGCGCACCCGCAGCGCGCCGCCATGCTGGACTGGCTGCGCCATCAGCCGCTGGCACGCCAGGTGCACCACGGGGGCGAGGCCATGCTGCTGGTACATGCAGGCGTCTTGCCGGCATGGACACCGCAGCAAACCCTGGCGCTTGCGGGTGAGGTGCAGCAGGCGCTCAGCGGAGCGCACTGGCAGGCGTTTTTGCAGCAGATGTACGGCAATGAACCCGCCTGCTGGCACGAGGAGCTGCAGGGCATGGACAGGCTGCGCGTAGTGGTCAACGCGCTCACCCGGGTGCGTTTTTGCTCACTGCAGGGTGTGATGGATTTTTCCAGCAGCGAAAGCGCGCGCCAGGCGCCGGCGGGGCTGCTGCCCTGGTTCGAACTGCCGGGGCGCAAGACGCAGGGGCAGCTGACGGTGTTTGGCCATTGGTCGACGCTGGGCTGGATGAGCCGAGCCGACCTGCTCGCCCTCGATACCGGTTGCGTCTGGGGCGGCAGCCTGAGTGCGGTGCGCTTTGGCAGCACGCTGGCCGAACGCGAGCACCTCCAGGTTGAGTGCGCGCAGGCCCAGGCGCCGGGCGCGGCGCACGCCTGAGCGGCGCCGCTCAGGCGGCGTTTTGCTCGCTCGCTTGCGGCGCCTTGAAGAGCGCGGCCAGCACGCGCCGCTGCTTGATGTTGGAAGACACCCGCGGACGCGCGGCGGCCGGGGCCTGCTCCCAGCTCGGCGCGGCTTGCGGCGCGCTGCCGGGCTCATAGGGGCGATCAAAGAAGGGGTCGCGCGACGGCACGAAGCCGGGCGCCGCATGGCGGTGGCTGCGCGGCGAGCGTGTGCTCTCGCGCTCCGTGCGCGCGCCGTGGGTGCCGTCGCGATGGCGGCCCTCGCCGTGGCGCGTGGACGGACGCTCGTCCCTGAGCTGCAGGGGCTGCACTTCGACCTTTTTCTTGAGCAGCTTCTCGAGCTCGCCCATCAGGCGTGCGTCGCGCTCGGTCACCAGCGTGACCGCAAGGCCCGAAGCGCCGGCGCGGCCGGTACGGCCGATGCGGTGCACGTAATCTTCGGCGTTGAAGGGCACGTCGTGGTTGAACACCGCCGGCACGTCCTTGATGTCCAACCCGCGCGCGGCCACGTCGGTGCAGACCAGCAGGTCCACCTCGCCACTCTTGAAGGCTTCCAGCGCCTTCAGGCGCTCGTCCTGGCTTTTGTCGCCGTGCAGCGCCGCGGTCTTCAGGCCGTCGCGCGCCAGCGCGCGGGTCAGGCGCGCGCAGCCGAGCTTGCTGTTGACGAAGATGAAAGCCTGGGTGAGTGCGCGCTCCCTGAGCACCTGGCGGATGGCCGCACGCTTGCCGTCTTCGCTCACGCCGTAAAAGCACTGCTCCACGGTGGACGCCGTGGCGTTGGGGCGCGCGACCTCGATGGTCACCGGATCGTGCAGGTAGCTCGCGGCCAGGCGCTTGATCTCGGGCGAGAAGGTGGCCGAAAAGAGCAGCGTGGTGCGCTCTTTGGGCAGATAGGACAGGATGCGCTGCAAGTCCGGCAGAAAGCCGATGTCCAGCATGCGGTCGGCCTCGTCGAGCACCACGTATTCCACGTGGTTGAGCACCACGTTCCTGGCTTCGATATGGTCGAGCAGGCGCCCGGGCGTGGCCACCAGCACCTCCACGCCCTTCTTGAGCTCGGCCGTCTGCGGTTTCATGTCCATGCCGCCGAACACCACGGTGGAGCGCAGCTGCGTGTACTTGGCGTAGAGCGCCACCTGCTCGGCCACCTGGTCGGCGAGCTCGCGCGTAGGCAGCAGCACCAGCGCGCGCACCGGGTGGCGCGCGGGCGAAGCGGAGGTGTTTTCGTGCGCCAGCATGCGCTGCAGCAGCGGCAGCGCGAAGGCCGCCGTCTTGCCGGTACCGGTCTGGGCCGCACCCATCACGTCCTTGCCGGTGAGTACCACCGGTATGGCTTGTGCCTGAATGGGGGTCATGGTCTCGTAGCCCATGTCGGCTACGGCGCGCTGCAAGGGGTCAGCCAGCGCTACTGATTGATAAAGCGTCGTCATGAACCCGCAATTGTCGCATTGCAACAAAAAACGGGCAAATCGGGCTTCAAAGCGTGCGCGCGCCGAAGGTGTCGCAGGACTGCACCGAGCCGCTCTGGTAGCCCTGGGTGAACCAGCGCACACGCTGGGCGCTGCTGCCATGGGTGAAGGCGTCGGGGCGCACGACGCCGCTGCTTTTGCGCTGCAGCGTATCGTCGCCGATCTGCTCGGCGGCGTTCACTGCCGATGCGATGTCGCCCTGCTCCAGCCAGCCCTTGGCCTGCTGCGAATGCTGCGCCCAGACGCCGGCGTAGCAGTCGGCCTGCAACTCCAGGCGCACCGAGAGGGCGTTTTGCTCGCGCTCGCTGATGCGCCCGCGCATGCCGTCCACCTTGGCGCTGGTGCCGAGCACGGTCTGCACATGATGGCCGACCTCGTGCGCGACGACGTAGGCGCGCGCGAACACGCCGGGCGCCCCGAGCTGGCGGGCCATGGTGTCAAAAAAGTCCATGTCCAGATACACCTTGTGGTCGCCGGGGCAATAGAACGGGCCCATGGCCGACTGCCCGGTGCCGCAGGCCGTGGGCGTGGCACCGCGAAACAGTACCAGGCGCGGCGCCGGATACTGGCCACCGCCCTTGCGGAAGATGTCCGTCCAGACGTCTTCCGTGGAAGCGAGCACGGTGGACACGAAGGCCGCCTGCCGGTCGTCCTGCGGCGGCTGGCCAGCCGGCACCTGGGCGCTTTGCGGGGCGCCGCCGCCCGAGAGCAGCTCCAGCGTGGTCAAGGGATTGATGCCGAATACGCCCCAGCCGACGAGCGCCAGCACCACCGCGCCTATGCCCAGGCTGCGCCCGCCCAGGCCGAATCCGCCCCCGCCTGCACCGCGGCGATCTTCGACGTTTTCCGACCGACGTTCGCCTTCCCAACGCATGCCTTGCTCCAAGTGCAGTAAATTGCAGCGATGGTAACGCCAGCTCCCGCCCCCCCGCCTGCCACCCGGGCCGCTGCACGCCCGACGGTGCTGGTCACCGGGTTTGACGCCTTTGGCGAGCATGCGGTCAACCCCTCGGCCCAGGTGGCCCAGGCGCTGCACCGGCGCCAGATCGCGGGCTGCCGCGTGGTCGGCGCGCAACTGCCCACGGCGTTTGCCGCGGCCACGGCGCAAGTGCTGCAGTTGCTCGAGCGCCACCAGCCCGCGCTGGTGCTCTGCCTGGGCCTGGCGGCGGGGCGCGAGGCGCTGCAGCTCGAGCGCGTGGCGCTCAACCGCGACGATGCGCGCCTGCCCGACAACGACGGCGCCCAGCCGCGCGAGCAGTCCATCATCGAGGCCGCGCCCGCCGCCTACCTTTGCACCCTGCCGACCGAAGCCATGCAGCGCGCCATGGTGGCCGCGGGCGTGCCCACGGTGGTGTCGCAAAACGCCGGCAGCTTCGTCTGCAACCATGTGTTCTTCCAGCTCATGCACCGCCTGGCGAGCGAGCCGCGCTGGCAGGGCACGCGCGGCGGCTTCATCCACCTGCCGCCGCTCAGCGGCCAGGGCGAGGGCGGCATGCCGCTCGCCCAGCTGGTGCACGGGGTGCGCACCGGCCTGCGCGCCGCGCTGACCACGCCCGCGCCCAGCCACACTGGCCACCCCGGCCAGGCCTGAGCATGCAGGCCACGAGCGAGGCAACGCGCACCGCAGCAAGCCTGCCCTGGAATGCGCTGCTCGACGAGATCGAGGCGCTGCTGCGCGCAGGGGTCGCCCAGGTGCCCCCGCGCATCGTCATGCCCACGGGCGAGGGCAGCGTGCTCTTCGTGATGCCGGCCACCGACGGCGTGGTGGCGATGACCAAGCTGATCAGCTTCACCGCCGCCAACGCCGGCAGCGGCCGCCCGACCATCCAGGGCGATGTGAGCGTGTTTGACGTGGCCAGTGGCGAGCGCCGGCTGATCCTGGACGGCCCGACGGTGACCGCGCGGCGCACCGCTGCGGTATCGGCGCTGGCGGCGCGGCATCTGGCGGCCCGCCCGGACGGCGCGACGCTGATCATCGGCGCCGGCGTGCAGGGTCGCGCGCATCTGGAGGCCTACACCGCCGCGCTTGGCGTGCGCCGCTTCGTGCTTGCCTCGCGCAGGCTGGCCAGCGCCGAAGCGCTCGCGCGGCATGCGCGCACCCTGGGTCTGCAGGCCCAAGCCGTGGCCGATGCGCACGCGGCGCTTGCCCACTGTCCGCTGGTCGTGACCTGCACGCCGGCGAACGCGGTGGTGCTCAGCGGGCCGCTGCGAGCCGACGCCTTCGTGGCCGCGGTCGGTGCGTTCACGCCGCAGATGCGCGAGCTCGACGCCGGCCTGTGCCGCCACTTTGCCGAGCACGGGCGCATCGTGGTCGATACGCGCGACGCGGAGCATGAGGCGGGCGACTTGCTGCAGGCCGGCATCGCCGTGGCGCCGCTGCCCAGCCTGCAGGATGTGCTGCGCGGGCCGGCGCCGCTGCGCGGCGGCGCCGTGCTGTTCAAGAGCTGCGGCTGGGCCGGCTGGGATCTGGCGGCGGCGCGCCTGGCGCTGCGCCATGCGCGCTGAAAGAGAAGCTCAGGCGCGCGGCAAGGTCACGCCCTGCTGGCCCTGGTACTTGCCCTTGCGGTCGCGGTAGCTCACCTCGCAGACCTCGTCGCTCTGGAAGAACAACACCTGGGCGCAACCCTCGCCCGCGTAGATCTTGGCAGGCAGCGGCGTGGTGTTGCTGAATTCAAGCGTCACATAGCCTTCCCATTCGGGCTCGAAGGGCGTGACGTTGACGATGATGCCGCAGCGCGCATAAGTGCTTTTGCCCAGGCAGACGGTGAGCACGTCGCGCGGGATGCGGAAATATTCGACGGTGCGCGCCAGCGCAAAGCTGTTGGGCGGGATGATGCAGGAGTCGCCCTCGAAGTCGACGAAGCTGTTTTCGTCGAAGTTCTTCGGGTCCACCACGGTGCTGTGGATGTTGGTGAAAACCTTGAATTCGCGCGCGCAGCGGATGTCGTAGCCGTAGCTGCTGGTGCCGTAGCTGATGACCTTGCGGCCGTCGACCTCGCGCACCTGGCCGGGCTCGAAGGGCTCGATCATGCCGTGCTCGCTGGCCATGCGCCGGATCCACTTGTCGCTCTTGATGCTCATGGAAGAACTCCTGTTGTGCGGATTCTAACCGTTGCATCAATAACAATAGCTGCTCGCGCTTGCCTGGCAAGCGCTGCAGCCATATTTCTTTCAAACTTCAGCGGTCCACGTGGGCGCCGCCCTCGTACCAGCGCTTGAACATGTCGAGCTGCTGCGGGCTGAGCGCGTCGGGGTTGCCAAAAGGCATCTTGCGCAGCTGCACGACCTGCTGGTAGATCTGCTGGGCGTGCTGCTTCACGTCCTCGGGCGTGTCGAACTTCACGCCTTTTTGCTGGATGGTGGCGCTGCTGTGGCAGACGAAGCACTGCTCCTTCATGACCGCGTGCAGATCGGCAAAGGCCACGGGTTCGCTGGAGCTGCTGCTCGCCTGCGGCGCGGGCTTGAGCCAGGCGACGAGCGCAAGCAGCAGCACGATGCCCACCGCCGCATACGGCCAGGGGTGGCGGTTGCGCCCGAGCTTGTAGCCGTGGCGCAGCACGAAGAACTGGCGGATCAGCGCGCCCGCGGCCATCATCACGATCAGGATCAGCCAGTTGTTCGGCGCGGTGTTCATCCAGCCGTAGTGGGTGGAGAGCATGGCAAAGACCACTGGCAGCGTGAAATAGGTGTTGTGCACGCTGCGCTGCTTGCCGCGTTGCCCGTGCACCGGGTCCACCGGCTGGCCGGCCTTGAGCGCGGCCACCACCTTGCGCTGGCCGGGGATGATCCAGAACAGCACGTTGGCGCTCATGGAAGTGGCCAGCATCGCGCCCATGAGCAGAAAAGCCGCCTGGCCGGGAAAGATGCGGCAAGCGAGCCAGGCCGCGATGCACACCAGCACGGCCACCAGCGCGCCAACGATGGTGTCGCCCCGCTCTTTCTGGCCCCAGATGCGGCAGATCATGTCGTACAGCAGCCAGAAGACGACGAGAAAGGCGAGCGCCGCCACCACCGCCATGGCGGGCGACATCAGCGGCGCGGCCGGGTTGACCAGATAGACACCGGCGTTCCACAGGTAGGAGACGGACAGCAGGGCAAAGCCCGACAGCCAGGTGGTGTAGCTCTCCCAGAAGAACCAGTGCAGATGATCGGGCAGCTTGGGCGGCGAGACGTTGTATTTGACCGGGTGGTAGAAGCCCCCGCCGTGCACCGCCCAGAGCTCGCCGGTGGCGCCGTCCCGGCGCAGTTTTTCATCCACCGGGGGCGTGAGACTGCTGTCCAGAAAGACGAAGTAAAAGGACGAGCCCACCCAGGCGATGGCGGTGATGACGTGCAGCCAACGCAGCAGCAGATTGGCCCAGTCCAGCAGATAAGCTTCCATGTGCAAGTCTCCGGCTGCTCACCACCGCGGGCGCTCTGAGCAGCTCATGAGAGGCCGCGCTCGGCGCATGCCTGCATGCTCCGGCACCGCTGCGACCTGGTTTGTGGACACAAATTGTATGCAGATGGCCCGCTCAATCCAGCGGGCTTACCCGCATCAGGAGTTGCGCGGCCACCGCCACGGCAATCACCTGCGGGTCTTTGCCGACGATGCCGGGCACGCCTATCGGGCAGGTGACGTGGGCGAAGTCGGCCTCGGTGTAGCCGCGCGCCTCCAGCCGGTGGCGAAAGCTCGCCCACTTGGTCTTGCTGCCGATCAGGCCGATGAAGGGCAGGTCGGCGCGCGCGCGCTGGCGCTTGAGGCATTCGGCCACGATGTCCTGGTCTTCGGCATGGCTGAAGCTCATGATCAGCACCTGCGAGCCCGGTGCGATGTCGGCCACCGCCGCCTGCACCGGGTCGGAATACTCGCAGCGCACCTTGCTGGACAGGCCTTCGGGAAAGATCTCGTCGCGGCTGTCGACCCACTGGATGGCAAACGGCAGCGGCGCCAGCACCCGCACCAGCGCGCGGCCCACATGGCCGCCGCCAAACAGCGTCAGCGGGTGCAGCCGCGGCGCCAGGCGCTCGCGCACCCTCGCCAGATCCTGCGGGCCCAGGCATTCAAAGCGCAAAAACACCACCCCGCCGCAGCACTGGCCCAGGCTCGGGCCCAGCGCCTGGCGCTGCAGCGGCTCATCGGGCGCCTGGCCGGCTGCGCAGGCCCGCAGGCGCGCGCGCGCCTGGTGCATGGCCTGCCATTCCAGATGGCCGCCGCCGATGGAGCCGATCAGCAGCGCGGGCTCGGCCTGCGCAATCGCCATCCAGGCGCCGGCTTCGCGCGGGGTCGAGCCCTGCACCCGCTGCACCGTCACCAGGCACACCGGGCCGCGCGCCAGGGCGGCGAGCAGCTGTTCCAGCGGGGTCTGCGGCGCGGGCATGGGCTGCTCAGGAGCCACGGTAGGTGGAATAGCTCCAGGGGCTGACCAGCAAGGGCACGTGGTAGTGCTGCCCGGGATGGGCGATGCCAAAGTCCAGGCTCACGCGGTTCAGGAAGTTGGGCTCGGGCAACTCCACCGCGCGGGCCTTGAAATAGGCCGCAACCTCGAAGCTCAGCCGGTAGGTGCCCACGCGCAGACTGGCGTTGTCCAGCAGCGGGGCGTCGCTGCGCCCATCGGCATTGAGCGTCAGGCGCTTGATCAGCATGGCCTTGTCGCCATCGGTGGCGTACAGCGCCACCTGCATGCCGGCGGCCGGGCAGCCGTGCATGGTGTCCAGAACGTGGGTACTCAGTCCCATGGCCTTGTCTCCTGTTGCAGGTCCATCGACGATGCAGGAAAGTGTATACACTTTTTGTACTCTCGCCATGCTTGGGTGAAGGTTTAGGCTTGCGGCTTCGTCGCACGTGAAGGCCCGCCATGCCCGCCCATCGCCCTTTCCTGCTTCTTGCTGCCGCGCTGCTGGCGCTGAGCGCCGGCTGCAGCCATGCGCCGAGCGCGCCTGCGACCGCGCCTGCGCAGGCGCCGGCTGCGCGCGCCGCCGCTGCGGCCTACGACTTCGACAAGGACATCTTCCACCCGGTGCTGGCGCGCCACGGCATGGTGGCCAGCGAGCAGGCGCTGGCCACGCGCATAGGGCTCGACGTGCTGCGCCAGGGCGGCAACGCGGTGGACGCGGCGGTGGCCGTGGGCTTTGCGCTGGCCGTGGCCCTGCCCAATGCGGGCAACCTGGGCGGTGGCGGCTTCATGCTGGTGCACGACGCGCGCAGGGGCCGCCAGGTGGCGCTGGACTTTCGCGAGATGGCGCCGGCCGGCGCGCATCGGCGCATGTACCTGGACGCCGAGGGCAAGGTGATAGACGGCAAGTCGCTCTACACCCACTACGCCGTCGGCGTGCCCGGCACCGTGGCGGGCCTGGCGCATGCGCTGCGCCAGTGGGGCACGCTCACGCTGGCCCAGGCGGTAGAGCCCGCCGCCCGCCTGGCCGAGCAAGGCTACGCCGTCAGCCCCACGCTGGCCAAGGTGCTCGCGCGCGAGCGCAAGACGCTGGCGCCCTGGCCCGCCAGCCGGGCCATCTTCTGGAAAGACGGCGCGCCGATGAAGCAGGGCGAGCTGCTGGTGCAAAAAGACCTGGCTGCGTCGTTGCGCCTGATCGGCGCCCAGGGCCCGGCGGCCTTCTACGAGGGCGAGATCGCGCGCAAGATTGCCGCCGAGATGGCGCCACACGCCGGCAGCATCACCCTGGCCGACCTGAAGAACTACCGTGTGCTCGAGCGCGAGCCGATGCGCGGCAGCTACCGCGGCCACGAGATCGTCACCATGCCGCCGCCGTCCTCTGGCGGCGCGCATCTGGTGCAGATGCTCAACATCCTGGAGCGCTGGCCGCTGGCCGACTGGGGCGCAAACAGCGCGCGCACCGTGCACCACATGGTCGAGGCGATGAAGCTCGCCTACGCCGACCGCGCCGAATACCTGGGCGACCCCGACTTCGTGCGCGTGCCGCTTGCCGGCCTGATCAGCAAGCGCTACGCCGACCAGCTCGCCGCCGGCATCGCGCCGCAGCGCGCGCGCAGCGCCAGCGACATCCGCGCCGGCCAGCCGCAGGCCTATGAAAGCGCCCAGACCACGCATTTTTCAGTGGTCGATGCGCAGGGCAACGCGGTGGCCGTCACCTACACGCTCAACACCAACTTCGGCAGCGGCATCGTCGCGGCCGAAACCGGCATCGTGCTGAACAACGAGATGGACGACTTTGCCGCGCGCCCGGGCGTGGCCAATGCCTACGGGCTGGTCGGCGGCGACGCCAACGCGGTGGCCGCGGGCAAGCGCCCGCTGTCCTCGATGACGCCGACGCTGGTGCTGCAGGACGGCAAGCTGCGCCTGGTCACCGGCAGCCCGGGCGGGCCGCGCATCATCACCACGGTGCTCGAGACCGTGGTCAACCTCATCGACTTCGGCATGAACCCGCTGCAGGCGGCGGCCACGCCGCGCTTTCACCATCAGTGGATGCCAGACGAGCTGCGCGTGGAGCAAGGCTTCTCGCGCGACACGCTGGACTTGCTGCGCGCCTGGGGCCACAAGCCAGTCGTCAAACCGGCCATGGGGCGCACCCAGACCATAGAGCTGCGCGGCGGCCTGCTCCATGGCGCGTCGGACCCGCGCAACCCCGACGGGCTCACCCTCGGCTACTGAGGCGGGCGTCTCCCCGCGATGGCGGTCTTCGGCCCTGGCGCGGGCCGTGGATGGGACGTCTGCTCTTGAAACGCAAGCTGCTCGCGCCGTATCAACGGGCGTTTCAGATACAAGACACTCTGGAATCCTTGTTCCTTATGCGCAAGCAGCTCCCGTAGTCATAGCTACCGTGCTGCCTGCGGCTTGCACCCGCGCGCCGCCTACGCGATCAGCAGCGCGCGGAAATCGTTCACGTTGGTGTGCGTCGGCCCGGTCTGCAGCGCGTCGCCCAGCGGCTCGAACAGGCCGTAGGCGTCGTGGCGCAGCAGCAGCGTGCGCGCATCCAGGCCCAGCGCTGCGGCGCGCGCGAGCGTGTCGGGCGCAACCAGCGCGCCCGCCTTGTCCTGCGTGCCGTCGATGCCGTCGGTGTCGGCCGCCAGCGCCCACACGCCCGCCTGGCCTTGCAGCGCAAGCGCCAGCGCCAGGCAGAACTCCCCGGCCCGCCCGCCGCGCGCGGGCGCGCCCTCTGGCGCCGCCGCGTCCAGCGTCACCGTGGTTTCGCCGCCCGAGAGCAGCACGCAGGGCCGGGCAAACGGCGCATTGCGCAGTGCCACCTCGCGCGCCAGCGCCGCATGCATCTTGGCGACCTCGCGCGATTCGCCCTCGATGGCGTCGGAGAGCACATGCGCGCCAAGGCCTGCGGCGCGCGCCGCCTCGGCCGCCGCCTGCAGCGACTGCCCCGCCGTTGCGACGAGGTGCATCGCATGCCCGGCCAGGCGCGCGTCGCCCGGCTTGGGCGTTTCCAGCGCGCCGCTGCGCAGAGCCTGTGTCACGGCCTCGGGCAGCGCGATGCCGTAGCGCCGCGCCACCGCCAGCGCGTCGGCGCAGCTGCTGGCGTCGGCCACGCTCGGGCCGCTGGCGATCACCGACACCTCGTCGCCCGGCACGTCGCTGATCGCCAGCGTCACCACCGGCGCGGGCGCACAGGCCAGCGCCAGGCGCCCGCCCGCGGTGCGCGAGAGGTGCTTGCGCAGGCAGTTCATCTCGCCGATGGCGGCGCCGCTGGCCAGCAGCCGGGCATGGATGTGCTGCAGCTGCGCCAGCGTGAGCCCCGGCACCGGCAGGCTCAGGAGCGCCGAGCCACCGCCCGAGACCAGGCAGACGACCAGGTCGTCCGCGCTCAAACCCTGGGCCAGCGCCAGCAACTGCCGGGCCGCGGCAGCGCCGGCGGCGTCGGGCACCGGGTGCGCGGCCTCGCGCACCTCGATGCGCTGGGCCAGGCCTGCGGGGCGCGGCGGTACGTGGCCGTAGCGCGTGACCACCAGCCCACTCAGCGGCGCCTGCGCAGGCCACAAGGCTTCCAGCGCCTGCGCCATCGCCCCGGCCGCCTTGCCCGCGCCCAGCACCAGCGTGCGCCCGCGCGGCGGCGGCGGCAGCCAAGGGGCCATGGCCGCGAGCGGCTGGGCGCGCTGCACCGCCACCTGAAAGAGCGCACGCAGCAGCCCGCGCGGGTCTTGGCGAAAGGACGGCAGGGTGTTCATCGGCATGGCAGGCGTCACGGCGGCGTCAATTATCGAAGGCGCACGCCCCGGGCGGCGCGCACGCGATCTGCGCTGACAGCAGGTGTCGGTGCCGTCCTACAGGCATGCGCAGCCTGGCCCCAGACAATGAACTTCAGCTTTCGGGCCCCATGCAAAGCGCCGACATCCGGCGACGCGAAGAGCCCGAAACCCACCACCAAAGAAAGGACAAACGCCATGCTGCATTACGCACTTGTGTTCCTGATCGTCGCGCTGCTTGCCGGCTTCCTCGGGTTTTTCGGCATTGCCGGGGTCGCGGCCGAGATCGCCAAGGTCTTGTTCGTGGTCTTCCTGATTCTGTTCGTGGCGTCCTTCATCTTTGGCCGCCGGCGACCTTGACGCTCGCCCGCAACCGAATCTCCGGGCCGGCCGCACCAGGCACACCAAGCCACCCGCGGCCCGATACCCGGCATGAACCTGAAGGAGGAAACCATGAACCAGAGCAGCCCAGACGCGAGCACGATGCGGCTCGACGAGGATGCCATAGCCCGCGCCCGCGAGAACATCGACCAGGGCGCGGTCACCCCGGGCATTGCGCCCTACGCGCAAGAAATCTGCAAACTGCTGAACGACGCGCTGGCCACCGAATGGGTTTGCGTGCTGCGCTACCGGCGCCACTATTTCACCGCCAAGGGCTTGTCGTCCGAAGCGATTGCCGAGGAATTCCTCGCCCACGCCGATGAAGAGCTCGGGCATGCAGACCGCCTGGCGGCGCGCATCGTCCAGCTCGGCGGCGAGCCCATGCTCAACCCCGACACCCTGACGGCGCGCAGCCATGCGCAGTACGACGAGTCGACCGAGCTCAAGGCGATGATCCGCGCCAACCTGGTGGCCGAGCGCCTGGCGGTCGAGGTCTATCGCCAGCTCATCACCCTCGTGGCCGACAAGGACCCGACCAGCGCGCACCTGCTGCGCGACATCCTCGCCGAGGAAGAAGAACACGCCGACGAGCTCTCCGACTGGCTCGAGCGGCCCTGATTACCCAACCCGCGGCGTGCGCCCCAGGCCGCGCCGCGTATCCCCAGAAAGGAAAAAACCATGAAATTTCACCCACTTGGCCACGGCCTGATCCTGAGCGCCTGCCTCGCTCTGCCCTTTGCCGCCAGCGCGCAGGTGGCCGGCACCACGGTGCTGGGCACCACGCAATCGGTCTACGCCGCAGCCGCCAACGGCTGGAGCGTGAAGAAGGCCATTCTTGACCACGATGTCTACAACGACGACGCCAACCCCGAAGTCGTGGGCAGCGTCGAAGACATCATCATCACGCCCAAGGGCTCGGTGTCCTACGCCGTGGTCAACGCCAGCAAGTACCTGGGCCTGTCGTCCCACTACGTGCTGATCCCGGCCGAGCAGTTCCATGTGGAAAACAAGCGCATCACCCTGCCCGGCGCCACCAAGGAAGCGCTGCGCAACGTGCCCGAGTTCAAGTACAACAAGAACGCTGACGAGAAGCTCAAGTAAATCCAGGCAAGCCCCCTTGGCGCCCATACGACCTCGCGTCGCATGGGCGTCTTTTTATGTCCGCCGCAGCCGCAAACGATGCGACTGTTGCGTGCCTGGGATGCATTGGCCCGGGCTGGCTCGGCCCGGCGACAGGGTTTGCTCCAGGAGAAAGAAAGAGACGAGGAGCCGGCGCCGCGTCAGCGGCTTGCCGGCAGGCGCACCGCGGTGACTTCGATCTCGACGAGCCACTCGGGGTGGCCGAGCGCAGCGACCTGGAAGGCCGAGCGCGCCGGCAGACTGGGCTGCCCTGCGGTGCCGAAAAAGCGCGTATAGCCGCGCATGAAGCCGTCAAAATCCAGCCGCCCGCCCTGGTGGCGGTCGCCCACCAGAAAGGCCTGCATGCGCACCACGTCGCCCATGCCCAAGCCCAATTGGGAAAGCTGGGCTGAAATGCTTTGCAGCACGCCAGTGGTCTGCTCCTCCATGTTGCCGTAGCTGCCGTCCGCGCGCTGCGGCGGCACGGTGCCCGACAGATAGACAGTGGACGCACCCGCCGGCACTTCCACCGCCGACGAGATCGGGAAGTTCGCCACGGGGTGGCGCACCACCTGGCTCGGCGGCGGCGCGCTGACGCTTGCGCGCTCTGGGGCGGGCTGGGCGCAGCCGGCCAGAGCCAGCGCACAAAAAAGCAGGCTCGCGCCCGCAATGCGGCCCATCGGGGCACGCAGATCTTGTTTCATGGGAATTCCTCCTTTGTTGGAAAAGGAGCGCGCGCTGCGCTCAGTCGTAGGAACTGTGCGGATCGGGCGCCGCCTGCTTGCGCAGCTCGGACACCTGGGCGGGCGCAATCGCGTCGCCGTAGTTGTTGCCAAAGTGGGTGCGGATGTAGTTCACCACGGCGGCCACCTGCTCGTCGTTCAAGCGGTTGGCAAAAGAGGGCATGCCGTGCAGGCCGGTGATGACCACCGTCATCGGGTAGGCGCCGGCCGCCAGGCGCTGGTTGTTCGCAAGCTTGGGATAGAAGCCGTCGCCCAGAGCGCCCTGCCCTTCGGGCATGTGGCAGCCCGCGCAGACCGTGGCGTAGATCGCTTCGCCGCCCTTTTGAGTGTTCACGTCGCGCGAGGCGGAGAAGCTGTCCATCAGCTTTTGCAGCTTGGCGTCGGGCGCACTGCCGGCTTGGGCGCCCGCCGCGGACGAGGCGACCGCCCATCCCAGACCACAGGCCACGGCGCTGGCGGCGGCGGCAATTTTCAGAAAATTCTTCATGTCATTGACTCCATGTGTAGCGCGCTCAGGCACTGGCCTTGGCGTGCAGGCGCGTGATCGCATCCAGCGAGGAGAGAATCGCGCCCTCCTGCCAGGCCGGGATGTAGGACACGTGCTCGCCCGCCAGCACGATGCGCCCGTCGATTGCCGCCAGGTCGTTGTAGTGGGCGGCGCGCAGATCGTCGTTCCACAGTCCGTAGCAGCCATGGATCCAGGGCATGCGGTGCCAGGCCAGCGCCACGCCGTTGCGAAATTCCTTCTTGTATTGCGGGTGAATCCTTGAGCCCCACTCGACCGCCAGACGCACGCGTTCCTCGGGCGGCATGGCGGTGAAGCGATAGCTGTTGGTGTTTTCGTAGGTGTAGGAGCCCAGCAGCACCGCCGGGCCGCTGCTCAGATAGCCGGTAGAGGGGTAGGAGATTTGCTCGATCGGCAGGCTGGTGTAGCTGATGCCGCCGTAGATGCGCTCGTCTTCCTCCCAGAAGCGGCGGTTGAATTCCAGCCCGATCTTGACCGAGGAGCCGTAGGGCAGGCTCTGGATGGCGTCCAGCATGGGCTTGCTGACCTGGATCTCTTCGAGCTGCGAGAGGATGGATGCGGGAATGGTGCACACGCACCAGTCGGCGCGGGCCTTGAGCACATTGTCCGGGTCACTCCTGTCTTTGTAGCTGATGGTGACGCCGTCCGCGCCCTGCTCGATGCGCACCACCTGCGAGCGCAGCCGTATCACGTCCTTGAGCTCGCGCGCGAAGGCCTGGGCCAGCATGTCCATGCCGCCCTTGGGCTCGAACATCGTGGTCGCGAACTCGTGCATGTTGAAGACGCCCAGCATGCTCCATAGGTTGGTGCCGACCAGGTCCTTCAGGCCTATGGGCTGCGATGGCTGGGCCACCGGCATCAGGCCGCCGCCCGGCTCCACGGCGTAGCCGCGGGCCATGCTGGCCTGCATGTTTTTGGTGTAGCGGTATTCCTTGTCGAGAAAACCCCAGTCCTTCAGGCTGGCCAGCAGCTTTTGCGCGTCCTCACCCGAGACCGCTTCGTCCAGCGCGTTCTGGCGCACGCTCTTGGCCAGCAGCTCGGCCACGTTTCCGCGCACGTCGCTGTAGACCTCGTGCGCGCGCACCGGCTTGCCGCCGAGCTCGCCGTCGGCATGCAGGTAGGCGTTGTGGTTGAACATGTTGAAGGGCTCGATCTCCACGCCCAGCTTCTTGTAGTAGTCGAGCAGCGCCACATGGTGGTAGGGCACGCGCCAGGGGCCGGGGTTGAGGTAATTGCCCTTGGCGAACTGCACTTTCTGCACGCTGCCGTCGATTTCCTCGACGCTGTCGCCGCCGCGCAGCGTGTAGCAGCGCCCGCCGGCGCGGTCCTGGTATTCAAGGATCTGCACCTGGTAGCCGGCGCGGCGCAGCTCGTAGGCCGCGACCATGCCAGCCAGGCCCGCGCCCAGGATGACGACGGAAGCGCCTTGTTTGGCGCCTTCCAGCTTGATCGGCCCGTGGTACTGGTATTGGTCGCTCTGGGCGGCAAAGCCCAGCGTAGTCATCGCCTGGTACATCGCCGCACCGCCCGCCACCTTGCCTATGGTGGCCAGCAACTGCCGGCGGCTGAAGGGCAGGCGAGCACCCGCATGCCTCAAAGTGGTGTCGTTCATGGCTCCCGCCATCTCCATGATTTGCATTTGCTACCTCTGAATTGCATTGCCCGCTGCGGGCCTGGGGCGCCCGCCCCGCGGGGCCGAGATGGCCGAAATGGAGTGGCTGCCGGAGATTTCATTCTCGGCAGCGCAGCCGCTCGCGCTTGTAGGACTAGCGGAAGTCCGGCAGTCAGAGGGCGGCGCATTCCGGGCGCAAGCGGCGCGCGCTGCCGCTCACCGCGCAGGTGCCTGGTCGAAGCCGATCTGCTCGGCCATCCGGCGCGCGGCGCCGAGCTGGCGCGCAATCGTGGACAGGGGCGTGGCATCGGCCTTGAAGCCGCCGTGCGAGCCCAGCATGGCCTTGAGCTCGGCGTTGTCGAACTTGAACTTGCGCACCACCGGCCAGTCGTTGTTGCGGTTGGCAAACAGGTTCTGCCCCTGGGAGCTGGCCAGGTAGTTCAGGAATTCGCGCGCCTGCGCGGGGTGTTTGGCATGGCGCGCCAGCGCCGCGCCCGACACGTCCACGTGCGTGCCCCAGCTGCCTTGGTTGGGGAAGCTCACCGCCAGCGCCCGGGCCGCGTCGCGGTCGGAGCGCACGTCCGACTGCATCAGGCGCGCCAGCTCGGCCTGGCCTACCAGGGCCATCTTGCAGGTGCCGGCAAATACCGCGCGGATCTGGTCGGTGTCGCTGCCTTCGGGCGCGCGCGCAAGATTGGCCTTGACGCCGCTGAGCCAGCGCCGGGCGCTGGCGCTGTCTTCGTGCTCGATGAGCGCAGCGATCAGGCCGAGGTTGGCCGGCGTGTGCGCGCCCGCCATGCACAGCTTGCCGCGGTTGCGCTCGCTGGCCAGCTTCTGGTAGCTGTCCACGTCCGCCGCGTCCACCTGCTCGCCCTGATAGACCACGATGCGGGCATTGCGCGCAAAGCCGAACCAGGCGATGGCGCCTTGCTCGTCGGGCGCCGCGCGCAGGGCGGCGGGCACCGCATCCTGCAGCGCATCGGAGCGCAGCGGCTGCAGCAGGCCCTCGGCTTCGGCCTGCGCCAGCAGCGCGATGCCGTCGAGCAGCACCACGTCGGCGGGTGAGTCGGCGCCTTCGTTGCGCAGCGCCTCCAGCGTCGCCGCACCCGTGTTCTCGGTGCGGTTGACTTCGATCGAGCTGGTGCTGACGAAGTCGGCATAAAAGGCCTCGTCGGCCGTCTGACCACGCCCGGAATAGACGTCCAGCGTGGCGTTCTGCGCGCTGGCGGGCAGCGCCATCGCCGCGGCCATCGCGGCTAGGGCCAGAGCGCCAATCAGTTTCTTCATTGCATTTCTCCCGGATGGACAAGCAGGGCAGCCGGCGTGTGCCGACACGGCCACACGCGCGGGACGCGCGCCGCTCAGCTCTTCAGCAGCCGCAGCGCGCTGCCCTTGTGCACCGCCACGTGGTCGGTCTTGTCGCTCTTGATTTCGTATTGCGGCTCCTCGCTGCTGGCGTGGCGCTGGTAGCCCTTCCACTTGAAGTCGCTCTTGTGCACCTTGCTGATGGTGCCGCGCACCCGCCCGGCTTCCGAGTTCCAGCTCACGTGGTCGCCCGCCTGGTATTGCTTGCTCATGCTTTCCTCCTTGCATGCGGCGCGCCGGCTGTGCGCCGCCCGCCGGGCGCGCCGTTTGCCTCGGCTGGCGCGCCCTGGCGGCGGGGCACTCGCCCGTGCCGCTGGCTTCATGCTAGGCAGCGCAACGGGGAGCGGACATCGGCTGCCGGCGCGCGAGCGCGTCGGCCAAGAGAGCACCCATGTGTCGGACATCACCTACAGAAAGACGAATGCAACAAGCAACTGGTGCGGCCAATGGAACACAAAAAGTGTATGCAATTTCTGTGTTCACGCGATATCATGGAACGCATGGACACCCCCGCCTCCACCACCGCGGTGATCGTCGAGAGCCTGACGCGCGCCATCGTCGAGCACCGCCTGCTGCCTGGCACCAAGCTGGCCGAGCAAAAGCTCGCCGACCACTTCGGCGTGTCGCGCACGCTGGTGCGCCAGGCGCTGTTCCAGCTGGCGCAAAACCGCCTGATTCGCCTGGAGCCGGCGCGTGGCGCCTTCGTTGCCACCCCTTCGGTGCAGGAGGCGCGCCAGGTGTTTGCGGTGCGCCGCATGCTGGAGCTGGCCACGGTGCGCGCCTTCATGGCAGCGAGCACGCCGGCCAAGATCCGTGCGCTCAAGAAGCACATGGAGGCCGAGCGCAAGGCCATGCAAGGCCAGGACGTGAGCGAGCGCACCCAGTTGCTGGGCGACTTTCACGTGCAGATCGCCACGCTCATGGGCAATGCGGTGCTGGCTCAGTTGCTGGGCGAGCTGATCTCGCGCTGCGCGCTGATCACGCTGATGTACCAGAGCAGTACCGCGGCCGAACACTCGCACGCCGAGCACGAAGCCATCTACGGCGCCATCGTCTCCGGCGACGAAGCCGCAGCGGTGCAGCTGATGCAGGAACACCTGGACAACGTCGAGGCCGGACTGATGTTCGAGCGCGACCTGCCCACCAACGACCTCTCCATGGCGCTGAGCGCCACCAACCCATGAGTGCTTGCTACGACACCACCGCGCCCTACCCGCGCGACCTCACCGGCTACGGCCGCAACCCTCCGCACCCGCACTGGCCGGGGCAGGCGCGCATTGCGGTTTCCTTCGTGCTCAACTACGAGGAAGGCGGCGAAAACTGCGTGCTGCACGGCGACGCCGGCAGCGAGCAGTTCCTCTCCGAACTGTTCAACCCCGCGGCCTACCCGGCGCGGCACATGAGCATGGAGAGCATCTACGAATACGGCTCGCGCGCCGGCGTCTGGCGCATCCTGCGCGAGTTTGAAAAGCGCGGGCTGGCGCTCACCGTCTATGGCATCGCCACCGCCCTGCAAAAGCACCGCGAGCTGGCGCAGGCCTTTGACGAACTCGGCCATGAGGTCGCCTGCCACGGCTTGCGCTGGATCCACTACCAGGACGTGCCCGAGGCCGTGGAGCGCGAGCACATGCGCCAGTGCCTGGAAATCTTTGACCAGCTCTACGGCGGCAAGGGCGACCACGCGCTGGGCTGGTACACCGGGCGCGACAGCCCCAACACCCACCGCCTGGTGGCCGATGCCGGGCGCTTCACCTACGACGCCGACTACTACGGCGACGACCTGCCCTTCTGGATGAAGCTAGCCAAAACGGATGGCAGCGTGGTGCAGCAGCTCGTCGTGCCCTACACGCTGGACGTGAACGACATGCGCTTTGGCCTGCCCCAGGGCTTTTCGCACGCCGAACCCTTCTTTCAATACATGCGCGATGCCTTCGACGTGCTCTACGCCGAAGGCGACCCCCAAGGTCTGAACGCGCCCAAGATGATGACCATCGGCCTGCACTGCCGCATGGTCGGGCGCCCGGGGCGCTTTGTCGCACTGCAGAAATTCCTCGACCACATCGCCCGCCACGAGGGCGTGTGGGTCTGTCGGCGCATAGACCTGGCGCGCCACTGGGCGCGGCAATTCCCCGCGGGTTCTTGAGCCAAATCAGGCTCCAGCCCTTGCCACACAAGCGCCAACAGCTCTCTTTTCGATAGGAAACACCATGCCTTTGACGCTGGACGAGATCAACACCGCGCCGCTGGCCGACGCGCCGCGCCTGCTGGACGGCATTTACGAGCACTCCCCCTGGGTCGCCGAAGAGGCCATGACCCAGCGCCCCTTCGCCACGCTGGCCCAGCTCAAGTGGGCCCTGGTGCAGGCGGTGCAGGAAGCGGGGGTCGAGGCGCAGCTCGCCCTGATCCGCGCCCACCCCGAGCTCGCCGGCAAGGCCATGGTGAGCCGGACCTTGACGGCCGAATCGACCCAGGAGCAGAACAAGGCCGGGCTGACCGACTGCACGCCCGACGAGTTCGCACGCATCCAGCAGCTCAACGCCGACTACAACGCGCGCTTCGGCTTTCCCTTCATCCTCGCGGTGCGCGGGCCGCGCGGCACGGGTCTTGCCAAGCAGCAGATCATCGACACCTTCGGGCGGCGCCTGGCCAACCACCCGGACTTCGAGCGCGCCGAAGCGCTGCGCAACATCCATCGCATCGCCGAAATCCGCCTGAACGAGAAGTTCGGCCAGGAGCCGAGCCTGGGCAACGAGGTCTGGGACTGGCACGAACGCCTGGCGCGGCACAGCGACCCGGGCCACGCCGAAAAAGGCCAGCTCACCGTCACCTACCTCACCGATGCCCACCGCGCCTGCGCGCAACGCATCAGCCACTGGATGCGCGAGAGCGGCTTTGACGAGGTGCAGATCGACGCCGTGGGCAACGTTGTCGGCCGCTACCATCCGGCGCAGGCCGGGCGCGCCGACAGCGCAAGCGCCGCTGCCGCCGAAGAAGCCGCAGAGCGCAAGGAAGGCGACGCAGCCAACGACGCGACCGGCGCCGCCCCGGCCCGCTACCTGCTGACCGGCAGCCACTACGACACGGTGCGCAACGGCGGCAAGTACGACGGGCGCCTGGGCATCTTCGTGCCCATGGCCTGCGTGCAAGAGCTGCACCGCGCGGGCAAGCGTCTGCCCTTTGGCATCGAAGTGGTGGCGTTTGCCGAAGAGGAAGGCCAGCGCTACAAGGCGACCTTTCTCGGCTCCGGAGCGCTGGTGGGCGCGTTCGATCCGGCCTGGCTCGATCAAGAGGACGCCGAGGGCATCACCATGCGCAAGGCGATGGAAGACGCCGGCCTGTGCATTGCCGACATCCCCAAGCTCAAGCGCGACCCGGCCGATTACCTGGGCTACGTCGAGGTGCACATCGAGCAAGGCCCGGTGCTCAATGAAATGGGCTTGCCGCTGGCGGTGGTCACCAGCATCAACGCCAGCAGCCGCTACCGCTGCAGCATCCTCGGCATGGCCAGCCACGCCGGCACCACGCCGATGAAGCGCCGGCGCGACGCGGCCGCGGCCGCCGCCGAGCTGCTCGTCTACATGGAGCAGCGCGCCACGCAAGACGGCGACAGCGTGGCCACCATGGGCATGCTGCAAGTGCCCGACGGCTCGGTCAACGTAGTGCCCGGGCGCTGCGAATTCAGCCTGGATCTGCGCGCCCCGAGCGACACCCAGCGCGACGCGCTGGTAGCCGACGTGCTGCAAAAGCTCAATGAAATCTGCCAGCGCCGCGGCCTGCAGTACGTGGCCGAGCGCAGCATGCAGGCCAGCTGCGCCCCGAGCGACGCGGCGCTGCAGGCGCACTGGGAGGCGGCCGTGGCAAAGCTCGGCCTGCCGGTGCATCGCATGCCCAGCGGCGCGGGGCACGACGCGATGAAGATCCACCAGATTCTGCCCCAGGCCATGCTCTTCGTGCGTGGCGAGAACAACGGCATCAGCCACAACCCGCTGGAATCCACCACCGCCGACGACATGCAGCTCGCGGTGCAGGCTTTCAGCGAGGTATTGCAGCAACTTGCACAGGAACACCCATGAGTAGCGACTACGAACAACTCGACGCCTGGATCGACGCGCACTTCGACGAGCAGGTGCGCTTTCTGCAGGAACTGGTGCGCGTGCCCACCGACACGCCGCCGGGCAACAACGCCGCGCACGCCGAGCGCACCGCCGAGCTCATCGCGGCCTGGGGCTTCGAAGCCGAAAAGCACGCCGTGCCCGAGCAGCAGGTGCGCGACTACGGCATGCAGAGCATCACCAACCTCATCGTGCGCCGGCCCTACGGCCCGGGCGGCATCACGCTGGCGCTCAACGCCCACGGCGACGTGGTGCCGCCGGGCGAAGGCTGGAAGCACGACCCCTACGGCGCCGAGATCGAAGACGGCAAGCTCTACGGCCGCGCCGCCGCGGTCAGCAAGAGCGACTTTTCCACCTTCAGCTTTGCGCTGCGCGCGCTCGAAGCGGTAGCGCGCCCGAGCAAGGGCAGCATCGAGCTGCACTTCACCTACGACGAGGAGTTTGGCGGGCTGCTCGGCCCCGGCTGGCTGCTCTCGCAAGGCCTGACCAAGCCCGACCTGATGATCGCCGCGGGCTTTTCCTACGAAGTCGTCACCGCGCACAACGGCTGTCTGCAGCTGGAGGTCACCATCCAGGGGCGCATGGCGCACGCCGCAGTGCCAAACACCGGCGTGGACGCGCTGCAGGCAGCGGTCTTCGTCATGAATGCGCTGTACGCGGAAAACAGTGCCTACCAGGCGGTGAGCTCCAAGGTCAAGGGCATCAGCCATCCCTACCTCAACATCGGGCGCATCGAGGGCGGCACCAACACCAACGTGATTCCCGGCAAGGTGGTGCTCAAGCTCGACCGGCGCATGATCCCGGAGGAAAACCCGGCCAAGGTCGAAGCCAGGCTGCACAAGGTGATTCAGGACGCCACGCGCCACTTCAACCGCTGGCGCGGCGTCAAGGGCGCGGACGCGGTGACGAGCGATGTGCGCCGCATCCTGCTGGCGCGCGCGATGACGCCGCTGCCCGGCAACCAGCCGCTGGTCGGCGCGCTGCAAAGGCACGCACAAGCCGTCTTTGGCCAGATACCGCCCGCCGTGGGCACGCCGCTGTACACCGACGTGCGGCTCTATGGCGAGCACGGCATCCCCGGCGTGATCTACGGCGCCGGCCCGCGCACCGTGCTCGAGAGCCACGCCAAGCGCAGCGACGAACGCATCGATCTGGAAGACCTGCGCCGCGCAACCAAGGTGCTGGCGCGCGCCCTGGCCGATCTCATGGCCTGAACCAGCAGCCCGCCCTACGCGAACGCGGCGCGGGCGTCAAGCCCGTGCAAGCGATAGTGTTCATGCGTACTGGTTTGTATACACTTTTTGTATGTACTTCTTCTGACCGGCCTTGCAGGAGCCCCGCATGCGCGACACTACCCATCCCGTTGATGAAGTCCTGCCCTGGGGGCAGACCATAGCCCTGGGCCTGCAACACGTGCTGGTGATGTACGCAGGCGCGGTGGCCGTGCCCCTGATCGTGGGGCGGGCGCTGAACCTCACGCCCGAGCAGGTGGCGCATCTGATCTCGGCCGACCTCTTCGTCTGCGGGCTGGTGACGCTGATCCAGGCGGGCGGCGCCACCCAGTGGTTTGGCATCAAGCTGCCGGTGATGATGGGCGTGACCTTTGCCGCCGTCGCGCCCATGGTGTCCATGGCGCAGACCACGGGCGGGCCCTACGGCGCGGGACTGATTTTCGGCTCGGTCATAGGCGCGGGTGTGGTCGCGATCGTGATCGCGCCGCTGATGAGCCGCATGCTGCGCTTCTTTCCGCCCGTGGTCACTGGCACCATCATTGCGGTGATCGGCATCAGCCTGATGCGCATAGGCATCAACTGGATCTTCGGCAACCCGGTCGGCCCCACCGCGCCGGCCATCGCCAACCCCGACCACATCAAGTGGCTGCAGGAGCTGCAGGCCGCCGTCAGCGCGCCGGGCTCTTCACTGCCCGCCGTGCCCAAGGGCTTCGCGGTGCTGCCCACGCTGCCCAACCCCAGGTACGCCGACCTGACCGGCGTGGGCATCTCCGCCCTGGTGCTGCTCACCATCTTGCTGGTGGCGCGGTTTGGCAAGGGCTTTGTGGCCAACATCTCGGTGCTCATAGGCATCATCGTCGGCGGCGTGGTCACCGCGGCGATGGGTTTGATGGAGTTTTCCAAGGTCGGCAAGGCCGCGTGGTTCGATCTGGTGCTGCCGTTTCAGATCGCCTACCCGGTGTTCGACCCCATCCTGATCCTCACCATGTCGCTGGTGATGATCGTGGTGCTGATCGAATCGACCGGCATGTTCCTGGCGCTGGGCGAGATGACGGGCAAGCACGTTGCGCCCGAGGACCTCAAGCGCGGCTTGCGCACCGACGGCCTGGGCACCGTGATCGGCGGCATTTTCAGCACCTTCCCCTACACCAGCTTTTCGCAGAACGTCGGGCTGGTGGCCGTGACCGGCATCAAGAGCCGCTGGGTCTGCGTGGCGGGCGGGGTCATCATGATCGTCTTCGGCATCGTGCCCAAGATGGGCGCACTCGTCGAATCCCTGCCCACGGTGGTGCTGGGCGGCGCGGGCCTGGTGATGTTCGGCATGGTCGCCGCCACCGGCATACGCATCCTGGCGGGCGTGGATTTTCACCACAACCGCAACAACGCCATCATCGTCGCGATTTCCATAGGCGTGGGCATGATTCCGCTGGTTGCGCCGAACTTCCGCCAGTGGATGCCCCACGCCATCCATCCGCTGATCGAATCGGGCATCCTGCTCGCGTCGGTCTGCGCCGTGGCCCTGAACCTGTTTTTCAACGGCGCGCGCGAAGACAGCTCCGCCGCAGCCCACGCCAGCATGCAAACCGGCGCGCATTGAAGCGGCGCGCCGCACGGCGTGCAGACCCTGGCAGCACCCCTGTTTGCAGTAAGCTCGACGCGCAACTCTCCACCATCGGGTGCCCCATGAGCAAGTCTCTCTCCCCCGCCGAAGCCGCCCTGCGCGAGGCCGCGCTCGACTACCACCGCAGCCCGCTGCGCGGCAAGGTTTCGGTCACGCCGACCAAGCCGCTGGTGAACCAGCGCGACCTGTCGCTGGCCTATTCGCCGGGCGTCGCCTACCCCTGCCTGGACATCCACGCCGACCCGGCCAAGGCCTACGACTACACCTCGCGCGGCAACCTCGTGGCGGTGGTCACCAACGGCACGGCGGTGCTCGGCCTGGGCGACATCGGCCCGCTGGCGGGCAAGCCGGTCATGGAGGGCAAGGGCTGCCTGTTCAAGAAGTTCGCCGGCGTCGATGTGTTCGACATCGAGCTGGCCGAGCGCGACCCGGACAAGCTCGTCGAGATCATCGCGGCGCTCGAACCCACGGTGGGCGGCATCAACCTGGAGGATATCAAGGCGCCCGAGTGCTTCTACATCGAGCAGGAGCTCTCACGGCGCATGAACATCCCGGTGTTCCATGACGACCAGCATGGCACCGCCATCATCTCCAGCGCCGCGCTCATCAATGCGCTGGAGCTCGTGGGCAAGGACATCGGCGAGGTCAAGCTCGCCGTCTCCGGCGCCGGGGCAGCGGCCATCGCCTGCGTCAACGTGATGATCGGCCTGGGGCTCAAGCGCGAAAACATCTACATGTGCGACTCCAAGGGCGTGATCCACCACGAGCGCGAGAACCTCGACCCGTCCAAGGCGCAGTTCGTGCGCACCACCGATGCGCGCACCCTCGCCCACGCGGTCGAGGGCGCAGACGTGTTCCTCGGCTGCTCGGCGCCCGGCGTACTCAGCGCAGAGATGCTCAAGACCATGGCCGACAAGCCCATCGTCCTGGCGCTGGCCAACCCCGAGCCCGAAATCCGCCCCGAGCTCGCCAAGGCGGTGCGCCCGGACTGCATCATCGCCACCGGCCGCTCGGACTATCCCAACCAGGTCAACAACGTCTTGTGCTTCCCCTACATCTTCCGCGGCGCGCTGGACTGCGGCGCCACGCGCATCACCGAGGAGATGAAGCTCGCCTGCGTGCGCGAGATCGCGGCGCTGGCCAAGGCCGAGCTGTCGGCCGAAGTCGCCGCCGCCTACCAGGGCAAGGAGATGCACTTCGGCCCGGACTACCTCATCCCCACGCCGTTTGACGTGCGCCTGATCCTGCGCATCGCCCCGGCGGTGGCGCGCGCCGCCGAGCTCTCGGGCGTGGCCACGCGCCCCATCCCGGACTACGCCGCCTATCGCGAGAGCCTCACGCGCTTCGTCTACCAGACCAGCATGTTCATGCGCCCCGTGTTCTCCGCCGCCAAGGCCAGGCCGCAGCGCGTGGCCTACGCCGAGGGCGAGGACGAACGCGTGCTGCGCGCCGCCCAGTTCGCCATCGACGACGGGCTGGCCAAACCGATACTGATAGGCCGTCCCGCCGTCATCCAGGCGCGCATCGAGCGCAACGACCTGCGCCTGCAGCCCGGCGTGAACGTGGAGATCTGCAACCCCGAGGACGACCCGCGCTTTCGCCAGTACTGGGAGGCCTACCACAAGCTCATGGGGCGCCACGGCGTCACGCCCGAAACCGCCAAGGCTTCGGTGCGCCGCTCCAACACGCTGATCGCCGCGCTCATGGTGCACCTGGGCGACGCCGACGGCATGCTCTGCGGCTTGGTGGGCAAGTTCGACAACCACCTGGCGCATCTGCGCGGCGTGCTCGGTCTGCAGGACGAAGCGCATGAACTGGCCACCGTGAACGCTGTGGTCATGGGCGGCAACACCTTGTTCATTGCCGACACCTACATCACCGACGAGCCCAGCGCCGAGCAGCTCGCCACCATCGCGCTGCGCACCGCCGAAGAGGTACAGCGCTTTGGCCTGCCGCCCAAGGTAGCCTTCCTGTCGCACTCCAACTTCGGCTCGTCCACGCGCCCCAGCGCACTCAAGATGCGCCGCGCGCGCGAGCTCTTCGGCAAGATGGCGCCGCACATCGAGTGCGACGGCGAGATGCACGGCGACTCCGCCCTGTCCGAGGCCATACGCAGCCGCACGCTGCTGGACTCCACCTTGTCGGGCACGGCCAACGTGCTGATCTGCCCCAACCTGGACGCGGCCAACATCCTGTTCAACGTGCTCAAGACCACCGACGGCCACGGCACCACGATAGGCCCCATCTTGCTGGGCTGCGCTGCGCCCGCGCACGTGCTCACGCCCTCTTCCACGGTGCGCCGCGTGGTCAACATGACGGCGCTGGTCGCGGCCAACGCCGCCTCGCGCAAGCCACACTGAACCCGATCCGAGAAAGCCGCTGCACCATGACCGACCCCAAAGACCAGAGCGTCGTCTACGGCACCAAGGATGTACTGATCAGCCTGTGCAATTCCGTCACCCGCGTGCTCTCCGTGGCCACCCAGGGCACGGTGCGCTACTCGGGCATGGTGCAGCGCATCAGCAAGACATGCCTCAAGCCCGACATCGGCTGCTTCGTGCTGTTCAACGGCGGCTTCTCGGGCCTGGTGGTCATCAACTTCTCGGCCGCCGCAGCGATGGAGATCTACCAGAGCTACATGCTGAGCATGGGCATGTCGCAAAGCGATCTGGCTCCGGCCTACACCTCGGACGAAGTCGCCAACGTCATGGGTGAACTCATGAACCAGGTGGTGGGCGACTTCACCAGCGCCATCCAGCGCGAGCTGCAGACGCGCATCACGCAAAACCAGCCCAAGATGCTGGTGCTCAACCAGCAGGTGGTGCTGAGCGTGGACGCCAACCTGGACCAGCCCGAAGCGCGGCGCGTGAGCTTCTACACCGCCAAGAACAACATCTTCTACCTGGAGATGGCGATGGACCACACCCAGTTCATCAAGCTCTACGACTTCGAACCCCAGGAAGCGCCCGACCCCGACGCTCTCATGACCCAGGCCGGAGCCCAGCCGGGCGCCGCAACCGCGCCCGCTGGCGGCAATGGCGGTTCCGACATGGACGATCTGCTCAAGTCGCTGGGCATGTAGCGGCCGCTAAAATGGCCAGCCCGCCGCGCGCAAACCCCGGCGGCGCGGCAGCGGGAAGGGTGGCAGAGTGGTCGATTGCACCGGTCTTGAAAACCGGCGACGCGCAAGCGTCCGTGGGTTCGAATCCCACCCCTTCCGCCAGCAATGAAATCGGCTGCAAACGCATACCCTGTCTGCGCTAGCAGCTATCAAATTTCTATTACTGCACTATGCCCCGCGCACGCAGCGCGGCGATCTGCTCCGGCGTGATCCCCAGCTCCGACAGCACCCGGTCGGTGTCTTCCCCCAGATGCGGCGCGCTGCTGCGCACACGCCCCGGCGTGGCCGAGAGCTTGGGCACCACGCCGGGCACCTGCACGCTGTAGCCGTCGCGCGTGGCTTGCTGCAGCAGCATCTCGCGCGCACGGTAGTGCGGGTCTTCGGCAATGTCCCTGGCGGTGTAGACCTTGCCGGCGGGCACACGCGCTTCGCCCATGGCCTGCACCACCGCGTCCACGCTGCGCGTGCGCGTCCAGTCGGCGATCGCGCCGTCGATCTCTGCCACGCGCGCCACGCGCCCGGGGTTGCTCGCCAGGTCGGGCGCGTCGGCCAGGTCTTGCCGGCCTATGGCGACCATCAGGCGCTTGAAGATGCTGTCGCCATTGCCGGCCACCAGCACCCAACCGTCCTCGCAGGGGTAGGCATTGCTCGGCGCAATGCCGGGCAGCGCGCTGCCGCCGGGCTGGCGTACCACGCCAAAGGCGTCGTACTCGGGAATCAGGCTTTCCATGCAGTTGAATACCGCCTCGTACAGCGCCACGTCGATCACCTGCCCCGGCCCGCCGTGCGCCTTGCGGTGGTAGAGCGCCATCAAAATGCCGATCACGCCGTGCAGCGCCGCCAGCGTGTCGCCTATCGATACACCCACGCGCACCGGCACCCGCCCCGGCTCGGCCGTGAGATGGCGCAGGCCGCCCATGGCTTCGCCGATCAGGCCAAAACCGGGCAAATCACGGTAGGGGCCGCTCTGGCCGTAGCCGGAAATGCGCAGAATCACCAGGCCGGGGTTGGCCGCCTGCAGCACCTCGGGCGCCATGCCCCAGGCTTCCAGCGTGCCGGGGCGAAAGTTCTCGATCAGCACGTCGGCCTCGGCCAGAAGCTGGCGCGCAATCTCCTGGCCTTCAGCCTGGCGCAGGTCGAGCGCCACCGACTGCTTGTTGCGCGACTGCACCTGCCACCACACCGAAGTGCCTTGCTTGAGCAGGCGCCAGCCGCGCAGCGGGTCGCCGCCGCCGGTGGCCTCGATCTTGATCACCTCGGCGCCAAAGTCGCCCAGGGTCTTGCCGCAAAAGGGCCCGGCGATCAATTGCCCCATCTCTATCACGCGCAGGCCGGCAAGCGGCAGTGGCGCGGCGTTGTTGTCTGACATGCGGATAGCGCTTCTCGTGTTCGACCGGCTGGCGACATTACCATTTCCGCATGGCCGAGCGTTGGGACATCTTCTGCCGCGTGGTGGACAACTGGGGCGACATTGGCGTGTGCTGGCGCCTGGCGAGCGCGCTGGCGGGCGAAGGCCTGCAGGTGCGCCTGTGGATCGACGACGCCAGCGCCCTCACCTGGATGGCGCCCGCCGGCTGCCCCGGCGTGCAGGTCTGCCCCTGGCCTGCGGCCGCACCGGCAGACGGCCCGGCGCAGGTGGTGCTGGAAACCTTTGGCTGCGAGCTGCCACCCGCCTATGTCGGCGCCATGGCCGCGATGGCGCGCCCGCCGGTCTGGGTCAACCTCGAATACCTGAGCGCCGAAGACTACGTGCAGCGCAGCCACCGCCTGCCCTCGCCCATCTTCAGCGGTCCGGGCGCGGGGCTCACGCGCTGGTACTTCTACCCGGGTTTCAGCGTGCATACCGGCGGCCTGCTGCGCGAACGCGATCTGCGCCAACGCCAGCAGGCCTTTGAGCGCAGCGCCTGGCGCCGGCGCCATGGCATTGCCGAGGGGCAGATGGCCGTCAGCCTCTTTTGCTACGAGCCGCCAGCGCTCGGCGCCTGGCTGCAGACCTTGGCCGGCAGCGGGCGCGCGCACCTGCTGCTCACGCCCGGGCGTGCGAGCGCGGCCTTTGCGCGCTCGCAGGCCGGGCAGAGCGCGCGGCCCGACGGCCAGCTTGCAGTCACGCACCTGCCCACATGCAGCCAGAGCGAATTCGACGAACTGCTCTGGGCCAGCGACTTCAACTGCGTGCGCGGTGAAGATTCGCTGGTGCGTGCGCTCTGGGCCGGCAAGCCGCTGCTGTGGCAGATCTACCCGCAAGACGACGGTGCACACCACGCCAAGCTCGATGCCTTCCTCGACTGGCTGCAGGCGCCCGCATCGCTGCGCCGCCTGCACCACGCCTGGAACGGCATGGCGGCGCCCGCCTCGCTGCCAAGTCCCGGGGACGCCGTGCTGTATCGCGAGTGGAGCGACTGCGTGCTCAGGGCGCGCGAGCGGCTGTGGGCCCAGCCCGATCTGCTGAGCGAGCTGCGCCGTTTCGTCGACGAAAAAAGCTAGAATGGCGGTCTTTGCGCCCGGCTGCCGCCCTCTGCTGCGAGCCCCGGGCGCCCCCGCCGGCTCCATGGCCCCGGGCTCGTAAAGGCCGCAGGCGCGGCCCGCCCGGACCCTGGAGCGGCCCCACACTCTGGACACCGCAAGCCCATGAAAATCGCTCAGGAAATCCGCGCAGGCAACGTGATCATGCAGGGCAAAGACCCGATGATCGTTCTGAAAACCGAATACGCCCGAGGCGGGCGCGGCGCCTCGACGGTGCGCATGAAGCTCAAGGGTCTGCTCACCAACACCGGCACCGAAGTCGTCTTTCGCGCCGACGACAAGATGGACAACGTGATCCTGGACAAGAAGGAATGCACGTATTCCTACTTCGCCGATCCGATGTACGTCTGGATGGACGCCGAATACAACCAGTACGAGGTGGAAGCCGGCAACATGGGCGACGCCATCAACTACCTGGAAGACGGCATGAGCGCCGAAGTCGTCTTCTACGAAGGCAAGGCCATTTCGGTGGAAGTGCCCACCAGCGTCGAGCGCGAGATCACCTGGACCGAACCCGGCGTGAAGGGCGATACCTCGGGCAAGGTACTCAAGCCCGCGAAGATCGCCACCGGCTTCGAGGTCGCGGTGCCGCTGTTCGTCAACCAGGGCGACCGCATCGAGATCGACACCCGCACCGGCGAGTACCGCAAGCGCGTCTGACGCGCGCGCGGCTGCGACAGCCATTTGCACGAAAGGCCTCTGGCGCTGCGGCGCGAGAGGCCTTTTTCGTGTCTGCCGGCTCAGGCGCTCGGTGACTCGCCTGCAGCGTCCTGCTCGGCCGCCTCTTGCGCGAGTGCGCTCACCCGGCGCAGCTCGACGCGCGCGACCAGGCCGCCGCCGGCCTTGGCATCGGCGTTCGAGATGGAAAAACTTCCTCCCATGCGCCGCACCGTCTTGTCCACGATGGACAAGCCCAGCCCCGCGCCCGCCGCCGCAGTGCGCGCCGCATCGCCGCGGAAAAAAGGCTGGATCAGGCTGGCAATCTGCTGCTGCGGCACGCCGCTGCCGTGGTCGCGCAGTTGCAACACCGCCCACTCGCCGGCGCCGCGGGCGGTAACTTCAAGCTGGGTGACCTCATCGCCCGGCGTCTTGCCATAGCGCCGCGCGTTCTCCAGCAGATTGGAGATCACCCGGGCCAGCTCGATCTCGTCGGCCATGACGTTGAGGTCCTTGGGCACGTCGGTGCTGATCTGCATCTGCCCGTCGTCGCGCAGAGCGTGCACGCAAGTAGTCACCACCACATGCAGGTTCACCGTGGCCAGCGCCGCCGAGTCGGGGCGGGCGTAATCCAGAAACTTGTCTATCGTGGCGTCGAGCTGGGCGATGTCTTCCACCATGTGGGTGCGCGCCACCTGGTCGTCCACGCTCATCTCGGTTTCCAGGCGCAGGCGCGCCAGCGGCGTGCGCAGGTCGTGGGAGATGCCGGCCAGCATCACCGCGCGGTCCTGGTCGAGTTTGGCAAGCATTTGCGCCATGCGGTTGAAGCCGATGTTGACTTCGCGCACCTCGCTGGTGACCGCGCCTTCGTCGAGCATGCTGGCGGCAAAGTCGCCGCGGCGCACCCGGTTGGTGGCGCGCGAGAGCTGCTTGAGCGGTCGGTTGATGAGCCGCGCAATCATCGCCGCGCCAGCGAGCGACAGCATGACCGAGGTGGCCAGCCAGATCAGCCAGGTGCCGCCGCCGGCCACCGACAGCCGTGAGCTGTCCAGCAGCAGCCAGTTGGGGTCGCCATTGATGGTGAAACCCACCCACAGACCCGGCTCGCCATTGACCTGGCTCGCGACGATGGTGCCGGGGCCCAGACGCTGCGTGAGCTCCACGCTCAGGCGCTGCGCCAGTGGGGAAGGCGGCAGCAGGTCAAAGCGGTCGCCCGGCTCGCGCGGCAACAGGCGCACGCCTTCCTGGTCGGCCATGGCCTTGATCAGCGCCACGCGCGCAATCGCGTCCGAATGCGTCAGCGCTGCGCGGCTCAGATTGACCAGCGAGGCAATCTGCTGCGCCGCCTGCACCGTGCGCGGCTCGAACTCCAGCGCACGCAGCGTCTGCAGCCACACCAGGATGCTGCCCACGAGCAGCACCATCAGCAGGAAAAAGGTGCGCCAGAAAAGGTTCAGGCCGACGCGTCGGCGCACGGTCGAGCGGCGCTCAACGTGCGTTGCGCCCTGGCTGTCGGCAAAAGAGGAATCGGGCTCCGCGCTCATCAACGGCAGGCGCATGCGCCCTCAGTTGCCGCCATCGGGCACGAAGACATAGCCTACGCCCCAGACGGTCTGGATGAAGCGCGGCGAAGCCGCATCCAGCTCCACCAGTTTGCGCAGGCGTGAAATCTGCACGTCCAGGCTGCGGTCAAAGGGTTCGAACTCGCGCCCGCGCGCCAGCAGCGCAAGCTTTTCGCGCGACAGCGGCTGGCGCGGATGGCGCACCAGCGCCTTGAGCATTGCGAATTCGCCGGTGGTCAGCGGCAGCTCTTCGCCGTTCTTTTGCAGCGCGCGCGTGCCCAGGTCGAAGGTGAATGGGCCGAAGTTCACGACCTCGTTCTCGCCCGAGGGTGCGCCCGGCGCTTCCTGCGGCGGGCGCCGGCGCAGCACCGCATGGATGCGGGCGAGCAGCTCGCGCGGGTTGAAGGGCTTGCCGATGTAGTCGTCCGCGCCCACTTCCAGGCCGACGATGCGGTCGACATCTTCGCCCTTGGCGGTGAGCATGATGATGGGCGTGCGGTCGTGCGCGGCGCGCAAGCGCCGGCAAATGGACAGGCCGTCCTCGCCCGGCATCATCAGGTCGAGCACGATCAGGTCTGCCGTCTCGCGCAGCAGCAGACGATTGAGCGCCTTGCCGTCTTCCGCGACCAGCACTTCAAAACCTTCCTGCGTCAGGTAGCGGCGCAGCAGGTCGCGGATGCGCGCGTCGTCGTCCACGACGAGGATCTTGTCGGTGCGATTCGTGCCTGGGTTCATGCGTGGGCCTCCCGCCATTTGTAACAACGCCGGATTCTGACCCCTAACGCCGGCAAAATCCGGTGTGCCGGCGCAAGTCTGACCCACTGTTACAGGTGTTGCGTCTTCGCCGGCCGCGCGCTGGCGCCGCGCCAGCGCTCATTGCGCGGCCCAGCCGCCGTCCATGTTCCAGGCCGCTCCGCGCACGTTGTCGGCGGCCGGCGAGCAGAAAAACACGGCCAGCTCGCCCAGCTGCTCGGGCGTAGTGAACTGCATCGAGGGCTCTTTCTCGCCCAGCAGCCGCTTCTTGGCGTCTTCGTTGGACAGGCCGTGTTCGGCCGCCTTGGCATCCACCTGGCGCTGCACCAGCGGCGTGAGCACCCATCCCGGGCAGATCGCATTGCAGGTCACGCCGCTCGTGGCGGTCTCCAGGGCAACGACCTTGGTCAGGCCGACGATGCCGTGTTTTGCTGCCACATAGGCCGATTTTTGCGCCGATGCCACCAGGCCGTGCACCGAGGCGATATTGATGATGCGCCCCCAATCGCTGGCGAGCATGGCCGGCAGTGCCAGCCGCGTGGTGTGAAAGGCGCTGGAGAGGTTGACCGCGAGGATCGCGTCCCAGCGCTCTGGCGCAAAGTCCTGGATGGCACTCACATGCTGGATGCCGGCGTTGTTCACCAGAATGTCCACTTGGCCGAACTCGCTCGCCGCCTGGCGCATCATCTCTTCGATCTGCTCGGGGCGGCCCATGTCGGCGCCGTGGTAGTCCACCTTGATGCCGGCTGCCTGGCCGGCCTGCAGCACCTGGGCGCGCGGCCCGTCCACATCGCCAAAGCCGTTGAGCACGATGTTTGCACCCTGGCGGGCCAGCGCGGTGGCAATCCCCAATCCTATGCCACTCGTGGAGCCGGTGACGAGCGCGGTTTTACCCTTGAGCATGACAAAATCTCCGAATCAACTAGGATGCAACGCAGGCATTATCAGCCGTTGCAAGGCCGCATGAACACCTCCTCCGAGCCCACGCTGCGCCACGTTTTCTGCCCCGGCGCGCCCGCCCGCAAGGCCGAGCACGGGCACCGCATGGCCTACTGGCAATGGGGTGCAAGCGGGCAGCCGCAGCACCCGCACGTCATCGTCTGCGTGCATGGGCTCTCGCGCCAGGGGCGCGACTTCGATACCCTGGCGCGGGCGCTGGCGCCGCACGCACGCGTGGTCTGTCCCGACGTGGCAGGCCGCGGCGAAAGCGACTGGCTGGCCAACCCCGAGGACTACCAGATCCCGCTCTACGCGGCCGACATGCTCGCGCTGCTCGCGCAGCTGCACGGCGAAGGGCCGATCGCCCGGCTGGACTGGGTAGGCACCAGCATGGGCGGACTGATCGGCATGGTGCTCGCGGGCCAGCAGGACGTGGCGCTGCCCAGCCCGGTGCGCCGGCTGGTGCTCAACGACGTAGGCCCCGCCCTTCCGTGGGAGGCGCTGCAGCGCATAGGCCAGTACCTGGGCGCGCCGGTGCGCTTTGCGAACGAGCAGCAGGCGGCCGACGCGCTCTGGGCAATTTCCAGCAGCTTTGGTCCGCACACCCCCGAGCAGTGGCTGGCGCTGAGCCGCCCCATGCTGCGCCCCGCGCCCGAAGGCGGCTTGCGGCTGCACTACGACCCGGCCATCGCCCAGCCGTTCAAGGCCCTCACGCCCGAGCTCGCGCAGCAGGGCGAGGCATTGATGTGGCAGCTCTACGAGCAGATCAGCGCCCAGGTGTTGCTGCTGCGCGGCAAGGATTCCGACCTGTTGTCGCCGGCAGTAGCGCATGCGATGGGCGAGCGCGGCCCGCGGGCGCGGCTGGTGGAGTTCGCCGGCGTGGGCCACGCGCCCACGCTGGTGGCGCCGCAGCAGGTGCACGTGGTGAGCGAGTTTCTTCTTGGCCCCGAGCTCGAGTCGCACGCATGAAAGCCGCCGCTGCCAACGCCCATGCCAGAGCGGGCAACGGCGCCGAGCCACTGCCCCACCTGATCGCCGCCACCTCCGAAGGGCTGGCCGATCTGGACCTGCATCCGCATGAAGCGCTGGTGCGCGCGCGCGCCTTTGCCGAGCCCCTGCTGCGCGGCGAAACCCTGGATTCGGGGGAGAACACGCTTGAGCACGCCGACGCGGTGGCGCGCATCCTGCGCGAGCTGGGCAGCTCGGAGACCATGCAGGCGGCCATTTATCTGGTGCATACCTGCTTGCACCTGACGCGGCCCGAAGAGGTGATTGCCAAGGCCTTCAGCCCCAACTTTGCGCAGCTGGCGGTGGAGACCACCAAACTCATGCGCGTGCAGCGCCAGGCCCGCGAGGCGCATGCCACGCGCCGGCAGATCGATGCCACCCAGGTACAGACCGAGAACGTGCGCAAGATGCTGCTGGCCTTCTCGCGCGACCTGCGCGTGGTGCTGCTGCGCCTGGCTTCGCGCCTGCAGACCATGCGTTTTCATGCGGGCACGCACCAGCCCGCCTCCCCCGCAATGGCGCTCGAAACCCTGCAGGTTTTCGCACCGCTGGCCAATCGTCTGGGCATCTGGCAGCTCAAGTGGGAACTCGAAGACCTGGCATTTCGCGAGCTCGAGCCTGAAACCTACCGCGACGTGGCCCGGCTGCTCGATGAAAAGCGCACCGAACGCGAAGCCTTCGTTGAGCAGTTGCGCGCCCAGTTGCAAGAGCAGCTGCAGCGCCAGGGCGTGCAGGCCAAGGTGTCCGGGCGGCCCAAACACATCTACAGCATCGTCAAGAAGATGCGCGGCAAGTCGCTGCCTTTCGATCAGGTGTACGACTTGCACGCGCTGCGCGTGATCGTGCCCAGCGTCAAGGACTGCTATGCCGCGCTCAGCTGGGTGCACAGCCAGTACCAGTCCATCGAGGCGGAGTTCGACGACTACATCGCCAAGCCCAAGCCCAATGGCTACCAGTCGCTGCATACCGTGGTGCGCGACAAGGACGCACGCGCGATCGAGATCCAGATCCGCTCGCAGGCCATGCACGACCACGCCGAAAGCGGCGTGGCCGCGCACTGGGCTTACAAGGAAGCCGGCACCAAGGGCTATGGCGGCGTGAGCGCTGCCAGCGACTACGACGCCAAGATCGCCGTGCTGCGCCAGCTGCTGGCCTGGGAGCGCGACCTCGCGGGCAGCGCCAGCCACAGCAGCCTGTTCGAAGACCGCATCTATGTACTGACGCCCAACGCTGCGGTGATCGAGCTGCCCCAGGGCGCGACGCCGGTGGACTTCGCCTACTCGGTGCACACCAGCGTGGGCCACCGCTGCCGCGGCGCCAAGGTCGACGGCGCCATGGTGCCGCTGAACACCGCGCTGCAAAACGGGCAGACGGTGGAGATCATCACCGTCAAGGAAGGGCGCCCCTCGCGCGACTGGCTCAACCCCGAGCTCGGTTATCTCACCAGCGCGCGCGCCAAGGCCAAGGTGCGTGCCTGGTTCAATGCCGAGCAGCTCGAAGGCACGATCGCGCGCGGGCGCGAACTGGTGGAAAAGCTGCTGCAGCGCGAGGGCAAGACCGCGATCAAGCACGACGATCTGGCCGCGCAACTGGGCTTCAAGAGCGCCAGCGCGCTGTTCGAGGTGGTCGGCAAGGACGAACTGTCGCTGCGCGCGATCGAACAACTGCTGCACCCGCAACCGGCGGCCCCCGCGGGCGAAGCAGATGCACCGGCGCGCAAAAAGCAACGCGCCAGCGACGACGCCGCCAAGAGCGCGGTGCTGGTGGTGGGCCTGGGCTCGCTCATGACGCAGTTGGCCAAATGCTGCAAGCCGGCGCCTCCCGACAGCATTCGCGGCTTCGTCACGCGCGGCAAGGGGGTGAGCGTGCACCGTTCGGACTGCAGCAATTTCCGCGAGCTCGCGGCGCGCCACGAAGAGCGCGTGATCGAAGTCGCCTGGGGCGGCGAGCCCGGCCCCGCGGCCGAGGTCTACCCTGTTGACTTGGCCATCGAAGCGGCAGACCGCCAGGGTTTGCTGCGCGACATCTCCGACGTCTTCACGCGCGAGAAGATCAACGTCATCGGCGTGCAGACGCAAAGCGTCAAGGACACCGCCTGGATGACCTTCACCGTGCAAATCACCAGCGCCGAGCGCCTGAACAAGGTGCTGGGCATCCTCGCCGCGGTAACCGGCGTGCGCTCCGCACGAAGGCGCTGACGGACGCGGTTGGGCCCGGTTTTCTTGCTAGAATCGCGCTCTTCGGTAGAACAGGCGCGTAGCTCAGCTGGTTAGAGCACCACCTTGACATGGTGGGGGTCGTTGGTTCGAGTCCAATCGCGCCTACCAAGCCCATCAGGCACTTGTGTGAAAACGCAGGTGCCTTTTTTGTTTTCCAAGAGGCGCCGCGCAGCCGCCCAACCGCGCGGCGGATTCAAGCTTGCGCGATGCGCGGCGCGCCGGCGGCGGGCGCCTGGCCCGAGTGCTGCAGTTGGAACTGCGCCGCCATGCTGGCGAGTTGGCGCGCCTGGTCTTGCAGCGCACCCGAGGCCGCCGAGGTCTGCTCGACCAGCGCGGCGTTCTGCTGCGTCACGCCGTCCAGATGGGCAACCGCCTGGTTGATCTGCGCCAGACCCTGCGATTGCTCACGGCTGGCCACGGCAATCTCGTCGACGATGTCGGCCACGCGCTCTATGCCCTCGACGATTTCCTGCATCGTGGCGCCGGCCTGCGCGACCTGCTCGCTGCCCACGTCCACCTTGGCGACCGAGGCGGTGATCAAGTCCTTGATCTCGCGCGCGGCCTCGGCGCTGCGCTGCGCGAGCGAGCGCACTTCGCTGGCGACGACGGCAAAGCCGCGCCCCTGTTCGCCCGCGCGCGCCGCCTCGACCGCGGCGTTGAGCGCGAGGATGTTGGTCTGGAAGGCGATGGAGTCGATCACGCCGATGATGTCCGCGATCTTGCGCGAGGAAGCATTGATCTCCTCCATGGTCTGCACCACCTGCCCGACCACGCGCCCGCCGCGCTGGGCGACGCTGGTGGCGTGGGCGGCGAGCTGATTGGCCTGGGCGGCGCTGTCGGCGTTGTGCTGCACCGTGCCCGAGAGCTCTTCGGTGGAAGACGCGGTCTGCTCCAGCGCGCTGGCCTGCTGTTCGGTGCGCGCCGACAGGTCGGTGGTGCCGGCCGCCACTTGCACCGAGGCGCCGGCAATCGCCTGGGCGCCATCGCGCACCTGGCCGATCATGCGGTTGAGCTTGCTGCGCATGGTCTCCATCTGGCCGAGCATGGCCGCGATCTCGTCGCGCCCCTGCACGCTGATGGGTTGGGTCAGGTCGTTTGCCGCGATCGCCGCCGCGGCGGCATTGGCCGCGCGAAAGCCGCTGAGCAGGCGCGACAGCAGCAACAGGCCCAGCAGCGAAGCCGGCAGGCCCAGCAGCAGCGCCGCCAGCGCAAATACCAGCAGGCCGCTGCGATAGCGGCTCTCGGCGCCCTGGTAGGCGGCGTCGGCCTGGGCGACCTGCTCGGCGCGAAACTCGTGCGCCGCCGCGATCAACGCCTCGCCTTCGCCGCGACCGGCGGCAAGAAAGGCCTGCATCACCGGTGCAGAAAAATCCTCCTGCGCCAGCGCCGCAGTGGCCTTGTCCAGTTGCGCAACCCAGGCAAGGCGCGCGGCCTGCAGCTTCTGCGCCAGCGCCCTCTCGCGCGCTGAGGCAGCGGCGTCCTCCAGGCGCTGCACTTTTTGCGCAACCACCGCACGGTTGGCCTTGACCGCGTCCAGGTGCTGGCCCAGCGGATGGTCGTGCAGCGCGGCCAGCGGGCTGTCGCCCGCATGCTGGAAGGCCAGCAGCACCTGCAGGCGGTTTTGCACCGTGAGATCGGCCGCGTCGGCCGCTTCCAGCGCCAGCGCCATCGCGTGTTCATGCACCGCCTTGAGGCTGTCGCGCGCCGCCGCAAGGCCCCAGTAGCTCACGGCGATGATGGCCGCGCCCGAGAGCCAGCAGCCGCACAGGACCAGAAGAAATCGTTGGGTGATGCGCAGTTGGTTCCACATGGCGGTCAATTGCAGGAGGCCGTAATGAATGAAAGCCGCCGCGCAGCAGCGTCGGCACAAATTGAAACAAGGATGGTAGCGGAGGTTCCGCCGCCGTTTTGTCACCCAGATGGCAGGGCGGCGCAGACCTTGGTGCCGGGGCTGGCGCCGGCCGGTCGGGATGTCGGGACGAGCGGGGGCGCTTCCTATAATCAGCATTTCCCACCCCAAGCAGGACATGACCAAATTCGTCTTTGTCACCGGCGGTGTGGTGTCTTCCCTGGGCAAGGGGATCGCCTCTGCCTCGCTGGCCGCGATCCTGGAGTCGCGAGGCCTGAAGGTCACCCTCGTCAAGCTCGACCCTTACATCAACGTCGATCCGGGCACGATGAGCCCGTTTCAGCACGGCGAGGTCTTCGTCACCGACGACGGCGCCGAGACCGACCTGGACCTGGGCCACTATGAGCGCTTCATCGAAACGCGCATGCGCCAGGCGAACAACTTCACCACCGGGCGCATCTACCAGAGCGTGCTCGAAAAAGAGCGCCGCGGCGACTACCTGGGCAAGACGGTGCAGGTGATTCCGCACATCACCAATGAGATCCAGGAATTCATCAAGCGCGGCGCGGGCCTGGGCACGAGCGAAGCGGTCGACGTGGCAATCTGCGAGATCGGCGGCACCGTGGGCGACATCGAGTCGCTGCCCTTCCTGGAAGCCGCGCGCCAGTTCGCGCTCAAGCTCGGGCCGAACAACACCGCCTTCGTACACCTGACCTACCTGCCCTGGATCGCCACGGCCGGCGAACTCAAGACCAAGCCGACCCAGCACACGGTGCAGAAACTGCGCGAGATCGGTATCCAGCCCGATGCGCTGCTGTGCCGCGCGCAGCACGCAGTGCCCACCGAAGAGCGCGAGAAGATCTCGCTCTTTACCAACGTGCCTGAATGGGGCGTGATCAGCATGTGGGACGTGGACACCATCTACAAGGTGCCGCGCATGCTGCACGAGCAAGGGCTCGACGGCCTGATCTGCGACAAGCTGCGCCTGAACACGCGCCCGGCCAGCCTGCAGCGCTGGGACGACCTGGTGCACGAATGCGAAAACCCCCAGGGCGAAGTGCACGTGGCCATGGTAGGCAAGTACGTCGAGCTGACCGACGCCTACAAGTCGGTGAACGAGGCGCTCAAGCACGCCGGCATGCACAACCATGTGCGCGTGCACATCACCCATCTGGATTCGGAGACCATCAGCGACGCCAACGCCCAGGCGCGGCTGGGGCAGTTCGACGCCATCCTGGTACCTGGCGGCTTTGGCTCGCGCGGCATCGAGGGCAAGATATCCACCGCCCGCTACGCGCGCGAGCACCAGTTGCCCTACCTGGGCATTTGCCTGGGCATGCAGGTCGCGACCATCGAGTACGCACGCCACGTGGCCGGCCTTGCCAATGCCAACTCGACCGAGTTCGACCCCGCAACGCCCCACCCGGTCATCGCCCTGATCACCGAATGGCAAGACCAGGACGGCAGCGTCAAGCAGCGCAACGAACACTCCGACCTGGGCGGCACCATGCGCCTGGGCGCGCAGTCTTCGGACGTGCAGCCTGGCACGCTCGCGCACCGCATCTACGGCGACGTGGTGACCGAGCGCCACCGCCACCGCTACGAAGCAAACGTGCAGTATCTGGACCGGCTGCGTGCGGCGGGCCTGGTGATCTCCGCCCTGACCCAGCGCGAGCAGCTGACCGAGATCGTCGAGTTGGCGCAGAAGGTGCACCCCTTCTTCATCGGCGTGCAATTTCACCCCGAATTCAAGTCCGCGCCCTGGAGCGGCCACCCGCTGTTCAACGCCTTCATCGCCGCAGCCGTGGCGCACGCCAAGGGCAGGCAGGCATGAAGCTCTGCGGTTTTGACATCGGGCTCGATCGCCCCTTCTTTCTGATCGCCGGCCCCTGCGTGGTCGAGAGCGAGCAACTGCAGCTGGACGTGGCCGGGCAGCTCAAGGAGATCTGCCAGGGCCTTGGCGTGCCCTTCATCTTCAAGAGCAGTTTCGACAAGGCCAACCGCTCCTCGGGCGAGAGCTTTCGCGGGCCGGGCATGGAAAAAGGCCTGGAGATTCTGGCCAAGGTGAAAACGCAGATCGGCGTGCCGGTACTCACCGACGTACACACCGAGGCCGAGGTGCCGCACGTGGCCGCCGTGGTGGACGTGCTGCAGACGCCGGCCTTCCTGTGCCGCCAGACCGACTTCATCCGCGCCTGCGCGCAGTCGGGCAAACCGGTGAACATCAAGAAGGGCCAGTTTCTCGCGCCGCACGACATGAAGAACGTCATCGCCAAGGCCCGGGCCGCCGCGCGCGAAAAAGGGCTGGACGAAGACAGCTTCATGGCCTGTGAGCGCGGCGCGAGCTTTGGCTACAACAACCTGGTGAGCGACATGAGGAGCCTGGCCATCCTGCGCGAAACCGGTGCGCCCGTGGTGTTCGATGCCACGCACAGCGTGCAACTGCCCGGCGGCATGGGCACGAGCAGCGGCGGCCAGCGCGAAATGGTGCCGGTGCTGGCGCGCGCGGCCGTGGCCGTGGGCGTGGCCGGCCTGTTCATGGAAACCCACCCCGACCCGGCGCATGCGCTCTCCGACGGGCCCAACGCCGTGCCGCTCAAGCACATGCGCGCGCTGCTCGAATCGCTCACCGAACTCGACGCGGCCACCAAGCGCCGCCCCTTTCTTGAAAACGACTTTGGAGTCTGAAACCATGCCCTGTGGCTACATCATCGCGTCGGTGGACATCACCAACCCCGAGGCCTACGACGTCTACAAGAAGCTCAGCACCGAGGCCATCCGCGTGCATGGCGCCGAGGTGCTGGTGCGCGGCGGTGCGGTGCACACCCTGGAGGGCGACTGGGATCCGGGGCGCACGGTGGTGCTGAAGTTTCCCAGCGTCGAGGCGGCCAAGACCTACTGGGATTCGCCCGAATACCGCGCCGCGCGCGCGGCGCGCGAAGGCGCCTGCACCATGCGCATGGTCGTGGTTGAAGGCGCCTGAGCAATTTTGATAGCTGCGAGCGCTTGCCAGTCAAGCGTTTGAGCCCGTTTTCATGCAGAAACAGACTTGCTCTGCTCTGACACCCATCGAAGGAAGAAGCCATGAGTGCCATCGTTGACATCGTAGGCCGCGAAGTGCTGGACAGCCGCGGCAACCCCACCGTCGAATGCGACGTGCTGCTCGAATCGGGCGTGATGGGGCGCGCAGCCGTACCCTCGGGCGCCTCCACCGGCTCGCGCGAGGCCATCGAGCTGCGCGACGGCGACAAGAGCCGCTACGGCGGCAAGGGCGTGCTCAAGGCGGTGCACCATATCAACACCGAAATCTCCGAAGCGGTGCTGGGGCTGGACGCTTCCGAGCAGGCCTTTCTGGACAAGACCCTGATCGATCTGGACGGCACCGAAAACAAGGCCCGCCTGGGCGCCAACGCCTTGCTGGCCGTCTCCATGGCCGTGGCGCGCGCCGCGGCTGAAGAAGCCGGCCTGCCGCTGTACCGCTACTTCGGCGGCATGGGCGGCTGCCAGTTGCCGGTGCCGATGATGAACGTGATCAACGGCGGCGCGCACGCCAACAACGGGCTGGACATTCAAGAGTTCATGATCATCCCCGTAGGCGCCGACAGCTTTCGCGAAGCGCTGCGCTGGGGCGCCGAGGTGTTCCATGCGCTCAAGAAGATCATTGCCGACAAGGGCCTGAGCACGGCCGTGGGCGACGAAGGCGGCTTTGCCCCCCGCGTGGAAAACCACGAGGCCGCGATCGGGCTCATCCTGCAGGCGATCGAGGCCGCAGGCTACACCGCGGGCGAGAAGATTGCGCTCGGCCTGGACTGCGCCTCCAGCGAGTTCTACAAGGACGGGCAGTACGTGCTGGAGGGCGAAGGCGGCCTGAAACTCGATGCCCAGCAGTGGAGCGACATGCTCGCTACCTGGGTGGACAAATACCCCATCATCAGCATCGAGGACGGCATGGCCGAGGGCGACTGGGACGGCTGGAAGCTGCTGACCGAGCGCCTGGGCGAGAACGTGCAGCTCGTGGGTGACGACCTGTTCGTCACAAACACCAAAATCCTCAAGGAAGGCATCGCCAAGGGCGTGGCCAACTCCATCCTGATCAAGATCAACCAGATCGGCACGCTCACCGAAACCTTCGCCGCGATCGAGATGGCCAAGCGCGCGGGCTACACCGCCGTAGTCAGCCACCGCTCGGGCGAGACCGAGGACAGCACCATCGCCGACATCGCCGTCGGCCTGAACGCCGGGCAGATCAAGACCGGCTCCTTGAGCCGCAGTGATCGCATCGCCAAGTACAACCAGTTGCTGCGCATCGAGGAAGACCTGGGCGACGTGGCCGAATACCCGGGCCGCGCGGCGTTCTACAACCTGCGCTGAAGCGGCCCGCGACCTGACGGTCACGGTTTGCATCTTGGGCTCGCGCACCGTCGCCCTGCTGCTGCTGCTCCTGCTGCTGCTCATTCACGTGCAGCTCTGGAGCGGGCGCGGCAACCTGAGCGAAGTGGCGAGCATGCGCGCCGAGCTGCGTCAGCAGCAAGAGGCCAACGCCCGCGCGCGCGCAGCCAATGAGCTGCTGCAGGCCGAAGTGCAAGACCTGCGCCAGGGCCTGGATATCGTCGAAGAAAAGGCGCGCAGCGAACTGGGCATGGTCAAGCCCGGCGAGGTCTACGTCGAGGTCGTGCCCGAGCGCCGCCCGCGCCGCTGAGGCCGGGCGGCATCAGGCGCCAGCGCAGCAGCAGATGCGCCATGGTGCGCGGGCTCCGCGCCTTGCCCTTGCTCAAACGCCCGCACAAACGCATCCAGATGCGCGAGCAAGGCGCGCAGCGCCGCGCTGTTGTGGCGCCGCTGCATGTAGGCGGCGTGCAGCCAGACATTGGACGGTGAAAACTCCGCGAGCAGCCCTTCGAGTTCGCCGCTGTCCAGCCAGCGCGCAAGCGAACGGCGCGGCGCCCACATCACGCCCAGGCCTTGCAGCGCCAGCGCGATCAATGCCGACTGCAGACTGGCGTGCACGCGCGGCTGCAGGCTCAGCTCCAGCGGCGCGCCCTTGACCTCAAACATCCAGTGCAGCACGCGCCCGCTCGGGCCGTGTGCAAGTTGCGCATGCGTGAGCAAGTCGCGCGGCTCCCTGGGCCGGCCGTGCCGGCTCCAGTAGCCAGGCGTGGCGGCCGCAACGTAGTCCAGCGGCAAGAGACGGCGCACGATCAGCGCCTCGTCCTGGATTGGCCCGACGCGAAAGGCCAGGTCCACGCCCTCGTCGGCCAGATCGACGACGCGGTCGGTCACATGCATGTCGAGCTGCACGTCGGGGTAGCGCTGCAGGAAGTCTGCGAGCATCGCCGGCAGGTCGGAATCCACCAGGCCGTAGGGCATTGCCAGCGCCAGACGGCCGCTGGGGCGGGTGGCGCGCTCGTGCAGCTCGCCGGTGGTCAGATCGATCAGCTCGAGCAGCGCGCTGCTGCGCTCGAACAGCAGTTGACCCGCGTCGGTGAGCGACACCTTGCGCGTGGTGCGGTTGAACAGCCGCAGGCCAAAACGCTCTTCCAGCCGCGCCACCGCCTTGCTCACGCTGGCGGGCGACACCCCTTGCGCCGCCGCCGTGGCCGAAAAGCTGCCGCGGCGCGCGACTTCGCGAAAAATCTGTATCAGGTCCAGGGAATCCATGGCGGCTTGCTCTGCGCGGATGAAACACTGTAGTGGACCGGCTACCCCGCCTCGGAAACTTGCCCGGCTGCAAGCCTGCACATTGCCAAGCAGGCGCTGCCCTACCCAAAAAGCGTTTATTCTGTCACCATTTGACACACTGAGCGGCCGACCCCGGCACACGAAGCCGGGTGTGCCGCATCTTCCGGAGCAAGGACCATGAATCTGTCTCAGTGGAAAGTTCGCACGCGTCTGACCGTCGGCTTCGGCGCCGTCTGCCTCTTGCTGCTCGTGTGCATCGCCACCGGGGTGCTGGCGCTGCGCAGCACCACCCAGGGCCTGGACGACGTGGTGGGCGAGGCCATGCCCACGATCTCGGCCTCCAATCAGTTGCTGACCGAAACCAACACCATCGCGATTGCGCTGCGCAACATCATGATCAGCACCAACAAGGAGGACCGCGAGGCCCAGATCAAGCTGATCGAGCAGGCGCGCAGCAGCACCGACACCTGGCTCGCGCAGCTCGAGCCCGTCATGCGCACCGACCAGGAGCGCGCGCTGATGGACAAGATGAAGGCCGAGCGCGCGGCGTATTTCAAGGGTGAGCAGGCGCTGCGCGACCTGGTCTTCAACGACACCGCTGCGGCAGCGCGCAACTTCCTCAACGACGAGCTGCGCCCGGTGCTTGCAAGCTACAAGAGCGCCATCCAGGCCGTGATCACCGCCGAGACCGGCGCCGCGACCGAGCAGGGTCAGCGCGCGCGCGCGGGGGCAAGCCAGGCGGTCACGCTGCTGCTCGCTCTGGGCCTCGCCGCGCTGGCACTGGCGCTGGCGCTGGGCTGGCTGATCGCGCGCAGCCTGCTGCGCGAGCTCGGCGGCGAGCCGGCCGTGGCGGCGCAACTGGCCACCGCCGTGGCGCAGGGCGACTTCACTCGCGACATGGCGGTGCGCGAGGGCGACAGTGCCAGCCTGATCGCGCAGCTTGCGGCCATGAAGGACAGACTTGCCGCAGTGGTCGGCCAGGTGCGCGCCAGCTCGGACGGCGTGGCGGTGGCCGCGAGCGAAATCGCCCAGGGCAACCAGGACTTGTCGGCGCGCACCGAAAGCCAGGCAAGCGCGCTGGAGCAGACCGCCGCCTCGATGGAAGAGCTTGGCGCCACGGTGCGCCAGAACGCCGACAGCGCCAGCCAGGCCAACCAGCTGGCGCGCAATGCCTCGGAAGTGGCGGTGCGCGGCGGCGGCGCGGTAGACCAGATGGTGCAGACCATGCGGGGCATACACGAGAGCTCCACGCGCATTGCCGACATCATCGGGGTGATAGACGGCATTGCGTTTCAGACCAACATCCTCGCGCTCAATGCGGCCGTGGAGGCCGCGCGCGCCGGCGAGCAGGGCCGGGGCTTTGCCGTGGTGGCCGGCGAAGTGCGCTCGCTGGCCGGGCGCTCGGCCGAGGCGGCCAAGGAAATCAAGCGCCTGATCCAGGAAAGCGTGGAGCGCGTGGACCAGGGCAGCCGCCTGGCCGACCAGGCCGGCGCCACGATGGGCGAGGTGGTGCAAAGCATCCAGCGCGTCACCGACATCGTGGCCGAGATCAGCGCAGCCAGCAGCGAGCAGGCCGGCGGCGTGGCGCAGGTGGGCGAGGCCATCACGCAGATGGACCAGACCACGCAGCAAAACGCCGCGCTGGTCGAGCAGATGGCCGCAGCCGCTGCCAGCCTGCGCGGCCAGGCGCAGCAACTGGTGCAGGCGGTGGCGGTGTTCAAGCTGGCCGCCGGCGCCGATGTCCGGCCGGCGCCCGCCCCGCGCGCCGCGCCGGTGCCCGTGCCCGCACCGCAGCCAGCGCAGGCGACGGCTGCCGGCCCGCGCAAGCAGGTGGCGGCCGCCAGCAGCCGCAGCGCGCCGCGCCTGGCACATGCCCAGGCGCCCGCACCGGCTGCGGCCGGCGCCAGCGAAGGGGAGTGGGAGTCGTTCTGAGGCGCCCCCGCCGCGCCTATTGCACGCGCGAAGGCGGCGGCGGCTGCTTGCCGGCTGCCGTGAAGAGCTGCTGCGCGTCGATCGCGTCAAAGCGGTATTGGCGTCCGCAGTATTCGCAGCCCACCTCGACCTCGCCGCGCTCTTCAATGATGGAGTTCACCTCAGGCTCGCCCAGGCCGCGCAGCATCTCGGCCACGCGCTCGCGCGAGCAGGTACAGGCAAAGCGCGGCCCTTGCGCGCCGGTGAGCGGCGCAAACGCCATCAGGCGTTCCTGCCAGAACAGGCGCCGCAACACCTCGGCGGGCGCGAGCGTCAGCAGTTCTTCGCGGCGCAAGCTGGCCGCCAGCGTCGCAATGCGCTCAAAGTCCAGGTCGGGCGGCAATTCGCGCTCGCCCAGATTGCCTTCGCCGCTCAAGGGCATGCGCTGCACCAGCAGGCCCGCCGCCACCTCTTGATTGGCGGCGAGCACCAGCACCGTGGGCAACTGCTCGGAGCGCTGCATGTAGTGCTGCAAGCCCTGGCCGAGCTCGGCAAAAGGCTTGCCTGCATCGTCGGCCAGCGCGACGATGCCCTGGTAGGGCTGCTGGCCGGGCGCACGCTGGCGCGGGTCCAGCGTGATCGCGCAGCGCCCGGCGCCGCCGCCATTGACCAGCTCGGCAAGCTGCGCGTCGTCCGCCACCGGCGCCGCGACCGAGGCGGTCGCGCGCAACTGCAGGCTGCTGTCCACCTGCGCCACCGCCAGGCGCACCGGGCCGTCGCCGGCGATCTGCAGGATGAGCGTGCCGTCGTACTTGACGTGGGCGTGCATCAGCGCCGCGCCGGCCAGCATCTCGCCCAGCAACCGGGCGACGGCGCCGGGGTAGGCGCCGGTTTCGGTGTTGGCCGCGCGGCGCGCGAGCAGCTCGCGCCAGGCGTCGTCCAGACGCACGATGGCGCCGCGCACCGGCAGGCCGTCAAAGAGGAAGCGTTGGAGTTCGGACACCGGGCGCCGCTCAATCCAGGCGCTTGAGCCCGGCGCGAAAACGCCGCGCATTGTCCTGGTAATGGCGCGCGCTCCAGCGCAAGCCCTCAATCTGCTCGACGCTGAGCGTGCGCACCACGCGCGCGGGCGAACCTATGATCATCGAGCCGTCGGGAAACTCCTTGCCTTCGGTGACCAGGGCGCCCGCGCCCACCAGGCAGTTCTTGCCGATCTTCGCGCCGTTGAGCACCACCGCGCCTATGCCGATCAGCGATTCGTCGCCTATGGTGCAGCCGTGCAGCATCACCATGTGGCCTATGGTCACGTCGCGCCCTATGGTCAGCGGCATGCCTTCGTCGGCATGCAGCACGCTGGCGTCCTGCACGTTGCTGCCTGCGCCCACGGTGATGTGGGCGGTGTCGCCGCGCACCACGGCGCCGAACCAGATGCTGCTGTCCTCTTGCAGCGTCACGCCGCCCATGACCTGGGCGCTGTCGGCCACCCAGCTCGTTGCCGCCACCTGCGGCGCCAGACCGTCGAGTGCATAGATCGCCATCGGGGTCACCTTCCTGAAACGCTCAAAACTACAATTGTAGGGATGGAGTTGCGCAGCCGCGCCCTGCACCTGCTGGGCCTGACCGATATTGAAGAAAAACCGGCTCTAACGCTTGCCCTGCAAGCGCGAACAGCTACGCTTGAGATAGCAACCGAGACGGTGTTCACCGAGCCGCCCGACCTGCCCGGCCACCCCGCGCGGCCCGTGCTGGTAGAGCACACCGCGCTGGGCCGGCGCTCGCCCGCCACCGCCCGCGGGCGCGCGGCGCTGATCCATGCAATTTGTCATATCGAGTTCAATGCGATCAACCTCGCGCTCGATGCGATCTGGCGCTTTGCCGGCATGCCGCGCGCGTATTACCTGGACTGGCTGAGCGTCGCCGCCGAGGAAGCGCGCCACTTCAGCCTGCTGCGCGAGCACCTGCGCGTGCATCTGGGCCACGACTACGGCGACTTTGCCGCGCACCAGGGGCTGTGGAGCATGTGCGAGAAGACCGCGGGCGACATCGTCGCGCGCATGGCCCTGGTGCCGCGCACGCTGGAAGCGCGCGGCCTGGACGCAACGCCGCAGATCCAGCGCAAGCTGCGCCAGGTCGGCACGCCGGACGCGCTTGCGGCCTGCGACATCCTGGAGCTGATCCTGCGTGAGGAAATCGGCCATGTCGCCATCGGCAACCACTGGTACCACTGGCTGTGCCGGCGCGACGGCCTGCAGCCTCTGACCCACTATGCGCAGTTGGCCGCACGCCATGGCGCACCGCGCGCCAAGCCGCCGCTGAACCTGGCGGCGCGCCAGGCCGCGGGCTTCAGCGACGAAGAGCTGCGCTGGCTGAGCCAGCCCTCGGACTGAGGCCACGCCTTGCCTACAATGGCCCGCAAGCTGGCGCTCGCGCGCCTACCCGGGAAACGACAGCGTTTATGACCGACACCTCCGCAAGCACCACGGCCAGCCAGGGCGCCCTGAGCGGGGCCATGATCGCGCGCCAGGCGATCATGAACGGCAGGCAGACCGTGGTGGGCTATGAGCTGCTGGACCGCTCGCACGGCCGCAGCGACCACACCGCAGCGAGCGACGTGTTGGTGATGTTCGCCGCCCTCTCGCACGCCGGCGCCGAAGAGCTGGTGGGCAAGTCGCTGCTGTTCGTCAACTGCACGCACGAAAGCCTCTCGGGCGGGCACCTGGAGCTGGTCAACCCCGAGAAAATCGTGCTCGAGATCCCGTCGCTCGGCCTGGCCGCGGCCGACGAGGTGCAGGCGCGCCAGCCGCTGCTCGCCGCGCTGCGCGAGCGCGGCTTTCACCTGGCTTTCAACCAGACGGTGCTGGAATCGGCCTACGCGCCCTGGCTGCCGCTGGCGGACTTCATCAAGCTCGACCTGTCGGTGCTGCCCGCCGACCAGGCGACGGTGCTGATCAACTACGCGCAGCGCTCGAGCAAGGCCGAGCTGATCGCCGAAAAGATAGAGACTGCGCAGCAGTACGACATGGTCTCCTCGCTCGGCGTGGAGCTGTTTCAAGGCTATTGGTTCGCACGCCCGGCGCTGGTGCAGACCAAGCTGCTCAGCCCGCAGCAGGCGCACATCGTGGAGTTGCTCAACCTGGTGCGCCGCCAGGCCAGCACCGACGAGATCGAGGAAGTGCTCAAGAAGGACGCAGGCCTGGCCTTCAACCTCATGCGCCTGATCAATTCGGCCGGGCTGGGTCTGCACCATGAGGTCAGCTCGTTTCGCCAGGCGGTGATGCTGCTCGGGCTCAAGAAGCTGTTTCGCTGGGCGGCGCTCTTGCTCACCGCCGCGCGCCACGGCGGCCCGCCGCCGGCCGTGGGCCAGACCGCGGTGGTGCGCGGGCGCTTCATGGAGCTGCTGGCGCAGGAGTTCCTGGACGCGGAGCAGGCCGACGAGGCCTTCCTCGTGGGCATGTTCTCCATGCTCGACCAGATGCTGGGCATGCCGCTGGACAAGGCGCTGCAACTGCTCGGGCTGCCTGGCACCATCGTCAACCAGATCGAGCACCACGAGGGGCGCCTGGGCCAGTTGCTGCTGCTGGTACGCGCCTGCGAGACCAACGACGACTCCGACTTCTACAGCGCACTGCAAAATACCCCGCTTACCAGCCAGCAAGTGAACATGGCCCATCTGCAGGCGTTGGCCTGGTCCGACCAGATGTGCGAGCTGTGACTTGCCGCGTCGCCCCACAGGTTTTTCCATGACTGAATCTGCCGCAAGCACCGCCGCCGCGCAGGCGGACAACGCCATCGTCATCGCCCGCCAGGCCATCCTGGACAGCCAGCGCGCCGTCTTTGGCTACGAACTGTTCGACCGCAGCACCGGCGCGCACGAGCACACCGCCGCCACCGATGCGGCGGTGCTGTTCAACGCCCTGTCCTACGCCGGATCGGAAAACCTCATAGGGCGCAACACCGTCTTCATCAACTGCACGCACGACAGCCTGGTGGGCGCGCACCTGGAGCTGATCCATCCGCAGAAAGTGGTGCTCGAGGTGCCGGTGCTCGGCCCGCAGGCGAGCAGCGAGGAGATCGAGAGCAAGGTCGGCGTGCTGCAGGCGCTCAGGGAGCGCGGCTTTCGCATTGCGCTGGACCAGAACGCGCTGCGCAAGGCCTACGCCGCCTGGCTGCCGCTGGCCCACTTCATCAAGCTGGACATGCTGGCTTTCAAGCCCGAGCTGAGCGAGCCGCTGGTGAAGTTTGCGCGCGCCTCCTGCCCCAAGGCCACGCTGGTGGCCGAGAAGGTGGAAACGCCCGAGCAGTACGAACGCATGGCGGCGCTGGGCGTGACGCTGTTTCAGGGCTACTGGTTCGCCAAGCCCACCGAGGTCAAGGCCAAGACGCTGCGGCCCTCGCAGGCGGTGATCCTGCAGCTCATCAACCTGGTGCGCAAGCAGGGCGAGATCGACGAGATCGAGCAGTTGCTCAAGAAAGACCCGACGCTGTCCTTCAACCTGCTGCGCTTCATCAACTCCTCGGGCTTCGGGCTGTCGATGGAGATCACCTCGTTTCGCCATGCGGTGATGATTCTTGGCCTGAAGAAGCTGTTTCGCTGGGCCGCGCTCTTGCTCACCACCTCGCGCAATACCGGCACACCGCTGGCGGTGGGCCAGACCGCAGTGGTGCGCGGGCGCCTGATGGAGCTGCTGGCCGCCGAGATGCTGCCGCCCGAGGAGGCGGACAACGCCTTCGTGGTCGGCGTGTTCTCGCTGCTGGACGTGATGCTCGGCGTGCCGCTGGAGCGCGCGCTGGAGAGCGTGTCGCTGCCCGAGTCCGTGGTCGATGCGCTGCTGCACCACAAGGGCGTGTTCGCGCCCTTCCTGGAGCTCACGCGCGCCTGCGAATCAGGCGACGACGAGGCCTTTGCGCGCGCCGCCGGCCAGCTGCACATGTCGGGCCACCAGATCAACATGGCGCACATGCAGGCACTCACCTGGGCCGACGACCTGCTGGCCGGCAACGCCTGAGGCAGCGGGCCGGTTTCAGCCGCGCGGATGGTGGCGCGCGTGCAATTGCTTGAGGCGCTCGCGCGCCACATGGGTGTAGATGGTGGTGGTGGCAATGTCGGCGTGGCCGAGAAGCAGCTGCACCACGCGCAGGTCTGCGCCGTGGTTGAGCAAATGGGTGGCAAAGGCGTGGCGCAGCGTGTGCGGTGACAGCGGCGCGGTGATGCCGGCGCTGGCCGCATGCTTTTTCACCAACACCCAGAACATCACGCGCGTCATTGCGCCGCCGCGGCGCGTCACGAACAAATCTTGGCTCTGCTGGCCGGCGAGAATGGCTTCGCGCGCCTCGCCCAGATAGCGCTGCAGCCAGTCGCCGGCGAGCTCGCCCAGCGGCACCAGGCGCTCCTTGCTGCCTTTACCCAGCACCCGTACCACGCCTTCGGCTAGCCCGAGCTGAAAAACCTTCAGGCCCACGAGCTCGCTCACCCGCAGGCCGCTGGCGTACATCAGCTCGAGCATGGCGCGGTCGCGCAGGCCCAGCGGCGTGGCGGTGTCGGGCGCGGCCAGCAGCGCCTCCACCTGGGCCTGGCTGAGCGTGCCCGGTAGGCGCGGCGGCTGGCGCGCGGCCAGCAGGCGCAGCGTCGGGTCGGCCGCCACCAGGCCTTGCTGGAGCGCCCAGTGGTAGAAGCGCCGAAACACCGTGAGGCGCCGGTTGGCGGTGCTGGCGCGGGTGCGCGCATGGCGCGCCGCAAAGTAGCCGTTGAGCTGCGCCTCCGTGGCCTGCAGCAGGTCGCCGCCCTGCTCTTGCAGCCAGGCGGCCAGCGCGCGCAGATCGCGCCGGTAGGCCTGCAAGGTGTTGGCCGCCAGGCCGTCCTGCAGCCACAGCGCGTCGGCAAAGCGGTCCACCAGCGGGTGCTGGGCGTCGTCGGGCTGCGGAGGCTCGGGGCTGGGCATCGCGGATCGCCCCGATTTCGGGGGAAATCCCTAGGAAGTTGCTGAAGCTGGCGGCGGCAAAGCGCCGCTCTTGCGCTATTCTGCCCCCTCTCGTGTCACACAAAGGAGTTACCCCCATGCGCTGGATACGCACGCTTTGCTGCAGCATCGGCCTGAGCGCCGCCTTCATGGCCCCGGGCGCGATGGCGCAGCAGACCTTCGTCAACGTACTCACCGGCGGGCAAAGCGGGGTGTACTACCCCCTGGGTGTCTCGCTCGCCCAGATTTATGGCAAGACCATACCCAACGCCCGCGCCACCGCCCAGGTGACCAAGGCGTCGGCCGAAAACCTCAATCTGCTGCAAGCGGGCCGTGGCGAGCTGGCCTTCACGCTGGGCGACGCGCTCTCGGACGCCTGGAAGGGCGACGCCGAAGCGGGCTTTACCAAGAAGCTGGACAAGCTGCGCGGCCTCTCGGCCACGTACAACAACGTGATCCAGATCGTGGCCAACGCCGATTCGGGCATCAAGACGCTGGCCGACCTCAAGGGCAAGCGCCTGTCCGTGGGCGCGGCGCGCTCGGGCACCGAACTGAACGCGCGCGCCATCCTCAAGGCTGCCGGCCTCAGCTACCAGGACCTGGGCAAGGTCGAATACCTGCCGTTTGGCGAGTCTGTGGAGCTGATCAAGAACCGCCAGCTTGACGCGACGCTGCAGTCCGCGGGCCTGGGCGTGGCCTCGATCCGCGACCTGGCCACTTCGGTGAAGATCGTCGTCGTGCCGGTGCCCGCCGACGTGGTCGCCAAGGTGGGCGATCCGGCCTACCAGCCCACGGTGATCCCGGCCAATACCTATACCGGCCAGACCGAGGACGTGCAGACGGCCGCCATCCCGAACTTCCTCGTCACGCATTCGGGCCTCTCCGACGAGCTCGCCTACGAGATGGCCAAGCAGCTCTACGCCAACCTGGAGACGCTGCACGCCGCGCACAACGCGGCCAAGGCAATCAAGCTGGAGAACGCCGTCAAGGGCATGCCGGTGCCGCTGCACCCCGGGGCCGAGCGCTACTACAAGGAAGTCGGCGTCATCAAGTAAGGCGGCGCAGGCACGCTCCCAACCCAGCCCCCGCCCGGGGGCTTTTTTGAGACTGGAACCCCTTTCATGAGCGATCCGGACATCGAACATGTGCCGCTGCGCGGCGCCGCCTTCTGGGTGGCGGTGCTGTTTTCCAGCTTTCAGATCTGGACCGCGGCCTTCCAGCCCATGTCCAGCCAGGTGATACGCGCGATCCACGTAGGCTTCGTGATCTGGCTGGTGCTGATCCTCTACCCGCCGTTCAAGGGCGCACCGGCGCCGCTGGCGCGCATCGGGCGCGTGGCCGGCTGGGCGCTGGGCTTGCTTGGCTTTGTCTGCAGCTTTTACTACTGGATCTTCGAGTCCGACCTGACGGCGCGCGCCGGCGAGATCGTCGGCTGGGACTGGTTCGTCGGCATCGTCATGCTGGCGCTGGTGTTCGAAGCCACGCGCCGCGCCATGGGCTGGGGCCTGCCGGTGATCTGCGGCATCTTCCTGGCCTACGGGCTGTTTGGCGAGCACTTGCCGGGGCTGCTCACGCACCGCGGCTATGGCGCTGACCAGATCCTGAGCACGCTGTCCTTCGGCACCGAAGGCATCTTCGGCACGCCGACCTACGTCTCCTCGACCTACATCTATCTGTTCATCCTGTTCGGCGCCTTCCTGGAGCAGGCCGGGATGATCGATTTGTTCACCGACTTCGCCATGGGCACCGTGGGCCACACCAAGGGCGGGCCGGCCAAGGTGTCGGTGATCTCGTCGGCGCTGATGGGCACGATCAACGGCTCGGGCGTGGCCAACGTGGTGACCACGGGACAGTTCACCATTCCCTTGATGAAGCGCTTTGGCTACGCGCCCGCGTTTGCCGGCGGCGTGGAGGCCACGGCCAGCATGGGCGGGCAAATCATGCCGCCGGTGATGGGGGCTGTGGCCTTCATCATGGCCGAGACCATCAACGTGCCGTATGTGGACATCGTCAAGGCCGCGGTGATTCCGGCCATGCTCTACTTCTTCACCGCCTTCTGGATGGTGCACCTGGAGGCCGGGCGCAAAGGGCTGCTGGGCCTGCCCAAGGACGAATGCCCCAACCCCTGGACGGCGGTGCGCCAGCGCTGGCATCTGCTGCTGCCGCTGATCGGGCTGGTGTGGCTGCTGTTTGCCGGCTACACGCCGATGTTCTCCGGCACGATCGGCCTGGCGCTCACCGTGGTGCTGATCTTCGGCTCGGCCGTGCTCACGGGTGTCAGGCGCACCACGCTGCGCGTGGTCTTCTGGGTGCTGCTGGGCCTGGCCTGCGCGGGCTTCTTCCAGTTTGGCGTGGGCACCTTCTTCGTGGTGACCGCGCTGCTGGTGGCGCTGACTTACCTGCGCCGCACCGGGCAGGACGCGCGCAAGCTGGCGATCAACGCGCTGGCCGACGGCGCGCGCCACGCGCTGCCGGTGGCTGCGGCCTGCGCCATCGTCGGCGTGATCATTGGCGTGATCAACCTCACCGGCGTAGCGGCCGAACTGGGCGGCCAGGTGATCGCGATCGGCGAGAACAACCTCTTCCTCGCGCTGTTCTTCACCATGCTGATCTGCCTGGTGCTGGGCATGGGCATACCGACCATCCCCAACTACATCATCACCAGCTCGCTGGCCGCGCCGGTGCTGCTCAAGCTGGGCGTGCCGCTGCTGGTGTCGCACATGTTCGTCTTCTACTTCGGCATCATGGCCGACCTCACGCCGCCGGTGGCGCTGGCCGCGTTTGCCGCGGCGCCGATTGCCAACGAAAGCGGCATGAAGATCGGCTTTCAGGCGGTGCGCATCGCGATCGCCGGCTTCATCGTGCCCTACATGGCGGTCTACGACCCGGCGCTGATGGCGCAGAGCACGAGCGTGCTGGCGATCGCCTGGGTGACGTTCAAGGCCATCGTCGCCGTGGGCTTCTGGGGCGCGGGCGCGATCGGCTACCTGCGCGGGCGGCTCAACTGGTTCGAGCGGCTGTTTGCGATTGCCGCCGCCTGCCTGCTGGTAGCGGCCGTGCCCTGGACGGACGAAGCCGGCATGGCCTGCTGCGCGCTGTTCATCGTCTGGCACTGGTGGCGTACGCGCGCGCGGCCGGTGGCGCTGCAGGCCTAGCCGCATGGCTCTGGGCATCTGTCTGGCACTTGCCGCGGCGGCGCATGCGGCGCCGGTCTTTGTGCCGGGCGCGCATTTCACGCTCGCCTGGACGCATTCGATAGAAAAGCAGCGCTGGGAGGAGGACTACCTGGTGCATGCCGGGCCGCCGCGCCTGGAAGCGGGCGCGGCGCGCATTCGCGGCTCGGCCGCCGGCATGGAGCCGCCGCCCGATGCGCGCCTGGTCGATGGCTGGTACCGCTACCAGCCCGCGCGCTGGCCGCAGACGCCGCTGCGTCTCACCCGCTCGGAGTTCACCGCCGACTTCGACCTGTGCACCGGCGGCTCTTGCCGCCCCATGGCCGAGCTGCTGCCCTCGGACGGCGGCATCACGCTGCTCAGCCCCTGCGCCCAATGAACGTCGCTGCGCTGCTGCTGCCGGATTTTTCCCTAATCCTCGCGGGTTGGCTGATCTGCCGCTTCACGCCGCTCAACCGCAGCGTCTGGCATCCGCTGGAGCGGCTGGTGTACTACCTGCTGTTTCCCATCCTGCTGTTCCTGTCTATCGTCAAGAGCCCGATCGAGGTAGGCCCCGCTTCCAGTCTGATTGCTGCGGGCCTGCTGCTGAGCTGCGGCGGCATCGCGCTGTCCTGGAGCCTGCCGCACCTGCCGCTGCTGGCGCGCCACATCGCGCCGCGCGAGCATGCGGGCGCGGCGCAGGTGGCGTTTCGCTTCAACTCCTACATCGCGCTGGCGCTGGCCTCGCGCCTGGCGGGCGAAGCGGGTTCGCAGGCCGTGGCCATCCTGATCGGGGTGTGCGTGCCCCTCATCAACGTGGCCGCCGTCTGGCCCATGGCGCGCCAGAGCGAAAGCCGAGTGCTGCACGAGCTGGCGCGCAACCCCTTGATCATCGCCACTGTCTCTGGCCTGGCATTCAACCTCGCGGGCCTTGCGCTGCCCGGCTGGCTCACGCCGCAACTGCAGCGTGTGGGCGCCACTGCGGTGCCGCTGGGCCTGATGGCGGTGGGCGCAGGCATGCACTGGGGCCAGTTGCAAAACAGCCGGGTGCTGACGGCGGGCGTGCTCGCCATCCGCCATGTACTGATGCCGCTGTGGGCCTGGGTGCTGGCGCGGCTGCTGGGGCTGGGCACGGTGCAGGCCAGCGTGCTCATCGCCTTTGCCGCCCTGCCTACCGCATCGAGCTGCTATGTGCTGGCGGTGCAGATGGGCTACCGCGGGCCGTATGTGGCGGGGCTGATCACGCTGTCGCACATCGTGGCGCTGGCCAGCCTGCCTTTGGCTTTGCGGTTTCTCTCCTGAAACAATAGCTGCTTGCACCTGCTGGGCAAGCGTTTTAGGCCGATTTGGCTTGTAATTTCAAGTGGCTTGCTTCAACCTTGCTTCAAAGCCCAAACCACATGCTCATGCACCAAAGCGCTCGGATGATCCAGCCGTGACCGCAGCGCCGCGCGGATGCTCTCGGCCTGCGCAGCGCTCGCCTGGCGCAAGGCATTGCCCAGGGCGACCGCCACGTTGCGCAGCCAGCGCTCGTGGTTGATGCGCCGGATCGGGCCGCCTTCGGTGCGCTTGAGAAAGGTCTCCTCATCCCAGAGGAACAGATCGACGAGCTGCTGACCAACGAGCGGCGCGCGCTCGTCAAAGTCGGGTATCTCGGTCTTTTGCGCGTACTTGTTCCAGGGGCAGACGGTCTGGCAGTCGTCGCAGCCGTAGATGTGGTTGCCCATCAGGGGGCGCAGCTCCTCCGGGATGGCGCCCTTGTTCTCTATGGTGAGGTAGGAGATGCAGCGGCGCGCATCCACCACGCCCGGCGCGACGATGGCCTGAGTCGGGCAGACGTCGATGCAGGCGGTGCAGCTGCCGCAGTGGGCGCTGACCGGCGCAGTTTCCTGCAGCTGGAAATCGACGTAGATCTCGCCCAGGAAGAACATTGAACCCGCATCGCGCGAGAGGATGAGCGAATGCAGCCCCTGCCAGCCCTGGCCGCTGCGCCGCGCGAGCTCTTTTTCCAGCACCGGGGCCGAGTCGGAAAACGCGCGGTGGCCAAACGGCCCCACCGCCTCGGCGATGCGCTCGCACAATTTGTTCAGCCGCGCGCGCACCACCTTGTGGTAGTCCCGCCCGCGGGCATAGAGCGAGACCACGCCCTCCATCGGCTGCTCCAGCCGGGCGCGCTCGCGCGCGGCCCAGTCGGCTGGCGTGGCGCGCGGCAGGTAGGGCATGCGCGCGGTGATCACGCTCAAGGTGCCGGGCAGCAGCTCGGCCGGGCGGGTACGCTTGCTGCCGTGCTGCACCATGTAATGCAGATCGCCGTGGTAGCCCTTGGCCAGCCAGTCGAGAAAGTCCGGCTCGGCCGAGGACAGGTCCACGCCCGAGACACCGATTTGGGAAAATCCCAGCTCGCGCGCCCAGGTGCGGATCTGCACCAGCAGTTTGTCGCCGTCCACCATCTCGCCGATTGTAGAAATGCCCCCCTCCACCCTCACGCTGCACTGGTCTTGCGAAGCCGACACCGAACGCTTCGCCCAGCGCCTGGCGCGCGCGCCGCAACTGGCGAACGCCTTCATCGCGCTGCAGGGAGAGCTCGGTGCGGGCAAGACCACGCTGGTGCGCCACCTGCTGCGCGCGCTGGGCGTGAGCGGCCGCATCAAGAGCCCGACCTATGCGGTGGTCGAACCCTATGCCGTGGGCGATCTGGCCATCTGGCATTTTGATTTCTACCGATTCGATGATCCGCGCGAATGGGAGGACGCGGGCTTTCGCGACATCTTCGCCAGCCCCGGGCTGAAACTGGCAGAATGGCCACAAAATGCCCAAAAGTGCTTGCCCGATGCGGATTTGGCCCTTGAAATTGAAGTAGAGGATGATGAAAATAGGCGCGTCACGCTGCGTGCGGCCACTCCCCGGGGCCACGCGCTGCTGAGCGAGCTGGCCCCACCATGCGCAGACCCCTGAAGCCCTCCCCCCTGCAGCGGCGCACCCTGTTGCAAGCCGGCACGCTGGCCTTGCTGCTGGGCCGCCAGCACCTGGCGCGCGGGGCCAGCATCGTGGCGGTACGCATCTGGCCGGCGCAGGACTATTCGCGCGTCACCATAGAGTCGGACCAGCCGCTCGCGGCCACCCAGCAGTTCGTCCCCGAGCCGCCGCGCCTGGCGGTGGACATCGCCGGCATGGACCTGAACCCCGAGCTGCGTGAGCTGGTCGGCAAGGTACGCGCGGACGACCCCAACATTGCCGCGATCCGCGTCGGGCAGTTTCAGCCCGGCGTGGTGCGCCTGGTGCTCGACCTCAAGCACGACGCGCGCCCGCAGGTGTTCTCGCTGCCACCGGTGGCCGCCTACCGCAATCGTCTGGTGCTGGACCTCTACCCCGCCGAGGCACCCGATCCGCTGGCCAGCCTGATCGCCGAGCGCGCGGGCCATCCGCTCGACACCAGCACCGCGGCGCTGCCCGCGCCCGACCCTCTGGGCGAGCTGATCGCCCAGCGCCAATCCGCCGCCAGCATGCCGGCTGCGGGCGTCTTGCCCCCGAGCCCAGCCGCTGGCCAGCCGCTGGCCATGCCGCCGGCAGTGCCGGCGCAGCCGCCGACGCCGGCGGCGCCCGCGCTGGTGCGCGGCACCGACCGCATCATCATCGTCGCGCTCGACCCCGGCCATGGCGGTGAAGACCCGGGCGCCATCGGCCCCGGCGGCACGCGCGAAAAGGACGTGGTGCTCAAGGTCGCCCACCTGCTGCGCGAGCGCATCAACGCCACCACCATCGGAGGCAACCCCATGCGCGCCTACATGACGCGCGACGCCGACTTCTTCGTACCGCTGGCCACGCGCGTGGCCAAGGCGCGCCGGGTGCAGGCCGATCTGTTCGTCTCCATCCATGCCGACGCCTTCACCTCGCCCGCGGCGCGCGGCGCCAGCGTCTTCGCACTGAGCGAAAGCGGCGCCTCCAGCTCGGCCGCGCGCTGGCTCGCGAACAAGGAAAACCAGGCCGACCTGATCGGCGGCGTGAACGTCGGCGTGCAAGACCGCCAGGTGCAGCGCGCGTTGCTGGACATGAGCACCACCGCGCAAATCAACGACAGCCTCAAGCTCGGCGGCGTGCTGCTGGGCGAGATCGGCGCCATGGCCAAGCTGCACAAGCCGCGGGTGGAGCAGGCCGGCTTTGCGGTGCTCAAGGCGCCCGACATCCCCAGCGTGCTGGTGGAAACCGCCTTCATCAGCAATCCCGAGGAAGAAGCGCGCCTGCGCTCGAGCGCCTACCAGGAACGGCTGGCCGATGCGCTGATGCGCGGCATCCGCCGCTACTTCGCCAAGAACCCGCCGCTGGCGCGCAGCCGCACCATCTGAACCTGTCAGGAATCACGCCATGGCCCTGCCTCACGCCCTCTCGTCCGAAGTGGTCAGCCTGCAGCCGCTGGGCGCACGCATCGCCGACACCCGCACCCACGCCATCATCAAGGCCGAGCAGCTCGAAGTCGTGCGCGTGGTGCTGCCCGCAGGCAGCGAGCTGCCGCTGCACGAAACCCCGGGCGAGATCACGCTGTACTGCATCGAGGGCGAGGTGCAGTTCACCGTCGCCGGCCAGCCGCGCCCGCTGCGCGCCGGCGACTGGATCCACCTGCAGCCGCGCGCCCCGCACGCTCTGCGGGCCACGCGCGATGCCTCGCTGCTGCTCACCATCTGCCTGCTTGCGGGCGAGGCCTGAGCCGCAAGCAGACTTCAGAAAAGCAAGCGCCCCACCCGGCGGTAACCGGGCAGGGCCTTGGCAAGGGCGTGCGCTTCGGTAAAGCGCCTTGACAGAGAGCAACTGTACGCAGCCTGGTGCAGTTTGTTTTTCTGAATTTGTTCGATCTGGCCGGCAATTCAGAAAATCCATCTGGCAAATTGAATATCATGGAATAATCTGTTCCATGGATCGCCTGGACCGAAAAATTCTCTCCGTGCTGCAGGCCAACTCGCGCGCCAGCCTGCAGGAGATAGGCGCAGCCGTGGGCCTGAGCCCCTCACCCTGCTGGGGCCGCATCAAGAAGATGCAAGAGGCCGGCGTCATCACCGGCTACACCGTGCGCCTGAACCCGCAGGCGCTGGGCCTGTCGGAGACCGTGCTGGTCATGGTCACGCTGGACAGCCATTCGGACAACACGCTGGAAAAATTCGGTCAGGTGCTGGCCGCGATTCCCGAGGTGGTGGAAGCGCACCTGGTCTCGGGCGAGTACGACTATCTGCTGCGCGTCGTCGTCAAGGACACGCGCGACTACGAACGCCTGCTGCGCGAGAAGCTCTACAAGATCAAGGGCATACGCCACAGCCAGTCAAGCTTCGTGCTGCGCACGCTCAAGTCGGCCGATTTGCCGCTGGGGGTGTAGGCCTGATCGAGAACGTGGCGCTGATCGTCAAGACCTTGCGCCACTGACTCCGGAAATGCGCGTGCACCGACGTGCAACCAGGGCATGGTCTTGATGTCAGGGCAGACAGCATTTATCAACAAAACAGACTTCAACGCTTGCCTGCACTGCGCAACAAGCTATCAATACAACAGCAAAGACGCGCTCTTGACCGAAGAAATTCCCCACGGCACAGGCAAGTCAACTCTCCAGCCGTGGTCTTACCAGCTCCATCAGCCTGCCGAAGCTGTCCACCACGTCGTACTTGACCTGCTCCGGGGCAAACTTCCGGTTGATGTCATCGAAGAACTTGCGGGCGCATTCGATCTTGGTCTTCTCGATCTCGCGCAGCTCCATGCTGGACATCGAGCCCTTGGTCTCCGCCACGAAGTAGACGTGTTTGACTGCGCCTTCCCGGAATGAGATGGCCCAGTCCGGGTTGTAGTCGCCCACTGGCGTGGGGATGAGGAAGCCGCGGGGCAGCTTGGCGTAGACCACGACATCGCTGCTGGTGTCCAGCTCGCGCGCGAACTCGCGCTCGATGCTGGAGTCGGTCAGCACATAGTCGTAAATGTGTCGTTGCAGCCTGTCGCCGGCCTTGCTGAAGTCCTGCCTGGTCTGCCCGGCGGTGAAGATGTCGAGGGCGAATTGGTCCTCCACCGGGTCATAGCTCAGGTGCTCGATGATGACGGTGGCCTTTTGCTCGTTGATCAGCCGGATGGCCTCGGCGATGAAGCTCTCCGGATTGGTCTTGAACTGCGCGAAGACCGCGGCGTTCATGCCCTTGAGGATGTCGGCAACCGTACGACGGGTGAGCCGCGTGCCTTCGGCCAGCTTGCCGATCAGGTCGTACTGGACGGCCGAATGCACCGACAGCCGGTTGGCCTCCGTTTCCGTGGCCTTGAGCCTGAAGGCTTCGCCCGATTGGATGCCGTCGTAGGTGACGGTGTCGGCCTGTTCACCGCGCTGGATCGTGTATTGCAGCGGGGTGACCCGCAAGCCAGCGTCCCTGGCATTCAATGCAGCCACGGCCTTGTGAACCAGCTCGGCTTCCTCAAAGCTGACGCTGTAGGCTGCCTTGCGGTTGATGCGGCTCCACAGCGCCTTGAACTCCTGCTTGTCGAAGTTGGCGTTTGGCTCCAGCTTCCTGAGCTTGCGCTCATCCTCAGGCTGGATGAGCTGCGCTTCACTGAAGACGCTGTCCACCAGCTTGAACACCTGCTCGGCGTATGAGGCCAGCTCGGGGGGCAGGGCAGCCAGGGCTCCGCTCTTCTTGTCTTGATGGTATTTCTCGGTGATGTTGCGCTTCTTGTCGACGTAGCCGTTCTGAATCAGGTAGAACTCGATATCGGTTGCTTGATCTTCGGTGACAGTCATTGAGCCGGTGGCCGTGGTCACCACCTTGCCGGTAAAGAATGCCTTGTCCGCCACGCGCGGTCGGTCGGACAGCGATTCGCTGATGTCCTTTTGCAGCCCAGCGACAAAGTCCTTGTAGCTCTCGCTGGCTACTACGGTCAACACGTTCACATCGTGTACCGTGGCCGGGTGATCCATCCGGTGGCCGCTCTGGTTCACCGACAGGCGCAGCCCGCGCCCCACTTCCTGGCGGCGCGAAATGGTGTTGTCACTGTGCTTGAGGGCGCAGATGACGAACACGTTCGGGTTGTCCCAGCCTTCGCGCAGGGCCGAGTGCGAAAAGATGAAGCGCACCGGCTCGGCCAGGGACAGCAGTCGCTCCTTGTCCTTCAAAATCAGGTCATAGGCCTGCACGTCGTCCGACAGCCCCGCGTTTTCGCCACGCGCCGCAACAGTCGAATCCACCTGCCGCTTGCTCTTCTTGTCGATGGAGAAATAACCGCTGTGAGTCTTGTCGGCAGAAATGCCTTTTAGGTACTTGATGTATGGCGTCTCGACCAGATCCAGCACCTCGTTCAGATGCTGCGTGTACTCCTCCTCGAACATGCGGGCGTATTCGCCTTTCTCGTCAGGCTGCGCGTAGTCGCGGTACTTGACTACTTCGTCGATGAAGAACAGGGTCAGCACCTTCACGCCCTGATCAAACAGCGCCTGCTCCTTGCCGAAGTGCGCCTTGATGGCCTCACGGATCTGGATGCGGCGCAATGCGGCCTCGGTCACGTCGCCGGTCGCTTCCCCTACGGCGAGCTCAACGCCATTGGTGAAGCTCAGGGTGTCTGTGTTCGCGTCAATTTCGGCCACGACAAAGCCATTCCGATACTGATCCAGCCCGCCCGACAGGTCGAACAGGTTGACGCCCTTGCCCAGCTTGCGCACCACACGCTTGATGCCGCCGCCCGCCAGCTTCTGCTCGAACTCGATGCGCGCCTCGGGCGGCCTTTTGGTCGATATCTCGATGGACTGCAGGTACAGGTAACCCGCAGTGCCCGCCAGCCCCTTGACCGCGATGCCGCGCACGGCGATCTTTTTCACCAGCTTCTGGTTGTATGCGTCCAGCGCATCCAGCCGGTGAACCTTGTTGTGCGTGGTCTTGTGCGTGGCCGAGTAGCGCAGCACCATCAGCGGCCTGAAGTTGACCAGCGAATCCAGCGTCTTGCCGCCCTCCATCTTCTGCGGCTCGTCCAGGATCAGGATGGGCCGGTTGGCGCTGATCACGTCGATGGGCCTGCGCGACTGGAAGTCGTCCAGCTCTTCATAGATGCGGCGGTTGTCCTTGCCCGTGGCATTGAAGGCCTGCACGTTGATGACCATGACGTTGATGCCCGCATCCGACGAAAAGCTCTCCAGGTGGTGCAACTGCCTGGAGTTGTAGATGAAAAAGCGCGCCTTCTTCTGGTAGCTCTCCAGGAAGTGCTCGGCGGTGATCTGAAGCGACTTGGCCACGCCCTCGCGGATGGCGATACTGGGCACGACGATGATGAACTTGCTCCAGCCATAGCGGCGGTTCAGCTCGAAGATGGTCTTGATGTAGCAATAGGTCTTGCCGGTGCCCGTTTCCATCTCGATGTCGAGATTGACCTTGGCCACTTTCGTCTTCACCAGCGCATCAGACACCGGCAGGTTCTGGCCGCGCTGCACCTGCTGGATGTTGTCCAGCAGCGCAAGGTCGGTCAGCGCCAGATCGGCGTTCTTGAAACCGGCGTCGGAAAACAGGTCTTCCGTCCCCTTCCTGGCCTTGCCGGGGTCGATGCGGTAGCTGACGGCCTCGGTGGATGCGGGCGGCTGGCCGTGGAAGCAGTCGACCACCGCCTGCACGGCGGCGCTCTGGTAGGGCTGGGTCTTGAATTTGAGCTTCATCCGGTCGCGTCTCGTCGTTGCAATCTCTTGGCAAGCCATGCCAGCCGAGAGGCGTAAGTCTTTGATTTATCTGTATTTTCTTGGCCCGCTCTCGGCGGGTCTCTGATTTTTGCCGGCAGACGTCTAATTTCTCTCGGCAAGCTGCCAGCAGGGTGCCGTGTCCGATCCCGTGTTCACGATCACTCCGCGACGGCGCAGCTTGCCCAGGAGGTTGCTCACCTTGTTGTATTTCTGCTCGTCCGTCAGGGCATCGCTCAGCTTGCTCAGCAACAGCTTGTTGATCTCGGCGCGGCTGGCCTTGCCAAATTTCTCCAGATAGTCGGTCAGCAGCTTGGCGTAAAACTCGTCGTCCTGGGCGCGAGTGCGGATGTACTCGGCCTGGCTCGCCGTCGCGGCTGCCACCGCCGCCGAGACAAAGTAGCCCGGCTTGCGCCCCTCGATCAAACCTGCCTTGCGCAGGCGCGCGGCAGCCTCGTCGGGGATCGGCAGCTTCTTCTGCACGCGGTCGAGTGCCAGCACGTCCGTCAGCGGCAAGTCGGTCTTCTGGATCAGCAGGCGGCTATAAGCGAGATCCACCACGCCGCCATAGATCGTCATCGTCACCGCGTTGGGCTGGCTCAGATCGTAGTCGGGCAGCGGGAAGTAGCGCCGGGCCTGTCCGCTGTACATGTCGTGAATGCCATAGCCCATGGTGTCGATCATGTTCAGCTCGGCCATGGCCTGGGCGAGGAAGGGGTTGCGGTAGCGCCGCGGCGGCCGCGTGTTCTGGATGTAGTCGTCGGGCTGCCCCTCGAAAAAGCCGCCTTCGTTCTCGAAGATCAGCCGATCCGGCTGCTCGATCACCACCACCCGGCCATGGCGTCGGTAATCCTGATGCACGATGCAGTTGTGCAGCGCCTCCAGCACGATCCGCTGGTCGTACTTCGGCACCTCCACCGGCACCAGCTCGTCCTGCGGCAGGATGCGCAACTGGATATTGCGGATGCGCTGATACAGGCGCGTGGTGCTCAGCAGAAACGGCGGGCCAAAGTGCTCGTATGCGCGCTCCTGGCCCACCAGGCTCCAGGTCAACTGCGCGGGGTGGGGCGAAAGCCGGTAGGCCGATTCGGCCTTGCCCAGCAGCAACAAGGCGGTGCGGGTGATCTGCCCGTCCTGCGTCAGCCGCGCACGATCCAGGAAGGTGCTGGTTGGCCATCCCAGCACATCCTCCAGCGCGATGCGGTTGGCGTACTTGCCGGCAAAAGACTCGCGCGCCTTGCGCACGGCGGCCTCATCCAGATCGGCCAGAGTGGCGCCAGGCACCACTTGCGCCGTCCAATCCTGCGCCAGCGTCTGGCGCCGGATCGCGTCGAGCTTGTCCAGCGATAGCGAGGTCAGGCTTTCGCCGGCGCGGGCGTAGTAGTGGCCCTTCCACGCAATCGGGATGCCACGCGGAGCCGCCGGAATCTCCAGCAGCAATACGCGCCCGTCCGCATGCGCGAGCTCATGAATGTCACGAAAGCTGATGCGCGGCTGGGCGTTCTCGGTGATCTGCATCTTGAGCGTCTGCAGGCGCTCGGCCTGCGGGCGGTAGTCCGTGCCCACCACGCGCCGCGTCTTGTTGCTGACCCCGAACACCAGCCAGCCGGCCTCGGCATCGCGCAGATTGGCCTCGTTGGCCAGCGCCGAGAAATATTTGCCTATCTCATCGGTGCTGTAGTCGTTGCCTGCCTGCTTGAACTCCACCACCTCGTTCTCCCAGGTGGTGATCAGTTGCTCCAGCACGGCTTTCAGCTCCTGGGCATCCATGCCGCCCCCTCAGATACTCTTCACTTCGGTGGCAGGCGACAGCAGCTTGAAGATCTGCTCCACGTTGATCTTGACCGAGCTGTCCTTGAAGCCCGCATCGCGGAACACGGCGCGCAGCGGCTTGTGCGTGGCCAGCTCTTTCACGAAATCTTCATCGATGCCGCCCTGGGCATCGAAGCAGGCGGCCAGCGCGTTGCCGTCGACGAAGAACACATCCTTGCCCTGGACGGTCTTTGTCTCGATGGGCAGGGCGAGGTCGACGCCCCAGTCCAGCATGACCTGGAACAGCAAGTCCTCGGGCGTGCGACCTGGCTTGATGTTGTCCACGAACAGATCGAGGCTGGCCTTGTCCAGTGCATCCGGGGCGTAATAGACATCGGCCATGTTGGAGGTGTCGATTTTGAGGACGCGGAAGCCGGTGTCTAAGTTGCCGGTAGCGAGGTTATCAGCGACTTTTTTGCCTGCACGGCGAATTCGCTCCTTTGCTACATCAGCAATTGTTCGGTAGCCCGCCGTCATTGCAAAGGATGTCTCTGGACAGGTTTCAGGCAATTGGACGAGCACGAACCTCAGCCGCTTCCCGCTCTCAGCGTTTAATTGGAATACAGCGTGCGCCGTCGTTGCCGATCCTGCAAAGAAATCCATAACGATACAGTCATCGGCAGATCCGGTCGTTGCCATCTCAATAAACTTGGCAATGACCGCCTCATCCTTCGGGAAGTCGAAGATGCCGGGACCTAGCAGCGCTGCGAGCCGTTCTGATGCCGAGCGTGCCGGCTGGTAGAAAACACTAGGCGGCGTGAGCGCATCTGTCTCATGGAGGTACCGTCGGATCATGACACTGGTTGGCGTAACAAAGCTGACGCGCCCCTCTTCGACCAACCGATTGAACTCGTTCTGATCGAAGCTCCATCCGCGGTTGCGACGCAACGGTATGGGCTCACCTGACTTCGGATTTATAAGTTGGAAGCGTCGCCCACCTGGTGCCGTAGGATCGTCCTCCTTATAGGCGCCCCTGGTATCTATGTGTCGAAACCGGCGTAGACCGAAGACTGCTTTGGCCTTCATGGAGCGAAACCATCCAGCCAAGTCGTTTGATGCGGATTCGTAGTCCGCGCCGTACTTAATCTTGAGTCTGGCGATTTCGGCTAACGCCTCATCCACGCCTTCCTTGCGGATGCTCCAGTTTCTTGGGACGGCGCTCCTCTCCCTTGCATACACAAGGGCGTATTCGTGCGACACGCCTACTTGCTTCGCATCGTTCTTGTTAGCGCCTTCCCAGACGATCTGTGCAATGAAATTTCCTTCGCCAAATATCTCGCTACATACCTTTCTAAGGTTGTCAACCTCGTTGTCGTCAATCGAAACGAAGATCACCCCATCTTCAGCAAGTAGGTTTCGCGCAAGACGTAACCTGGAATAGATCATGTTCAGCCATTCCGAGTGGAATCGCCCATTTGCCTCGGTGTTAGCCACCAGCCGGTCGCCTGCCTCGTCTATCTGGTTCGATCGAACCAAGTAGCTCTCGGTATCAGAGCTGAAATCGTCCTCGTAAACGAAATCCTTTCCAGTGTTGTACGGCGGATCGATATAAATCATCTTCACCTTGCCCAGATAAGTCTCCTGCAGCAGCTTCAACGCATCCAGGTTGTCACCTTCGATGAACAGGTTCTTGGTCGTATCGAAATCCACACTCTCTTCGCGGCAGGGGCGCAGCGTCTTGGCAATCGGCGCATTGGCCGTCAGCAGCGCCTCGCGCTTGCCGGGCCAGTTCAGGTGATAGCGTTCCTGCGGGCCTTCGACCAGCGTGCCCGACAGCTCCTGCCTGAGCTGGTCGAAGTCCACCGCCAGCCGCACGCGGCCATCCTCGCCCCGGGCCTCCGTCACGCAGCCGGGGAACAGCTCGCGCAGGCGCGCGATGTTGTCTTCCGTCAGGTTGGGCGAATGCATCTTGAGTTTTTCCATGTTTCTGTCCTGTTGCCGTCCGGGCCGCTGCCGGCCCATCACCGGCGGAGGCTGTCGAGTTCGGATTGGAGTTGCCGCACGACGGCGTTGATCTCCACCTTGCGGTTGAATTGCTTTTCCCGGGCCAGCCGGGCCATGGCCTTGTCCAGCTCGCGCTGCATGGCCTGGGCCTGCTCCACGCGCGCGATCAGCGCGGCCAGCGTTTCCTGCGGGCGGGCCGGCAGGGGAATCAGGCGGTGCAGCAGTTGCTCGTACAGGCCGCCCATGTGCAGGGCCACGGGCAGGGCGCTGCGCGCGCAAGCGGCGGGCAGCCAGCCCGTGGCGAAGTAGTCGGAGAGCACCCAGCGGCTGGCGTCGGCCTCGTTGGGGCGCTTGCAGGCGGCCACCACCTGCGTTTTGCCGTCAAAGCCCAGTTCGAACACGATGGGCGAGGCTATCGCCCCGTCGATGGCGCGCAGCACGTCGCGGTGCAGCTCCGGGGTTTTGAGCTGGATGCTGAAGACCTGGATCTCCAGCACGCCTGGCCGCTCGGGCAGGTTGATCGTTTCCGGGGCCAGCTTGAAGGCCCAGACGATTTGTTCCACCTGTTTGACGAACAGGTCTTTCAGCCGGGTGTTGGCTGCGGCGTGTTCGTAAATCTTGTTCTTCGGAAGGGGGCGGCCAAACGCGGCTTGCGCCGGGTAATCGATCAGCGCCGGATGGGCAGGCACCGTCATTCGGCCTCCTGAACCACCAAAAAGGCGATCAGCTCGAAGTCATCCAGGCCGGAGATGGTGTTGGTCAGCGCCGTGGTCTTGCCGCCGGAGAACAGGCTGTCCAGATCTTTCTCTTCCTTCACTTCGACCATGGAGCGAATCGCCTTGCCGAGCAGGTCAGAGTACCGCTGCATCTGCCGGCCTTCGGCGGTCTCTTTGTTGAAAACCTGGGTCGCTTGGGTGATGGGCGTGTCTTGGCCCTTGCAGCAGCTGCGCACCAGATCGAGCAGGCGCTTGACTTCGGTGTGATCGTGGACGACTTCGCCCGAGCGGCTGATGTAGATGAGGTAGTACGGATGCAGCCAGTTGTGCTGCGGCAGGTGCGCGGGCGGGTTGACACCCGCGTTGCGGTTGCGCAGGGTAAAGATGACGCCGGGCGCAAGGCCCAGATCGGCATTGGCGCGCACCACGGCATGCAGGCCGTTGGGCGATTTGTTCAGGTCGCCGTGGGTCTTGACGTAGCCCAGCAAATCCATGCGGAAGTCGTTCAAGCCCAGGTCGGTGATGGAGACACCGGTCTTCAAATCCTCCAGCTCGATGACTTCTTCCTGCAGGCGGCGCAGTTGCTCCTTGCGGTAGGACACGTCGTTGGCCTGCGCGGACAGCACGTTGTCGTCGCCAGTGGCGGTGACGTCGACGATCGTCATCCGGCTCTCGACGCGCTCCTTGAGCTTGATGTATTCGTCGAGCGAGATATCGGGCCAATAGTTGACCAGCTGGATGCTGGCGTTGGGCGAGCCGATGCGGTCCACGCGTCCAAAGCGCTGGATGATGCGTACCGGGTTCCAGTGGATGTCGTAGTTGATGACGCAGTCGCAGTCCTGCAGGTTCTGGCCTTCGGAGATGCAGTCGGTGCCGATGAGCAGGTCGATCTCGGCCGGTTCGCCGGGCAGCACGACGGCTTTTTCTTTCGAGCGCGGCGAGAACAGCGTTAGCAGTTCCTGAAAGTCATACGCGGTGGGCAGTGTGGACTTGGGCCGGTCGCTGCCCGTGACCTTGCCGGAGTGCATCTTCAGGGCCTGCAGGGCGGGTGCCAGATGGGCGTAGAGGTAGTCGGCGGTGTCGGCAAAGGCGGTGAAGATCAGGATTTTTTTGTTGCCGGGGTTGATGGGACTGGCGATTTTGCCGAGCACCTGGCCCTTGAGGTGCTGGAGCTTGGCGTCGTCTTCAGGCGTGATCTTGGCCATCGAGGCCAGCAGCGCCCCGATGGTGGCGAGATCGCCCTTGAGGTCGTGTTCCCACGAGGGCAGATCCATGTCGGCCAGGTTGATCCTGACCTTGCCGCCGATGTCTGTGCCAGCACCTTGGCCGAGTTCGTCGAGCAGGTCGTCTTCCTCGGCGTCGAGGTCTTGCAGCGCCTCGGTCAGGTCGGCCACGCTGGCAGCGCTACCGGTCTGGTTGAAGGCTGCAATCTTGGTCAGCATGTCTTGATGGTTGGCTTGCAGCGATTGCAGCGTGAGCCGGAATGACTGGACGGAGCTTTCGAGCCGCTTGAGCAAATTGACCGTCATCAGGGCTTGCAGGCTCTTCTCGCGGTCGGCTTGGCGCAGCGTGCCTTTGCTCCCCACCTTGGTGTCATACAGCTCTTCGTATTTGCGCAGGCGGCTGGGCAGGATGTAGCTGACGGGGGCATACACGGCGAGCTTGAGCCGGGTCAGTTGCTCGAATATGTCATTGAAGCCCATCACGTCCGGGCGTGTGGTCAAGGCGCAATGGAACGACAAGGGCTTGCGGCGCTCCGGGAAGTGGCCAATGTCCCGGGTGTCGTAGAAGGTCTGGATGTGCCTGCGCGAGCGCGCGATGGTGACGCTGTCCAGCAGCTCGAAAAAATCGAAATCGAGCGCATCCAGAATGGCGCGTGGCGTGCGCTCTTCCAGCGGCAGTTTGGACCAGGCGTTGAAGGCTTTCTGCGCGTTGCGGAAGACCTCCTCTACCGATTTGCTGGTGCGCAGCTTCTTGCTCAGGTTTTCCGAGTCACCCTCATAAGCCAGCGCAAGCTGGTTGCGCAGGTCATTGAAACGGTTGTTGACCGGCGTGGCCGAGAGCATCAACACCTTGGTCTTCACGCCTTCGCGGATGACCTTGTTCATCAGCTTCTGATAGCGCGTTTCCTTGTCTTTGTATGCATCGTTGTTGCGAAAGTTGTGTGACTCGTCGATGACGACCAGGTCGTAGTTGCCCCAGTTGATCCGGTTGAGCGGCGTGCCGAAGGATTCGCCACTGGTGCGCGAGAGGTCGGTGTGGCAAAGGACGTCGTAGCTGAAACGATCGCTGGCGAAGATGTTGGTTTTTAGGTTGCGGTTGTAGTTGAGCCAGTTGTCGGCCAGCTTCTTGGGGCACAGCACCAGCACCGACCGGTTGCGCAGCTCGTAGTACTTGATCACGGCCAGGGCGGTGAAGGTCTTGCCCAGGCCCACGCTGTCGGCCAGGATGCAGCCACTGTAGGTTTCCAGCTTGTTGATGACCCCGCTGGCCGCATCCCGCTGGTAGTTGAAGAGCTTGTTCCAGATCAGCGTGTCCTGATAGCCCGTGCGGTCGTTGGGCAGGACGTCCTCGTCGATTTCGTCCAGGAATTCGCTGAAGATGTTGTGGAGCATCAGAAAGTAGATGCTCTCGGGCGAGTTCTCCTGGTAGACCGAGGCGATGTGCTCGCAGATCTGCGCGGTCACGTCTTCCAGCTTCTCGGGGTCGTTCCAGATCTGGTCGAACAGGCTCAGGTAGGTGGCTGCAAATGGTGCCTCGTCCATTTTGTTGACGAGGTTGGAGACGGCATTGCCCTGCTGGTAGCCCAGATCGACGGCAGTGAAGCCATGCAGGGGCATGTATGCCGTGTCTGTGCCACCCGCCTGCACGCAGGCGAACTGCTGCATGGGCGCCTTGCTGCGATTGCTGCGGAAGCTGGCCTTGCGCTGAATCCAGTCGGCGCACTCTTTGGCCACCGCCCGCTGGGTGAGCTTGTTGCGCAACTGGATTTCAAACTCGCTGCCGTAGAGGCTGCGCTCGCGGTCGAGCTTGGGGATGTGGAATTCCTTGCGCTCCTTGCGTATCTTGTCGGTCACCTCGCTGGCCGTGAAAGTGGGCGAGGTGAAAATGAAATTCAGCTCGTCAATCTTTTCGAGTTCGGCCTTCAAGGCCTCGAAGGCGTACATTGAAAAGCACGAGGCCGCGATCTTCAGCCGCGCCCCTGGCCGGACGGTCTGTTTGAGATCGTCGCCCAGCAAACGACTGATGTTGTCAATCAGTTCCATCAGCCTCTTACCCCCAATCCTTGTTGGTCATATTGTCCAAGCAAGCCCGCACGCCCGGACAAGACTACCAGTTTGAGGATAGCCAGAATTCATCGATAAAAACAGGCCGAGTCCCCTGTCTGTATTGTGGGGCAAGCTATCGATGAAGTAGCAATCAGAGATGCGTGCTCGCCCCAATCCGTTGGCCATGCCATCACGAACCGGGAGCGGAACCGTGTTTTGTCAGGGTAAACCCAGGTGTTATGGGCTTGCGCATATGTTCAATATGGTGCGGCCGCTATGGAAACCCGAAGCAAAAGGCCGCACCATCGACAGGTGCATTCCCGCGCCGGCCTTGCACGCCGATCGCTCCAGAACAGAGACCGCCATGACCGAAATCGCCCGCCCCTCCCCCTTGCGCTTTTATTACGGCGGCCAGATCGTGCAGGTCGATGGCGCAAGCACTACCCGCACGGTGCTTGACTGGCTGCGTGAAGAGCGCCGCCAGACGGGCACCAAGGAAGGTTGCAACGAAGGCGACTGCGGCGCCTGCACCGTGGTGCTGGGCGAGCTCGACGCCCAAGGCGCGCTGCAACTGCGCTCGGTCAATGCCTGCATCCAGTTTCTGCCCACGCTCGACGGCAAGGCGTTGTTCACGGTCGAAGACCTGGCGGCGCTTGCGCCGCCGGCCGCAGACGGCAAGAGCACGCTGCACCCGGCGCAGCAGGCCATGGTGGAGTGCCACGGCTCGCAATGCGGCTTTTGCACGCCGGGCATCGTGATGTCGCTCTGGGGCAGCTATGAAAACCACATGCACCAGGGCACGCGCCCGAGCCGCCAGGAACTGGCGGACACGCTTTCGGGCAATCTGTGCCGCTGCACCGGCTACCGCCCCATCCTGGATGCGGGCCAGCGCATGTTCGATCTGCCCGAAGCGCGACTGCAGCGCCAGGCGGTGGTGGATGCGCTCCAGAGCCTGCAGCGCGCCAGCGCGCTGGACTACGCCGCAGCGCGCGTGACGGCACAAGGAGCGCGCACCGACCACTTCCACGCCCCACGCACGCTGGACGAGCTGGCCGAGCTGCGCGAAGCCAAGCCGCAGGCGCGGCTGCTCGCGGGCTCGACCGACATCGGCCTGTGGGTGAACAAGCAGTTTCGCGATGTGGGCGATCTGATCTACGTCGGCCGGGTGCAAGAGATGCAGCGCGTCGAGGAGCGCGGCGACACGCTCTGGATTGGCGCGGGCGCCCCGCTGGAAGACGCCTGGCGCGCGCTGGTGCGCCGCGCGCCCAGCCTGATGGACGTGTGGCTGCGCTTTGCCTCGGTGCCGATACGCCATGCGGGCACCATGGGCGGCAACGTGGCCAACGGCTCGCCGATTGGCGACTCGGCGCCCATCCTGATGGCGCTGGACGCCAGCGTCGAGCTGCGCCGCGGCAAGGCGCTGCGCACGCTGGCGCTCACCGACTTCTACCTGGACTACATGAAGAACGCCCTGCAAGAGGGCGAATTCCTGCAGGCGATCACCGTGCCGCTCGCGGCTTTTGCGCGCCAGGTGCACGGCTACAAGATCAGCAAGCGCTTCGATTGCGACATCTCCGCCCTGTGCGCCGGCATGGCGCTGGAGCTCGACGGCGAGACGGTGCGCAGCGTGCGCCTGGCCTATGGCGGCATGGCCGGCATCGTCAAGCGCGCAAGCGCAGCCGAAGCCGCGCTGCTGGGTCAGCCCTGGACGCAAGAGCGCGTGCAGGCCGCCCAGCAGGCACTGGCCAGCGACTTTTCTCCGCTGACCGACATGCGCGCCAGCAGCGGCTACCGGCTGCAGGTAGCGCAGAACCTGCTGCAGCGCCTGTGGCTGCAAACCCGCCCCGTGGCGCCGCTGGCCCCCGATGCCGCCAGCGTGTTCCACGCAATGCCGCACGCCGTGGTCAGCGCCTGAAGGAGACCGCCATGAATACCCGTATTGCCGAAGAACTGCTGCGCCGCGACGCGCCCTTTGCCGACTACCAGCACAACCGCGATGCGCGCACCGATGCGCAGGCCGAGGCCAGCGCGCTGCATGCCGGTGCCCGCGTGGGCGTGAGCCGCCCGCACGAATCGGCCGAGTTGCACGTGAGCGGCAGCGCCACGTATTGCGACGACATCGCGGAGCTGGCCGGCACGCTGCACTGCGCGCTCGGTCTGTCGCCAGTGGCGGCGGGCCGCCTGCTGCAGAGCGATCTGGCCGCCGTGCGCGCCATGCCCGGCGTGGTGCGGGTGCTGACCGCTGCCGACATCCCCGGAGAGAACAACTGCGGCTCGGTGCTGCACGACGACCCGATCCTCTGCGATGGCGAGATCCGCTACCTCGGCCAGCCGGTGTTCGCCGTGGTGGCCCAAACGCGCGACCAGGCGCGCCGCGCCGCAGCCCTGGCCAAGACGGTGCTCAAGACCGAGGCGGCCGAGCCGGTCTTGACCCCGCGCCAAGCGCACGAGAAGCAGCAATACGTGGTGGCGCCCATGCACCTGACGAGGAGCAGCAGCGGGCTGGATGAGGCAGGCATACGCGCGGCGATCGAAAAGGCGCCGCACCGGCTCACCGGCAGCCTGGACGTGGGCGGGCAGGAGCAGTTCTACCTGGAAGGCCAGATCAGCTACGCCCTGCCCAAGGAGGGCGGCGGCATGCACATCCACTGCTCCACGCAGCACCCGAGCGAGATGCAATTCCTGGTTGCACACGCGCTGGCCATCCAGGCGCATGCGGTGCTGGTCGAATGCCGGCGCATGGGCGGCGGCTTTGGCGGCAAGGAGTCGCAGTCGGCCCAGTTCGCCTGTATTGCGGCCATCGCCGCGCGGCTGCTCAATCGCCCGGTCAAGCTGCGCCTGGACCGCGACGACGACTTCATGATCACCGGCCGGCGCCACGGCTTCTGGTACGAGTACGACGTGGGCTACGACGATGCGGGCCGCGTGCTCGGCGTCGCGCTGCAGATGGTCTCGCACGCCGGGCATTCGGCCGACTTGTCGGCCGCGGTGATGACGCGCGCCATCTGCCACTTCGACAACGCCTACTGGCTGCCCGAAGTCGCCATGCACGGCTTTTGCGCCCGGACCAACACCCAGAGCAACACGGCGTTCCGGGGCTTCGGCGGGCCGCAGGGCGCGGTCTGCATGGAATACATCCTGGACAGCATCGCGCGCAATCTGGGCAAGGATGCGCTGGCGGTGCGCCGCGCCAACTTCTATGGCCGCGGCGAGCGCAACACCACGCCCTACCGCCAGACCGTGGAAGACAACATCATTCACGAGGTGGTGCAGCAGCTCGAGCGCGACAGCAACTACCAGGCGCGCCGCGCCGAGGTGGCCGCCTACAACGCGGGCAGCCCGGCGCTCAAGAAGGGGCTGGCGCTCACGCCGGTGAAGTTCGGCATCAGCTTCAACGTCAAGCACCTGAACCAGGCCGGCGCGCTGGTGCACGTCTATCTGGACGGCTCCATCCTGGTAAACCACGGCGGCACCGAGATGGGCCAGGGCCTGAACACCAAGGTCGCGCAGGTAGTGGCGCACGAGCTGGGCGTGAACTTCGAGCGCGTGCGCATGAGCGCCACCGACACCAGCAAGGTAGCCAACACCTCGGCCACCGCCGCCTCCACCGGCTCGGACCTCAACGGCAAGGCGGCGCAGGACGCGGCGCGCAGAATCCGCGAGCGCCTGGCGATCAACGCAGCCCAGCGCCACGGCGGCAAGAGCACCGAAGTGCGCTTTGCCAACGACAAGGTCTTCGTCGCGGGCAAGGAACTGGACTTCAGCGCCGTGGTGGCCGACGCCTACCTGGACCGCGTGCAACTGTGGTCCGACGGCTTCTACGCCACGCCCGGCCTCTCCTGGGACCCCAAGACCATGACCGGCCACCCCTTCTACTACTACGCCTACGGCGCGGCCGTGAGCGAGGTCGTGGTCGACACCCTCACCGGCGAATGGAAGCTCTTGCGCGCCGACCTGCTGCACGACGTGGGCCAGTCGCTCAACCCGGCGGTGGACATCGGCCAGATCGAAGGCGGCTTCATCCAGGGCATGGGCTGGATGACCATGGAAGAGCTCGTCTGGCACCCCAAGAGCGGCATGCTCATGACGCACGCGCCCAGCACCTACAAGATTCCGACAGCCAACGACTGCCCGCCGGTGTTCAACGTCAAGCTGTTTGAAGGGCGCAACCTGCAGGACGCGATCCACCGCAGCAAGGCCGTGGGCGAGCCGCCGCTGCTGCTGCCGTTCTCGGTCTTCTTCGCGATCCGCGACGCCATTTCCGCCGTGGGCGAGCACCGCCGCAACCCGCCGCTGTCGGTGCCCGCCACGAGCGAGGCCATCCTGCGCGCCGTCACCGCCGTGCAAGCCGCCTGAAACCCTTCGCCGCCGATGCCGATGGAGCAGCCCCAGGCGCCACCGACAGCCAGCGGCGCGGTTCACCCGGGGGTGGACCGCGCCTTCTTCGACCGCGTGGACCTGCACCTGATACGCGTGCTGCACACCGTGCTGGTAGAGCACAGCGTCTCGCGCGCGGCGCTGCGCCTGGGCATGAACCAGCCGGCCGTCTCGGCCGCGCTCAAGCGCCTGCGCGATCTCACCGGCGACCCGCTGCTGGTGCGAAGCGGCGCCGAGATGGTGGTCACCGACGTCGCCCAGCAGATGCTCGAACCCGCGGCCGCGGTGTTGCGCGCCGCCCAGACCCTGTTCACCGAGGCGCGCGCCTTTGACGCCGCAACCAGCACCGCCACCTTCAACATTGCCGCCAGCGACTATCTGGACCCGCTGTTCCTGCCGCGCCTGGTCACCGACATCAAGCGCCTGGCGCCACTTGCGCATGTGGAAATCCATGCGCTCACGCGCGAGGCCGACTACCGCGCCCAGCTTGCCCAGGGCGAGGTCGACCTGGTCATAGGCAACTGGCTGCAGCCGCCCGACGACTTGCACATCGCCCAGCTCTTCAGCGACGAAGTGGTCTCGCTCGTGAGCCGCGACCATCCCGCGGCCCAGAGCGGCTGGAGCGCCGATCAATGGCTTGCGGCCGAGCACGTCGCGCCCATGCCCACCTACCCGGGCGCGCGCGGCATCATCGACCAGGTGCTGAGCAGCCAGGGCCTGGCGCGGCGCATCGTGGTGCGCAGCGCCTATTTCGGGCTGATTCCCGAGATGGTGGCGCACAGCCGCCTGGTGCTGACCACCGGGCGCCAGCACTGCGAGCGCGTGGCGCGCGAGCTGCCGCTGGCCATCGTGCCCTGCCCCGTCCCCATGCCGCCGCTGCACTACTACCAGCTCTGGCACAGCCGCAGCCAGCACGCCAGCGGCGCGCGCTGGCTGCGCGAGCGCGTCAAGCAGACCATCGCGCAACTCTGATTTCCCTGCACCAAAGCCACAACACAAGGAGACAACTGATGCTGGAAAAACTCTTCAAGCTCAAGGAGCACGACACCAACGTGCGCACCGAGCTGATCGCGGGCCTGACCACCTTCCTGACTATGGCCTACATCATCTTCGTCAACCCGGCCATCCTGGGCGACGCAGGCATGCCCAAGGATTCGGTCTTCGTCGCCACCTGCCTGATCGCCGCGCTGGGCACGGCGGTGATGGCGCTGTACGCCAATTACCCTATCGCGCTGGCCCCGGGCATGGGGCTGAACGCCTATTTCGCCTACGCCGTGGTGCTGCACATGGGCTTTACCTGGCAGGCGGCGCTGGGCGCGGTGTTCATCTCGGGCTGCCTGTTCCTGGTGGTCACGCTCACCGGCATACGCAGCCTGATCATCAATGGCATACCGCAGTCGCTGCGCATGGCGATCACCGTGGGCATAGGGCTGTTCCTGTCGCTGATCGCACTCAAGAGCGCGGGCATCGTGGTCGGCAACGATGCCACGCTCGTTACCCTGGGCGACCTGCACCAGCCCAGCGTGGTGCTGGCCGTGATCGGCTTTCTCATCATGGTGGCGCTGGACCGCATGCGCGTGCGCGGCGCCATTCTGATCGGCATCATCGCGGTCACCATCCTCTCCTTCCTGTTTGGCGGCAACGAGTTTCGTGGCGTTTTCTCGGCGCCGCCCTCGATCGAGCCGACGCTGTTCAAGCTGGACATCCACACCGCGCTCACCAAGGGCTTGCTCAACGTGGTGCTGGTGTTCTTTCTGGTAGAGCTGTTCGACGCCACCGGCACGCTGATGGGCGTGGCGCGCCGCGCGGGCCTCTTGGTGCCGGGCAAGATGGACCGGCTGAACAAGTCGCTGTTTGCCGACAGCGCCGCCATCTTTGCCGGCTCGCTGCTCGGCACCTCCAGCACCACCGCCTATGTGGAAAGCGCCTCTGGCGTGCAGGCGGGCGGGCGCACCGGCCTCACCGCGATGACCGTGTCGGTGCTCTTTCTTGCTGCGTTGTTCATAGCGCCTCTCGCAGGTGCGGTGCCGGCCTACGCCACGGCGCCGGCCTTGTTCTTCGTCGGCTGCCTGATGATGCGCGACCTCACCGAGCTCGACTGGGGCGAATCCACCGAGGTGATCCCGGCCGCAGTCACCGCGCTGATGATGCCCTTCACCTACTCCATCGCCAACGGCCTGGCGTTCGGCTTCATCTCGTACGCCGCGATCAAGCTGTTCACCGGCCGGGTGCGCGAGGTGCACTGGATGGTCTGGCTGATCGCGCTGGTCTTCCTGTTCAAGTTCTTCTACGTCGGAGGTTGAAGCGTCCATGAAAGCTTACCGCGCGCAGTTGCTGCGCTTTGACGGCGAGGGTCAGGCCCTCTACGAGAGCGACGGCCTGCTGGTGACGCAGGCCGGCAGCGACGGCGTGCAGCGCGTCGTTGACGCCGGCCCCTACCGCGCGGTCGCGCCGCGCCACCCCGGCGTCGCGCTGACGCACTGGCAGGGGCGGCTGATTGCGCCCGGCTTCATCGACATGCACGTGCACTACCCGCAGACCGACATCATCGGCTCGCCCGCCGACGGCCTGCTGCCCTGGCTGGAGAACTACACCTTCCCGGCGGAGACGCGCTTTTGCGACCCGGCCTACGCCGCAGAGGTCGCGCACGTGTTCTTCGAAGAGCTGCTGCGCAACGGCGTGACCACCGCGCTCACCTTTGCCACCGCGCACCCGGCTTCGGTCGATGCCTTTTTCCATGAGGCGCAAAAGCGCGGCCTGCGCATGATGGGCGGCAAGGTGTTGCAGGACCGCAATTCGCCCGACGGCCTGCGTGACGAGACCGAGCAAAGCCTCATAGACACCGAAACCCTGATCCGGCGTTGGCACGGCAAGGACCGCCTGGGCTACGCCATCACGCCGCGCTTTGCGCCCACCAGCAGCCAGGCGCAGCTGCGCGGCGCGGGCGAGCTGGCCGCGCGCTACGGCGACACCTGGATCCACTCGCACGTGGCGGAAAACCGCGACGAGGTGCGCTGGGTGCGCGAGTTGTTTCCGCAGTCGCGCTCCTATCTGTCGGTCTACGAAGACTTCGGGCTGCTGCGCGCACGCGCGGTGTACGCGCACTGCATCCACCTGGACGCCGACGACCGCGCGCTGATGCACGCAAGCTGCAGCGCCGCCGCCGTGAGCCCGACGAGCAACCTCTTTCTGGGCAGCGGCTTCTTCGACTTTGGCGCCGCCCGGGCCGCGGGCATGCTGCACGGCTTGGCCAGCGACGTCGGCGGGGGCACCAGCTTTTCGCCGTTTCGCACCATGCTCGCAAGCTATTTCATCGGCCGCGAGGGACAGAGCAAGCCGGGGCTGTCGCTCGCGCCTTCCGAGCTGTGGTGGCTGCACACTGGCGGCGCGGCGCGCGCGCTGGGACTGGAAGGCTGCATCGGCACGCTGGCCGCAGGCACCGAGGCGGACTTCGTGGTGCTCAACCCCGATGCCATCCCGCTGCTGGCACGCAAGGCCAGGCGTGCGCAGAACCTGCAGGAGTTGTTGTTTGCGCTGATCGTGCTCGGCGACGACCGCGTGGTCGAGCACGTGGTGACGGCGTAGTGCGAGCCTGAAACACCTCTGCCCGCTCAGGGCTGCGCCGGCTGCGCGCGCGCGCCGCGCCAGGCGCCATAGATCGCGATCAGGCCCGGCACCAGGATCAGTCCCCAGATGATGATCTCCAGATGCTCGCGCACCCAGGGCAGGTTGCCGAAGAAATAGCCCGCGCTGCAGATGCCCAGCACCCAGACCAGCGCGCCGCCCACGTTGTAGGCGGTAAAGCGCGCGCGGTTCATTGCCGCAACGCCCGCCACGAAGGGCGCAAAGGTGCGGATGAAAGGCATGAAGCGCGCCAGCACGATGGTGATGCCGCCATAGCGCTCGTAAAACGCATGCGCGCGGTCAAAGGCCTTGCGGTTGAACCAGCGCGAGTTCTCCCACTGAAACACGCGCGGGCCAAAGTGGTGGCCGATCTGGAAGTTGCACTGGTCGCCCAGCACCGCCGCCGCCAGCAGCACGGCCGTGGCGCTCCAGAAGTCCAGCATGCCCGTGCCGCTGAGCGCACCGGCGATGAAGAGCAGCGAATCGCCCGGCAGGAAAGGCATGACCACCACGCCGGTTTCCACGAACACGATCAGAAACAGTAGCGCATACACCCAGGCGCCGTAGGTGCTGACGAACAGCTCCAGGTGCTTGTCCACATGCAAGATGAAGTCGATCAGGAAGGCAAGCAATTCCATGGAGGCAGGCCCGGGGCGGCAGAGCCGGCGATTATCGGCGGCCAGCGCGCGGCCTCCATAGAATCACCGTGGTGAACGCCCCGCCCGCCACCGCCTCCAGCCGCCGCCCCATCCACGAACTGCCCGACGAGCTGATCAGCCAGATCGCCGCAGGCGAAGTCGTCGAGCGCCCCGCTTCCGTGGTGCGTGAACTGGTGGACAACGCGCTCGACGCCGGCGCCACCCAGGTCACCGTGCGCCTGCTCGCCGGCGGCGTGCGCCTGATCGCGGTGGAAGACGACGGCTGCGGCATTGCCGGGCAGGAACTGACGCTGGCGCTGCGCCGCCACGCCACCAGCAAGATCGCCAGCCTGGACGAGTTGGAATCTGTGGCCACCATGGGCTTTCGCGGCGAGGCGCTGGCCGCGATCGCCTCGGTCTCCGAGCTGTCGCTGCTCTCGCGCACCGCCGCCGCCAGCGCCGCCTGGCTGCTCGATGCGCGCAGCGGCGAGCTGCGCCCGGCCGCACGCGCTGTCGGCACCACGGTGCAGGTCAAGGAGTTGTTTTTTGCCACTCCGGCGCGGCGCAAATTCCTCAAGAGCGAGGCGACCGAACTGGCCCACTGCGTGCAGGCGCTGCGCCGCCACGCACTGGCCCGCCCGGACATCGGCTTTGCGCTCTGGCACGAGGGCAAGCTGATCCAGCAATGGCGCGCCACCTGCGCACCCGGTCAGGAGCCGGGCGACGAGGCGCTGGCGCGGCGCATGGCCGACGTGCTGGGCGAAGACTTCATCGCCGCCTCGCTGCCGGTGCAGCACCGGGTGGGGCCGCTGTCGATCACCGGCCGCGCCGGCCTGCCCAGCGCCGCGCGCGCGCGTGCCGACCAGCAATACAGCTACGTCAACGGCCGCTACGTGCGCGACAAGGTACTCCAGCACGCCGCACGCGCTGCCTACGAGGATGTGTTGCACGGCCAGCGCCAGCCGGTCTGGGTGCTGTATCTGCGCATCGACCCGGCGCGGGTGGACGTGAACGTGCACCCGACCAAGATCGAGGTGCGCTTTCGCGACAGCCGCGAGGTCCACCAGGCCACGCTGCAGGCGCTGGCGCAGGTGCTGGCCGCGCCGCGGGCACAGACGCTGGCTGCGGCGCCTGCTGCCATCGCGCCAGACAGTTTCAAGCCAAATCGGCCCCAAACGCTTGCCTGGCAAGCGCAAGCAGCTCTCAAATTGGAAGAACGACCGGGTCACAGGGTAGCGGACCTGCAGGCGCTTTGGGGCACACCCGCGCAGCCGAGCACCCCGGCCTCTGCTGGCGCTTCCGGCTCCGGAGCGGCCGATGCGCCGCCGCCCGCGCAGCCCCCGGCCAGCGCCGGCTGGCCGGCGCCCACCGTGGCGAGCGCGGCAGACGCCCCCGCCTGGCCGCTGGGGCGGGCGCTGGCGCAGATCCACGGCGTCTATATCCTGGCGGAAAACGCCCAGGGCCTGGTCATCGTGGACATGCACGCCGCGCACGAGCGCATCGTCTACGAGCGCCTGAAGGCACAGATCGACGCCAGCCGGCACCTGGCCAGCCAGCCGCTGCTGATTCCCGCGACCTTTGCGGCCACCCCGCTGGAAGTGGCCACGGCCGAGACCCAGAGCGAGACCCTGGCCACGCTGGGCCTGGAGATCACCGCGTTTTCCGCGCGCACGCTGGCGGTGCGCGCCGTGCCCACCACGCTGGCACAAGGCGACGCGGTGGAGCTGGCACGCACAGTGCTGGCCGAGCTTGCGCAATACGAGGCCAGCAGCGTGGTAGAGCGCGCGCGCAACGAGATTCTGGGCACCATGGCCTGCCACGGCGCGGTACGCGCCAACCGGCTCTTGAGCCTGCCCGAGATGAACGCACTGTTGCGCCAGATGGAAACCACCGAGCGCTCCGACCAGTGCAACCACGGCCGCCCGACCTGGCGCCAGCTATCAATGAAAGAGCTGGACGCGCTGTTCCTGCGCGGTCGCTGAGCCGTTTTATCCCTTGAAGTCTTGCGCCTGCCACCAGCCGGCAGGCCGGGTCGGCTATCGCCTGCGCGACAGCAAACACAAAAACTTGCAAATTACGCCATGCATGACGTTATGTTTTTTCTACATAATGCTGCACTGCCGCATCAAACCTTGAAGGTGTTTCCATGAGTGCCCGTCTCTCCGTTGGCCAGTTTCTCGAACGCGTGGGTCAGCGCAACCCCCATCAGCCGGAATTTCTGCAGGCCGTGACCGAGGTCATGGAATCGCTGTGGCCCTTCCTGCAAGCCAATCCGCGCTACACCGAGCACGCCCTGCTCGAACGCCTGGTCGAGCCCGAGCGCGTGGTGTGCTTTCGCGTCAGCTGGGTGGACGACGCCGGCCAGGTGCGCGTCAACCGCGGCTACCGCGTACAGCACAGCATGGCCATAGGCCCCTACAAGGGCGGGCTGCGCCTGCACCCCTCGGTGACGCTGTCCATCCTGAAATTCCTGGCCTTCGAGCAGACCTTCAAGAACGCGCTCACCACGCTGCCCATGGGCGGCGCCAAGGGCGGCTCGGACTTTGACCCCAAGGGCCGCAGCAACGGCGAGATCATGCGTTTTTGCCAGGCCTTCGCCAGCGAGCTGTTTCGCCACGTGGGCGCGGACACCGACGTGCCTGCGGGCGACATCGGCGTGGGCGGGCGCGAGGTCGGCTTCATCGCCGGCATGATCAAGAAGCTCAGCAACCGCGCCGACTGCGTGCTGACCGGCAAGGGCATGAGCTTTGGCGGCTCGCTCCTGCGCCCCGAAGCCACGGGCTACGGCCTGATCTACTTCGCCGAGGAAATGCTCAAGACCCGCGGCAAGAGCCTCGACGGCATGCGCGTGTCCGTCTCGGGCTCGGGCAACGTCGCGCAGTACGCGATCGAGAAGGCCATGCAGCAGGGCGCCAAGGTGCTCACCTGTTCGGATTCGAGCGGCACCGTGATCGACGAAGACGGCTTCACGGCCGAAAAACTCGCCATCCTCATGCAGGTCAAGAACGAACAATACGGCCGCGTGAGCGACTACGCCGCGCGCGTGGGCGCAAGCTTTCAGCCCGACATGCGCCCCTGGCAGCTGCCCGTGGACGTGGCCCTGCCCAGCGCGGTGCAAAACGAGCTCGACGAAGCCGACGCCCGCACCCTGATCGCCAACGGCGTGCAGTGCGTGGCCGAGGGTGCCAACATGCCTTGCACCAACGAGGCGGCCAAGACCCTGGAGGCCGCGGGCGTGCTCTACGCGCCGGGCAAGGCCAGCAACGCCGGCGGCGTGGCCACCTCGGGCCTGGAGATGAGCCAGAACGCCCAGCGCCTGGTCTGGACGCGCGACCAGGTGGACGAGCGCCTGCGCTGCATCATGCAAAGCATCCACGGCGCCTGCCTGCAACACGGCCGCCGCCCCGACGGCTCCATGAGCTACATCACCGGCGCCAACGTGGCGGGCTTCGTCAAGGTGGCGGATGCGATGCTGCAGCAAGGGGTGATCTGAGCACCACGGGCGCACGTGCCCGCAGCCGGGGCGCGAACCAGCCTTGACCTGGCCCGCCCGGCGCGCCGCCCTCAGCGCAAGCTCACGACTGCGCTCCAGGGCAGCTCGGGCGTCACTTCATAATGCCCGACGATAAACACGCGCTGGCTCGCCTGGCCTTGCTGCGCCAGTGCGGCGCGCAGCGCCACGATGGACGCGCGGTCCAGCGCCGCTTCAGGCTCGTCGATGAGCGTCAGCGGCGCGCCGCTGGCCAAGGCAGCCGCCAGCAGCACCTTGCGCTTGCCGCCGGTGGAGAGGCGAAACATCTCCTTGTGCAGGTGCTCCTGCAGCGCCAGCGCCTGTACCAGTTGCTGCCACTGCGCGGCATTCCAGTGCGGGTAGCGCGCCGCCAGCTCGATCGCCCATTGCGCGGGTGAAATCTCTGGCCATTCGGCGCGCGGGTCGCGCCAGAAGACGGTCTGCGGCGCGCGGCGCAGCTGTTCGGCGAGCGCCGCGCCGCACCAGCGCAGTTCGCCGGCGGCGGGCGGCAGTTCACCGGCCAGCACGCGCAGCAGCGCGGTCTTGCCGTCGCCCTCTTCGTCCAGCAGCAGCGACAGTCCGGGGCCAAAGCTTGCATTCCAGCCGTGGAGCTTGCACCCGGCCCCGGGCGCCAGCGCCAGGCCCAGCGCCTGCAGGCACACGCGTTCGTTTTCTTCGGTCATGATGCAAGTCTACGCAGCCCGCGCGGCCGCTCTTGCCCCAGCCGTTTTGCCATGCCCACACCCACGCACGCCGCGCTGCCCGCGGCCCGGCCTTCCACTGCCCGCACCCTGGGCGCGCTGTGGCCTTTTCTGCGCCCCTACCGCTGGCCCATGGCGCTGGCGCTGGCCTTTTTGCTGCTGGCAGCGGCGGCCACACTGGTCTTTCCACTGGCGCTGCGCGTAGCGATTGATCGCGGCCTGCCCTACGCGGGCCAGGGCAGCATGCTGCGCGCGCACTTTGCGCTGCTGTTTGTGGTGGCTGTGGCGGTGGGCATTTTTTCTGCCGCGCGCTACTACATGATGAGCTGGCTGGGCGAGCGCGTGACCGCCGACCTCAAGAGCGCGGTCTATGCCCAGGTGCTGCGCCAAAGCCCGGCGTTTTTCGAAACCACGCAGACCGGCGAGGTGCTCTCGCGCCTGACGGCGGATGCCACGCTGATCCACACGGTCATCGGCTCGTCGTTTTCCATGGGCTTGCGCAATGCCGTGCTGGGCCTGGGCGCGCTCGTCATGCTGGTCTGGACCAACCCCTACGTGATGTCGGTCGCGCTGGCGGCGGTGCTGGTGGTGGTGCTGCCCGCGATGTGGATAGGGCGCAGCGTGCGCCGCCTGTCGCGCGCCAGCCAGGACCGCGTAGCCGATGCCAGCGCCATCGCCGCCGAGGTGCTCAACGCCATCCCGGTGGTGCAGGGCTATACCGCCGAGCAGCGCGAGGCGCGCCGCTTTGCCGACTCCAACGAGGTGGCCTTTCAGACCGCGATACGGCGCAGCGGCGTGCGCGCGCTCTTGGTGGCCTTCATCATCATTGCCAACGCCGCCCTGCTGCTGTGGGGGCTGTACCGCGGCAGCCAGGCAGTGATGGCCGGGCAGATGAGCGCGGGCAGCCTGGGGCAGACCGTGGTGTATGCGCTCTTTCTGGCCAGCGCGGTGGCGGTGCTCGGCGAGGTCTACGGCGACTTGCTGCGCGCCGCCGGGGCAACGGAAAGGCTGATGGAGCTGCTCGTGGCCCGCCCTGCGATCACCGCGCCCGAGCCCACGAAGTTGCGCGCGCTGGCGCCGGGCCAGGCTCTGGACGTGCGCTTTGAGCAGCTGGTGTTTCACTACCCCTCGCGCCCGGAGAACCCGGCCATCCGGGGCTTTGACCTGCATGTGCACCCCGGGGAGACGGTGGCGCTGGTGGGCGCCAGCGGGGCGGGAAAGTCCACGATGTTTCAGCTCTTGCAGCGCTTTTACGACGTGGACCGGGGCCGCATCACGCTGGGCGGCGTGGACATCCGCGCGCTCGATCCACAGGCGCTGCGCCGCCTGATCGCCACCGTACCGCAGGAGGCGGTGATCTTCTCCAGCAGCGCGCTGGACAACATCCGCTACGCCCGCCCGGAAGCCACGCGCGAGCAGGTGCTGGCGGCGGCGCGCGCCGCCTTTGCCGACGAATTCATCAGCGCCCTGCCCCAGGGCTACGACACCTTTCTGGGCGAGCGCGGCGTGCGCCTGTCGGGCGGACAGCGCCAGCGCATCGCGATTGCGCGCGCGCTGCTCAAGGATGCGCCCATCCTGCTGCTGGACGAAGCCACCAGCGCGCTGGATGCGCACAGCGAACGCGTGGTACAGCAGGCGCTGGATGCCGCCCTGCACCAGCGCACCGGCCACCGCGTCACGCTGGTGATCGCCCACCGCCTGGCCACCGTGCAGCACGCCGACCGCATCGTGGTGCTGGAGCACGGGCGCATCGTCGAGCAGGGCAGCCACGCCCAGCTGATCGCCGCCGACGGCGCCTACGCGCGGCTGGCGGCGCTGCAGTTCAGCGTCTAGCGTTGTTCAGACGGCGTGCGGCTCGAACACCACGACGCGATCGCGCCCAGCCTTCTTGGCCTGGTACAGCGCCACGTCCGCACGGCGCAGCAACTGGTGCGGGCCCTCGTCCGTGCCCGGCACCATGCTGGCGATACCCACACTCAGCGTGACCTGGCCCAGCGGTGAGCCGGGATGGGCCATGGCCTGCGCCTGCAGCCGATTGCGCAGGCGCTCGCAGCTGCGGCGCACGCCTTCGGCACTCTCGCCCGGCATGAGCATGACGAATTCCTCGCCGCCGTAGCGCGCGACCAGATCGGCTTCGCGCTGCACGCATTCGCGCAGCAGCGTGGCGATGGCGCGCAGGCAGGCGTCGCCCGCCGGATGGCCGAAGCGGTCGTTGTAGGCCTTGAACCAGTCCACGTCCAGAATCGCCAGGCCCAGCGCCGTGCCCGAGCGGCGCGCGCGCAGCCATTCGGCCTGCAGCAGCTCGTCGAAGCGGCGCCGGTTGGCGATGCCGGTCAGGCCGTCGGTCACGCTCAGCACGGCCAGTTGCTGGTTCAGGCGCGAGAGCTCCTCGGTGCGCGCGAGCACCTTGCGCTCGAGCTGCTGCTCCGACTCCCTGAGGTGCTCGATCAACTGCGTCTGCGCCTGCAGCAGGTCTTTTTGCATGGCCAGCTTCTCGCGTCGCAGCTGCGCGTAGCGGTCGGCCAGCGCCAGCGCCAGCAAGACCATCTCCAGCGCCGAGCCTATCTGCATGGCGTTGGCGGTGAACACGTTGGTCGGCAGCAGGCCAAGCGCCCGCAGCACGTTGACCAGCGCGCCCGCGGCCAGCATCAGCGCGGCGGCGCTGTAGAAGTAGGCGCTGCGCTGGCGCCGGAGCATGCCGTGCACCAGCACTACCGCCACCACCACGATGGCCAGCAGATAGACCACGGCCGCCGTGCGGATCAGGCTCTGGCCGGTAAAGGGAAAGACCGCCGGGCTGAGCACGAAGAACCACACCAGCGCGCGCAGCGCCCCGTCCCAAGGCCCCAGCGTGCGCGCGGTGTCCAGCAGGCGGCGCATGAATTGCAGGCCGGTGGCGATCGCCAGCGAATAGCCGAAGGTGGCGGCCAGGTTGGACCACCAGGGAGGCTCCAGCGGCAGAAACTGCTTGACCAGGCCGTTTTGCGCCGCCAGCGCAAACGCCATGCTGACCACGAAGAAGACGTAATAGAGAAACAGGCGCTCGCGCAGCCACAGGAAGATCAGCAGGTTGAACAGCGCCATGGCGCTGGCCATGCCAAAGTACCAGGCCTGGGCCGCAGAGTCGCCCGCCACGTGGCGCGCAAAGGCCGTCGGCTGCCACAGCCGCAGCGGCACGATGAAGGCGGTGAGCGACTGCACGCGCAGGTAGTAGGTCTGCTGCGTTTGCGGCCCCAGCTTGAGCGGGAAGGCAAACGCGCGCCAGGCGAGCGGGCGCGAGGCAAACGGCGCCTGCATGCCGGTCTCCATGGTTTGCACACTGGCATCTGCGTCAGGCCGGTAGAGCGTGACTTGCGACAGGCGCGGATAGGCCACTTCCAGCACCCGCGTGAGCGCTTCGTCGCCGGGGTTATCCAGCGTGAAGCGAAACCACCAGGCCGATGGCGTGATGCCGAAATTGAAGGCTTCGTCCTTGCCCAGGCCTGCGGCAAAGCGCCCTGCCAAAGGCGGCTGCATCACCTGCGCAAGCGTGTAGGCGCCCTGCGGGTCTTCCAGCGCTTGCACGCTCGGCGCCAACATCAATGCGGGGCCGGCCGCATCACGCACATCGACCGGCGCCGGTGGCTGCGCCCGTGCCGGCAACAAGGCGGCAAGCAGAGCCAGACACCACAGCCAGCGCCAGAGCCCGTTCCCGCAGCAGGACTGAGCAGCGCCGCGCATGGGTTCAGGCGGCTTCGTCGGTGCGCAGCCAGCCGGTCACGCTCCAGCGCGTGGCCTTGCACGGGAGCACCGCGTGCGGCATCAGGCCGCTGACGAACACCGCCAGCCGCCCATTCAACGGTGCCAGGCGGGCTATCTCGGTGTTGGGGTCGGTGGGCTGGTAAAAGCACAGTTCACCGCCATTGGCGGCATCCCAGTCCGGGTTCAGGTACAGCACCACGGAAATCTTGCGCAGGTTGCGCCCACGGTGCTGGTCCAGGTGCTTGCGGTAGCCACGCCCCTCGGGGTAGCGGGCAAAGTGGAATTCCTGGCTGCGCACACCCAGCTTGAAGCGCTCGTTCAGCACGGCCCGAAAGCCCGCCATCCATTCAAAGAAGGGCAGCCGCGCCAGGTCGCTGGCGGGCTCTATCCAGCACACGGCGTCGCCGCGCACCTCGGGCTGCTTGCCGCCCGCCAGGTCCAGGCCGAATTCGCCGGGCTCGAACGCGCCCTCCTCCCACAGACGCTGCGCATGGGCGCGCAGCTCGGCGCACAACTGCGGCGCCACCGTGGTGTCGGTGATGCTCCAGCCCTGGCGGTTGAGCGCTGCAATGATTTCGTCGTAAGGGCCCATGGGGCTGGCTCCGTGCTGCAAGAGCGGCGGCACAAAGTCTGCTGCCGCTTCCATGCCCAGCCGCTGAGGCAGGACATGGAAGGGAGCATAGCGCAGGGGCCTGGCTCAGCGCCGCGCCCGCATGGCGTAGATACCGTCGGAAAAGCGCTTGAGCGTAGGGGTGCTGTCCCCCGGCGGAATCATCAGCTCAATCAACTGAAAGCGACCGCGCTCGGCAAAGGCGGCGTCCAGCGCAGCCTTGAATTCACGCCGCGTTTGCACCCGATATCCCCGACCACCAATGGCATCAGCCAATCGGGCCAACTGCCAGTCGCCCAGATCAGAGCAACGCGATTCGGGCTGGAAGGCGCGGATCATTTCCCAACTCTGGTTGTTGAGCACGATGATGATGGGGTCTATGCCCAGACGCCGGCAATTGCCCAGCTCCAGCCCGGTCATTTGAAACGCGCCATCTCCCACCAGGGTCAGGCTGCGCTCGCCGGTGGCCAGTTGCACCCCCATGCCGGCGGGCACACCAAAACCCATGGTGGCGTAGTAGCCTGGTGCCACCAGCGTGGTCGGCAGCAGTTCCATGGCGGCAAACAGGCAATCCCCCATGTCCGATGCAATGGGCAGCGGCCCATGTTGGCGGATATGGTCGTTGAGCGCGCGACTCACGTCAGCAGCGCGCACCGGTTCGTCATCGGCCACCAGACCGCTGGGGCAATCCACGCCAGGAGACTCGGCGGCATGCCCCGCAGGCAGTGAGCCAAGATGCTGCAGCAAAGCGTCCACCAAGGCAGCCAGAGGGATGTTCTCATACAGGTGATGGCCTGCACGTGCTTCACGCTGGGCAGCAATCAAGGCCTTGCGAAAGTCCATGCGCTGCGCACTGACGCCAAAGTTCACATCCGAAAGGATGGCCCCGAGCATGATGGGCAAGTCGGAGTCGTCAAGCAAGGCGGTGGTTTGCTCGTCACCCGCAATGCCAAGATAGGTGCCGCGCAACTGCACGCCCTGGAGCATGTCGCCCTCGGCCAGCAGGCCACGCCCCATGAAGGTGGTGAGCACCGGTAGCTGCAGGCGCCGTGCCAGCTCGGCCACACGCTTTTCCAGGCCAAATCGGCGCACTTCCACGTCCAACACCAGCACCGGTCTGCTTGCAGCCTGTATGCGCTGCAGCCACTCCTGCGCGCATTCCGCCACAGCCTCGGGATTGAAGGCGGTATCCGGCAGAACGGGCACTTCCTCCATGGGTGCCAAGGTGATGTCACGCGGCACCTCGATGAGCACGGGCAGGGAGTATTCGCGGCAATTGCGCAGCACGCGCGCGATCTCCTGCGGCGCGGTGGCCGGGTTGGAGATGCGTACCTGGTCGCAGGTGATCTCCTTGAAGATGCGCCACTGTGAATCCACATGCTGCACCTGGTGGTGCAAGACCAAACCGTTTTGTGCTTCCAGTGCACCTGGGCAACCCGCCACGATCACCAACGGTACGCGCTCGGCGTAGGCATTGGCCACGGCATTCACCATGTTGAGCGCACCTGCGCCGTAGGTGACTACCGTCACGCCGATACCGCCATGCATGCGCACGGCAGCGTCAGCGGCAAAACCCAGGCCAGGCTCATGGCTGAGCGTGACCAGGGGCAGGATGGCGCTTTCCTCGATTTGCTTGAACAGCGGCAGCACGAAATCTCCGGGAATACCGAAGATCTCGTGCGCGCCGTGGTTCTTCAGAGCGCGCAGCAGGGAAAGCCCAACCGTCACGCCGTCGCCAATTCTTCGGCAGGCTGGGCGGAGGGCGCCTTGGCCGACACGGGCAGCGGCTCAAAGCGCGCGGTAAAGAAGCGCAGGAAGGCCGGCTCGTAGACCATCTTCATGCCGGTGATGCTGCCACGGCGCTGGTACAGGTCTATGCAGGACTGGGCCACCACATCCAGGTGGGCGTAGGTATAGACGCGGCGCGGGATGGTCAGGCGCACCAGCTCCAGCTTGGGGCGGTGGTGGTCACCCGTCTGCTTGTTGCGCCCGGCGCTGACAATGCCGCGTTCCATGCTGCGCACGCCACTTTCCAGATACAGGTGCGCGGCCAGGGTCTGTGCCGGAAATTCATCCTGCGGCAGGTGATCGAGGAAGGCGCGCGCGTCCAGAAAGACCGCGTGGCCGCCCACCGGGCGCACGATGGGCACGCCGGCAGCTTCCAGCTTGTCGGCAAGGTAGCGGCACTGGGCCACGCGGTGCTCGATGTAGTGGAAATCGACCGACTCCTCGATGCCGCGCGCCATGGCTTCCATGTCGCGCCCGGCCATGCCGCCGTAGCTGGGCATGCCTTCAAACAGCACCACGAGTTCGCTCGCGCGCTGGTAGAGCTCGTCGTCGTTCATGCACAGGAAGCCGCCGATGTTCACCAGGCAGTCCTTCTTGCCGCTCATGGTGCAGCCGTCGGCATAGCTCATCATTTGCTTGAGGATGGCGCGAATGCTCATGTCGGCGCAGGCGGCCTCGCGTTCCTTGATGAAGTAGGCGTTTTCCACGCAGCGGGTGGCGTCCAGCATCACCTGGATGCCGTGCTTTTCGCACAACTGCTTGACGGCGCGCAGGTTTTCCATGCTCACCGGCTGGCCGCCGGCCAGGTTCACGGTCACGGCCACGCAGACGTAGGGAATGCGCTCGGCGCCCACTTCGGCTATGAGCTTTTGCAGCTTGTTCAGGTCGACGTTGCCCTTGAAGGGGTGGTCTTTTTGCGCGTCGTGCGCCTCGTCGATGATGATGTCCACGAAGGTCGCGCCGTTGAGTTCCTGGTGCGCGCGCGTGGTGGTGAAGTACATGTTGCCGGGCACGTAGTCGCCGGGCTTGATGCACAGGCGCGAGAGCAGGTTCTCGGCGCCGCGCCCCTGGTGCGTGGGGATGATGTGCTTGAAGCCGTAGTACTCGCGCACGACCTGCTGCAGGTGCAGGAAGTTCTTGCTGCCGGCGTAGGCTTCGTCGCCCAGCATCATGCCGGCCCACTGGTAGTCGCTCATCGCGGTGGTGCCGCTGTCGGTCAGCAGGTCGATGTAGCACTGCTCGGAGTTGATCAGGAAGGTGTTGTAGCCGGCGTCCTTGAGGTATTGCTCGCGCTCTTGGCGCGTGGTCATCGCGATAGGCTCGACGACCTTGATCTTGTAGGGCTCGGCGGGGTAGTTCGTCGTGGGCATGGTCGCAGGCTCCATAGAGTCGGGTTGATGAACGGCGTTTTGGCGAAATTGCCAAAATTGCGCAAACTCAAAGCGACTTTATGGGTTGACTGTCACATGCGGCTTTCTGTTTTGCTCATTTTGCGCATTTTTATTGCGCAAGCAAAGGGCAAAGGCGGCGCCCACGCAGTTCCATGCAGAGCGCCGCCCCGCAGCCTCATGCCCAGTCGCACTGCACCGTGAAATGGCGCAGAAACCTGGGCTGCTTGGTGATGCGCACCCCGCGTATCGCGCCCGCTTTCTGCTTGACTTCGGCAATCACCTCTGCGGCGTAGTCGAAGTGGCTTTGCGTGTACATGCGCCGCGGGAAGGCCAGGCGCACCAGCTCCATGCTGTGGAAGGTCTCGGTGCCGTCGTCCAGGCGCCGGCCGAACATCATCGAGCCCACTTCCACGCCGCGAATGCCGCCTTCCAGATAGAGCGCGTTGCACAGCGCCCAGGCGGGGTAGTGCGCCACCGGCATGTCGGGCAGCACGGTCTTGGCGTCGATGTAGACCGCGTGGCCGCCGGTAGGCTTGACGAAGCCCACGCCCGCGGCGTCGAGCTTTTCGCCCAGGTATTCGGCGGTGCGCAGGCGATAGCGCAGATAGTCCTCGTCCAGCCCCTCTTCCAGGCCCACGGCCAGCGCCTCCAGGTCACGCCCGGCCATGCCGCCGTAGGTGGGAAAGCCTTCCATCATGATGAGGTCGTTCCTCACTTCGTCCAGCCAGTCGCTGGCGCGCAGCACGATGAAGCCGCCGATGTTGACCATGCCGTCCTTCTTGGCGCTCATGGTGGCGCCGTCGGCATGACTGAACATCTCGCGCGCAATGTCGCGCACGCTGGTGTGCTCGTAGCCAGGCTCGCGCATCTTGATGAACATGGCGTTTTCGGCGAAGCGGCACACGTCCATGATGAGCGGCTTGCCGTACTTCTTGAGCAGGGCTGCGTAGGCGCGGATGTTGGCCATGGCCACCGGCTGGCCGCCGCCGGTGTTGTTGGTCACGGTGATCATGCCAAACGGTATGCGCTCGCCCTGCTCCTTGAGCAGCGCCTCCACGCGCGCCAGATCGATGTTGCCCTTGAAGGGGTGGATGGTGGCCGGCTCCAGGCCCTCGGCGATCACGCAGTCCACGGCCTCGACGCCGACGTATTCCAGGTTGGCGCGGGTGGTGTCGAAGTGGCAGTTGCTCGGCACCAGGTCGCCCTTCTTGCAGACGGCGCTGAACAACACCTTCTCGGCCGCACGGCCTTGGTGCGTGGGCACGAAGTGCTCCATGCCGGTGATGTCGCGGATGACCTGCTCCAGGCGGAAGTAGCTGCGCGCGCCGGCGTAGCTTTCGTCCCCTTCCATGATCGCGCCCCACTGGCGTGCGGACATCGCCCCGGTACCCGAGTCGGTGAGCCAGTCGATCAGCACGTCCTGGGCCCTGAGCTGAAAGACATTGAGCCTGGCGGCTTGCAGCAGCTGTTCGCGCTCGGCGCGCGTGGTCATGCGGATGGGCTCCACGCTCTTGATGCGAAACGGCTCGATCATGGTTTTTGGCACAACGATTCCTTCCGGGAGTCAATAAAAACCACGAACTTAGCCCTGAAAAAACCCTTGTGGTGTCGCTTTTTTCCAACGTATTGACAAAACAGGGGCGTTCGCCCGGCGCCGCGGCAAAGCCCTGCTCCCGGCTTGCCAGGCGCTTCCTTGCCTAGAATTGCCGCTTTGTTTGCAAGCAACCGAGAGCATCCATGGGACGCACCCTGTACGACAAGGTCTTTGACGAGCACGTGGTCCACACCGAGGACGACGGCACGGCCCTCCTGTACATAGACCGCCACCTGGTGCATGAGGTCACCAGCCCGCAGGCTTTCGAAGGCCTGCGCGAGGCGGGGCGCCCGGTCTGGCGCACCAGCTCCATCATTGCCACCGCCGACCACAACACGCCGACCACCGGCTGGGAACTGGGCTACGACGGCATTGCCGACCCGATCAGCAAACTGCAGATCGAAACCCTGGACGAGAACATCCAGAAGAACGGGGCGGCCGCCTTCTTCCCCTTTCTTTCAAAACGCCAGGGCATCGTGCACGTGATCGGCCCGGAAAACGGCGCAACGCTGCCGGGCATGACGGTGGTCTGCGGCGACAGCCACACCAGCACCCATGGCGCGTTCGGTGCGCTCGCGCACGGCATAGGCACGAGCGAGGTTGAGCACGTGCTGGCCACGCAGTGCCTGCTGACCAAGAAGGCGAAGAACATGCTGGTGCGGGTGAACGGCCAGGTGGCGCCGGGCATTACCGCCAAGGACATCGTGCTGGCCATCATCGGCAAGATAGGCACGGCGGGCGGCACCGGCTACACCATCGAATTTGCCGGCGAGGCCATCCAGGCGCTGTCGATGGAAGGCCGCATGACGGTGTGCAACATGACCATCGAAGCCGGCGCGCGCGCGGGCATGATCGCCGTCGACCAGAAAACCATCGATTACTTCAAGGGCCGCCCGCTCGCGCCCACCGGCGTGGAGTGGGACATGGCGGTGCAGTACTGGAAGACGCTGCATTCCGACCCCGATGCAAAGTTCGACACCGTGGTCGATCTGAACGCCTCCGACATCCTGCCGCAGGTCACCTGGGGCACCAACCCCGAGATGGTGGTGGACATCAACGCCCGCGTGCCCGACCCGGAAAAGGAAAAAGATCCGGTGATCCGCCACGCGATGGAGCGCGCGCTCACCTACATGGGCCTCACGCCCGGCAAGCCGATGCAAGACATCTTCGTCGACAAGGTCTTCATCGGCTCGTGCACCAACAGCCGCATCGAGGACTTGCGCGCCGCCGCCGCCGTTGTCAGGAAGCTCAATCAAAAGGTGGCGAAAAACATCAAGCTTGCGATGGTGGTGCCGGGCTCGGGCCTGGTGAAGGCGCAGGCCGAGCGCGAGGGGCTGGACAAGATTTTTCTCGCCGCCGGCTTTGAGTGGCGCGAGCCGGGCTGCTCGATGTGCCTGGCGATGAACGCCGACCGGCTGGAGCAGGGCGAGCGCTGCGCATCGACTTCCAACCGCAACTTCGAGGGCCGCCAGGGCGCGGGCGGGCGCACGCACCTGGTCAGCCCCGCGATGGCGGCCGCCGCTGCCATCCACGGTCATTTCGTCGACATCCGCAAGTTCGCCTGAAGGAGCTACCCATGAAAAAGATTGCCGTGCTCGTTCCCCTGTTCTTCGCCGTGCTCCTGGCCGGCTGCAACACCGTCAAGGGCATGGGCCAGGACGTGCAAAAGGCCGGCAACGCCATCGAGCGCGCCGCCGACAAGTAAGGCCATCATGGAAAAATTCACCGTACACAAGGGGCTGGTCGCGCCCATGGACCGCGAAAACGTCGATACCGACGCGATCATCCCCAAGCAGTTTCTCAAGTCCATCAAGCGCACCGGCTTTGGCCCCAACCTGTTTGACGAATGGCGCTATCTGGACCAGCCGGGCAAGCCCGGCATGCCCGAATCCAAGCGCAAGCCGAACCCGGACTTCGTGCTCAACCAGCCGCGCTACAAGGGCGCAAGCATCTTGCTGGCGCGCCAGAACTTCGGCTGCGGCTCGAGCCGCGAGCACGCGCCCTGGGCGCTGCAGCAGTACGGCTTTCGCTCCATCATCGCGCCCAGCTTTGCCGACATCTTCTTCAACAACTGCTTCAAGAACGGGCTGCTGCCGATCGGCCTGCCCGAGTCCGTCGTCGGCCGCCTGTTCGACGCGGTGGCGGTCTTCCCCGGCTACAGCCTGACCGTCGATCTGGAGCGCCAGGTCGTCGTGGATCCGCAGGGCGAGGAGATCCCCTTCGAGGTCGAGCCCTTTCGCCGCTATTGCCTGCTCGGCGGCCTGGACGACATCGGCCTGACGCTGCGCCACAAGGACAAGATCAAGGCCTTCGAGGCCGAGCGCCTGGCGAGCAAGCCCTGGCTCGCACGGGTCATGGCGTCCTGAAGACGTTTCAAGATTTATACAAAATTGGCCTAAAACGCTTGCCCAGCAAGCGCGAGCAGCTATCAAAACATGAAAATTGCCATTCTTCCGGGCGACGGCATAGGCCCCGAAATCGTTGCCGAAGCGGTCAAGGTGCTGAAGGCCCTGGGCCTGAGCTTCGAGATGCAGAGCGCGCCCGTGGGCGGCGCAGCCTATGAAGCCGCAGGGCACCCGCTGCCGCCTGCGACGCTGGAGCTGGCGCAGTCGGCCGACGCCATCCTGTTCGGCGCGGTGGGCGACTGGAAGTACGACAAGCTGGAGCGCGCGCTGCGCCCCGAGCAGGCCATCCTCGGCCTGCGCAAGGCGCTCGGCCTGTTTGCCAACTTCCGACCGGCGATCTGCCACGAGCAGCTGGTCGGCGCCTCCAGCCTCAAGCCCGAGCTGGTGGCGGGCCTGGACATCCTCATCGTGCGCGAGCTGACCGGCGACATCTACTTCGGCCAGCCGCGCGGCCGGCGCAAGGCGCCCGACGGCGCGTTTGCCGGCGCCGACGAAGCCTTTGACACCATGCGCTACACCCGCCCCGAGATCGAGCGCATCGCGCGCGTGGCCTTCGACGCCGCGCGCCAGCGCAAGCGGCGCGTAACCAGCGTGGACAAGGCAAATGTGCTCGAGACCTTCCAGTTCTGGAAGGACGTGGTCAGCGAGGTGCACCAGGACTACCCCGACGTGCAGCTCGAGCACATGTACGTGGACAACGCCGCGATGCAGCTCGTCAAGGAGCCCAAGAAGTTCGACGTGATCGTCACCGGCAACATGTTCGGCGACATCCTTTCGGACGAAGCCTCGATGCTCACCGGCTCCATCGGCATGCTGCCTTCGGCCAGCCTGAACGACAAGAAGCAGGGCTTGTACGAACCCAGCCACGGCAGCGCGCCGGACATCGCCGGCAAGGGCCTGGCCAATCCGCTGGCAACGATTCTTTCGGCCGCGATGATGCTGCGCTTCTCGCTCGGCCAGAGCCAGGCGGCCGAGCGCATCGAAGCGGCCGTCGGCCGGGTGCTGGCCCAGGGCTTGCGCACGCCCGACATCTGGAGCGAAGGCACGACCAGCGTCAGCACCGCCGAGATGGGCGACGCGGTGGTGCGCGCCCTCGTCTGAGCGCGGCGGCCCGCCGACCCTGACCCTATCGCACGCGCGACAAGCCCGCACCTTGCGGGCGGAATAATCGGCAGGATGTACCGTGAACGCCAGTCTGCCCAAACGCTAACCCGGAGCCTGCGCGGCAACCCCTGCCATCTGCGCTGCTGGGGCCCCGACACCAGTCCCCTGCCGCCGCTGGTACTGCTGCACGGCTGGATGGATGTGGGGGCGTCCTGGCAGTTCGTGGTGGATGCGTTCAGCGAAGCCTTGAGCGGGCAGCGGCGCATCATCGCGCCCGACTGGCGGGGCTTTGGCCTGTCCATGCCGGCGAGCGCGGTGGATTGCTACCACTTCAGCGATTACCTGGCCGATCTGGATGCCTTGCTGCATGAGCTTGCGGGTGAAGCGGCGATTGACCTCGTCGGGCACAGCATGGGCGGCAATCTTGCGATGATGTATGCCGGCGTGCGCCCGGCGCGCATCCGCCGCCTGGTCAACCTGGAAGGCTTTGGTCTGCCCGCCACCGACCCGGCCGAGGCACCGGCGCGCTACGCGCAGTGGCTGGACGAACTGCAGCGCCTGCGCCAGGGAGAAATCCACCTCAAGAGCTACGACAGCGCAGACAAAGTGGCTGCGCGCCTGATGCGCACCAACCCGCGCTTGGGCGCGGACAAGGCCGCGTGGCTCGCGCAGCACTGGGCCCGCCAGGGCGCGGACGGGCGCTGGCACGTTCTGGGCGACGCCGCGCACAAGGTCGTGAGCGCCCAGCTCTACCGCGTGGATGAGGCGCTGGCGCTGTACGCTGCCATTACCGCGCCGGTACTGTGCATCGAATCCGAGCAAGACAGCCCGGCCCTGTGGTTCAAGGGGCGCTTCACCCTGCGGGAGCACCATCAACGCCTGACCCATGTGCGCCAGCTGCAAACCGCCACGGTGCAAGACGCCGGCCACATGCTGCACCACGACCAGCCCGCGGTAGTGGCCCGCCTGATCGAGGATTTTCTCGGCGCCTGAGCACTTGCAGCGCAGGCAAAAGCCTGCAAAGCGCGCGCCGTTCAGGCTGCTGCGCGCCCACCGCAGGCCGGCTGCGGCCGCTCATGGGAAAATCCAGGATTACCCGCATGCGACAGCAAAGGATTTCCCATGGAAGCAGAACAAATCAACCTCATCGGCAACACCCTCGAAGACCTCGGCGAGCGCACCGAGGCCTTGCGGAGGTATCTTTGACTACGATGCCAAGCATGAGCGCCTGAGAACCGTCAACGCCGCGCTCGAAGACCCGAACGTCTGGAACGACCCGAAAAAAGCCCAAGAGCTGGGCAAGGAAAAAAAGCTGCTCGACGGCGTGGTGCTCACGCTGCAAAAGCTCACCCAGGAAATCGCCGACAACACCGAGCTCTATGAAATGAGCCGGGACGAGGACGACGAAGCCGGCCTGGCCGCGATCGAAGCCGAGGTCGACAAGCTCAAGCCCCTGATCGAAGAGCTGGAGTTCCGCCGCATGTTCAGCAAGGAGGCGGACCCGCTCAATTGCTACATCGACATCCAGGCCGGCGCCGGCGGCACCGAAGCCTGCGACTGGGCCGGCATGCTGCTGCGCCAGTACCTGAAGTACGCGGAAAGAAAAGGCTTCAAGGCCACGGTGGATGAAGAAACCCCGGGCGACGTCGCCGGCATCAAGAGCGCCACCATCCACATGGAGGGTGAATACGCCTACGGCCTGCTGCGCACCGAAACCGGCGTGCACCGCCTGGTACGCAAAAGCCCCTTTGACAGCTCGGGCGGACGCCACACCTCGTTCGCCTCGCTCTTCGTCTATCCCGAGATCGACGACTCCATCCACATCGACATCAACCCCGCCGACGTGCGTACCGACACCTACCGCGCCAGCGGCGCGGGCGGCCAGCACATCAACAAGACCGATTCGGCGGTGCGCCTCACCCACATCCCCACGGGCATCGTGGTGCAGTGCCAGGACGGGCGCAGCCAGCACAGCAACCGCGACGTGGCCTGGCAGCGCCTGCGCTCGCGCCTGTATGAGCACGAAATGCAAAAACGCATGGTCGAGCAGCAGGCGCTGGAGGACACCAAGAGCGACGTCGGCTGGGGCCATCAGATACGCTCCTACGTGCTGGACAACAGCCGCATCAAGGACTTGCGCACCAACGTCGAAGTCTCGGCCACGCAAAAAGTGCTCGACGGCGACCTCGACGTGTTCATCGAAGCCTCGCTCAAGCAAGGCGTTTAACGGCCCGCCCCGGCCCGCGCACGTGCGCGCCGGGGAGCGGCCCCCAGGAAAGGACCAACCCATGATGAGAGATGGCAACGCCAGCGCGGTCTACCGGCTGCAGTATGCGCCGCCCGCGTTCTGGATCGACGCGGTGGAGCTCACCTTCGACCTCGATCCGGCCAAGACCCGGGTGCTCAACAAGATGCGCGTGCGCCGCAACCCCGAGGTAGCGGCCCAGGCCCTGCGCCTCGATGGCGAAGAGCTCCAGCTGGCGCGCGTGCAGGTCAACGGCGCGGGCACCAGTTTCAAGATCGAGGAAGACCAGCTCGTGCTGGAAAACCTGCCCGAGGGCAGCGAGCCTTTCGATCTGGAAATCTTCACCACCTGCGCGCCCGAGAAGAACACCCAGCTGTCGGGCCTGTACGTGAGCAACGCAACCTTCTTCACCCAGTGCGAGGCGCAGGGTTTTCGGCGTATCACCTATTTCCTGGACCGCCCGGACGTGATGGCCAGCTTCAGCGTGCTCCTGCGCGCCGACAAGGCCCGCTACCCGGTGCTGCTGAGTAACGGCAACCTGGTCGAATCGGGTGAGCTGGCGGACGGGCGCCACTTTGCCCGCTGGGTCGATCCGCACAAAAAGCCCTGCTACCTCTTCGCACTGGTGGCGGGCAAGCTCGTGGCACGCGAGCAGCAGATCACCAGCCGCGCCGGCAAGGAGCACCTGCTGCAAGTCTGGGTGCGCCCGGGCGACCTGGGCAAGACCGAGCACGCGATGAACTCGCTGATGGCGGCGATTGCCTGGGACGAGACGCGCTTTGGCCTGTCGCTCGACCTGGAGCGCTTCATGATCGTCGCCACCAGCGACTTCAACATGGGCGCGATGGAGAACAAGGGTCTGAACGTCTTCAATACCAAATACGTGCTGGCCAGCCCGGCCACCGCCACCGATCAGGACTTTGCCAACATCGAAGGCGTGGTCGGCCATGAGTACTTCCACAACTGGACCGGCAACCGCGTCACCTGCCGCGACTGGTTCCAGCTCTCGCTCAAGGAAGGCCTGACGGTCTTTCGCGACCAGGAGTTCAGCCAGGACATGGCCGGCAGCGCGTCCGCGCGCGCCACCCGCCGCATCGAGGACGTGCGCGTGCTGCGCAGCGCCCAGTTCCCCGAAGACGCCGGCCCCATGGCCCACCCGGTGCGCCCGGACAGCTACGTGGAGATCAACAACTTCTATACCGTCACGGTGTACGAAAAGGGCGCCGAGGTGGTGCGCATGCAGCGCACGCTGGTGGGCGGCCACGAAGGCTTCGCCCGCGGGATGAAGCTGTACTTCGAGCGCCACGACGGTCACGCCGTCACCTGCGACGACTTCGCCCAGGCCATGGCCGACGCCAACCCCGCAAGCCCGCTGGCCCAGCACCTGGAGGCCTTCAAGCGCTGGTACAGCCAGGCCGGCACGCCACGCGTGAAGGCCGCGGGCCACTACGACGCCGACGCCCGGACCTACACCCTCACCCTCATGCAGAGCTGCCCGCCCACGCCGGGCCAGCCGGACAAGCTGCCCTTCGTCATTCCGCTCACGCTTGGCCTGGTCGGTGAAGACGGCGCCGCCCTGCCCCTGCAACTGGCGGGCGAGGCCGCGGCGGGCGAGACCCAGCGCACGCTGGTGCTGCACGAGGCCAGCCAGACCTTCACCTTCGAAGGCGTGGCGCAGCGCCCCGTGCCTTCGCTGCTGCGCAGCTTTAGCGCACCGGTCATCCTGGAGTGCGACTACAGCGACGCCGAACTGCTGACTCTGCTCGCACACGATGCGGACCCCTTCAACCGCTGGGAAGCGGGCCAGCGCCTGCTGCTGCGCGTTGCTCTTTCTTCCATAGCTGATAGCGCAGAGCAGACGGGCGCTACAGCCATAAATGGCCATATTCCCGAGGACATCGTCGAGGCGCTGCGCGCGGTGCTGGCGGACCCGCAGCTGGACCCCGCATTCAAGGAACTGGTGCTGACCCTGCCCTCGGAGGTCTACATCGCCGAACAGCTCGACGAGGTCGATCCGCAGCAGGTGCATGCGGCGCGCGAGGCTCTGCGCCTGCAACTAGCCACCGCGCTGCAAGCCCAATGGCGCAGCGCCTGGGAGCAGCACCAGGACAGCGGCGCCTACCGCCCGGATGCCGCCAGCAGCGGCCGGCGCGCGCTGGCCGGCCTGGCGCTGTCCATGCTCTGCCTGGCCGCGCGCAGCAGCGGCGACACCGTCTGGCCGGGCAAGGCCTACCAGCGCTTCAAGATTGCTGCCAACATGACCGAGCGCCTGAACGCGCTGGGCGCGCTGATCGTGAGCGACCATGAACTCGCCCGCCCGGCGCTGGAGCGTTTCCACGAACGCTTCCGTGACGACGCGCTGGTGCTGGACAAATGGTTTGCGCTGCAAGCCGCGCGCCCCGACCGCGGCGGCAACGTGCTGCCCGCCGTGCAGGCGCTGATGCAGCATCCGGACTTCAACCTGAAGAACCCCAACCGCGCGCGCAGCCTGGTATTCAGCTACTGCAGCGCCAACCCCGGGGCCTTTCACCGCCGCGACGGCGCAGGCTATGCCTTCTGGGCCGAACAGGTGCTGGCGCTGGACGCCTTCAACCCGCAGGTGGCCGCGCGCCTGGCGCGTGCGCTGGACCGCTGGAAGCGGCTGGCCGAGCCCTACCGCGAGGCCGCGCGCGCCGCCATCGAACGGGTGGCCGCCGCGCCCAAGCTCTCCAACGACGTGCGCGAGCTCGTCACCCACGCCCTGGCCGATTGAGAGGAGTTTTCATGGTCGACCACCGCATCAGCCTCACCCGCTACCTCGTCGAACAGCAGCGCGTGCACGGCCACATCCCGTCCGAGCTGCGCCTGCTGCTGGAGGTGGTGGCGCGCGCCTGCAAGCGCATCAGCTTTGCCGTCAACAAGGGCGAGCTGGGCGACGTGATGGGCAGCGCCGGCACCGAGAACGTGCAGGGCGAGGTGCAGAAGAAGCTGGACATCATCGCCAACGAAACCCTGATCGAGGCCAACGAATGGGGCGGGCACCTCGCAGCAATGGCCAGCGAGGAGATGGAAGGCATCTACGTCGTGCCCAACCGCTACCCCCAGGGCGAATACCTGCTGATGTTCGACCCGCTGGACGGCTCCAGCAACATCGACGTGAACGTCTCCATCGGCACCATCTTCAGCGTGTTGAAAAAGCCCGAAGGCCACCCCGGCGTGCACGACAATGACTTTCTGCAGCCCGGCAACTGCCAGGTGGCCGCCGGCTACTGCATCTACGGGCCGCAAACCACCCTGGTGCTCACCGTCGGCGACGGCGTGGCCATGTTCACGCTGGACCGCGAGCAGGGCTCCTTCGTCCTCACGCGCGAGAACGTGCGCATTCCCGAGGACACGAAGGAGTTCGCCATCAACATGAGCAACGTGCGTCACTGGGACGCGCCGGTCAAGCGCTACATCGACGAATGCCTGGCGGGCGAGGACGGCCCGCGCGGCAAGAATTTCAACATGCGCTGGATCGCCAGCATGGTGGCCGACGTGCACCGCATCCTGTGCCGCGGCGGCATCTTCATGTACCCCTGGGACAAGCGCGAGCCCAGAAAGCCCGGCAAGCTGCGCCTGATGTACGAAGCCAACCCCATGGGCTGGCTGGTGGAGCAGGCGGGCGGCGCGGCCACCAATGGCCGCCAGCGCATCCTGGACATCCAGCCCACCCAGCTGCACGAGCGCGTGAGCGTGATCCTGGGCTCGAAGAACGAGGTCGAACGCGTGACCGGCTACCACGCCGAAGCCTGAGGCCGCGCATGGCGGATGCGCCCGGGCGCACCGCCGGGCAAGGCTCAGCCGCCGTCGGGTGATCCAGGCGCTCGCGGCGCGGGCGCGCCAGGCGCCGGAGCGTACTGGCGCGCCTGCTGCGCCATCTCGCGCTGCACCCAAGTCTGCATCATGTGCCGCTGCTGCTGGCGTTCGCGGCGCAGCCGCGTGGCCTCGCCATCGAGCACGCGAAACAGGCTGACGATCACCAGCAGCATCAGCAGCGCGAACGGCAGCGCCGCTATCGTGATCAGGCCCTGCAGCGCCTGCAGGCCGCCGGCCACCAGCAGCGCCGCCGCAATCAGCGCCACCGCCACGCCCCAGACCACGCGCCGGCGCAGCGGCGGGTCGCCCGCCTCGTCGGTGGACATGCTGGCCAGCACCAGCACCGCCGAGTCGGCCGAGGTGACGAAGAAGATGATCAGCAGCACCAGCGCCACCACCGACAGCAGCATGCTGGCGGGCAGGCTGTCAAACAGCACGAAGAGCACCGTCTCGTAGCCATTGGCCAGCGCCTGCACCAGATCCGCCTGGCCAAAGATCTGCGCGTGCAGCGCCGCGCCGCCAAACACCGCAAACCAGGCAAAGCCCAGCAGCGTGGGCGCCAGCACCACGCCGATGACGAATTCCTTGACCGTACGCCCGCGCGAGACCCGCGCGATGAAAGCGCCCACGAAGGGCGCCCAGGCGATCCACCAGGCCCAGTAGAACACCGTCCAGTCAAACGACCAGGTGCTCTCGGAAAATGGCGAGAGGCGCAGGCTCATCGTCACCAGCTGGTTGACGTAAGCCCCGAGGGTGGTGGTGAAGGTATCGAACAGCGCGCCCGTCGGCCCGAGCAGCAGCACCGCCAGCATCAACAGCCCCGCCAGCAGCAGATTGGTGTTGGACAGCCACTTGATGCCCCGCTCCACCCCGCTGGTGCTGGAGGCCATGTAGAGCACGAAGGCCACGCCTATCGTGGCCAGCTGCAGGGTCTGCGTCGCCTTGATGCCGAACACCCGCTCCAGCCCGGCCGCAATCTGGATAGTGCCGAAACCCAGGGTGGTGGCCACGCCGATGGCCGTGGCCACCACCGCGGCAATGTTCACCACCTGCCCGGCCCAGCCGGCGTGGTGGCGGCCCAGCACCGGCTCCAGCATGTCGCTCACCAGGCCGCGCCCGCCCCGGTTGTATTGAAACCAGGCCATGGCCAGGCCGATCAGCGCATAAATGGCCCAGGGGTGCAGTCCCCAGTGGAAGAAGGCGTAGCGCATGGCCGCGCGCGCTGCCACCGAGGTCTGCGGCGCCAGCCCCTCGGGCGGCCGCACGAAGTGCGAAATCGGTTCGGCCGCGCCCCAGAACACCAGGCCTATGCCCATGCCCGCCGCAAACAGCATCGACAGCCAGCTCACCCTGGAAAACTCCGGCTCGGCGTCCTCGCCGCCGATGCGCAGCGCCCCCAGGCGCCCGAACGCCAGGTAGAGCAGGAACAGCAGCGTGACGAACACCACCAGCAGGTACATCCACCCAGCGCCGTGCACCACCACGCCCAGCGCCGACTGCATGGCCGCGTTGAAGGGTCCCGGCACCAGACCGGCCAACAGCACCAGGACCGCCACGATCGCGATCGATACATGAAACACCATGGCTCGCCTCCCTTGTTCATGGTGCACGGGCAGCGCTGCCACCCCTGCGACGCCCGCACCATCGCGCAAAAGGCCCAGCGGGCTTCACGCCACCGGTTTTGCTGGCATTATTGCAGCGCAACATCCCACCGATCGCCCCCGGATTCATGGAATTCTCCTTTCTTGCGCTGATCTCCGCCTTTGGCAAAAGCCTGTTGTTCGCCATGGCGGGGGTGCTGCCCATCATCAACCCGCTGGCCACCGCGCCCATCTTCGTGAGCTGGACCCAGGGCATGAGCGCGGCCCAACGCCGCCAGCTCGCCATCACCGTCGGCAAGTACGTCACCATCCTGCTGGCCCTGACGATGACGCTGGGCTCGCTGGTGCTGGACCTGTTCGGCATCTCGCTGCCCGTAGTGCGCGTGGCCGGCGGCATCATCGTCGCCTACAACGCGTGGCTGATGCTCAACACCCAGCAGCCCGCGCACGACGACACCGCGCAGATGGCGCAGACCCTGACCGAGGAAAACGCCCGCCTGAACACCTTCTACCCGCTGTCCTTCCCCATCACCTGCGGACCCGGCTCGCTGGCCGCCGCCATCGCCGTCGGTGCCAGCCTGCGCACCCCGCGCATCACCGAAACCCTGGCCAACCTCGCCGGTGCGCTGGCCGGCATGGTGCTGCTGGGCGTGCTGGTGGCAACGACCTTCCGCTACGCGGTGCTGCTGCTGCGCAAGCTCGGCGAGGTCGGCCAGCTCGTCTTCCTGCGCATCATGGCCTTCATGCTGCTGTCGGTGGGCGTGCAGATCGTCTGGGACGGCATCCGCGGCCTGATCGCCACCCTGCCCACCGCCACCTGAAGGCCGGCGCCGGCGGCAAAAGCGGCCAAGCCCGCCTATATAATGACGGGCTTGGCCGGAGTAGCTCAGTTGGTAGAGCAGCTCATTCGTAATGAGAAGGTCGGGGGTTCGATTCCTCTCTCCGGCACCAGATAGACAAAGGAAAGCGCGCTACACAAAACATAGTGCGCTTTTTCTTTGTGTATTGCTTGTAGGCAATCTGTAGGCATTTTTGCCAGACACGGACAGGCACAAGCCCACAAAAAATGCCTCTTCACAGGGCTTGTCTGGTACTGGCGCTCAGTGCTTTTGGGTAGGCACTGACTGCACAGCGTGCTGGTGATCTTCCCCACCGTGCCCGAGGCCATCACCTTCGGCATGGACGAGGACGAAGCGCTGCTGCAGGCTGCCGATGCGCGGGAAACCGGCCTGTCGCTCTACGTGGATGCCCGCAAACCCCTGTCCGCACCCTCCGACGCCCAGGGTCGCCCCACGGTGCGCCCGTCGACGCTGGAATGTGCCAAGCCGGGCGTAGCGGCGGCGGCCTCCTCGCATCGCTCGCCCGGCTCTTTCTTTTGCGTACCGGGGCCTGCCTGACCTGAGGAGTTCTGGGAATACGGCAAACGCGTCCGAGGCGAGAGACCGCTCGTCCTCCAAAGCCGGCCACTGGTCGCACGGGCGGCACAAATCGATACGTGCACCCTAGGATGTTTACATGCCCCTTTTGCCATTTTCATGCGCCGGTGTTCCTCGGCAAGCCCGCTCGCAAAGCGGGTTCACGGTCATCGAGTTGCTGGTCACGGTTGCTATCCTGGCCGTGCTGGCTGCGCTGGCCGCGCCCAGCTTCAACCCCATCATCGAGAGATGGCGTGTCCGGGGAGCCGCAGAAGACCTCCAGTCGACCATCTACTACGCACGCTCCGAAGCCATCAAGCGCGGCGGCGGCATCGTGATCGACGCCACGGGCGGATGGAGTCAAGGCTGGAAGGTCGGTTTGACCAGCGGCGGTGCTCCCTTGCGCGAGTTTGAGGCCCTGCGACGCGTATCCGCAACCCAGAGCAGCAGCAAGACCAAGCTCTACGTGGATCGGTGGGGCATGGTCTCGGAGACCGACGGCGGCGTTGCGGCTGCGATGAGCATCTTGGTCAAACCCGAAGGAAAGGACGACGGTGACAGCAGCGCCATTCGTTTGTGCATTGCTGAAGGAAGCCGCGTTTTTCAAAAATCGCAAGGCGCAGCTTGCGTCTGACTCAGGGCCCTGACATGACCGCCACTTCCACCATGGTGCGCGCCAACTGCAAAAACATGCAGGGTTTTACGGTCATCGAATTGATGGTCGCGGTCGCCATCCTGTCGGTGCTGGCTTCGCTGGCTGCTCCAAGCTTCGGATCCATCGTGGACCGATGGCGCGTTCGCCAAGTCGTGGGCGATCTGGAATCCACTCTGTATTACGCGCGCTCGGAAGCCATCAAGCGTGGCGGCCGGCTGAGCCTGACAAAGCTCAAGAACAGCGCAGGAGGTTGCCAGAACGCTGGAACCACGGAGGAATGGGGGTGTGGCTGGATTGCATTCGCCGACTTGAATGGCGACGGCACGCGGCAGAGCACTGAGCCTGTCTTGCGTCAGTTCGCCTTGCCGGGCAACGTCAATGTCATCCGCCACCCCAGCGGCAACAGCCTCAAGTTTGACCGTTGGGGCATGACCAACGGCAACAACACCCTGAGTTTTGTGCTTTCACCGGTGCCTGCCGGAGTCAGTTCCGCCAGCACCTACACGGTGTGCCTGGCGGCCGGTGGGCGCATACGGTCCTTGCCCGGCGAAATCGAATGCAAGGCCCAGCCATGACTTCCGCCAAATATCTTTCAAGGCTTTTCATGCAGTCCAAACCCGCAAAACGCCAAACCGGCATCACGCTCATCGAGTCACTGATCGCTCTCGTTGTTTCAGCGCTCGGCATCCTCGGCATCGTCGGGGTACAGATGCGCACCTTGGCGGACACCCAGACCACCGTCCGACGTGCGCAGGCCATACGCTTGATCGACGACCTGGGAGAACGCATGCGAGTCAATCCCAATGCCATGCTGAAATTGGCGAGTTTTCCGTCCGGCTACGGCCAGAAGGCCAGCGACATCACCCCGGCGGACTGCACTGCGACCGCCTGTACGCCAAGCCAGCAGATCACCTATGACCTGTACCAATGGAAGCTGACCGTAGAGCAGACCCTGCCTCTGGGGCAGGCGAGTATCTTCGAGGCGCCGGGTGAGGCAGGCGTGGACGGCACCAATCGCCGCGTACTGGGGGTCATCATCAGCTGGCGAGCGAACGAGCGCGAGGGCCTGGCCACCGATGACATCGACGCCTCCAAGGTGCGCCAGAACGATGGCAGTTTCTCTGCCGGGACCGATACCGACAACGCATGCCCGGCAGACCGCATCTGCCACCTGCAGTACCTGCCCGTTCCAGCCCGCTGCGCACCTTACGACAACGGGGCCGCCGAGCTGACTGCCTATTGCTCTTGACGCGAGGACTGAATGACAACTTTTTCGATAGCGCCTGTCGACCGGCTTGCAAGCGCCCGAGCCCTGAAACGGCCCAAAATGGCCTGGCAACGCGGCGTCACTCTGGTCGAACTGATGGTCGGCATCGCCATCGGCCTGCTCGTGGTGGCAGTGGCCATGGTGGCCTTGATGGCTTCTCGCGGTATCAGCGGCACGGTCAGCGACGCCAGCCAATTGCAACAACAAGGCGCCTATGCCATGCGCGTCATCGGTAACCAGCTGCGGCAAGCCGGATCGCTTTATCTCAACCCTGATCCAGCGAGCGCCGGAACAGGTGCCGATCCCATGAGCCCCGTCGCCTTCGAAACCAATACCACAGGAACTGAAGGCAATAACTTCAACCAGGAAGACACGTTGGGCAAAGTTAGTACCGATAGTTCACTAGCAACCGCCTTTCGGCGCTACAAGGACCGTGTTTTCATCAACACCGATGAAGTCGCTCTGTCACGCAATTGCATCGGTTTGCCAAAAGACGCAAGTGAAGACCGGAAAACAGAAAGCAATTTCACTCTCGCAGATGATCAACTCAAATGCAGCGGCAATGGTTCGACTGCACAGCCTGTCATTGGCAATATTGCAGAGTTGCAATTTGTTTATATCGAACAATCATTGGGCGCAAACGGCTCCGAGATTCAATACAAGAAAGCGGCGGACGTGAAGAACTGGCGCCAGGTGCAAGGCGTACAGGTCTGCCTTGTGGTTTATGGGACCGAACCCGTGGATATGCCGGGAGGCAGCAAATACGTGGGCTGTGATGGTGAAACGGAAGTCGACATGACCACATTGGAAGGTCCTCGCAAGAACCGGTTGCACTTGCTGCTGCGCAATACCTTCCAGCTGCGCAGTCAGGCACTGCTGGAACCAAGCATCTGAACACCGTTAGAGTCAGCCATGTCCCCATTGATTTTTTCACCCCCCCCACGGCCTACCGCCCCAAGGTCGCTCAAACCGTTGAAGCGCCGGACGCCGCAACACGGCATCGCCTTGTTCGTAGTCATCGTCTTCGTCATGCTGTCCATGCTGCTGGCGCTGTGGGCATCACGCACTTCGATGTTCAACGAACTGGTAGTCAGCAACGATGCCGATTACCAGCGCGCCTTCGAGGCCGCTCAGGCGCTACTGCAAGACGCTGAGCTGGATATCCGAGGCCAGACGGCGGATGGAAAACCCTGCGCCGCCCCCTGTCGTCAATGGAATTCCACCCAGCTCCAGTTTCCCACCGAAGCCAAGGAAATCAACGGTCTGGTGGCCACGCTCAATGGTGTCGAAGGCAAGTGCAAGGATGGTCTTTGCGCACGCCGCACCGGGCACCAAGACTTTTGGAATTATGAGGATGGCGTCACTCCTGTCAGCCCCCCAGACGCAGACGAGGTGCCTTTGGACAAGCTCACGAAGTCGGGCGTCGGTGCCCGCTATGGGGAATATACAGGTGCCCAGCTCGGCGACAAGGACAACCCTGCGAATCCCATTTTGGCGAGGCGGGGTGGACCGAAGGAAGGCGGCTGGTATTGGATCGAAGTCATGCCTTACAGCGACGCAGCAAAGACGGCGAACCTGATCGTCTCCAGCGAGGCATCGAACCAGCTCCCGTTGAACCTTGACGTCTACGTGATTTATCGCATTACTGCCTTGGCATACGGCCTCAAGGACAGCACCAAGGTGGTGCTGCAACAGACTTATGCTCGCCAGAGGATGAAAGATTGAAATGGCAGAAACAATCTGCCATCTCTTAGAAGAGTTCAACCATCAAAAACGGACAACTGCGATTTCAAAGGAGCACACCATGCCCCGCATTCAAAAATCCAAATACAGAAAGAATATCGTCACCCTTGCGGTCGGTGTCGTACTGGCACCTGGCGGCGCATGGGCGCTCGACATCGTGCAGGCACCTCCACTGCCTACTGCAAAGTCCGCCTTCGTGGCACCCAACGTCATCATTTCGATTGACGATTCGGGAAGCATGGGGTTTCGGCTTGACCAAGGAAGTACCTCCGGCGCAATAAATGACACCGCGCCTACCAACGGAGTGTGGTCAAAAAAGGCACGCCGGATGAATGTTCTTAAGTACGCCCTGACTCAGGTATTTTCAGACCCTGATTTAGTGCCTGACGGAAAAATCCGTTTGGGGTGGCAGGCGATGTGGAATAACGGTAATGATATTGAAAAATACAGCAGCTTGAACTATTGGTACGGCTCTGGCGCGAACCCGGGCTACAAAAAAACACCAGGCGCCAAAGATATAAGCAGCTCCGTAACAGGCAGCAAAAACCAGATACGCCCGCTGAACAATACCCAACGCCAGAATTTTCTTGAATTTGTCAGCTACCTCTTGCCGCAAAACGGCACGCCTTCGCATGCCATGTTCAAACAGGCTGACGCATACATGCGTGCAGCCTTGAGTTCAACCGGCCCCTGGTCCACCGACCCCGGCGGAACTGGTGAAAAAAGCACGGAATATCTTGGCTGTCGACGCAATTACCATATTTTCATGACGGATGGTCGCTGGAATGGGGCTGTATCGGGTGGCGACCAGGACGGAACCAACTGGGCTGCGAAAAACGGCAGGCAGGCTTTCAACACCACCTCAGATCAGACAAGACTCTATACCGACAGCTACGGCAACCAGCTGGCAGACTGGGCTTTCAAGAGCTGGATGGACCCGTTGCAAAACCCGGCCAGCCTGCTGAATTCCGACAAGCTCAAGCCTTCAAAAGAATATGACGAGGCGCCAGCGACGGAAACTTTTACGTCTGGAAGCGGCAAGAAGACGAAAACGGTTGACCTGCAAAAATATTGGAATCCCAAATATAACCCGGCTACTTGGCCGCACATGGTGACCTACACCATAGGCTTTAGTGATGAAGCCATTACATGGCCTGGCGCAAGCGAAATCGTAGCAGCCGACATTACCCTACCCGTTTCACCGACTGATGTCGATCAAGGCGGCTATCTTGGCTACAACAAGGGCTTTGCCGACATTGCCACGGGCGCTCAGAAATGGCCGAAGCTCGACGCAGAAAATAAGCGTTCCCTGGATCTCTGGCATGCCGCCATCAATGGACGTGGCCGCTTCTACCCTGTCAGTTCAGGTGAAGATCTTGAAAAAGCCTTCCGTTCCATCATCGGAAAGATCAACGAGGAAAGCGCAACCCTGCCGGACAAAATCCAGTCGGGCGGCAGCACCAGCGGCTACAACATGTCGAACAAGAACGTGGGCAACTTTGCCACGATGTACGAAGCGAAAAAGGCATGGAAAGGGTACGTGACTGCCACCGACGGACGCGAACCTGAGCCCTATCCATGCAAGGATGCGGACGGAAACGACGACACCTGCTACCGATCCCCGAGCGTCGTTGAGGGTTGGAGCGTTGGAGGCGTCGCCAAGACCACGGCAGACCGGCTGGACAGCATGAACTGGAACACGCGCCTGGTGCTTTCATGGAATGACAAAACCCGGTCTGCCGCAAGCTTCAAGTGGGCGAGCGATGAGACTTATCTGAGCAGCGCCCAGAAGGCGAGCCTGGGCAAGGAAAACTCGGACCCGGCGGCCACGACCAGGAACAAGGGGCAAAACGTCCTCAACTACATCCGTGGCGACCGCAGCCTGGAAGCTGACCCGGCAACGGCGGCCAAGCCTTATCGGCAGCGCGTCAGCATCCAGGGCGACATCATCAATTCCGTCTTGTGGTACACCGGCGCGCCTGCCGGCATCAGCTCCTTGAGCGGTTACGGCGCCTTCGTGACAGCCCAGAAGAATCGCCTGCCCATGCTCTACGTGGGTGGCAACGACGGCATGTTCCACGGTTTTTCGGCAAAGGACGGCTACGAGAAAATTGCCTATGTGCCGCGCGGCGTCATGGCCAACCTGAAAGGCCTGACCGATCCCGATTACGAGCACCGCTACTATGTGGACGGCTCTCCCATGTCGGGAGACATCAGGGACGGCAGTACATGGAAAACCATGCTGGTCGGTACCCTTGGGGCTGGCGGCAAGGGCTACTTCCTGATGGACGTTACCAAGCCTGACGATTTCATTGAAGGCAATGCAGCCACCTTGGTGCCCGTGGACAGAACCCGCGGCAACGTCGAAGCCGCGCCCGACTGCAACGCCTTGACTGGTACGGCAAAGGCAGACTGCAACAATACGGTTGCGGAAGACAGGGACATTGGCAACATCACCGCCCAACCGAGCAGAAAACCCAACAGCCCGCAGGAAACCACGCAAATCACCCTCATGAACAACGGGCGGTGGGCTGCCGTCATGGGCAATGGCTACAACAGCGCCAATCAACGTCCCGTGTTGCTGATTCAATACCTTGACGGCGCCAGGGAGCTCGTTCGTGTCCAGACGACGACGGCTGGAACTGGTACAGGTCAAGCCAAGGACAATGGTCTGGCCGCACCGACCTTGGTGGATTTGAATGGCGACGGCACGGTGGACATCGTCTATGCCGGGGACAACCTTGGAAATCTCTGGAAATTTGATGTCACGAGCGATGACCCCAGTGAATGGCAATCCGCTTTCGGCCCGGGGAATCCCCTGTTCACCGCAAGAGGGTTGACAACCATCGCGGGGACCACTCGCAATCAGGTGCAGCCGATTACCGCGGCACCGATTGTCCGAGCCAACGATCGCATGATGAAAACCGCCTCCGGCGAGACGGCCGCAGTGGGCGGCATGATGGTGGCATTCGGAACCGGTCGCAACCTGACTGAAGACGATCGCAAGACGGACATCAACCAACCCATACAAACCATCTACTCCGTGCTGGACAACGCAAGGTACCGCAAGCGCAGCAACGGATCCAACCTGCTGGAAATCCATCCGGGCCAAGGTAACTGCAGCACCAACCCCGATACTTGCGTTCCGGTTCCCGCCGCAGTTGGCACGATGACAGCCACGGGGCTGCTGGCAAAACAGAGCATCTCCACCGTACAGGGCGATCTGGCCACGGTCGATGCAACCGACAGCCTGGACAAGGACACGTGGAAGAACTTCAAGGGTTGGTATCTTGACCTGCCAGGCAGCGGAGAGCGCATGATCCAACCCATGCAATTCTTCGATGGAAGCAATATTCTGGCGGCTTACACGGAGTCGCCCTCCGGCACCGTCAATGCATCCAGCACCAACCTCAACGAAAGCTGCGTCGACGAGGTAGTAGATACCAGTCCTGGCACCCAATGGCGCACCCTCATCAACATCATGGACGGCAAGAGGCCTTCCATTCAGTTGGTAGATGCCAACGGTGATGGCGTGTACAAAGGCGGGGCGGGCGCCGATTCGGACAAGGACGTCAATCGAAAAGAGGTCGCCATGGGCACCCCCACTTTGATCACGCAAGGCGACCGCATCATTGACACTACCGGAGGGGGCAAGGAAGAACTGGCGAGAATGCCTGAACAATCCACCCGTCCCAGCTGGCGACAACTCAACTGATCGGAACCACCATGCGATACCCGTCAAGACTTCGAGGATTTACTCTGATCGAGTTGATGATCGTCGTGGCGATCGTCGGCATCCTGGGGGCGATCGCCTATCCGAGCTACGCCGAATATGTGCGGCGCGGACACCGCTCCGATGCTCGCGCCGCGCTACTGCAGGCGGCCCAATGGCTGGAGCGTGCTGCAACAGCCAATGGTGTTTATCCAACGACGTTGCCCAGCAATCTGACATGGTCGGGCGACGCTGCAAAGCGCTACACCATCAGTTTCAAAGGCACTCCCACGAATGCAGCCTTCACCTTGATTGCCAAACGAAAAAATCCAGGCCCGCAAAAGGATGATCGCTGTGGCGACTACACCTTGACCAATACTGGCGTCCAGGGCAACGACAACCTCAACAGTGGGGCAACCACCGTGGAATGCTGGGGCAAATGATGTCACGGTAGCATCCGGCTACCATGAAGGCAGAACTTTCAACACCGATGCAAGAAGCGCTTGAGCTCGCCGCCCAAGCGCTTTTTCTTTCCAACCCCAACCCGCGCGTCGGCTGCGTGATCGTCTCGCCGGCGGGCGAGGTTGTTGGCCGGGGCTTTACCCAGCAGGCTGGCGGGCCGCACGCCGAGGTGGTGGCGCTGCGCGATGCCGCTGCGCACGGGCGGGATGTGCGCGGCGCGACCGCCTGGGTGACACTGGAGCCTTGTGCGCACCAGGGGCGCACCGGGCCTTGCTGCGACGCGCTGGTTGCGGCCGGGGTGGCGCGGGTGGTGGCGTCACTGGCCGACCCCAATCCGCTGGTGTCGGGCCAGGGGTTTGCCCGCCTCCGGGCGGCCGGGGTGCAGGTGGACGTGGGGCCGGGTGCGCAGGCGTCGCGCGAACTGAACATCGGTTTTTTCAGCCGCATGGCGCGCGCTCGGCCGTGGGTAAGGATGAAGGCGGCCACCTCGCTGGATGGCGTAACGGCCCTGGCCAACGGCGCCAGCCAGTGGATCACCTCGGAGCCGGCACGCGCCGACGGCCATGCCTGGCGCGCGCGCGCTTGCGCGGTACTCACCGGGGTGGGCACGGTGCTGGCGGACAACCCCTTGCTCAACGTGCGCGGCGTCGCCACGCCGCGCCAACCGCATCTGGTGGTGCTGGACAGCCACCTGCGCACGCCGGCCGCCGCGCGGCTCTTTGAGGTGCCCGATCGGCAGGTGTGGATCTACACCGCCAATGCCGACCCCACGGCCGCCGCAGCGCTGCGGGCGCGCGGCGCGGCGGTCACCGTGCTGCCCGACGCCTCCGGCGGCCGTGTGGATCTGGCGGCGCTGCTGCGCGACCTGGCGCGGCGCGAGGTCAATGAATTGCACGTGGAAGCGGGACACGAGCTCAACGGCGCGTTCTTGCGCCTGGGGCTGGTCGATGAGCTCTTGCTCTACCTTGCCCCCGTTCTGCTGGGCAGCGGCGCGCGGGGCTTGGCGCACTGGGGGCCGCTCACGGCTCTGTCGGAAGCTCAGCGGCTCACCTGGCGCGAGGTGCGGCAGGTGGGCGCCGACCTGCGGGTGCTGGCGCGCGTCGAGGGGCGCGAGGACTTTTGAAAAGCCAATGCGGACGACGGCGCCCCACGGCGGATACCGCAAGGGGGCAATTGCGGCACTCACGCGGCGCTGGCTCCCCCACCCCGGCCCTCCCTCAGAGGGGGAGGGAGAAAAAACTGAATTCGTGAGACAAATTCGGGTCTAGCCCTTGCCCTGCAAGCGCAAGCAGCTCTAATTCAAGGAGCGGTGCAGGCGCACTTCCTCGATCTTCACGCCGCCCACGACGGCCGTCTTGGCAGTGCTCATTTCGCGCTTGAAGCCTGCAGCCTCATGAAAGCGCAACGCCCGCTCGTTGCGCAGCGGCACCCAGGCGGTGACGGTGGTGCAGCCCTCTTCCACCAGGCCTTCGCGGGCCGCGTCCCACAGTGCCAGGCCCACGCCCTGGTCCCAGTGGCCGGGGTCGGCGTAGATGGCCCAGATTTCCCCCGTGGTGGGGCGGGTCTTGGGGTCGCGCGAGCGATCGAAGCCGACGAAGCCGACGACCTTGTCGTCCTCGATGGCCACCTGCACCTGGGGTTCGCAGTAGTTGATGGCTTCGCGCCAGTAGGCCTGGCGTTTTTCCGGCGAAGACATGGTCTTGAGCTGGTCGTCCGGGACGACACCTTTGTAGGCCTGAAGGGCAGCTGAAGTATGAACCTGGGCGATGGCCTTGGCATCGCGCAGCGTGGCGGGGCGTACCTGAATGCGAGACATGAAAACGAGAACGCAGCTAATGGAAAACCCGCGATTCTCGCGCAAAACGTTTCAGCTGCCTACTGCGACGCACAAAACCGCGCGGACGCCCGGGGCCCGCACCGCGGCCCATGCGATGTGCTACAGCAGCTTGCGCAACAGCGCCATCACGCGCTCGAAGCGCCGGCCGTAGGGCGGGTACAGCAGCGCACCCGCGCCCCAGCGCGACTGCACCAGCACCGCCTTGGCGTGGCTGAAGCGCACGAAGCCCGCCTCGCCGTGGTAGGCGCCCCAGCCGCTGTCGCCCACGCCGCCGAAGGGCAGACTTTCGTGGGCAATGTGCAAGAGCGTGTCGTTGACGGTGACGCCGCCGCTCACGGTATGCGCCAGCACCTCGTCGCGAACGGCCGTGCGATTGCCGAACCAGTACAGCGACAGCGGACGTGGACGGGCGTTGATGTAGCCCACCACCTCGTCCAGGGATTCGTAGCCGATGACGGGCAGCAGCGGGCCGAAGATTTCCTCTTGCATCAGGCGCATCTGATCGTGGACGCCAAAGACTAGCGCCGGCGGCATCTGCCGCGCGATGCCGTCGCCCAGGCTTTGCGCTGGCGCGCCGTGGGTGGCGGCAGCGGGCTCGATCTGTTGCACCTCGGCGCCCTGCTCGCGCGCGTCCTGCAGCAGTTCGCGCAGGCGGGCCAGGTGGCGCGGCGTGATGATGGAGGCGTAGTCGGGGTTGCCTTCAAAGCGCGGAAAGAGACGCAACACGGCGGCACGGAAGGCGCCGGCAAAGGCCGCCTCGCTGCCCTTGGGCACGAAGAGGTAGTCGGGGGCGATGCAGGTCTGCCCGGCGTTGAGCAGCTTGCCGTGGGCGATCTTGAGGGCCGCATCCGCCAGGTCGCAATCGGCGTCCAGGATGGCGGGCGACTTGCCGCCCAGCTCCAGCGTGGTGGGCGTGAGCTTGTCGGCCGCCGCCAGCGCCACCTTGCGCCCCACCGCGGTCGATCCGGTGAAGACCAGATGGTCCAACGGCAGCCGGCTGAGCTGTTCAGCCACCGCCGCACCGCCCTGCACCACGCAAAACTCTTCGGGCGCGAAGAACTGGGCCACCAGGTCGGCCAGCTTGGCCGAGGTGTGCGGCGTCAGTTCGCTGGGCTTGAGCAGCACCCGGTTGCCCGCCGCCAGCGCCCCGATGGCCGGGCCCAGCGCCAGCTGCACCGGGTAGTTCCAGGGCGAGATCACGCCGACGACCCCCAGCGGCTGGCGCTGCACCCAGGCGCGCGCCGGCTGCAGGTACAGCGGCGTGCGCACCTTCTGCGGGCGCGACCAGCGCGCGAGCTGGCGCAGCGTACTGGCCAGTTGCGCGCGCAGCAAAAAGAGGTCCGCCACTTCGGTGAGCTGGCGCGAGCGCATGCCGAAGTCCGCCTGCACTGCAGCAGCCAGCACCGGGGCGTGGTCATCGATCAGCGTGCGCAGGCGCAGCAGGCGCTCACGGCGCAGCGCCAGCGGCACGTCGGGCTGGGCGCGACTGGCGCGGTGCTGCGCCTGGAACAGCCGCTCAAGGTCTTCGGCAGGGGTCTCGAACATCGCTTTGCCTTCCATCGTGCGTGCCAGAACCGCTGCAATGGCCGTGCCCGGCGGGCACCGGCCACGCCGGGCAGGTGCACGTCAAGGGATCTCTCGCGGCGTCACGTCGGTGACCTCGCCGAGGCGGCGGGCGCCGCGCCCCATGTTGCTTGCGGTGTTCGAGGTCCAGCGCGCAGTGCTGCGATAGACCGTGCTGAAGCCGTGGCGTGGATCCATGCGCATCACCCAGGGCGCGACCGGGCGCCCCGTCAGGCGTGCCCAAGCCGCGCGCAGGCTCCAGGCAAGCGCCAGGATGCCCCCGGCCAGCAGCAGGCTCAGGAACAGCAGCGCTCCCATGGCGATCAGGGCCAGGCGCAGGCTCCAGCGTATGGCGGTGGTGACGACTTCGTTCAATCCGGGCCTCTCTATCAAGCTCAAGCGGCGCGCGCGAAGGGCGGCGCGCCATCCATGGTAAGTCTCAATCGGCCGCCTCGGGTTCCCCGAAGATGAAAACCCCCGGGTTGCGCACCGGATCGACGTCCACCGGAATGGTGCTCTTGGGCGGATAGCGGCCTTCAAGCAAGGCGGTGGAGAGCGGGTTTTCGATGCGCTGCTGGATCGCGCGCTTGAGCGGGCGCGCGCCAAACACCGGGTCAAACCCGACCTTGGCCAACTCCGCCATCGCCGCCGGCGAGACCCGCAGATGCAGATCCATCCTGGCCAGGCGATCTTCGAGCAGCTTGAGCTGGATCGCGGCGATCGCCTCGATGTGGCGCGCATCGAGCGCGTGGAAGACCACCGTCTCGTCGATGCGGTTGAGAAACTCGGGGCGGAAATGTGCCTTCAGCTCTTCCCAGACCGCATCCTTCACCTCGTCGTCGGGCTGACCGACCATGGCCTGGATGCGCTGCGAGCCGATGTTGCTGGTCATCACGATGACCGTGTTCTTGAAGTCCACGGTGCGCCCCTGGCCATCGGTCAGGCGCCCGTCGTCGAGCACCTGCAGCAGCACGTTGAACACGTCGGGGTGGGCTTTTTCCACCTCGTCGAGCAGCAGCACGCTGTAGGGCTTGCGCCGCACGGCTTCGGTCAGATAACCGCCTTCTTCATAGCCAACATAGCCCGGAGGCGCGCCAATCAAGCGCGCCACGCTATGCTTTTCCATGAATTCGCTCATGTCGATGCGAACCATGTGGTCTTCGCTGTCGAACAGGAAGTTGGCCAGCGCCTTGCACAGCTCGGTCTTGCCCACGCCCGTGGGCCCGAGGAACAAAAAGCTGCCCAGCGGCCGGTTCGGGTCCGACAGGCCCGAGCGCGAGCGGCGGATGGCGTTGGCCACGGCCGAGATCGCCTCGTCCTGGCCGACGACGCGCTGGTGCAGCCTGTCTTCCATCTGCAGCAGCTTGTCCTTTTCGCCCTGCATCATTCTGGACACCGGGATGCCGGTGGCACGCGAGACCACCTCGGCGATCTCTTCCGCCCCGACGTGGGTGCGCAGCAGCTTGTGGCCCGCGTCGGCGCCGCCCTCGGCCTCGCTGTCCTGCGCCTCCTTCAGGCTCTTTTCCAGTTCCGGCAGCTTGCCGTACTGCAGCTCGGCCACCTTGTTGAAGTCGCCCTTGCGCTTGAGCTCCTCGATCTGCGTGCGGATCGCATCGATGTCTTTCCTGATCTGCTCGCTGCCCTGGGCACTGGCCTTCTCGGCCTGCCAGACCTCTTCGAGGTCGGCGTACTCGCGCTCGGCCCCGGCCAGCTCTTCCTCGATGAGCTGCAGGCGCTTTTGCGAGGCCTCGTCGGTCTCCTTCTTCATCGCCTCGCGCTCGATCTTGAGCTGGATCATGCGCCGCTCCAGCCGGTCGAGCAGCTCCGGCTTGGAGTCGATCTCGATCTTGATCTTGGCCGCCGCCTCGTCGATCAGATCGATGGCCTTGTCCGGCAGGAAGCGGTCGGTGATGTAGCGGTGGGACAGCTCGGCCGCGGCAACGATGGCCGGGTCGGTGATGTCCACGCCGTGGTGCGCCTCGTAGCGCACCTGCAGGCCGCGCAGGATGGCGATGGTGTCCTCCACGCTGGGCTCCTGCACCAGCACCTTCTGGAAGCGCCGCTCCAGCGCCGCGTCCTTCTCGATGTATTTGCGGTATTCGTCCAGCGTGGTGACGCCGATGCAGTGCAGCTCGCCGCGCGCCAGCGCCGGTTTGAGCATGTTGCCCGCGTCGATCGCGCCCTCGGCCTTGCCCGCGCCGACCATGGTGTGCAGCTCGTCGATGAAGAGGATGATGCGGCCCTCGTCCTGCGCCACTTCCTTGAGCACCGATTTGAGCCGCTCCTCGAACTCGCCGCGGTACTTGGCCCCGGCCAAGAGCCCCGCCATGTCCAGCACCAGCACGCGCTTGCCCTTGAGGCTTTCGGGCACTTCACCCGCAATGATGCGCTGCGCCAGGCCTTCGACGATGGCGGTCTTGCCCACGCCGGGCTCGCCGATCAGCACCGGGTTGTTCTTGGAGCGGCGCTGCAGCACCTGGATGGTGCGGCGGATCTCGTCGTCGCGCCCGATCACCGGGTCAAGCTTGCCCTGGCGCGCGCGCTCGGTCAGGTCCAGCGTGTACTTCTTCAGCGCCTCGCGCTGACCCTCGCCCTCGGCGCTGTCCATGGTCTGGCCGCCGCGCACCGCTTCCACGGCCGATTCCAGCGCCTTGCGCGACAGGCCGGCTTCGCGGGCGATGCGGCCCGCTTCGCCGCTCGAATCGGCCAAGGCCAGCAGGAACATTTCGCTGGCGATGAACTGGTCGCCGCGCTTGATCGCTTCCTTCTCGGTTGCCTGCAGCAACTTGAGGAGGTCGGGGCCGGGCTGCACCTGCTCCTGGCCTTGCACGCTGGGCAGGCGCTTGAGGGCCGCGTCGGCCTCCTGCGCCAGGCGCGCCACGTTCACGCCGGCGCGCGCCAGCAGCGACTTCGGGCCGTCCTCCTGCTGCAGCATGGCCGCAAGCAGGTGTTCAGGCTGGATGTAGGCGTGGTCGTAGCCCAGCGCCAGCGACTGGGCGTCGGCCAGCGCCTGCTGGAATTTGGTGGTGAGTTTGTCGAGTCGCATCGTGCGTCGCTCCCGAAAATCCATCGTTATGGGAACGATATGCGGCCCCCGGGGCGTGATTCAAGACGGCGGCGGGTGCAGGCGGGCCGTCGCATAGCCCTGGCGCGCCACCTCGGTGCACATGGCGTCCCAAGGGCAGCCGCTGCAGGCGGCACGGATGCGGCCCGCCGAAAAGGCCGCACGCAGGCGCGCAAGCAGGGATGCGTCGAGCCGCCAGCCACCACCACTGCCCGGCGCACCCAGCAGCGGCGCCAGCGCCTGCACGGCCTGCCGGTCGCGCTCGCGCACCGACGCGCCATGGCAGTGCGCACCCTCGCCTTCGCCCGCACACAGCGGCTCGCAGATCGCGTCGGGGCCGCTGGCCAGCGTCAGCGCCTCACCGTCGGCGAGGCGGGCCACGATGGCATTGAAGTTGGCCACGAAGGCCGGGCTGTAACCCTCGCCCGAATAGGTCAGCAGGCACAGCAGATGGTGGGCGCGCAGCGCCAGCGTCATGCGCCGCGGCGGCTCTTGCGTGCCTGATACCACAGCGCCAGCGTGGCCGCGCCCAGAGCGGACTTGAGCACATCACCGAGCAGGAAGGGCAGCACGCCGAACTGCAAGCCCTTGTCCATGCCGATCAGCATGCCCAGCCAGGTGCCGCCGACCAGCAGGATCAGCGTGGTGCAGACGAACATCGCGACGAAGGCGCGCAGCGGGTGCGCACCGTCCCAGCCGCGCTGCGCCAGCCAGCCCATGAGCATGGCAGCCAGCGGGAAAGCCAGCAGATAGCCCGCGGTCTTGCCCATGAAGGGCGCCAGGCCACCAGCGCCGCCCGCCAGCACCGGCATGCCGGCCAGTGCCTGCAGCAGCCAGGCCAGCACGGTGAGGCCGCCCAGGCGCCAGCCATAGAGCGCACCCACCATCAGCACGGCAAAGGTCTGCATGGACACCGGCACCGGCTGCAGCGGAATGCTCAGGTAGGACGAGGCACTGAGCGCGGCCGTGCCGACGAGCACCAGCAGCAGCTGGCGCAGCCAGTGGCTGGAGCCGCTCCGGTTCAGGGACAGGGAGGCGGAAGTGGGTAGTGTCATGGGTAGCTCGAAGGAAAAAACCGGACAGGCGACCGGAGCACGCCCGGCCAGCCACCAGGCGCAAGTATCTGCAGCGCACGGCCCAATGTCAACCATGATTTGATTTTTTGGTTTACAAGATATTTTCCGCATGCGGCACACTCGGGCCATGAAACCCGCTTACCCGGCACAAGACATGTTGCAGCAGCTGGCGCATGGTGAGGCGGTTTCGGGCGAGCTGCTGGCCGAGCGCCTGGGCGTCACCCGCGCCGCCATCTGGAAGCAGGTGGCCGCGCTGCGTGCTTTGGGCCTGCCCGTGGCGGCGCGCACCGGTGCGGGCTACCGGCTGCCCTGGCCGCTGGAGCTGCTGGATGCGGCGCGCATCACCGAGGCGCTGGACGATCCCGCAGGCGCACCGGTACAGGTGCACTGGCAGCTCGATTCCACCCAGGACGCGCTGGCGCGCCTGGGTGAAGACACGCCCGACCTGACGGTGGTGCTGGCCGAAAGCCAGAGCGCCGGCCGCGGGCGGCGGGGGCGCGATTGGCAGTGCCCGCCGGGCATGGGCATCACCCTGTCCTGCCTCAAGCGCTTTGCCAGCGGACCGGCGGCGCTATCGGGTCTGTCCATCGCCATGGGCGTGTGCGCGGTGCAGGCCATCGAGAGTCTTGTCTCCGTGCCCGGCCTGCAGCTCAAATGGCCCAACGACCTGGTGGTGGGCGAGCGCAAGCTGGCGGGCATCCTGATCGAGGTGGATGGCGAATACGACGGGCCGTGCGTCGCACGCATCGGCCTGGGGCTGAACCTGCGCCTGGCGCCCGAGGCGCCCGAGCGGCCCGAGGCCATGGCGCTGCCCGCCACCGACCTGGCCAGCTGCGGCAGCGCCCCGCTGCCCGGGCGCAATCTGCTGGCCGCGCGGCTGATCGCGCATCTGCGCGCGGGGCTGCTGCGCTTCGAGCGCGAAGGCCTGGCGGCCTTTGCCGATGCGTTTGCACGCATGGACAGCCTGGCCGGTCAACCCTTGGTCATCCACGGCGCGCAGGGGCAGCAGCAGGGCAAGGGCTGCGGCATCGATGCACGCGGGGCGCTGCGCGTGGACCTGGGCGGGCGCACCACCACCGTCTTCGCCGACAAGGTGTCGGTGCGGCGCTAGCCGACGTTGCGTGCCCGCACGCCCCAGCGCGCGAGCGCCGCGTCGTCGCTTTCGCGCGCATCGACCCAGCGCTCGCCGTCGGGCGTGTGTTCTTTTTTCCAGAACGGCGCCTGGGTCTTGAGATAGTCCATCAGGAATTCGCAGGCCTGAAAGCTCGCCTGGCGGTGGCTGCTGGTGACGGCCACGAGCACGATCTGATCCTGCGCCGCCAGGGCCCCCACGCGATGGATCACGCGCACGCCGTACAGGTCGAAGCGCCGGCGCGCTTCCTCGATCATCGCGGCGATCGCCTTTTCGGTCATGCCCGGGTAGTGTTCGAGTTCCATGCGGCTGACCGGGCCGCTGCTGCCGTGCTCGCGCACCGTACCGACGAAGCAGCAGACCGCGCCGACACGCGCCTCGCCGGCGCGCAGGCGCGCGAGTTCGCTGCCCACGTCGAAGTCGGCGCGCTGGATGGAAATCTCGCCGGACATCGGCCTGGCCCCCGCTTTGCTACAGTGGACAACTACTTTACCGCGCCGCCCGCATGCCCGCCCTCGCCTTCACCGCCCATGGCTACACGCTCTACCCCTCGCCGCAGAGCGCGCACCGCGAAGTCTTTGCCTACCACGTCTTCGTGCCCCATCCCTATGCGCTGATCGACCTGCCGGGCATGGACCTGGTCGGCCGCAGCAGCCTGTTCGCCGCCCACCGCGCGCGCGACGGCAAGATGGGTCAGCTCGTGAGCTTCGAGCTGGAAGTGGACCTGCGCCGCTTCGAAGAGCGCTTTCGGCCCGACTGAGCGATGCAGGACGACAACCAGATCGTCGTGCCGCCTTCCTTCCTCGCGCTGCGCCAGGACGCGCAGGGGCGGCTGCGCGGGACGCCGGCCGAAGTGCGCGAACGCTACGAATGGTGCGAGGACATGGCCGCAAGCCTGGTGGAGCGCGCGCAGCAGGTGTACCAGGGCGCGCCCTCGGAAGCCGGCGTGCTGCAGGGTTTTCATGCGGCACTGCGCCACCCCGAGGCCGGCCTGTCCGCGGCCGAGGCGCGCTGGGTCACGCTGCGCCTGGCCGAGCTGCTGGGCTGGCACGGCCCCGCGCTGCCAGCGGAAGACTGATCAACCCCCGGTCACCGGCGGAAAGAAGGCAACCTCGGCGCCGTCCGGCAAGGGGGCATCGGCGCCGGCCATGGCCTGATCCAGCGCCATGCGCAGCGCACGCCCTTCGGCCAGGCAGTCGGCCCAGGGCGCGCCGCGCGCGATCAGCTCCTGACGCAGCGCGGCCAGCGTTTGGGCGCGGGTACTCACGCTTTCGCGCTCGCGGCCCATGCCTTCGCGGATGGAGGCGAAGTAACGCACGGTCACGGTCTTGGCGGTCATCACAGCAGCTCCGTCCAGGCAATGAAGCGCACGCTGTCGCCCCGGGCGATGGGCGTGCCGGGCGGATTGTCCACCACGCCGTCGGCCCAGACCGTGGAGGTGAGCACGCCCGAGCTCTGGTTGGGAAACAATTCCAGTTGCCCCTGCGCGCCCCGGCGCACGCGCAGGAATTCACGGCGTTTGTCTGGTTTTGCCCAATCGAACCCAGCGGTGGCCGCTACGGACAAGGGAGCAACATCGGCCACGCCCTGCAAACGCAGCAGGAAGGGGCGCACCAACAGCGCGAAGGTGATGAAGCTCGACACGGGGTTGCCCGGCAGGCCGAGGAAATGCGCGCGGCGCGCCCCACTTTGCACATGGCCGCAGGCAAAGGGCTTGCCGGGCTTGATGGCAATTTTCCACAGGTCGAGCGCACCCAGGCGCGCGACGGCGGGCTTGACGTGGTCTTCCTCGCCCACCGACACGCCGCCGCTGGTGACGATCACGTCGCAGCGCTCGGCCGCCAGTTCCAGCGCGGCCACGGTGGCAGCCAGCGTGTCCTGTACCACGCCCAGGTCCAGCACCTCGCAGCCCAGGCGCTGCAGCAGGCTGCGCAGGAAGTAGCGGTTGCTGTTGTAGATGTGGCCTTCGGGCAGTTGCGCGGGCGCCACGGTACCGGGCATGACGAGCTCGTCGCCGGTGGAAAACAGCGCCACGCGCGGGCGCCGGGCCACGGCCAGCTCGGCCAGGCCCACGCTGGCCGCCAGGCCCAGCTCGGCCGGGCCCAGGCGCGTGCCCGCAGGCAGCACGGTGCTGCCGCGCGCTATGTCTTCGCCGCTGCGGCGGATGCACTGGCCGGGCCTGGGCCGGGCCTTGACCTGCACGCGCTCGCCGTCGAGCGGCGCGCATTCCTCCTGCATCACCACTGCGTCCGCGCCCCGGGGAATCGGCGCGCCGGTAAAGATGCGCGCGGCCGTGCCGGCCGCCAGGGGCTGGCCGACGTGGCCCGCGGCAATGCGCTGCGACACGGGCAGCACCACGCCGGGCTGCGCCACATCCGCGGCGCGCAGCGCGTAGCCGTCCATCGCGCTGTTGTCGCGCGGCGGAACCTGCAGGGGCGAGACCACGTCCTGCGCCAGCACGCGGCGGTCGGCATCGAACAGCGAGACGCTTTCGCGCTCGCCCAGCGGCGTGGCCTGCGCCAGCAGCTCGGCCAGGGCTTCGTCCAGGGGTTTGAGAGGGGTTTGCATGTCGGTGTCTCCAGCGGGGGGCGCCGCAGGGCAAGGCAGTGGCCGGCAACGGGCGCGAAGCGGCTGCGCACACTGCCCCGCGCCCGCGGCCCGTGGCGCCCTGCGTGCCGCGCCCCGAAACGTGCAGGGTAGCGCAGCCATGGCCGCCCTGCGCGCCGCGGCTGCGCGGCCGGTGGCAAGGGCCGGCGAACAGAGAGCTGCCAGGCAGCCCATTCGCTCCCGATTCTGTAGCTGCAAGCGCTTGCCAGACGGGCGCTTCAGGGCGATTTGGCCTTAGACCGAGACCTGCGCCGCGATGGCCGCCTTGACGCCGGCAACCTCGGCGGGCAGCACGCTGACGCGCTTGGGCAGGTCTTCGATGCCGACGAATTGCGCCGGCCGCTCGGGCGGATGGCCCAGCGCCTCGGTGATGGTCTGGGCGAACTTGATCGGCAAGGCGGTTTCCAGCACGAGCATGGGCTTGCCGTCCAGATGCTCGCGCGCCACCTTCACGCCGTCGGCGGTGTGCGTGTCTATGGTCACGCCGCACCGCGCATGCACCTCGCGGATGGTGGCCAGACGGTCGGCATGGGTGCTGCGCCCGCTGCGAAAGCCGTAGCACGCCGCGGCCTGGGCAAAGCGCGCATCGCCGCTCAGGTCGAAAAAACCCTGGCCGGGAAGCTGCTCGGCAAAAAGCCGCCGCGTGGCCGCGCCGTCGCGCCCGAGCAGGTCGAAGACGAAGCGCTCGAAATTGCTCGCCTTGGAGATGTCCATCGAGGGGCTGGAGGTCTCCCGCGTATCGGCCGCGGCGCGCACGCGGTAGACGCCGGTGCGGAAGAACTCGTCGAGCACGTCGTTTTCATTGGTGGCGACGACCAGGTGCTCGACGGGCAGCCCCATCATGCGCGCCACGTGCCCGGCGCAGACGTTGCCGAAGTTGCCCGACGGGACGGTAAAGCTCACCCGCGCTGCCCCCTCGCCCCTCTGGGGAGAGGGCTGGGGCAGGGGGCCGCCCCCCGCTTCAACGCGATCAGAGGTCGCCTGGAAGTACCCCGCAAAGTAATACACCACCTGCGCCAGCAGCCGCGCCCAGTTGATCGAGTTCACCGTGCCGATGCGGTACCTCGCCTTGAACGCGAGGTCGTTGCTGACCGCCTTGACGATGTCCTGGCAGTCGTCGAACACGCCCTCGATGGCGATGTTGTGGATGTTGGCATCCTGCAGGCTGAACATCTGCGCCTGCTGGAAGGGGCTCATGCGCCCGTGCGGGCTGAGCATGAAGACGCGGATGCCCCGCTTGCCGCGCATGGCGTATTCGGCGGCGCTGCCGGTGTCGCCGCTGGTCGCGCCCAGGATGTTGAGCTCTTCACCGCGCCGGCCCAACTCATATTCGAACAGATGGCCCAGCAGCTGCATGGCCATGTCCTTGAAGGCGAGCGTCGGGCCGTTGGACAGGCCCAGCAGGAACAGTCCCGGTTCCAAAGGCTTGAGCGGCACGATCTCGCGCGTGCCGAAGACCTGGGCGGTGTAGGTCTTGTCGCAGATCGCCCTCAGGTCGGCCGAGGGGATGTCGTCGATGTAGAGCGAGAGGATCTCGAAGGCCAGCGCCGCATAGCCCTGTTCGGCATGTACCTTGCGCAGGCGGGCAAGTTCGGCCGCATTCACCTGCGGATAGCGCTCGGGCAGGTACAGGCCGCCGTCGGGCGCCAGGCCTTCGAGCAGGATGTCGCAGAATTTTCGGGCTGTGGCGTCGCCACGGGTAGAGAGGTAGTGCATGGGGTTCACTTGATGCCGATATCAAGCATCCCAGGGGTTGACGAGCGTCAGGCCGGTGTCTTGAAAATGGCGGGTGTTGCGGGTCACCAGGGGCAAGCGGTGCGTGACTGCCGTCGCCGCGATCAGCAGATCAAGGTCTGCCTGCGGGCGGCCTATCGCCTGGCAAGACACCCGCAAGCGGCTCCAGGTGCGCCAGACCGCTTCATCCGTGGGCAGTATCTTGCCCTCGAAATCGTGACATAGCTGCTCAAACCACAGTTGCAAGCGGCTGCGCCGGGCGCTGGGCACCATGCGTTCAATGCCAAACAGAATCTCGCCCACGCTCACGGCCGGTATCAGACACTGGCCCCGGTGCGCATCCAGCCATTGCCGAACGACAGGCTCGGGAAGCGATTTGAAAGATTCGGAGACCACGCAGGTATCCAGCAGCCAAACCATGGCACTCACTCACCCAGAGGTTCCAGGGGCTTGATGCTGGTGCGCTCCGGCAACTCGAAATCATCGGCTTTGGGGGCATTGAGCAGAAAGTCGACAAACCCGTCATCGCCATGCGATGCAGTGCTCTCCTGCTCTACCGCCACCATCCGTACCACGGGCTTGCCGTGGCGCGTAACGGTCTGCGGGCCTTCGCTCAGGGCCCGGTCTATCATTTCGCTGAAGTGGTTCTTGGCTTCTTGTACTTGCCATACTGAGGACATGGCCAGCTCCTGAAAAATCCGTTATTCTGGCCTGATTTTATCTGATCTGGCCAGAAACGCCCTCAGTTCAGCTCTTCCTTGCGGATGCGCGTGATCGGCGCGAGCACCGTGGGCAGCGGCTGGATCTGTGCCAGCGCGCCGTCAAGGTCGCCCTCGCGGGTGTCGTGGGTGAGGATGATCAGGTCGGTCTGCGGTATGCCCTGCGTGCCCTCGGGCGCGGTGCCCTCGCTGACTACCTCCTGCGCTTCGCGCTGCAGGATGGCGTCGATGCTGATGCCCGCGCCCGCCAGGATGCCGGTGATGCGCGCCAGCACGCCGGCCTCGTCCACCACGCGGATGCGCAGGTAGTAGCCGGTGACCACCTCGGCCATGGGCAGCACGGGCAGGTCGCCGCCGGCCGCCGCCAGCGTGCTGCTCTGAAAGGCCAGCGGCGGCACGCGGTGCGTGGGGTCGGCGCCGTCCAGGCGCGCGATGTCCACCAGGTCGGCAATCACCGCACTGGCCGTCGGCTCGCTGCCGGCGCCCTTGCCGTAGTAGAGCGTGGCACCGACCGCGTCGCCCTGCACCACCACCGCGTTCATCGCGCCATCGACGTTGGCGATCAGGCGCCGCGCCGGGATCAGGGTGGGGTGCACGCGCAGCTCCACGCCCTTGTCGGTGCGCCGGGTGATGCCCAGCAGCTTGATGCGGTAGCCCAGCTGCTCGGCGTACCTGATGTCGGCACTCGCGAGCCTGGTGATGCCTTCCACGTGGCACTTGTCGAACTGCACCGGTATGCCGAAGGCAATCGCGCTGATGAGCGTCGCCTTGTGCGCCGCGTCCACGCCCTCGATGTCGAAGGTGGGGTCGGCCTCGGCGTAGCCCAGGCGCTGGGCGTCCTTGAGGGCGGCGGCGAAGTCCATGCCCTTGTCGCGCATCTCGCTGAGGATGAAATTCGTCGTGCCGTTGATGATGCCCGCCACCCACTGGATGCGGTTGGCCGTCAGCCCCTCGCGCAGCGCCTTGATGATGGGAATGCCCCCGGCGACTGCCGCCTCGAAGGCGATGATCACGCCCTTGGCCGCGGCCGCGCGGAAGATCTCGGTGCCGTGCACCGCCAGCAGCGCCTTGTTCGCCGTGACCACGTGCTTGCCCTGGCCAATGGCCTCCATCACCAGCTGCCGGGCTATGCCGTAGCCGCCGATCAGCTCCACCACCACGTCGATCTCGGGGTTGGCGATGACCTCGCGCGCATCGCCCACCACGCGCACGCCGTCGCCCACGATGGAGCGCGCGCGCGCGGTGTCCAGGTCGGCCACCATGGTGATCTCTATCGCCCGCCCGGCACGCCGGCCGATCTCTTCCTGGTTGCGCGAGAGCACCTGGAAGGTGCCGCTGCCTACGGTGCCTATGCCGAGCAGGCCGACTTGGATGGGTTTCATGGTTTTACTAGTCAAATAGGGCTCAAACGCTTGCCAGTCAAGCGCGAGCAGCTTCTTTTTCAGGATTGATGACAAGCACGGATGCCGGCTTGGCGCGGCGCGCGCGATACTGCTCCAGGAACTTGGCCAGACGCCCGATCGCCTCGCGCAGGTCGCTCTTGTGCGGCAGGAAGACGATGCGAAAGTGCTGGTGATCGGGGTAGTTGAAACCCGTGCCCTGCACCAGCATCACGCGCGTGGCGCGCAGCACTTCCATGAAGAACTGGCGGTCGTCCTCGATCGGGTACATCTCGGGATCGAGGCGCGGGAACATGTACAGCGCCGCCTGGGGCTTGACGCAGGTGACGCCCGGGATCGCGGTGATCAGCTCATAGGCCAGGTCGCGCTGCACGCGCAGGCGCCCGCCTTCCCTGATCAGATCGTTGATGCTCTGGTAGCCGCCCAGGGCGGTCTGGATCGCCCACTGGCCCGGCACGTTGGAGCCGAGCTTGAGGTTGGCCAGCATGTTCAAGCCCTCGATGTAGTCGCCGGCCAGCGACTTGTCGCCCGAGACCACCATCCAGCCGGCGCGAAAGCCGCAGGAGCGGTAGGCCTTGGAGAGCGAGTTGAAAGTGAGCGTGAGCACGTCCGTCGAAAGGCTGGCCATGGCCGTGTGGCGCGCGCCCTCGTACAGCACCTTGTCGTAGACCTCGTCGACCAGCAGCACCAGTTCGTGCTCGCGCGCCAGCTGCACGATGCCCTTGAGCAGTTCGTCGGAATACAGCGCGCCCGTGGGGTTGTTCGGGTTGATCACCACGATGCCGCGCGTCTTCGGCCCGATCTTGGCGCGCATGTCGGCCAGGTCCGGCATCCAGCCGCGCGCCTCGTCGCAGACGTAATGCACCGGCACGCCACCGGCCAGGCTGGTCGCGGCCGTCCACAGCGGATAGTCGGGCGCGGGCAGCAGCAGCTCGTCGCCGTCGTCAAGCAGCGCATTGGTCGCCATCACGATCAGCTCGCTCGCGCCATTGCCCAGGTAGATGTCGTCCAGCGTGACGCCGGCGATGCCCTGCTGCTGCGTGTAGTGCATCACCGCCTTGCGCGCGGCGAAGAGGCCCTTGCTGTCCGAGTAACCGGCGGACTCGGGCAGGTTGCGGATCATGTCCTGCACCACCTCGTCGGGCGGATCGAAGCCGAACGGCGCCATGTTGCCGATATTGAGCTTGATGATCTTCTGGCCCTCTTCCTCCATCTGCCGCGCCGCGTCCACGATGGGGCCGCGCACGTCGTAGAGCACGTTGTTCAGTTTGGCGGATTTGTGCAGCGGTTTCATGGCACCGGGCCTCTGGCGGCGAACGAAACCTATAATTTGACCACACTTGCCTGCCGCCCATGCTGCAGTGCAACCTAACATACCCCACCATGAAGTTCCAGCCCGATCGCAGCGACACCCAGACCGTCACCGGCTACGGCCCGGGCTGGATCGCGGTGGATGCCGAGCGGCTCACGCACAGCGTGATCATCGGCTTCAGCGGCGAGCGCATCGACTGGAAGTGCGAGCGCTTCGAAGACCTCTCGCCCGCCCACTTCGCCCAGCTGGCGGAGCTGGACGCCGAGGTGGTCATCTTCGGCAGCGGGGAGCGCGGGCGCTTCGTGCCGCCGCAGTGGCTCAAGCCCTTGATGGCGCGCCACGTCGGCATGGAAACCATGGACACCCACGCGGCCTGCCGCACCTACAACATCCTCGCCGGCGAAGGCCGCAAGGTGTTTGCGGCGCTGCTCGTCTGAGCGCGCGCAAACCGCCGTGGCGGGCTGCGCGGGCCTGTCGCAACTGGCTTTTTTCCCAGCGACGGGTTAAAATGGCGGTCTTGCAGCCGAGGGTTACGCACCTACCTCCCAATCACCCTCGGCATTTGTACGGCCCCACACGAGAGAGACGAACTGCCATGGCGATTGCTGTCAACAAACCCCTTCCTGAATTCGAAGCCAACGCGACCGGCGAAGTGCATGTCTCCAACGTCTCGCATCTGGGCCAGGCGCTGGTGCTGTACTTCTACCCCAAGGACAATACCCCCGGCTGCACGACGGAAGCCATGCAGTTTCGCGACAGGTACAAGGATTTCGTCAAGCTCGGCGCCGAGGTCTTCGGCGTCTCGCGCGACAACATGAAGTCGCACGACGACTTCAAGGCCAAGCTCGAGCTGCCCTTCGAGCTGATCGCCGACACCGAAGAGAAAATGTGCCACATGTTCGGCGTGGTCAAGAACAAGATCATGTACGGCAAGAAGGTCAAGGGCATCGAGCGCTCCACCTTCCTCATCAATGCCGACGGCATCGTGGTGCAGGAGTGGCGCGGCCTGAAGGTGCCGGGCCACGTCGAAGACGTGCTCAAGGCCGTCAAGGCGCTCAAGACCCCGGTCAAGAAGGTCGCCTGAGCGTGGCCTCCCTCCCATGGGGAGCGCATGCATAATGGCCCCATGGGCCTGAACCACAGCCATGTCACGAAAGCCGCCCGGTCTCCCGGGCGGCTTTTCCATTTCTGAACACCCCCATGCCCCTGCCACCACCACCCACCCAACGTGCGGCCCTGCTCTCGGCCGGCAAGCGCAAGGCCGACGCCCCGGCAAAACCGGCCGCGGCCAAGGCAGCGCCCGTTTCGCCCGCCAGGCCGGCGCAGGCAAGGCCCTCCGCACCCGCGGCGCGCCCTGCGCCGGCCCGGCCCGCGCTGGCGCCAGCGCCCGTGCCGCAGCCGGCGGCACGCGCACCTGCGCCAGCGCCCGCGCCGTCGCCCGCACCGCAACGCAAGGGCGGCGCGCGCGCGCGCAAGACGGGCGCCGCGGGCAGCGGCGCAGCCAAGCTCTTCGTGCTCGACACCAACGTGCTGCTGCACGACCCCACCAGCCTGTTTCGCTTCGAGGAGCACGACATCTTCCTGCCCATGGTGGTGCTCGAAGAGCTGGACGCGCACAAACGCGGCACCACCGAGGTCGCGCGCAACGGCCGCCAGGCCAGCCGCACGCTGGATGCGCTGGTCGCCGCCGCCACCAGCAGCGACATGGCCCGGGGCGTGCCGCTCAATGGCAGCGGGCAGCGCGCCGCCACCGGCCAGCTCTACTTCCAGACCGAGCCGCTGAGCTACGAACTGCCCGCGAGCCTGCCCCAAGGCAAGGCGGACAACCAGATCCTGGGCGTGGTGCAGGCGCTGCGCACGCGCCATGCGCCGCGCGAGGTGGTGCTGGTGTCCAAGGACATCAACATGCGCGTGAAGGCGCGCGCGCTGGGCCTGGCCGCGGAGGACTACGAGAACGACAAGGTGCTCGACGACGGCGACCTGCTGTATTCGGGCTACCTGGCGCTTGCGCCCGACTTCTGGATCAAGGCCGGCAAGAAGGTGGAGAGCTGGCAGCACGGCGCCACCACCTGCTACCGCGTGAGCGGCCCGCAGGTGGCGCAGATGCTGATCAACCAGTTCGTCTATTTCGAGGCGCCGGGCGAACCCAGCCTGTATGCGCGCGTCACCGAGATCCGCGACAAGAGCGCGGTGCTGCAGACGCTCAAGGACTACGGCTCGGCCAAGAACGCGGTCTGGGGCGTGAACACGCGCAACCGCGAGCAGAACTTCGCGATGAACCTCTTGATGGACCCCGAGGTGGACTTCGTCACGCTCACCGGCCAGGCAGGCACCGGCAAGACGCTGCTGGCGCTGGCCGCGGGCCTCACGCAGGTGCTCGACGAGCGCCGCTACAGCGAGATCATCATGACCCGCGCGACGGTGAGCGTGGGCGAGGACATCGGCTTTCTGCCCGGCACCGAGGAAGAGAAGATGGGTCCATGGATGGGCGCGCTGGACGACAACCTCGAATTCCTCGCCAAGGGCGACGGCGGCAGCGGCGCCGGCGAATGGGGGCGCGCCGCGACCAACGAGCTGATCCGCAGCCGCATCAAGATCAAGAGCATGAACTTCATGCGCGGGCGCACCTTCATGAACAAGTACGTGATCATCGACGAGGCGCAGAACCTCACGCCCAAACAGATGAAGACGCTGGTCACGCGCGCCGGGCCCGGCACCAAGATCATCTGCATGGGCAACCTCGGACAGATCGACACGCCCTACCTCACCGAAGGCTCCTCGGGCCTGACCTTTGCGGTGGACCGCTTCAAGGGCTGGGCGCACAGCGGCCACATCCTGCTGGCGCGTGGCGAACGCTCGCGCCTGGCGGACTTCGCGAGCGAGGTGCTGTAGCCCCTGGAATCTTCAAAAAGATAGCTGTTTGCGCAGGCCGGGCGGGCGTTTGGTCGATATTTGTTCAAAAATACCGTCGCTGTTCGCCGTGCCGCGCACCGGCCGCAGCGCATGACGCGGGGGCGCAGCGAGGCGAAGGCCGGAAAAAGCGCGCAGCGCCTCAGGAGCCTGTTTCGACGTCAAAGCGCACGCCCTGCGCCAGGGGCAGCGCGCCGCCGTAGTTGATGGTGTTGGTGGCGCGGCGCATGTAGCCCTTCCAGGCGTCCGAGCCCGATTCGCGCCCGCCTCCGGTTTCCTTCTCGCCACCAAAGGCCCCGCCGATCTCCGCGCCCGAGGTGCCGATGTTCACGTTGGCAATGCCGCAGTCGCTGCCGGCCGCCGACAGGAAGCGCTCGGCTTCGGCCAGGTCCTGCGTGAAGATGGCCGAGGACAGACCCTGGGGCACGTCGTTCTGCAGCGCGACCGCTTCGTCCAGATCGCCCCCGTAGCGCAGCACGTAGAGGATGGGAGCGAAGGTTTCCTCGCGCACCACGGCCGTCTGCGCCGGCATCTGCACCAGCGCCGGGCGCACGTACCAGGCGTCCTCGCCCAGCGCCTGGCATACGCGCTCACCGCCCACCATGCTGAGGGCGCCCTCGGCGCGCGCCTGCGCGAGCGCCGCCTGCATGGCATCGAAGGCACCGCGGTCTATCAAGGGCCCCACCAGGGTCGATGGCTGCAGCGGGTCGCCCACCGCGATGCTCTGGTACACGCGCTCGAGGCGCGCCAGCAGCGCGTCGTGCACCGAAGCATGCACGATCAGCCGGCGCAGCGTGGTGCAGCGCTGGCCCGCCGTGCCCACGGCCGCGAACACGATGGCGCGCACCGCCAGCTCCAGGTCGGCCGAGGCCGTCACCACCATGGCGTTGTTGCCGCCCAGCTCCAGAATGCTGCGGCCAAAACGCTCGGCGACCTTCACCGCCACCTGCCGTCCCATGCGCGTGGAACCCGTGGCACTGAGCACCGCCACCTGCGGGCTGGCAGCCAGCGCTTCTCCCGCCTCGCGTGCACCCGGCACCACCTGGCTCAGCCCTTCGGGCACGCAGCCGGGCCGCTCGGCATTGAGCTGCGCGGCCGCCTGCTGCAGCAGATGCTGGCAGACCAGCGCCGTGAGCGGGGTCTTCTCCGACGGCTTCCAGACAATGGCGTTGCCGCAGACCAGGGCAAGCGCCGCATTCCAGGACCAGACCGCCACCGGGAAATTGAAGGCCGAGATGATGCCGACCACGCCGGCCGGGTGCCAGGTTTCCATCATGCGGTGGCCGGGGCGCTCGCTGGCGATCGTCAGGCCATGGAGCTGGCGCGACAGCCCGACGGCGAAGTCGCAGATGTCGATCATCTCCTGCACCTCGCCCTGCCCTTCGCCGAGGATCTTGCCGGCCTCCAGCGAGACCAGCTCGCCCAGCTGCGCCTTGTGCTCGCGCAACAGGGCGGCCAGACGCCGCACCAGCTCGCCGCGCACGGGCGCGGGCACCGCGCGCCAGCGCTTGCCCGCGCGCACGGCGGCATCGATCGCGGCCTGCACCTGCGCCGGTGTCTGCGCGCTCAGCCTGGCCAGCAGCGCGCCGTCGCGCGGAGCGCGCACTGCAAGGTCGGCCGCACCGCCCGCCGCGGGGACCGTCCAGCCGAGCAGCCGCGCCAGTCGCGCGAGCCGCACCTGCGAATTTTCAGTAACCATTGCCCTGCTCCAGCGCCAGGTTCTCGAAGCGCGTCTGGTCCTTCTGGAAGAACAGCTTGACGGTGCCCGTCGGGCCATTGCGCTGCTTGCCGATGATGATCTCCGAGACGTTGGGCTCCTTGCTCTCCTTGTTGTAGTAGTCGTCGCGGTAGATGAACATGATGATGTCGGCGTCCTGCTCGATCGCGCCCGATTCGCGCAGGTCGCTCATCAAGGGGCGCTTGTCGTTGCGCTGCTCCACCGAACGGTTGAGCTGCGACAGCGCGATCACGGGGCACTGCAGTTCCTTGGCCAGCATCTTCAGGCCGCGCGAGATCTCGCCGAGCTCGGTCGCACGGTTCTCGCCCTGGCCGCCGCCCGAACCGCTCATGAGCTGCAGGTAGTCCACCACGATCAGCCCGAGCTTGCCGCACTGGCGCGCCAGGCGCCGGGCACTGGCGCGCAGCTCCGAGGGCGTCAGGCCCGGCGTCTCGTCGATATGCAGCGAGACCGAACGCAGCCGCTCTATCGCCTCGGTCAGGCGCGGCCATTCCTGGTCGGTGAGCTTGCCGGTGCGCAAGTGCCCCTGGTCGATGCGGCCTATCGAGCCGACGATGCGCACCGCCAGCTGGGCCGCGCCCATTTCCATCGAGAAGATCGCCACCGGCAGCTGCTCGTTGAGCGCCACGTGCTCGGCGATGTTCACCGCCAGCGAGGTCTTGCCCATGGACGGGCGCGCGGCCAGCACCACCAGGTCGCCCGCCTGCAGACCGCTGGTCATGCGGTCCAGGTCGGTGAAGCCGGTGGGCACGCCGGTCACGTCCATGGGGTTGTCGGCCATCTCCTGCACGCGGTCGAGCAGGCTCACGACCAGCGACTCCATGGGCTGGAAGCCCTGCTTCATGCGCGAGCCCTCTTCGCCGATGGCGAAGATCTTCTGCTCGGCCTCGTCCAGGATGCGGTCCACCGGCCTGCCTTGCGGGTTGAAGGCGTTGGTGGCGATCTCGTCGCTGGCCGAGACGAGCTTTCTCAGAATGGCGCGCTCGCGCACGATCTCGGCGTAGCGGCGGATGTTGCTGGCGCTGGGCACGTACTGCGCCAGGCTGTTCAGGTAGGCCAGGCCGCCGGTTTCCTCGGCCTTGCCCACGCTTTGCAGGCGCTCGTGCACCGTGATCACGTCGGCCGGCTTGTTGGCGCCGATCAGCGCGCCGATGGCGGCATAGACCTGCTGGTGCTCGCTGCGGTAGAAGTCGCCCTCGCCCAGCAGATCGCTCACCCGGTCCCAGGCCAGGTTGTCGAGCAGCAGACCGCCGAGCACGCTGGACTCGGCTTCGATCGAGTGCGGGGGCACGCGCAGCTGCGTCAGCTCGCGGTCGGGGAAATGGGCTGGAACATAGGTCTCCAGCGGTGCGGAAATCACGGCAGACATCAATCGGGCAATCCAGAAAATCGCGGGCAAGCGGGCATCCTAACCAGCCGCCGACCGCACGTCATCGCACAAGCTGTGGACAAGTGGTGTACAAGCGCTGGTCAAGGTGTGCACACGAGCGGCGATGGCGCCGCACTTTGCCCGACGCCGCTCAGGCGCTAGCATCGCAGTTGTCCGCCCCAGACCGCCAACGCCATGCCCTACGAGCGCCGCCACTACGTCCGTGTACGGTTCGACAGCCCCGGCCAGCTGCGCTGGGCCGGGCAGGCGGTCGCGGTGCGCGTGCTCGACCTGTCGCTCAAGGGAGCATTGCTGCAGACGGCGCTGGACAGAACGGCGCTGCAGCCCGGTCTGCGCTGCGAACTGACCGTTCCGCTCGCCCCGCAGGAGTACATCCGCATGGCCGTAGAGGTGACGCACCTGCAGGAGGAACATATCGGCGTGGCCTGCCTGAGCGTGGACATCGACAGCGTGACCCACCTGCGCCGGCTGATCGAGCTGCAACTGGGCGACCCTGCGCTGCTCGAGCGCGATCTGGCCGAGCTCAGCGGCCTGCACTGAGGGCGCTGGCGCCGCAGCCGCACGCGCATAGAAAAGCCGCCCCGGCAGGGGCGGCTTCGGCTTGGCTTTGCAGAGCAGCTTCAGGCGGTTTCGCCGTACACCGCCACCGCCAGCTCCACCGACACGTCGGTGTGCAGCACCACGGTCACGCTGCTATCGCCGACCATCTTGATCGGGCCGTCGGGCATGCGGATCTGTGCCTTGTGCACCTTCACGCCCTGGCGGTGCAGCTCGTCGGCGATGTCGTAGCTGGTGACCGAGCCGAACAGACGGCCGTCGACGCCGGCCTTCTGCGTGAGCTTGAGGGTCAGCTGCTCGAGCTGCGCCGCCTCGGCCTGGGCCTGGGCGAGCTTGTCGGCCGCAGCCTTTTCCAGTTCGGCGCGGCGCGCTTCGAATTCGGCCTTGGCGGCCGCGGTCGCGCGGTGGGCGCGGCCCGTGGGGATCAGGTAGTTGCGCGCGTAGCCGTCCTTGACCTTGACGATGTCGCCCAGCGCACCGAGGTTGACCACCTTGTCGAGCAAAATCACTTGCATGGCTGTGGCTCCTCAGATCTTGTGCTGATCGGTGAACGGCAGCAGCGCCAGAAAGCGCGCGCGCTTGATGGCGGTATTGAGCTGACGCTGGTAGATGGCGCGCGTGCCGGTCAGGCGTGCCGGAATGATCTTGCCGTTCTCGGCGATGAAGTCGCGCAGCGTGTCGATGTCCTTGTAGTCGATCTCCTCGACGCCGGCCACGGTGAAGCGGCAGAAACGCTTGCGCTTGAACAGCAGCGACTGGCTGTTGCGCTTGCCGCCCTTGCCGCCCTTGTTGAATTTCCTGAACATGTTCGGAACCTTTTTGAAAAACTAATGGGGTTGAAACGCCTGGATGTGAAACACCACGCCCCTGCCATTGCGCGCCTGGGCCAGGAAGCCCTGGAAATCCCAGAGGCTCTCCAGCGCCTGTCTGGCAAGCCGTTCGGCCAGCGTGCCGAAGGCCACGGCCTTGAGCGTCACCGCCACCTGCCGCTGTCCACCGGCTTCCTCCTGGGTGGACGCATGCGCCAGGCTCACGTCCAGTGCGGGCAGGCCCACCGGCGTATGGCGCAGCGGCTGCAGTTGCGCAACGCTTGCCGTCAGCTGCAGGCGGTTGAGGGTGGCGGCACTTGCGGGCGATGGCACGGCCGTGCGCTCAGCGCTCTGCTGCCTCGGCCTGGCTGGCCTTGCGGGCTTCCTCGCGCTCGACGGTCTTCATCATCAGCGAGGGCGTGGTTTCGGCCTTGGTCTTCTGCACCGTGAGGTGGCGCAGCACCGCGTCGTTGAACTTGAAGGCGTGCTCCAGTTCGGCCATCACGGCCTGGTCGGCCTCGATGTTCAGGCACAGGTAGTGCGCCTTGGCCAGTTTGCTGATCATGTAGGCCAGTTGGCGCCGGCCCCAGTCTTCCACGCGGTGCACCTGACCACCGCCCGCGGTGATCATGCCCTTGTAGCGCTCGAGCATCGCCGGCACCTGCTCGCTCTGGTCCGGATGGATGAGCAAGACGATTTCATAGTGACGCATGCAACCTCCTTGTGGTTGAAAGCCACCCGCTGCGTCGCGATGTGCGGTGTGGCAAGGAAACCCGCGATTATAGAAGCGAAAGCCGTCTGGGTACACTCACGCCTTCGCGCGCCCCCGGGTGGCGTTCGCGGCGCCGGCGCCTTGAAAGCCGGCGCGCCGTCCCCAGATGCATGGCGCCTGCTCTCGAACACCTTGTCCCACACGAAACACCTCGCGTTTTCCAGACATGTCCGACCATCCCAACACTCCCCTCACGCGCGACGCCGGCGCGGACGACACGCAGTCCAGCATGGCCGCCGACGCGCACGATGAAATCGCCCGCCTGAACAACGAACTGGCCGAGCTCAAGGCCAAGAGCGCCGATCTGGCCGACCAGTTCCTGCGCGCCAAGGCCGAAGCGGAGAACGCCCGCCGCCGCGCCGAGGAAGACGTGGCCAAGGCGCGCAAGTTCGGCATCGAGGGTTTTGCCGAGAACCTGCTGCCAGTGTGCGACAGCCTGGACGCCGCGCTGGCCATAGAAAACGCCAGCGCCGCTCAGCTGCGCGAAGGCAGCGAAGCCACCTTGCGCCAGCTGCTGTCGGTGCTCGAGCGCAACAAGGTAGTGGTGGTCAATCCGGCGGCGGGCGACAGGTTCGATCCGCACCAGCACCAGGCGATCAGCGTCGTGCCATCCGAGCAAGAGGCCAACACCGTCGTGAGCGTGCTGCAAAAGGGCTACCTGATCTTTGATCGCGTGCTGCGCCCGGCGCTGGTGACCGTGGCCGGCGGCTCCCAGGGGGACGGTGCACGCACTTGAATTCAGCCACGTGAACCGCACGTAGCACAGCATCAGTATTGACACATTACGGAGAAGAACATGGGAAAGATCATCGGCATCGACCTGGGCACGACCAATAGCTGCGTGGCCATCATGGAAGGCAATGCGACGCGCGTGATCGAGAACAGCGAAGGCGCGCGCACCACGCCCTCCATCGTCGCCTACCAGGACGACGGCGAGATCCTGGTCGGCGCCAGCGCCAAGCGCCAGGCCGTGACCAACCCCAAGAACACCATCTACGCGGTCAAGCGCCTGATCGGGCGCAAGTACGACGACAAGGAGGTGCAGAAAGACCTGGGTCTGGCACCCTTTGCCATCATCAAGGCCGACAACGGCGACGCCTGGGTGCAGGTGCGCGACCAGAAGCTCGCGCCGCCGCAGATCAGCGCCGAGACCCTGCGCAAGATGAAGAAGACCGCCGAGGACTACCTGGGCGAGCCGGTGACCGAGGCCGTCATCACGGTCCCCGCCTACTTCAACGACAGCCAGCGCCAGGCGACCAAGGACGCCGGGCGCATCGCCGGCCTGGAAGTCAAGCGCATCATCAACGAACCCACGGCCGCGGCGCTCGCCTTCGGCCTGGACAAGCAGGGCAAGGGCGACCGCAAGATCGTCGTCTACGACCTGGGCGGCGGCACGTTTGACGTGTCGGTGATCGAGATCGCCGACGTCGACGGCGAGAAGCAGTTCGAGGTACTGGCCACCAACGGCGACACCTTCCTGGGTGGTGAGGATTTCGACCAGCGCATCATCGACTACATCATCGGCGAGTTCAAGAAGGACCAGGGCGTGGACCTCAAGGCCGACGTGCTCGCGCTGCAGCGTCTGAAAGAAGCGGCAGAGAAGGCCAAGATCGAGCTGTCCAATTCCGCGCAGACCGACATCAACCTGCCCTACATCACGGCCGACGCCTCGGGCCCCAAGCACCTGAACATCAAGCTCACGCGCGCCAAGCTCGAAAGCCTGGTCGAGGACCTGATCGAGCGCACCATAGGCCCGTGCCGCACCGCCATCAAGGATGCGGGCATCAGCGTGAGCGACATCAACGACGTGATCCTGGTCGGCGGCATGACGCGCATGCCCAAGGTGCAGGAGCAGGTCAAGGAGTTCTTCGGCAAGGAGCCGCGCAAGGACGTGAACCCCGACGAAGCCGTGGCCGTGGGCGCGGCCGTGCAGGGCCAGGTGCTCTCGGGCGACCGCAAGGACGTGCTGCTGCTGGACGTGACGCCGCTGTCGCTGGGCATCGAGACCCTGGGTGGCGTCATGACCAAGATGATCACCAAGAACACCACCATTCCGACCAAGTTCGCCCAGACCTTCTCCACCGCCGAGGACAACCAGCCCGCGGTGACGATCAAGGTCTACCAGGGCGAGCGCGAGATCGCCACGGCCAACAAGCTGCTGGGCGAGTTCAATCTGGAAGGCATTCCGCCCGCATCGCGCGGCACGCCCCAGATCGAGGTGAGTTTCGACATCGACGCCAACGGCATCCTGCACGTGGGTGCCAAGGACAAGGGCACGGGCAAGGAAAACAAGATCACCATCAAGGCGTCTTCGGGCCTGTCCGAGGAAGAGATCCAGAAGATGGTCAAGGACGCCGAGCTCAACGCCGCCGACGACAAGAAGAAGCTCGAACTCGTGCAGGCGCGCAACCAGGGCGAAGCGGCGGTGCACAGCACGCAGAAGGCGCTCGCCGAGCACGGCGACAAGCTTGAGGCGGGCGAGAAGGAAAAGGTCGAAGCCGCGGTCAAGGAGCTGGAAGAAGCTCTCAAGGGCGAGGACAAGGCGGCGATCGAGGACAAGACCAATGCCCTGATGACCGCAAGCCAGAAGCTGGGCGAGAAGATGTATGCCGACGCTGCCGCCCAGGCCGGCGCCGCGGCGGGAGCCGCGCCCGGTGGCGAGCCGCCGGCCCAGCCGTCCGCGGCCGCGGACGACGACAACGTCGTGGACGCGGAAGTCAAGGAAGTCAAGAAGGGCTGAATCCAGCCCGGGCAGCCTCAGGGCGGCAGGCTGCGTGCCTGGCCGCCCTTTGCGCTGGTGCAAGTGAGCAGGTGAGGAGGGGGCGCCGCGTTGCAATCGCCGCGCCATCCCCTGCGGTGAACCAGGAACAGCGATCAGCCCATGGCCAGCAAACGCGACTATTACGAAGTCCTGGGCGTTCCCAAGAACGCCAGCGAAGACGAGATCAAGAAGGCTTATCGCAAACTTGCGATGAAGTACCACCCCGACCGCAACCAGGGTGACGCCGCCAGGACGGCGGAAGAGAAATTCAAGGAGGCCAAGGAGGCCTACGAGATGCTCTCCGACGGCCAAAGGCGCGCAGCCTACGACCAGTACGGGCATGCGGGCGTGGACCCGAACATGCGCGGGGGCATGGGCGGCGCGGAAGGCTTCGGCGGTTTTGCCGAGGCCTTTGGCGACATCTTCGGCGACATGTTCGGCGGGCAGCGCGCGGGCCGGGGCGGGCGGCAGGTGTACCGCGGCAGCGACCTGTCCTACGCCATGGAGGTCACGCTGGAAGAGGCGGCGAGCGGCAAGGACGCGCAGATTCGCATTCCGAGCTGGGACAACTGCGACACCTGCCACGGCAGCGGCGCCAAGCCCGGCACCAGCCCCAAGACCTGCAACACCTGCCAGGGCAGCGGCGTGGTGCAGATGCGCCAGGGTTTTTTCAGCGTGCAGCAGACCTGTCCGCACTGCCGCGGCACGGGCAAGGTGATCACCGACCCCTGCACCACCTGCCACGGCCAGGGCAAGATCAAGCAGCAGAAGACGCTGGAGGTGAAGATTCCCGCCGGCATCGACGACGGCATGCGCATCCGCTCCACCGGCAATGGCGAGCCCGGCACCAACGGCGGACCACCCGGCGACCTCTATATCGAGATCCGCATCAAGAAGCACGACATCTTCGAGCGCGACGGCGACGACTTGCACTGCCAGGTGCCGGTGAGCTTCATCACCGCGGCGCTGGGCGGCGAGATCGAGGTGCCGACGCTGGGCGGCAAGGCCGCGATCGACATCCCCGAAGGCACGCAGGCCGGCAAGCAGTTTCGCCTGCGCGGCAAGGGCATCAAGGGCATACGCGCAAGCTACCCGGGCGACCTGTACTGCCACATCGTGGTCGAAACCCCGGTCAAGCTCACCGAATACCAGCGCAAGCTCCTGCGCGAGCTGGAAGAGTCGCTGAAAAAAGGCGGTGCCAAGCATTCGCCCTCGACCGAGAGCTGGACCGAGCGCCTCAAGCGCAGCTTCTTCAGCTGAGGGCGCGCCCACGCCCGTCGATGGCGGGCGCGGCGCTCAAAGCATGTGCTCAAGAAACGCCTGGGCGCGCTCGTGTCCCGGGTCAGCAAAAAACTCGCGCGCCGGGCGCTGCGCCAGCAGCTCACCCTCGTCCATGAAGGCGACGGTGTGCGCCACCTCCCGCGCAAAGCCCATCTCATGCGTGACGACGAGCATGGTCATGCGCTCCTCGGCCAGCTCGCGCATGGTGCGCAGCACCTCGCCGGTCAACTCCGGATCCAGTGCGGACGTGGGCTCGTCAAACAGCATGATCTCGGGCTCCATGGCCAGCGCGCGGGCGATGGCCACGCGCTGCTTCTGCCCGCCGGACAGGCGCGCCGGGTAGCTGTCGCGCTTGGCCGACAGGCCCACCTTGGCCAGCAGGCGCTCGGCCCGCTGCAGTGCCTCGGCGCGCGCAACGCCCGCCACCACCATGGGCGCCTCGATCAGGTTTTCCAGCACGGTGAGGTGCGGAAACAGGTTGAAGTGCTGGAACACCATGCCGCTCTTGCGGCACAGGCGGCGGGCCTGGGCCTCGGGGGCGTAGCGGCAATGGCCTTGCGCGTCGGTGCCCACCAGTTGTTCGCCGGCGATGCGGATCTCGCCCGCGTCTATGGTTTCGAGCTGGTTCAGGCAGCGCAGAAAGGTGCTCTTGCCCGAGCCCGAAGGCCCGATCAGTGCCACCACCTCGCCGTGCGCCACCGACAGCGACACCCCGCGCAGCACCTCGTTGCTGCCGAAGCGCTTCTTCAACTGCAGCGCGGCAATCATTGGTGCATCAGGCGTCATAGCGGGCATGGTGGCGCTCCAGCCGCTGGAAGCCCCAGGTCAGCACCAGCGTCATGATGAGATAGAAGGCAGCGGCCACGATGAAGGGCGAAGTGGTGAAGTCGCGCTGCACGATGCCGCGCGCCGCACGCAGCAAGTCGTTGAGCGCCAGCACGTAGATCAGCGAAGTGTCCTTGACCAGCGTGATGGTTTCGTTCGACAGCGGCGGCAGGATGTTGCGCACCATCTGCGGCAGCACGATGCGCCGCATGGTCTGGCGGTAGTTCATGCCGAGCACGCGCGCCGCCTCGTACTGCCCGCGATCCACCGACAGGATGCCGGCGCGGAAGATCTCGGCAAAGTAGGCGGCGTAATTCAGCGTGAAGGCCACCACGGCAGAGGGAAAGTCCGGCAGACGCACGCCGACCACCGGCACGAAGGGCAGCGCAAAGTAGATGAACAGCATCTGCAGCATCAGCGGCGTGCCGCGCATCAGCCAGATGTAGCCGTTGACCGCGGCCGACAGCGCGCGCAGGTGCGACACCCGCGCCAGCGCCAGCAACAGCCCCAGCGGCAGCGCCAGCGCCACCGTGATGAAAAACAGCTTGAGCGTGACGAGCGCGCCCTGCGCGAGCGGCCCCAGCAGCGACAAAAAATAGTCCATGCGCGCCCGATGACGGCCCGCCGCGCCAGCGGGGCGCCTTTTGCGCCAGCCGGCCGCGGTCAGCCTTCTTTTACTTGACTATGTTCTTGCCGAACCACTGCTCGGAGATCTTCGCCGCCGCGCCGTCCTGCTTCATGTCGCCGAGCACCTTGTCCAGCTTGGCAAGCAGTTCGCCGTCCTCCTTGCGCAGGCCCACACCGTAGTCCTCGGTGCCGAAGTGCTCGTCCAGCACGCTGTACTGGTCGGGCTTCTTGGCCACGTAGTAGCGGCCCACCACCTCGTCGACCACCACGGCCTGCAGGCGGCCGGCGGACAAGTCCATCAGCGCGGTCACGTTGTCACCGAAGGTCTTGAATTCCTTGAAGGACTTGAACACCGCCTCGTCCTTCTTGGCCGCGTCCACGGCGCTCGAGCCCTCTTGCGCGCCCACGACCTTGCCCTCCAGGTCGGCCTTGGTCTTGATGCCCGAATCGGCCGCCACCACGATGATCTGGTGGTTTTCCATGTAGGGCGCGGTAAAGGCGATGTTCTGCTTGCGCTCTTCGGTAATCGTCAGGCCGTTCCAGAGCACGTCCACGCGCTTGCCCGAGAGCTCGGCCTCCTTGGCGCTCCAGTCGATCGGCTTGAAGCTCACCTCCAGGCCCAGGCGCTTGGCGGCCTCTTTGGCCATGTCGATGTCAAAGCCGACGAGTTCGTTCTTGTCGTCGCGAAAACCCATGGGCGGGAAGTTGTCGTCCAGCCCGACCACGATCTTGGTCACGGCGGCGGGCGCGGGCTCGGCGGCTGCGGCGGGGGCGGTCTCGGCCACCTCTTGCTTGGAGCAACCGGCAAGAACCACGCCCAGGCTCAACAGGGCGACAGCGGCAAATTTCTTCATGGTCAGAGCATCCTCGGTGAAAGACGAACGCCGATGCCAGTCATCGGCAAAGCGTGGGATTGTCCCATTGATCGCAGCCACCGGCGCCTATTCGCCCTGCTGCGGCTTGGGGTGGACGCCAGCGCCGGCTTCGATCGGCGGCGCCCCGAAGCGCGCGCCCAGTTGCTGGCGCAGGCCGAACTCGTCCAGGATTGCAGCAAGCCGCTGCTGGGCGCTGCGCTTTCTCTGGCCGTGGTAGCGCGCGATGATCAACTCGTTCTTCAGGCTGTGCTCCCAGCCCACGAGCTCGGTCACCGTTACCTGGTAGCCGCTTGCCTCCAGGCGCAGGCAGCGCAGCACGTTGGTAATCTGGCTGCCGAGCTCGCGCGTATGAATCGGGTGGCGCCAAAGCTCGGCCAGCGGCGTGCGCGCCAGGTTCAGCGCCTTGTTCTGGCGCAGGCCGCGCGCGACCTCTGCCTGGCAGCAGGGCACGAGCACCATGGCGCGCGCCTGCTTGGCCAGGCCGAAGTCGATCGCGTCGTCGGTAGCGGTGTCGCAGGCATGCAGCGCGGTGACGATGTCGAAGCACGCGGGCAGATCGGCCCGCGCGGCCGCGTCGGCCACCGCCATGTCCAGAAAGCGCATGCGCTCAAAACCCAGGCGCTGCGCCAGCTCGCGCGAGCGCTGCACCAGCTCGGCGCGCCATTCGATGCCGACCACTTGCCCGCGCCCCAGCGGTTTGAAAAACAGGTCGTAGAGGATGAAGCCAAGGTAGGATTTGCCCGCGCCATGGTCAGCCAGCAAGGGCGCATGGCCAGCGTGCGCCAGCTCGTCCAGCAGCGGCGCGATGAACTGGTAGAGGTGATAGACCTGCTTGAGCTTGCGCCGCGAGTCCTGGTTCATCAGGCCGTCGCGCGTCAGGATGTGCAACGCCTGCAGCAGCTCCAGCGACTGCCCCGGGCGCAGCTCGGCCAGCACCGCCTGGCGTGCCTGCGCGGCGTCGATCGCCTGTTTGCGCGTCATAAGCACAGTCCCGCGCGTGCCTGGGCGCTACCGGGCAAGCCGATGAAACGCTTCAATAACTGTAGCTTGCAGCGCTTGTCCATCAAGGCTTCAAGGCCAAAAACACTCTTCATTTCCATCTTTCACCCAGATCTTGCTGCGGCTGCGTGTCTCGTGCGCTGCCGGTCTTGGGCCAACCAGCGCCGCACCATTCAAGCACCGGCCGCGCCCGCTTGCGCCTCGCTGCGCTGCAATTGCCGCTGCAGCGCCCAGGCCAGGCCTGCGCCACACAGGCTGCACGAGCCCAGAATCAGCCAGGTCCACTGCCAGCCGCCCGCAAGACTCGCTACCCAAGCGACGAAGGGCGGGCCGACAAACTGGCCTATGGCCGACCACTGCAGCATCCAGCCCATGGTGGGCGAGACGGTCTGCACGTCCGGCGCCAGCCGCGGCGCCAGGCCGAACAAGGCACCCGGAATCATGCCGCCCAGACAGGAAAACAGCAGCGCTCCGCCATAGCGCAGCAGCGGCGCCTGCGCCGTTGGCGTGGCAAACGCCAGGAATACGCCCAGCGCCATGGCGCCAAACGCGGCCCAAAGCACCCGGCGCGGCGCCACGCCGCGCGAGAGCAGGCGCCCGGCCGCCACGTTGCCTACCATGTTGATCGCCGCCACACCCGCGGTCAGCACCGCGCCCAGCGTGCCGCTCCAGCCCGAGGCGGCATAGAGCACGGGCAAAAAACCGATCACCGACAGCCACTGCGCGGAATAGACCGCAAAAGTCAGCGCCAACAGCCAGGGCCCACGTGCGCCCAGCGTGCGCCGCAGGCGCCTGGGCCAGCCGTGGTCGCCGCCGGCGCGCGGCGGGTCGGGCGGCACGCTGAGCGCAAGCCAGACGGCCATGGCCAGCGAGATCGCGGCAATCAGCCACCACCAGCCCGGCCAGTCGATCCGCGCCATGACGTCGGGCCCGGTGAGCAGCGCAAGCGCCGTGCCCAGCGGCATGAAGGTGCCCCAGAAGCCCAGCACCCGCGTGCGGCTGGCGGGCGGCACGCTGCGCGCGATCAGTGTGGGCGCGGGCACCGTGGTCATGAGAAAGCCCAGGCCCTCGACCGCGCGCAGCAGCAGCAGCGCCTGCACGCCGTCGGCAAAACCGCCGGCAAAGCCGGCCGCGGTGAGCAGTCCCAGGCCCGTGAGCATGCTGCGCCGCAGTCCGATGCCATCGCCCACCAGCCCGGCGACGATGCCCAGCGCCATCGAGGCGAGCTGCACCAGCGACAGCAGAAAGCCGGCCTGCACCAGGGTGATGCCCAGCTCGCGCTGCAGCACCGGCACCGCCGGCGGCAGCTTGGCGACATGCAGGGCGGCGGCCACCCCGGCGAGGATGACGACCAGCGCGATGCGCGCGCCCGGCTCGGCCGCAGGCTTCATGCAAGCAGCCGCCGACCGGTCAGGCGCTCGTGCTCGCGCAGCGCAAAGCGGTCTGTCATGCCGGCGATGAAGTCCGCCACCACGCGCATGCGCCGCGCTTCGCCCGCGGCGGCCCGGGCGTGCGCTGCCTGGCGTGCGGGCAGTTGCCGCGCATCGCCCCGGTAGGCGGCAAACAGCTCTCGCACCACCTGCTGGGCCGCGTCCATGGTGGCCAGCACCTGCGGATGGCGGTAGAGCTTGGCAAGCAGAAATCGCTGCAACTGCTGCACATCGGCGCGCATCGCCGGCGAAAACGCCACCAGCGGCGGCAGACCGCGCACCGCATCCACGCTTGCGGGCGCGGCGGCCTGTACCGCCGCGCCGGTGGTCGCGATCACGTCGTACACCTGGTCGCTGAGCATGCGGCGTATGGTTTCGTACAGCAGCCGGCGCTCGCCGCGTGCCAGCGCCGCAGCGTCCTTCAGCGCCGGATAGCGCTCAGCCACCTGGGCCAGGTAGCGCGCCACCAGCGGCACCTCGGCGAGCTGCTCCAGCGAGAGCAGGTTGGAGCGCACGCCGTCGTCCACGTCGTGCGCGTTGTAGGCGATGGCGTCGGCCAGATTGCACAGCTGCGCCTCCAGGCTGGGCTGGCGGCCGAGCACAAAGCGCTCGCCCACGCCGCCGGGCTCCAGCGCCTCAAGCTGCTCGGCGTTGCGCCGCGAGCAGTGCTTGAGGATGCCCTCGCGCGCTTCGAAGGTGAGGTTCAGGCCGTCGTAGGCGGGGTAGCGCTGCTCCAGCCGGTCGACCACACGCAGGCTTTGCAGGTTGTGCTCGAAGCCCCCCCAGTCGCGCATGCAGTCGTTGAGCGCCTCCTGCCCCGCATGGCCAAACGGCGTGTGCCCGAGGTCGTGCGCCAGGCAGACTGCCTCCACCAGGTCTTCATTGAGCTTGAGCGAACGCGCGATCGAGCGGCCGAGCTGCGCGACCTCCAGCGAGTGCGTGAGGCGCGTGCGAAACAGATCACCCTCGTGGTTGACGAAGACCTGGGTCTTGTACTCCAGCCGACGAAAGGCCGAGGAATGCACGATGCGGTCGCGGTCGCGCTGGTAGTCGCTGCGCGTGGCGTCCGGCGCCACCGGCCAGCGCCGCCCGCGCGTATGCGCCGGATCGCAAGCGTAGGGCGCAAGAACACTATTCATGACAAAATACGGTCCAAACGCCCGCCCAGCAAGCGCAAGCAGCTATCAAAACAGAAGTCAAGCCACACAGCAAGCGTCAATGACCTCGCGCACCAGCGCGTCCGGCGCCGGCCGCACCAGCGCCCTGCCCGGGCCGTCGATCAGCACGAAGCGGATCTCGCCCGCCTCTGCCTTCTTGTCCACGCGCATCAGCTCCAGGTAGCGCCCCGCATTGTCCTGCGCATCGAGCACCGGCGCCTGCGTGGGCAGACCGGCGCGCGCAAGCAGTGCGCGCAGGCGCTGCACGAAACGGCCGTCGACCAGGCCCAGGCGCAGCGACAGCTCGGCGGCCATCACCATGCCCGCTGCCACGCCCTCACCGTGCAGCCACACGCCATAGCCCATGCCGGTCTCGATCGCATGGCCGAAGGTGTGGCCGAAGTTGAGGATGGCGCGCAGCCCCGATTCGCGCTCGTCCTGCGCCACCACATCGGCCTTGATCTCGCAGCAGCGCTTGACCACGTGCGCCAGCGCCGCCTTGTCGCGCGCGCGCAGCGCGTCCATGTGCGCCTCCAGCCAGTCAAAAAAGGCCATGTCGGCGATCGGCCCGTACTTGATCACCTCGGCCAGGCCCGCCGACAGCTCGCGCTCGGGCAGCGTATCGAGCGTGGACAGGTCGCAGACCACCAGCCTCGGCTGGTAGAAGGCCCCGATCATGTTCTTGCCCAGCGGATGGTTGATCGCGGTCTTGCCGCCGACGCTGGAGTCCACCTGCGCAAGCAAGGTCGTCGGCACCTGCACGAAGGGCACGCCGCGCATGTAGCAGGCGGCGGCAAAGCCGGTCATGTCACCGACCACCCCGCCGCCGAGCGCGAACAACACCGTCTTGCGGTCGCAGCCGTGGGTGAGCAGGGCTTGGAAGATCAGGTTGAGGGTTTGCCAGTCCTTGTGCGCTTCGCCGTCGGGGAGGGTGACGGTGTGCAGCCGCCCATAGTGCGGGCGCAGGCGCTCGGCCAGGGCCTGCGCGTAGAGCGGCTGCACGAGCGTGTTGCTCACGATCATGGCCGCCGTTGCCGCAGGAAAGGCAAGGCCTTGGGCATGGTCCTGCGTGATCAAAGCGTCGGCGATCTCGATGGAGTAGCTGCGCTCTCCCAGCTCGATGGCAACGGTGTGATGGATGGCGGTCATGGCTAAGGCGGGACGATGGATGTTCAAACGAAGCGGCAATGATGCCGCAGGGGACGTGAAAAGCCCCCGGCACTGGCGTACCGGGGGCTTTCCTGGTTTAGAAGCAGCCCTTGGCGATCACGGGCAGGCCGCGCCGCCTGCTTGCGTCACTGGAATCTTCACGGATTGCTCCGCAATGTCACTACCAGCTACTACCCTCACCAACACCGTAGGCCCCGGGGCTGTTCCGGCGGGAGCCGCTGGGCACGCAGGCGCAGCCCAATCGAGCTTGCCTGTCGCGGCGTCCAAAGTCACTCCAGACGCGGAGCCCATCAACTGCCACGTCTTCGTGCCACCACTACCGCCGGTGGTGAAGAACGTATAACTGTATGAGGAGCCCGCCTCTGCAGGAGGCAGAGTGCAGGTTGCCCCCGGCGTACAGCCGCCAATCGCAAGCTTCGGCACCACGGGCGGGTCACCCACCTTCAATGCCACATTGGCACTGGCACTCTTGCCCTGGCTGTCGGTAACGCGAACCACGAAGTTGAACTGCCCGCCCATGCCGCCGCTGGGCGTGCCGGAGAGCACGCCATCCGAGCTCATGGCCATTCCCGCAGGGAGGCTGCCGGACACCGACCAAGTGTAGGGCGCCAGACCGCCGCTGGCGCTGAAGGCATAGGCGTAGGGCACGCCGTAGGGGGCATCGGGCAAGGTGGCCGCGGCAATGGTCACCGGATCGGTGGCGATCTGGTTGGACACGATCACGACCAGCGTCTGCACGATCGGATCCTGGATGCCGTTGGCCACGTTGCCATCGGCACGGTCGGTCGTCAGGCGCAGCACGATGCTGCCTTGCTGCGTGCCGCTGGAGAGGCTGAACAAGCCGACGCCCGCGGTCGTGCCGACCTGAACCACCCCGCCCGACTGCGGGCCGGCCAGCAAGCGGGCGCCGACCGCGCCGCTGCCGCCCATGATCTCCACCTGCATGTTGGCGCCGTCGACGGGCTGGTTGGCGTCGTCGAGCACCCGCGCCTGGATTGCGGTAGAGGTTGCGCCATTGATGGCGTTGCCCTGGGTCGTCAGCACCGGGGTCAGTGCCACGCCGCGGATGCTGGCGGCACGCCCCGTGGCTGCTCCCACGGTGATGTCTATGCTGGCCGAGGGGTTGCTCTTGTCGCTCGGGTCACCCACGGCGCATACGATGGTCGCCGTGCCCGCCTGGTCACCCGCATGGAAGTGGAAAGAATTGCCGCCGGCGTTGGCGCCGAGATCAATCGTACGGAAGGGGCTGGGTACCTTGACGGTGCTGCCATCGGGCAGCTTCACTTCGTGCATGTGCTCGTCCTTGCCGTCCAGGTAATACAGCGACCCGGACGACAGGCCATAGGCGATGGTGCAGCCAAAGATGTCTTCTCCCCCGGGAATGGGGGTGCCATTCTTGGTCGCGCGCACGTAGAGCACGGTCGTGTAGGGCGCCGATACGCCTATGCCCGGGCCGACGTTGTCGATGTTCAGCGGAAGCTGGGTACGTTCGGCGCGCAAGGTGATTTCATAGCCGGTGTTGGTGTCACCGGGGCTGCCACCACCCCCGCCGCAGGCCACCAGGCCGATCGCGCTGGCGGCCGACAAGGCCGCAATCTTCAGAATTTTCATGTCTTCCCCGTTTGGATGATTCAAGGATTCAACGTATCGGCCCGCGCTCGGAAATGACCTTGGGCGTGATGAAGACCAGCATTTCGCGCTTCTCGGCGGTCTTGGTGGTGTTCTTGAACAGGTTCCCAACGATGGGCACGTCGCCCAGGAAGGGCACCTTGTTGACCTGGCTGGTGTCTTCCATCTCGAAGATGCCGCCGATGACGACGGTGCCGCCGTTTTCCACCAGCACCTGGGTGGTGATGTGCTTGGTGTCTATGGCCACGCCCTGGCCGGTGTCTTCGCCGCGGCTGTCCTTGTTGACGTCCAGGTTCAGGATGATGTTGCCCTCGGGCGTGATCTGCGGCGAGACCTCCAGCTTGAGCACCGCCTTCTTGAAGGCGATGGTGGTCGCGCCATTGGGCGCGGTGACCGAATACGGGTATTCCGTACCCTGCTCGATCAGCGCCTTGGTCTGGTCGGCGGTGATCAGGCGCGGGCTGGAGATGATCTTGCCCTGGCCGTCGGCTTCCAGCGCCGAGAGCTCGAGCGACAGGAAGCGGTTGGCCGCGGCGTTGAAGATGGACAGCGCGAAGGAGCCGGGGCTGGTGTCGCCCGACAGCTTGGCCGGCAGATTGACGAAGTTGCCGCTCACGTCCACCGGGCCGCCGAAACCGGTGGAGTTGGTGGCATTGCTGTAGTTGGTACCCAGGGCAAGGCGGTTGCCGCCAAACAGGTTGTAGCCGCCGTCACCGCCCTTTTGCGCGCGCAGATCGCCGCCGCCCAGGCGCACGCCCAGAGAGCGGCCGAAGGTGTCACGCGCCTCGACGATGCGCGCCTCGATCATCACCTGGCGCACCGGCACGTCCAGCGACTGCAGCAGCTTGGTGACCTCTTCGAGCTTGCTGGCAATGTCCGTCACGAACAGCTGGTTGGTGCGCGGCTCGGCCATGACGCTGCCGCGCTCGGACAGGAAGCGGTTCTGGCCCGAGCCCCCGCCGCCCCCGCCGGCAGTCGACTGGCCGGTGAGCTGGCCGACCAGATCGGTCGCCTTGGCGTAGTTGAGTTGGTAGGCCTGCGAGCGCAGTGGCTCCAGCCCCTGCTTGGCCTTGATGGCTTCGAGGTCCTTCTTTTCGCGCTCGTCGATCTCGTCCTTGGGCGCGATCCACAGCACCGTGCCGGTCTTGCGCATGCCCAGGCCCTTGGCGTCCATGATGATTTGCAGCGCCTGGTCCCAGGGCACGTCCTTCAGGCGCAGGGTCAGCGCGCCGGTGACGGTGTCGGAGGTGACGATGTTGAAGTTGGTGAAATCGGCGATCACCTGCAGCAGCGAGCGCACGTCGATGTTCTGGAAGTTCAGCGAGAGCTTCTCACCCGTGTAGTTCGGCCCCTGCGCGAGCTTGTTGACGTCCACCTTCTTGGCGCGCACTTCCACCACGAACTGCTGGTCGCTCTGGTAGGCGCTGTGGTCCCAGTCGCCCACGGCCTTGATCGTGACGCGCACGCGCTCACCGCGCTGCTCGGCCGCGATGGTCTGCACGGGGGTGCCGAAATCGGTGACGTCCAGGCGCCGGCGCAGTCCCTCGGGCAGCGAGGTGTGCGGTATGTCGAGCACCAGGTCCTTGCCCTGCTGCTGGATATCCACGCCGACTTCGCTGCTGCCCAGTTGCAACACCACGCGACCGGCCCCGTCGGTAGTGCGCCGGAAATCAAGATCCCTGAGCGCGGTGACCTCGGAGCTGGCCACGCTGCTCGTCGGCGCAAGCAGCGCGGGCGAGCTCGACGTGCTTGCGGCGCTCGTGCTGGAAACCGGATCGAGCGACACCAGCACGGTCTTGTCCTGCAGCTGCGTCTTGTACGACGTGGCTTGCTTGAGGTTGAGCACCACGCGGGTGCGGTCCCCCACTTGCACCACGTTGGCGGTGCGCAGATTGCCCTGGTTGATCTCGACCAGCGAGCGGCCCAGCGCGTTGGTCACCTCGGGGAAATCGAGCGCAATGCGCGCCGGGCTCTGGATCGCGAAGCCCGCCGGCGGCTGGCTGGGCGCTTCGGACAGCTCGATGCGCAGCACCTCGGCGCCGCCCTGGACGTAGCCGGTAACCGACTCTATGGCCCCTGCAGCGTGTGCGGCCGAGATGCCCAGGCCGCCCCACAGGGCTGCGCCGAGCACCAAGGCAGCGCGCGAATAGTGGATCGTCGTGCGCTTCATCATTTCTTTGCCCCTGTTCCCTCTTGCAACTCAAGCGTCGTCATGCGCTCCACCCAATCGCCGGATTGATCCTGGACTATCTCTCGCACCTGCATGCTGGTTTCGTTGATGGCCATGATCTTTCCGTAGTTCTGACCCAGATAATTGCCCACTTGCACCTGATAGAGCATCTTGTCCACTGTCACGAGCGCGGTAGGCTTGCCGCTCTTGACCATGCTGCCCACCATGGTCACGGTGTCCAGCGGGTAGGCTTCAAGCGGCTCCTTGCGGCGCGTCAGTTCGGGCGCGATCAGCGAGGCGTTGCCCGCGCTCTCCTGCGTGTCGCGGCGCAGCGCCTGGGTGAGCTTTTGCGCGTTGAACGGATCGATGCCGTCGCCCGCCAGGTAACCCTGCGGAGAAAATTCGACCGGCTCCTTGAGCGGCGTGACGTGGGGCTTGGTGTTGGCGCGCAGGTCGGCCATCCATTGACGCAGATCGTCCTGGCCCGCCGGCTGGCAGCCTGCAAGCACGATGGCGCCACCGCACAGCGCGCCGAATATCAGGGTACGACTGCTCATTTCTTGTTGCCCTTCGCCGTGGCCTGCTTCTGCGCCTCGATCTCGCTCGCGTCCAGGTAGCGGAAGGTGCGCGCGGTCGCGTCCATCCGCAGGCCCGAGCCCACGTCCTTGTCGTTGGCCGGCGCGATCTTCAGATCGTTCAAGGTGACGATGCGCGAGAGCTTGGCCACATCGGCCGCGAATTCACCCATGTCGTGGTAGCGACCGGTCACGCGCACCGCGATCGGCAGCTCGGCGTAGTAGTCGCGCGTGATGATCTGCCCCGGGCGGAACAGCTCGAACTGCAGACTGCGACCCAGGCCCGACTGGTTGATGTCCGACAGCAGGGCCGGCATTTCCGCCTTGCTGGGCAACTGCTTTTCAAGCTGCAGCACGTACTGCTGTATCTGCGCGCGCTGCTTCTTGAGCAGATCGAGGCTCACCGCCTTGACCAGCTTCTTCTGGTAGTCGTCCTTGAGCGTCTGCTCCTTGGCTTGTTCGGCCTGCAGCTCGTCCTGGTAGTCCGAGAGCATCACGAACCACATCAGCGCGGCCACGCCGACCGCGATGAACACGCACAGCAGCACGCGCGGCAGCACCGGCCACAGCGAGGGGTCCTTGGGGTCGAGGTTCTGGAACTGGCGCCCCAGATCCGCCTGCAGCTTGGCGAAATCCATCCCTTGGTTCTTGTTTCTCGTGGCCATCTTCACTTCCTCGGGGCGGGGTTGGCCGCTTCCATGGCCTTCTTGGCTTCGGCGCTGCGCGCCAGGTGAAAGCTCAGCGTGAACGAGGCCACGCGCCGCTGGTCGCGCGCCGACAGCGAGATGTTCGCCGCGACGATCTCCGCCAACTGCGGTTTGGTGAACCAGGGCGTGTTGTCCGAGAGGTTGCGCAGCATCTCGGAGATGCGCTCGTTGGACTGCGCCATGCCCTTGAGCGTGACGACTTGCCCGGTCTGCGACAGGCTGGTCAGATAGACGCCGTCGGGCAGTTGCAGCACCAGCTCATTGAGCATGTGCACCGGCAGGTTGCGGTCCGCCTGCAGGTCTTCCACCGCTTTCTGGCGCGCGCGCAGCGCGGTGATTTCTTCCTCGATGTTGGCGATCTCGCTGATCTGCTTGTCGAGGACGGCTGTCTCGCTCTTGATGAAGTTGTTGCGCGCCTGCTGGTTGTCTATCGCCGCCTGAAACCACAGATAGATGGCGCCGGCGATCGCCAGGCCGATGATGGCCGACAGCAGCATCAGCGCCTGGAAGGTCTCGCGGCGGCGCTTGCGCGCGGCCTCGCGGTGCGGAAGGAGGTTGATCAGGATCACGGCAGAAACCTCCGCATGGCCAGGCCGCACGCCGTCAGATACCCGGGCGCCTCGCGCGCCATCTTCTTGACGCGCACGGCGCTGCCGATTTCCATGCCTTCAAAGGGGTTGACGATGCTGGCGGCAAAGCCGGTCCCGGCGGTCACCGCATCGGTCAGCCCATGCAGGGCGGCGGAGCCGCCGGCGATCAGGATGCGATCGACCCGGTTGTAGGGTGTACTCGTGAAGAAAAACTGCAGCGCGCGGCCGATCTCCTGCGCCATGCCTTCGACAAAGGGCTGCAGCACGGCGCTGCGGTAGTCCTCGGGCAGGTCGTCGTTGCGCTTCTTGGCTTCGGCCTCTTCCAGCGAAAAGCCGTACTGGCGCACGATGTGCTGGGTGAGCTGGGCGCCGCCGAAGCCCTGGTCGCGCTCGTACAAGACCTCTTCGTTGCGCATGACCTGCATGCTCGTGGTCATGGAGCCGACCTCGAACAAGGCCACGACCGCATCCACGCCCTGGTTGGGCATGGCCTGCACCAGGCGCGAAGCGGCCAGGCGCGCCGCATGGGATTCGACGTCGATCACCACCGGCTTGAGGCCCGCGGCTTCGGCCAGGCCCTCGCGGTCCTGCACCTTCTCGCGCCGGGACGCGGCAATCAGCACGTCCACATCGCCCGGGGCATTCTTGCTCGGGCCGACCACGCAGAAATCCAGGCTGACTTCATCGAGCGAGAAGGGAATGTACTGATTGGCCTCGGACTCGACCTGCACCTCCATCTCCTGGTCGGTCAGGTCCGCGGGCAGCGTGATCCGCTTGGAAATCACCGCCGAGGAAGGCAAGGCCATGGCCACGTTCCTGGTACGTGAACCGCTCTTCTTGACCAGGCGTTTGACGGCTTCGGCGACCTCATCGAACTTTTCGATGTTGCCGTCCGAGATCCAGCCCGGCTCCAGGGGCTCGATCACGCAGCGCTCGAGCACCCAAGCACCAGCCTTGTCACGCCCGAGTTCAACCAGCTTGGCGCTCGAAGAACTGATGTCTATGCCCAACAAAGGGGCCGGCTGGCGACTGAACAACGACCCCATTGAAATCAAGATGCCCCCCGGTGGATATTCGAAAGCGTGCAATCAAAGTTGACACGTCACTTGCATGCTAGCAGCAAAGTTGTTATGCAGGAAAGACTTTCCAGACGTTTTTACCGAAGGGACGTTGTCAAAAGCTGACGAATGCGCAGCGCCGCGGGCGGCGCGCTCGCGCGCCCGCGCGGGCCGCTTCACACTGTAACCCGCTGCAGGGCGCGCATTTCTATAATCGCCGGTTCGCCATTGCCAAGCCCTTATGCCTTCGGACCCCGAGCACACCCGACCTCCCGCCCGCCAAGCCCGCGCATGGCGCTGGCTTTGGCGCCTGCTCGCCTGGCTGGCCGGCCTCGCCGCAGCAGGGGTGCTGGCGGCGGCGCTGCTGGTGGCCATTGGCCTGGCCATGGCCTACCCCAAGCTGCCGGACGTCTCTGACCTGGCCAACTACCGGCCCAAGCTGCCGCTGCGGGTGTTTTCCGTCGAAGGCGCGCTGCTGGGCGAGTTCGGCGAAGAGCGGCGCAACCTCACGCCCATTCCGGACATTCCCAAGGTCATGACCGATGCGGTGCTGGCCGTGGAGGACGCGCGCTTCTTCGAGCACGGCGGCGTCGACTACAAGGGCGTGGCGCGCGCGGTGCTGGCCAACCTGGGCCGCGTCAAGAGCCAGGGCGCATCCACCATCACCATGCAGGTGGCGCGCAACGTCTATCTGTCTTCGGAAAAGACCTTCACGCGCAAGATCTACGAGCTGCTGCTGACCTTCAAGCTCGAGCACCTGCTGAGCAAGAACCAGATCCTCGAGATCTACATGAACCAGATCTATCTGGGCAACCGCGCCTACGGCTTTGCGGCGGCCGCCGAGGCCTACTTCGGCAAACCGCTCAAGTCGATCACCGTCGCCGAGGCGGCGATGCTCGCCGGGCTGCCCAAGGCGCCGTCGGCCTACAACCCGATCAGCAACCCCAAGCGCGCCCGCGCACGCCAGCTCTACATCATCGACCGCATGCTGGAAAACGGCTTCATCAGCGCCGAGCAGGCGCGCGAGGCCAAGGCCGAACCGCTGAAGCTGCGCAGCCCCGGCGAGAGCCGCACCCGCGTGCACGCCGAGTACGTGGCCGAGATGGCGCGCCAGATGGTCTACGCGCAGTACGGCCCGGACACCTACACCCGCGGCCTGAACGTCTACACCACGCTGCAGGCGGGCGAGCAGGACGCGGCCTACAAGGCGCTGCGCCAGGGCATCATGAATTACGAGCGGCGCCAGCACTACCGCGGGCCCGAGGCCTTCGTCTCCCTGCCCGAGCAGGCCGATGCGGCGGAAGACGTGATCGACGACACCTTGCTGAACCACCCGGACAACGGCGAGGTGCTGGCCGCCGTGGTGCTGCAGGTCGAGCCGAAAAAGGTCACCGTGGCGCGCCCCGACGGCCAGGTGATCGAGGTCAGCGGCGACGGCCTCAAGCCGGTGCAGTCGGGGCTTGCGGCCAAGGCGCCCGCCGAGATCAAGCTGCGCCGTGGCGCGGTGGTGCGCATCGTGCAGACGCCCAAGCAGAGCTGGGAGATCACCCAGTTGCCCGAGGTCGAAGGCGCCTTTGTCGCGATGGATCCGCGCTCGGGGGCGATCCGCGCGCTGGTCGGCGGCTTCGACTTCGAGAAGAACAAGTTCAACCACGTCACGCAGGCCTGGCGCCAGCCTGGCTCCAGCTTCAAACCCTTCATCTATTCGGCGGCGCTGGAAAAAGGCTTCACCCCCTCGACCATGGTGGACGACGCGCCGCTGTACTTCAGCGCCGAGCAGACCGGCGGCAAGCCCTGGGAGCCGAAGAACTACGACGGCAAGTACGACGGCCCGATGCCGCTGCGCACCGGCCTGGCCAAGTCCAAGAACATGGTCTCGATCCGCGTGCTGCAGGCCATAGGCCCCAAGACCGCCCAGACCTGGGCGACGCATTTCGGCTTTGAGGCGGACAAGCACCCGGCCTACCTCACGATGGCGCTGGGCGCAGGCTCGGTCACGCCGCTGCAGATGGCCAGGGCCTATTCGGTGTTTGCCAATGGCGGGCACCTGGTCAACCCCTACCTGATCGCGCGCATCACCGACCAGCAGGGCAACGTGCTCAATGAATACCAGCCGCCGGCAGCCGACACCCTGCCCCAGGCGATCAGCGCGCGCAACGCCTTCGTGATGGACAGCCTGCTGCAGGAAGTCGCGCGCTCAGGCACGGCGGCGCGCGCCCAGGCCACGCTCAAGCGCCCCGACTTGTACGGCAAGACCGGCACCACCAACGACGAGGTGGACGCCTGGTTCGCCGGCTTTCAGCCGACGCTTGCGGCCGTCACCTGGATAGGCTACGACACCCCGCGCAACCTGGGCAGCCGCGAGACCGGGGGCGGCCTGTCGCTGCCGGTATGGATAGACTTCATGCAGTACGCGCTCAAGAGCGTGCCCGTGACCCAGCCCACGGTGCCGCCGGGCGTGACCAATGTCGGCGGCGAGTGGTATTACGACGAATACGCACGCGGCGCGGGTGTGGCCAGCCTGCTCGATGGCAGCGGCGCAAGCGAGGACGCGACCCCGGTGCGCCCCACGAGCGAGGAGCGCAACCGCATCCTCGACCTGTTTCGCAATTGAGCACCTGAGCGCAGGCCATGTCCCCTTCCCGGCACGCCTCCCTTGCCGTCCGCCTGAGCCTCCTGGCGAGCAGCGTGGCGCTTGCTTCCTGCGGGCAGCGCGGCCCGCTCTACCTGCCCGCGCCCGAAACGCCCGCCCCCGCCACCGCAGCCACGCCCGTCACCGCGCCCGCCAGCACGGCCGGGCCTGCCCCGCAGACCACGCAAGACGCGGCCTCCGCGCGCCGCAAGCAACCATGAACCACGCCGCTCCCCTGCCCGGTCACCCGCACCTGCACTACCGAGGCGGCACGCTGCAGCTCGAAAACGTGCGCCTTGCCGACCTGGCGCAGACGTACGGCACGCCGCTGTACGTCTATTCGCGCGCAGCCATGCTCGACGCGCTGGCCGCCTACCAGCGCGGCTTTGCCGGCCGCCGCGCGCGCATCTGCTATGCGATGAAGGCCAACTCCTCGCTCGCCGTGCTGCAGGTCTTCGCGCGCGCCGGCTGTGGCTTCGACATCGTCTCGGGCGGCGAGCTGCAGCGCGTGCTCGCCGCCGGCGCCGATCCGGCCACGGTAGTGTTTTCCGGCGTCGGCAAGACGCGCGGCGAGATGCACCAGGCGCTGCAGGCGGGCATCGCCTGCTTCAACGTCGAGAGCGAAGCCGAACTCGAGGTGCTGAGCGCCGTGGCCCAGGCGCTGGGCACGCGCGCACCGGTGAGCATCCGCGTGAACCCGAACGTCGATGCCCACACCCATCCCTATATTTCCACCGGGCTCAAGGGCAACAAGTTCGGCATCGCGCACGAGCGGGTGCTGGCCACCTACCGGCGTGCGGCGCAACTGCCGGGCCTGCAGGTCAAGGGCATAGACTGCCACATCGGCTCGCAGATCACCGAAGAGACGCCTTACCTGGACGCCATGGACAAGGTGCTGGACCTGGTGCAGGCGGTGGAAGCCCAGGGCACGCGGCTCGAGCACATCGACTTCGGCGGCGGCCTGGGCATCGACTACCAGGGCGACACCCCGCCCGCAGCCGATGCGCTCTGGGCCAAGCTGCTGGCCAAGGTGGACCAGCGCGGTTACGGCCAGCGCCTGCTGATGGTCGAGCCCGGGCGCTCGCTGGTGGGCAACGCCGGCGTGTGTCTGACCGAGGTGCTCTACCTCAAGCCCGGCGAGCAGAAGAACTTCTGCATCGTCGATGCGGCGATGAATGATCTGCCGCGCCCCATGATGTACGAGGCCTACCACGCCATCGTGCCGCTGGACCCAAGCTCGTCCGCGCCACCCCAGACCTACGACGTGGTCGGCCCGATCTGCGAAAGCGGCGACTGGCTGGGACGCGAGCGCAGCCTGGCGGTGCAGCCTGGTGACCGGCTGGCGGTGCTGTCGGCCGGCGCCTACTGCAGCGCCATGGGCAGCAACTACAACACCCGCGCGCGTCCGGCCGAAGTGCTGGTCGATGGGGCGCAAGTCCACCTGATCCGCGAGCGCGAAGCGATCAGCGACATCTTCCGTGCCGAGCGCCTGCTGCCAGACGAATAATCCAGATCAAAACCGGCTCCAGCCCTTTCTGGACAAGCGCTTCAAGCTATATTTACGATAGTGTTGCGGCGTGGGAGCCTGCGCCGCGGCGCGCACGCATCCACCACAGCAGCCGCGCGCCCAGCAGCACCGCCAGCAGCGCGCCATAGGCATACACCTCGGCAAAGTCGCGCTTGCCCGCGCGCATCAGGAAGAAGTGCGCCAGGGCCAGCAGCGCCGCCAGATAGATGCTGCGGTGCAGCCGCTGCCAACTGCGCCCGCCCAGGCGCCGGATCACCGGGGCAAACGAGGTCGCCCACAAGAGCAGCAGCAGCGCGTACGCGGCCATGCCCAGGAGGATGAAGGGGCGCTGCAGCACGTCGCGCACGATGGCCGGCATCTCCAGCCCCATGTCCAGCACCGCATAGCACAGCAGGTGCAGACAGGCATAGCTGAAGCTGAAGAGGCCGAGCATGCGGCGCACCCGCGCCAGAGCCGGCCAGCCGAGCAGCCGGCGCAGAGGCGTTACGGCCAGCGTGGCGCAGAGCAGGCGCAGCGTCCAGTCGCCGCTGCTGCGGATCAGGCGCTCGGCAGGGTTGGCGCCCAGGCCATCGGTCGCCGCGCCCCAGGCCAGATAGAGCGCGGGCAGCAGACACAGGGCAAACAGCGCCGGTTTGAGCGCGCGCCCTGCCAGCGTCTGCCATTGGCGCGCCGCCATCAGTAATATTTCTTCAGATCCATGCCCGCATAGAGCCCGGCGACCTGGTTGGCATAGCCGTTGAACGGCAGCGTCGTGCGGCGCTTGGCGAACAAGCCCCCTTCGCCTATGCGCCGCTCAGTGGCTTGGCTCCAGCGCGGGTGCGCCACCTCGGGGTTGACGTTGGAATAAAAGCCGTATTCCTGCGGGGCGGCGACGTTCCAGGCCGTGGCCGGCTGCTGCTCCACCAGACGGATGCGCACGATGCTTTTGGCGCTCTTGAAGCCATATTTCCAGGGCACGACCACGCGCAGCGGCGCGCCGTTTTGCGGCGCCAGCACGCGCCCGTACATGCCGAAGGCCAACAGCGTCAGCGGGTGCATGGCTTCGTCCAGGCGCAGGCCCTCCACATAAGGCCACTGCAGGATGGCGCTGCGCACGCCCGGCATGCTGGCCTTGTCGGCCAGGGTTTCGAACTGCACGTAGCGCGCGCTGCCCATGGGTTGCACCCGCGCAAGCAAGGCCGACAGCGAATAGCCGACCCAGGGAATCACCATGGACCAGCCTTCGACGCAGCGCAGGCGATAGATGCGCTCTTGCATAGGCGCAAGCCGCAGCAGCGCGTCGATATCGAGCGTCTGCGGCTTGTGCACCAGGCCGCCCAGCTCCACCGTCCAGGGCCGGGTGCGCAGGCGGTGCGCATGCTCTGCCGGATCGGTCTTGCCGGAGCCGAATTCGTAGAAATTGTTGTAGCCGGTGGCATCCTCGAAGCGCGTGATCGGCTCCATGGTCATTGCCGCGTCGACCTTCGAGGGTTCCCTCTTGAGCGGGGCCAGATCCTCCTGGGCGATCTGGCGCGCCTGAGCGGCGGGCAGCCACTGCGCCAGCGCCAGCCCCGCGCCTGCCGTGCCTGCCTTGCGCAGCCAGGAGCGCCGGCGCAGGTAAAGCGGCTCGGGCGTGATCTCGCTGGGATGGATGGCTGTCGATTCGCCAGGCTGGGGCAGCAGCAACATGGCCGGTCTCCGTTAGAGCCGCCCGCGCCAGCGCGGACGCAAAAAAACAGGCAGGCGCCCGTAGGCGGCCTGCCTGCATTGGAGTGTCCCGGGCGGCGCGGTGTTCCGCGCCCGCCGCAAATCAGCGCAATCCGGCGATGTAGTCCGCCAGGCCTTGCACCTCGCGGTCGGTCAGGTACTTGGCTACGTCGTGCATGGTCGCGCTGTTGGCGCGCTTGCCGTCACGGAACTCGGCCAGCTGCTTGATGGTGTAGTCCTGATGCTGACCGGCCAGGCGCGGGTATTGCGCCGGAATGCCCGCGCCGTTGGGGCTGTGGCAGCCGGCGCAGGCGGCCACGCCGCGGTCTTGCGCGCCGCCGCGGTAGATGCGCTCACCCACCGCTGCAAGCTCGGCATTCTTGGCAGCGCCGTCCTTGGCCTTCTGCGCGCCGAGCCAGGCCGAGACGTTGAGAATGCCCGCATCGTCCAGCGTGGCGGCCATGCCTTGCATTACCGCATCCTCGCGCTTGCCGGACTTGAACTCGTGCAACTGCTTGGCCAGGTACTCGGGAAACTGCTGCGCCAGCGAGGGGGTATTGGGCAGCATGGAATTGCCGTCGGCCCCGTGGCAGGCAGCGCACACCGCCGTGTAACTGGCCTCCCCTTGGGCTGGGTCGGGCTTGGCCGGGCCATCAGCGGCGATGGCGCTGACCGAGGAAACCGCCAGCGCGGCAGACATCAGCAGGGAGGCAATCAGCTTCATAGGGACGGTCTTGAGGTTACAGGCGCAAAAACCTCCGGATTCTACAATGCCGCCCATTGCCCTTCGACGCCTTCCATGCCGCCATCCAGCCCCGCCGACACCAGCAGCGCCGCGCCCGTCGCCATCGATGGCCGCGCCGCCATGGCCTGGATGCACACCGCCCGGTTTTTCACCACCGCCGCCCAGCTGCACCAGTTGCCCGAGGTGCAGGTGCCCGAGATCGCCTTCGTCGGCCGCTCCAACGCGGGCAAGTCCACAGCCATCAACACCCTGGCGCAGCAACGTCAACTGGCCTTCGCCTCCAAGAAGCCGGGGCGCACCCAGCACATCAACCTGTTTGCGCTCGGCCGCCAGGGCGCGCTGGAGGCGGTGCTCGCCGACCTGCCCGGCTATGGCTATGCGGCGGTATCGCGCGAGGACAAGCTGCGCTGGCAGCGCGTGATGCTCAACTACCTGGTGCAGCGCAAAAGCCTCAGCGCCTTCGTGCTGCTGTGCGACCCGCGCCTGGGCCTGACCGAGCTCGACGAAGCGCTGCTGGACGCGCTGCGACCGCGCGTGCAGGCGGGGCTGAAGTTTCTGGTGCTGCTCACCAAGGCCGACAAGCTCACGCGCGCGCAGCAGGCCAAGGCTTTGTCCATCACCCGGCTGCAGGCCGGCGGCGGCGAGGTGCGGCTGTTTTCCGCGCTGAGCAAACAAGGGGTCGAAGAAGTGGCGCAGTTGCTCTGGCAATGGACCCGCCCCGAGTCGAACGCTACGGCGACTCCCGAGTCTGCACCGCCAGCGCCGCCCGAAGAGGCCTGAGGCAAGGCGCGCGGGGCTTGCCAGCCTCGCCTCAGCGCCGCCCGCCCCCCAGCGGCCAATCCGGCATGGCCTTGGCCACGGCATGCACCACTATCGCGCAGACCGCGCACTTGAGCAGATCGCCCGGCACGAAGGCCAGGTCCAGCAGCAAAGCCTTTTGCAGCGGCAGGGCGGCAAACTGCATCAGCCCGAGGATGCCGCTCGCGTGCAAGAGCAGCACACCCCCGACGGCCGATGCCACGAAGGCGCTGATGGCCGCGTGCAGTGGCGTGGCGCGCGGCAATCTGCCCATCAACAGCCCCGTGGCAGCCGCCGCCAGCATGAAGCCGACGAGGTAGCCCGAAGTGGGCGCGGCAAACGCCCCCAGCCCGCCGCGTCCGCCCGCCAGCAGCGGCAGGCCGGCCGCCACGGCAAGCTCGAACAAGAGCATGGCCTGAAAGCCGCGCCGCGCCCCGAGAAAGCAACCGGCCAGCATGGGCCCGAGCGACTGCAGCGTGATGGGCACGCCAAACGGCAAGTCCAGCTTGGGAATCAGGCCCAGCACCGCCGTCAGCGCGGCAAACAGAGCGACCTGCACCATCGCATGGGAGCGCTCGCGGCTCAGGGTCTCGGGCATGGCGGGGCGGTCTTTCGCGTTCGGTGAAAGCGGCGGATTCTAGGGCGGCGCTGAACAAGCCTCCGCGAGGGCGCGCGCCCTCAGCGGTACACCGACTCCTGCCCGGGCGGGCGGGTCTTGAAGCGGCGGTGCACCCAGTAATACTGCGCCGGCATGGTGCGGATCGCGGCCTCCAGCTCGCGGTTCATGCGCGCGGTATCCGCCGCCACGTCGTCACTGGGAAAGTCCTGCCAGGCGGGCGTCAGATGGGCCTCGTAACCCTCGGGCGTGATGCGCGTGTACAGCGCCAGCACCTTGGCCCGACCCAGGCGCGCAAAGCGCGACAGCGAAGGCAGCGTGGCGGCATCGGGCACGGCAAAGAAGGGCACGAAGAGCGAACCTGCCGCGCCGTGGTCCATGTCCGGCAGCAGGTACAACAGCCCGCCCTTGCGCAGGCAGCTGATGATGGGCTTGACCCCTTCGGCGCGGTTGAGCATGCGCGAGGCGCCAAAGCGCTGGCGCCCGGCGGTGAGCCAGGCGTCGAGCACCGGATCGGGGTTGGCGGTATAGATCGAAGTGAACTCGCGCCGGCTGCGCAGCGGCAGCGCCAGACCACCCGCGTCCATGCCATAGAAGTGCGGCGCGAACACGATGATGGGCACAGGCTCGTCGAGCTCGGCGACCGCGCCGGTGAGCTTGACGCGCGCGCGCACCAGCGCTTCAGGGCCGCTCCACAGCCAGCCGCGGTCCAGAAAGGTCTGGCAGAAAGCCACGAAAGAAGCGCGCGCCCAGGCGCGGCGCTGCGCTTCGGGCACATCGGGAAAGCACAGCTGCAGATTGCGCAGCGCCACTTCGCGCCGCGGCCGCGCCAGCACGAAGAGCAGGCGCCCGACGCCGCTGCCCAGAGCGCGCAGCCAGGGCAGCGGCAGGCGCCCGAGCAGATTGAGGCTGGCGATCGCCAGTCGCGTCATCAAGCGGCCACCTCTGGCTCGCGCGGCTGTTTGTAGCGCCCATAACCCCACAGGTATTGCTGCGGGCATTGCCGGATCTGCGCTTCCAGCGCGGCATTGATCTGGCGCACGGCCACATCCAGCTCGGGAGACAGTGCCTGCTCCAGCGCCTGCAGGTGCAGCACATAGCCGCGCCCCAGGCGCAGGCGCTCGCAGCGCGCCAGGACCACGGCCGCGCCGGTCTGCTGCACCAGCCGCGCAGCCAGTGTCATGGTGTAGGCTTCACGGCCGAAAAACGGCGCCCATACGCCCATGCCCCGGGGCGGCACCTGGTCGGGCAGCAAGCCCACGGCGGCGCCGCTGCGCAAGGCCTTGATCATCTGGCGCACCCCTTGAAGACTGGTAGGCACGGCGCGTATGCCCGGGCGCTGGCGCGCCTGGGCCAGCACCTGCGCGAGCCAGGCCTGGCGCGCCGGCCGGTACAGGATGGTGAACGGCCCGTGCGCCGGCGCCCAGCGGCGCGCGCCCTCTTGCACCGACAGCTCGAAGCAGCCGATGTGCGGCGTGAGGAAGACGATGCCCCGCCCCGCGGCCCATGCCCGCTCCACGCATTCGGCCCCGCGCACCTCGCAGCGCGGCAGCGCCGCGCGCAGCCACAGCCGCGGCGCCTCGGCCACCATGCGCCCGGCGTGGCCCACCGCCGAGCCGACGCTGCGCAGCGAATAGCCGGCCTGCTGCGCATGCGCGATGAAGCGGCGCCGATAAGTGGGCGACAGCGCAAACACCATCCAGCCCAGCAGCGCGCCCAGGCCGTGCAGCAACCACAGCGGCAGCAGAGACAAGAGACGAAGGATCAGGGGCATTCACTACAATGGCGCGGTCGCCGAGTTAACCGAGCAACTTGCAGGGCGACGTGAAACAAGACTGCTAAAGCGTTCGCCGCAAAGCTCCTGAGGAGGCTTGGGCAACGCCCCAAATGCTTAGAAACCAGGAGTTTATGCACAAATGGCGAGCGACTTTCTCTTCACTTCCGAATCCGTCTCCGAAGGCCATCCCGACAAGGTGGCCGACCAGATTTCCGACGCCATCCTCGACGCCGTTCTTGCCCAGGACGCCCGCTCACGCGTCGCTGCAGAAACCCTGACCAATACCGGCCTCGTGGTGCTGGCCGGCGAAATCACCACCAACGCCCAGGTCGATTACATCCAGGTAGCGCGCGACACCATTCGCCGCATCGGCTACGACAACACCGACTACGGCATCGATTACAAGGGCTGCGCGGTGCTGGTCGCCTACGACAAGCAGAGCAACGACATCGCCCAGGGCGTGGACCAGGCGAGCGACGACCACCTGAACACCGGCGCGGGCGACCAGGGCCTGATGTTCGGCTACGCCTGCGACGAGACCGATACGCTGATGCCCGCGCCCATCTACTACGCGCACCGCCTCGTCGAGCGCCAGGCGCAGCAGCGCAAGAGCGGCGCGCTGCCCTTCCTGCGCCCCGACGCCAAGAGCCAGGTGACGATGCGCTACATCGACGGCAAGGTGCACAGCATTGACACCGTGGTGCTCTCCACCCAGCACAGCCCGGACCAGTCCGAGACGCCGACGAAGATGAAGGCCAGCTTCATCGAAGCCGTGGTAGAGCAGATCATCAAGCCGGTGCTGCCCGCCGAATGGCTCAAGGACACCAAGTACCTGATCAACCCCACGGGGCGCTTTGTCACCGGCGGGCCGCAGGGCGACTGCGGCCTGACCGGGCGCAAGATCATCGTCGACACCTACGGCGGCTCCTGCCCGCACGGCGGTGGCGCCTTCAGCGGCAAGGACCCGACCAAGGTGGACCGCAGCGCCGCCTACGCCTGCCGCTACGTGGCCAAGAACATCGTCGCTGCGGGCCTGGCGCGCCAATGCCAGATCCAGGTGGCCTACGCCATCGGCGTGGCGCGGCCGATGAACGTCACGGTCTACACCGAAGGCACGGGCGTGATCCCGGACACGCGGATTGCCGAGCTGGTGGCCCAGCACTTCGACCTGCGGCCCAAGGGCATCCTGCAGATGCTCGACCTGCAGCGCCCGATCTACACCAAGACCGCCGCCTACGGCCACTTCGGCCGCGACGAACCCGAATTCACCTGGGAGAGAACGGACAAGGCCGCGCTGCTGCGTGCAGCAGCGGGGTTGTAAACCTTGAAGGTGCGCAGCAACTTCAAGCGGCCTTGCACCACAAGCCGCGCTGCTGCGCGTGGCCGCCGACACCATGGACCCGTACCGTTTTGACATTGCCGTACTGATAGGCCGCTTCCAGCCGGTGCACAGTGGGCATCTTGCGCTGCTGCAGGAAGCGGCGCGGCAGGCGCGCCTGGTCGTCGTCGTGCTGGGGTCGGCCTTTCAGGCGCGCACGCCGCGCAATCCTTTCACCTGGGAGGAACGCGCAGAGCTGCTGCGCGCGAGCGTTGAAGCGCCGCTGCGCGAGCGCCTCGTCACCTGCCCGGTGCGCGACTACTACGACGAGCCGCGCTGGGCCGATGCGGTGCGCCGCGCCGTCGCACAGCACGCGGGCCCCGACGCGCGCGTCGCGCTCGTCGGCCACTTCAAGGATGCAAGCAGCGAATACCTGCGCGCATTCCCAGGCTGGCAGTTGCTGAGTCTGCCGCGCATGGGCGCGATCGACTCGTCCCAGTTGCGCGATGCCTGGCTGGGTGCCGCGCCAGGCGAGGTAGCGGGTGCGCTCGCGCCCTTTGCAGAGCAGGCGCCGCCCGCCACGCTCGCGTTGCTGCGCCGCATGGCCGCGCAAGCTCCCTACCGCTACCTGCAGGCGGAGTGGCGCATGCTGCGCGACTACCGCCAGGCTTGGGCGGGGGCGCCCTACCCGCCCGTCTTCGTCACCGTGGACGCGCTGCTGCGCTGCCGCGATCAGGTGCTGCTGGTGCAGCGCGCCCACGCGCCGGGCCAGGGTTTGTGGGCGCTGCCCGGCGGCTTTCTGGAGCCGCGTGACACGCTATGGCAATCCTGCGTGCGCGAGCTGCGCGAGGAAACCGGCTGCGCGCTCGCGCCAGAGCGCCTGGCCCAGGGCCTGCGCTCGGTGCAGGTGTTCGACCACCCCGACCGCAGCCAGCGCGGGCGCACCATCACCCACGTGCACCACATCGATCTGTGTGATACCGCGCCGCCTGCGGTGCACGGCGGCGACGATGCGGCCCAGGCGCGCTGGGTCGCGCTGCACGAGCTGCCCGGCATGGAAGCGCAATTCTTCGAAGACCATTTCCGGATCCTCGACCAGTTCCTGCACCTGCTGTGAGTGTCTCGCCGCGCGCGCGGGCGCACGATGAAATCCTGCGCGCGGGCCTTGAAAACGGTCCAAACGCCCTTATGATTAGCACTCGTTGGGTTTGAGTGCTAACAGCGCGACACCCAAGCGCGCATGGCGGCCCTCAGGGGCCGCTTTTGCGAACCCTCTTCAACCAGTGAATTTCAGGAGTTGCCATGAAACTTCGTCCTCTGCACGACCGCGTGGTCGTCAAGCGCCTCGAAAACGAAACCAAGACGGCCTCGGGCATCGTCATTCCCGACAACGCCGCCGAGAAGCCCGATCAGGGTGAAGTGCTGGCCGTGGGCCCGGGTCGCAAGAACGACAAGGGCGAGCTCGTCGCCATGGGCGTGAAGATCGGCGATCGCGTGCTCTTCGGCAAGTACAGCGGCCAGACCGTCAAGGTCGACGGCGAAGAGCTGCTGGTCATGAAGGAAGACGACTTGTTTGCCGTCGTCGAGAAGTAATCAACTCATCAATTCATAGCTCCAAGCGCTTGTCAGCAAAGCGTTTGAGGCTGATTTCATTCATATTTTCAGGAGCCAAACATGGCAGCAAAAGACGTAGTTTTCGGCGGTGACGCACGCGCCCGCATGATGGAAGGCGTGAACATCCTGGCCAACGCGGTCAAGGTCACGCTCGGCCCCAAGGGCCGCAACGTGGTGCTCGAGCGCAGCTTCGGCGCCCCCACGGTGACCAAGGACGGCGTGTCGGTCGCCAAGGAAATCGAGCTCAAGGACAAGCTGCAGAACATGGGCGCCCAGCTCGTGAAGGAAGTCGCGTCCAAGACCAACGACATCGCCGGTGACGGCACGACGACGGCCACCGTGCTGGCCCAGGCCATCGTGCGCGAAGGCACCAAGTACGTGGCCGCCGGCCTGAACCCGATGGATTTGAAGCGCGGCATCGACAAGGCCGTCGTGGCGCTGGTCGAGCAGCTCAAGCAGGCCTCCAAGGCCACCACCACCAGCAAGGAAATTGCCCAGGTCGGCTCGATCTCGGCCAACTCCGACGAATCCGTGGGCAAGATCATTGCCGACGCAATGGACAAGGTCGGCAAGGAAGGCGTGATCACCGTCGAGGACGGCAAGAGCCTGGACAACGAGCTCGAAGTGGTCGAAGGCATGCAATTTGACCGCGGCTACCTCTCGCCCTACTTCATCAACAACCCCGAGAAGCAGGTGGCGGTTCTGGAAAACCCCTTCGTGCTGCTCTACGACAAGAAGATCAGCAACATCCGCGACCTGCTGCCCACGCTGGAGCAGGTGGCCAAGGCGAGCCGCCCGCTGCTCATCATCGCCGAGGACGTCGAGGGTGAAGCCCTGGCCACGCTGGTGGTGAACACCATCCGCGGCATCCTGAAGGTCGTCGCCGTCAAGGCACCGGGCTTTGGCGACCGCCGCAAGGCCATGCTGGAAGACATCGCCATCCTCACGAGCGGCAAGGTGATCGCAGAAGAAGTCGGCCTGTCGCTGGAGAAGGCCACGCTGGCCGACCTGGGCCAGGCCAAGCGCGTGGAGATCGCCAAGGAAAACACCACCATCATCGACGGTGCCGGTGCTGCCGACGACATCGAAGCGCGCGTCAAGCAGGTGCGCGTGCAGATTGAGGAAGCCACCAGCGACTACGACCGCGAGAAGCTGCAAGAGCGCGTGGCCAAGCTCGCCGGCGGCGTGGCCGTGATCAAGGTGGGCGCCGCGACCGAAGTCGAGATGAAGGAAAAGAAGGCCCGCGTGGAAGACGCGCTGCACGCGACGCGCGCTGCGGTGGAAGAAGGCATCGTCGCCGGCGGCGGCGTGGCCTTCCTGCGCGCCAAGCAGGCCATCGGCGAGCTCAAGGGCGACAACGCCGAGCAGGACGCCGGCATCAAGCTGGTGCTCAAGGCGATCGAAGCGCCGCTGCGCGAGATCGTCGCCAACGCCGGTGGCGAGCCCTCCGTGGTAGTCAACAAGGTGCTCGAGGGCAAGGGCAACTTCGGCTTCAACGCCGCCAACGACACCTATGGCGACATGCTGGAGATGGGCATTCTGGACCCGACCAAGGTCACGCGCGCCGCGCTGCAGCACGCTGCCTCGGTAGCTTCGCTGCTCCTGACTACCGAAGCCATGGTCGTGGAAGCGCCCAAGGAAGAAGCCCCCGCCCCCGGCATGCCCGGCGGCATGGGCGACATGGGTGGCATGGGCATGTAAGCACAGGCTGAAAGCACGCGCTTTCACCTCCCGAAGGGCCGCCTCGTGCGGCCCTTTTTTTGCGCGGGTAAACCATGTGGTGAAAAGCGCAAATACAGGTGTTTACGCCATTGCCAAGAAAGCCATAGCTCCATAAGGTTGCGCTTTCGCATTTTTCTGCAAATCAGGAGCCTTCAATGGAGATTTCGCGCAAGTTGTTTGTCGCCGCCGTCGTGGCCGGCATCGGTTCTATCGGAATGAGCTCCGGCGCACTTGCCCAGGAGCAAGTCATCAAGATCGGCCACATCGGCCCGGTCTCCGGCCCGCAAGCGCACTTCGGCAAGGACGACGAGAACGGCGTACGCATGGCCATTGAGGACCTGAACGCCAAGGGCATGGAAATCGGCGGCAAGAAGATCAAGTTCGAGCTGGTCGCTGAAGACGACGGCGCCGACCCCAAGCAGGGTACGGCCGCATCGCAAAAACTGTGCGACCAGAAGGTCGCCGGCGCGGTGACCTTCGTGAACTCGGGCGTGGCCATCCCCTCGTCCAAGGTCTTTCACGACTGCGGCATTCCCATGATCACCGGCGCTGCCACCAACCCCGACCTGACCAAGCCGGGCTGGGATACGACCTACCGCGTGATTGCCAACGACAACGCGCTGGGCGCCGCGCTGGCCAGCTACACCGCCAAGACCCTGGGTCTCAAGCAGGTGGCCGTGGTCGACGACCGCACCCCTTACGGCCAAGGCATTGCCAGCGTCTACAAGCGTGACCTGGAAAAGCTCGGCGTCAAGGTCGTGGCCAACGAGTTCACCAACGACAAGGCCACCGACTTCATGGCCATCCTGACCTCGATCAAGGCCAAGAAGCCCGAAGCCATCTTCTACGGCGGCATGTACGGTCAGGCAGGCCCGATGCTGCGCCAGATGGCGCAGCTGGGCATGAACGATGTGAAGATGTTCGGCGGCGACGGCATGTGCGTGCCCGAGCTGGCCAAGGTGGCCGCCGGTGCCAAGACGCTGGAGAACGTGGTCTGCGCCGACGGCGGCTCCTCGATCGAGAAGATGCCCGGCGGCATCGAGTGGAAGAAGCGCTACGACGCCAAGTTCCCCGGTCAGTTCCAGGTCTACAGCCCCTACTTCTATGACGGCGTGATGCTGCTGGCCGACGCCATGAAGCGCGCCAACTCCTGGGATCCCAAGGTCTACATCCCCTTCCTGCAAAAAAGCGACTATCAGGGCGTGACTTCGCACATCCGCTTTGAATCCAATGGCGAGATGAAGGACCCCACCTACACGCTGAGCAAGTTCGTGGACGGCAAGAAGACCGCAATCGACCTCAAGTAAGCACAGGCTCCCCGCCTTCCCGGGCCCGCTTCGGCGGGCCTTTTTCGTCTCTGCACCGCTGAAGCCGGCGCGCTTGGCATAGACTTGCGCGCGTCTTGCAGCCAGGAACCCGCGATGAACGCTCCCGCGCCTACCCCAGGCACCCCTTACGGCACCCTGCCCACCGCCGCGCCGCTGCCCCAGCGCCGCCCCGTCAGCCTGCCGCGCATGGCGCAGATGCGTGAAGCGGGCGAGAAGATCACCATGCTCACGGCCTACGACGCCACCTTCGCGGCGGTGGCCGACGCGGCCGGCGTGGAATGCATACTCGTGGGCGATTCGCTGGGCATGGTCTGCCAGGGGCTGTCGAGCACCGTGGGCGTGACGCTGGAGACCATGTGCTACCACATGGCCAGCGTCTCGCGCGGCGTGCGCCGCGTGCAGGGCACCGCCTGGCTGATCGGCGACCTGCCCTTTGGCAGCTATGGCGAGTCGCCCCGGCAGGCGCTGCACAGCGCCACCCAGTTGATGCAGGCGGGGGCCCACATGGTCAAGCTCGAAGGCGGCGGCTGGACCGCGCCCACGGTGCGCTATCTTGTGGAGCGCGGCATACCTGTCTGCGCGCACCTGGGCCTGACGCCGCAGACCGTGCACGCGCTCGGCGGCTACCGGGTGCAGGGCCGCGGCGACGAGGCCGCAGCCACGCTGCGCCGCCACGCGCTGGAGCTGCAGGATGCGGGCGCGGAGATGATCGTGCTCGAGATGGTGCCGGCGCAGCTGGCTGCCCAATTGACCGAAGAGCTGCCGCGCTGCCACACCATAGGCATAGGAGCGGGCAAGGGCACCGCCGGCCAGGTACTGGTGCTGCACGACATGCTGGGCATGAACCTCGGACGGATGCCGCGCTTCGTGCACAACTTCATGGCCGACGCCGGCAGCATCAAGGGCGCGATCGAGGCCTACGTCCACGCCGTCAAGCAGGGCAGCTTCCCGGACGACGCGGTGCACGCCTGGTAGGCGCCAGACACCCCATGCAAGTCGTACACACCATTTCCGATCTGCGCGCCGCGCTGCGCGGGCGCGGGCGCCCCGCCTTCGTGCCCACCATGGGCAACCTGCACGACGGCCACCTGGCGCTGGTACGCCAGGCCCGGCCGCTGGGCGAGGTACTGGTTGCGAGCATCTTCGTCAACCGCCTGCAGTTTCTGCCCCACGAAGATTTTGATAGCTACCCGCGCACGCTGCAAGCCGATTGCAGCCGTCTTGAAGCTGAATCCTGCGACATCGTCTTTGCACCCGGCGAGCGCGATCTGTACCCCGAGCCGCAGACCTTTACGGTCACGCCGGATCCGGCGCTGGCCAACATCCTCGAAGGACAGTTTCGCCCCGGCTTCTTCACTGGCGTGTGCACCGTGGTCATGAAACTGCTGTGGTGCGTGTTCGCCGGCTCGGGCGGCACGGCCGTCTTCGGGCGCAAGGACTACCAGCAGCAAATGGTCATCCGTCAGATGGTGCGCCAGTTTGCGCTGCCGGTGGAAATCGTTACCGCCGACATCTGCCGCGCCGCCGATGGCCTGGCGCTGAGCTCGCGCAATGCCTATTTGAGCGCCGAAGAACGCGCCCGGGCGGTAGAGCTCTCGCGCACGCTCGCCTGGCTCGCACAGACTGCGCTGCAGCCTGGCGGCGAGCTCGCCGCCCTGGAGGCACAGGCCATGCAGCGCCTGCGCGATGGCGGCTGGCAGCCCGACTACCTCGTGGTGCGCCAGCGCAGCGACCTGCAGCCGCCTGGTCCCGAGACGCTGCGCGCCGGCCAGCTGGTGGCGCTGGGCGCGGCCCGCCTGGGCCAAACCCGCCTGATAGACAACCTGGAGTTCTGACTGGTGCGCGAGGCCGGACTCGAACCGGCACGCCATTGCTGGCGTCAGGACCTAAACCTGGTGCGTCTACCAATTTCGCCACCCGCGCTTCAGGAGCGGTGATTCTACTTGCGCCCATCCAGCCGCCGCCCCCGCGACCAGCAGCGTCAAAGCCGCCGGATTAGGATGCCAACCATGATCACGCTCTACACCGCCGCCACGCCCAACGGCCACAAGGTTTCCATCGCGCTGGAAGAACTGGGCCTGCCCTATGCGCTCAAGGTCTTGGATCTGAGCCAGGGCGAACAAAAACGCCCCGAATTCCTTGCCATCAACCCCAACGGCCGCATTCCCGCCATCGTGGACCACGACGCGGGAGACTTCGCGGTGTTCGAGTCCGGCGCCATCCTGATCTACCTGGCCGAGAAGACCGGACGCCTCATGCCCGCGGACGCCAAGGGCCGCTCGCGCGTGCTGCAGTGGCTGATGTTCCAGATGGGCGGCATCGGCCCGATGATGGGTCAGGCCAACGTGTTCTATCGCTATTTCCCGACCCGGATACCGGCCGCCATCGAGCGCTACCAGGCCGAGAGCCGGCGCCTCTTCGAGGTGCTCGACACCCGCCTGGCTCACCATGAATGGCTGGCGGGCCATTACTCCATTGCCGACATCGCCAACTGGGCCTGGGTGCGCACGCACCGCTGGTCGGGCGTGTCGATCGACGGCCTGCCGCACCTCAAGCGCTGGCGCGATGCGATCCGCGCGCGGCCCGCCGTGCAGCGGGGCATCGAACGCCCGCCAGCAAAAATCGACCTGAGCCGCGATGGCGAGGCGGGCTCGCGCGAGTTTTCCGAACAGGCCCGCAGCATGCTGATGATGGGCCGCACCTCTGAGGAGAGCCAGCAATGAAACTCTATACCGCCACGCGCGCGCCCAACCCGCGGCGCGTGCTGATGTTCATGGCCGAAAAAGGCATTTCCGGCATCGACCTCGTCACCATCGACCTGAACGCGGGCGAACACAAGGCTCCCGCCTATCAGGCCAAGGTGCCGGTTTCAAGAGTGCCGGCGCTGGAGCTCGACGACGGCCGCGTCCTGAGCGAAACGCGCGCCATCTGCACCTATCTTGAAGGCTTGTACCCGCGAAACCCGCTCATGGGGGCGGATTTTGAAGAACGCGCCTTCATCGAGATGCACGACCGGCGGGTCGAGTGGTATTGGCTGCTGCCGATTGCCAACTGCGTGCGCCACACCCACCCTGGCCTCGCCACGCTGGAAAAACCGCAGTTTCCCGATTTCGGCCAGTCCCAGGGACAAAAAGTGCGCGAAGGCGCGCGCTGGCTGGACACCGCGCTGTCGGCGCAGGACTGGATTGCGGGCGAGCGCTTCACCATTGCCGACATCACCGCTTTTTGCGCGCTGGAGTTCGCCCGCCTGATGAAATTCCATGCGGGCGAAGAAGGCTACGGCGCACTGCAGGCCTGGCGCGATCGCGTGGCGGCACGCGAAAGCGCCCGGGCGATGTAGTGCGCCAGGCCCCTACCCGGCCTCAGGCAGCCGCGCGCGGGTAGCCGAGCGCGGCCAGCGCCGCCTTGATCTCGGGCAGGACCGCATCGTCCTCGATGGTCGCGGGTATTTTCACTTCCCCGCCATCGGCCATGGTGCGTATGGTGACGCGCAAGACCTTGCCCGAGCGCGTCTTGGGCAGACGCGCCACGACGTGCACGCTCTTGAAGTCGGCCACCGCGCCGAGCTGCGAGCGCACGCGCGCCACCAGGTCCTTGCACACCTCTTCGTTGCTGTGCTTGACGCCCGACTTGAGCACCACCAGGCCAAGCGGCACCTGGCCCTTGAGCGCATCGGCGACGCCCACCACCGCCGCCTCCGCCACGTCGGGGTGCGAGGCGAGAATCTCCTCCATCTGCCCGGTCGAGAGCCGGTGTCCGGCGACGTTGATGATGTCGTCGATGCGCGACATCACCCAGCCATAGCCTTCCTCGTCGATGAAACCGGCATCGCCCGAGAGGTAATAGCCGGGGTAGCGCGACAGATAGGTTTCCTCGTAGCCCTGTTCGTTGTTCCAGAGGGTGTAGAGCGTGCCCGGCGGCATGGGCAGCTTGATCACCAGGCTGCCGATTTCACCCGCGGGCTTTTCATTGCCCTCTTCATCCAGGATGCGGATGTCAAAGCCCGGCACCGGCTTGGTGGGCGAGCCCGGATGCACCGGCAGCACCTCGATGCCCATGCAGTTGCTGATGGCCGGCCACCCCAGCTCGGTTTGCCACCAATTGTCTATCGCCGGCACGCCCAGAATGCGCTGCGCCCACTCGATGGTGTCGGGGTCGCCGCGCTCGCCCGCAAGAAACAGCGTGCGAAAGCGCGACAAGTCGTAGCGCTTGACCAGCGCACCATCGGGGTCTTCCTTCTTGATCGCGCGAAAGGCCGTCGGCGCGGTGAAGAACACGTTCACGCCGTGCTCGGCGCAGACGCGCCAGAAAGCGCCGGCGTCGGGCGTGCCCACGGGTTTGCCTTCATAGACGATGGTGGTGCAGCCCTGCAGCAGCGGCCCATAGACGATGTAGGAATGGCCGACCACCCATCCCACGTCCGAACCGGCCCAATACACGTCACCGGGCTGGACGCCAAACACCGCTTCCATGGACCAGCGCAGCGCCACCGCATGGCCGCCGTTGTCGCGCACCACGCCCTTGGGCTTGCCGGTCGTGCCCGAGGTGTAGATGACGTAGAGCGGATCGGTTGCCGCCACCGGCACGCAGTCCGCAGGCTCGGCGCGCGCCATGGCCTCCTGCCAGTCCACGTCGCGCCCGGCGATCATCTCGCAGCGCAGCTCGGGGCGCTGCAGCATCAGGCAGGGCGTGTCGGGTACGCCGGCGATCTCCAGCGCCTCGTCGAGCAGCGGCTTGTAGGGCACGGCCTTGCCCGGCAACAGGCCGCAGGAAGCCGACATCATCACCTTGGGCTTGGCGTCCACCACGCGCTTGGCCAGCTCGGGCGCGGCAAAGCCGCCAAACACCACCGAGTGCACCGCACCGATGCGGGCGCAAGCCAGCATGGCGATCGCGGCTTCGGCGACCATGGGCATGTAGATCACCACGCGGTCGCCCTTTTGCACGCCCATGCCGCGCAGCACGCCGGCGCAACGCGCAACCTCGTCGCGCAACTCGCGGTAGGTGAACTTGCGCTGCGCACCGGCCAGCGGACTGTCGTACACCAGCGCCAACTGGTCGGCGCGACCATGCTCCACATGGCGGTCAAGGCAGTTGTAGCAGGTGTTGAGTTCAGCACCGGCAAACCAGCGGTAAAAGGGTTTGCGCGTGTCGTCGATCACCGTGTCCCAGGGCTTGATCCAGTCGATGCCGCGCGCCGCCTCGGCCCAGAACCCGGCCGGGTCGGACAGCGCCGCCGCCCGTGTCTTCTCGTAACTGCCTGCCATATCCATCCTTGTCTCCTACTTGGTCATGAAATCGATCTCGGCGGCGCAGGCAGCAGACCCGCGCCCGTGGCCACGCTACTTGATCAAGGCCTGCAGCTCCTTGAAGTCTGCATGCTCGCAGCTGCGCAGCCATTCGAAAATCACCATCTCGGTGGTCACGAGTTCCGCGCCCGCGCCGGCCAGACGGTCGAAGGCTGCGTCGCGGTTGCGCTCGGTGCGCGAGCCGCAGGCGTCGGTGACCACCCACACCTCCCATTCTTCATCCAACAGCTCCAGCGCCGTCTGCAGCAGGCAGACATGGGCTTCGCAACCCGCAAGCACGATGCTGCAGCGCTCTGCCTTTTGCGGCGCGCTCTGGCGCAAGTGGCGCGGCAGGCTGCGTGCATTGCCGCGCGCCGGCGCCACCTGGGGGCTGAGCCACTGCGCGAGGCCATCGGCCACCGCGCTGAAATGCATCTTGGCCAGCGTCTTGTCCGCCAGCGCGCGCAACTGCGCGTCGTTGGCGCCAAGCCGCGCGGGATTCTGCTCCGTGGCCCACACCGGCACGCCCAGGCGCTGAGCGGCCTGCGCCAGCCGCCTGGCGTTGGCCAGCACCGCCTGCGATTCGTGGATCGCCGGCATCAGGCGTTCTTGGTAGTCCACCAGCACCAGCTGGGATTCATCGGCCTGCAGCAGCATTACGTCCTCGTAGCTCGTCACATCGCATCCATTGTCGCAGTCGGCACGCCGCACGCAAAGCATGCCGATCGGGACGCGCTTGCTGTTGTATTTTCACAATATAAAATGCACTCTTGTGTATCGAGTGCTGCGCCATGAAAAAACCGTCCTCCGATTTGTCGCCCCGCCCCAGCGTGCAGGTGCTGGAGCGCATGTTCCAGTTGATCGACATCCTGGCCGCGCGCGATGAGCCGGTTTCGCTCAAGGACATCAGCGACCGCTCGGGACTGCATCCGTCCACCGCCCACCGCATCCTGCACGACCTGACCCTGGGCCGCTTCGTGGATCGGCCCGAATCGGGCAGCTATCGCCTGGGCATGCGTCTGCTGGAACTGGGCAACCTCGTCAAGGCGCGCCTGAACGTGCGCGACGCGGCGATTTTGCCCATGCGCAGACTGCACAAGCTCATCCAGCAGCCGGTCAACCTCAGCGTGCGCCAGGGCGACGAGATCGTCTACATCGAGCGCGCCTACAGCGAGCGTTCGGGCATGCAAGTGGTGCGCGCCATTGGCGGGCACGCGCCGCTGCACCTGACTTCCACCGGCAAACTCTTCCTTGCGGCGGAAGACCCGCAGCGCGTGCGCGCCTACTGCGCACGCACCGGCCTGCCCGGGCATACGCGCAACAGCATCACCCAGTTGCCGCTGCTTGAGCGCGAGCTCGCGCATGCGCGCCAGTACGGCATGGCACGCGACAACGAAGAGCTGGAAATCGGCGTGCGCTGCATCGCCGCCGGCATCCACGACGACCAGGGCGAGCTGGTCGCCGGGCTGTCCATTTCGGCGCCGGCCGATCGGCTCGACGACGGCTGGCTGCCCAAGCTGCAGTCCTGCGCCCAGGAAATTTCGCTCGCGCTCGGCTACACGCCCAAGGCGCGCGCCAAGCGCACTGCAGGCAACCCCTGATGCCCGCCCGGTGCACGCCGGGCACAGTCCGAAACCGCATACGCCACGCGCATTGGGCGCCATGCAAGCAACGCGCAAGAAGGCGCGCCATGGGCAAATCTCTTACGCGCGCCTGACATTGGAGCGCTTGAAAGCGCGTATTTTCTCGGGGTTTTCGAGTCTAGGCTCTATTGCGCCACGGGCCTACATTGCATAGCGTCGCGTGTGGAAGACCATGCACTGGCATCGATGGCCAGTGATTGAAACGAACGGTCCGCTGCTATTTCGGACTGGTACTCAAACCGGCCACCGTGCGCTTCAAGGCCATTGGCAATCCATCGATTGCCGTGGGATTCGGATCACGATTACCAACCACGAAGGAGACATATGTCCAAGTTTGAATCGACAAACGGCGTGTCACGTCGCAGCGCACTGCAAATCAGCGCTGCGGGCGGCATGATGGCCACCGGCCTCGGGGGCGTGCAATGGGCCATGGCCCAGGACAAGCCCAAGCTGGGCGCAACCTGGCCCGAGGGCTCGCAGGGCGACACCGTCTATCTGGGCGCCGCCGTGCCGCTGACCGGCACCTACGCGGTGCAGGGCGCAGACGAGCTCAAGGGCATGGAGCTGGCCATCGAGCACATCAACACCAACCATGAGCTGATGAAGGCGCTCGCGCCCAAGGTCAACAGCGGCGTCAACGGCAAGAAGGTCAAGCTCCTGTCGGCCGACTCGGCCGCCAAGCCCAACCAGGCACTGCAGGTGTCGCAGACCTTCATCGCGCAAAACAAGATCATCGCCATGATCGGCTCCACCTCGTCGTCGGTGGCGGTCGCGATGAACAAGTTCGCGCAGCGCGAGAAGGTGCTCTACATGGCCGGCATCTCGGGCTCCAACGACACCACCGGCAAGGACTGCGTGCGCTACGGCTTCCGCCAGGGCTTCTATGGCGAGATGGCCGCCAACGCCATCGGCCCCATCCTGGTCAAGCAGTTCGGCAAGAACCGCAAGGCCGCCTTCATGACGCCGGACTACACCTACGGCCACACCACCACCGAATCGGTCAACAACTACCTGACCAAGGAAGGCGGTTGGAAGATGGTGACCAACCAGGTCTCGCCCCTGGGCACGCAGGACTTCAGCCAGTACCTGACCAACATCGCCAACTCGGGCGCAGAGTTCCTGATCAACGTGAACTGGGGTCGTGACGCGGTGCTGTCCTCGCAGCAAGCCAAGCAGTTCGGCCTGATCCCGAAGATGACGCTGGTGCTGCCCTACCAGATCCCGTTCATCGCCAAGGAAGCCGGTGTAGACATCACCCACGGCATCTACGCGGCGACCGACTTCTGGTGGACGCTGGAAGACAAGTACCCGCTGGCCAAGCTGTTCGTCGAGTCCTTCCACAAGAAGTACGGCTACCGCCCGGAGTGGGGTGCCGAAAACGGCTACGTGAGCTTCGCCCACTGGGCGCGCATGGTCACCGAGGCCGGCAGCTTCTACCCCCCCGACGTGATCAAGCAGTGGGAAAAGGGCGAAACCATTCCCTCGCTGCTCGGTGACGTGCACTACCGCCCCGAAGACCACCAGTGCGTGCGCCCGGTGATCATCGTGCGCGGCAAGGAAAAGAAGGACATGAAGAACGACGAGGACTTCTGGGAAGTCATCGAAATGGTGGATGGCGCCAAGGTCATTCAAAAGCCCGACGCCTTCGGCTGCAAGCTGGGCGATTACACCTGAGAAACCAGCAGGCGTGCCTGAACCATTTGGGCAAGAGCACGCCTGACTGCGCCCTTTTCTTTGGAAAAACCGGCCCTGTGTGAATATCGATTCACACGAGGTCTGGCGGCGCACTCATTTTATTGAATCGATTGACAACCACGGCGGGGCAATGTGATTAACACGGCCAATTTCCTATCGCAATTGTTCAACGGGCTGGTATTAGGCGCGCTGCTGGCGCTGATCTCATCGGGCCTGACGATCATTTACGGCACGCTGGGCGTGCTCAATCTGGCGCATGGCGCATTGTTCATGCTCGGCGGGTATGCGGGCTGGCTCGCATTCGAATACTCGCATTCATTCATTCTGGCCGTGGCCGCCGGAGCCCTGTTCGTCATGATCGTCGGCGTGATCATGGAGCAGGTGATCATCAAGCACTTCTATGCCCGGCCCGACGAAGACCAGTTGCTCGTCACATTCGGCCTGAGCATCGTCTTTGCCGAGCTGGTGCGCTACTTTTTCGGCAGCCTGTCCAAGAAGGTGCCGCCGCCCGAGATCTTTGGCGGCATCACCAACATGGGCTTCATGGTCTATCCCACCTACCGCCTGGCGCTGCTGGGCATCATCGCGGTGGCGCTGCTGGTGCTCTACTGGGTGCTGTATCGCACGCGCATCGGCATGATCGTGCGCGCCGGCATCGAAGATTCGGTGGCCGTCGACTCGCTCGGCATCAATGTCTACAAGGTCTTTACCCTGGTCTTCGGCATAGGCGCGATGGCTGCGGGCTTCTCGGGCATCGTCTACTCGCCCGTGGTCGCGATGTCGCCCGACAGCGGCGACTCCATCCTCGTGCAGACCTTCGTGGTGGTGGTGATCGGCGGCGTGGGGTCCTTTCCCGGAGCCATCCTCGGCGGCCTGATAGCCGGCGAGATCATCTCGCTGACCTCGATGGTCAATCCGGCCTACTCCATGATCATGCTTTTCGTAGCAATGACCCTCGTCCTGGTCTTCCGACCGCGCGGTCTGATGGGCTCTATTGGTCGCACCTAAATTCCGAGCAGAGTTCCAGATGTCCAGAAAAATTCCATTTCTTGCCGAGCTGCTGACGCTGCTCGCCCTGATTGCCGTCCCCTTCATTCTCCCGCCCCTGGGCTTCACGCCGGCGACGATCAACCGGATCATGATCTTCGCCCTGGTCGGCATAGGCTTTGACCTGCTGTTCGGCTACACCGGCCTGCTGTCCTTCGGCCAGTCGGCCTTCTTCGGCACCGGCGGCATGTTCGCGGCCTATCTGCTCACCCAGACCTCGTTTACCAACGTGGTGCTGGCGATCATCTTCGGCACCATCGTGGCCGGCGTCGCCGGCTACCTCGTGGGCATGGTGGCGCTGCGACGCACCGGCATCTACTTCGCGATGATCACGGTGGCGATCGCCGAGGTGTTCTTCTTCATGGAGTTCAACCCGCTTGCGGAGTACACCGGCGGTGAAAACGGCCTGCCCGGCGTGCCTTCGGCCAGCCTGGGCCTGGGTTTCACCACCATCCACTTCAAGAGCGACCTCGAGCAGTACGCGTTCTTCGCCTTCTGGTTCTTCGTCGGCCTGGTGATCGCGCTGCGCATGGTGCGCTCGCCCTTCGGGCTGGTGATGCGCGCGATCCGCGAGAACCCTGACCGCGCGCTGGCGCTGGGTCACAACATCCACCGCTACAAGCTCGTGGTGTTCATCGTCGCGGCCATGTATGCGGGCTTCGGCGGCGGTCTGCTGGCGGTCATGCAGGGCTTCATGCCGCCCGACGCCTTCATGTTCGCCACCTCCGGCGAAGTCGTGATGATGACCGCCATCGGCGGTGCGGGTACGCTGTTTGGTCCGCTGTTGGGCTCGGCCACCTGGCTGCTCTTGAGCGACTTCTTCCAGACCGTGCTCAATCTGGGCGCCACCTGGAAGCTGATTCTGGGCGTGGTATTCGTCTTGCTGGTGGTCTTCCTGCGCCGCGGCCTGGTCGGCCTGTTCGTGGACATCTACCACAAGCTGTTCGGCAGGGGCGACAAACGCACCGCGCCCGAGGCCGCCGTGCCGATGCCCGCAGCCAGCACCAGTACACTGCGCCACAAGAGCACACGCAACCAGAGCGGCCACATCATCGAGGTCAAGGGCCTGACCAAGCACTACGGCGGCATCGCTGCCAACAGCGACATCGACTTTGCCGTCAACTACGGCGAGATCCGCGGCATCATCGGCCCCAACGGCGCAGGCAAGAGCACCTTCTTCAAGATGCTTACCTGCGAAGTCAAGCCGACCTCGGGCACCATCAAGTTCGACGGGCGCGACATCACCCACATGGGCGTGACCGACGCCTGCCAGATCGGCCTGACCAAGAGCTACCAGATCAACCAGTTGTTCGAGCGCCTGACGGTGCGCCAGAACCTGATGATCTCGGCCCTGGCAGAGCTGCGCGGCAAGTTCAAGGCCGACCTGCTCAAGTCCATGGACAAGGTTCGGGGTCTGTCGGCGCAGGTGGAGAGCACCGCGGCACTGGTGCATCTGACGCACCGGCTCGACGCCCCGGTCGCCGACCTGGCTTATGGCGAGAAGCGCCGGCTGGAAGTGGGCCTGGCTCTGGCCACCTCGCCCTCGCTGCTGCTGCTCGATGAACCGCTGGCGGGCATGAGCGCGGAGGAGCGCGTGGAAACCGTGGCTCTGCTCAAGTCCATCGCCAAGGGACGCACCCTGGTCATCATCGACCACGACATGGATTCGCTGTTCGAGCTGGTCGAGCGCGTGACCGTGCTGCAGGAAGGGCGTCTGCTCGTGGAAGGCACCCCGGACGAAATCAAGAACAACGCCCTGGTGCAGGAAGCCTACCTCGGCGGCGTGCATGGAGAGACGCAATGAGCCTGCTAGAAGTCAGCGGAGTCAACAGTTACTACGGCGACAGCCACATCCTCTTTGATGTCGGTCTGCGCGTCGAAAAAAACGAGGTCGTGGCCTTGCTCGGGCGCAACGGCGCAGGCAAGTCCACCACCTTCAAGAGCCTGGCCGGGGTAGTCAAACCCAAGACCGGCAGCATCAAGCTCGACGGCGTCGAGGTCAGCGGCAAGAAGGCGCACGAGATCGCCATGGCCGGCTTGCAGCTGGTGCACGAGGAGCGGCGCATCTTTGGCAGTCTGAACGTCGAGGAAAACATCGTCCTCGCCGGCCTCACCGCCAAGAACAAATGGCCGCTGGAGCGCATCTACTCGATCTTTCCGCGTCTGCAGGAGCGCAAGACCAGCCGCGGCACCGACCTGTCGGGCGGCGAACAGCAGATGCTGGCGATTGCCCGGGCGCTGGTGCGCGACCCCAAGATCATCCTGCTCGACGAGCCCTTCGAGGGGCTGGCGCCCGTCATCGTCCAGGACTTGATCCGGGTCTGCCACGACCTGGCCAAAGCCGGCCAGACCATCGTGCTGATCGAGCAGAATCTGGCGGCAGCGATGTCGCTCGCAAGCCGCGCCTACATCCTGAACAACGGCCAGATCGTGCATGAGGGCACGACCGCGGAGTTGAAAAAGCAGCCCGAAATCATCCAGCGCTACCTCGGGGTCTGAGCGCCTGCGCGGCCGGCGGCACGCGCGCCGGCTCCCTTCAAACCTTCTGGAGCCTTCCTGCTGCGCAGGCTCTTTTCATTGGCCTGCGCCGCCTGCGCGCTTCATCGCCCCACTGCCGAGCAGCCGCGCCACCATGCGCGAGGTCATGCTCTGGGTGCTGCCGTCGGCCTGGGTGAAAAGGAACAAGGTCTCACGCGGACTGAGCCAGGTCAACTGGGTGCGCACCTGACCCTGGGCGGCGCGAATCTCCACCCAGTCGCCCAGTTGCAGCCCGGTCTGACCCGGCGACTGGGCTGCCTCTGCATCTGCTGGCGCGGCAGGGGCGGCAGCTTCGGCCGGCAAGGTTTCGGGCGCTGACCCGGCAAGCCCGTTGTAGGGCCGCGCAGCCTCCTGCACCGACGAAACCGGCCGCTTGTCCGGCGGCGGCGTCGGTTCGGGTGTATCCACACCGATGGGCGCGGCGGCGGAATCGCCCGCTTCGGGTGCCTGCAGGGTCGAGGCGGGGCGCACCGAATCCCACATCGAAGAGTCGATGTCGGGCAAGGCCTCCTGCCCCAGCGGGGTGAGAAAGCTTTCCGCCACGTCTACGCGCATGGCCGCGCCGCGCTCGTCTCCTGCCAGGTCGGAGAACCTGCTGCGCCCCGTGGAGAGGTAGTGCAGCGGCTGAATGCCGCGCCCGCGAAGCTGCTCGGAAACCCGCAGATATTCCCTTGCCAGCAAGGGCCCGAGCGCCGGCGCCATGCGCTGCAGCCACAGGCGGCTGACTTCAGCCGGCGCACCCAGTCCATAAACCACCGCGAACAGCGCGCGCACATAGTTGCCGGGGCGCAGCGGATTGCGTTCGGGCTGGACCCGGTCGAACCCCTGGGCCGCGCCGATCAGCGTGTCGAGTTCGGAGAGCGCCGGCCCCACCTCCGCGGCGATGCTCTGGCGCACGCGCACCATGTCCACGCGCAGGCGCACATCGTTCTTTGCGGGCTGGCCCGGCTTGCCGCCGGCAAAGCTCGCCCCTGCCTGCGTCGTGGTGCCCTGGGCAAACAGCTCCAGCATCATCAGCGGGAACTGGGTGATCAGCTTGACTTCGTTCTTGAGCAGCAATTGCAGCGCCTGCGCGTCGAGCGCGCTGGCGTGCGCGCCTTGCGGCCAGTCCGCGCGCACCTGCTGCAACAGGTCTGCCATGAGCGCGCTGGCGCGCTTGACCGCGCCGACGATGCTGGCCCTGTAGATAGCAACCGAACCTGCAGAAGAGTCCGACATGGCGTAAGCGTGATCCCGACGACGTGTGCGGCCGAAGGCGGTGTTTTACTTCAAAGCCTTGTAGCGTACCCGTTTCGGCGCGGCACCCTCTTCGCCCAAGCGCTTTTTCTTGTCGGCCTCGTACTCCTGGTAGTTGCCGTCGAAATAGAACCACTGGCTGTCGCCCTCGGCCGCCAGGATGTGCGTGGCGATGCGGTCCAGGAACCAGCGGTCGTGGCTGATGACGAGCACCGTGCCGGCGTATTCGAGCAAGGCGTCTTCCAGCGCGCGCAGGGTCTCCACGTCCAGGTCGTTGGAGGGCTCGTCCAGCAGCAGCACGTTGGCGCCCTGGATCAGCGTCTTGGCCAGGTGCAGGCGGCCGCGCTCGCCGCCCGAGAGATTGCCGACCTTCTTCTGCTGGTCCTGGCCATTGAAGTTGAAGCGCCCGCAATAGGCGCGGCTAGCCATCTGGAATTTGCCCACGTTGATGATGTCCAGCCCCCCCGAGATGTCCTCCCAGACGGTCTTGTCGGCGCTCAGCGCGTCGCGCGACTGGTCCACGTAGGCAAGCTTTACGGTTTGCCCCAGCACGACTTCGCCGCTGTCGGGCTGTTCCTTGCCAGCTATCATTTTGAAGAGCGTGGACTTGCCCGCGCCATTGGGTCCGATGATGCCGACGATGGCGCCGGCGGGCACGGTGAAGCTCAGGTTGTCGATCAGCACGCGCTCGCCAAAGCTCTTGGTGACGCCATGGAATTCGATGACCTGGGTACCCAGACGCTCGGCCACGGGGATGAAGATCTCCTGCGTCTCGTTGCGCTTCTGGTATTCGTGGTCGGACAGCTCTTCGAAGCGCGCGATGCGCGCCTTGGACTTGGCCTGGCGCCCCTTGGCGTTCTGGCGCACCCATTCGAGCTCTTTCTTGAGCGCCTTGGCGCGCGCCTCTTCGCCCTTTTGCTCCTGCTCCAGGCGGTTTTGCTTCTGCAGCAGCCACTCGGTGTAGTTGCCCTTGTAGGGAATGCCGTGGCCACGGTCGAGCTCGAGAATCCATTCGGCCGCGTTGTCCAGAAAGTAGCGGTCGTGCGTGATGGCCACCACCGTGCCGGGAAAGCGATGCAGATACTGCTCCAGCCACTCCACGCTTTCGGCATCCAGGTGGTTTGTGGGCTCATCGAGCAGCAGCATGTCGGGCTTGGACAGCAGCAGCTTGCACAGCGCCACGCGGCGCTTTTCGCCGCCCGAGAGCTTGCCGACCACCGCTTCCCAGGGCGGCAGGCGCAGCGCATCGGCCGCTATCTCCAGCTGGTGCTCGCTGTCGGTGCCGGCGGCGGCGATGATGGCTTCGAGCTGCGCCTGCTCGGCTGCGAGCGCATCGAAATCGGCGTCCTCTTCCGCGTAGGCCGCATACACCTCGTCAAGCCGTGCGCGCGCGGCATTGACCTCCGCCATCGCGTCCTCAACCTCTTGGCGCACGGTGCGCGTCGGGTCGAGCTGGGGCTCCTGCGGCAGGTAGCCAATGCTCAGGCCCGGCATGGGCAGCGCTTCGCCCTCGAACTCCTTGTCCACGCCCGCCATGATCTTGAGCAGGCTGGACTTGCCCGAACCGTTCAGGCCCAGCACGCCGATCTTCGCGCCCGGGAAAAAAGACAGGGAAATGTCTTTCAGAATCTGCCGCTTGGGTGGCACGGTCTTGGTCACGCGGTTCATCGAAAAAACATACTGGGCCATGGATTCCTTCTTGCAAAACGGGTGGTGTGGGGCCGGCAGGCTCGCCGAGCGCTGACGTCGATTATCCGTGCATGCGACAATACGCATTTGCCGGGCCATCCAGTAGCCCCGGCAGAGGCGCTTCAGAAACGAAGCGCGGCGGGACTCCATCCGGGAGCCCACGCTTTCGCAAACCTCAGATCTGTTGTACTGGCCCGCCGGCTCGACGCAGCCGTGGCTTCGGTCTGATACCCCGCGCCCAGGACGGGTGCAGACACTACGCATGACATTTGACGAACTGAATCTGGTACCAGCGCTGCTGCGTGCCGTGCAAGAGCTGGGCTACGACGCGCCCACGCCCATCCAGGCCCAGGCCATTCCGCTGGTGCTTGAAGGCCATGACCTGCTCGCCGGCGCACAGACCGGCACCGGCAAGACGGCCGCGTTTGCGCTGCCGATACTGCAGCACCTGGCCGCCAGCGGCGCCGAGCGCGCGGCCGCCCGCCCGATCCGCGCGCTGATCCTCACGCCCACGCGCGAGCTCGCGGCGCAGATCGAAGAATCGATACGCGCCTACGCAAAATACCTGGACATCCGCTCCACGGTGATCTTCGGCGGCGTCGGCATGAACCCCCAGGTCGAGCGCATACGCCGCGGTGTGGACGTGCTGGTGGCCACCCCCGGCCGACTGCTCGATCTGCAGCAGCAGGGGCTGCTCGACCTCTCGGGCGTGCAGACGCTGGTGCTCGACGAAGCCGACCGCATGCTGGACATGGGCTTCATCCACGACGTCAAGAAGGTGCTGGCCCTGGTGCCGCGCGACAAGCAGAGCCTGCTGTTTTCCGCCACCTTCAGCGACGAGATCCGGGCGCTGGCCGCCGGCCTGCTGCGCGACCCCAAGAGCGTGCAGGTCACGCCGCGCAACACCACGGTGCAGCGCATCCACCAGGTGATTCACCCCGTGGGTCGCGCCAAGAAGAAGCAGGTGCTGCTGCACATCATCGAAGAGCAGAACTGGAGCCAGGTGCTGGTGTTCACCCGCACCAAGTTCGGCGCCAACAACGTGGCCGAATACCTGGACAAGCACGGCGTCTCGGCGATGGCGCTGCATGGCAACAAGAGCCAGACCGCGCGCACCAATGCGCTCGAAGGCTTCAAGAGCGGCAAGATCCGCGCGCTCGTGGCCACCGACATCGCCGCGCGCGGCATCGACATCGACGAGCTGCCGCATGTGGTGAATTACGAAATCCCCAACGTGCCTGAAGACTACGTGCACCGCATCGGCCGCACCGGCCGCGCGGGCCGCGAAGGCCACGCCGTGAGCCTGGTCTGCATGGACGAAGAAGGCTTCATGATGGAGATCGAGCGCTTCACGCGCCAGGAAATTCCGGTCCAGCCACTGGAAGGCTTTGGCCCCGACGAGGGCGAACATGCCGAACCCATCGCCATGGGGCGCCAGACGCTCTGGGGCGGCGCCGGCAAGCCGCCCAGCCGCGAGGTCATGCAGGCCGCAGCCAAGGCCGCGCGCGCCGAGATGATGGAGCGCATGCGCGCTTCGCGCGGCACGCGTTCGGGCGGGCGCAGCGGGGCAGCGGCTGCGCCGCAGGCCCGCAGCACGCCGGCGCACGGCGAAGAGGCCGCGCGCTCGCACGGCAGGCGCCGCGGCAGCGGCGGCGGCAAGCGCACGGTGCGCGACGACAGCCAGCCGCCGAGCGAGAACGCCCACCTGGGCACGCAACTCGGGCGCATGGGCATGGAACCCACGCGCAGCAGCCGCGGTCACTCCGGCCAGCCCGACCCGATGCGCACCAGCGTAGACCTGATGAGCCAGCGCGGGCGGCGCAGCGGCGCATCCCGCGGACCGCGCTCGCGCGGACCGCGTGGCGGCGGCTACGGCGGCTGAGCAGCGCCCTAGCACCCAGGGGCGGCCGGGCGGCGGCACGCGGTTTGCCCGGGCCCGGGCCCGCATGTGTTTGTGGCAAGCTATCGGCACCGCCGATTTCCGCACCGACGTCCATGAAGCTGCTGATCGACCCGCGCGCCACCGTGCGCCTTCCCTCCCCGCGCCCGCTCGCGGCCCTGGCCGCCCTGCTGCTGGCGGCCTGCGCCGGCACGCCGCTGCCGCCCTGGCCCGCGCAGCAGGCGCGGGTCGTGCCGCCGCCGCGCACCGTGCCTGTGGGCCCGCCGCAGACCGGTATGCCGCAGCAGGATGGCGCCGCCGTGGGCGCGCCGGTCGTCCCGGCGCAGGAGCTGCCCACGGCCGCGCCGATGGAAAACCCTGGCGTGGCGGCGCTGTTCCCCGACCCGCCCGTGCGCTACGACACGCCCGGCCTGCGGCCGGACCGCCGCTCATGGACCACCAACGCCGAGCTGGCCCAATGGCTCGAAGGCCTGAGCGCCGCTGCCGGCGGCAGCACGCGGGTCGAGCTGCTGCGCGCCGGCAGAACGCAAAACGGCCTGCCGCTGCTGGCACTGGCGCTCGGTGATGCGCGCGACGGCAAGACGCTCGCCAGCAACGGGCGGCCTACCGTGTTGCTCGTGGGCCAGCAGCATGGCGACGAGCCCGCGAGCAGCGAAGCGCTGCTGGTGATCGCCCGCGAACTCTCGCAAGGACTTCTCGCGCCCATGCTGCAACGCATCAACGTAGTCATCGTGGCGCGCGCCAACCCCGACGGGGCAGATGCCGGCGCGCACACGAGCGCCGACGCGACCGACCTCGACCGCGACCACCTCGCGCTGCAAACGCCCGAAGCCAGGGCGATCGCGCGGCTGGTGCGCGACTACCGTCCCGCCGTGGTCGCAGACGTGCACGAATATGCGGCGCAGCCAATCCACACGCCCATGGGCGAGCTGCTGCCCGCGCAAGACCTGCTGGTGCAGGGCGCGAACACCGCCAACGTGCCGGAGTTCATCGGCAAGGCGACGCGCGAGTGGTACCTGCAGCCACTGATGCAGTCGCTGCAGGCGCAAGGGCTCACGCAGGAATGGCAATACACCTTGAGCGACAGCGGCGAGGGGCTCAGCGCCACGGCGGGCGACACCACGCCCGAGTCGCTGCACAACCTGGCTGCGCTGAGCAACGCCGTCGGGCTGTCGCTCGCCAGCCGCGGGGGAGCGGCGCTCGAACGTGCGCACGCCCAGCGCCGGGTGCACAGCCTGGTGGTGGCGCTGACCAGCGTGCTCAAGAGCACGGCCGAGCGCAGCGCCGATCTGCTGCAGGTGCAATCCTTCGTGGCGCGCGACATCGCCTCGCGCGCCTGCCAGGGCATGCTCACGGTGCAGGCCGCGCCGGCCGTTGCCGAGCACCAGCTGCGGCTGCTGGACGCGGCCAGCGGCGAGCTGCGTACGCTGCAGGTGCGCTGGGTCTCCAACCAGGTGCTGCGCCCCGAACTGGAGCGCCCGCGGCCCTGCGGCTACTGGTTCACGCAGGACAGCATCGCCGCGGAGCGGCTCGGCCTGCTCGGTCTGCAGGTGATGCGCGTGGCGGAGGAAGGCTCCATCCTCGCGGAAAGCTTTGCGGGCCCAGGCACGGCCGCGAGCCGCGAGCCGCTGCGCATGTCCATCGATGCACCCGCCGGCAGCCACTACGTGGGCATGAACCAGCCGCTGGCCAATGTGGCCGCGGCAGCGCTCGAGCCCTCGACGGCTTTCAGCTACCAGGCCAAGGGCATCGTGCCGAACACGCCGGGTGCGAGCGCCCGTGTTCTGAACAACCCGAGCCTGGTCTTTGAAGCGACTGAATAAGAGCGGGCTGCTGCGCTGGCACCCGGTGTGCGCGGCAGCCCGGAGCCCGCACCAGGCGATGGCGCCCGGGGCGGTTCACTCCTGGCGCGGGTCGCGCTCCATCAAGTGCGCTACCGCTTCGTGCGCCTGCAGCCGACCATCGAGCAGCCCGACCACCGCTTGGGTGATGGGCATGTCCACGCCGTGGGCGCGCGCGCGCTCGAGCACGGTGCGGGCGCTGTAGGCCCCCTCGGATACGTGGCCGAGCGAAGCGAGCACCTCGGGCAGCGCCAGCCCCTGGGCCAGCAGCAGACCCACCTTGCGGTTGCGTGACAGCTCCCCAGTGGCGGTGAGCACCAGGTCGCCCAGGCCAGAGAGGCCCATGAAGGTTTCACTACGCGCGCCAAGCGCGCAGCCCAGGCGCGACATTTCCGCAAGACCGCGGGTGATGAGCGCGGCGCGCGCATTCAGGCCGAGCTGCAAGCCGTCGCACAAGCCGGTGGCGATCGCCATCACGTTCTTGACCGCCCCGCCCACTTCGACGCCGACCAGGTCGTCGTTGGCATAGACGCGCAAGGCGCCGCCGTGCAGCGCCTGCACCAGCTGCTCGCGCAGCTCGGCCTGCCGGCTTGCGGCCACCAGCGCAGTCGGCTGGCCCCGGGCCAGCTCCAGCGCAAAACTCGGGCCGCTGAGCGCGGCGGCGCGCAGGCGCGGCGCCACCTGTTCGCATACCTCGTGCGCCAGCAGACCGCTTTGCGCTTCAAAGCCCTTGCTCAGCCAGGCCAGCGGGGCTTGCACCCCTTGCAGCGCCTGCAGCATTTCGCGCAGCGCCGCCATCGGCGTGGCCAGCACCAGGAGATCGGCGCCCGCCGCCAGCGGCTCCAGCGGCCCGCTGGCCAGGCTCAGGCCCGCAGGCAAGGGCACGCCCTTGAGGTAGCGGGTGTTCTCGCGCCCGGCCTGCAGCGCCGCCATCTGGCGCGCGTCGCGGCCCCACAGCAGCACGCGGTGCCCCGCCGGATGGCGCGCCGCGTGGATGGCCATCGCGCTACCCCATGCGCCGGCGCCGACAACTACGATATCCATAGCTGTTTGCGCAGACTGCACAAGGCTTTGGGCCAGAAAATACCTAGGTTTACTGCTGGGTGGCGCCGTTGGCACCCTGGGCGCTGGCTGCGGCCTGCTGCTGGTCGTACATGGCCTGGAAGTTGATCTCGGCCAGATGCACCGGCGGAAAGCCCGCGCGCGTGACCACGTCGGCCACATTGGCGCGCGCATAGGGGTAGATGATCTGCGGGCAGATCACGCGCACCACGTTGTCCATCTGCTCTTGCGGCACGTTGCGGATCTCGAAGATGCCGGCCTGCTTGACCTCGACCAGGAACACCGTCTTGTCCTCGTGCTTGGCATGCACGGTAGCGGTCACGGTCACTTCATAGATGCCGTCGACCACGGTCTCGGCGCCCACCCCGAGCTGGATGTCCACGCTGGGCTGCTGCTGCTCGAGCAGGATTGCGGGGGAATTGGGCTGCTCCAAGGACACGTCCTTGAGGTACATGCGCTGGATCTGGAAAACCGGGTTAGCTTGTTCGTCGGCCATGGTGTCGATCTTGGAGAGGCAATGAAGATGAAGGCCCGCAGCAGGACAAGCCGCGCGGGCGCGGGAAACCGCGCATTATGCAATGCGCCCCCGGGCGCGGGCACCCTGCCCTGGCTCAGCCCTGCAGCAGTGGCGTGAGGCCGCCGCGGGCGTCCAGCGCCATCAGGTCGTCGCAGCCGCCCACGTGTTGCTCGCCGATGAAGATCTGCGGCACGGTGCGCCGGCCGGTGATTTCCATCATTTCCTGGCGCGCGCGCGGGTCGGCGTCGACGCGGATTTCCTGCATGTCCTGCACGCCGCGCGACTGCAGCAGCGCCTTGGCGCGCAGGCAGTAGGGGCAGGTAGCGGTGGTGTAGATCTTGACGTTTTGCATGCCCCCATTCTTGCACCATGGGGGCAAACAGGCAGGGCTCAGGCTTTTTCGATGGGCATGTTGGCCTCGCGCCAGGCGCGCGTGCCGCCCGCCAGGGTCTGTGCCTTGTCGTAGCCGAGCTGGCGCGCCATTGCCGTCGCGCGGCGCGCGCGCATGCCGCGCTCGCACACCAGCACCAGCGGCACGCCTTTGTTCTTGACCACTTGCGGCAGACGCTCCTTGAACTGCGACAGCGGCACGCTGCGCGCCCCGCTGACGTGGCCGGCGGCGTATTCGGCGGGCTCGCACACGTCGACGACCACCGCCTTCTCGCGGTTGATGAGCTGCACGGCTTGCGTCGGCGTGAGGCCTGCGCCGCCCCCTCCCGACAGCGTGGGCCAGGCCAGCATGCTGCCCGAGACCAGGGCCAGGACGATCAAATACCAGTTTTCGAGGAGGAAGTTCACTGCGCTGCGTGCCCAAGGGGAAAGGCGTCGATTCTAGAATAGGCGGTTTTTCATTTGGCCAAGGTCTTGCTGCATGCACAAGCTCGTTCTGATCCGACACGGTGAATCCACCTGGAACCTGGAAAACCGCTTCACCGGCTGGACCGATGTGCCACTGACCGACACCGGCATTGCCCAGGCACGCAAGGCCGGACAGTTGCTGGCGGCCGAGGGCTACGAGTTTGACCTGGCCCACACCAGCATGCTGGCGCGCGCCACCCACACCCTCTGGCATTGTCTGGACGCGATGCAGCGCACCTGGCTGCCGGTGCAACACAGCTGGCGCCTGAACGAGCGCCACTACGGCGCGCTGCAGGGGCTGAACAAGGCCGAGACCGCGCGCCAGTACGGCGACGAGCAGGTGCACATCTGGCGGCGCAGCTACGACGTGCCGCCGCCTGCGCTGGAGCCGGACGACCCGCGCAGCGAGCGCGGCGACCTGCGCTACGCCAGCCTGAACCCCGAGCAGATCCCGCTGACCGAATGCCTCAAGGACACCGTGGCGCGCGTGTTGCCCTACTGGCAGGAGGCGATCGCGCCAGCGATCCGCGCGGGCCAACGGGTGCTGATCGCGGCGCACGGCAATTCGATACGCGCGCTGGTCAAGTACCTGGACGGCATTTCCGACGCGGACATCGTCGGCTTGAACATCCCCAATGGCATCCCGCTGGTGTATGAGCTGGACGCCGAGCTCAAGCCGCTGCGCCGCCATTACCTGGGCGACGCCGAGGCCGCTGCCCAGGCGGCCGCTGCCGTGGCCGCACAGGGCAAGGCGTGATGCGGGCAAACAGATACGCGCGGGCGCGTGCACGGGCGCCCAGGGTGTATATTGCCGCGACGCGGTAAAGGTGGTTTATGGGGCACAAGTTCAAGGTTGCAGGATGGATTTCGGTAGGCGTGCTCGCGGGCGCGCTCACCACGGTGTCGTTGCAAACCGTCGCGCGCGGCGCGATGTCGCCGCTGCCACTGGAAGAGCTGCAGCAGCTTGCCGCGGTCTTCGGCCTGATCAAGACCGATTACGTCGAGCCGGTGGACGACAAGAAGCTCATCACCGACGCCATCTCGGGCATGGTCTCTGGGCTCGATCCGCATTCGCAGTATTTCGACAAAAAATCCTTCAAGGAATTTCGCGAGGGCACCTCGGGGCGCTTCGTTGGCGTGGGCATTGAGATCACCCAGGAAGACGGCCTGATCAAGGTGGTTTCCCCCATCGAAGGCTCGCCCGCTGACCGTGCGGGCCTGAAGACCGGCGACCTGATCACCAAGATCGGCGACGAGGCGGTGCGCGGCCTGCAGCTCAACGACGCGGTCAAGCGCATCCGCGGCGAGCCGGGCACCAAGGTGACGCTGACCATCTTCCGCAAGGAGGAAAGCCGCACCTTCCCGGTGACCATCACGCGCGAGGAGATCAAGACCCATTCGGTCAAGGCCAAGCTGATCGAGCCTGGCTACGCTTGGATGCGCATCTCGCAATTCCAGGACCGCACGCTCGACGACTTCGTGCGCAAGGCCGAGGACCTCTATCAGCAAGACCCCAAGCTCAAAGGCTTGGTGCTCGACCTGCGCAACGACCCGGGCGGCCTGCTGGATGCGGCGGTGGGCATCTCGGCGGCCTTCCTGCCCCAGGGCGCCACGGTGGTCACCACCGACGGGCAACTGGCCGAAAGCAAGGCGATCTTCACCGCCTCGCCCGCGAACTACGCGCGCCGCGGCGGTGATCCGCTCAAGCGCTTGCCCGAGCTCTTTCACAGCATCCCCATGGTGGTGCTGGTCAACGAGGGCTCGGCCTCGGCCAGCGAGATCGTCGCCGGGGCGCTGCAGGACAACCACCGCGCCACCATCATGGGCAGCCAGACCTTCGGCAAGGGCTCGGTGCAGACCGTGCGCCCGTTGGGGCCGGACACCGGCATCAAGCTGACCACGGCGCGCTACTTCACGCCCAGCGGCAAATCCATCCAGGCGCGCGGCATCGTGCCCGACGTGATGCTCGACGAAACCGCCGAGGGCGACATCTATGCAGCACTGCGCCTGCGCGAGTCCGACCTGAGCAAGCACCTGGACAACACCCAGGGCGAGGAGCAGGCGCGCGACAAGGCGCTGGAGCAGGCACGCGAGGCGGCGCGCAAGAAGCTCGAGGAAGAGGCGCGCAACGCCAAGATCGAGCGCAAACTGCCCGAGTTCGGCTCGGACAAGGACTTTCAGCTGCAGCAGGCGCTCAACCAGCTCAAGGGCTTGCCGGTGCTGGCCAGCAAGACGCTGACCGAGCGCAAGGAAGCCAAGAAGGAAGACTGAAAGCCGCGCTCCTGCCCGCCCGGGAGCAAGGCCGGCGGCAGCCGGCCTTTTTTTCCATCCGCGCCCCGGCCATGAACGACGACCAGTTGCTGCGCTATTCGCGCCACATCATGCTCGAGGAGATCGGCATCGAGGGGCAGCAGCGCATCCTGGCCGCGCGGGTGCTGATCGTCGGCGCCGGCGGCCTGGGCGCGCCCGCGGCGCTGTTTCTGGCGTCGGCCGGCGTCGGCCGGATCACGCTGGTAGACGACGACGTGGTGGACCTGACCAACCTGCAGCGCCAGATCGCCCACACCACGGCGCGCATTGGCCAAGCCAAGGTCGACTCCTGCGCCAGCGCGATGCTGGCGATCAACCCCGAAGTCGTGGTCGAGCGCCTGCGTGAGCGCGTCACGCGCGAGAGCCTCGCGCCGCTGGTGCAGGCGGCCGATGTGGTGCTGGACTGCAGCGACAACTACGCCACGCGCCACGCGATCAATGCCGCCTGCGTGGCGGCGCGCAAGCCGCTGGTGGCAGGCTCGGCCATCCGCCTGGACGCGCAGATCGCGGTGTACGACTTGCGCAACGCCGACGCGCCCTGTTATGCCTGTTTGTTCTCGCCCCATGCCGCGTTGGAAGAGGAAGCCTGCGCCACCCTCGGCGTTTTTGCGCCGCTGGTGGGCATCATCGGCAGCATGCAGGCGGCGGAAGCTCTCAAGTTGATAGCAAGCTTCGGCCAGACGCTGAGCGCTCGGCTGCTGATGCTCGACGGGCGCAGCATGCGCTGGACCGAGGTTGCGCTGGCGCGCGAGCCCGGCTGCAGCGTCTGCGCCGGGCGCTGAGCGCACGCTGCCCAAAGCCGGGCGGGTGGGCTAGGATCGCCCATCGGCATTCCTTGTCTGTCCGTCCATGTTTCATCCCCACTTCGTGGCCACCCATGTGCGCTACACCACTTTTGCCCTGTCCGTGGCCGCTGCCGTCATCAGCCTGCCGTGGATGGCGCTGCGCCCCGGGGCCTGGCCGCTGGGCATCTTCGTGCTTGCCTGCGTGCTGATCGCGGTGGGCGTGTACGACATGCAGCAGACGCGCCACGCCATCCTGCGCAACTACCCCATCCTCGGGCACATGCGCTTTTTCCTGGAGTTCATCCGCCCGGAAATCCGCCAGTACTTCATCGAGGGCGACATTGAAAAGGGCGAACCCTTCACGCGCGCGCAGCGCACCGTGGTCTACCAGCGCGCCAAGGGCGTGCCCGACGTGCGCCCCTTCGGCACCAAGCTGGACGTGGGCGCCAAGGGCTATGAGTGGATCAACCACTCCATGCATCCCACGACCATCGATTCACACGACTTTCGCATCTGGATAGGTGGTCGGCCGGACACAGAGCGCGTAGGCGTTTCCCCTTGCACGCAGCCCTACAACGCCAGCGTGTTCAACATCTCGGCGATGAGCTTTGGCGCACTCTCGGCCAATGCCATCCTGGCACTGAACCTGGGCGCCAAGATGGGCGACTTTGCCCACGACACCGGCGAAGGCGGCATCAGCCGCTACCACCGCGAGCACGGCGGCGACCTGATCTGGGAGATAGGCTCGGGCTACTTCGGCTGCCGCAATCCCGATGGCAGCTTCAGCGCCGAGCGCTTTGCCGAGCAGGCGACCAACGCCCAGGTGAAGATGATTGAGATCAAGCTCAGCCAGGGCGCCAAGCCCGGCCACGGCGGCATCCTGCCCGGTGCCAAGGTGACGGCCGAGATCGCCGCCGCGCGCGGCGTGCCCGAGGGCGAGGACTGCGTCTCGCCTTCCGCGCACAGCGCCTTTTCCACACCGGTGGAGATGATGCATTTCATCGCCCGGCTGCGCGAGCTCTCGGGCGGCAAGCCGGTGGGCTTCAAGCTGTGCATAGGCCACATCTGGGAGTGGTTCGGCATCGTCAAGGCCATGCTGGAGACCGGCATCACGCCCGACTACATCGTCGTCGACGGCGCCGAGGGCGGCACGGGCGCCGCGCCGATCGAATTCGCCGACCACATGGGCGCGCCGGTGCAAGAGGGCCTGCACCTGGTGCACAACACGCTGATCGGCGTGGGTCTGCGCGAGCGCATCAAGATCGGCGCGGCGGGCAAGGTGATCACCTCGTTTGACCTGGCGCGCATGTTCGCGCTCGGGGCGGACTGGTGCAATTCGGGGCGCGGCTTCATGATGGCGCTGGGCTGCATCCAGGCGCAGGTCTGCCACACCGGTTTTTGCCCTACCGGCATCACCACGCAAGACCCGGTGCGCGAAAAGGCGCTGGTGGTCTCGGACAAGGCGCCGCGCGTGGCGCAGTACCACGCCAACACGCTGCATGCGCTCAAGGAGCTGCTGCAGGCCGCAGGCCTGATGCACCCGGACCAGCTCTCCACCCACCACATCGTGCGGCGCATAGACAGCGCGCGCATCCGCCTGCTCTCGGCGCTGATGCCGACGATAGAGCGGCGCGCGATCCTGGATGACCTGCAGAACCAGCACAACGTCTACCGTCTGTACTGGCCGCTGGCGGACGCGCACAACTTCGCGCCGCATGTGCCCACGCCCGAGGAGCTGCGCTACAACCCCGACATCCTGCGCCCCACCGTGGGCGGGCGCCCGGCCTCGGCCGTGCAGATTGCCGAATCGCTCACGCGCCGGCGCGCGCCGCACCCGGCGCCGGTGAGCGCCATCGTTCCCGAGCAGGCCAAAAGCTCGCCGACCGCGACCGCGGGCTCGCAGGTGCCGGCGGACTGGACGGGCTCCTGACGTGCGGCCCACGGCGGACGCCACGCCGTGCACGGAATATGAACAAAAAGTGGCTCAAACGATTGTTGGACAAGCGCTAACAGCTACTATAAAAATAGCGTTCTAACTCGCCTGCGCACCGGGCGAGTGCGCGCCCTGCTGCGCGCGCCCCACCTTGGCCAGCAGCGGCGCCAGCACCGCCGCGCTCACGAGGTCCTGCACCTTGCCGCCGAGCGTCGCGATCTCGCGCACCAGCGTGCTGCTGATGCTCTGCCAGCGCGCGTCGGGCGTAAGGAAGACGGTGTCCAGCTCGGGGCGCAGGTGGCGGTTCATGTCGGCCAACTGAAACTCGTAGTCAAAATCGCTGCCCGAACGCAGGCCGCGCACCATCACCTGCGCGCCCTGGGCGACGGCAAATTCGGTCACCAGTCCCTCGAAGGGCAGCACCTGCACCTGCGGCAGATCGGCCAGCGCGGCGCGCGCAAGCGCCAGGCGCTCGTCCAGTGTGAACAGCGTCTTCTTGTGGTGCGCGATGGCCACCGCCAGAATCACCCGGTCAAACAGCGCGCAGGCGCGGCGCAGCATGTCCTCGTGGCCCAGGGTGATCGGGTCGAAGGTTCCGGGAAAGACGGCAAGGCGTTGGTCGGGCACGGTGCACTCCTGCGGGGGCCAGCGCACATTATGCTGGTCTTCAAAAGAAAAAGCGGTTTGCGCGCAGATGCAGCAAGCGCGGGCAGCTCTTGTTTCAATAGCTTTCGGCCGCACGCCGCAGCAGGTGGGCGTGCGCCGCGCCGGCCTTGAGGTAGCGCTGGCAGACCAGGCCTGCGGGCTGCAGCGCGGCGGCGTCCCAGCACCGTGCGGCTTCCAGGTAGATCGAGCCGCCGGGGGCAAGCACTTGCGCCGCGCTCTTCAGCGCTGCGGGCAGCAGCTCTTGCGCATCAAACGGCGGATCCAGCAGCACCAGGTCCAGGCTGGCAGGCGCGCAGCGCGCAAGCTCGCTCAGCCCGTCGCCGCGGCGCACCTGCACGCTCGGCGCCTGCAGGCGCTGGGCCAGTTGCGTGATCTGGCGCACCAGCAGCGCGTCCTGCTCGACCAGCAAGACCTGGGCCGCGCCGCGCGAAGCGGCTTCCAGCCCGAGTGCGCCGCTGCCCGCAAACACGTCGATGCAGCGCCAGCCAGTCAGGTCCTGGCCCAGCCAGTTGAACAGGGTTTCACGCACCCGGTCGGGCGTGGGGCGCAGGCCGGGGCGATCCAGCACGGGCACCCGGGTGCGCTTGTACTGCCCGCCGATGATGCGCACCTCGCCCGGTGCACGCGCGCCGGTGCGTGCCTTCATGGCCGGCTGGCCGCCGTGGCGGCAGGCGCCGCGCCCAGCACCACGGTGACCATGCGCTCGGGTTGCAGCACGCGCGCCATCGCGGCCTTGACCTGCTCGGCGCTGAGCGCCTGCACGCGCTCGGTCCAGCCTTCCAGATAGTCCAGCGGCAGGCCGTTGCGCGCGATGTTGACCACATTGCCCAGCAGCTTGCGGTTGCTGTCGATGCGCAGCGCAAAGCCGCCGATGAGGTTGTCCTTGGCGGCCTGCAGCTCGGCGTCGGTGGGGCCGTCGCGCACGAAGTCGGCAATCACCTGCTGCGTCACCTGCAGCGCCTGCGCGGCCTGGTCGGGGCGCGTCTGCAGGCCGGCGACGAAGCCGCCGACGTTCAGCCCGGGCGAGAAATCGCTGTACACGCTGTAGGACAGGCCGCGCTTTTCACGCACCTCTTCCATGAGGCGCGAGGCAAAACCGCCGCCGCCCAGAATGTGGTTGCCCACCAGCAGGGCCAGGAAGTCCGGGTCCTTGCGCGCAATGCCGGGCTGACCGATGAGCACATGCGCCTGGGCCGAGTTGAACGGGATGTCGATGCGCTGCGGCGCGCTCAGCGGCCGGACGCTGGGCACCTCCGGCAGCGGCGCGCAGCCGTCCGCCCCCCGGGCCGGCAGGCGCGCGAGCAGCGTATCGACCAGGCTCTGCGCCTGCGCCCTGTCCAGCGCGCCGACGATGGCCACGCGCGCCCTGCAGCGCTGCAGGTAGCGCGCGTGGTAGCTCTGCAGATCGGCCACGCTGATCGCCTGCAGCGTGGCGGCCGTGGTCTCGTAGCCATAGGGGTTGCCGCGGTAGACCGCCTGCGCGAAGGCCTTGCCCGCGACCGTGCCCGGGCGCGTGTCGCTCTCGGCAATGGCGGCGCTCCAGCGCGCGCGCTCGCGCTGCCAGACCGCGGCGGGGTAGCTGGGCTCGCCGATCTGGCGCGCGGCCAGTTCTGCGGCGGGTGCCAGCAGTTCGGGCCGGGTGAGCGAGCGCAGCGAAAAGCTCAGCGCATCGCGCCCGGCGTCGGCGTTCAGGCTCGCGCCCAGGTCGGCCCAGGCCTCGCCGAGCTGGTTCTCGTCCATCGCTGGCCGGCCCCCGGCGGCGCGCACGCCCTTGGCGCTCATCAGCGCGGCGGCGCTGGCCAGACCGGCCTGGGCGGCGGGATCGCGGCGGCTGCCGGCGTCGAAGTCCACTTGCACATCCACCATGGGAATGGCCGGGCTTTGCACCAGCCAGACCTGCGCGCCGTCGGGCCGGCTCCAGTGTTCTATCGGCAACAGGGCAAACGCACTTTGTGCATAAAAAAGGCCGCAAACGCCCGTCAGCATTGCGCCAGAAGCTATCTTTTTGACGGTTTTGATCATGCTCGCCCCCCTCAGCGCAGTGCGCCCTGGCCGGCGCCGTCCGCGCCCGCCTTGGGTTTGGCGCCCGCGGGCAGGGGCTGGGGCAGCAGCGTGCCCACGGTCAATTGCGCATCACCGAAGTAGCGCTGGGCCACGCTCTGCACCTCTTGCGGCGTGACCTGGGGCAGCAGCGCCAGCAGCCGCTCGTCGGCGTCGAGCGGCAGGCCTTGCACCCAGTTGCTGCCCAGCTCCATCGCCTGGCCCATGAGCGAGTCGCGCGCGTAGACCGTGGACGCGGCCCACTGCGCCTTCACCCGCGCCAGCTCCTGCGCGCTCACGCCTTCGCGGGCAACGCGCTGCACGCTGGCACGCAGCGCCTGTTCCACGTCCTCGGCGCTCTGGCCGCTTGCCGGCACGCCGGTGAGCATGAAGGTGGCCGCTCCGCGCCCGAAGATGGAAGCGTAGGCGCCGGCGCTGTCGGCCACGCGCTGCGGGCCCTGGGTCAGCTCCCGGTCCAGCCGGGCGCCGTCGTAGCCGCTGAGCAGCGCCGAGAGCACCAGCAGCGACAGCGCGTCCTTGTCCTCAGCTTGCAAGTGCTCGAGCCGCTGCATGCCCGGAATGCGGAAGGCGAGCGCCACATAAGCCTGCTCGGCCGGCGCCTTGTAGCTGACGCGGCGCATGCCGCGCTGCTCGGGCTCGGTCTGGGGCTTGCGCTCGGGCAGCGCCGCTGCGGGCTGCTTGCCGTAGATCTCTTCGGCCCAGGCGCGCACCTGTTCGGGGTCTACGTCGCCCGCCACCACCAGCGCGGCATTGCCCGGCACATACCACTGGCGATAGAAGGCGCGCGCGTCCGCCGGCTGCATGCTGTGCAGATCGCTCATCCAGCCCACCACCGGATGGTGGTAGGGCGAGGCCATGAAGGTCGCGGCGTTGAGCTGCTCCATCAGCGCCGCGCGCGGCTGGTCTTCGGTGCGCATGCGCCGCTCTTCCTTCACCACTTCGAGTTCCCTGTGAAATTCCTCGTCGGGCCACTGGTTGTGCGCAAAGCGCTCAGCCTCCAGTTGCATCACGTCCCTGAGCTTGTCGGCCGGAATCTGCTGGAAGTAGCCGGTGTAGTCGCGCGTGGTAAAGGCGTTCTCGCGCCCGCCCAGCCTGGCCACCCGGCGCGAAAACTCGCCCGGCCCGAGCGCTTGCGAGCCTTTGAACATCATGTGCTCGAGCATGTGCGCAAGGCCAGTACGGCCGTTGACCTCGTCCATGCTGCCCACGCGCACCCAGAGCATCTGGATGGCAGTGGGCGCGCGGTGGTCGGGCTGCACCACCAGCTGCATGCCGTTGGACAGCGCAAACTGCTGCGCGCCCGAAGCAGTGCGCACGACGGGCTGGCTGGCGGCGGGAGGAGCGCCAGCGCCGGAGCTTTGTGCCAGCGCGCCTGCGCATGCCAGCACCCCGCAAAACAAGAGGGCGTGTTTCATAGAATGGCTGCGATTCTAGAAACTCCGCAATGTTCAGCTTCTTCAGGAAAAAAACCCCGCCAGCGCCCGCCCCTGCCGCGCCCGCAGCGTCCGATGCGGACAAGGTCCAGAGTCAGGGCAGTGGGCCGCCCCACTCGACTCCGGCTCCGTCGCCGGCTGCAGCCCCTGCCCCAGCCACGCCGGCAGCACCTTCGACAGCCGCGCCACCCACAGCCACCGCCGACGCCCAAGCCGCCCCGCCGGCCATGGCCGAGGCGCCCCGCCAGAGCTGGATGGCGCGCCTGTCGGCCGGTTTGCGCAAGACCGGCAGCAGCATCACCACCGTCTTTACCGGCACGCGCATCGACGAGGCCTTGTACGAAGAGCTCGAAGACGCCCTGCTCATGGCCGACACCGGCGTGAAGGCCACCACCGCGCTGTTGCAGACCCTGAGGCGCAAGGTCAAGGAACGCAAGGCCGCCGACCCGGCCGCCGTCAGGGCGCTGCTGGCCGAGGCGCTCGCCGAGCTGCTGCAACCGCTGGAAAAACCCCTGGTCATAGGCGCGCACCAGCCCACGGTAATCATGGTTGCGGGCGTCAATGGCGCGGGCAAGACCACCTCCATCGGCAAGCTCACGCGGCACCTGGCCGACCACGGCCAGAGCGTGCTGCTGGCTGCGGCCGACACCTTCCGCGCCGCCGCGCGCGAGCAGCTCGGCGTCTGGGCCACGCGCAACACCGTGGACATCATCAGCCAGCAGGGGGGCGACCCGGCTGCGGTGAGCTTTGACGCAGTGAGCGCCGGCCGCGCCCGCGGCAAGGACGTGGTGCTGGTAGACACCGCCGGGCGCCTGCCCACGCAACTGCACCTGATGCAAGAGCTCACCAAGATCCGCCGCGTGATCACCAAGGCCGACGCCAGCGCCCCGCACGAGGTGCTGCTGGTCATCGACGGCAACACCGGCCAGAACGCCCTCGCCCAGGTCAAGGCCTTCGACGAGGCGCTGCAGCTCACCGGCCTGATCGTCACCAAACTCGACGGCACCGCCAAGGGCGGCGTGCTCGCCGCCATCGCGCAGGAGCGCCCGGTGCCGGTCTATTTCATCGGCGTGGGCGAGCAGGTGCAAGACTTGCAAACCTTCAAGGCACGGGAATTCGCCGACGCGCTGCTGGGCTGAAGCGGCGCCCTGCAAGGCGCTTCACAGGTCTTTGAGCAGGCGGCGCAACACCTTGCCCGCACCGGTCGCCGGCAACGCATCGATGAAGCGCACGTGGCGCGGCGCAACCGAAAACACCATGCTCTGCTGCGGAAGTCCTTGGCCTGCGCGGTCGCCTCGGTCTTGAACAGGGCGTTGGCAAAGCTCAGCATCGCGCCCTTGGGCAGCCCGGTAATGCCGCTGGCATGGGTCATCAGCGCCACGTCGTCCATGCCGCGCGCCGCGCCGCGCACACGCCGCTACGCTTGTCAGCGCTACTCGCGCCGCTTTGGCTGGCTGCTCGGCAGCACGTGCTCTGACATGATTTCGGCGGGTGGTGCCGTAGCGCCACTGTCGGCGCCCTCGTCGTCCCAGGTGCCGCCGGTGCGGCGCGTGTCGCCGCGCGGGTGCAGCAGCGTGGCGTCATCGAAGTCCAGCGGGCCATCCTGCGGAATGTCGTCCAGCGGGTGCGCGCTCACTTCGTCCATGCCGGCAGAGACGTCCTTCTCGGCGCTCATGGTGGCGTTGGCTTCGGCGCTGGTCTCGGCGCGCGCGGTGGCTTCGCTCGGCGTGTCGGCGGCTGCAGAGGCGGGGGTGCTCGGGGTTTTCATGGCTGATTTCCTCTTGGGTCTTGCTATGCACACGGGGAGCAAGCCACGTGCCGGGCTGGCCTGGTGTTGGGCGCAACGCCAAGTACACAAACCGCAATGAAGGTCTGCGGCGGCCCTGAGGAAAGATGCGCATCCCCGGCGAGAAGGCCTGCGCAGAATCAGCGAAGGATGGTGGGTCGTGCGCGACTCGAACGCGCGACCAACGGATTAAAAGTCCGAAATCATGTATTTTTCTGGATTTTCGTGGACTGTCACCAGAGATGCAACCCATTGATCTATATGGATTCATAATCCAATTAAGTCCGTAGGCGTACAATTCCATTCATGCCAAAACTGTCACCAGACTGTCACCAAAAAAAACAAACGGACTAGCTTCGGACTGCTGCATGAAGGTCACCTTCCGGACTGAAAAATGAGCTCCAAAACCATCGGCCAAAGCATCAACGACCTGGAGCCTGGCCAGTTCCTGAAAGTCGGCAAGGTCGCCCCTGTCGGCACCCTGGAGGCGCGCAAGCTGGTCAACGGCGTGACCACGTTCTATTGGCGCTTCACCATCAAGAGCAAGACGCACCGGGAGCCCATAGGCATCTACGATTCCGGCGCACCGCCCAAGAGCGTCAAACCCACCGCCAAGGGCTACAGCATCCAAGCGGCGATGCGCGCGGCTGAGGCGCTTTCTGAGCAGCACCATGCACGCCGGGACGATGGCGGCATCCTGGCCATCAAGGCCGAGGCGCAACAGGCCAGAACCGCAGCAGCGCAAGCCCAGGCCGAGGCACAGCAGTTCACCCTGGAGCACCTGCTGGGCGACTACGCCGACCACCTGGAATTCCAAGGCCGCCGGTCCCATGCCGACGTGCGCAGCATCACCAAGTTGCACGTCTTGGAGCCATGGCCCCAGGTGGCCAGCCTGCCCGCCAACCAAGTGACCGGCGAGCAGATAGCGGACATGATGCGGCGCGTAGTGGATCTGGGCAAAGACCGCACGGCAAACAAGCTGCGCAGCTATGTCCGGGCGGCCTACCAGACCGCCAAGGCCGCGCGCTCCAAGGCCAGCATCCCGCTACGCTTCAAGGGCTACCGCGTCACCCAAAACCCGGCGGCGGACACCGAGCCCGACGAATCGGCCAATCGTGCCGACAAGAACCCCCTGAGCCTGGAGGAACTGCGCGCCTACTGGCTGGCCATCAAGACCATGGCGGGGCTCAAAGGAGCCGTGCTGCGCCTGCACCTGCTGACTGGTGGCCAGCGTATCGAGCAGTTGGTCAACCTGCGCACCGCTGATATTGACGCTGGCGCTATCACCCTCTACGACGGCAAGGGCAGGCCGGGCAAGCCCCCCAGGCCGCACACCATCCCGTTGATCCCCGAGGCTGCCTTGGCGCTCCTGGCGTGCCAGCCCGAGGGCATCTATGCAATCAGCACCGACGGCGGCAATTCGCACCTGGCAGCGACTACCCTGAGCAATTGGGCAGTAGAGACCGCAGCAGGCATTGACGGTTTCCAGACCAAGCGCATTCGCTCAGGCGTGGAAACCCTGCTGGCCAGTGGCCGCGTGAGCTCAGACATTCGAGGCCGGTTGCAGTCCCACGGCATCGCCGGGGTGCAGGCGCGGCACTATGACGGGCACGACTACATGCAGGAAAAGCGCGATGCCCTGGCGCTGCTGCTGCGTCTGCTGCAAGAGCAAAGCGCCAATGTGGTGCATATCAAGACGGCATGAATTTTTGAAAATGCCCCAAGGGGTACGCTACAAAACCTACAAAACCCCCTGGCGATGATCCCAGGCCATCGCAATGCAGTATCTTTTAGAATACCATTATGGATGTTCGCATCTACACCGACAGTCAAGGCCATGCACCGTTTGAGAGCTGGCTGGATGCGCTGCCCGACCGAATGGCGAGGGCCAAAATCCGCGCCCGCCTGGCACGGGTAGAAGCCGGGAACATGGGCGATTGCAAGCCCCTGCGCGATGGCGTGCAAGAGCTGCGCATAGACCATGGGCCGGGCTATCGCGTGTATCTGAGCAGGCAAGGTGCCGTGCTGGTGCTGCTGCTGTGCGGTAGCGACAAGGGCAGTCAAAGCCGCGAAATTGCGCGCGCCATTGACTATCTGAGCGATTGGAAAGAAAGAGGCAGGCCATGAATGCACCACCCGACAAGAGCTTTTCTGCATCCCTGGAGCGGGCGCTGACAGACCCGGCTGAGGCAGCAGCCTACATCGATGCAGCCATGGAGCTTGATGATCCAGCCGCCCTGCTGGTGGCGCTGCGCCACGTCGCCAAGGCCCACGGCATGGCCGAGGTGGCCCGGCGCGCGGACGTGGGCGACAAGACGCTGTTCAAGGCCCTGAGCGACAAGGGCAACCCCACATTGGAGACGGTCAACAAGGTATTGCATGCCGTGGGGTTGCGCCTGAGTGTTGCGCCAGTGTGAGGCCGTTTCCCCCTGGCCTGATCCTCTCCCCCGGTCAGAACGACGCCCGCCTAGATGGCGGGTTTTTTGTGCGTAAACGCTATATGCAGTGATACTTATCAGTCCAAGACACTGCATGTAGTGTTGCAGGGTATCGAATTGGTTTATAGAATGCCGACGCCATCCGTGGATGAATGGATGGAAACACAGTACCCACAACGCCCGCAATGGGCAGAAAGGGAACCACATGCGAGCTGAAAAAATGATCTTGCCGCTGGGCGATGACCGCAGTTTCTACGAAAAGGTTATGCGGGCCTTGTATGAAACCGGCTACATCAAAGAGTACCGCGCAATCACCGGACGCGACCATGCGCCCAGCATCACCAACGACATGCCCGAAGCTGGCGGCGGCGGCGCAAGCGCTGGCGTGACCGATGGCCCTGACGTGGCTGCTTCGGATGATGACGATGGCGGCGATGGCGACGGGGAGGACGACTGTCGGCGCTTACGTTCCAAACACAAACACCCCTCACCCGGCCCTGCGCCACACAAACGCGGCAACGCCCGCACCGGCACGCACAACGCTGCCACCAAGCCCCCTCAATCTGTTGATCCTCTGCTGCTCAAACTGCCAGCAGTACTGAGCACGTTCCCTGTTTCCCGTTCCGCCTGGTTCCAAGGCGTGAAGGATGGCCGTTACCCCAAGCCTGTGCGCTTAGGCGCGCGTGCCGTAGCCTGGAAATCGAGCGATATCCGCGCCCTCGTTGATTCTTTGGCCGCTGGCCAGTGAGGGGAACGCAATGCAGAAATTCAACCCACACCGGGTAGGCGCAGCCCTGCCCGCTCAGAACCCTCTCGACCTGCTGCACCTGGCGCAAGCCGCTATCCAATATGCCCAGGCCGTGGCCGATACCGCGCACTGCAAGGACGTGCTGAAGGCCGCCTGGCCTGGCGCACTGCCGACATTCGGCAATTGCTGGGGGTGGCGCAATGATGGTCGCCGCGTTCTATCTGCTGCTGTGCTGGCGCACCCGGAGGCCGCGAAATGAAAAAGCGCCCGACCCGTGAAACCACAAAGCCGAGCGCTATTCCTGAACCGAACAGCGCCATTGTTACCGACACCACACCCAAGGGCAATTGCCTGAGATTGTCACCCCGTCAGGCGCGCGTACTTTATGCGCTGGAGCTGCGCGCAAACCAACTGATGCCCTGGCTATGGCGCGAGGAAGTTGACCGCGTGGCGAAGGCATCGAACGGGCCTGACGTAGTGTTCAGATTGCGCGGCAAGCTGGGCGATGACGCCATCGACACCCAAATCGTGGAGGCCGTGGACAGCGATGGCAAGCCCTCACGACCGGGGCGTTATCGCTTGACCGGCATTGGGCTCGCCAGACTGGCGAAATCCGATTGGAGGCCCGCATGATTGGCGCCATCGACCACGCCCTGCAAACCGGCGTTGCCGCCGCCTGGCGCAACCTCTACGCTGATGAGCGCCCCGCCCGCTGCATGGCTTGCCTGCGCATGCGCCCTGTCGCACCCGGCTGGTGCGTTGGCACCTACAAGCCCTATCACCCGGCGCACCCGCCCATCGTCTATCTGCTGTGCCCCAAGTGCGCGCAAAGCGAGGGCGCCATCAGGCGAGCCAAGCAAACGATTGAAACCCGTTCACGGGCGATTGCCGAGGGGGAGCGCATCAAATGAGTATTGAAGACGAAGCCTTGCGCCTCGCCGCCGCTGGCTGGCCGGTGTTTCCACTGATGGCAAATGGCAAGAGGCCAGCGACCGCTCACGGCCTGAAGGATGCCACGACCGATGAGGCAACCATCAGGCAATGGTGGCAGCGCATGCCTGCCGCGAACGTTGGCATGGTCGTGCCGCCCGGATTCGTCGCGATTGACGTGGACATGAAGAACGGCATCGATGGCTTTGCAGCACTGGCTGCGTTGCAAGAAGACCATGGGCCACTGCCTGCCACGCGCACCGTGCAGACACCCAGCGGGGGGCAGCACCTGGTGTTCACCGCGCCCGAGCACCTGCGCATCAAAAACCGCGTCGCCATCCGCCCCGGCTTGGACGTGCGCGCTTTTGGCGGCTACCTTGTGGCACCACCGAGCGCCATTGATGGCGGGGTCTATCAAGTGCTCAACGACTGCGGCCCGGCCCCTGCGCCGCAGTGGCTTTTGGACGTGCTGACCGAGGAGAAAACCAAAGCCCCGGCAAACCCTTCAGAAGCCCCGCTACAGCGTCAAAGCATCGCGCATGATGCCTACACCCAGCGAGCCATAGAACGCGCCACAAGCGCCGTTCTGAGCGCCGGGGAGGGTGCGCGCAATGACTGCCTGAACGCCAGCGCCTACGGCCTTGCGCGGCTGGCTGGGGCCGGGCGCTTGGATTGGCACCAAGTAAGTGCAGCTCTGGAACGCGCTGCGCTGGGTGCTGGCCTGCAACCGGCGGAAATTCGCGCCACGTTAGAGAGTGCCAGCGAGGGCAGGAGCCATCCGAGCTATGAGGGACTGCCGCGCGGCGATGCGCCTGTCTGGCCTACCTGGACCGGACAAGACGATGATGAAGCGCTCGCGCCCGAGGAGCACCCGCTGGCGTGCATCATCAACCCGGGTGAGCAGCTACAGCCGCCGCGCTGGTTGTTGCCCGGCTTCATGGCCGAAGGGCTGACGCTGATTGCAGGAGGGCACGGCGTAGGCAAGTCAACCGCCTTGCTGCCGCTGGCCTGCGCTGTCGCTGGTATCCACGAACACGGCTGCGAACTGGCACCGAAGCACTGGCGTGAAGTGGTCTACATCACCGAAGACGTGCATCAGGCCGCGCGGATTTTGCACGGGCTGGCCTGGCACCTGCAAACCACCGTGCAGACGATAGGCGAGCGCCTGCACCTGGTTGACGCGCGCCGCCTGCCGCCCGCGTACCTGGTGCAAGTGGGGCAAACCTACCGCGACCGTTACAGCCGCACCGTGCAAGACGTGGAGCTGCCGCCGCTCGTGGTTCTCGACACCCAAGCCGCAACGATTGCGCTGGAAAGCGAGAACGACAACGCCGAAGCATCCGCCGCCGTTGCCGCGTTGAAACAACACTTTGCCGGGCTGCCCATCTGGCTGGTGGCACACCTGGCAAAGCAGAACTTGAACCGAAGCGACGCGCAACACCTGACAAGCCGGGGCGCTAGCGCATGGGAAGCCGACGCGAACTGCACCGCGTTTCTGGTGAAAGAAGGCGATGGCATCAGCGCCACGCGCTGGCTGGTGCTGGGCAAGCGCCGGTTTGAGCCACGCTGGCCTGAGCTACAGCTTGAAAGCCATTTCCTCGAAACCACCGGCTATGACGTATGGGGTGATCCTGAGCCGCTCGTGCTGCGATGGGCCATCGCCCGCCCAAGCGAAGGCACGCGCCAAGAGCAGGCGCAGAAGGAAAAGGAAGAACGCGCTCAGGCCGAGGAGGCAAAACTGAGGCAGGAAATCCGCGACGCGGTGCAGATTGCCTGGCAAGAGGGCAATCCGCTGAACCGCGCCGGGGTGAAGGCCAGGGTGCGGCACAAGACCGCCGAGGTTGTTGACTGCATCGAGCGACTGCTGTCCGAGCGCTGGCTTGTGGAGATTGAAGTTCCAACGCGGGAGCGCACCAACAACAGGCGAGCAAGATTCATCGTCAATCTGAGCACGGAAGAGCACGAAGCCGTGCTTGGTGGCAAGCCTGTCCCGGAGGAAAAGAGTGCCATCCCCGCCGCGTGGAAAAAGCCAATTCCGTCCGTTCCCGAAAATTCTGAGAACGCTACAAAAAATGAAGCAACTTCCGAGGCTGCCTGACTGCGATTCCGTTCGTTCCCATTCCGTTCGTTCCCCTATAGGAAAAAAGACGGGAACGGACGGAAATGACTAAGGCCCATTTCCTGTCCATCCGTTCATTCCCATGGTCAAGGGAATGGACGGGAATGAACGGGAACGGACGGGAACGGACGGGCCGCGCAAGGGTCGAGCTCCCTGCTTGGCAAGACCTGATTGGAAAGAGGAAGTCAACGATGGCAACGAAGAAGATCACCAAGACCGCCAATCCGGGCAAGCCTGACCCGAACGCCTTCAAGGTCGAGGAAAGCAAGGACACGATGTCTCAGACACTTGCAAAGCTGGTGACCGGCGGGGCGCTGTCTGCGACAACCCTGAAGCAATTCTCGGGCGGTGGCGAGAACCTGGACGTGTCTGATCTGGTGGCCCAGATGAAGAAGGCCGGGGACGAGGTAGTGACAGGCGACATGAGGCGCGTCGAGCGAATGCTGTCAAACCAGATGCTCACACTGGACTTGCTCTTCAACACCCTCGCGCAAAAATCAGGGCGGCAGGACACATTCAAGGGCATCGAGGTATTGCTGCGCCTGGCGCTGAAGGCACAAGCACAAGCGCGAGCGACGGCGGAAACCCTATCCATTGTCAAGAACCCCATGCCCTACATCCGGCAAGCGAACATCGCGCATGGGCCGCAGCAGGTCAACAACGGCGCATCCATCGCGGGCGCGGGCAATTCCCAAAGCGAACCAGACAAACTATTGGAGCAGCAGCATGGCAACGTCTTGGACACCCGAGCGCAGACAGCGGCAAGCCGAATTGATCCGGCAATGGAGACCGTGGGAGCGCAGCACCGGCCCGAAAAGCCCTGAAGGCAAGGCGACGGTATCGCGCAACGCCTACAAGGGCGGGCGCCGTGCCATGCTGCGGGCGCTGGCGCGAGAGGTGCGGGCGGAATTGGCAGAAATGCAGCGGCTGCGCGACGTGGTGCGGGGGTGAGTTTGCTCCACGCATCGCGCGCGCGAGGGCTTGCAGGCGCGCCATGATGCGCTGGTGCTGGTGTCGTTCACCGAAATGAATGCCAAGCTGGGGCGCATGCAGTTGCGGTTGGACAACATGCGGCGGGGCTGAGACAGAGTTCATCAAGCCAAAAACTGTCACCAGACTGTCACCAAGAAAAAAGCGCACTATTGTTTACATAGCGCGCTTTCTTTGTCTGCCTTGGTGGGTCGTGCGCGACTCGAACGCGCGACCAACGGATTAAAAGTCCGCTGCTCTACCGACTGAGCTAACGACCCGGGCGAAGAAAACCGTCGATTATAGAAAGCTTTTGCGCTGCTCCGGCCGGGCCAAGGTGCGCAGTACCCAGCCCGCGGCGGTCATGCCGAAGGTGGCGGTCACGGCCACGCTGGAGCCATAGCCGTGGCAGTTCAGGCTGCCGTCGCTTTGCTGGACGGCGCAGGAGGGGTCGGGCGCGGCCACGGCTTCGCGGCTGAAGACGCAGGGGATGCCTATGGGCGTGTCGCCGCGCGCGCCGCCGTGGTGGCGGCGCAGGGTGTAGCGCAGCTTGGCCAGCAGCGGGTCGTGGCTCACTTGGGCCAGGTCGGCCACTTCCACGCGCTCGGCCTGCTGCTTGCCGCCGGCGGCGCCCACGCTGATGAAGACGCCGCTGCCTTGCAGCGCCCAGGCGGCCAGCGCGGCCTTGGCGCTGAGCTGGTCGCAGGCGTCGATGACGGCATCGGCGGGTTCGGGCAGCAGCCGGGGCCAGTTCTGCGGACCGGCAAAGTCGTCCACGCAGTGCACCGTGCAAGCGGGGTGGATCAGCGCGATGCGCTCGGCCATGGCGCGCACCTTGGCCTGGCCCAGCGTGGTGTCCAGCGCGTGGGCCTGGCGGTTGATGTTGGATTCGACCACGTGGTCCATGTCGATCAGGCTCAGGCGGCCGACGCCGCTGCGTGCCAGTGCCTCGGCAGCCCAGGAGCCGACGCCGCCGATGCCGACGACGGCCACGTGGCTCGCGCGGATGCGCTCGGCCCCGGCCACGCCGTACAGGCGCTCGAGCGCGCCAAAGCGCCGCTGCACGTCCACGCCTTGCGGGGCCGCTGCGCTCACTTCAGGCGGGCCAGGCGTTCCTTGGCGGCGCTGGCGGCCTCGGACTGGGGGTAGACGCGAATCAGATCTTCCAGGGTCTTGCGCGCGGCCTTGGTGTCCTTGAGCTCGACCTGGCAGTTGGCAATCGACAGAGCCGCCTCGGGCGCGCGCGCGTGCTCGGGGGCGGCCGCCAGCAGCGCCTTGAAGTTGTCGATCGCGCTCTTGTAGTCGCGCGTGGCGTACTGGGCGTTGCCCAGCCAGAAGCGCGCCGAAGGCAGGTAGCCGGACTTCGGGTACTTGCCCATGAAGCCCTGGAAGGCGCTGGCGGCCTCGGCGAACTTGCCGGTGCGAAAGACGGCAAGCGCCGCTTCGTAGTCGGCCTTCTCGGCCGGTTCGGCCTTGAATTCGCGCCCGTCCACCTGCACGGTTTCGGGCTCGAACTTGCGCAGGCGCTCGTCCACGCTGGTGGCTACGTCCTTCTGGCGCTGCTGCAGCTCGCTCAGGTCGCGGCGCAGTTTTTCGTTCTGGCCGCGCAGCTCGGCGGTTTCGGCGCGCAGCGTCTCGATCTGCGACTGCAGGTCAAGCACGCTGCGGCGCAACTGCGCCGCATCGCCGCCCGAGTTCTGCTGCATCTGGTCGATGCGCTGGCGCATCTCCAAAATGGCCCGGCGCGCCTCGTCGTCCTCGAACAGCGCCGCGTGGCTCACGCTGGAGCCCAGCGCCAGCAGTGCGCATGCGACGGCCAGCCACCAGCGGGAAGTCTTCGCTTGCATGCGCTGCGCCCTTTCAGTGGTAGCTCAGCTCGACGCGGCGGTTTTGCGCGTAGGCATCTTCGGAGTTGCCCGGCACGGCCGGCTTTTCCTTGCCGAAGCTCACCGCTTCCATCTGCGCCTCGGGCACGCCGAGCAGCCCCAGGGCGCGGCGCACGGCTTCAGCGCGCTTCTGGCCCAAGGCGAGGTTGTATTCGCGCCCGCCGCGCTCGTCGGTATTTCCTTCGAGGGTGACGCGGCGCGCGTTGTTGCTCTTGAGGTAGCGCGCGTGGGCGTCGAGCACCGACTGGTATTCGGGCTTGACGGAGTAGCTGTCAAAGTCGAAATAGATCACGCGGGCCACGCCCACCGGGCCCTGGGCCGTGCCCTGGGTGGCGTTCAGGTCCACCGGCGCAACCGCGCTCTGGCTGCCGCCGTTGTTGCTGGTGGAGGCCGCGCCCTGGTCGGTGACCGGCACGTCGTTGAGCTTGACGCCGGAACTGCAGCCAACCACCAGGGCGGTGGCGATCAGGGCCAGGGACATGCGACTGAACTTGAGGTGTTTCACTTTGGACTCTCGTGGATGAAATGAAAAGGACAGGAAAAGAAAAGACTCACTTCTGGAACGGGCCCCAGGCGGGTTCGCGGATGTCACCGCCCTGCCCGGCCAGGCGCGCCTTGATCTTGCCGTCCAGGGTGGTGGTCATGAGCATTTCCTTGCCCTGGTTGCGCGTGGCGTAGACGATGAGCTTGCCGTTGGGCGCAAAGCTCGGACGCTCGTCGGCGCTGGTGTCGGTGATGGAGGTGCTGGTGTGCGATTTCAGGTCCATCACCTGCAGCTTGAAGGCGCCGCCGCTGCGCGTGATGTAGGCCAGCGTCTGCCCGTCGGGACTGACCGAGGGCGAGATGTTGTAGTTGCCCTGGAAGGTGACGCGCTCGGCCGCGCCGCCGCTGGCGGCCACGCGGTAGATTTGCGGCGAACCGCCGCGGTCGCTCACGAAGTAGATGCGTCCGTCGCTGGCGTAGGTGGGTTCGGTGTCTATGCCGGCGCTTTGCATCAGGCGCGTGGCTTCGCCGCCGTTGGCGCTGATGGTGTAGAGCTGCGAGCCGCCGTCGCGGCTGAGCGTCACCGCCAGCGTGCGGCCATCGGGCGACCAGGCGGGAGCGCTGTTGGAGCCGCGGAAGTTGGCGATCAGGCGCCGACGGCCGCTGGCGATGTCGTGCACGTAGACCACGGGCTTGCGCGACTCGAAGGACACGTAGGCCAGCTGCGTGCCCGAGGGCGACCAGGCGGGCGAGATGATGGGCTCGGGGCTGGAGAGCGCGGACTGTGCGTTCTCGCCATCGGCGTCGGCCACCCACAGGCTGTAGCGGCTGCCGACCTTGGTGATGTAGGCGATGCGCGTGGAGAAGACGCCGCGCTCGCCGGTGAGTTTTTCGTAGATGTAGTCGGAGATGCGGTGCGCCGCCAGGCGCAGGTCGGCGCGCGTGACGGCATAGCTCTGGCCGCTCAGGTCTTCGCCGCGCACCACGTCCCAGAGACGAAAACGGGTATCGAAGCGCCCGTCGGCCAGCGCCGTGATGCTGCCCACGCTGAGCGCGTCGGCCTTGCGCTCGCGCCACAGCGACAAGTCGGGGCGCGAAGCCTCGTCGAGCGTGGCGCCCGAGGCGTCGATGCCGACGAAGCGGCCGCTGCGCTCCAGGTCGGCCAGCACGATGCGCGAGATCTTCTGCGGCGCCGCCTCTTCGCCGCGCAACGGCGCGATCGCGATCGGCAGTTGCGTGAGGCCGACACCGGTGATTTCCACGCGAAACTGCGCCAGCGCGGGGAGGCTCCCCAGCGCAAGGCCGGCGGCGATCAGGTCGCGGCGCGACGGCCGCGGCGACAGGGAGTGGTCAAGCATCATGCCCAAGTTCGACTCGAAAAAAGCCTGGAGACAAAGCCTTGGATGTTACACATGGCGCAGCAAACCATGTGACAAACTGTGCCGCCCCCTGAACCACCCCAACGTAGAATTTGCCCGCAATGCAAAGCGACAATTCTACGGCCGGCCCTGCGGGCGCACCGGCGCCGACGCTGCGTGCACGGCTGCGGCGGCTGCAGCCCTACTTCGGCGACCAGCGGCTGGAATGGGCGGTGGCGCTGCTCACCACCATCGTCGCCGCCGCTACCGAACCCCTGATTCCGGCGCTGCTCAAACCGCTGCTCGATGAAGGTTTCACCGAAGGGTCGCTGCCGCTGTGGCTGGTTCCGGTGGCCATCATCGGCGTCTTCCTGGTGCGCGGGCTGGCGCAGTTCAGCGGCAAGTACGCGCTGGCGCGCATTGCCAACGAAGGCATGGTGCGCCTGCGCGCGGTGCTGTTTCAGCGCCTGCTGGTAGCGCGCATGCGCGTGTTTGGCGAGCAATCGGCCAGCGCGCTGTCCAACACCGTGGTCTACGAGGTGCAAAACGGCTTCACCGTGCTGGTGCAGGCGTTGCTGGGTGCCTCGCGCGATGGCTTCACGGTGCTCGCGCTGCTCGGCTATCTGCTGTATCTGAACTGGCAGCTCACGCTGATCGTGGCGGTGATGGTGCCGGCGGTGGCCTGGGTGATGACCACGCTGTCGCGGCGGCTGTACCGCATCACCAAGAGCAGCCAGAGCGCCACCGACGACCTGGCCTACGTGGTGGAAGAGAACGTGCTGGCGCATCGCATGGTGCGCCTGCACGGCGCACAGGCGCAGGAGGCTGAGCGCTTTGCCACGCTCAGCGAGCGTCTGCGCCACCTGGCGATGAAGTCCACGGTCGCCTCGGGCGCGATGACGCCGGCGATCCAGCTGCTGGCCGCGGCCGCGCTCTCCACGGTGATCTGCATCGCGCTGTGGCAGGGGCGCAGCAGCGGCGGCCAGGCGGTGAGCGTGGGCGGTTTTGCCGCCTTCATCGCGGCGATGCTGATGCTGATCTCGCCGATCAAACGCCTGGCCGATATCGCCAACCCCATCACCCGCGGCGCGGCGGCGCTGGAGCGCGGCCTGCGCCTGCTCGAAGACACCGAGCCCGAGACCGAGGGCGCGCACGAGGCGGCGCGTGCGCGCGGCGCCATCGCGCTGCACGCGGTGCGCGTGCACTACGACGCGCGGCAGACGCCGGCGCTCGACGGCGTGAGCCTTCAGGTGGCGCCCGGCGAGGTGGTGGCGCTGGTCGGGCCTTCGGGCTCGGGCAAGAGCACGCTGGTGAATCTGCTGGCGCGCTTCATCGAGCCCGACGGCGGGCAGATCACGCTCGACGGCGTTGCGCTGGCCGACTGGCGCCTGGCGGCGCTGCGCCGGCAGTTCGCGCTGGTCGGGCAAGAGGTGGTGATGTTCAACGCCAGCGTCGCCGCCAACGTGGCGCTGGGCGAGGCGGTGGACGAAGCGCGCGTGCAGCAATGTCTGGAGGCGGCCAATCTGGCCGAGCACGTGGCCAGCCTGCCACGCGGCATGCACACCGAGCTCGGGCACAACGCGGCGCAGCTCTCGGGCGGACAGCGCCAGCGCCTGGCGATTGCGCGCGCGCTCTACAAGGACGCGCCGGTGCTGCTGCTGGATGAGGCCACCTCGGCGCTGGACACGCATTCCGAACGCTTGGTGCAGGACGCGCTGCAGCGCCTGATGCGCGGGCGCACCACGCTCATCGTCGCGCATCGGCTGTCGACCATAGAACACGCCGACCGCGTGGTGGTGATGGAGCAAGGCCACATCGTCGAGCAAGGCACGCACGCCGAGCTGATGGCCGCAGGCGGGCTGTATGCGCGCCTGCAGACCTCAAAAAAAGCATAGCTTCTCGCGCAAGCGGCAAGCCGATTTCAAACCAGTTTCACATTGAAACCATTGGTAGCACTACGCTACCAGCTCTTTTTTGCGTAGCGCTACCACTGGCCCTTGTTCGGGCGTTGGCGCTGCATGGCGCGCACGATGTCTTGCACCAGGCCGTCGCGCTCGGCCTTGCGCGCGAAGTCCAGCGCGCTCAGGCCCTGCTGGTTCTTGATGCTCGGGTCTGCGCCTTCGGCCAGCAGCAGGCGCGCCACGTCGATCTGGCCGTACTGCGCCGCCATCATCAGCGGCGTGCTGCCGTTGGGCGAGCCGGCGTCGATGTAGGCAGCGTGCTCCAGCAGCAGGCGCACCATGTCGGCCGCGCTGTCGGCGCTGCTGCTGGCGGCGTAGTGCAGCGGCGTCCAGCCGGTCTTGTTCACGTCGGCATCGCGCGCGATCAGGGTGCGCGCGGCCTGCAGGTTGCCGCGCATCGCCGCCATCATCAACGGGCTTTCGTCCTTGGCGTTGCGCGCTTCCACCTGCAGCCGGCGGCTGGCAAGCAGCACCGCCGCCGCCTTGCGTGAATCCTTGAACAGCGCCACGGTGATCGCCGGCTGGCGGCGCGCGTCGCGCGCATTGGGATCAAAGCCGCGGCGCAGCAGACTGGCGACGGTGCGCTCATCGTCGAGTTCGATGGCCTGAAAGAAGTCTTCCCAGGCGCCGGCGTGCACCTGCGCACCGGCCAGTGCGGCGCCCGCCAGCAGCAAGGCCCGCCGGCGCATCACGCAGCCTGCCCCGCCAGGAAGAGGCGTTCGAAGTTGCGGCTGGTGGCCTCGGCGATCAGGCCCACCTCGACGCCGCGCACCTGCGCGATCTGCTGCGCCACGTAGGGCACGTAGGACGGGTTGTTGACCTTGCCGCGCATGGGCACGGGCGCGAGATAGGGGCTGTCGGTTTCGATCAGCATGCGATCGAGCGGCACGAAAGCGGCGACCTCGCGCAGCTCCTGCGCCTTCTTGAAGGTGAGGATGCCGGAAAACGAGATGTAGTAGCCCAGTTCGAGCGCGGCGCGCGCCACCTCCAGGGTTTCGGTGAAGCAGTGGAACACGCCGCCCGCGCTGGCGGGGCCGCCGTCCTCGCCCTCGTCGCGCAGGATGGCCAGCGTGTCGGCGCTGGCGCTGCGCGTGTGGATCACCAGCGGGCGCTGCGCCGCGCGCGCCGCGCGGATGTGGTTGCGAAAGCGCTCGCGCTGCCAGTCCATCTGGGCCACGGTGCGTCCGCCCTTGCGCTCGTCCATCTGGTAGTAGTCCAGCCCGGTCTCGCCCACGGCCACGACGCGCGGCAGCCGGGCCAGGCGGATGAGCTCATCGACAGCGGGCTCGGCCATGTCCTCGGTTTCGGGGTGCACGCCGACCGAGGCCCAGAAGTTGTCGTGCGTGAGCGCCAGCTCGTGCACCTCAGGGAATTCTTCCAGCGTGGTGCAGATGCACAGCGCCCGGTCCACCTGCGCGGCCTGCATGGCGGCGCGGATGTCGGCAAGCTGCGGGCGCAGCAGCGGGTCGTTCAAATGGCAATGGGAATCTACGAACATGCGACACGGGCGGCCGGCGCGCGGGCCGGCCAGGGGTAGGAGCTCAGAGCGTCTGGGTCTGGCGGTCGGCGCCGAGGGCGCTGCCCAGCAGCTCCTCTATCCTGGCCTTGAGCTGCTGGGATTTTTCATCGGCGGGAAAGCGCACGCCCACGCCCTGCACCCGCCCGCCGCCCACGCGCGCCGGGTTGATCCAGGCGACCTTGCCGGCCACCGGGTAGCGCTGTGCCTGCTCGGGCAGCGACAGCAGCACGTAGACATCGTCGCCCAGGCGGTATTCGCGCGTGGTCGGCACGAAGATGCCACCCTCCTTGAACAGGCGGATGTAGGACATGAACAACTGCGTCTTGTCCTTGATGTTGAGCTGCATCACGCTGGGGCGCGGGGCATTGGCGGGTGTGGCCATGGCGAGTGGGGCTTCAGCGGCGGTGAGGGTGCGGCAAGTTTAGCGCCAGGGCCTCGCGCGCCTGCGCTACCAGCGCCTGCAGCATCAGCCCGGCGTTGTAGGGGTGCTCGGCGCTGCGCGCCTCCTGGCGCAGCAGCGCGCCCCAGCGGGTGAGCACCGCCAGCGAGGGCAACTGCGCCGGCGCCGGCAGGTCGGCCGCGGCAAAGTAGCGCGGCGCGCCGCCCACGCCCAGCACCAGCAGGTCGTGGCAGAGCTTTTGCAGCACCGTGACGAGCTGCGGCGGCGTCAGCTCGGCCAGCGCCGCGTGGTCGCCCGCGGCGAGCGCGCGCGGAATGCGCGCCCAGGCCTCGGGGCTGCGGCCGCTGCGCGCCAGGGCCAGCGCGTCGTCCGGGCGCGCGCCCGCGGCGCGCAGCCAGACCTCGGCGGCTTGCGGGGCCACGCCCTGCTGGTGCAGCCAGTCCAGCGCCTCCTGCGGCGCGGGCCAGTGCAGCGCGTGCGCCTGGCAGCGGCTGCGGATGGTAGGCAGCAGCTGGTGCGCGGCTTCGCTTGCGAGCACGAAGCGCACCTCGCCGGGCGGCTCTTCCAGGGTCTTGAGCAGCGCGTTGGCGCTGATCGCATTCATCTGCTCGGCCGGGTAGATCAGCACCACCTTGCCGCGCCCGCGCGCGCTGGTGCGCTGGGCGAATTCCACCGCGTCGCGCAGCGCGTCCACGCGGATCTCGCGGCTGGGTTTGCGCTTTTTCTCGTCCAGCTCGGCCTGGGCTTTTTCGGGCAGCGGCCAGCCCAGCTCTTGCATCTGCACCTCGGGCATGAGCACGCGCAGGTCGGCGTGGGTGCGCACCGCAATGCCGTGGCAACTGGCGCACTGGCCGCAGGCGCCCGCGGGCGTGGGCGATTCGCACAGCCAGGCGCGCGCCAGCTCCAGCGCCAGCGTGTACTGGCCCAGGCCCGAGGGGCCGTGCAGCAGCCAGGCGTGGCCGCGCTGCGCGAGCAGCTGCTGGCGCTGGCGCTGCAGCCACGGGGCAAGCGCTGCGGCGGCTTCAGCCACGGCCAGCGCCCCCGAGCCAGCCGCGCGCGGCCACCGCAGCCAGCATCTGGCTTGCGACGTGTTCGCGCTGCTGCGCGGCGTCGATGCGCACCATGCGCCCTTCGGCCTGCGCCGCGCGCTCGGCGTAGCCGCGCGCCACGCGGGCAAAGAAGGCCTGGGGCTGGGTCTCGAAGCGGTCGGGCGCGCGCGTGCCGGCCAGGCGCTCGGCGGCCAGCTCGGCCGGCAGGTCGAACCACAAGGTCAAATCGGGTTGCAGCATCAAATCAGGCTCTGGCGCAATGCCAGTCTGCGCGAGGAGCTCCAATTTTGATAGTTCCGCGCGGTCAAAGCCGCGGCCTGCGCCCTGGTAGGCGAAGCTCGCGTCGGTGAAGCGGTCGCACAGCACCACGTCGCCGCGCGCCAGCGCAGGCCCTATCACCTGCACCAGATGCTCGCGGCGCGCGGCAAAGACCAGCAGCACCTCGGTGAGCACGTCCATGCGCTCGTACAGCAGCAACTGGCGCAGCTTTTCCGCCAGCGGCGTGCCGCCCGGTTCGCGCGTGAGCAGCACGCTGCGCCCGGCCGCGCGCAGCGCATCGGCCAGCGTGGTGAGGTGCGAGGACTTGCCCGCGCCGTCTATGCCTTCAAAGCTGATGAATGGTCCGCGCATCATTTCCCCCCTGCGCGCTGGTAGCGGTTGACCGCGCGGTTGTGTTCGTCCAGCGAGGCGCTGAAATGGCTGCTGCCGTCGCCGCGCGCCACGAAGTACAGCGCCTTGGTCGGCTCGGGCTGCACCGCCGCCAGCAGCGCGGCGCGCCCGGGCATGGCAATCGGCGTGGGCGGCAGGCCCGGCCGGGTGTAGGTGTTCCAGGGGGTGTCGGTCTGCAAGTCGCGCTTTCTCAGGTTGCCGTCGAATTTCTCGCCCATGCCGTAAATCACGCTGGGGTCGGTCTGCAGCAGCATGCCCAGGCGCAGGCGGTTGATGAAGACACCGGCGATCTGCGCGCGGTCCTGCGCGCGCCCGGTTTCCTTCTCGACGATGCTCGCGAGGATCAGCGCCTGCTCCGGGCTCTTGAGCGGCAGCTCGGGCGCGCGCGCCGCCCAGGCGGCCTCCAGGCGCCGGTCCATCTGGCGCAGCGCGCGGGCCAGCACGGCCATGTCGCTGCTGCCCCGCACGTAGGCATAGGTGTCCGGAAAGAAGCGCCCCTCGGGCGCCAGCCCCGGGCGCCCGAGCGCGGCCATCAGCGCCGCGTCGTCCATGCCGGCGCTGTCGGGCTTGAGCCCGTCGGCATGCGCCAGCGCGGCGCGCACCTGGCGGAAGGTCCAGCCCTCGATCAGCGTGAGGCTGCGCATGCTGGCGTCGCCGCGCACCAGCTTGCGCAACAGCAGCCGCGGCGTGGTGCCCGGCGGAATCTCGTAGTTGCCGGCCTTGATCTGGCGGTCCTTGCCCGAGAGGCGAAACCACAGCCACAACAGGCGCGGCGGCACCTGCACGCCCGCCCCGGCGGCCGCATGCGCCACGCCCAGCGGCGTGGTGCCGGGTTCGATCTCCAGCTCCAGCGCCTGCCCCTGGGCCAGCGGCAGCGGCGCGTTCAGCCACCACGCGCAGGCAGCAGCCAGCACGGCGGCGAGCAACAAAAGGGAAAGGAAAAATCGGCGCATCCGGAGGCGGTGCTGCAAGAGCTGAGGAAGCCGACTATGGTAATTCAGCCACCTGCCCAGGCCGCGCCACGCGGCACGCGGCACGCGCCGGATCAGCGCACCGTGAGCGAGAGTTCCGCCGTGTCCGTGCCCCGCGCGTTGCGGGCATGCAGCAGCACCGCATACGTGCCCGGCGCATGTGCCTTGCCTTCGAGCACGCCGGTCTGCTGGTTCAAACGCAGGCCTTGCGGCAAGCCGTCGGCCCAAAAACGGCTGGCTCGCGTGGCCGTACGCACGCGCCAGCGCACCGGCTTGCCGCGCTCTACCGCAAGCGCTGCCGTCGGGCCGATGAGCGGCACTTGCACATCGTCGCGCTGGCGCAGGAAGGTGTTCAGGCGCAGGCGGGCGTTTTCGCGGATATCGACCCAGAACAGGCTGATGTCGAACACGTGGTAGTTCTCGCCCCCAAAGAGCCCGCCGTCGTCAAACAGCTCCTTGGGCAGCAATGGCGAGACGAAGGCATAGCCGCGTTCGTCGCTCACGTTCACCAGCCCCGCCAAGGGATTGGTGAAAAACGTGGTTCGCGTCTTGCCAAAGGGCGCGGCGCCCCGGTGCGCGGAAGCGGGCGTGCGCGGCTGGCGCTTGCTCCAGCTCACGGGGTTGATGTTCTCCATCTGCGCGCCATGGCGCGCGGTCCAGCGCTGGCCGGCAGCATCCCAGTGCACCACGTCCGACCACTCCATCAGATCGTCACCCCCGCCCATGCCAAAGCTGCCCCAGACGGCAGCGCAGCCGATCTGCGCTGGCTGGTGGCATGGCGGTATCTGGCGCAGGTCATCGCGAAACACCGAGCGCGGCAGCGGAATGCCCGGGATGTAAGCCGCCACCAGGCGCTCTTGAATCGGCTGGCCCTGGATCACCTCGCTGAGCAGGCGCTGCGCGTGGTTGGCGCCCTGGCTGTGCCCTACCAGAAAGAACGGACGGCCATGGTTGTGGTTGCGGACGTAGAACTCGAACGCCGCCTTGACGTCGGCATAGGCCCGGTTGCTCGGTACCTGCTGCTCCTCCTCGGAGAGAAAGTAGACATGCAGCGCGGTCTGGCGATAGCGCGGCGCGTAGACGCGCGCGATGCCGTTGAACGGCGTGGCCTGCGTCATCAGCATGATTGCGTCCATCTCGACCACCTCGGGGTCGTCTATGGGCGTGTTCAGCACGTCCTTGCGGCTGACCGAGGTAGTGGGATGGATGTAGAACACATCAGCCTTGGCCACACCCTGCAGGTTGCTGAAACCGCTGCCTGCGGGCACGCGGCTCGCGACCGAGGTCTTGCCGGGCAGCGCCAGCCAGGCGTCGTCGCGCGCGTAATCCAACGGCGCCAGGTCTTGCGCATGCAACGCCACGCCGCAAAAAAGCGCGAAAGCCAGGCCGATGGCGGCGCAGCGGAAATTGACCCAAATCAAGGCGACCATGGTTTTGCCTTTACCCGAACAAAGAAACAAACCATCATAAAAATTCCGCTTGGCAATTCTTTGCGTCATGTCAAGATTTGGAAAGGCGCCCCGTGTCAAGAATCAACCCGCCCTGGCCAGCGCGACGCGACGTCCTGCGCGCGCTGGCCGCCAGCTCGCTCGCGCCCGCCTTGTCGTGGGCAACACAGCCCACCCCCACTTCGGAGCCCCCCATGGATACCAAACTGGAGCGCAGTCGCACACGGGTTGCCGGTTTTGCCGACGCGGAAATGGACTATCAACTCATGCGCCAGCTTGGCGCCGTGCGCTATGGGGGCGCCTCGGTCGGCGAATGCCTGGCGCTGGCGCAGCGCATCAAGAATGCCGATCCGGCCAGTTGGGTCAACGAGTTCACCGCGGCCGGCCAGCGCCAGCAAACCGACGCGGCGGCCCGCCTGGCGCGCCAGCACCTGCTGAGCGCCGCCGATCAATACCTCGTGGCCAGCAACAACTACCGCGCGGCCGAGTACTACTGCGCGGTCAACGATCCCCGGCACGCCCGGCTCGGGCTCCAGAGCCGCGAGTGCTTCCTGGCGGCGCTGCGCGCGCGGGGCGTGGCCTGCGAGGCGTTCTCGCTGCCGCTGGACGACCTGGCACTGCCCGCCTACTACTTTCCTTCCCCGAACGCCGGCAGTGGCAAGAACAAGACGCTGATGATCATCAGCGGCTACGACGGCACGCTGGAAGAGACGTGGCTTGCTTATGGCTACGCGGCGCTCGAACGCGGCTACCACCTGATGCTCTTCACCGGCCCGGGGCAGATGGATACCTTGCGCTTCTATCCGATGGTGCACTTCATCCCCGAGTTCGAGCGCATCGGCCGCGTCGCGCTCGATCACGTGCTGGCACGTCCGCAGACCGACCCTGACCGCCTGGCGCTGATGGGCATCAGCTTCGGCGGCTATTTCTCGACCCGCATCGCCGCGCACGACGACCGGGTGCGCGCGCTCATCCCCAATTCGCCCATCATCGACCTGCACCGCTACATGGCCTCATTCGTCGGGTTCGATCCGGCCGAGCTGCCCGACAGCGAGGACGTTCGCCTGCAGGATATCGACCACCTGCCCGATGCAGCCGTCCCGCCGCAAACGCGCACCATGATGCGCAATCTGATGCTGCGTCTGGGGCGGACAAGCTTCAAAGCCGCCTACCAGCGCCTGCGCGAATTTCACGTCGCGGACGAGGCTCTGGTCCGCATCCGCTGCCCTTCGCTGGCCTTGGTCGGCGAAGGCGAAGGCAAGGACCCGCTGGCACAAAGCGAGCATTTCTGCCAGCACGTCGGCGGCCCGGTACGCCAGCACGTCTTCACCGCCGACGAAGGCGCGGACGCGCACTGCCAGAACACCAACCTGGCCTACTCGGCGGCGGTGTCGATGGACTGGCTGGACGAGACCTTCGCCTGATACGGCTTTGCCGCCAGCGAGCGTGACCTGTGGCTTCACTTCCGCGCGCTTCGGTACATCACCGAGCGCAGGCCATGCTGGATGTGGCGGGCAGGCAGTGGCCAGTTTGCGCTCCGACAGACCGCTGCTCATCCGGCCGGCCGACGTCTTCGTCGAGGTGCAAAGGCTGATCCAAGGCGACTACAACGCCGGGCTCAGGATCACCGGGAACAGCGATGACAGAACTCTGACGTCTGTCAGACAGGCACGGCAGGTGTCGGATTCAAGTGTCTTCGCATCGCCACGTGCGCAATGCCCGCCTCCTCGAACACCTCGCCTTCGGGCGTGAAGCCGGCGCGCTCGTAAAAACCGCGGGCATGGCATTGGGCGTGCAGCAGCACGCTGGCGTCGCCGCGCTCGCGGGCGGCCTGCACCAGCGCGTCCAGCAGCAGCCGGCCGTAGCGCTGGCCGCGCAGCGTGCGCTCCACCGCCATGCGGCCTATGCGTCCCTCGCCCGCTTCGGCGGGCAGCAGCCGCCCGGTGGCCACCGCGTGGCCCAGGCGGTTGGTGGCGACGGCGTGCAGCGCCTGGGCGTCGAGCGCGTCCATCTCGATCTCGGGCGCCACGCCCTGCTCCTGCACGAAGACGCTGGTGCGCAGCGGCGTGGCGGCGGCGCCAAGCTCGGCCCAGCTGCCTACGCGCAGGCGCACCATCTCGCCGCCGGCCTCGTAATCTTCGAACAGCGCGCGCAGCGCTGGCGGCACCGCGCGCTTGCTCTGGGTGGCAGGGTCGGCAAAGACGTAGACCAGCTCGACCGAGGCGAGCAGCGCATCGGCGCGGAAGATGCCGCAGTCAAACACCATGGAGCTCGTGCCCACGCGCGCGCAGCGCATGCCGATGTCCAGCACGTCGTCGAGCCGGGCCGAGGCGTGGTATTGAACGCTCGCCTTCTTCAGATAGACCTCGCCGCCGAGTGCGCGCATCGTCGACTCGTAGGGCAGCGCCAGCGCGCGCCAGTATTCGGTGATGGCGCAATCGGCGTAAGTCAGGTAGTGGGCGTTGAAGACGATGGCCTGCGCGTCGATTTCCGACCAGCGCACGCGCAGGCGCAGGTGGCAGCGGTAGTCGCGGGGCTTGTTCATGGTTTCAGTCCAGTGCAAAGGCGCTGCGCAAGGCCTGCGCGGCGTCGTGGTGGGCGCGGCGCGCCTCGGGCAGCGCGCGGCCCATCTTGATGAATTCGTGGGTTACGCCGCGGTATATCTCCAGATCGACCGCCACGCCCGCCATGCGCAGGCGGTCGGCCCAGGCGATGCCCTCGTCGACCAGCGGGTCGAACTCCGCCAGCCCTATCCAGGCGGGCGCCAGGCCTTCGAGATCGGGCGCGAGCAGCGGTGCAAAGCGCCAGTCTTCGCGCTGGTCCTGGTCGATGTAGTTGGCAAAAAACCAGTCGATCGCGGCCTTGCCCAGGATGGGGCCGTCGGCAAAGCGCGCGTGCGAGGGCGTGTCCTGGTGCGCTGTGGTGCCGGGGTAGAAGAGCAATTGCAGCGCAAGCTCGAGCCCGGCGTCGCGCGCCATGATGGCCGCGGCCGCCGCCAGCGTGCCGCCCGCGCTGTCGCCGCCGACCGCCAAGCGCGTGGCGTCGAGCCCGAGCTCGGCAGCGTTGTCCGCCAGCCACTCGAGCGCGTCCCAGGTGTCGTTGCTGGCCGTGGGAAAGCGGTGCTCGGGCGCGAGCCGGTAGTCCAGCGACACCACCGCCGCGCCGCTCAGGTGCGCAAGCTCGCGGCACAGCACGTCGTGCGTCTGCACGCTGCCTATGGTGAAGCCGCCGCCGTGCAGGTACAGCAGCAGCGGCAGCGCCTGGCTGGCGTCGGGCGCGTACAGGCGCGCGGGCAGGCGCGCGCCGTCGCGTGCGGGCAGCCGCAGCTCTTGCACGCGGGCAAGCTGCGCCGGGTCGATTTCGAGCACGCCGGCGCCGGCGGCGTAGGCGGCGCGCGCGGCCGCCGGCTCCAGGGTGTGCAGCAAGGGGCGCGCGGCGCGTGCCATGCCCTTGAGCACCGCGCGCATCTGCGGCGTCAGCGCCAGGGCGGCAAAGCCGGTGTCGGCGGCGGGCGGGGCGTTCAATGCGGCTCCTCGGCCGCGTGCAGCACGCGCGTGGGGGTGATCAGGCGCACCTGCAGGCGCTCGAGCAGCGCCAGGATGCCGAGCGTGATCTGCTGCTGCACGTCGCGGTGCAGCGCAAAGTCGGGGCTGAGCACGTAGTAGATGAATTCATAGTCGAGCGCGCTGCTGCCAAAGCCGATCAGGTGCGCGCGGTCCAGGCGCACCGTCTCCATCGCCTCGATGAGCGCGCGCACTTCGGGCACGATGCGCTCGGCCTGCGCGCGCGGCGTATCGAGCGCAATGCTCAGCCGATAGGCCACGCGCCGCTCTTGCATGCGTGCGTAGTTGTGCACCAGCTTGCCCAGCAACTGGGCGTTGGAGATGGCCAGCTCCTCGCCCGAGAGCGAGGCGATGCGCGTGCTCTTGATGCCCACGTGGCTCACCGTGCCCGAGATGTCGTCAAAGGCGATGTATTCGCCCACCTCGAAGGGCTTGTCCAGGCCGATGCTGATCGAAGCCAGCAGATCACCGAGAACGCTTTGCGCCGCCAGCGCCACCGCCACGCCGCCAATGCCCAGGCTGGCGATGAAGGCGTTGACGTTGACCCCGGCGTTGGACAGCACCGACAGCAGCAACACCACCCAGACGACGAGCTGGGTGCTCCACTTGATGATGCCCAGCATGACCGGGTTGCGCGGCGCGCCGTCCTGGTGCGCCAGGTGCTCCAGCGAGCACACCAGCAGGCGCGACAGCCACAACGCCAGCTGCACGCCCACCAGCACGTAGATGAGCTGGCTCAGCACCTCGGGCAGCGGGCGCGACAGGTGCAGCGTGCGCAGCGCCACCGCCACGCTCAGCAGCAGCAGCAGCCAGCCGCGCGTGGCCTTGACCACCGCCTCGGCGATGGTGAGCGCGCTGCCCGGGCGCTGGCGCGCAAGCTTTTCCAGCCGCCGAGCCAGCAGCACGGCCAGCGCATGCACCAGCACGTAGGCCAGCAGCGCCGCCGCCAGCGCCAGCGCCCAGGCCAGCGCGGTTTCACCCAGCCACAGCGGCTCCTTCCACCAGTCCTGCACCTGCATCAAGCCCCTTCTCCCTGTGGTGCAGCGGCGCTCTTCTGGAACACACGCTGCATGACAAAGTCCGCCTTCACCTCCTCGCCGCAGACCAGCATGGCGGCCAGTTCACCGCCCAGGATCTGCGGAGCGATCACCACATCCGGCTGCACCAGCTTGACGCGCGCCAGGTGCGCCGCATCGTTCACCGCCGCCACGGTGCGCGCGCTGCCGCCGAGCTCGCGCACCGCCAGCACGACGAAGGCGTTTTCCGAATCGTCGTCGAGCATGGCCATCACCGCGCTCGCCTGGTGCGCGCCGGCTTCGCGCAGCACCTCGACGCTGCCGGGGTCGCCCACCACCAGGTCCACCTCGCCCGGCTCTTCGACCGGCACCTGGCGCAGCAGGCGGGTGACGTTCTGGCCACGGCGCACCAGCTCGCGCCAGGTGTTGACCGCCAGCGGCGTGTTGCCGATGACGACGAAATGGTGTTCGCGCTTCATGCGCCCTCCCTTGCGATTGACGATGCGCTGCAGGCTGTTGCCCACCATGGGCGCTATCACTGCAGTGAGCGAAGTGGCAAACACCGCCACGCCCAGCACGATCACCGACACGGTGAACAGCCGCGCCTCGCTGGTCGCGGGCGCGATGTCGCCATAGCCGACTGTGGTCATGGTCACCATCGCGAAGTACAGCGCGCTCACCAGGTCGGTGATGGGCGGCTTGAACTGCGCGCCCAGGTAGTAGTTGCCAAAAGTGGCATAGAGCACCAGCATCACCACGGAAGTGAGCGCAAACAGCGTGCTCGCGGCGATGCTGGCATGGTCGAACTGGCGCCAGGCGGCCGACAGCAGCACCAGCAGCAGCACGAAGTAGCCCAGCAGCAGATGGCCGTTTCGGTGCGTTCCAAACAACATGCTCACCGCCGCCGTGGCGGCCAGCAGCAGCGCCATCACCCAGGCCACGCGCGAGCGCAGCAGCAGGCCCAAAGCCATGGTGAGCATGCCGCTGCCTATGAGCAGCGGCGGCAGCAGGCTGGGCGTGATCTGCGGCTGGCCCGCAAGCAGGTCTTGCAGGAAGGGCTGCCAGCGCGCGCCCAGGTCCACCTGCAGCAGCCACACCCCGCCCAGGCCCAGCGCCAGCGCCAGCGGCAGGTGCGGAAACCACAGCGGCCCGCGCACCAGGCGGTGCAGGCGCTGGGCGGCAATGCGCAGGCGCTGCAGGCCGCCCACCAGCAGCAGGCGCTGCTGCCAGCCGGCCATGGGGAGCACGGGCCGCACGCGCTTACTGGAAGTTCACCTTCACCGGCTGGGCGCCCGCAAGGCCCTCGTAGCTCACGGTCACGGACAGCCCGGGCTTGGGCGGAATCAGCGCGGAGAACGAACCCAGGCTGATCAGGTCGCCCGGCTTCATCGCGCGATGCTCCTTGCGCAGCGCCTGCGCCAGCCAGACCACGGCGTTGAGCGGATGCTCCAGGATGTCGCTGCCCTTGCCCTGGCCGATCTGCTCGCCCTGGCCGTTGGTGACCTTGATGTTCATGTTGGCCAGTTGCGCCAGCATGACGTAGCGGTCCATGCCCGCGGCCGGCACCGGGATCGGCGTGCCCGCCACGCCCAGGCGCGCACCGACGTTGATCGCGTTCACGCCCGCGCCGTCGAGCTTCGGGGGAGCCTGCACGATCAGGTCGGGCAGCTCGATGAAGGGAATCACCTGGTCGATGTGCGCGATGACTTCTTCAGGCGTCCTGGCCTGGTTGATGCCCGCGTCCTTCACGCGCACCAGCATGTCGGCCTCGAACAGCGGCCGCGCGCCGAAATTGGTCGCAGTGGTGAAGCCATTGGGCTGGATCATGCCCTCGTAGAGCACGCCCCAGGTCGGCTGGTTGGTGTTGAACTTCTTTTGCGTCGCGGGGTTGGTAAGGCCCGCCTTGTAGCCCACCACCTTGCCGTAGTGCGCGGCCAGCAGCTTGTTGAATCTGGCGCGCGTGCAGGCGGCGTCCTTGTCGCTTTGCTTGTCAAAATTGGGCGCGGGCGTCTTGGCGAAGTAGTGGTCCGCCATCTGCTGCACCTGGGCGTTGCTCAGGCACGCGGCTTGCGCGCCGAGCGCCAGCATGGCCGTGGCGGCGCCAGCGGTCAGGGTCTTGATGAAACGCATGGGCCAGTCTCCTTCTTCTCTCGGTTGAAAGCGGCAATGCTAGCGCGAGCGCGGCGCGCGGCGTGTCAGCGCTCGATCACGAGGGCTTCGCCCCAGGGCACGGCCTGCACCGGCCAGTCGCTCGCCCGCGCCACGCTGCGCACGCCGCGCGCGATCAGGCTGGCGGCGCGGACCACCCCGGCATGTGTGACCCAGGCCGCGTCGCGCCCGCTCGCCAGCCAGTCGTCGAAAGCCGCCGCCACGCGCGCCATCAGCGCGGCCACGCTCTCGCCCGTGCCGCCGGGGCGGGCGCGGGAGAAGTCCGCCAGCCAGGCGTCGAAAGCCGCACGCTCGATCGCCGACCAGGGCCGCCCTTCCCACGCGCCGAAATCCAGCTCGCGCAGCCGCGCATCGGGTTTGAGCACCAAATCAGGCCGCAGCCCTTGTGCATCCAGCGCAAGCAGCTCGCATCGCGATAGCGGAGAGTGCCACACCGCTAGCATTGGCGGCCAAGCCTGCACCAAGGCCCGGGCGGCCGCGCGGGTGTGTGCGCGATCGGCGGGCACCTCGCTCGCGCCATAGCAAACGCCTTCGGGCAGCGCCACGCGCGCATGGCGCACCAGCCACAGCTTCACGGCAGCACCGCGCAAGCCAGGCCCAAGTACAGCGCCAGCTCGCACAACTGCTGAACGGCGCCCAGGGTGTCGCCGGTAAAGCCCTGCAGGCGGCGGCGCAAGAGATGCAGCAGCGCCATCAGCATGACCATCCAGAACAGCAAGGCAGCCATCAAACCGATAGCGCCTTGCGCAAGCCCCATCAGCGCCAGAGCCGGAATCGACCAAAAAATACCAAGCACCAAACTGGCGCCCGAGACCGAATCCGCCAGCGGCTTGGACTTGGCCGTGCCGCTCTCGCTCACGTAGGGCAGCCGACGCATCACCCACAGCGGCGCCAGGCGCGAGAGTACCTGCGCGCCCATGAGCGCCAGCGCCGCGCGCGCCGCGCCCTGCTGCACCAAGAGCGCCAGCAGCGTGCACTTGAGCAGCAGCACCAGCACCAGCGTCACCGCGCCATAGCTGCCGATGCGCGAATCCTTCATGATTTCCAGCGCACGCGCGCGCTCAACGGCGCCGCCCAGGCCGTCGCCGGTATCGGCCAGGCCATCTTCATGAAACGCGCCGGTGAGCCAGGCGGTCGCCGCCAGGCTGAGCAAGGCCGCCAGCAGCGCGCCCAGGGGCGAAGCGCCAAAGCGCGCGCCTGCGGCCCACAGCACCAGCGCGCCCACACCGCCCACAACCCAGCCGACGCCGGGAAAATGCCCGCTTGCGCGGTTGAGCATCGCCGGGCTGTAGCCCACCCAGGCGGCCAGGCGCCCGGTCACCGGAATGCGCGTGAAGAATTGCAACGCGAGCAGGAAGTGGCGCAGGCCCTCGCTCATTGCTTGTCCGACACCCCGGCCGACTCAAAGCTCGCCATCTCGTTGAGGATGCGGCAGGCCGATTCCAGCAGCGGCCAGGCCAGCGCCGCGCCGCTGCCCTCGCCCACGCGCAGGTGCAAATCCAGCAGGGGCTGCGCGCCCAGCCATTGCAGCAGCCGGTCATGTCCGCGCTCGTCAGAGCGGTGCGCGAACACGCAGCGCTGCAACACGGCTGGCGCCAGCCGCATCGCCACCAGCACCGCGCTGCTGGCGATGAAGCCATCGACGACGATCACGCGCCGCTCGCTGGCGGCCTGCACGATGGCGCCGACCATCGTGGCGATTTCGAAACCGCCCAGCGCCGCGAGCGCATCCAGCGGCTCGCTGGCACCGGCGTGCCGCGCCAGCGCCCCGCGCAGCACCGCCGTCTTGCGCGCGATGCCCTCGGCGTCGAGCCCCGTGCCCGCGCCCACCACCTGCGCGATGTCCAGGCCCGCAAGCCGTGCCACGAGCAAACTTGCCGCGCTGGTATTGCCTATGCCCATCTCGCCCAGCAGCAGGGCATTGCCCGGCAGATCCTTGAGCAACTGCATGCCGTTCGCCAGCGCCTGCGCGCACTGATCGCGCGTCATCGCGGGACTGCTGGAACTGTCGGCCGTGCCGTGGGCGATCTTGCGGATGACGAGACCTTCGGCGGGCGCGAAATCGTGGCGCACGCCGCAATCGACCACGGTCTGGGTGATGCCGTGCTGGCGCGCGAGCACGCTCACCGCCGCGCCGCCAGCGAGGAAGTTGCCCACCATCTGCCAGGTCACGTCGCTCGGATACGCCGAAACGCCGCGCGCGGCGATGCCGTGATCAGCGGCGAAGACCACGAGCTGGGGCTCTACCAAGCGCGGCTCCAGCGTGCCCAGGATCAGCGCGATGCGCCGCGCCAGCGCGGCCAACTGGCCCAGCGCGCCGTGCGGCACCGTCTTGCCATCGATCTTGCGTTGCAGCCGGGCATCGAGATCGGGATCATCGATGGCGGGAACGGCGGGCAGGGGCAGGCTCATGAAATGCTTCCTCTATCGGGGGGCGGCGAGCATATCAAGCGCGCCCGGCGCAAACGCCTCGCATACCTGCGCCGCGAGGGCGTCAAACACCGCGTCCAGCGGCCGTGCGTCGGCGCCGAACAGCGCGCGCAGCACGGCGGCGTCTTCCAGCAGGCCGTGCACGTACAGGCCAAGCACGTTGCCCGCGCCGTTCTGCCAGGCCAGGCCCTCGATCAGCGTGCGCGCCACGTCGCCCTTGGCCGCCATCGCCGGGTGCTGCACGGTCTGGCCGCTGTGGATTTCGTAGCCTGAAAATTCCACGCCAGAGAGCGCCGCCCACGGCCCGGCGACCTCGGGCCAGCGCCAGCTTCCCCGGCGCACGGTCTTGCGCGGCGCAAAGCGCGTGACCAGCGGCAGCAGCCCCAGCCCCGGGCCACAGCCGCCGGGCTCCACACCGTGCGGATCGATCAGCGCCTCACCCAGCACCTGCAAGCCGCCGCAGATGCCCAGCACCCGAGCACCCTGCCCGGCATGGCGAGCAATCGCCGCATCCATCTTGCGCGCGCGCAGCCAGGCAAGGTCCGACACCGTGGCCTTGCTGCCGGGCAGGATGATCCAGTCGGCCCCCGCCAGCTCGGCGCCAGAGCGCGCCCAGCGAAGTTGCACGCCCGGCAGGTTCTTCAAGGGCTGGAATTCGTCCAGATTGCTGATGTGCGGCCAGGCGACGATGGCAATGCGCGTGAATGGACTGGGGGAAGGAGCCCAGGCCGGGCGGTCGTCGAACACGCCGTCTTCCTCGGGCAGGCCGTGGTCAAAGCGCATCGGCACCACCGCCAGCGTCGGCACGCCGGTAAGCTGGCGCAACTGCTCGGGCGCGGGCGCAAGCAGGCTCGCGTCACCACGAAACTTGTTGAGCACGAAGCCCTGGATGCGCGCGCGATCGTCTTGCGCCAGCAGCGCCCAGGTGCCGTACAGGTGCGCAAACGCGCCGCCGCGGTCGATGTCGGCGACCAGCAGGCAGCGCGCATCGGCATGGCGCGCCACGCGCAGGTTCACCACGTCGCTGGCCATCAGGTTGATCTCGGCGGGCGAGCCCGCGCCCTCGATCACCACCAGGTCGTTCTCGGCGCGCAGCGCATCGAGCGCGCCGGCGATCGTCGGCCACACGCGCTCGCTGCGCCCGCGCCAGGGCAGGCGCGAGAGTTCTTCACTGACCTGCCCCATCAGCACCACCTGGCTGCGCGTGTCGGCCTCGGGCTTGAGCAGCAGCGGGTTCATGCGCACATCCGGCTCGGCGCGCGCGGCCAGCGCCTGGAAGTACTGCGCGCTGCCGATCTCGCCCTGCACCCCGCCCGGCGCGGCCACCACGCGCGCGTTGTTGCTCATGTTCTGCGCCTTGAAGGGCGCGACCTTCAGGCCCTGGCTGGCGTAGTGGCGGCACAGCGCGGTCGCGAGCCAGCTCTTGCCCGCGCCGCTGCTGGTGCCCAGCACCATGATGCAAGGGGCGCTCATGACGATAGTGCTGATGGCATTGATGTCATCCGGCGGGGGAGATGTCGAGTCATGGAGGCGAGGCTGTAATGGACGCAACCCGCAGCGTAACCGAGCGGCTGCCGCATCGTTGAAACGCGCCGACTTCAGGCCGCATCCAATGCTGCAACTCGCCTCGATGAGCGCAAGGGATGCCATGCATCCCCAGAAAAACGAGTTGCCGCAATGAACCTGTCACTGCGGCGTCATCAACGATTTGGAGAATTCACCATGAAGATGAAGATGCAAACACTGGCCATTGCCTGCGCCGCCTTGCTCGGCCTGGGCTTCAGCGTCGCCACCCCGGCTCTGGCGCAGGGGCACGCGCACGCCGCTACCACGCAGGCTGCGCCCGCCGCGCCCAATCTGCACAAGGCCATGCGTGCGCTCTGGCATGGGCACGTAGTCACCACGCGCGACTACGCGCTGGCGGTGTTCGCCAATGATTCGGCAGCGGCCAAGAAGGCCGAAGACGCCGTGGTCGCCAACGCCAAGGACATCAGCGGCGCGGTCGCGGGCTTTTACGGCCAGCCTGCGGGCGACGCGCTGCTCAAGCTGCTGGCCGGCCACTGGGGCGCGGTCAAGGCGCTGACCGACTCGGCGCACGCGGGCAACAAGGCGGGCGAGGAAAAGGCCTTGAACGACGCCGTGGCCAACGCCGGCGAGATCTCCAAATTCCTCGCCGGTGCCAACCCGAACTGGAAAGAGGCGGACTTGAACAGCGGCTTGGTCGCCCACTTTGGCCACCACAAATCGCAAGTCGATCTGATGGCCGAGAAAGCGCCGCAGGACAAGCAGGACGCCGAATGGAAAGCCATGCAGGCGCACATGGACGCGATCGCCGACGTGCTGTCCGACGGCATCGCCAAGCAGTTCCCCGACAAGGCCAACTGACGCCGCACCGCTAACCGGCCCCGTCGCCAGGGGCTTGCGTACCCACGGCCGCGCCCAGGCCGACAAGGCCGCGGCGCGGCTTTCTCAGTGCGCCTGCAGCGCAGCCAGCAGCGCATCCTGCACCGGCGGCGCTACCACGGCCATGCGCACGCGCCCGGGCAGGCCGAAGCTTTCGGCATCGCGCAGCTTGATGCCGCGCTGGCGCAGCGATGCGAGCAGTTTTTTTACGTCAAAACTGCCTGAATCGCTTGCTGCACAAGCGCCAGAAGCTATGAAAAAGTTGGCTTCGCTCGGCTCTGTCCACCAGCCCAGGCTCTGCAGCAGCGCCAGCTGACGCGCCTTCCAGGCGCGCAGGGTCTCGTGGCAGGTTTGCAGCCAATCCCGGCATGCGGGCGTGGCCCAGGTCTGCAGCAGCGCCACGCCATGCGCGCCCAGCGGCCAGGACGGCGTGAGCGCACGCAGCCGCGCCAGCAAGCGCTCATCCACCGGCGCCGGCGCAATCGCATAGGCCGCGCGCACGCCGGTCAGTGCCAGCGCCTTGTTCGGGGTAATGAGGCGCCAGACGCGCTGCAACTGCGCGGCGCTCAGGCTGGACGCGCCACTCAGGCGCAGCGGCTCGTAGGCCTGATCCAGCACCAGGGTCTGATGGGCGCGCAGCGCATCCACGCGCCGCGCCAGCCCCGGCTCGGCCTGGCCCAGCGGGCTGCCGGGCTCGCAGGCCCAGAGCAGCGCGGCCTCCTGCGCGTCCTCCGTGGGCAACAAGCCTGCGGCCTGCGCGGCGCGGGCGTAGTCGCCATAGGCAGGCTCGGGCAGCCACACGCGCACGCCCGGCCCCGCCTGCAGCGCCAGCGCCAGGCTGATGCGCTGGATGAAGGCGCTGGCGCTCTCGGCCAGCACGATGCGCGCGGGCGCTACGCCGTGCCATGCGGCCAGTTGCGCGGTGAGTGCGGTGTAGGCCGGGTCGGGGTAGTGGCGGGCGTCACAGTTTTGCAGCGCCTGCACGGCAGCACGGTAGGGCCCGCAGGCGTTGGCGTTGGTGGACAAGTCGTGCAGCGGCACGCCCAGCGCGTCCGGCCCGCCATGCAGCGGCACTACCACGGCGCGGCCCCCGCCAGCAGCGCGGCGCAGGTCAGCAAAGTGGCGGCGATGGCCACGCGCGAGCCCAGGGCGCAGGCGCGCAGCAGGTCGGCCGGCTGCGGGCTGCGCCCGGTCTCGTTCAACCGGTAGACGCCGGGTTTGCCCAGGCGCACACCCAGCGCCAGCGCCATGGCGGCCATGGGCCAGCCGCCATTGGGCGAAGGGGTGCGCCGCGCCTGTGTGGGCAACTGGCGCCAGTCGCGCAAGACGCCCAGGGCGACCAGCAGGACGGCGGTGATGCGCGCGGGCAGCCAGGCCAGCACGTCGTCGGCGCGCGCGGCCCAGCGGCCGGCCCAGGTCCAGTCGCGCGCCACGCCCGCGAGTGAGCGAGCGCCGCGATAGCCCCACATTGCATCGGCGGTATTGGCAAAGCGAAACAGCGCCGCCCCCGGCAGGCCCAGCAGCATGAACCACAGCAGCGGCGCGACCAGCGAATCGTTGAGGTTTTCCGCCAGGCTCTCGATCGCGCTCTCGCGCACCTCGGCCTCGCTCAGCGCCGACACATCGCGGCTGACCAGGCGCGCCAGTTGCGCACGGCCATCGGCCAGCGAACGGGCCAGCGCCTGCTCCACCGCCAGCACCTCGTCGTGCAGCAGCGCCCAGGCGAGCAAAGGCTTGAGCAGCAGCGCCAGCAGCAGTGCGCCGGCCCAGTCGGGCAGGCGCAGAACGCCGGTCTGCAACCCAAAGGCCAAGGTCGTCACCGCCAGTGCGCCCAGGCACCACGCCGCCGCACCGCGCCAGAACACCGGCGCCCGCCCCGCCTCGGGCAGATCCGCCGGCGGCGCGACGCGCGCGCCCGCCCAGGCAAGATAGCGCCCCATCCAGACGACGGGGTGCCAGCGCGCAGCCGGCTCGCCCAGCGAGCGGTCTATGACCAGCGCCAGCGCCGGCACCAGGGCCAGCCACGCCAGCGATGCGGGCGATGCCGAGAAGAAAATCAATGCAGCACGGGCAGATCGCGCTCGCCGCGCTCCAGCGCCAGCAGCCAGTGCTTGCGCGGCACACCGCCGCCGTAGCCGGTGAGGCTGCCGTCCGAGCCGATCACCCGATGGCAGGGCACGACGATGCTGATCTTGTTGGCCCCGTTGGCCGCCGCCACCGCGCGCATGGCAGTAGGGCGCCCCACCTGGTGCGCCTGCGCGGCATAGCTGCGCGTCTGCCCGTAGGCGATGGTCAGCAGCGCGCGCCAGACGTCTTGCTGAAAGGGCGTGCCCACCATGTCCAGCGGCACCGTAAAGTTCTGGCGCCGGCCGGCGAAGTACTCGGCCAGCTCCTGGCCGAGCTGGCGCGAGAGCGCACTCTCGCCCGGCTCGGCGGGCCCGCCGCGCGCCGCCTGCACCTGGCCGATTTCACGCGCCAGGCCGCGGGTGTTTTCGGAAAATTCCAGCAGGCACAGACCGCGCTCGGAAATGAGCGCAGTCATCTCGCCCAGCGGCGTCGGGTAGGTGTGGGAAAGCAGCCTCATGGGCAGCATCCTAGCGCGGTCGCCGCGCTTCAGTCTTCGATGCCGCGCTGCGCCGGCACGCCCGCCTTGAAGGCGTGCTTGACCAGCGTCATCTCGGTCACCGTGTCGGCCAGCGCGATGATTTCCTCGGGGCAGCGCCGCCCGGTCAGGCATACGTGCACGTCCCTCGGGCGCTCGCGCAAGGTCTGCAGCACCGGGTCGAGCGGCAGCCAGCCGTAGATCAGCGGGTAGGTGATTTCATCGAGCACGACGAGGAAGTGCTGGCCATCCATGATGGCGGCGCGCGCACGCTCCCAGCCATCGCGCGCAAGCTGGGCGGAATGCTCCAGGTCGCGGCTCTTCCAGGAAAAGCCGTCGCCCAGCCCGTGGATCGGCAGGCCGATGTGCTCGAACATGCGGTGCTCGCCAAAGCGCGCGGTGGGCACCTTCATGAACTGGAAGATCTCCACCTGCTTGCCATGCACATGCTGGCGCCCGAAGGCGCGCAGCGCCAGGCCGAAGGCGGCGGTGCTCTTGCCCTTGCCGTCGCCGGTATGCACGAGGATGAGGCCGCGGCGCTCGCCCTCGGGGCGTTCGTAGCGTTTTTCGGTCGGTGGGGTTTCAATCTGCATGGGCAGCCTCCTGAGGTAGTGCAATCCATTGCCCTTGCACGGGGTGGATGGCGATGCGGTGAGCGAACGCGGCCTGCAGCGCGCGGTGGGTGGCGCTACTGGCCGCAGCGCCAAAGTGCGCCAGGCGTCCGGCGTGGATGATCGCGATGTCGTCGGCCTGCAGCGCCATGTTCAGCTCGTGCAGCACGCTCACCACGGTGGCGCCACCGGCGACCAGCGCGCGCACGCTGGCCAGCCAGTCGGCCTGGTGCGGCGGATCCAGATGCGCCAGCGGCTCATCCATCAGCGCCACCTGCGCCTGCACCGCCAGCAGCCGCGCGAGCAGCACGCGCTGGCGCTCGCCGCCCGAGAGCTCGCCCAGACGCCGCCCGCGCAAGGCCCAGGCCTGGCTTGCGCGCAGCGCCGCCTGCACCGCCGCGCAGTCCTGCGCCGTAGGCGCGGCCAGCCAGGCGCGGTGCGGCAGGCGCCCGAGCATTGCCACATCCCAGGCCAGCAAGTCTTCGCCGCCGCCTTCCTGCTGGCCCAGCCAGGCCAGGCGCCGCGCACGCTCGCGCGCCGGCCAGTCGGCCAGCGGGCGGCCGAGCAACTGCACCTGGCCGGTGCATGGCTGCAGGCCGGCGAGCACGCGCAAGAGCGTGGATTTGCCCGCGCCATTGGGGCCGACGATGGCGGTCCAGCGCCCCGCCGCCAGCGACAGGCGCAGGTCTTGCAGGATGGGGCGCCCGCCCAGCAGCACCTGTTGCAGCTGCGCCTGCAGCGCCGCCACCGGCCTCATTGCACGCCCCGCACGCCGGCGCGCCGGTTCATCAGCCACAGCAGGTAGGCGCCGCCCAGCACGGCGGTGAGCACGCCCACCGGCAGTTCCTGCGGCGCCACCAGCAGGCGCGAAGCCACGTCCGCCAGCATCAGCAGCAGCCCGCCGACCAGCGTGGACAGCAGCAGCAGGGCCGCATGCGTGCAACGCACCATGGAGCGCGCCAGGTGCGGCGCCACCAGCCCGACAAAGCCGATCAGCCCGGTCTGCGCCACCGCCGCGCCCGTGGCCAGTGCCAGCACGCCCACGAGCAGCGCGCGCAGCGGCGCCAGCGGCAGACCCAGGCTGAGCGCAGTGGCTTCGCCCAGGCTCAGCGCATCGAGCACCCGCGCCAGCGCCCAGGCCAGCAGCAACAGCGGCGCCAGCACCGCAGCCATCAGCGCGCAGCCGCCCCAGCCGACAAAACCCGTCACGCCCAGGGTGAAGCCCTGCATGGCCTGCAGCACGTCGGGCTGGGCCAGTTGCACCAGGTCGCGCACCGCGCCCAGCACAAAGCCCACCACCACCCCGGCCAGCAGCAGGCGCAGCGTCTGCTGCACGCCGCGCGCCAGCACCAGCGCCAGCAGCACGCCGGCCAGCGCCCCCAGAAACGCCGCGCCGGTAAAACCCAGGCGCGCAAGCCACGGCGTGGCCGCCTGCAACAGCGCCACGCTGCCGCCGCCCGCCACCATGCCGCCCACGCCCAGCGCGGCATAGGCCAGCGCCACGCCGAGCGCCGCGCCCGAGGCGCTGCCCAGCAGAAAGGGGTCGGCCAGCGGATTGCGAAACAGGCCTTGCGCCACCGCCCCGGCCAGCGCCAGCAGGGCCCCTGCCAGCCAGGCGCCCAGAGTGCGCGGCAGGCGGATGTCCCAGACGATCTGCCAGGCCGCCGGGTCCTCGCGCACGCGCAGCAGGCTGTCAAAACCGGTGCTGCCCACGCTCGCGCCCCAGGCCAGCGCGAGCAGCGAAGCGAGCGCCAGCGCCAGCACCAGCCAGGGCAGGCGCAAGCCCGCGTCGCGCGGCGGGTCCATGGTGTGGCTGGCCAGGCTGGTCATGGTCGAATCATTGGCATCAAATCGTGCTGCAACGCTTGTCCATCGTGCGCTGACAGCTCACTTTTCAGAAGCGCCCGTGCGCGCCGCGCAATCGGCCATCAGGCGCGCCGCCTCGGGCATGCGCGGGCCGGGGCGCACCAGAATGTTGCGCTCGTCGGCGCTGAACTCGCACACCTTGCCACGGCGCAGCGCGCGCAGCCGCGCCCAGCCGGGGCGGCGCGCGAGATCTGCCGCGCTCTGCTGGCTGACCATGATGAGGTCGGGGTCCAGGCGCACCACCAGCTCGGGATTGATCTTGGGGTAGGGGCCCAGCGCCGGGTCGATGACGTTCACCAGGCCCAGCGCCTCGATCAGCTCATCGATGAAGGTGCCGCGCCCGGCCGCGTGCGGCGCCGGCGTGATCTCGTAGTACACGCGCTGGCCGCGCGCATCGGGCGGCACGCTGGCGGCCGCGGCCTGTACGCCCGCGTCGATGCTTGCGAGCAACGCCTTGGCGCCGTCCACCTGCAGCAGCTCGCCCAGCAGCTCGGTGCTGTGGCGCATGGCCGAGCGGGTCTTGGGTTCGAGCGCCAGCACCTTCAGGCCGAGCGCGCGCAGGCGCACGCTGGCGCGCGACGAGGTGCCGATCAACACCACGTCGGGTTTGAGCGCGACCACGGCTTCGATGCTCGGATCGAGCCCGCCACCCACCGAGGGCAGACGCTGCACCGATTCGGGCCAATTGGAATAGCGGTCCACGCCCACCAGCCGCTCGCAGGCGCCCAGAGCGCAGACGGTTTCGGTGAGCGAGGGCAGCAGGCTGACGATGCGCGCGGGCGGCGCGTCGAAGTGCTGGCGCTGGCCGGTGTCGTCGGTGATCTCCCGGGCGTGGGCGCCGCTCATCAGCAGCAAGGCCAGGCAGGCCCCCACCCCGGCCCTCCCCCAGCGGAGGAGGGAGAAGAGAACACCGCGCCGGTTCATGGCTGTCCTTTCAGCGTGAGCGGCAGGCCGGCCGCCATCAGCGTCACGCGCGCGCAGGCGGCGGCCGCGCGCTGGTTCAGCAGGCCCAGCGCGTCGACGAACTCGCGCACCTCGCGCCCCATTGGAATCACCCCCAGACCGATCTCGTTGCCCACCAGGACGATCGGCCCGGGGGAGTGCTCCAAAACTTCAAAAAACAGAGCTTTTTGCGCGCTCCAGTCCTGCGTTTGCGCCGGTTTTTGTTCTTCTTTTCCCGTCAGCGGCATGAGCCAGTTGGTGAGCCACACGGTAAGGCAGTCGACCACCACCAGGGTGCGCGCATCGCCATAGCGCTGCAGGGCGCGCGCCAGGTTGCGCGGTGCGTGCACCGTCATCAACTGCGGCACGCGCGCCCGGCGGTCGGCCTGATGGCGCGCAATGCGCGCGCGCATCTCCTCGTCGTGCGCGCTGGCAGTGGCCAGCAACAGCGCCTGATGGTCGGCGCCCTGCTGCAGCCATTGGGCGGCCAGAGCCTCGGCGCGGCGCGACTTGCCGCTCTTCTGGCCACCCAGGATGAGTTCGCTGCGCGCGATGTTCATTGCGCCGCACCCTGCCCCGCCGCGCCGAACAAGCCGGCCGTGGCCAGCGGGTCCGAAGCAAACCAGGGGTGAAAAAAACTTGCGCGCACCGCCGGCTGATCGGGCGCCGCATGGATGGCCTCGCCCTGCGCGCGCGCACTGCCGGGGGCCGCTCGGGTGTGTGCCAGCGGCGCGATGGCGGTCTGCACCTGAGCAAAGTGAAACGCATGGCCGCGCAGGCCGGCGCCCGCGTGCGCGCCCTCCCAGGTCTGCATGCCAAGGCCGGCCAGGCGCGCCTGCATCTGCCCCTGGGCGGGCAGCAGGCCCCACATCGGCCAGGTCTCGCCGCCGCGGGTGCGCAGCGACTCGCACAGGGCGAGCAGTCCCCCGCCTTCGGCCCAGACGGGCTTGCCGGCCTGGGCATGGCGGTGCAACTGCATGGCAAGGTCGGTGCGCGCGGCCAGCGCCGGGGCGTGCAGCTCGGGGTAGCCGCCGGGCAGCCACAGTGCGTCGCAGGCGGGCAATGACTCGCCCGCCAGCGGCGAGAAGAACACCAGGCGCGCGCCCAGCGCCTGCAGCGCATGCAAATTGGCCGGGTAGATGAAGGCAAAGGCCGCGTCGCGCGCCACCGCCACGGTGCGCCCGGCCAGCAGCGGCGCGGGCGCGGGCGGCACGGGCGCCGGCGCAGCAAAGTCCCGCGCCCAGCGCGCGCGCCAATCGTCGATGCTGAGCTGCCCCAGCGGCGTTGCGGCCAGTGCGTCGGCCGCCGCATCGAGCCGCGCCAGCGCCTGCGCGCGCCCCAGCTCCTGCGCCGCGACCAGGCCCAGATGGCGCTCGGGCAGGCGCATCGCCTCGTCATGCGGCAAGGCGCCCAGCCAGGTGTCGCCGGGCGACAGCGCCTCGCGCAGCAGCCGGGCATGGCCTCCGCCGGCGACGCCGTTGGCCAGCACGCCGGCCCAGGGCAGCGGGCCGGCTTCGGCCTCGCGGTAGCGGCGCAGACCATGGGCGACGGCGCCCAGGGTCTGGGCCATGGCCCCCGCCTGCACCACGGCCAGCACCGGCAGGCCGCAGCGGCGCGCCAGATCGGCATTGCTCGGCGTGCCGTCGTGCAGACCCATCACGCCTTCGACCAGCAGCACCTGCGCCTGCCGCGCTGCCGCGTGCAGGCGCAGGCTGACGTCGGCCTCTCCTCCCATCCAAGCGTCCAGGTTGTCCACCGGCTGGCCGCTGGCCAGCTCATGCCAGAACGGATCGAGAAAATCCGGCCCGCTCTTGAACACCCGCACCGCGATCCCGCGGCGCGTGAGCAGGCGCGCGAGCGCCGCCACCACCGTGGTCTTGCCCTGGCCCGAGGCCGGGGAGGCCACCATGAGCGCGGCGCAAGTCGCCATCACCCGGCCTTCAACGCCCCGTCCAGCGCAGGCCGACGAAGAAGCTGCGCGGCGGCGTGGCGTAGCCGCCGGTCAACTGATAGGCCTTGTCGCCGAGGTTGTCGATGCGCGCAAGCAAATCCCACTGGCGCGCGATGGTCGTGCTGGCGTACAGATTCACCAGCCCATAGCCGCCCAGGCGCTTGGTGTTGGCGGCGTTGTCCCAGCGGTGGCTCACCAGTTGCCATTCGCCGCCCAGAGTCCACTGCGCCACGCGGGTGTTGGCGCTGAGCTTGAGCAGGCGCTGGGCACGGCGCGCCAGCAGCTTGCCGCTGTCCACGTTCTTCGGCTGCTGCAGATCGAGCGATGCGCCCAGGTTCACCCCGCCCAGGCGGTGTGCGGCGGACAGGGTGAGGCCTTGCATGCGCGCGTTGCCCGCGTTTTCATAGCAGCCAAAGCTGCCCGCGCAAGGGCCGGGCGCGCCGAAGTTGATCAGGTTGCTGACGCGGTTGCGGTAGAGGGTGGCATCCACGCGCGAGCTGCCCCGCGCCCAGTGCAGGCCCAGCTCCAGATTGCGGCCCTTCTCGGGCTGCAGCGCAGGCTGGCCGTACTGCGAGAAGCGCTGGTAGAGCGTGGGCACGCGAAACGCGGTGCCGGCCGCTGCCGTCGCCCGCCAGCCCGGCGCAAATGCATAGCCGTAGGCCAGGCCCCCGGTGGTCTGGCCGCCGAACTCGCTGTCGCGGTCGTGGCGCAGATTGGCCTGCAGCGTGTGCGCCCCGGCCACATAGCCCCAGCCCAGCGCCAACGCGTCCTGGTGGCGCCCGCGCTCTATCGGGTCGTTCACCAGATGGTCTTCACGCCGCTCCAGCGCCGCGCTCAGGGTGTGCGCGCCCTCCTTCCATTCGTTTTGCAGCAGGTAGTTGCGCAGCCGCGTCTTGGACAGATAGGGCGAGGGCAGGGTCTCGTAGCGCTGCGCCGATTCGCTCACCGCCAGGCGCGTGCGGTAGCGCTCGCTCCATTGGGCGGACCAGCTCACGCCCAGGGTGGCCAGGCGATTGAGCCCATGGTCGTCGAGCCCGGATGGCGTGGTGGAGGCGTCGTACTGCGCGTCCATGTCGGTCCAGGTGCCGCTCAGGTCCACCCGGTGCGCGGCATTGAGCTGCATGCCCAGGCGGGCGCTGGCCGCGCTTTGGCGGTAGCCGTCGCGGTCGGGCGTGGAGCCGGGGCGCGCGTCGTAGCCGCGGCTCACGTCGCGCTGCACGCCGAGCGAATAATCGACCGCGCCCTGCCCGCCCGAAAAGCCCGCCTCCAGTCGGCCTGTGCGATGGCTGCCCGCACCCACGCCCACGTAAGGCGTGAACGGGCCTTCGCCCTGGCGCGTGAAGATCTGGATCACGCCCGCTACCGCGTCCGAGCCGTACACGGCCGCGGCCGGGCCGCGCACGATCTCGATGCGCTCGACCTGGCCGAGCGCGATCGCCTCCCAGGGCGCGCCGCCGGTGGATTGCGAATCCACGCGCACGCCGTCGATGTAGACCGCGGTAAAGCGCGTCTCCGCGCCGCGCAGAAACATGCTGGTGGCCGTGCCCGGCCCGCCGTTGCGCGACAGCTCCATGCCGGGCTGGCGCGCGAGCAGGTCGGTGATGGTCACCGCGCCGCTTTGCTCGATCTGCGCGCGATCGATCAGGGTGACGTCGGCCAGCACGTCCGACAGCGGCTGGGCGGTGCGCGTGGCAGTGACCACCATCTGCGACAGCTCGGGCGCCTGGGCCAGCAGCAAGGGCTCGGCACCGGCGTCCTGCGCCAGGGTCGGGGCAGCGGCGCAGGCCAGCACGGACAGCAACAGGCCTGCGCGCGCAGGGTTCAAACGATTCATCATGGGAAACACGCATCCACAAAGCGCCCGTACCAGCTTCCCCGCCGGCAGTGGGCAACACGGCTGCGTCGCCAGGCGCGGCGCAGCCACCTCGTTGGCCGGTATCCGGGCTGGCGGAGCGCCGCTGCAGCGCCTTCCCAGGCGCTTGTTCAAGGCGCCCAGTGGCTGTGTTGCTGCAAAGGTGAATCGAAACCGATTCGTCCGCTGACCGTTGCGGGGGCAGCGCAGGCACGGCAGCCGCTTCATGGCGAAGGGCGCCTCCCTGCTTCCCGTTGAACTGCGGCGTGTGAACCACGGCCGCGAGCACCAACAGCGCGCGATTCTACCGGCGCCGTGGCAGGCTCTCTACAATCGCGATCCCATGACCCAAGCGCCCACTCTGGAGCAGTTTGCCGAGCGCGTGGAGCGGCTGCTGCTGCGCCACGCCGAGATCCAGCGCGCCAACGCGCTGCTGAGCGCGCAGTTGAGTGAACTCACGCAGGAGCGCGACTCGCTGCGCTCGCGCCTGCAGGCCGCGCGGGCGCGCATCGACGCGCTCATCGACCGTCTGCCCACCGCCAGCGACCCCGAGGACACGCCATGAGCAGCAAGCAGCTGGAAGTGCAGATCATGCAGCAGACCTATCTGCTGGCCTGCCCCGAGGGTCAGGAGCCGCGCCTGCTCGACGCTGTCGAGCGCGTGGACACCGCCATGACGCGCATCCGTGACGCCGGCAAGGTGCGCGCACGCGAGCGCATCGCGGTGCTGGCCGCGCTCAACCTCGCCTTCGAGCTGGCCGACCAGCAGGAGCGACTGGCCGAAGCCGCCCCGCGCACCGCCGCGCCCCAGGGCGAAGCCCAGCCGGCCGACGCCGAACAACTGCTGCTGTCTCTGGTGCAACGCCTGGACGATGCGCTGGGCAGCGACGGGCAGTTGATATAGAACAAGCTGTCACAGCTGGCGGCGCAAAGGCGCTGGACATCGCCTGCTGCAGCCCTACAATGAACTTGTCTGCGGTGCCGTCGGGCTTTAATTGCCTTGAACCAATGCTCTTAGAGCACGGACTAGGTACATCACCCGGCGGGCGTGATCATCTCGCGTCAGATGAACCCAACGCCTGGTTGCCCTGGCCCACCTGAACTCCGGTTCAGGATGACGGTCCGGCGGCGCGCCGCAGACACCCTCGCTGCCTGCACCCCAAGCTGTCACCCCGCCCTGCCGGCATGCGCCTTCTTTGCCGGGCGCGGCATGCGCGCAAAAAAGTAGCACATCTGCTGGCCGGGCATGAAGAATTCCAGCGCCTCGTCCGACAGCGCATCAAACTTCACGCTGCGCCGGATGCCCCCATGCTCGCTCTGACCCAGGTCGGTCACACGCGCCTCCTGCTGCGTCACGCCCGAGGCAAACGCCAGCACGCTGGGGCGCAGGGGCGAGAGCGAATTGCTTGACACCACGCGCGCAAAACGCCCGTCGTCGAGCTGCACGATGGAGCCCGGCGGATAGACGCCCAGCAGCCGGATGAAGGCCGCGAGCACCGAGGTCGCGTCAAAGCGCTTGCGCTCCTGCGCAAACAGCCGCGCCAGCGCCTCGTGCGGGGTATGCGCACGCTCGCCATGCAGCGGATTGCACAGCCGGTCGTAGCGGTTCACCAGCGCCAGGATCTGCCCATGCAGGCTGATCTGCGCGCCCTGCAGCCGCGCCGGAAAGCCGCTGCCGTCGACCATCTCGTGGTGCTCGCTGATGGCACGCACCACGCAGGGCTGCAGCCCCATGCGCTGCGCCAGGTCGACCGAGCGCTGCACGTGCTCTTCATAGAGCTGGCGCTCTGCACCGCTGAGCGCCTGCGCCGGCTCGGCGATGTGCGCGGGCAACTCCAGCTTGCCGACGTCGTGCAGCAGGCCCGCCGTCGCCAAGTGGCACAGCTGCGCCGCACCCAGCCCGAGCGAGCGGCCCAGCAGCATGGACAGCACCATCACGTTCACGCTGTGCTTGACCTGGCGGCGCCCGCCCATCTGCGCCAGCAGGTGCACCGCGTAGTTCTCGGCCGCCATCAATTCGGCCACCTCGCCGCGCACCAGCGCCTGCACGCGCTCGCCCGAAGCCACCGGTTCAGCCCGCACGTTCGCGAGCACCTGCGCATACAGCTCGGCCGCGGCCTGAAAGCGGGCGCGCGCATGCGCTTGGGGCGACTCCTCGGCTTGCTCCTCGGCGGGCTCCGGGGCCTGCGCCGGACCGCCAATCTGCCAAGCGGGTGCGCCGAGCGAAGGCGGACCGTCAGTGGCTGCAGCGTGCTCGAGCGGCGGGTCGCCCTGTGATTGCCCTGGCTCTGCTGCCGGCTCGGGTGCCTGCGGCGGTTCTGCCGGCACCGGTGCCTGCAGCGGCTGCTGCGCCCCCGCCTCGGGCGCCTGCAGCGCCTCCAGCGCCTGCGGGTCGCTGCGGGACGGCACGCAGCGCACCTGCTTCAAGCCCAGCTCGCGCAGCACCTCGATCTGCGCCGGCGAGGACAGGCGAAAGCTGCTGGTCGCGAACGGGTGGTTCATCCAGCCGACATCCAGCTGGACATACATGCCCACGCGGAGCATCTCGATGTTGATCAGAACGGACTCGGGCACGGTGGCGGCAGTTTACAGGCGCGCGCGCCCTCGCCAGGCCAATATTCGCGCTGCACGCCACAGCCCGGCCGACCGCCGCGCCGCAGCCCGCAGCGACGCGTTAGCGGCAATGGAAAGGGCCGCCGGACGGGTGTCCTTGGCGGCCCTTGTTTTGCTGGTTGGCGGCACAACACGCAAGCGAACCCACGTGCGCAAACCAGGCCAGATGGGAGCGCTTTGGCCTCGAGGGCGTGGATTCGACGATTTGGCCGCTCTTTTCCTCATCCAGCCTCTGGCCCTGGTTCACCGCCGTATGGGAAAATTGGCAATTCTTGGCAATCCATATTCATCATCGGCAAAGGCGAGACGATGGCAAACCCGGAAGGTGAAATCCTGACCCTGGACGAGGTGGCCGCCTATTTGAAGGCTGGCAAGCGCACCGTCTACCGCCTCGCGGCCGAAGGCAAACTTCCCGCTTTCAAGCTGGGCGGCACGTGGCGCTTTCGCCGCAGCGACCTGCACGAGTGGATTGCCGCCAATCTGACCAACAAGGATTCGAGGGCAAGCGACCGATGGAACTGAGCGACAACATCAGCCGGCTGCGTGGCGGCGATCTCAAGACGACCCTCCAGCCAAGCGTACGCCTGGCCGCGGGGTGCAGCCCTGCTCCGATCCGTTGAGCAAGACCATCCGTTCGATGATCGAGGTAAAGAAAGCAAAAGGATATGGACAGCCTGTTCACCGGTGGCACGATCACGGCACGGACAAGCACCATCTGCGGGCTGGACGACTTCGAATTCACCAGCTCACTTGCGGTTCAGGAGGCCGGATGAGCCAAGGAGCGACCATACAAAAATCAGCGCCGATCGCCTACCCTTGGCAAGCTGCTTTCGGGCGCGCTCTACCCAAGAAAAAAATCCGTGAGCACAGCGGGGCCAACTCCCGGCTGAAGGAATGGTTCGTCGAACAGGTCGAGCAAATCGTCTGGCAGTACATGCTCGCCCCCAAGACGATCAAGCTGCCTGCGCGACCCGGCGTGCCTGAAGTCCAGGTCTTCGGCCTCCGGCTCAGGCCCACCGGACTGCACGAAAACGTGCTCCGCCATATTGATGGCGCGGTGCAGTTCCCTGTCCTGTTTGAACGGAACCACGGCCAAGGCGATCAAGCGAAAACGCAGGCGGCGGCGTACAAGCGCCCGAGCCAAACCAATGCAAATCGCTGGGTGCTGTTCAGCTACTTCGCCACTGACTGGATGCTTGCGGCCACTGCTCGCACGACCAAGCCGTGGGCCTTCCACATCGCTCAGCTTTACTACGCCTCGCTGCAAGGCTTGATTCCGTTGCCTGCGCGCCCTCAGGAGGCCTTGTCCGGTTGGATCGCGCGCGTCGAACTGACGGCGAGTACGCGCAGCGAAGACAAAAAACAAGACGAAGCTGGTCAAGGAAAACAAGTCGACCGGCAGGCCGAAAGCAGCGCGACGCAACGGCGACCAAAAACCGAATGTGAACAATTGAGTCGCTGACCCCGACAGCAGAAACACGGCGAACCGAAGAAATAAAATGGAAAAATTGAAGATGCACTCGCGCAAACTCACCCAAGTCAACATTGCTCGTATCGCCGAGCTGTTTCCGAACTGCGTGACGGAAGCCATGGGTCGCGACGGAAGCATGACGCAGGCAGTGAATTTCGATCAATTAAAGCAAGAATTGTCAGATTCAATTGTCGAAGGCCCGCAAGAGCGCTATTTTCTCAATTGGCCCGGAAAGCGGGAAGCCCTGCTTGCCGCGAATTCTCCAATATCCAGAACTCTGCGCCCCCTTGAAGAAGAGAGCGTAAATTTCGAACATACAAGAAACATCTTCATTGAAGGCGACAATCTTGAGGCCCTCAAACTGCTGCAGGAATCCTATCTGGGTCGCGTGAAAATGATCTACATTGACCCGCCATATAATACGGGTCATGATTTTCTATACGAAGACGACTTCGCCGAAAACTCACAAGACTACTTGATTCGAACCAAGCAAAAAAGCAATCAAGGTGTAATTCTTACCGCGAATACCGATGCAAACGGGAGGTTTCATTCAGACTGGCTTTCGATGATCTACCCAAGGCTGAAATTGGCACGATTGCTTTTGACGGACGACGGAATCATATTCGCATCCATTGACGACAATGAAGTTGCCAACCTCAGGAAAGTACTTGACGAGATATTCGGGGAAGACAATTTTTTACAACAACTCGTATGGAAAAGACATGCAGGCGGCGGAAATGATTCGAGACATTTCGCAACCGACCACGAATACATACTCGCTTATGCAAAGAACAAGGATTCGTTAGGCCGCCTGCGCATGCCGTTAACAGATGAGGACAAACAAGACTACAAGTCAAAAGACCGGCATTTTGACGCACTCGGTCCATACAAGACAAAATCATTTTGTCGAATGCGCCCTGATGACCCTCGTCCAACTCTCACCTACGACATCACTACTCCCGATGGAACCACGCTCAGAGATACATGGAAATGGGAAGAGTCCAGGTTCCTGAAAGCACTGGAAGAGGAAAAGGTTCAAATCAGAAAGGACCGAAATGGCAAGTGGCAGGTTGAATACAAGATATACTTGAACGCGGTTGATGATGAAGAAGGTCAGGCGGAGGAAAAGACAAAAGTACCACGATCGCTTCTAATTGACATCGAAAGAAACTCCGAAGGGAAAAAACAATTAAGGGAAGCCATTGGGAAAGACAACATATTCAACAATCCAAAGCCTACCGGGTTGATCAAGCACTTGATGTCATTCGGCAGCGGGCCCAATGACATAATTCTTGACTTCTTTGCAGGTTCGGGAAGCACCGGACAAGCAGTCATGGAGTTGAATCATGCCCAGAACTCCAGCCGTCGTTTTATTTTGATTCAGCTACCCGAGTTGTGCGATGAAAAATCCGCAGCATTCAAAGCTGGCTACAAGGCAATTCCTGAGATAACCAAGGAACGACTTCGCTCCGTCGGCAACACCATTAAATCAGGACAACCTGAAGGAGTTCGTAACGATACAGGCTTTCGCGTCCTGAAGATTGACACTTCAAACATGGCAGATGTTTATTACTCGCCAGACGTCTTTGAGCAGTCAAACCTTGAGCTGTTTGTCGACAACATCAAGACGGACCGCAAACCGGCAGATCTGCTGTTTCAGGTAATGCTGGACTGGGGTGTTGATCTCGCAATGCCGATTACCAAGGAGACGATTCAGGGCAACGAAGTGTTCTTTGTTGATGGCAACGCACTAGCTGCTTGCCTTGACGCGCACAGCGGCATCGACGAAGCTTTTGTGAGAGAACTTGCCAGGCGCCAGCCGCTGCGCGTGGTGTTCCGCGATGCGGGCTTTCGGGACGACGCCGCCAAAATCAACGTGGAGCAAATCTTCAGGCTTCTGTCGCCTGCCTCCGACATAAAGTGCATCTGAGGGGCGCGCGATGAAGCTGAAGTTCAAGACACAGGCCTACCAGACGGCGGCAGTGCAGGCAGTAGTCGGCTGCTTCAAGGGACAAATTCCGCATCACGGCGGCCTCCGCTATCGGCTCGACCCCGGGAGTCAAAAAGCTGCATCGAGCGCGCAAGCCGCGTTCGCGCTGGAGGTCGCTTCGCCTGAAGCTGCAGTGCAAGGGGAAGCCGTTTTTCGCAACGCCGATCTCACTTTGTCGGAATCAGCGCTGCTCGACAACATTCGCGCCATGCAGCGCAGCCAAAATCTGCCGGTGTCTGATGCGCTGGTGAAGACGAAAGTGGCCAAGGTCAATCTCGACATCGAGATGGAAACCGGTACAGGCAAGACCTACTGCTACATCAAGACGATCTTCGAGCTGAACAAGCAGTATGGCTGGAGCAAGTTCATCATCGTCGTGCCCAGCATCGCCATCCGCGAGGGCGTGGCCAAGTCGCTTCAGATCACCGCCGAGCACTTTCTGGAGGCCTACCAGAAGAAGGCGCGCTTTTTCATCTACAACTCCAGGCAGTTGCACCACCTGGAGAGCTTTTCGTCGGATGCGGGCATCAACGTCATGGTCATCAACGTGCAGGCCTTCAATGCCACGGGCAAGGACAACCGCCGCATCTATGAAGAGCTGGACGACTTCCAGTCGCGCAGGCCCATCGACGTGATCAGCGCCAACCGGCCCATCCTGATCCTGGACGAGCCGCAGAAGATGGAGGGCGGCAAGACGCTGGATTCGCTGGTCAACTTCAGGCCGCTGATGGTGCTGCGCTACTCGGCCACGCACAAGACCACGCACAACAAGGTTCACCGGCTGGATGCGCTGGACGCTTACAACCAGAAGCTGGTGAAAAAGATCGCCGTGCGCGGCATCGCGGTCAAGGGGCTGGCGGGCACTGCGGGTTACCTGTACCTGCAGTCCATCGAGATATCGACCAAAAGGCCGCCCGAGGCGCGCATCGAGTTCGAGCAGAAGCTGGCGGGCGGCGGCATCAAGCGTGTGGTGCGCAAGCTGGGCAAGGGCGTCAACCTGTTCGACCTGTCGGGCGGGCTGGATCAGTATCGGAATGGCTTTGTCGTGGCCGAAATTGACGCGAACACAGACACCCTGAGCTTCACCAATGGCGTTGAGCTCGCCGTAGGGGAAGCGACCGGCGACGTGACCGAGGCCGCATTGCGCCGCATCCAGATCCGTGAGGCCATCAAGGCGCACTTCGGCAAGGAGCAGGCGCTGTTTGATCAGGGCGTGAAGGTGCTGACCCTGTTCTTCATCGACGAAGTAGTCAAGTACCGCGACTACGCGCAGCCTGACGAGAAAGGCGAATACGCCCGCATGTTCGAGGAGGAGTACACGCAGCATCTGAACGAGGTGCTGGATCTGGTCGAGACGCCATACATCAAGTACCTAAAAGGCATTTCTGCCGACAAGACTCACAGCGGTTATTTCTCCATCGACAAGAAGAGCAAGCGGCAGGTGGATTCGACTGTTGCGGCGCGTGGCGAAAACGCGGGGCTGTCGGACGACGTGCAGGCCTATGACCTGATTTTGAAGGACAAGGAGCGACTGCTGTCCCTGGCCGAGCCGGTGCGCTTCATCTTTTCGCACTCGGCCCTGCGCGAAGGCTGGGACAACCCGAACGTGTTCGTCATCTGCGCCCTCAAGCACAGTGACAACACCATTTCGCGCCGCCAGGAAGTGGGGCGCGGGCTGCGCCTGTCGGTGAACCAGAGCGGCGACCGGATGGATCACCCGGCCACGGTACACGATGTGAACGTGTTGACCGTAGTAGCCAGCGAGAGCTACAAGGACTTTGTCGCTGGGCTGCAGAAAGACATCTGCGAGACGCTGTCGGCGCGTCCACGTGTAGCGGATGTGGCTTACTTTACCGGCAAGGTGCTGAAGACGGAGTTTGGCAATGTCGAGGTCACCCCGCAGCTCGCCAAGCAAATCTACAAGTACCTGCTCAAGCACGACTACACCGACGAGGCTGGTCGCATCACCAGCGCATACCATGAAGCCAGGAAATACGGGGCACTGGCCGAGTTGCCACCCGAGTTGGCATCGCATGCCGAGCAGATCTGCAAATTGATCGACAGCGTTTTCAGTGCGGGCCAATTGCCCCAAATTGGTGACGACCGCAAGGCCAGGAAGAACCCGCTCAACGCCAACTTCGAAAAGCAGGAGTTCAGGGAACTTTGGAATCGGATCAATCACAAGGCGGCTTACAGCGTCGACTTCGACTCCGACGAGCTGGTGCAGAAAGCAATCACGGCACTCAACGACAAAGATGCCGGGCTTGGCGTGACCCCGATGCACTACACCATACAGCACGGTGAACAAGCAGCCGCAGTGAGCTACGATGGGATCGAGGGCAACACAGCTTTCGAATTGAAGGACTCTGAGACGGAAACCAACCACGTTTCAATCCATTCCGTCGTCAAGTACGACCTGATCGGCAAACTAGCTGAAGGCACCCAACTAACACGGCGTACCGTGACACACGTTCTGAAAGGGCTCAACGCGGCCGTATTCGCGCAGTTCAAGACGAACCCGGAGAGCTTCATCGCCGAGGCAATTCGCCTGATCAACGAGCAAAAGGCCGCCGTAGTGATCGAACATCTGGCCTACGATCCGGTCGAGGATAAATTCGACCTCGACATCTTTACCATCGGGCAGACCAAGCAGGACTTCAGCAGCGCGATCAAGACACTTAAGCGCCACCTCTACGATTTCGTGCTCCCGGATTCCGGAGCGAAGCCGGACCGTGATTTTGCGGAGGCGTTGGAGGCCAGCGCTGAAGTCGTCGTTTACGCCAAGCTGCCCCGCGGTTTCCTTATCTCGACGCCGGTTGGAGACTACAACCCGGACTGGGCTATCTCATTCAGAGAAGGCGCGGCGAAACACATCTACTTCGTGGCGGAAACCAAAGGATCCATGTCGTCCATGAATCTGCACGAGATAGAGCAAACAAAATTCAAATGCGTCCGAAAGTTTTTTGATGACATGAACCGTCGCTTTGCTCCGGACAATGTCAAGTACGACGTCATAAACAACTTTGACAAGCTTTTGGATATCATCAAGCAAAGATGATCTCTTCATCAACTACAGTCCCATTGCGCAGTCGATATGAATGATTCTCAAAAAGGCAATGCATGCGTTCATGCATTGTCTTCTTGTTCAAAATCAAGGGGAAAGCTTTGCGCAGCAAATTCTTTCTGTTCAAGCCTTACGATGACACTGGTGCACCGTATTTCGACAGAACCCTGAACACTCACGCATGTCTAGTTGAGAAAATTTCTCCAGATGAGAGAGGGAACAAGATTCTGCGTTGGGCATTGGACAAGTACAAGACACAAAACATGAATGCAGCCGACTCGGCTGGAGTCGAAAGATCGGCAGAGCAGCGGTTGGCAAAAGGAGTGATGGGTATACTTGTTGAAGGATGGGTTCGCGCGCAACTCCGTGATTTTAGCGCCAAACAAAAAACGCAATTCATCATTTCAAGCGCAGGACCCGGCTTGAATGCAAGCGGAAATTTTGAACAGGTCGATATCTGCATCAAGAAAAGATATCCAGAAGGGGATAATTTTCATGATTTTTCAAGAACAATCGAGGTTAGATCGAGTTTTAATTTCCATTCTCTTGAGAATGCCATATATGGCGGCTTCAGTGTATTGGGTCCGTACAGCAACAAGGTGAAGCCAGGCGAAACCAAGAAGGATCTATACCTTTTTGTAGCAGTCGATCTGCACCAAAAATATGCAGACAAAAAGTACATTTGCTACACCGGCGATGACAGAAAGCACATCGACTACGCCAAAACAGCAACAAATATAATACTAAATCACACTCTTGATCTGGACTCCGACCTCGCCGAGATCCGAAATGAATTTGATCTGGCTCTCGTTGGGGGTGCCACGCACGATATGTTTGAAGACGAATCCTTGGTTGGGACAATAAAAAACAATGATGGATATCACAACCAGGATTTCAAATCCATTTCTGTCACGAAAGCACTGGATGCCGTTGCGGTTTTAAAGAGAATATTGTCTTGACTTCAAAAGTCTGACGCCTGCAAGGCACTTTTTCTCGCCATGTCGCCACCCCAGCAGTATTTTTCTCCCGCTGCAGTTTCCGCATCCCGGACGGTTGCATAGAAGAAAATCGCTATCCACTGTTCACGGCGCGCGCCGTGATGGGATAGTTGATAACGAACTTGCAAGCACCCAGGAGAACCCGGCCATGATCATCGGTCTGCACCAGAACGCCTGCACCACGCCCGCGGTGCGCGCCGAGATCGCTGCCAGCGTTGAGAGCGCAGCCGTGCTGGCAGCTCGCTATGACGTCACAGAGCAGACCATCTCCACGTGGAAAAAGCGCGATGTCTTCACCGACCGCTCGCACACGGCGCATCGCCTGCAGACGACCCTTGACATCGGAGCGGGAAGCTATTGCCGTGGAGCTGCGCCTACGCTGCTGCTGCCCCTGGATGACCTGCTGGCCGTCACCCGTGAGTTCCTGTGCCCTGCCGGCTCGCGCTCGGGGTTCGATCGCTGCTTGCGCCGCCACGGCATGGGCAACTTGAACGCGCTGAAGTCCCAGCCGCCCAAGCCCGCGCACAAGGCCTTCACGAGCTTCGAGCCGGGCTTTGTGTACGTGGACGTCAAGTAATCGCCGCAGCGGTCGCGTGCCTCGCGCCTGCTGGACAGGGTCGGGCGCGGCCTCTACCGCCAGCCGAACCATTCGACATCGGAACACGAAAGCCTCGCGGTGGTGAGCAGGCAAGGCATCGGCGGGCGACCTGTGGCGCTACGCCCAGCACTGCCGCGTCGCCAACGTGATGCGGCCCTGCGTGGAAATGGTCGCCTACGAGCTGTAGTCGTGCTGCTTCCCTCCCATAAGAGGCAGTTCGCCCGTGTGATCAGCCGGTGACGGTGACCGATCGCAGCCTCCGTTCGGATGCACATGGTGATCCCGGGGCTACTTGTGGGCGGCAAGCTGTTGCAGCGCGCGCCGCGCGACATCCCAATCGACCCGCTCTTGCTCCAAACGCACGTTTTGGCCCCAGCGCTGCTGCTTGAGATCACGATAGACCTGCTGCTCTTGCTCCGTCAGTAGTGTCAGTTCCGTCGCCGGATGCTGCTCCGATTCATCCACCCACAGTGTCTTGTGTTGCAGCAATGTGTCTTCATCCATGAGCACGGATTGCAACTCTGGAATGTATGAACGGGCTCGATGCAGGATGGCAAATCCATGGGTGTCCAAATCACCCCAGTAGATGCACTTCGCGCGGACAAGCCAAGGGAAACGAGCCAACACGTCGACGCTATAGCCAAGGCGCATGAACACGACAGCGCCCGGCATGTCGGACATTGCCAGTCCCGTTTGAAGGTTCTCGACAATAAACACGTGTGTGACCGGCAAATTGAGACCCGCCAGGTCTTCCACCGGTGCAGTGATGTCTCCCACGCCACCGACCCTCGCTCGCAATGCCTGATCCAGCACTCGCATTCGCACAAGGAGCGGAGGTGCCTTCAGTCCGCAGCGCTGGAAGAAGTCTTGGTCGCTGGAGGAGTCCTCTTGGATTGCGGCCACCAGATCCGTCAGCAGTCCTTTGCGCCCATCGAGCCATTTGCTGTCCAGCCCGGACACCGGTAGCTGGCGGGGGTAGAGGCCGGATTGTGGATGGTTCGCGATCCAATCCAGCATCTCTGCAAGCCGACGAAAATCGGCATCGCCGTAGTCTGCCAGGACATCGAAGTACCTCGGCAACGGCTGCGCCAGTACCGGCCAGCGAGCGGTGAGTGTCCGGTAGCGAGATTGGGCTCGCTCCCATCGTGTGGACTCACCAATCCACATGGCAACATCCTCTGGGCCGCCCAACGCCAGCTTCTCCGGTAGTCGCTGAACGCCAAGCGCTTTCCAGCGGCGTTCACACCAGGACACGGAACCGACTCCTTGCCAACCTTGCCAAGCGCCCACCCAAGCACGAACGCCTTCGACCTGCCTCAGCGCAGCCTGTTCCGTCGGTATGCCGAGCGGAACTTCCAGCGGCCATTGATCCTCGCCCGCATCACCGACCAACCATTCGCGGTGCTTGCTTTGAAAGCGACGGGAAAGGAACTGCCGAACATCGTCAGGAAGCTTCAAAGCCAGCCTCCTCTCGTGCGTGTTCTGGCAGCTTCAGCCGCTGACGATCACCGTCGTACTCGATCAGCAGGACGCCTGACACGCGCCGGTCGCTGATATCCACGAAGCAGGCGCCGCCGATGAATGGCTCAAGGGTCATGACGGACTTCAGTGGCGTAGCGACCACCATCTGAAATCCGAAATTGGTAAAGATGTTCATCGCCAACGTGGTGAACTCGTTATCCGCCTTGTCGAAGGCTTCATCCAGCACGACGGGCGCATACATCGGCACGCCGTGGTCATTCCCGCCCAGTTGATATCGCAGGGCTGCGGCCAAGCACGTGGTGGCCAACTTCTGCCGTTGGCCGCCAGACTTGCCTGCTCCGCTGCGGTAGATCTCGATCTCGACACCACTTTCATCTACCTCCCGCCCGATGAACTCAACATGCTGTCGAACATCGAGCACAGTCTCACGCCAGCGTTTCTGCTCGGGGTCCTGACTTGCAAGTCGATCAACAAGTAGCCGCAAGGCCAGGAAACGCGCCTCGGCAAACTCGCGATCCTCCGTCCATGCATGGCTCAGCGCCTGCTGGATCTCCTGCTTGAATTCCTTGACGTCGACAAGCTGCCGGTCGCTGGAGTCGATGTGGAGATAGGTGCGTTGATTAGTGCTCTGGTTGAAGGGCACCTGGCCAAGACTGTCGTTGACCAGATCCATCCGCTCCAGGATCGCCTTGCGTGCATCGTTCAGGTAGGTGGAAAGCGCCGCCAGATTCTGGTGACTTTGGTTTTGCAGCAACTCGAAGAATCGCTGCTCATAGGCGGGCAGACCATCCGTCTCCAGCCGAACCAGCTTGGCGAAGAAGTCTGGCGCGCTGGCAAGGCTCGTGTCCATGTCGCCCGCGTCCATCGGCCATTGCCGTTTGAAGTCGGCAAAGCGCGCTTCTATTTCCTTCTCGCAGGCGCCAATCCCACGGTTGACCTCATCGATCTCCGCATTGAGTGCGCGTTCTACAGACGTTGTCACCTTGTCGAGGTTGTCGAGCCGCACTGCATCTGACTGCTTGGCGAAGCGCCCGTCGAGACCCGAAACCTGATGGGGCGTCAATGGAACGATAGACGCGTCCTGCAGGAGAGATTCCAGTTTCTGGGCGCTGGTTCTGATCTGGTCAAGAATCGAGTCGTGCGCACGCGTTGCCTGGCGAAGCTCCTTGTCGGCATCCTCGACGAGCTTCTTTTGTTTACTGATCTGCTCGCTGATCTGCAGCAGGGTGGTATTCCCCTCGCGCGCTTCACGGATCTGCCGTTCAATGCTGGAGATGCGATCCAGCAATGGGAGCACATCTATTTCCTGCCACTGGAGATTCATCAGGGTCTGGCACTGCATCGCTCGGGCTGCACCATTGTTGTCTTGGTCGGAGAGTTTTTCGATCTCCCCGCCGAGGCGCGAAATGGTGTCCGCCAGCTCCTGAGCCTGAGCCTGAAAGAGCCCGAGCTTCTCCCGGTTATCGAACCCGAGCACCCAGTTTCGCCGGTCGCCGACACTTCTTCGGTCGTCTTTCTCGTGCCGGGTTTTGCTGTGCTTGACCTGCCCCTCGCGGGTGATGGCGCGATCAGCACTCCTGAACGACTGAATGGAATCAACGCATGCGTAATCGAAGCGTTGCCGTAGCTCGGCTTGGAGCCAATCGGCATACGTCCCTTCCTTGACGTTCAGCTTGAGGACGAGCGAATTTGCACCGATAGGCCTGGCCTGCCACATCTCGGAGCGGCCAGTCCGGTAATACACCAAGCGCTGCCCAAGGTGGGTGGTGTTGATGTGATTGACCAATGCCGAATACTGGCGCTCGTCTACCAGGAGTGAGAGCGCAAACCCGTGCAGTACGCGCTCAATGGCCCCCTGCCATTCGACCTCGTCAGATCTCACCTCGACGAGTTCGCCAACAAAGGGGAGTGCCGACTCCGAGATTCCGATGGCGGCGGCGATGTCTCGACGCATTTCCAGCATGTCCGCCGGAATGTTCGACGGCTGGCGCTGGAGTGCCCGCACCTCTTTCGATGCTTGCGAAAACGCGGTCTCGGCGTCCCTTTTTTCACCGGCCAGGCGGAACTGCTCTTCGCGGCTTGCGTCCCTGCGCTGCGCCCAGTTTTCGACTTCCTGCCGTGCGTTGCCCAACAATTCCGCAAAGGCTTGAGGCGAATCAGGAAGGCTCCAGCCCAGCTTCTTGCACGCATCTTCGGCCTGAGCGCGTTTGCGCAGGCGATCTGTTCGTTGGCCATCCAGCCCCAGTTTCTCGGCTTCCCATTGCTCGATCTGATCACCGCCTGCTTCACGGTGCCGTAGCTCCAGATCGCGCAAGATTGCGGCGTGGTTATTCAGCGTGCTTTGACGCCGTCCCACCTCACCTTCTGAGCCCTTGGCTTGCACCTCCAGGGATGCCACGTGCTGCTTGAGGAGCTCAATGCGTCGGGTTTCCCGATAGCCATCAACGCCCAGCCGAAGCTCATCCAAGCCATTGCGCTGCAGCATCAACGAGTCCCTGCGCAGGTGCTGCTCCCGCGCAGGCGCGAGCGTTTGAACTTGCTCGCGGGCCGTGACGACCGCCTGGTGGGCCGCATTGAGTTCGCCAAATTCGCTGACCAAGCGATCCGCCACCTCGAAGGTCTCGGGCTTGTCGAGCATGAAGTCGCGCAGAAAGGTATTGAGGTCGCCGAGATTCTTGGCCGACTGGGTTTTGTGCAGCAAACGCAGCGCCATTTCGCTCTCGATGCCGAGCAGACGGCAGAATCGTTCGCAATAGGGGCGAAATTCGTCGCGGGCGAATGCCTCAGGGAAGGACTGCTTGAGCTTGCGGATGTCGAAGTTGGATTGACCAAAGTCCTCGAGCTCGCGCAGGTCGAAGGCCCGCTCCATGACAAGGTAGTGGCGTTTGACGTCGGCGCTGCCGTTCGCATTGCCCCGCAGCCAGAACACCTGAACCAGCACCACAGACTGACCCAAGGCATTCTGGTAAGTCAGCGCCAAGGCAGACCAGGTCGTCCCTGGGCGCAGGTAGCGGGTTGCGATCTCTCCCGATTCCCCATTCTTCTGTTCAGCCCACGCGCCACGTATGTAGGTGACGAGGTTCCGGTCTCGGCCACTGCGGTCTGCCTCGCGCGCAGCAGCGTTGAAGTCGATCCAGCGAGGCGGCGTCAGCAAGGCTGAAAATGCATCGAGCAGTGTCGACTTTCCTGCGCCGGATCGACCCACAAACAAAAAACCTCGCTCGCTGATCGGCACGTCGTGCAGGCCGGAGAACGTCCCCCAGTTGTAAACCTGCAGGCGGGTCATCCGGAACTGCTCGCGGGCGAACAAGGAGGCGGTTTGGGGTTCCGGGATCATTGGTCGGCAGCCTCATCAGCTTCAGCCTGAACCAGTTGCGCTGTTGTCTCTCCGGCCGCCATGCGCTGATACAGCTGCGTCAGCGCTTGTATTTCCTCTGTCGAGAAGAGGAGCTTCAGCGTCGGCGAAATCTCGAAGCGATCCTCGCTCGAGCGAATTTTCTGCAGAATGCTGTGCTTCTTGATCTTCTCGATGGAGGCGTGAACCCGTTTCACGAACCCTGCACGGTCGGTATTGGCGGCGCGCTCATAGAGGGAGAGAAACTCCGTGATTTCGTCTGTCGACACCACGACACGGCCGCCCTGCGAGTCCGCCTGGGTCAATCGCTGGCGAAGGTGGAGCAGCAAAATGGAGTCAATGAAAGTCAGCTGGGCACGACGCAACAGGAGAGGGACCTCAAGTTCGCCGGTATCTGCCTGACGCGTGAACGCCACTTGTACGTCTCGGTCGATAACCAGGTCGAGAAACAGCTCGGCAAGACGCCGACGGATCACCGCTTCGTCCCGCACCAAGATCGGCCAGAGTTTTGGATGCCGACGCCAGTCGAGCGATGGCCCTGCCAGCAGCTGCACCAGGGCGCGCCGGGTATCCAGCGGCAATTCGCCGCTGTCGCCCAGGAACAAGTTGTTGGCCAATGCATGAGCAGCATTGGGTGCTTGTGCTTCGGCTGGCATTGCTGCTTCGTCGCTGATGGGCTCATTTTCAGACCAGTTCATTGGCCCGCTCCCTCAAAAAGAAGATCTTTGGAATTCGGGCGCTACGACGCTCGTCGTCGCCTCCAACCCAGCCTACGGTTTCACTGTGGTCGGCTTTGAACCCATGCCGACTGCCCAACGCCAGCAGGCCGACGACGCTGCCCAGCCCCTGTGCAGCGGGGAACTGCTCCAGCACGTCGGCAATGGATGCCTGGGAGTGTTGCTCCAGGACTGCCAGCACGTTGGCCTTCAGGGTTCGGAAGTCGATCTCGGACTGTGCGACCAGTTCGCTCACGGACTCCAAGTCGATGGGCGGCGCGTCACCTTCTGCCATCTGCCCGGGCAATGCTTGCAGGGATGGGTCGTGCAGCACCCATTGAGACAATGAGCGCAACCTACTGCTCGTGAGTTCCAGCGTGTACTGGAGGGTTTCTGTGGCCTTGACTTCATCCTTCAGGGCGAGTGCTGCGCGCTGGGCGTCTTTCAGCAGATGATTGAGTCGGCGTTGCTCCAGGTATTCACGACTCTGGACGAAGTGCTTCAGGCTGCGCGCGAAGCTCTGGAGCACCTCGTGAACCATGCCGCCCTGCTCGAGAAGGGTGCGCGTGAGCCGCAGAAGGAATCGTCGCTCCTTGGCTTCGAGCTGCCCCACGAACTCCCGCGACATCACGCTATCGAGTGCCTGATCAAGCGTGGCGGCCTGCTCTGGGTCCGTAAGCAATCGCCAGAAAGCGGAGAAAGTTCTGCCGGCCTCGCTCTCTGAAATCAGGTCGATTCCGGCGAACAGCGAATCCAGAACATCCCCACGATTGCCATCGTTGTCCATGATGCGTTCACGCAGATCGCGATTGAGCTGGTCGAACTGATCGCGGACACGGCGGAAATCACCGGCCAGACCGTCGGCCAGCGTGATGATCTCCCGCGTGCGCTCGAGCGCCGTTGCATGGGACAGCACGCGCATCTGCCCCTTCTGGATGGCGTCAATCTCCTTGTCGATGCGGGCATGCTCGGCCATGAGCCGGTCGATGCGGCGGAGCTTGTCGGTGTCGGTGTCCTCGGCAAGTCGGGCCAAGGCCTCAATGACGAGCGTCAGGCGGCTCTCGGTCGCTGCCGAGTGCGGTTGCGCCAGGCCAGAGACAAACCGGATGGCTTCGACGGCCGCCGTGGAGAGTTCATATTCCTCTTCGGAAGCACCAGCCGGGAAGCGTCGCTCGAGGAACCCATCGGCAAGCCAACTGGCGACATACGCCTGTGCCGTTTGGGGAAAATCTTCGCCTCGGGCGCGCAGCTCTTCCAGATCCCTTGCGATGCGTTCGTGAAAAATGGAGGCAGGGAGACTTCGCTCGCCCTCATGCAGATGAGATTGAAGCAGGCCAATGACGGTAGGCCCGGTCGTCGAGGCAAGCAGACGCCACAGCGGCTGCGCCCGGATGCGCCGGTAGGTCGCGATGGCTTTGTCCGCTTTCACTCCCATGCTCCAAAGTGCTGGCATTGTTCATCATGAAGTAATCATAATACAACGCATACAAGAATCAAAACTATTGCAACACCACAATTTAAAGCAGCTTATATACTTCCCACAACAATCCCCACAAGCATTCGCTAATCCGATAGAGCACTCAGGAATGCCCAAAGACCAAATTGCAGATCTGACCCAGCCTCAGCGCGACCGGCTCGCGTTCATCGAGCTGCGCGTGCGCTTCATGGGGGAGATCCGTCGGCAGGACTTGGTTGCGCGGTTTGGCATCCAGTCTGCAGCGGCAACTCGAGATTTGGCCCTATACAAGGAGTTTGCCCCGGGCAATATCGATTACGACTCCAGAGGCAAGTCCTACGTCCTGGGGCCGGACTTCCAGCCCGTCTTCGACTTTCCGCCAGAGCGGGTGCTGTCATGGCTGACCCAGGGCTTTGGTGACGGCGAGCCGATGCGACTCAAGGCTTGGGTGGTCAGCGAGAGTCCTTCACGGTTGACGCACCCCGATCTGGATGTGCTGGCGAGCGTGACTCGGGCGATCCACCAGGCGTGCCCGCTCGGCATCGAGTACCACTCCGTCTCCAGTGGCCGCACCGAGCGGGAGATCGTCCCGTTCGCGCTGATCGACAACGGCCTGCGCTGGCACGTCCGCGCCTTCGATCGGAAGTCTCAGGAGTTTCGGGATTTCGTCATCACCCGGATCAAGCACCCGGCCCTTATCAGGGATGCTGAGGTGCAGCCCCATGAACGCAGTGATCAGGACATCCAATGGACCCGGATCGTCGAGCTGGAGCTGGTGCCGCACCCGGACCAGCCCCGCCCTGAAATTACAGAGATGGATTACGGCATGGTTCGCGGGTCACTGCGGATGAAGCTGCGTGCGGCCACAGCCGGATACATCTTGCGGCACTGGAGCGTGGACTGCTCTCCGGACCACAGTCTGCGCGGTTACGAGTTCAGGCTCTGGCTGAAAGATCACCTGGCGCTGTATGGCGTCAAGAACGCTGTATTGGCGCCGGGCTACCGCTCGCCCGACCAAAACAAGGGAGAGCAATAACGTGGCCTACGACCCAAAACGCGCATTGGAACTGCTCCGCATCGGCTCCGGGCGCGCCGATGCCACTTTCCGCGACGGCCAAGAAGACGCCATTCGTCACATGGTCGAAGGCAAAGGCCGCTTGCTGGTCGTGCAGAAGACCGGCTGGGGCAAGAGTTTTGTCTACTTCATCGCGACCAAGTTGCTGCGGGAAGCTGGGGCTGGCCCTGCGTTACTGATCTCACCGCTGCTGGCGCTGATGCGAAATCAGATCGCAGCAGCAGAGCGGATGGGGGTTCGCGCTGCCACCATCAACTCCGACAACATGGACGACTGGACGGCAGTCGAGGGCAAGCTGGCCCAGGGGGAGATCGACATTCTCTTGATCTCGCCGGAGCGCCTGGCGAACGAACGCTTTCGGACGCAGGTTCTGGCCGGCATCGCTGCACAAATTTCGATGCTGGTCATCGACGAGGCACATTGCATTTCCGACTGGGGCCACGACTTCCGCCCTCACTACCGCTTGCTCGAGCGGATCGTAAAAACGCTGCCGCCAAACTTGCGATTGCTCGCTACCACGGCAACAGCGAACAACCGCGTGATGGAGGACCTTGCTGCCGTGCTCGGTCCGAAGCTGGACGTCTCGCGTGGCGACTTGAATCGGACTTCACTTTCCCTGCAAACGATACGCTTGCCCAGCCAGGCCGAGCGCCTTGCCTGGCTGGCAGAGCAACTGGCCACGCTGCAGGGCCACGGCATCATCTACACGCTGACGGTTCGTGACGCCAATCAAGTGGCGCAATGGCTGAAGACCCAAGGCTTCAAGGTGGAAGCTTACACCGGTGAAACCGGCGATCGCCGAGAACAGCTTGAACAGGCGCTGCTCAACAACCAAGTCAAAGCGCTGGTTGCCACAACAGCTCTAGGAATGGGCTACGACAAGCCGGATCTGGCGTTTGTCATCCACTACCAAATGCCGGGATCGGTCGTCGCCTACTACCAGCAGGTTGGTCGCGCGGGACGCGCACTGGACTCCGCCTATGGCGTACTCCTCAGCGGCCAGGAAGAGTCTGACATCACTGACTGGTTTATCCGGAGTGCTTTCCCGACCCGACAAGAAGTTGCCGACGTCCTGGGAGCGCTTGAAGACGAGCCCAACGGACTGTCTGTCCCCGAGCTGCTGAGCCGAGTCAATCTGAGCAAAGGACGTGTCGACAAGACGATTGCACTGCTTTCCCTCGAAGCGCCGGCGCCCATCGCCAAGCAAGGCAGCAAGTGGCAGCTCACGGCGGCAACGCTGAGTGAAGCGTTCTGGGATCGTGCGGAACGCCTCACCGCGCTTCGGCGCGACGAGCACCAGCAGATGCAGGACTACGTCAGCCTGCCGTTTGGTGAGCACATGGGCTTTTTGATCGGCGCGCTCGACGGCGATCCGAGTGTGGTCACAGAACCTGCCTTGCCGCCATTGCCTGCGACCGTGGATACCGAGCTGGTCAAAGCCGCCGTCGAATTTCTTCGTCGAACCAGCTTGCCCATCGAGCCCCGGAAAAAATGGCCCGCTGGTGGAATGCCCCAGTACGGCGTCAAGGGATTCATCGCCCCTGCCCATCAGGCCGAATCCGGCAAAGCCCTCTGCGTCTGGGGCGATGCCGGTTGGGGCGGCTTGGTTCGACAGGGCAAATACCACGACGGCCACTTTTCCGATGACCTCGTTGCTGCGTGCGTGAAGATGATTCAGGAGTGGAATCCGCAGCCGAGCCCGATCTGGGTGACCTGCGTCCCTTCGCTTCGGCATCCCGAATTGGTGCCGAATTTCGCGCAACGGCTGGCCGCTGCGCTGGGTCTGCCGTTTCATGGGGTCATCGCAAAAACAGACGCAAGGCCAGAACAGAAAACGATGGCAAACAGTACACAACAGGCGCGCAACGTTGATGGCTCGCTCGCACTCAACGGTCAGCCCATCCCTCCCGGACCAGTCCTCCTGGTCGATGACATGGTCGACTCGCGCTGGACCCTGACGGTGGCTGCATGGCTGCTGCGCAAAAGCGGTAGTGGCGCGGTTTGGCCTATGGCCCTTTCACAGACGGGGCACGACGAATGACGCCAGTCCTCTCACCCAACACCCAGGCGATCCTGCTGCTGACGGCGCCGCTCATTGCCGGACGAGGCACTGCGTCATCGGATCTGCTCTCGCCGGGTGAATACAAACGTCTCGCGCGTCATTTGCGCGAGATCCAGCGTCAGCCCGCCGATCTGCTCTCGCCGGACGCCGCGGAGATCCTGCGCGCGTGCCAACCGGTGATTGACGAGAGCCGCCTGCAGAAATTGCTGGGGCGCGGATTCCTGCTGAGCCAAGTGATCGAGCGTTGGCAGGCACGCGCCATTTGGGTCGTCAGTCGCGCCGACGCCGAATATCCGCGCCGTCTGAAGGCCCGCCTGCGCGAAGACGCACCTGCAGTGCTCTATGGCTGTGGCGACATGGCTTTGCTTGAAACCGGCGGGCTTGCCGTCGTCGGATCGCGCCATGTGGACGACGCCCTCATCGACTACACCATGGCAATTGGTCGGCTCGCCGCTCGGGCAGGCAGAACGCTTGTCTCCGGTGGCGCCAGGGGCATCGATCAGGCCGCCATGCGTGGCGCGCTCGAGAGTGGCGGAAAAGTTTGTGGCGTGCTGGCAGACAGTCTGGAAAAGACCGCCATGAACCGCGAGCACCGCAACCTGCTGCTCGATGGGCAACTGGTGCTGATTTCACCCTACGACCCGAGTGCCGGGTTCAATGTGGGCAACGCCATGCGGCGGAACAAGCTGATTTATGCCTTGGCAGACACCTCGCTGGTGGTCAGCTCCGACCTCAACAAAGGTGGCACCTGGACGGGTGCGGTCGAGCAGCTCGACAAACTCAAGTTCGTCCCGGTCTTCATTCGATCGACGGGCGAGTCTTCCGCCGGATTGGATGGTTTGCGACAGAAAGGCGCACTTGCATGGCCGAACCCGCAAGACGTGGATTCGTTCGAGGACGTGTTCAAGGTGGCGATGCCCACGCCGGCAGCTTCCCCACAAGTTGGTTTTGCGCTGTTTTCGAACGAAGAGCCAACGGCGCCTGTGCCACCCGACCCCACGCCAGCGCCCCAGACAGACAGTGAGCCATTGGCACCGCCCGGCGTTGTTTCCGATGCGCAGACACCCTCAACGGCATTGGAAGAGTCGCCGCCAGTCAGACCAGAGGCTGTGGCACCGACAGATGATGCCGAGGAACCTCCGCAGCCGGAATCGAACCCGGCCGAAATGCTCTTCGCCGCCGTGCGCGCAGCGATTCAGCAACTGTTGAGTGCGCCGATGAAAGACGCCGAAGTGGCGGCCGCGCTGGACGTTTCCAACGCGCAAGCCAAGGCGTGGTTGCAGCGTCTGGTCGAGGAAGGAGTGATTGAGAAGCAGAAGAAGCCAGCCAGCTACATCCTCAAGCAGCCCCGCCTTTTCAAATGATCAGGCCGAAATGATTCAAACCCCATTGAACGAAGAGGGCAGAGTCAACAATCAAGTGCAACACCCATCCGGTAAGGTACCGCCATGGGCAAACGCTACGAACACCTGACAGCTGAAGAGCGTGCAACCATCATGCTGATGCTGAGCGAGGGACATTCGCGCAGGCGCATCGCCCACGTGCTTCATCGATCCCCCTCGACCATCTCGCGTGAAGTGTCGCGCTGCGCAAGCTGGCAACCGGGCACGGCAGCTGCCAGCGCTGGGCCCCATTCGTATGACGCGCACACGGCAGGCTCTCGTGCGCGGGTGCTGCGCAGCAAGAAGCGCAAAAACGCCAAGCTGCATCCGCAAAGTGTTCTGTTTGGCATCGTTCAGCACTTCTTGCTTGAGCACTGGTCGCCGCGCCAGATCGCCGGCACACTCAAGCGCGTGTGGCCCAACGACGCTGAGCGCACGATGTCTCATGAGAGCATCTACAACTGCATCTATGCAATGGCCAAGGGTGAGCTGCGCCGCGAGTTGATCGCCTGCCTGCGCCGCGCCCAGTCCAAGCGCATGCCGCGCAGCCGTGGGGCAGATCACAGAGAGCAGCTGCCTGATGCGCTGAGCATCCAGGTGCGCGCGCCTGAGGCCAATGACCTGGCGTTTCCGGGTCACCGGGAAGGTGACTTGATCAAGGGCGCAGGCAACCGCGCTGCGGTCGGGGTGCTGGTTGAGCGCAGCTCGCGCCTGGTGATGCTGGCGAAGATGAAAGATGCCACTGCCGCATCGGCGCTGCAGGCCTTTACCGACAAGCTGCAAAGCATCGCCGAGCCAATGCGCAAGACTCTCACCTACGACCAGGGCAAGGAGATGGCCCGCCATGGCGAGCTGACGCAGGCCACGGGGGTGAAGGTGTACTTCTGCGATCCGCACAGTCCCTGGCAGCGCGGCAGCTGCGAGAACATCAACGGCTTGATTCGCCAGTATCTGCCCAAGGGCACGGATCTGTCGGCCTACAGTCAGGACGAGCTCGATGCGATTGCCGACCAGCTCAACAGCAGGCCCAGGGCAGTCCACGGCTTCTATACGCCCATGGCCGTCTATCGAGCCATGCTCGACAAGATTCATCAACCCTCAATCTCTATTCATTGAACCGGTGTTGCACTTGGGTCTTGACACTGCCCATGGTTTTGCATCGCAGGACTCCTTTCGTTTGGGAGTCCCTATTCAATTGCTCCATGCCTTGGGTGTGCGCGAGCACGTTTTGGGTGCTCGTGGGCAGCCGCCGACCCCCGTATCGGCTGCGAAGTTGCTCTAAGCTATTGATTTGTATGGCGCGGCGCCCGCTGTTTCGGTTATTGCGATTTCGTTTATTTCGTTTATAATGGCCTCAGTTCGCACTTTGACTCGTCGAGGAGACCTCCATGAACGCTCCCGCCATCCCCAAAACTCTGCCCTCCGAAGAGGACATCGCGCTCGCCCGGGAGTCGGGCCGCGCGCTATCGACCGTGCTCCAGACCCGCGCCGAAACCCAGCAAATCGACTTCCATGACGAGAAGGGCACGGTACGCGCCGTGCGCATCCCGACGTCCGCCTTGCGCTTGCTGCTGGAGGTGCTGACCGAGATCGGCCAGGGCAACGCGGTATCGATCATCCCGATCCACGCGGAACTGACGACACAGGAAGCCGCCGACGTCCTCAATGTCTCGCGTCCGTTCCTTGTGCAGTTGCTGGAGAAGGGCGACATCCCGTTCTACAAGATCGGCACCCATCGCCGCGTGCGCTACCAGGACGTCATCGCCTACAAGAAGCGCATCGACGCCGAGCGCCGCAAGGCTCTGGATGAACTGGCTGTGCAGGGTCAGGAACTCGGCATGGGGTACTGACTGGATGAGTTCGCACTTCACCGTCGTCTATGACGCCTGCGTGCTCTATCCGGCACCGCTGCGCGATTTGCTGATGCATCTGGCGCTGTCGGATCTGTACCGGGCGCGCTGGAGCGACATGCTCCACGACGAGTGGACGCGCAATGTGCTGGCCAGCCGCCCCGACTTGACCCAAGAGCAGCTGAACCGGACGCGCCAGTTGATGAATGCTCATGTCCGGGACAGTCTGGTCACCGGCTTCGAGTACTTGATTCCATCAATCAAGCTGCCCGATCCGGATGACCGCCACGTGGTGGCCGCCGCCATCCACTCCGGGGCCAGCCTGATCGTGACCTTCAACCTCAAGGACTTCCCGTTCGACGCGCTCAAGCCCTGCAACCTCGCCGCGCAGCATCCAGACGACTTCATCGTTGATCTGCTGGATCTGCACCCCGCACCGGCGAGCGCATCCGCGACAAGATCGCCGCCAGCAAACGCAAAGGGATGTGGATGGGCGGCGTACCACCCCTGGGCTACGACGTCGAGAACCGCCTGCTGGTCATCAACGAAACCGAGGCTGCGGTGGTGCGGCGCATCTTCGAGGAGATGCTGACCATCGGCTCGCCCACCCAGATCGCCGCCAACCTGACGCTGGATGGCATCACGACCAAGGCGTGGACGACGCAGGACGGCCAGACGCGGGCGGGCACGCGCATCGACAAGAAGTATCTGCACAAGCTGCTGCGCAACCGCATCTACCTCGGGGAGTTGTCGCACAAGGGCAGTTGGTACCCGGGCGTGCATCAAGCCATCATCGATCCCGGGCTGTGGGGCCGGGTTCACGAGGTGCTGGCCAAGGATGGCCACACTCGGTCGGTCGAGACCAAGATCAGGTCGCGCACCGACGCGTTGCTGCGCGGCCTGCTGTACGCGCCCTCGGGCGAACGGATGTACCCGACCTACTCGCGCAAGAACGGGCGCAAGTACCACTACTACGTGTCCAAGTCGGAAAGCCGGTTCGGGGCACCAGGCAAGAGCTACGAGCGCTTACCTGCGCCGGAGATCGAGGCAGCGGTGGTGGCCCAGATCCGCACGGTGCTGACCAGCCCGGAATCCATCGCATCGGTGGTGCGCCACATCCAGCGCAATGGGGCCCAGATCGACGAGGCCACCACGGTAATGGCGATGGGACGAATCAACGACGTGTGGGATCAGTTGTTCCCGGTGGAGCGTCACCGCATCGCCAACCTGATGATCGAGCGCATCGACCTCGTCCACGTCGGCGAGGTGCAGGGCATCAAGGTGAAGTGGCGGGAACTGGGCTGGGACGCCCTGATCGGTGAGTTCGCCCCAAGGGGCATCGGCGCGGAACTGGTGGAGGTCGAAGCCTGATGGACGAGACACTGGAAACCTTCGTGCCCCTGACGTTTCGCCGCCGGGGCGCGCGGCGGGTGGCCGCCGATGACCGCCACGTCCACGATGTGACGCTGCTCGAGGGGGTGGCACGCGGTTTCTACTGGCAGCACCTCGTGGACACCGGCGTGATGAAGAGTGGGTCAGACATTGCCCGGGCCGAAGGACTGCACCCCTCGGTGCCCAACGAGCTGATGCGCCTGACCCTGCTCGCGCCTGACATCCTCGAACTGCTGGTGGCCGGGCGGCAGCCTCGCCGGATGAACCTGATCTGGTTCCAGCGCAACCCGCTACCGGTGGAATGGGAGGCGCAGCGGGGCATCGTACGCGGCTTCGAGGAGCAGGTGTGAGTCGCAAGCACCGGGGATGCATCGAAGGCGAATCCGTCATCCGGCAATTGCCGTCGCCCGCGGGCGGCGTAAAGCTGGAAACTTTCGTGCCGTGGCGGCTGGTGCAACGCGGCGTGAAGAAGGAAGTGATCACGCCGCTGGACGCGCCACAGGCATTCACGGAGCAGGCCGAAGCGGAACGGCAAGCGCGCGCCTCTGTGCGGGACACGCCGATGATGCGCGCCCTGGGGCTGGCACATCACTGGCAACGCTTGCTGGATGAGCAGCGCGCGGCGTCGGTCGCCGAGATCGCCAAGGCCGAAGGCATCGACAGCTCGCAGGTACATCGGCTGATGCGCCTGACGCTGCTGGCTCCCGGCGTCGTCGAGAAGCTGGTCAACCAACCTGGCCTCACCGTCGAGAAGGTGCTCGGCCGCCCGTGGCCCTATGACTGGCACGATCAGCGGCGACTGTTCGGGTAGGCTGGCCCCACCGCCACCGAATCGTGAGGCGGCACGACCCGGAGAATACGCACCATGTGCAACCGCTATGTCTCACCCGACCAGGCCACCATCGAACGCTTCTGGCACATTGGCGGACGCAACCCTCAGCGCTGGTGGGCACCGGAAATCTATCCCAGAGCGCAAGGCCCGTTCCTCCGTGCGACAAACTGCGGCCCGGAACTGGTCGTCGGCCAGTGGGGGTTGATCCCGTTCTTCGCCAAGACGGCGCACCTGACCTACTCGACGAACAACGCGCGCGCAGAGGAACTGGCGGCCAAGCCGACCTTCCGTGATCCGTGGAAGCGTGGGCAGCGTTGCATCATCCCCGCCGTGTCGTTCGATGAACCGAATTGGGAGACGGGCAGGAACGTCTGGTGGCGGTTCCGCCGTGCCGACGGCGCGCCCTGGGGTCTGGCGGGGCTGTGGAACACCTGGGTGGACACAGCGACCGGCGAGCTGGTCGAGAGCTACACGATGCTCACCCTCAACGCCGACGAGCACCCGCTGATGCGCAGGATGCACAAGCCCGAACCCGATCTGCCACCGGACGCGCAGGACAAGCGCTCGGTGATCCCCATCGAGTTAGATGACGTGGAGCAGTGGCTGCACGGCACGGTGGACGAGGCCAACCGCCTGCTCCGGCTCGCACCGGTAGAAAGGTTCGCTGCTGATCCCGTCTCGGCGGCGTCGCAGTCCTCTCTGCTGTAGCAGTCTCCAACCACAACCGACCGTCTCCCAACCCTTGTCGCGCAACGAAGTCGGCCTTGGAGTACTCCACGGACGCGAGAGAGAAACGGAGAAGAGAGAGACACCGGAGAGGCTTGCGGCGCGTCTGGGCCGTGCCCGTGTCCGAAGTGCGATGCCCGTAAACCCTGCAAACACGCGGGGAACGGACAAGAAAAAGGCCAACCGAGAAAGGTTGGCCTTGGGTAAATGGTGGAGCTGGCGGGAATTGAACCCGCGTCCGCAAGCCTTCTTCGGGCAGATCTACATGTTTAGCGTGCTGTTTTGTGTCTCACCTTGCATGCCGCGCAGACGCACGCTGCGTGCAAGGCCAGCATCCTTGGATCTCGCCTTGCATCAAGATGCCCGATGCAAGGCCAGCTGACGTGAATTCCCTTGCAGCCTGGAGGTATTGCTACCCCCTTGCCCAGCCCGTCAGCGTGCTGTTGCAAGGCTCACCGGTTTTAGGCGGCGAGTGCGAAACGTTCGTCGTTTGCAGTTACTTTTGTGAATGGAGATTTACGAGCGTCACTCAAGCTCGACATGCACCGCGCCGCTTCCGAACCCACGTCGAAACCGGTACAGCCCCAGAGCCGCCTATTTTAGGCTGCTCCGGGCGATTTCAAGTGCCGCACTCAGCCTACCCAGCGCCGGGCGTTGCGCCACAAGCGCATCCAGGGGCTGAAGGCGGCCGGGTCGCCCGGCGTCCAGCTCATCTGGATGTTGCGAAACACCCGCTCGGGGTGGGGCATCATGGCGGTGAAGCGCCCGTCGGCGGTGGTGACAGCCGTGAGGCCCTCGGGGCTGCCGTTGGGGTTGGCGGGGTAGGCGACGCTTGCCTGGCCGTGGTTGTCCACGAAGCGCAGCGCGCGCACCACGCGGGCCGGGTCGCCCTGCTGGCCGAAGTTGGCGTAGCCCTCGCCGTGGGAGACGACGATGGGCAGTCGGCTGCCCGCCATGCCTGCAAAGAAGAGGCTGGGCGATTCGAGCACTTCGACCATGGCCAGGCGCGCCTCGAATCGGTGGCTCTGGTTGGTGGTAAAGCGCGGCCAGGCATTGGCGCCGGGGATGATGGCCGAGAGCTCGGCAAACATCTGGCAGCCGTTGCACACGCCGAGCGCGAAGGTGTCCGTGCGGCCGAAGAATTGCTGGAATTGCTCGGCCAGGCGCGCATTGAAGGTGATGGAGCGTGCCCAGCCCACGCCCGCGCCCAGCGTGTCGCCATAGCTGAAGCCGCCGCAGGCAACGATGCCTTTCATGTCCTGCAGGCTCACGCGCCCGGCCTGCAAGTCGCTCATGTGCACGTCCACCGCGTCAAACCCGGCCACGCTGAAGGCATAGGCCATTTCCACATGCGAATTAACGCCCTGCTCGCGCAGCACCGCCACGCGCGGTTTGGCCAGATTCAGGAAGGGCGCGGCGACGTCGTCGTGTGCATCGAACGTCAGGTGCTGGTGCAGGCCGGGGTTGGTCGGATCGCCCGCGGCGGCATGCTCGGCGTCGGCGCAGGCCGGGTTGTCGCGGCCCTGGGCGATCTTCCAGCTCACGGCGTCCCAGACCTGATGCAGGTCGACGAGCGGCGCGCCAAAGACCTTTTTCGCGTCCCGCCAGACTTGCAACTCGCCCTTGCCCGCCTTCATGGGCGAGGTTTCGGGCCGGGTTTTGCCTATGAGGTGGCTGCACTGGATCAGGCCGTGCTCGCGCAGCACCTGCATGACGGCGGAGCGTTCGGAGGTGGCGATCTGCAGCACCGCACCGAGTTCTTCGTTGAACAGCGCGCGCAGCGTGAGCACCTCGCGGCGGCCGCTGATCTGCTTGCTCCACTCCTTGGCTTCGAAGCTGTCCATGCGGCCGTCGCGGATGCCGTCGCCTTCGCTCACCAGCATGTCCACGTTCAGCGCCACGCCGACCTGGCCGGCAAACGCCATTTCGGCCACGGCAGCGATCAGGCCGCCATCGCTGCGGTCGTGGTAGGCGAGGATCAGGCCTCGCTGGCGCAGCGCATTGACGGCTGCGACCAGGCGCTTCAAGTCTTCGGCGTCGTCCAGGTCGGGCACCTCGGTGCCGCTCGCACCCAGCACTTCGCCCAAGATGGAGCCGCCCATGCGCATCTTGCCGCGGCCCAAGTCGATCAGCACGATGGAGCTGTCCTCCACGCTCGCGTCGAGTTGCGGCGTGAGCGTACCGCGCACGTCGAGCAGCGTGGCAAACGCCGTGACGATCAGGCTCACCGGCGAGACGACCTTTTTCTGCGCGCCGCCATCGTTCCACTGCGTGCGCATCGACAGGCTGTCCTTGCCGACCGGAATCGAGATGCCGAGCTGCGGACACAGCTCGAGGCCGACGGCGCGCACGGTGTCGTAGAGCGCGGCGTCTTCGCCCGGCTCGCCGCAGGCGGCCATCCAGTTGGCACTCAATTTGACGCGCGCCAGCTCGATGGGCGCCGCCAGCAGGTTGGTGATGGCTTCGGCCACCGCCATGCGCCCGGAGGCCGGGGCGTTCAGGCTGGCGATCGGCGTGCGCTCGCCCATCGCCATGGCCTCGCCGGCAAAGCCGCTGTAGTCGGCCAGCGTGACGGCAACGTCGGCGACGGGAAGTTGCCAGGGGCCGACCATCTGGTCGCGGTGCGTGAGGCCGCCAACGCTGCGGTCGCCAATGGTGACGAGAAAGCGCTTGCTGGCGACCGTGGGGTGGGCCAGCACCTCGATCACGGCCTTTTCCAGCGGCAGATCGTCCAGTGGCAACTCAGTACCCTGGCGCGCTACGCGCGTGACGTCGCGCAGCATTTTGGGCGGCTTGCCCAGCAGCACGTCCATCGGCATGTCCACGGCTATATCCCTCCCTCCCCCGCCAGGGGAGGGTTGGGGTGGGGGCAGATTCGGGGCAGCGCCCAGGCCCCCATCCCGGCCTTCCCCCAAAGCGGGAAGGGGCAGATCCAGCTCGCCGACGACGAGCTGGCGCGCTTCGGTCGCGACGCCGACGACGGCAAACGGGCAGCGCTCGCGTTCGCACAAGGCCTGAAACTGCGCGAGCGACTCGGGCGCCAGCGCCAGCACGTAGCGCTCCTGGCTTTCGTTGCTCCAGATTTCCCTGGGCGAGAGGCCGCTTTCTTCCAGCGGCACGGCGCGCAGGTCAAAGCGCGCGCCGCGACCGGCGTCGTTGACCAGCTCGGGGAAGGCGTTGGACAGGCCCCCCGCGCCCACGTCGTGGATCGCCAGGATGGGATTGGCCTCGCCCAGCGCCGCGCACTGGTTGATGACCTCTTGCGCGCGCCGCTCGATCTCGGGGTTGCCGCGTTGCACCGAATCAAAATCCAGCTCGGCCGCATTGGCGCCGCTGGCCATCGAGCTGGCCGCGCCGCCGCCCATGCCGATGCGCATGCCGGGCCCGCCCAATTGCACCAGCAGCGTGCCCGCAGGGAAGGCGATTTTTTTCGTCAGGCGCGCATCGATGCTGCCCAGGCCCCCGGCGATCATGATGGGCTTGTGGTAGCCGCGCTGCACGCCGTCCACCGCCATCTCGTATTCGCGAAAGTAGCCCGCGAGATTGGGCCGGCCGAACTCGTTGTTGAAGGCCGCGCCGCCCAGCGGCCCCTCAGTCATGATCTGCAAGGGGCTGGCAATGTGCCCCGGCTTGCCCAGCTTGCTGCCCCAGAGTCTGGAGACGGTGAAACCCGTCAGGCCCGCCTTGGGGCGCGAGCCGCGGCCGGTCGCGCCTTCGTCGCGAATTTCGCCGCCCGCGCCGGTCGATGCACCGGGAAAGGGCGAGATCGCCGTCGGATGGTTGTGCGTTTCCACCTTCATCAGCACGTGGCGCAGCGACTCATGTTTTTGATAGCTGCTCGCGCCCGCCCTGCCTGCGTCAGAGGCCGATTTGGCTGCAAACTCTTGCACCACATTGCCCTGCATCACCGAGGCGTTGTCGGCATAGGCAACGACGGTGTGCCGGGGCGATGCGGTCTCGGTGTGGCGGATCATGCCGAACAGCGTGTGCTCCTGCTTCTCGCCGTCGATGGTGAATTGGGCGTTGAAAATCTTGTGGCGGCAGTGCTCGCTGTTGGCCTGGGCGAACATCATCAGCTCCACGTCCGTGGGGTTGCGCGCCAGCTGCGTGAAGGCGGCGACGAGGTAGTCGATCTCGTCGTCTGCCAGCGCCAGGCCCCAGGCCGTGTTGGCCGCGGCCAGCGCCGCGCGGCCCTGGGCGAGCACGTCCACGCGCGCCATCGGCTCGGCCTGCAATTCGGTGAAAAGGCGTTCAGCCTCGCCCCGCGTGGCAACCACCGATTCGGTCATGCGGTCGTGCAAGAGCGCGGCGATCTGCGCGCGCTGCTCGCCCGTGAGCGCGCTCTTGCCACCCAGCAGCCCGCTCTTGAGGGCCAGGCGGTATTCGGTCACGCGCTCGATGCGCTCTACCTGCAGGCCGCAGTTGCGCGCGATGTCGCTCGCCTTGGAGGCCCAGGGCGAGATCGTGCCCAGGCGCGGGGTGACGATCACGGTTTCGCCCGCGCCCACGTCCTCGCCGGTGAAGGGCTCGCCATAGGTGAGCAGCGCGGCCAGGCGCTCGTGCGTGGCCGCGTCCAGCGGCGCGGCCGTGGCCACCAGATGCAGATGGCGCGCCTGCACTCCGGCCACCCTGGGGTGCACGGACTGCAGGCTGGCGAGCAACTGCTGCGCGCGAAACGATCCGATGGCGTTGCCGCCGGCAAACAGGGTGAGGTGCAAGGACACGTAGGGGCCTGAAAACGCAAGCCGCGGCTGTGGCTTGCCACGGCCGCTGACTGGGGCAGCGGCAAGCCGGACGCGAGGGAGGGTTGGCGAAAGGGCAATTTTAGTAAAGCGGCATGCACCTGTTGCGAATGGGATAATTTCGCAATGACCATAGAAATCAAGGATGCGGCCGGTATTGCGGGCATGCGCGAAGCCTGTCGTCTGGCGTCCGAAGTACTCGACTACCTCACCCCGCACATCGTGCCGGGCCTGCCCACCATAGAGATCGACCGGCTTGGCGCCGAGTGCATGAAGCAGCAGGGCACGGTCTCCGCCACCATTGGCTATCAGCCGCCCGGCTACCCGCCCTACCCGGGCCATTTGTGCACCTCGGTCAACCACGTGGTCTGCCACGGCATCCCCAACGACAAGGCGCTCAAGAAGGGCGACATCGTCAACGTGGACGTGACGGTGATCACCAAGGACGGCTGGTATGGCGACACCAGCCGCACCTTCCTCGTGGGCGAATGCTCGATCGCCGCCAGGCGCCTGGTCAAGCTGACCTACGAATCGATGTGGCTGGGCATCCAGCAGGTGCGCCCCGACGCGCACCTGGGCGACATCGGCCACGCCATACAGACCTTTGCCGAAGGACACGGCCTGTCGGTCGTGCGCGAATTCTGCGGCCACGGCATAGGCCGCAAATTCCACGACGAGCCCCAGGTGCTGCACTACGGGCGCCCGGGCACCGGCGTGCGGTTGCAGCCCGGCATGACCTTCACGATCGAGCCCATGCTCAACCTGGGCAAGCGCGACATCAAGGAGCTGGGCAAGGACGGCTGGACCATCATCACCAAGGACCACAGCCTCTCGGCGCAGTGGGAGCACACCATCCTGGTGACCGAGACCGGTTTTGACGTGCTCACGCTCTCGGCCGGCTACCCGCCGCTGCCCGACTTCGTCACCGCCACGGCGACCTGACAGCGCCCGCGTTCCTTCCCCCGCGAGGCCGCCCCCATGGCTTGCACCGGCGCCGAGCTGACCGCATTGCAGGCCGAACACCGCCAGCGCCGCGCCGCGCTGCTGGCGGCGCTGATGCAGCCCAGCCTGCGCCCGCAAGGCGTGCGGCGCATCCTGCGCGCGCTCTCGCAGGCCAGCGACGCGCTGCTGCGCGCACTCTGGCGGCGTGCGGGCATAGGCGGGCAGGCCACGCTCCTGGCCACCGGCGGCTACGGGCGGCGCCAGCTCTTTCCCCATTCCGACGTGGACGTGCTGGTGCTGGTGGGCCCGGGCGCGGCCATGGCGGCGATCGAGCGCTTCATCGCCTGCTGCTGGGACGCGGGCCTGAGAATCAGCTCCAGCGTGCGTACCCTGCCCGAATGCCTGCAGGCCTGCGGGGCCGACCTCACGCTGCAAACCGCGCTGCTGGAAGCGCGGCGGCTGGCGGGCAGCACGCGGCTCTTTGCCGAACTGCAAGAGGCGCATGCCAGGCAGCTCGACGTGCGCGCCTTCATGCAGGCCAAGCTGCTGGAGCTGCACCAGCGCCACACGCGCCACGAGCACACGCCCTACGCGCTCGAACCCGATTGCAAGGAATCGCCCGGCGGCCTGCGCGACCTGCACCTGGTGCTGTGGCTCGCGCGCGCCGCGCACCTGGGCACGAGCTGGCGCGAGCTTGCCGCGCGCGGTCTTGCCACCGCCTACGAGCTGCGCCAGCTGCAGCGCAACGAGGCCGTGCTCTGGCTGATCCGCGCGCGTCTGCACGTGGTGGCCGGGCGCCATGAAGACCGCCTCGTCTTCGACCTGCAGGCGGCGGTGGCGCAGGCCTTCGGCCTCGTCGACACCCAGGGCAGCGGCGGGCGGCTCTTGCGCGCGAGCGAGCAGCTCATGCGCCGTTACTACTGGGCAGCCAAGGCGGTCTCGCAGCTCAGCCAGATCCTGCTGCTGGAGATCGAGGAGCGGGTGCAACCCACGGCCGAGCCCTTGATCCTGATCGACGCCGAGTTCCTGCAAAAAGGCAGCCTGCTGGAGATCGCCCGGCCCGACCTGTACCAGCGCCGGCCCCAGGCCATCGTGCGCACCTTCTTGCGCTACCAGAGCACGCCGGGCATCACCGGGCTGTCGGTGCAGACGCTGCGCGCGCTGTACAACGCGCGCCCGCTGATGGGGCGTGCGTTTCGCGAGGACCAGGCCAACCGCGCCTGCTTCATGCAGATACTGCGCCAGGGCTCGGGCGTGACGCACGCGCTGCGCCTGATGAACCAGACCTCGGTGCTCGGGCGCCTGCTCGCGCCGTTTCGGCGCATCGTCGGGCGGATGCAGCACGACTTGTTTCATGCCTACACGGTCGATCAGCACATCCTCACGGTGGTGCGCAATCTGCGGCGTTTCTTCATGCCCGAGCATGCGCACGAATATCCGCAGTGCTCGCAACTGGCCACCGGCTGGGACAAGCCCTGGCTGCTCACCATCGCCGCGCTGTTTCACGACATCGGCAAGGGGCGCGGCGGCAGCCATTCGCAGATCGGCGCGCGTGAGGTGGCGCGCTTTTGCCGGCACTACGCCGCCCACGGCATCACGGCCGAGGACGCGGCGCTGGTCGAATTCCTCGTGGCCGACCACCTCTTGATGAGCCAGGTGGCGCAGAAGCAGGACTTGAGCGACCCGGCCGTCATCGCCCGTTTTGCGCGCCGCGTGGGCAGCGCGCGGCGCCTTGCCGCGCTGTATCTGCTGACCGTGGCCGACATCCGCGGCACCGGCCCGCGCGTGTGGAGCGCCTGGAAGGGCAAGCTGCTTGAAGACCTCTACCACGCGACGCTCGCGATGCTGGGCGGGCGCACGCCCGACGCGGCCACCGAGATCGAAGAGCGCAAGCGCGATGCGCGCGTGGTGCTGGCGCTGCACGCACTGCCGGCGCACGCGCACGAGAGGCTCTGGCAAACGCTGGACGTGGGCTATTTCCTGCGCCACGACGCGGGCGACATTGCCTGGCACACGCGCCAGCTCTGGCAGCTGGTGGGCGCGCGCGCGCCGGTGGTGCGCGCGCGCAAGTCGCTGGCCGGCGAAGGCCTGCAGGTGCTGGTCTATACGCCCGACCAGAGCGAGCTCTTCCTGCGCATCTGCGGCTACTTCGACCGCGCCGATTTTTCCGTGCTGGCCGCGCGCATACACACCACGCTGGACGGCCACGCGCTCGACACCTTCCAGGTGATGCCGCGCCATGCGGCGAGCGCTGTGCGCGAGCTCATCACGCTGGTGGAAAACGAGCTGCCGCTCGCGATCGACCTCACTGCGGCGCTGCCCCGGCCGCGCCCGATGCGCCTGTCGCGGCGCGCGCGCAGCTTTCCGATTGCGCCGCGCGTGAGCCTGCGCCCGGACGAGCGCGGCGAGCGCTGGATCCTGAGCTTGTCGGCCACCGACCGCGCCGGCCTGCTCTATCTTGTCGCGCAAGTGCTGGCGCGCCATGGTCTGAGCGTGCAACTGGCCAAGGTCGGCACCCTGGGCGAGCGCGTGGAAGACAGCTTCGTGCTCAGCGGCGAGGCGCTGCAAAGCGGCGAGCGGCAACTGCGCATCGAGCAGGAACTGCTGCGCGTGCTGGCCCAGCATTGAGTGCCTGGCACCCCGCGCGCTGCAGCGCCCGCCGGCGCAATAACCCTGCGCCGTGTGCCGATATCCTTGTCTCTTGCGCCGCGTCTGGGCTAGGGTGACCCTGTCCGCACTACCCGCACAGGAGGAGGCCGCGCATGCCCGCCAGAAATTTCACCGCATCCCTCAAGCCGGACAAGGCCATGGCGCGGCGCGCCCTGCTCACCGGCTGCGTCATGGCGGCCATTGCGCTGGCCGCAGGCAAGGCCGAGGCGCAGCCGCGCCACGAGCGCCAGGGCCATGGCCGCGGCCGGCCGGGGCACGACAGGCCGGCGCCGCCGCGGCCCGCGCATCGCCCGTCGCATCGGCCCTCGCACCGGCCCGCTCACCCGCCGCCGCGCGGGCCGGTCGTGCGCCATGGCGACGCCCATCGCCGCTGGCGCCGGGGCGAGCATCTGCCGCCGCAGTACCGCTCGCGCCATTACGTGGTGGACAACTGGCACGCGCACCGGCTGAGCCGTCCGCCGCGCGGCTACCACTGGGTGCAATACGGTGCCGATTACATGCTGGTGGCCATCGCTACCGGCGTGATCGCCCAGGTCATCCTGAGCCGCTGATGTGAAGCTGTCCCACTTCACCCGCCGCGCCCGCAGCGCAGCCAGCGCCGCCCTGCTGCTCGGTCTGGCTTCGCTGGCCGGCGCGGCGTCCGAAGCGCAATTCACCAAAGGCCCCTGCCCCTTCGTCGCGGATTCGGTCGTCGCCAAGGCCTTTGCCCTGCCGGCCGGCGCGGCGCTCGAACACACCAACGTCAAGCTCGGCGGCGTGAGCTGCAGCTTCAATTGGGAGGGCGGGCGCCAGCGGCTCGTGGCCAAGGTGCGCATGCAGGAAGAAAAGACGCTCAAGCGGGCGAGCGAGCGCTTTGAACGCTCCACCCGCTCCATGAGCGCAGAAGACATGGCCCGCGCAGCCGAGCTGCTGCGCCAGCGCATGGAAAAATCGGGGCAGAGCAGTTCGACCCAGGCCGCCGGCAAGGCACTGGTCGGCGCCGCGACCCGCGAGCCCATCGTCTTCGAGGACGTGGGCGGCGTGGGTGAGCAGGCACGCTACGACGCTGCCCACGAGGGCACGCTGGTGGTGCGCCAGGGCAAGCACATCTACCGCATCAGCGCCTACTACGGCGCCGGCACGCCCGAGCCCGGGAATCTGGCAAGGCACAAGCAGTGGCTGCAGGACACGAGCGCCGAGCGCAAGCAGCAAGCCATCGGGCTCGCCCGGGCCATCTTGCAGGCCGGGCACTGAGGGGCACAAACCCGACAGGGCAGGCGCGGCCCGGATCGCGCTGCGGCGGGGCGCATGCAGGCAGCCACGCACCGGGTGGGCAGGATATGCTTGGTAGCACCGCTGGCCGGCCCGCCCTGCGGGGCCAGGACAGCGCGCCGTCCTCTCATCCGCCCCTCGTGGAGCATGCACCATGGCTCTTGCTTTCGGCCGCCCTGCCCTTTGGCGCCCGCGCAGTTTGCTGGCACTGATCGGCCTGGCCCTGGCCGTGGCGCTGTGCTGGTGGCCGCAGTTCAATGCCGTGGCCGATGAAGCGGTGGACGCGGGCTTCAAGCGCGCGCTGGTGAGCTTTGCCACTGCGCGCACGCTGCACGGCGTGATTGCGGTGGTGCAAGGCACGGAACTGGCGGTGCAGCCCATGGGCATGGGCGTGACGCTGACGCCAGGGCAGATGCTCGCACCCATCAATGACCTGGCGGCCCAGGTGGCGGACTGGATGCTCTGGGCGAGCGTGGCCTTCGGCCTGCAAAAGCTGCTGCTCGCCATGGGCGGCAGCCTCTGGGTGTCGGGCGCGGTCACGCTGCTGGCGCTGCTGTGGCTGGCGGCGCGCCTGCGCGGGCACAGCCCGCCCTGGCTCACGCGGCTGCTCGTCGTGCTGCTGTTTGCCCGGCTGGTGATGCCGGTGACGATTCTGGGCAGCGAGCAGCTTTTTGCGCACTTTCTGGCCCAGCCCTACGAACAAAGCCAGCTCGCCAGCGACGCCGCCGCGCACGCGCTGCAGGCGCAGCAGCCCTCCGGCGCCGAGTCGCCCGCCCCCGATGCCCAAGGCCCTGGCCTGCTCGAGCGCCTGAAGCAATGGGGCAGCGGCGCGCGCGACGCCGTGGCCAGCCCGGTGCAGACCGCGCAGGCGCAGCTGCAGCGCATCAGCGCCGCACTCGATCAGCTGGTGCAGCAGCTCGTCACGCTGATCGTGGTGTTTGCGCTGCAGACCATCGTGCTGCCGCTGCTCCTGGCCTGGGCCTTGCTGCAGCTCTTTCGCGGTCTGCTTCAGGCCACATCGGGCGCGATCGCCTCAGCCCAGTCGTAGATCGCCTCCAGCAGCGCCTGGCCGCGCTCGTCGGCCTGCTCGCTCAAGGTGTCGAGCTGGGCGAACAGCGCGTCAAAGGTGCGCGCGCCGCCTTCGCCCTCCATCAGCGTGGCGATGCGGTGCTGCTGCCAGCGCTCGCGCTCCTCGTCGCTCAGGGTGTCGGGGAAATTGCGCGCGCGGTAGCGAAACAGCAGCTCAGCCAGGCGCGCATCGTCAAAGCCCGCGCGCGCCTGGGCCAGTTCGGCAGGCGGCAGGCGGCGCAGGCGCTCCAGGCGCCGGCGGTCTTCGTTGCCCAGAAAGCCGCCGTACAAATCCTGATCCACATCCGGCGCAGGCTCAGTCGGGCGCTGGTACACGGCGGGCCAGATCGCGCTCATGTCGGGCAGGTCGCGCGCGATGGCCGCGTGGCGCTCGGCCAGCGCCAGGTCCAGGCCCCAGCGCTCGGCCAGCGCAGGCGTGAGGGTCTTGAGATTGCCCACCACCATGGGCGACTTGTTCAGGTGCACGCTCTTGAGCGGCAGGCGCCCCAGCCCTTCGGGCAGGTCTTCGCTGCGGCTGAACAGGCGCAGGCGCAAGTCCTCGGCCGACAGGCCTGCGAGTTGCGAGGGGTCGTGCGCCAGGTCCCAGGCGAGCAGCTCGTTCCTGTTCGTCGGGTGCATGGCCAGCGGCCACATCACGGCAAGACAGCCCTGCTGAACCGCAAACATGCCCGAAACGTGCAGAAAGGGTTTTGCAGTGTTTTTCGTCGTCGGCAGGCGCAGTTCCTGCGCTACACGCTCTTTTTTTCGTAGCGACAGAGCAAAGTCGAACAGCTTGGGCTGGCACGCGCGGATGAGCCGCGCCAGCGCGATGGTCGCGCGCACGTCCGACAGCGCATCGTGCGCCGCTTCGTGCGCGATGCCGTTGGCGCGGGTGAGGTGCTCGAGCCGAAAGCTGGTCTTGCCCTCCACCTGGGGCCAGGCGATGCCGTCGGGGCGCAAGGCATGCGTCATGCGCACGACGTCCAGCAAGTCCCAGCGGCCGCATTCGTTCTGCCATTCGCGCGCATAGGGGTCGATGAGATTGCGCCAGAACATGAAGCGCGTGATCTCGTCGTCAAAGCGGATGCTGTTGTAGCCCACGCCGACGGTGCCGCTCTGGGCCAGCTCGGCTTCGATGCGCGCGGCAAAGACGTGCTCGGGCAGGCCTTTTTGCAGACATTCTTGCGGCGTGATGCCGGTGACCAGGCTCGCGCCGGGGTCGGGCAGATAGTCGTCGCCCGGGCGGCAGTAGAGCATCAGCGGCGCGCCGATTTCATTGAGCTCGGCATCGGTGCGGATGGCGGCAAACTGCGCCGGGCGGTCGCGCCGGGTGTCGGTGCCAAAGGTTTCGTAGTCGTGCCAGAGAAAGGTGTGTGCGGCCATGCCCCGCAGCATACCCAAGCCGCGCCTCAGGACAGGGCGCGCGCCAGCGCGTCGAACACCGCGCGCAGCCGCGGCGTGCCGCGCAGCTCGCGGTGCACCACCAGCCAGCAGGGCATGGGCGCAATGGCCAGCGCCGGCAGCACGCGCTGCACCTGCGGCGTGCGCTCGCCCACGCACAGCGGCGCGGCGCCTATGCCCAGGCCTTCGCAGACCGCCTGCCAGGCCAGCGCCGAATGGTCGGTGCGGATGGCAAAAAACTCGCGCGCCACGCTGAAGCCGGCGCGCTCGAAGCCGCGCACCATCAGGCCGTGGCGGTCGTCGCCTATCCAGGCGTGCTGGTGCATGGTCTCGGGCGCGACCGGCACGCGCGCGGCCAGATAGTCGCGGTGTGCGAACAAGCCCAGCGGCAAATCGGCCAGGCGGCGCGCGATCAGCTCTTTTTGCGTCGGCCGGAACATGCGCAGCGCAATGTCGGCTTCGCGCGCCAGCAGGTCGGCCACCTCGTCGCCCGGAGCCAGCTCGATCTGGATCTCGGGGTGCTGTGCGCGCAGCGGGCGCAGCGCCGGCAGCAGCAGGTGCTGGCTGACCATCTCGCTCGCCGTGATGCGCACCGTGCCAGCCAGCGCCAGCGCATGGCGCTCGAGCTGCAGGCCCATGCGCGCCACCTGCGCGCGCATCTCGCGCGCCGGCTCCAGCAGCACCTGTCCGGCCACCGTCGGCACCAGACCGCGCGGCGTGCGCTCGAACAAGGCCTGGCCGAGCCGCGCTTCAAGTTGCGCCAGGCGCCGGCTCAGCGTCGGCTGGCTGTCGCCCAGCAGCGCGGCGGCGCGGCCCAGCGAACCCGCTTCGGCCGCGGCCAGGAAGGCCTGCAGCAGGCGCCAGTCCAGGTTTTGCAAGGCATTGCTTTGCATGGCCAGTCATTCAATGGTGAATGATGGCAATTCTATGGCGTGGCTTCCCGGCCGGCGGCGCGGGGCCGATGATCGGCACATGCACATACCCACACGACACCTGATTCTCGGCGACGGCGTGATCGGCCGCGCCGCCGCCCAGACGCTGCGCGCCCGCGGCCACGAGGTCACTCTGGCCAGCCGCAGCGCACGCGGCGAAGCCGGCCACCTGCAACTCGATGCGCTGGACGCGCCAGCGCTCAGCCGCGCGCTGCACGGCCACAGCCACCTGCACCTGTGCCTGGGCCTGGATTACCGTGCCGAGGTCTGGGAGCGCGACTGGCCGCGCATCATGCAGGGCGCGATCGACGCCGCGCTCACCCACGGCGCGCGCCTGCTCTGGTTCGACAACATCTACGCCTACGGCCCGCTGCCGCTGGCCGTGCCGATGCGCGAGGACCACCCGCTGGCAGCGCCCTCGCGCAAGGGGCGCGTGCGCGAGGGGCTGATCGCGCAACTGCAGCAGGCGGGCGAGCAGCGGGGCCTGCGCTGGCTGATTGCGCGCAGCGCCGACTTCTACGGCCCGCACTCGCGCCTGTCCCTGCTGTATGTGGCCGGCCTGCAGCGCCAGTTGCAGGGCCGAAGCGCCGTGTGGCTGGGCAACGCGGACCGGCGCCACAGCTTCACCTACACGCCGGACGCGGGCCGCGCGCTGGCGCTGCTGGCGCTGGACGAGGGCGCCTGGCAGCAGAGCTGGCACATGCCCACGGCCAGCCCCGCGCCCACGCCGCGCGCGCTGCTGGCCGACAGCGCCCGCCTGCTGGGCCTGGCGCCGCGCCTGCACGTGCTGCCCGCGCCGCTGGTGCGCCTGGCCGGCCCACTGCACCCCCTGGTGCGCGAGGTCGGCGAAATGCTCTACCAGAACCAGCAAGACTATGTGTTCTGCAGCGACAAGTTCATGGCCCGCTACCCGGACTTTCGCATCACGCCCTATGCCGAGGGCCTGGCCGCCACGCTGGCCTCGTTCGCGCCGGCGGGCAAGCTGGCCGCGGCCTGAGCCGCTCGCGCCGATCGCCGGCGGGCAGGGCCGGATCGCATGGGCGGGCGCCAGCGGTAGCCAGCCGCGCGCCCGGGGCTTGGGGACTTGGGCACAATCTCCATCCATGCCTTCTCTTGCGCGCCACCGCAGCCTTGCACCCGCTTTGGTGCTGATGCTCGCAGCCCTGCTGGGCGGCGCCGCCAGCACCGGCTGGAGCGCCACGGCCGAGGCCGCCAGCGCCGAGCAGGCTGAGGATTTCAGCGCCTGGCTCGCCGGTTTTGCCAAGGAGGCACGCCAGGCCGGCATACGCCAGGACACGCTGGACGCGACGCTGGCCAAGGCGCGGCTGCTGCCCCAGGTGCTGGAGCTCGACCGCGCCCAGCCCGAGTTCGTGCGCCCGATCTGGACCTATCTTGACGGCGCGGTATCCACCCAGCGCATCCTCGCGGGCAAGGCGCAGCGCCAGCTGCATGCGGGCGCGCTGGACAGCGCCGCTGAACGCTACGGCGTGCCGGCCAGCATCATCACCGCGATCTGGGGCATAGAGAGCAGCTACGGCACGCACTTCGGCAGCTTTCGCACCGTCGATGCGCTGGCCACGCTCGCCTGGGACGGACGCCGGCGCGACTGGGCGCGCGGCGAGCTCATGGCGGCGCTCACCATCGTGGACCAGGGGCAGATCCCCGCAGCCAAGCTGGTCGGTTCCTGGGCCGGCGCCATGGGCCACACGCAGTTTCTGCCCTCGGTCTATCTGAAGTACGCGGTGGACGCCGACGGCGACGGCAAGCGCGACATCTGGAACAGCGTGCCCGACGTGCTCGCCTCCACCGCCAACTTCCTCGCGCAGTCGGGCTGGCGCCCGAGCGAACCCTGGGGCGCGGAAGTGCGCCTGCCGCCGAACTTCGACTACAGCCGCACCGAGCTGTCGGTGCGCCAGGACAGCGACGCCTGGGCCGCCGAGGGCGTGCGCAGCATGGACGGCAAGGTGCTGCCCGCGATGCGCGACGCTTCCATCCTCACGCCGGCCGGGCGCCTGGGGCCGGCGGTGATGGTGGGCAACAATTTCCGCGTGCTGCTGCGCTACAACAGCTCGACCAACTACGCGCTGGCGGTGAGCCTGCTGGCGCGCCAGATCGACGGCGGCCCCGCGCTGCTTGCGCCCTGGCCGCGCCAGCTCAAGCCGCTGGCGCGCAGCGAGATCGAGGCGTTGCAGATGGCGCTCAACCGCCTGGGCATGGACGCGGGCGAGCCCGACGGGGTGGTCGGCCCGGCCACGCGCGCGGGCCTGCGCCGCTACCAGAGCAGCACCGGCCAGACGCCCGACGGCTACCCGACGCAGGAGCTGCTGCAGCGCCTGCTGCAACACGGCGAAAGCCCTGCGCGATGAGCCCGGCTGCAAGCCCTACCGCAAACCCGGTCGCCAGCCCGCCCGTGCTGAGCAGCCAGTTGCGCGCCATCCTCGCGCGCTGCCGCACCATCGCCGTCGTCGGCCTCTCGCCGCAGTGGCACCGCCCGAGCCACTTTGCCGCGCAATACATGCAGGCGCATGGTTACCACGTCGTGCCGGTGAACCCGCTGGTGGCCAGGGAGGGCGGCAGCATCCTCGGCCAGCCGGCGTTTGCCAGCGTGCGCGAGGCCGCGCAGGCGCTGGCCGCGCAAGGGCGCAAGATAGACATGGTCAACTGCTTTCGCCGCGCCCAGGACATCCCGCCATTGGCCGAGGCGGCGATTGCGATTGGCGCGTCCTGCCTGTGGCTGCAACTGGGCGTGATCAATGAAGCGGCGGCCGCGCAGGCGCGCGCCGCAGGCCTCGATGTGGTGCAAGACCGCTGCGTGAAGATCGAGCATGCGCGCCTGTTTGGCGGTCTGGGCTGGGCGGGCGTGAACACCCGGGTGATCACCGCTCGGCGCGCACGCCAGCTACCCTACTGAAACCATAGCTGCAGGCGCACGCCAGATAAGCGTTTGAGCCACTTTTCATCTGAAAGAATGAGCAAGTCCCACGGCGACCATGTCTTTGGCTTTGGCACCCGCGCCATCCACGCCGGCGCCCAGCCCGACCCCGTGACCGGCGCGCGCGCCACGCCGATTCACCAGACCACGAGCTTCGTCTTCGACGACGCCGAACACGCCAGCAGGCTGTTCAACCTGGCCACTTTCGGCAACGTCTACAGCCGCATCTCCAACCCCACGGTGGCGGTGTTCGAGGAGCGCATGGCCAGCCTGGAAAACGGCCGCGCGGCGCTGGCTTGCGCCAGCGGCATGGCGGCGCAGATGACTGCCCTGTTTGCCCTGCTCAAGACCGGCGACCACGTGGTCGCCGCAAGCACGCTCTACGGCGGCAGCGTCGGGCAGCTGGGCATAGGTTTCGAGCGCCTGGGCATAGAGACCACCTTCGTCGATCCGGCCGACCCGGCCAATTTCGAGCGCGCCATGCGCGCCGAAACCCGCGTGGTCTTTGGCGAAACCCTGGGCAATCCGCTGGTGAACGTGCTGGACATCGCCGCGGTGGCGGAAGTGGCGCATGCGCACGGCGTGCCACTCATCGTGGACAACACCGTGGCCAGCCCGTATCTGTGCAACCCGCTCGATCTGGGTGCGGACATCGTGGTGCACAGCGCCACCAAATACATCGGCGGCCACGGCACGACCATGGGCGGCGTGCTCATCGAAAGCGGGCGCTTCCCCTGGGACAACGGCAAGTTCCCCGACATGACCGAGCCCAGCCGGGCCTACCACGGCGTGAAGTTCTACGAGACCTTTGGCGACTTCGGCTACACCATGAAGGCGCGCATGGAGGTCAACCGCACCTACGGCGGCGTGCTCTCGCCGATGAACGCCTGGCTGCTGCTGCAAGGCGCAGAGACTTTGCACCTGCGCATGCAGGCGCACTGCCGCAACGCGCTGGCAGTGGCCAAGCACCTGAAGCAGCACCCCAAGGTCGCTTGGGTCAACTACCCGGGCCTGCCCGATTCGCCCTGCCACGCGCTCGCGAAAAAGCAGTTTCGCGAAGTCGATGGCGCGCCGGGCGCCTCGGGGCTGCTCACCTTCGGCATCCGGGGCGGCGCGGCGGCGGGCGAGAAGTTCATCGATGCCTGCGAGTTTCTGAGCCACCTGGCCAACATCGGCGACGCCAAGACCCTGGTGATCCACCCGGCTTCGACCACGCACCGCCAGCTGAGCGACGAGGAGCTCGCGCGCGCCGGCGTGCGCCCCGACATGGTGCGCCTGTCGGTCGGCATCGAGGACGTGGACGACATCCTCTGGGACATCGACCAGGCGCTGGCGCGCGCCTGCGCCTGACTGAGCCGCCGGGGCGTCAGTTGCGCGGCGGGCTGGCCGGCAGGATCACCAGCGACTCACCGGTCGGCGTCACCACTTCGGCCCCCTCCGCAGGCGGTTTCGCCTTTTTCTGCAGCGGTGCACTGCCGAACGTCACCGGAATCGAAACCGCCTGCTGCGCCCCGCCTTGCTGCGCGACGAAGACGTTCAGGTAGTGCCTGCCGTCCTGCACCCCGCGCAGCAGCAGCGCGTCGCTCGCCCGGCCCTGGGCATCGGCGCTCAAGGTGACCTGGGCGGCGCTCTCGAGCACCAAGCCGGGCTCGGCGCGATAACTCACCGTCAGGCTGGCGCCGGGGCGCGCATGCAAGAAGTCCAGGACGAGTCGGGCACTGGCACCGCTGGCAAACGCGCTGGGGCCTTGCACCTGCACCGCCAGCGTGGTTCCAGGCTTGGCCGTGGTGGCCACCGGCGCGTCGGCGCTAGCGGGTCCGGCCACGCCGCATCCGGGCAGCAGCGCCAGAGCAGCACACAGAAAAATCACTCGACGAAGGGTAGGAAACGGGGTCATGGTGCGGTCCTCACTGAAACACGCGAACGGAAAAGCAGCTCTTGATCGGCTTGGGCAGGATCGCCATGACGTACTCGCCTGGAGTCAAGTTGAGCCCGACAGTCTGGTCATCGATCTCTTGCAGCGCCACCTCCCCGCCGCTGCCGCGCACCTCGACGACGCTTGCATCACCTTCGGTGAACTCCAGCTTGTACGCCGCACTGCTGGCGACCGCAAAACGGTAGTAGCGCCGATTGCCCAGCTTGTTGCCCTCGACCCCCAGTTCATCGGTGGCGCACAGGCGGGCAGGTTGCGCACCCAGCGTGAGCGAGGTGTAGATCGGCAACACCTTGCTTTCGTGTTCGGGCACGCTTGCCAGGCTTTGTGGCCAGGCCTGGTGCGTGCCCCAGATGTCGAGCGGCGCACCATGAACGGTCTGGATGTCGGCGAGCAGGCCATCGAGCACTGCCTGCCCGTCGGCGTCCGCCCCGGCGCGCAGATAGGTGGCGAACGTGAACAGGCTGGTGAAGGCCGGCGTGCTCTTTTGCGGCCCGGTCATCACGCGGTAGATGGCGTCAAAACCGAGCTGAGGCGCACGGTAGGTCTTGTAGAGCAGGGTCTGCACCGCCGCTTCGTTGAACCAGCCTGCGGGCTCATCGGCGGAGAAAAGACCCAGGTCAAACGCCAAGCCCGATCGCGCCTGCCGCGGGCCGTTGGTGTCGATGTAGAGCGGATCGTCGCGCACCATGCCGGCCAGCGCATTGCCCCAGGCTTCGCCAAAGGCCAGGCGCATGTCCAGCACCTCGCCGCCGCCGTGCGGGCCACCGGTGCTGTCCGAGCGCGACAGGCGCGACTCGAAGTAATGCCCCCATTCGTGCACGATGACGCCGGTGTCGTATTCGTCGGTGTCCACGTCCGCCTTGCCCAGGATGTACAAGCCGGGGGTGGCACCTGCGGACCGCCAGTGGCTGGTCGTGATCTCGCCCAGCGACGGATCGCCATTCGCCGGCCGATTGTTGATGCTCCAGTAGGCATTCATCGCGGGAAACGCCACGCCGGGATCGACGGCGCGGATTTTTTCGATCGCCGAATAGAACTGGTCGAGGATGGCAAACGGTGCGGCCGCGCGCGCCTGCCCATAGCCGCTGCCCGTCCATCCCGAGCCCGCATGCAAATCGCGCGCGAGCGTGGCGCTGCTGCCGCTGTCAAACGCCTCGCTCTGCACCGTGTACAGCGCGGCGTTGCCCTGGGCATACCCGGCGGAAGTGTTGTCGCGGACGCTGAAATCCCAGCTCGCGCCCGCGCCCGGCGCCTGCAGCAGGCGCGCCTTGGCACGCAGGCGCACCGAGGTCTTGACCGGTACCGTCAGCGTGAAGCTGCCATCCGCGCCCGCGCGGGTGCTGGCCAGCTCCCGCCCGTCGTCGGCCACCGCCACCACTTGCACGCCGCGCGCCGGCCGGGACGTGATGTTCGCGTAGTTCAACCCGGCGGAGATCGTGGCCGGCACGAAGTCGTAGCTGACACGGCCCTGGATGGCGACCGAGCTGACATCGTGCCCTTCGCCACCGCCGCCGCCGCCGCCATCACCGCCTCCGCATGAAACCAGCCACAAGGGCAGGACAAGCGCGCCGAGCCAGCGCGGGAAACGGGGTCGGGAACCATGCATGCGAGGGGTCATCGCTTGAACTCCGGGATTCAGGTACCGGAACGATAAACGCCAAACCCTGGCAGCAAGCGAAAGACCCTTCGAACCAGTCCCGCAAAGGTCAGCAGCCAGGCCAGCAGGCCAAAACCGAGGAAAACCCGCGCCAGCGGCTCCAGCAGCGCCAGTTGCAGCGCATGATCCATCTGCCAGGTACATGCCGCGTACATGCCCAGCGGAAACACCAGCGCCCAGTAGCGCGGCTCGTACACGAGCGGATAGCGGCGCACGCCGTGGCGCCAGACACCCAGCAGCACCAGCACCGGTATCCACCAGCTTCCGGCCGCCCAGTACGTCAGCGTGACACCCTTGACGAAGGGCAGCAGCATCGCCAGCCACGGCGCTTGCGGCGCCTCGTGGATCAGCAATGCTCCGGCCAGCGTCGAAATCGCCAGCGCGCCCATGTTGATCCAGTACGAAGGCACGAGCTCCTCGGGCGCCAGGCGCAGGAACATGAAGCGGTAGAAGATCAGCCCCATCAGCCAGAGGTAGAGCACCCCGGCCCAGAGCCACAAGGTGAGCGCGAGAAAGTTGAGCGTCGCGCGCCAGCGCAGCGCAACGTCGGGCGCAAGCAGCGCGCACACCACCGCCACCGATTGCGTCGCCACGACGGCGAGCAGCCACGAGCCGCTGATGCCTTGCACCAGCGGCGGCTTGTCGCGCTTGATGATGAAGGCCAGGAAGATCGAATACGTGAAAGCCGCCCACAACACCAGCGTGAGCACGCCCAGCGCCAGGCCCGCCTGCCGCGCCTGTTCCTGCACCAGCACCTGCGATGCCAGCACGCCCGTGGCCGCGACCACGGTGAAATAGCCCGGACCACGCGCGTGATCGGTCAGATCGCCCAGGCAGCGCCGGGGCCAGATCAGCGCGCGCAGCAGGTACAGCAGCCACAGCAGCGCGTACTGCGCGACGTTGAGCACCAGCAGCACGCGCGCCACCCAGGGCAGGCCCAGCATCCCGGCCGCAAGCGCGAGGATGCCCGTGGCCATCACCAGGCCAAAGTTGGCCGGGGACAGCTCTGCCAGCGCCGCGCGCCAGGCGGCCAGGGTGTTCATGCTATTTATATGGTAGCTGTTAGCGCCACATCCATGGGCGTTACAGGCTTTTTTCTTTGATATTTCCGGGAAAAAGAAAACCCGCCAGCGGCGGGTTCTCGCTCAGCCGCGCGCCTCAGTCCGCCGCGGCCGCCTCCTTGTGCTCGGCGCTCTTGGAGCGCTCCTTCTTGGACAGAGGCTCGATGTCGAGCTTGACTTCGGCGCTCTCCTCGCCCTTGTCGTCCTTGCCCGGGACGATGTCCACCGTCACGCGCCCGCCGTCGGTGAGCTTGCCAAACAGCAGCTCGTCGGCCAGCGCCTTGCGTATGGTGTCCTGGATCAGACGCTGCATGGGGCGCGCGCCCATCAGCGGATCAAAGCCCTTCTTGGCCAGGTGTTTGCGCAGCTCGTCGGTGAAGGTGACCTCCACTTTTTTCTCGCCGAGCTGCTGCTCCAGTTGCAGCAGGAACTTGTCGACCACGCGCAGGATGACCTGCTCGTCGAGCGCCTTGAAGCTGACGATCGCGTCCAGGCGGTTTCTGAACTCGGGCGTGAACAGGCGCTTGATGTCGGCCATCTCGTCGCCCGCCTGGCGCTGCGTGGTGAAGCCTATCGTGGACTTGTTCATGGTCTCGGCACCGGCGTTCGTCGTCATCACGATGATGACGTTGCGAAAGTCGGCCTTGCGCCCGTTGTTGTCCGTCAGCGTGCCGTGGTCCATGACCTGCAAGAGCACGTTGAAGATGTCCGGATGCGCCTTCTCGATCTCGTCGAGCAGCAGCACCGAATGCGGCTTCTTGGCCACGGCCTCGGTCAACAGGCCGCCCTGGTCGAAGCCGACATAGCCCGGGGGCGCGCCGATCAGGCGGCTGACCGCGTGGCGCTCCATGTATTCGGACATGTCAAAGCGGATCAGCTCTATGCCCATGATGTAGGCCAGCTGGCGCGCCGCCTCGGTCTTGCCCACGCCCGTGGGGCCGGAAAACAGGAAGGCGCCGATCGGCTTGTCGTCCTTGCCCAGGCCCGAGCGCGCCATCTTCACGCTGGAAGCGAGCACCTCCAGCGCCTTGTCCTGGCCAAAGACCACGCTCTTCAAGTCGCGCTCCAGCGTCTGCAGCTTGCCGCGGTCGTCGTTGCTCACGTTGGCCGGCGGAATGCGCGCGATCTTGGCGACGATCTCCTCGATCTCGCTCTTGCCTATGGTCTTCTTGCGCTTGCTCGGCACCAGGATGCGCTGGGCAGCGCCGGCCTCGTCGATCACGTCGATCGCCTTGTCGGGCAGATGGCGGTCGTTGATGTACTTGGCCGAGAGCTCGGCCGCCGCCTGCAGCGCGGCCGAGGCGTACTTGACCGCGTGGTGCTCCTCGAAGCGGCTCTTGAGGCCCTTCAAGATTTCCACGGTCTCGGCCACCGTCGGCTCGGTCACGTCCACCTTCTGGAAACGCCGCGAGAGCGCCGCATCCTTTTCAAAGATGCCGCGGTACTCGGTGTAGGTGGTCGCGCCTATGCACTTGAGCTGGCCGCTGGACAGCGCTGGCTTGAGCAGGTTGGACGCATCCAGCGTGCCGCCCGAGGCCGCGCCCGCGCCGATCAGCGTGTGGATCTCGTCGATGAACAAGATGGCGCTGGGCTTGTCCTTGAGGTTCTTCAAGACGCCCTTGAGGCGCTGCTCGAAATCGCCGCGGTACTTGGTGCCAGCCAGCAGCGCGCCCATGTCCAGCGCGTAGACGGTGCAGTCCTTGAGGATCTCGGGCACGTCGCCCTGGGTTATGCGCCAGGCCAGGCCCTCGGCAATCGCCGTCTTGCCCACGCCGGCCTCACCGACCAGCAGCGGGTTGTTCTTGCGCCGGCGGCACAGGATTTGCACCGTGCGCTCGACTTCGTAGTTGCGCCCGATCAGCGGGTCGATGCGCCCGTCCTTGGCCGCCTGGTTGAGGTTTTGCGTGTATTGCTCGAGCGGCGAAGCCTTCTCGCTGCGCTCGCCCGCGCTCTGGCTGGCGCTCTCTTCGCCTTCGGCTTGCGGGGCTTCGGGGCGCGCCTGCTCGGCCGCCTCGCCCTTCCTGATGCCGTGGGCGATGAAGTTCACCACGTCCAGGCGCGTCACGCCCTGCTGGTGCAGGTAGTACACCGCGTGCGAGTCCTTCTCGCCGTAGATGGCCACGAGCACGTTGGCGCCCGTGACTTCCTTCTTGCCGTTGCCGGTGGACTGCACGTGCATGATGGCGCGCTGGATCACGCGCTGAAAGCCGAGCGTGGGCTGGGTGTCCACCTCGTCGCTGCCGGCCACTTGCGGGGTGTTGTCGCGAATGAAACCGGCCAGCGCCGAGCGCAGATCGTCGATGTTGGCCGCGCAGGCCTTGAGCACCTCGGTGGCGCTCGGGTTGTCCAGCAGGGCCAGCAGCAGGTGCTCCACGGTGATGAACTCGTGGCGCTGCTGGCGGGCCTCTACGAAGGCCATGTGCAAGCTGACTTCCAGTTCCTGGGCAATCATGTGAGAACTCCTTTTGCTTGCGGTTGGGTCTAACTGTAGATCAGGGCGGACTGCCTGTCATTCAACAGGCTCGGCAAGGCATTGCAGCGGGTGCCCCGCCTTGTGCGCGGCATCCATCACCTGGGCCACCTTGGTGTCGGCAAGGTCGCGGGTATAGACACCGCAGACGCCTTTGCCATCGAGGTGGATCTTGAGCATGATCCGCGTCGCGGCTTCGCGGTCCTTGTTGAAGAATTCCTGCAGCACCACCACGACGAATTCCATGGGCGTGAAGTCGTCGTTGAGCATCACCACCTGGTACATCTTGGGCGGCTGCAGTTTCTGGGTGCGCCGCTCGGCCACCACCGAACCGCCCTCGTCCCAGGACGGCTCACGCGGTGGCGGCACGGGCACTTTGGTAACCATGAAACCCATTCTAGCCATCCGGGTGCGCGCCTGAACGCACTGCATCTGGTGCTGTGACCCGGCTTTTCAAGCCATCTGCCGCACGGCCCGCCCAGGGGCACAGCCACGGGCGCGCGCAGCGCGCGACAGCAGCTTCAAACCGCCGCGTAAACCACCTGCACGGCGCCCTCGCCGGCCTGCGCGCTCCAGGCCGCGAGCGCCGCATCCGTGGGGTAGAAGCGGCTGGCATCGCCCAGCTGCAGCTCGGCCGTGGCGGCCTCGCCCTCGGCCTGGCAGCGCAGCGCCAGGCGCACGCGCAGGCCCTGGCTGAGCACATGACCGTCGTCCGTCTGTTCGGTGCGCGGCGGAAAGCGGCGCACGAAGTCGGCCACGTCCGGCAGCGCCGCGCCCGCGCGCACGTGCAGGTAGCGGCCAAAGCGCGCGCGCGCGGCCGGCACGCTCCAGATCTGCTGGGCCTTCAGGCGCAGCCCGCCGTTGAAGTGGTCGGGCTGCACGCGTGCGCTGAGCACCAGCGCCTCGTCGTCGCGCAGCGCGTCGGCGGCGGCGGCCGCCAGCGCCTCGTCGGCCGAAACCTCGATGCTGGCACTCTTGTCGTCGAGCTTGAACAGCGTGAGCTTGCCGCGCTGACCGTTGATCGCGCGCAGCTCGGAGACGATGCCGGCGACCACCACGCTGTCGCGGCTGTCTGCCAGGTCGGCGATCGCCGTCGGGGCAAAGCGGCGCACCTCGGTCTGCACCGCGTCGAAGAGGTGGCCAGAGAGGTGAAAACCGATAGCGGTCTTCTCCTGCGTCAGGCGCTCGCGCACGTCCCAGGGCACCACGGTGGCCAGCGGCGGCTCCTCGTCGCTCGCGCCGACCGCACCCTCGCCCATCATGTCGAAAAGACCGCCCTGGTTGGCATTGGCCAGTTGCGCCTGGGCGTAGTCGAATGCGGTGTCTATGCTGGCGGCCAGCGCTGCCCTGTCGCGGCACAGGCCATCGAAAGCACCGGCTTTGACCAAGGCCTCGACGGTGCGCTTGTTGATGCGCGAGCGGTCTACCCGCACGCAAAAATCAAAGAGGCTCTTGAACGGCCCGCGCGTGCCGCCCTGCGGCCCTTCGCCGCGGCCCTCGCGCGCGGCGACGATGGCCTCGATCGCCTGCTGGCCCGTACCCTTGACCGCGCCCAGGCCGTAGCGGATCACCTGGTCGGTCACGGGCTCGAAGCGGTACACGCCGCGGTTGATGTCTGGCGGCTCGAACGACAGGCCCTCGCGGATGGCATCGTCGTGCAACACCTTGAGCTTGTCGGTGTCGTCCATTTCAATGCTCATGTTGGCACAGAAAAACTCCGCCGTGTAGTGCACCTTGAGCCAGCCGGTGTGGTAGGCCAGCAGCGAATAGGCTGCGGCGTGCGACTTGTTGAAGCCGTAGCCCGCGAATTTCTCCATCAGGTCGAAGACCTCGTCCGCCTTGGCTTCGCTGATGCCCTTCTTGGCCGCGCCCTCGCGGAAGATCTGGCGGTGCTTGGCCATCTCCTCGGCCTTTTTCTTGCCCATGGCGCGGCGCAACAGGTCGGCGCCGCCCAGGCTGTAGCCGCCCAGCAGCTGCGCGGTCTGCATCACCTGCTCCTGGTAGACCATGATGCCGTAGGTCTCGGAGAGCACCGGCTCTACCAGCGGGTGCGGATAGACCACTTCTTCCTTGCCGTGCTTGCGGTGGATGAAACTGGGAATCAGGTCCATCGGCCCCGGGCGGTACAAGGCGTTCAGGGCGATCAGGTCTTCCAGGCGGCTGGGGCGCGCCTCCTTGAGCATGCCTTGCATGCCGCGGCTTTCAAACTGGAACACCGCCTCGGTGCGTCCCTCCTGGAACAGCTTGTAGGTCGGCGCATCGTCCAGTGGAATGTTCTCGAAGGCAAAGTTTTCCTGCCCGCGATGGCGCGCGACGATGAATTCGCGCGCGAGCTCCAGGATGGTGAGCGTTGCCAGGCCAAGAAAGTCGAACTTCACCAGGCCGATCGCCTCCACGTCGTCCTTGTCGAACTGGCTCACCGCCGAGCTGCTGCCCGGCTGCTGATAAAGCGGGCAAAAATCGGTGAGCTTGCCCGGCGCAATCAACACGCCGCCCGCGTGCATGCCGATGTTGCGCGTCAGGCCTTCGAGCTTTTGCGCCATCTCGACCACGGTGCGCACCTCTTCTTCGGCCTGCACGCGCGCCATGAGCTGGGGTTCGAGCTCCAGCGCGTAGTTGTGCTTGTCGCCCTCCGCCTTGGGCTCGGGCGGATAGGCCAGGGTATAAGTCTGCCCGGGCTTGGCCGGCACCAGCTTGGAGATGCCGTCGCAGAAGGTGTAGCTCATGTCCATGACGCGCCCGGCGTCACGGATCGCCGCCTTGGCCGCCATGGTGCCGAAAGTGGCGATCTGGCTCACCGCGTCCTTGCCGTAGCGCTCCTTGACGTAGTCGATCACCCGGTCGCGATTGGCCTGGCAGAAATCGATGTCGAAGTCGGGCATCGAGACACGCTCGGGGTTCAGGAAGCGCTCGAACAGCAGCTTGTAGTGCAGCGGGTCGAGGTCGGTGATCTTGAGCGCATAGGCCACGAGCGAGCCCGCGCCCGAACCGCGCCCCGGCCCCACGGGGCAGCCATGGGCCTTGGCCCACTGGATGAAGTCGCCCACGATCAGGAAGTAGCCGGGGAAACCCATCTTGTTGATGATGTCCAGCTCGAAATCCAGGCGCTCCTGGTAGCGCGGCTGCTCTGCCTGGCGCTCGGCCTCGTCGGGGTAGAGATGGCGCAGCCGCGCCTCCAAGCCCTCTTGCGCGACGTGGCGAAAGTAGTCCTCGACGCCCATGCCGGCGGGGATGGGAAAGTCGGGCAACTGCGGTTTGCCCAGCTCCAGCGTGAGGCTGCAGCGCAGCGCGATCTGCACGGTGTTGGCCAGGGCCGAGGGCAGGTCGGCAAAGAGCTGGCGCATTTGCGCGCCGCTCTTGAAATACTGCTCGCGCGTGAAGCGGCGCACGCGCCGGCGGTCGCCCAGCGTGCTGCCTTCGGCAATGCACACGCGCGCCTCGTGCGCATCGTAGTCCTCGGGCGCGAGGAATTGCACCGGGTGGGTCGCGACGACCGGCAGGTGCAGGCGCGCGGCCAGTTGCACCGCGGCCGCCACATGGGCTTCGTCCTCGTCGCGCCCGGCGCGCTGCAGCTCCAGGTAAAAGCGATGCGGAAAGGCCGCCGCGAGCTGCAATGCCTGCTCTGCGGCGCCGGCTTCGTTGCCGGCGAGCAGTGCGCGCCCTACCGGGCCGGCCTGGGCGCCCGAGAGCGCAATCAAGCCCTCGGCCAGTTCCTGCAGCCATTGCCAGCGGCAAACCGCCTGATCGCGCGCCACGCCCTGCGTCCAGGCGCGCGAGAGCAGCTCGCACAGGTTCAGATAGCCCTGGCGGTCCTGCACCAGCAGCACGATGCGCGCGGGCTCGCCGCCCGCAGTGTCTTCCAGCCAGATTTCGGCGCCCAGCAGCGGCTTGACCCCCTTGGCGCGCGCGGCCTTGTAGAACTTGAGCGCGCCAAACAGGTTGCTCAGGTCGGTGAGCGCCAGCGCGCCCTGCCCGTCGCTGGCCGCCGCCTGCACGGCCTGATCGATGCGCGTGGTGCCATCGACGACGGAAAACTCGGAATGCAGGCGCAGATGGACGAACATCGGGCGATTGTAGGAAGCACCGCCGGCCGCTCGCCGCTGGCACGCGCCCGCGCCCTGGCCGCCCAGGCAAAAGCCGCAGGCATGGCGCGCGCGCTCAGTAGGAGGCCCAGCCGCGGCGTATCAGCGGGCCGAACAGCCGGCGGTAGGCGGCATTGGCCGGCGCCAGCGCCAGCGCGCCCAGGCCCGGCAACAGCAGCCGCAGCACGAGCGCGCTGGCCAGGGCCAGCAGCAGCGCCCCCAGCATGTCCAGCGGGAAATGCACCCCGAGGTAGATGCGCGCCCAGGCCACGGGCAGGCCCAGCAGCAGCAGCGCCAGGCCGGCGCGGCGCGTGGGCGCATGCAGGCACAGGCTCAGGGCCACGCTCCAGATGCCGGTGAGGTGGTTGCTGGGGAAGGAGGCCGTGGGCGCATGCGCCATCAGCGCGCTGCCCAGGCCGAGCATGAAGGGGCGCGGCTGCGGCCAGAGCAGGCCGATGGCGGCCGACGCCGCAAACCCCAGCGCGCTGGCCGCCAGCGCCTCCAGCAGCACGCGGCGCACGCCCTCGCGCCCACGCAGCCAGGCCACTACCAGGTACAGCGGCACCGCCAGCACCAGCCAGGCCGCGCACAGCCGGGCAAATACCAGCATGGCGGCGCCGGGCGCGTGCGGGGCGTTGATCAGCAGAAACAGGCCGTGGTTGAATTCCTGAAGCATGGAGCGGGGGCAAGTGAGGGCGGGCGCGATTTTCCACGCAAAGCCGCTGGTTGCCGCGGGCGCGGTTTCATACAATGGCCGGATTCTGTCGTACGGCCCCAAAGTCCACGCTTCAATGTTGCGCACTCTTGCACTCCTGTCCTCCGCCCTGCTGCTGAGCGTCGCTCTGTCGGGCTGCTCCAGCACGCCCGAGGACCCCACGGCCAACTGGAGCGTGCAAAAGATCCGCTCCGAAGCCAAAGACGAGATGAGCAGCGGCTCCTGGGACAAGGCGGTGCCGCTGCTTGAAAAGCTGGAGGGGCGCGCGGCCGGCACGCCGCTGGCGCAGCAAGCCCAGCTGGACAAGGCCTATGCCCAATACCGCGACGGCGAACGCGCGCAGGCGATCGCCACGCTCGATCGCTTCATGAAGCTGCATCCGGCCAGCCCCGCCTACGACTATGCGCTGTACATGAAGGGCGTGGTCAATTTCAACGACGACCTGGGCTGGTTCTCCTGGCTTTCGCGCCAGGATCTGTCCGAGCGCGACCAGAAGGCGGCCAAGGATTCGTTCGAGGCGTTTCGCGAGCTGGTCACGCGCTTTCCCGAATCGCGCTACGCGGGCGACGCGCGCCAGCGCATGGTCTACATCGTCAATTCTCTGGCCCAGTACGAAGTGCACGTGGCGCGCTACTACTACGAGCGCGGCGCCTACGTGGCGGCAGCGAGCCGCGCGCAGTCGGCCATCAAGGATTACCCGAGCGCGCCGGCCAATGAAGAGGCGCTGTACATCCTGATGCGCTCCTACGAGGCGCTGGGCCTGACGCAACTGAGCGCCGACGCCCGACGCGTGCTCGACGCCTCTTATCCCAACAGCGAACTGCCCCGCACGGGGTTCAAGAGCAAGTCCGACCCATGGTGGAAGTTCTGGTAGTGCCCCTGCATGGACAAACCGTTTCGCATCATGGCAGCCACCGGCACCCACAGGGGTGACCGGGACTACCAGCAAGATCGGGTAGAGCTGCTGAGCCACCCGCGGGTCATCGGCTGCGTGCTCGCGATCGTGGCCGACGGCATGGGGGGCCGAAGCGGCGGGCGCAAGGCGTCCGACCAGGTCTTGATGACCGCAAGCCAGTTGTTCGAGCGCTACGACCCGCGCACCGACAACACCCCGGTCTTTCTGCAGAACCTGGTGCAGGAGGCGCATCTGGTGATACGCCTCACGGCGATTTCCGCCGAGCAGGAGCCGCACAGCACCATCGCCGCCTTCATCATCAACCCCGAAGGCGACTGCCACTGGATACACGCGGGCGACTCGCGCATCTACCACTTCCGACGCAAGAAGCTGCTGCACCGCACGCGCGACCATTCCTACGTGCAGGCGCTGGTTGACCGCGGCGAACTCACCGAAGAGCAGGCGCGCGACCATCCACACTCCAACATCCTGCTGGGGTGCCTGGGCATGGACGCCGACCCGCCCGCGACTTGCTACAGCATTCCCCAACTGGCCGTGGGCGAGACCCTGCTGGCCTGCAGCGACGGGGTCTGGCACTACTTCACGAGCAAGGAGCTGGCCGCCGCCACCGCCTCGCTCACGCCGCGCGAGGCGAGCGAATACCTGATCCAGGAAGCGCGCGAGCGCGCCGAGGGCGGGGGCGACAATCTGTCGCTGGTGGTAGTGCGCATCGAGGCCCTGGTCGAAGAGCGCAAGGCCGCGCGCTTTTCCGGCTTCGAAGCCAAGGCTTGAAGCCCGGACCTCTTCAAGTCAACCGGGTGTCGACCACGCGGCGTTCGAGCTGCAAATACTCGCGCGTCTGCATCTCGTTCAGGCGCGAGACGGTGCGCGGAAACTCGTGGATCAGCGGCCCTTCGGTATAGAGCTGCTCGGGCGGCACGGCGGCCGAGATGATGAGCTTGACGCGCCGGTCGTAGAGCACGTCCACCAGCCAGGTAAAGCGCCGCGCGGCCGAAGCCATGTTCACCGGCATGAAGGGCACGTTGGACAGCAGCACGGTGTGAAACTGGCTGGCGATCTCCAGGTAGTCGTTTTGCGAGCGCGGGCCCATGCACAGCTCGCGAAAATCAAACCAGACCACGCCGCCGGCGCGGCGCAGCGCGTGGATTTCGCGTGCCTCGATCCGCAGCACCGGGTCTTCGTCGCGCGCCTCCGCCAGGCGCTCGAACATGGACTTCATCGCCGCCTCGGCCTGGGGCCCGAGCGGCGTGTGGTAGAGCGTGGCGTCTTCCAGCGTCTGGCTGCGGTAGTCCACGCCGTTGTCCACGTTGACGATTTCCAGGCGCTCCTTGAGCAGCGCGATCGCCGGCAGGATGCGGTCGCGGTGCAGCCCGTCGGGGTACAGGCCGTCGGGCTCGAAGTTGGAGGTGGTGACAAAGCCCACGCCGTTGGCAAACAGGGCGTCGAGCAGCCGATACAAAATCATCGCGTCGGTGATGTCGGCGATGTGAAACTCGTCAAAGCAGATCAGCTTGTAGCGCCTGGCGACGTTGGCGCCCAGCACGTCGAGCGGGTTTTGCGTGCCCTGCAGCTCGGTGAGCTGGCGCTGCACCTCACGCATGAACTCGTGAAAGTGCAGGCGCACCTTGCGCCGGATCGGCACGGCCTCGAAGAAGCAGTCCATCAGAAAGCTCTTGCCCCGGCCCACGCCGCCGTACATATACACGCCGCGCGGAATCGCCGGGTGGTTCAGGAACTTCTTGAGCGCGTTGGAGCGCCGCTGCTTGTACGCGCCCCATTCGCTGGCGCAGCGCTCCAGCGCGTCAACGGCGCGCAGTTGCGCCGGGTCGCTCTGGTAGCCCTTGGCCGCCAGCGCCTGTTCGTAAATTCTCCGAACCGACACGCCCACTCCAGTTCTACAAAAACAATAGCTGCCAGCGCTTGTCCAGCAAGCGCTAGAGGCCTATTTTGCTTGAAACTCAGAAATTGAGCGTGCGCTTGTCCACGGCTAGGGCCGCTTCCTTCATGGATTCGCCCAGCGTCGGGTGCGCGTGGCAGATGCGCGCGATGTCTTCGCTGCTGGCCTTGAATTCCATGGCCACGGCCGCCTCGGCGATCAGCTCGGAGGCCATGGGCCCGACGATGTGCACGCCAAGGATCTCGTCGGTCGCGGCGTCCGCCAGCATCTTCACGAAGCCCGTGGTGTCGCCCAGCGCGCGCGCACGGCCGTTGGCCATGAAGGGGAAGCTCCCGGCCTTGTACTTCACGCCATCGGCCTTCAATTGCTGCTCGGTCTTGCCGACCCAGGCGATCTCCGGGCTGGTGTAGATCACCCAGGGAATGGTGTTGAAGTTCACGTGCCCGTGCTGGCCCGCCATCCGCTCAGCCACGGCCACGCCCTCTTCCTCGGCCTTGTGCGCGAGCATCGGGCCGCGCACCACGTCGCCTACGGCCCAGACGCCCGGCAGATTGGTGCGGCAAAGTTCATCCACTTCCACTTGACCGCGATCGCTCAGTTTCAGGCCCACCGCCTCGGCATTCAGCCCCGTGGTGTTGGGCACGCGGCCGATCGAGACGATGACCTTGTCCACTTCAAGCTTCTGCGCCTCGCCCTTGGCGTCGGTGTAGGCAATGGCAACGCCCTTCTTGCCGCTCTTGACCTCGCCGATCTTCACGCCCAGCGCTATCTTCAGGCCCTGCTTGTCAAACGCCTTCTTGGCCTCCTTGGCGACCTGTTCATCGACCGCCCCGAGGAAGGTCGGCAGCGCTTCAAGCACGGTCACCTCGGCGCCCACGCGGCGCCAGACGCTGCCCATCTCAAGACCAATCACGCCCGAGCCGATCAGCGCCAGGCGTTTGGGGACCGCGGGGATGCGCAGCGCCCCGTCGTTGGAGAGGATGTTCTCCTCGTCAAACGGCGCGCCCGGCAGCTCGCGCGGGCTGGAGCCGGTAGCGACGATGACCTGCTTGGCCACGAGGGTCTCGGGCTTGTCCCCGGCGACCGCGATCTCGTAGCCGCCGTCGACGGCTTTCACGAACGAGCCGCGGCCATGAAAGAAGGTGACCTTGTTCTTCTTGAACAGGTAGAGGATGCCGTCGTTGCTCTGCTTGACGATGTTGTCCTTGCGGCCGACCATCTTTGCCACGTCCATCTTCACGTCCTTGGCCGTGATGCCGTGGTCCGCGAAGTGCTTGTTGGCATGTTCGAAATATTCCGACGACTGCAAGAGCGCCTTGGACGGAATGCAGCCCACATTGGTGCAGGTGCCGCCGGGTGCGGGGCCGCCCTTGTCGTTCTTCCATTCGTCGATGCAGGCGACCTGCATGCCCAGTTGCGCCGCACGGATCGCGGCGATGTAGCCCCCGGGGCCGGCGCCGATCACGACGACGTCAAATGACTTGCTCATGTCTTTTCCTCAATGGATGGTGAAAACCCACCGCGAGGGTGGGTTGCATGTTCCGGCTGCGCCGCTCAGATGTCGAACAGCAGGCGCGAGGGGTCTTCCAGCGCGTCTTTCATCGCCACGAGGCTCAGCACCGCCTCGCGCCCGTCGATGATGCGGTGGTCGTAGCTCAGCGCCAGATAGTTCATCGGGCGCACCACGATCTGGCCGTTTTCCACCACCGCGCGCTCCTTGGTCGCGTGCACGCCCAGGATGGCCGACTGCGGCGGGTTGATGATGGGCGTGGAGAGCATGGAGCCGAACACGCCGCCGTTGGAGATCGAGAAGGTACCGCCGGTGAGCTCGTCGAGCGTGAGCTTGCCGTCGGCCGCCTTCTTGCCGAATTCGGCGATCTTCTTCTCGATGTCGGCAAAGCTCATCTGGTCGGCGTTGCGCAAAATCGGCACCACCAGGCCACGCGGAGAGCCGACGGCAATGCCGATGTCGAAATAACCGTGGTAGACGATGTCGGTGCCGTCCACGCTGGCGTTCACCGCCGGGAATTTCTTCAGCGCATGCACTGCCGCCTTCACGAAGAAGGACATGAAGCCGAGCTTGACGCCGTGCTCCTTGGTGAACTGGTCCTGGAACTTCTTGCGCAACTCCATCACGGGCGCCATGTTGACCTCGTTGAAGGTGGTCAGGATGGCGTTGGTCGCCTGCGACTGCAGCAGGCGCTCGGCCACGCGCGCGCGCAGACGGCTCATGGGCACGCGCTGCTCGGGGCGCTCGCCCAGGTCGGGCACAACGGGCGCGGCCACCTGCGGCAGCGCCTTGCTGGGCACGCCGGTCGGGATGGCTGCGGCCTTGGCGCCGCCGGCCACGGCGGCCAGCGCATCGCCCTTGGTCACGCGCCCGTCGCGCCCGCTGCCGCTCACGTTGGCGGCAGAGAGCTTGTTTTCCGCCAGGATCTTGGCCGCGGCCGGCATGGCAACGCCCGCCTTGCTGCCGCCCGCCGGGGCCGGCGCCGGCGCTGCGCCCGAAGGCGCTGGCGCAGCGGCAGCAGGTGCCGGTGCAGAGGCGGGAGCGGGCGTTTGGGCCGGAGCGCCCGCGACCGCATCGGTGTCGATCTTGGCGATCACCTGGCTGGCCGTCACCGTGGCCCCGTCGCCCTGCAGGATCTCACTGAGCACGCCGGCCGAAGGCGCGGGCACCTCGAGCACCACCTTGTCGGTCTCGATCTCGATCAGGATCTCGTCTTGCGCAACCGCCTCGCCGGCCTGCTTCTTCCATTGCAGCAGCGTGGCCTCTTCAACCGATTCCGACAGCTCGGGGACTTTGACTTCAACGATAGACATTTTTGTTTCCGTTCAGCAATTAGCGTTATGCAACTGGCCTGCCATGCGGGGCGCAGCGCGCCCGGGCACGGCGCCCGGGGCGGGGCTCATTTGGTCAGCACGAAGCCCTTGAGCTTGGCAAAGGCGGCCTCCACCAGGTTCTTCTGCTGCTCCGCGTGCAGATGGGCGTAGCCCACCGCCGGCGAGGCCGAGGCCGCGCGCCCGGCGTAGCCGAGCTTCTGGCCCGCGAGCATGTTCTCGTGGATGTTGTGCTGGATGAAGAACCATGCGCCCTGGTTCTGCGGCTCGTCCTGGCACCAGACCAGGTCGGTCGCCTTGGCAAAGCGCTTGAGCTCGGCGGCAAAGGCCTTGTGCGGAAAGGGGTAGAGCTGCTCGATGCGGACGATGGCCACGTCCTGGGCGCCCTTTTCTTCGCGCTTTTTCACCAGGTCGTAATAGACCTTGCCCGAGCAGGCGATGACGCGCTTGACCTTGGCCGCGTTCTTGACCACGGCCTCGTCCTGCTCCACCAGCACGGTCTGAAAGCCGCCGCCGGTGAATTCGGAGATCGGCGAGCTGGCGTCCTTGGCGCGCAGCAGGCTCTTGGGCGTCATGATGATCAGGGGCTTCCTGATCGGGCGGATCATCTGGCGGCGCAGCACGTGAAAGATCTGGCTGGCCGTGGTCGGCTGCACCACCTGCATGTTGGTGTCGGCGGCCAGCTGCATGAAGCGCTCCAGCCGCGCCGAGGAGTGCTCCGGCCCCTGGCCCTCGTAGCCGTGCGGCAGCATCAGCGCCATGCCGTTGACGCGCCCCCACTTCACTTCGCCGGAGGCGATGAACTGGTCGATCACCACCTGCGCGCCGTTGGCAAAGTCGCCGAACTGCGCCTCCCAGATCACCAGGGTGTTGGGGTCGTTGGAGGCATAGCCGTATTCAAAGGCCAGCACCGCCTCTTCCGAGAGGATGGAGTCGATGACGGTGAACGGCGCCTGGTTCTCGGCCACGTTCGACAGCGGGATGTAGCTGCCCTCGTCCCATTTTTCGCGCTTCTGGTCGTGGATGACCGCATGGCGGTGGCTGAAGGTGCCGCGCCCGCTGTCCTCGCCCGACAGGCGTATCGGGTAGCCCGAAGCCACGAGTGAGGCGAACGCCATGTGCTCGCCCATGCCCCAGTCCACCGGATGCTCGCCCCGGCCCATGGCGGCGCGGTCGGCATAGACCTTCTTGACCAGGGTGTGCGGCGTGACGCTGTCGGGGATGGTGGTGATGCGCTCGGCCAGGCGCTTCCATTCGGTCAGCGGAATGGCGGTGTCGGCCGCGTCCGTCCAGGCCTTGCCGAGGTAGGGGCTCCAGTCCACCGCGTACTTGCTCTTGAAGTCGGTCAGCACCGGGTCCACGGTGTGCTTGCCGTCGTCCATGGCCGCGCGGTAGGCCTTGACCATGTCCTCGCCCAGCGTCTCGCCCAGGCCTTGCACCGCCAGCTTGTCGGCGTAGAGCTTGCGCGTGCCCGGGTGCTGGGCGATCTTCTTGTACATCAGCGGCTGGGTGAGCATGGGCGTGTCCTGCTCGTTGTGGCCCAGCTTGCGGTAGCAAACGATGTCCACCGCCACGTCCTTGGAAAACTCCATGCGGTATTCCAGCGCCAGCTCGATCGCCAGGCACACCGCCTCGGGGTCGTCGCCGTTGACGTGCAGCACCGGCGAATCGATCATTTTCATGATGTCGGTGCTGTAGGTGGTGGAGCGGCTGTCGCGCGGGTCGCTGGTGGTGAAGCCGATCTGGTTGTTGATCACAATATGCACCGTGCCGCCGGTAGTAAAGCCCCGGGTTTCCGACAGCGCCAGCGTTTCCTGGTTCACGCCCTGGCCGGCAATCGCCGCGTCGCCGTGCACCAGCACTGGCAGCACCTGCTTGCCTTTGGGGTCGCCGCGGCGGTCCATGCGCGAGCGCACCGAACCCTCGACCACGGGGTTGACGATCTCCAGGTGCGAGGGGTTGAAGGCCAGGCTCAGGTGCACCGGCCCGCCCACGGTGGACACGTCCGAAGAAAAGCCCTGGTGGTACTTCACGTCGCCGGCGGGCAGGTCTTCGGGTGCGGTGTGCTCGAATTCGGCAAACAAGTCCCTGGGCATCTTGCCCAGGGTATTGACCAGCACGTTCAGGCGGCCGCGGTGGGCCATGCCGATGACGATCTCCTGCACGCCCTTCTGGCCGGCAGACTGGATCAAGTGGTCTATCGCCGCGATGAAGCTCTCGCCGCCCTCGAGCGAAAAGCGCTTCTGGCCGACGTACTTGGTGTGCAGAAAGCGCTCCAGCCCTTCGGCCGCGGTGAGGCGCTCGAGGATGCGCTTCTTCTTGGCCGCGTCGTACACCGGCTTGCTGCGCGTGCTCTCGAGCTTTTGCTGCCACCAGCGCTTGTGGTGCTGGTCGCTGGCGTACATGAATTCGGCGCCCAGCGTGCCGCAATAGGTTTCACGCAAGGCATTGAGCAGTTCGCGCAGCGACATGCTCTCCTTGCCGAAGAAGGTGTTGCCGACGTTGAACACCGTCTCCTGGTCGGCATCGGTGAAGCCGTAGAAGGACGGTTCGAGTTCGGGAATCGCCGGGCGCTCCTGGCGCTTGAGCGGATCGAGATCGGCCCAGGCCACACCCACGTTGCGGTAGGCCGCAATCAGCTGCTGGACTGCGGTGCGCTTGCGCCCCAGGTCAGAGTCGGCGCCAAAGGCCACGACCACCTGGGTGCCGCCCTGCTTGGCACGCTCGGCAAACGCGTCGATGACCGGCTGGTGCGGCACGTCGCGCGCGTCGCTGCCGTCCACCGCGGGCACGTGCTGCAGCGCGTCAAAGTACTCGCGCCAGGAGTCGGGAATGCTGCCAGGGTTGGTGAGATAGCTTTCGTAGAGCTCTTCGACATAGGGCGCATTGCCGCCGAAAAGATACGTGTTGGCCTGGAAGGCCTGGTAGATCGATGCTGGTTCACTCATTTCGCGCTGACTTTTGTTTCCCTGAAGGAAACACGAGCTGGTTGAAAACCTTCCGCGACACGGCTGTACCGGATGGCGGATGCGACTGTGGCTGGGGAAGGGCCTGATGTGCGAAGGGTATTGTGCCACCGATCACGTGGCGGCACCGCCGCGCGGGGCCGCAACATCATTCGTCACATTCCTGACATCTGCCCGCCAACCGCAAGCTCTGGCGCGGCGTTGCAACAAGAAACTCGGCGCCGTGGTCGCGTTGACAAGGCCCGCGAAGGCGCAGGAATCCGCTTCATGCGGCCACGGTCGCAGAGCTGGAAACGGTGCAGGACATCATGAAAACATTCACCTCTGCCATTGTGCTGGCCGCGAGCCTTGGCACGCTGTCAGGCTGCGTGGTCGCGCCGACAAGGACCACCGGCTCGGTTACCCAAACGCAGGACGGAATCACGACCACGACGGTCACCACCGTGAGCCCGCCGCCGCTGCCGCTCCATGAGCAGCCGGTGGCGCCCGGCCCGGGTTACCTCTGGACGCCTGGCTACTGGGCCTGGGGCGACGAGGCCTATTACTGGGTGCCCGGCGTCTGGGTGAGGCCGCCGCGCGTGGGCGTGCTCTGGACCCCCGGCTGGTGGGGCTGGTCCAGCGGCATCTACCACTGGCACGCGGGCTACTGGGGCGAGAGCATAGGTTTTTACGGCGGCATCAACTACGGCTACGGCTACTTCGGCAGCGGCTATGTCGGCGGCCAGTGGCGTGGCGACCAGTTCTATTACAACCGCACGGTCAACAACATCCACGACAGCCGCATCACCAACGTGTATGTGGACAAGCACGTGGTGAACAACACCACCATCAACCGCGTGAGCTACAACGGCGGCAGCGAGGGCACGCGCGCCCAGCCCAGCGCGGCGGAGAAAGTCGCGTTGCAACAGCCGCGTCTGCCGCCCACGTGGGAGCAAGAGCGCCAGCACCGTCTGGCGACCCACGAGAGCGGCCAGCGCTACCAGCCCAGCGGGGCCGGACCGGCGGTGTTTGGTACATCGCGCGTTGGCGAAGCTTGGGGCGGGGCTACGGCCGCGACGTACCCGCAAGCTCATCCCGCTGCGGCGCCGGAGCGCGAAGCGATGCCAGCGCACGAGGCTACCGTGTCCGCGCCGCGCGAACATCTTCAGGCGCACGGTGAGCTTGAGCGCAAGGAAATGCAGCGCGAGCCGGCACCGCGCGAAAACGTGCCGCACCGGGAAGTTCAACGCGAGGCGCCGCAAGCACGCGAGAGCGCGCACCTTGAGCGCACCGGGCCCGCACGCGCGCCAGTCCATGGCAGGCAGCGCCACGAGCGCGAGCGCGAACGTGACTGATTCCGGCCAGCGACGCGCGCCAAAACGTGTACGCTTGCGCCGCCTTCATTCTTGTGCGCACGCAGGGCGCTCCCCACGCGTTTGGCCTTGCGCCGCAGTGCCGACATCATGCACCAGCCCACCACCAAGAACCGCGCCCTCTTGATCCTGCTGGCCGCCGTCACGCTCGCGTTCGGCGCCATCCTGCTGCCGCTGCACGGCGCCATCTTCTGGGGTCTGGTGCTGGCCATTCTGTTCGCGCCGCTGCACCGGCGCTTGCTCGCGCGCTTGCCACGCCGGCCCACGCTGGCGGCGCTGCTCACGCTCGGCGCCTGCCTGCTGATCGTCATTCTTCCGATGCTCGCCGTGGCAACGTCGGTCGTGCAGGAGGCCGGCGGCGTCTATCAGCGCGTGCGCTCGGGCCAGGTCAACTTTGGCGACTATGCCCAGCAGATCTGGTCGGCCATGCCGGCCTGGATGCTGCGCATCCTCGAGAGCCTGCACCTGGGCACGCTCGGCGAGCTGCAGACCAAGCTGGCAAGCTTTGGCGCACAGGCGACGCAGTTCCTGGCCAACCAGGCGGTCAGCGCCGGCTCCAACACGCTGGAGTTCATCGTCAACTTCGGCGTCATGCTCTATCTGCTGTTCTTTCTGCTGCGCGACGGCCCGCAGCTCGCGGCCCGCATCCGCAACGCCATTCCGCTGGACGAGGCGCACAAGCGCGAGCTCAGCGCCAAGTTCATCACGGTGATTCGCGCCACGGTCAAGGGCAACGTCGCGGTGGCGGCCACCCAGGGGGCGCTGGGTGGCTTGATCTTCTGGATTCTGAACATCGAAGGGCCGGTGCTCTGGGGCGTGATCATGGCCTTCCTCTCGCTGCTGCCGGCCGTGGGCGCGAGCCTCATCTGGGGGCCGGTGGCGCTGTACTTTCTGGCCACCGGCTCCACCTGGCAAGGCATCACGCTGGTGCTGTACGGCATAGGCGTGATCGGCGTGGTGGACAACGTGCTGCGTCCGGTGCTGGTGGGCAAGGACACCAAGATGCCCGACTACGTGGTGCTGATCTCTACGCTCGGCGGCATGGCGCTGTTCGGCCTGACAGGCTTCGTCATCGGGCCGGTGATAGCGGCCCTGTTCATCGCCACCTGGGACCTGTATTCACCGCCGGCGCGCATCGGCTGAGCGGCCAGCCGCCGGCAACCGGGAATGTCCCGCTTGCGCATCGCGCAGGCGCTGCCACACTTGACAGGTCTTTGCCCTGCCCAGCGTGAACCTGCCATGTCCCAGATGCCCGACACCGTTTATGCCTGCCTCGACGGCCTGAACACCACCTCTGCGGTGGTGGAAGGCGCCTGCTGGGCCGCGCAGCGCCTGGCTGCGCCGCTCACGCTGCTGCACACGCTGGAACACCCCGAGCCGATGGCGGCCGTGGGCGACTACAGCGGCGTGCTGGGCATGGGCGCGCAGGACCTGCTGCTGCAGCGCCTGTCCGACCTGGACGAGGAGCGCGCCAAGGTGGCGCAGGAAGCGGCGCAGCGCATGCTGGACGAAGCGCGCTCCAGCGTCTGCCGCGACACCGTGCCCGAGGTGCAGACCCTGCTGCGCCAAGGCGACCTGACCGAGGTGCTGCTCACGCAGGAGCCCACGGCGCGCCTCTTCGTGCTGGGCAGCAACCGGCGCCCGCCCACGGTGCGCAAGCTGCGCTTGGACCACCGCGTGGAAACGGCGGTGCGCAATCTGCGCCAGCCGGTGATGGTGATGGACGCGGTGCCGTTTGCCGCGCCCGAGCACTTCGTCGTGGCCTACGACGGCAGCGCCACGGCCGACCGCGCCGTGGAGCGTGTGGCCGGCAGCCCGCTGTTGCGCGGCATGCCGGCCGAGCTCGTGATGGTCGGCGAATGCCCCGCGCGCGCGCAAGAGCGCCTGCGTGCAGCGCAGACCCAGCTTGTCGATGCGGGTTTCACGGTCACCACGCGCACCCTGCCCGGCCTGCCCGAGGAAGTGATTCCGCCGCTGATGGAGGGGCTTGGCCCCTCGCTGCTGGTGCTGGGCGCCTACGGCCATTCACGCATCCGCCAGCTCATCGTGGGCAGCACGACGACGGCGCTGCTGCGCCTGTGCAGCGTGCCGGTGCTGGTGTTGCGGTAGGGCCCGGCCTTCAGGGCAGCGCGGCGGCGGCAACCAACCGCTGGGTATAGGGTTCGCGCGGGTGCTTGAGCACCTGATCCCAGGGGCCGGACTCCACCACTTCGCCGTCTTTCATCACGATGACCTCGTGCGCCATCGCGCGCACCACGGCGACGTCGTGGGTGATGAGCAGATAGGCCAAGCCTTTTTCCTTTTGCAGGCGCGCCAGCAGCGCCAGTACCTGCTGCTGGATGGTCACGTCGAGCGCGCTCGTGGGCTCGTCGAGCACCAGCAGTTGCGGCCCCACGATGAGCGCGCGCGCCACCGCCAGGCGCTGGCGCTGGCCGCCGGAAAACTCGTGCGGGTAGCGATCCAGCAGGCCGGGGAACTGCGCCTCGATCAAACCGACCTCGGCCAGCATGGCCAGCACGCGTGCGCGCCGCTCGGCCTCAGGCAGCCGCGGCGCATGCACTTTCAGCCCTTCGCCGACGATCTCCAGCACCGTCATGCGCGGCGAGAGCGAAGAAAACGGGTCCTGGAACACCACTTGCACGCGCTGGCGCAGCGCCTGGTTGTGCGCGCTGTTGTGTTGCGCAGGCTGGCGCCAATGCTGGTCGGCCAGAGTCAGTTCCCCCGTGCTTGGCAGCAGCCCCAGCAGCGCCTGCGCGAGCGTCGATTTGCCCGATCCCGATTCGCCCACCACACCCAGCGTGCGCCCGGCGGGGATGCGCAAATCCGCCCCCTTGACCGCGACGAACTCGCCCTTGGAAAACCAGCCGCGCAGGCCGGGCAGCGCCACCGGGTAGCCCACGCGCAGCCCTCGTGCGCGCGCGGCGAGAGGCACATCTTCAGCAAAATCGCCCTCGACCACGTCGCGGCGCGGCGTGCTGGCGATCAGGCGCCGGGTGTAGGCGTGCTCGGGCGCGTCGAAAATCCGCGCGGTCGGCCCCTGCTCGACCAGATGGCCTTGCTCCATCACCGCGACGCGGTCGGCAAAACGGCGCACCATGAGCAGGTCGTGCGTGATGAGCAGCACTGCCATGCCACTCTGGCGCTGCAGGTCGGCGAGCAGGTCGAGGATTTGGCCGCGCAGCGTCACGTCCAGCGCCGTGGTCGGCTCGTCGGCCAGCAAGAGCTTGGGCCGTGACGCCAGCGCCATCGCGATCATCGCGCGCTGGCGCTGGCCGCCCGAGAGCTGGTGCGGAAAGCTCGCGGCGCGCCGCTCGGGCTCGGGGATGCCGGTCGCTGCAAGCAATTCGATAGCTGCTTGCGCAGACTGGGCGCGACTTAGCGCCTGTTTCAGCATCAAAACCTCGGCCACCTGCGCACCCACGGGCATCAAGGGGTTGAGCGCGGTCATCGGCTCCTGGAAGATCATCGCGACCTCGCTGCCACGCACGCCACGCAGTTCTTGCTCTGATAGTTGGAGCAGATCGCGCCCGCCCAGCATGGCCTTACCGCTGATTTTTGCATCCATGGCCAGGCGCAGCAGCGCCAGCGCGCTGACCGTCTTGCCCGAGCCCGATTCGCCTACCAGCGCAAATTTTTCACCCGGATGAATGTCGAAGTCGATGCCATGCACCACCTCCTTGGCAGCAAAGGCCACGCGCAGATCGCGCACGCTCAGCAGGGGCGTTGCGGCATTCATGCGTCGGCCTTGCGCGGGTCGAGCGCGTCGCGCAGCGCATCGCCCATGAAGGTGAGCAGCAGGAGCGTGACGACGAGCACGGCAAAGGTGAAGATGGAAATCCACCACGCATCGATGTTGTTCTTGCCTTGGCTCAGCAGCTCACCCAGGCTGGGCGTTCCCGGGGGCACGCCCAGACCGAGGAAATCGAGCGAGGTCAACGCCAGAATCGCCGCGCTCATGCGAAACGGCAGGAAGGTGACCACCGGCACCATGGAATTGGGCAGGATGTGGCGCCACATGATCTGGCCGTTTTTCACGCCCAGCGCGCGCGCCGCCTTCACGTAGTCGAGCTGGCGGTTGCGCAGGAATTCGGCGCGCACGTAGTCCGAAAGGCCCATCCAGCCGAACAGGCTCAGCAGGATCAAGAGCAGCGCAATGCTGGGCGCAAAAATCGCGCTGAAGATGATCAGCAGATACAGCTCAGGCATCGAGCCCCAGATTTCGATGAAGCGCTGGAAGGTGAGGTCAATCTTGCCGCCGAAGAACCCCTGGATCGCCCCGGCCAGAATGCCCAGCACCACGCCGACCACCGTCAGCGCCAGACCGAAGAGCACGCTCACGCGAAAGCCGTAGATGAGCTGCGCCAGCAGGTCGCGCCCGCGGTCGTCCGTGCCCAGCCAGTTCTGGCGCGAGGGGCCGGAGGGAAAGGGCGCATCGGCAAAATAGTTCAGCGTGCCCGCGCCGTAGGGGTTCAGGGTGTAGAGCGCCCAGTTGCCGTCGGCCGACAATTTTTGGCGCACGTAAGGGTCCAGGTAATCCGTGGGCGTGGCAAAGTCGCCGCCAAACGTGGTCTCTGGGTAGTCGTGCAGCATGGGCAGGTAGAACTGCCCGTCGTAGCGCACCAGCAGGGGGCGGTCGTTGCTGACCAGCTCGGCGCCCAGGCTCAGCAGGGTCAGCGCGCAAAACAGGATCAGGCTCCAGTAGCCCAGCCGATTGCGCTTGAAGCGTTGCCAGGCGCGGCGGGCGGGGGAGAGGCTGGCGGCAGCTTCAGCCATCGCTGTTCTCGGCCAGCAGGTTCTGAAACGGTGCGTGGTTCTTGAAACGGTAGGCGCCGAAGTCGCGCTCGTCTGTCGTGAGAATGCGCCCATGCCCAAGATGCTCGGCCAGCAGCACCAGCGAGCCATCGGCCAGGTCCATGGGGAGGCTGGCGTAGCGCTGCATCAGGTACGCCAGCCGCTCGGTTTGCGCTGCGTCCCACTGCCAGACGGCAATGCCGCCTGCGGCCACATCGCGCAGCAGCGCGTGCGCAGCATCCACGCCTATCCAGCGCTGGATCAAATGCGTGGCCTCGGTCAACACCGGCCAGGTGGTGATCCAGCCCTCTTGCTGCGTCGCCAGACCTTGCACGGCGCGCGCGTGCCAGGCGTCATCGGCGTCCGCCAGGGCGTAGAAAAAACCGGCGTCGGCAAGGATCACGCGCCGCCCTTGTTCGATTCAGCATCGGCGGCGTAGGGCGGCGCAGACTCATGCACCGCCGGCGCGCGGCCCTGGTGTTTGGCGCTCCAGCCTTCTGCCAGACGCGCCTTGTAGCTGCCCGCCACGTCGCTGCGGCCGCTGCGGCCTTTGCCGATGAAGGCCGCGAAATGCGTGAGCCCGCCACGCTGCGCGCGCAACTGCTCGTAGTAGTGCTGCACGCTGGTGCGCAGCACCTCGCTCACCCCCAGGCCTGTGGCCTCGGCCAGGTAGTTGAGCTGCTGTTCGGCGTCGCCGTCAAAACGTGCGTTGACGCGCATGATGGGACTCCTTCATGTGTTTGTCATGCATTGTATGACAACCCCGTTGGAAGATGGCGACATGTCGCAGCGCTCATCGGAAATGGCCTTCATGCCGAAAACGGATTGAGCAGCGCAATGCCGCAGCCGTCGAAATCACGCACATTGCGCGTGACGAGGGTGAGCGCATGCACCTGGGCAGTGGCGGCGATCAGCATGTCGGCCTGGCTGCGCACCTGGCCACGCAAGCTCAGGTCAGCACGCATTTCTCCCGCCCGCCGTGCGATGGTTTCGGTGACATCGAGCACCAGGTTGTTGGCCACCAAGGCATCGAACAACGCCAGCGATGCCGCAGCGGGCCTGCGACGCATGCCGAAAAGGATTTCATCGATCGTCACCACGCTGATCGCCAGCCGCACACCGGACTGCGTCAGCCACTGCCGCACTCCCGCGTTCGGCCGGGGTCGCATCAGTTCACTGAGAATGTTGGTATCGGCCAGAAACATGGTGCGTCACGCGATTTCATCATCCCAATAGTGCGGATCGTCCACCATGGGATTGGGTCGCGTGGTTCGCGGCGGCAACTCCAGACCATTCTCGAACCCGTCGGCGATCAAGGCGGCACGAATTTCATCAAACAATTCCACCAGTGTCGGCTGCTTCTTTTCCTGCTGCCAGCGCTTGAACTCCTCGTATTCAGCGGCTGAAATCATCACCGCCACGGGTTTGTTGCGGTTGTAGATGGCCTGCGGCTCCTCGGCCGTCAGGCGCACGACTTCGGAGAACTGCTGTTTGGCGTTGGCGATGGTCCAGGTCATGATTTTCTCCATCATGGACAAGTTGGACTTCAATTGTGTCCATCTTCCAAAACGGCGTCAATCAAACTTCACCCGCGGATCGACCCAGACATAGCACAGGTCGGAAATCAGCTTGGTGAACAGCCCGATCAGCGTGAACAGGTACAGCGTGCCCAGCACCACGGGGTAATCGCGCCGGATCACGCTCTCGTAACTGAGCAGGCCCAGACCGTCGAGCGAGAACAGCGTCTCGATCAATAGAGAGCCGGTGAAGAACGCTCCAATGAAGGCCGAGGGAAAGCCGGTGACGATGGGAATGAGCGCATTGCGAAACACGTGTTTGTAGAGCACCTGGCGCTCGGAGAGGCCCTTGGCGCGCGCCGTCAGCACGTACTGCTTGCGGATTTCTTCCAGGAAGGCGTTCTTGGTCAGCATCGCTGTGACCGCAAAGCTGCCCGCCACCATCGCGATCACCGGCAGCGTGATGTGCCAGAGGTAGTCGACGATGCGCGCGCCCCAGCCCAGCTCTTGCCAGTTGCTCGAGGTGAGCCCGCGCAGCGGAAACCACTGCAACTGCCCGCCAAAGACGACGAGCAGCGCCAGCCCCAGCACGAAGCCCGGAATCGCGTAGCCGATGAGGATCAGGATGGTCGTCGCCAGGTCAAAGCGCGATCCCGCGCGCACTGCCTTGGCCACGCCCAGCGGCACGGCGACGAGGTAGCTGATGAAAAACGTCCACAGCCCCAGGCTGATCGAGACCGGCATCTTCTCCTTGATGAGCTGCCACACGTCCTTGTTCTGGAAAAAGCTGCGCCCCAGGTCAAAGCGCGCAAACTGGCCCAGCATCTTGAAAAAGCGCACATGCGCCGGTTCGTCAAAGCCGTAGAGCTTCTTGATCTGCGCCAGGCGCTGCGCATCCACTCCCTGCGCGCCGCGATACGCCATGCCCGCGCCCTCGCCCGCGCCGCCATGCCCGGCCATGCCCGCCTTGGCCTCGGCCAGGTACTGCTCCACCGGCCCGCCGGGCACGAACTGGATCACCACGAAGGTGAGCAGCAGCACCCCGAGCAGCGTGGGCAGCATCAAGAGGATGCGCTTGAGGACGTAGGCGGTCATGGCAGGCAATTATGTCGCCCGCCCACCCCGGCGCGCGGCGCTTGCGGCAGGCGCCGCAATGACCATCCTTGACAATTCACGGGCAGCAAAACGCCGCGCACGGCGCTAGGATGCTGGCCGCCATGTTCGACCCCGCCCCCTGCGCGACGCGGCGGCGCGCCATGCTGGCCCTGGGCGGCGCCTGCATCCTGCCCCTCGCTCACGCCAGCACCCCCGTATTCGTGATGCAAAACGAGCCCCACCTGCGCCACGCGCGGGCGCTGGTGTTCGCCGCCCTGGCCGCGGCCGGGCTGCAGGCCAAGTTCAGCGACGCCCCGCTGGGCAACGAACAGCGCAACGTGCACCAGATCAGCAGCGGCCTCACGCATCTGGACATGATGCCCGCCACCCCCAAAAGGCTGGAGCTGGTGCGCGAGGGCAAGCTGCGCATGATCCCCATACCGCTGGATCGCGGCCTGCTGGGCTGGCGCATTAACCTGCTGCTGCAGTCGCGCCGCGACATGCTCGCCCAGGTGCGCGCCGCAGGCGATCTGGCGCAGTTCACCATCGGCCAGAACGTCGGCTGGATGGATACGGCGATCTACCGCGCCGCCGGCATTCCGGTCAAGGAGATCAAGAGCTGGAGCAACGGTGAATTCGCCGAGCAGATGGAGGCGGGCTTCCTCGACCTGTTCCCGCTCGGGCTGGAAGAAACGCTGAGCTACTTCCTGGCGCATTTCCGGCGGCATTACCCCCAGCTCACGACCGATCCGCACATCCTCGTGCGCTACCCCTGGTTTCGCTTTGTCTGGCTGGCCCCGGGGGCATCCACGGCCGCGCTGCACGACGCCCTGCAACAAGGGTTTGACCGCATCGTCGCCAACGGCAGCTTCGTGCGCGTCTGGGAGAAACACCGCAAGATCCCCCCGCCATCGGTGCTGCGCGGACGCGCCCTGATCGACATTCCCAACCCCTTCTACGACAACACGCTGGTGCCGGCGCGCTACCGCCACTTGCTGGCCCAGCCCACCCGCTCATGACGCCCAGCGCGCCCAGGCAGCCGCGCCGCCGCAGCCTGCATGCCCAGTTCGTGCGCAGCCTGCTGTGGCCGCTGGTGCTGGCTTTTGCGCTGGCGGCCGGCACCAGCCTGTGGCTGAGCTACCGCAGCAGCACGGCGCAGGCGGCAGAGCAGCGGATTCTCACCCTGCAAGCCTTCAGCCACTCCCTGACCCAGCCCCAATGGGACTGCGACAAGACCACGGCGCAAGGCATCATCGACACGCTCGCGCGCATGCCGCAAGTCGATGGCGTGCGCCTGTACGACGCCTGCAGCGACACCATGCTGCACGCCGGCCAAGCCATGGCGGGCCCGCCGCCCGCGGGGCCTGACCACCTGGAAAGCCCCGTGATCTATCACGACCCGCAAGGGCGCGACTACACCGTGGGGCAGTTGCAGATCAGCTACCACCCCTTGTCTGCGCTCGATGCCGTCATGCAGAGCCTGGTGCCGCAGCTCGGGATCTTTTTGACCATGCTGGCCGTGGTGCTGGTGGGCGCCGCCCGGGTGTTCGAGCATGCCGTCGGCCAGCCGCTCGCGCGTTTTCGCGCCGCCATCCTGGCGTCGCGGCCGGTGCACACGCCGCACACACCCACCCCGCGCTGGCACGATGAACTTGGCGACGTGACGCAGGCCTACGACAAGCTGGTGCACGAGCTCAAGCTCTTGGCGCGCCACGACCCGCTCACCGGGCTGGCCAACCGCCGGGCGCTGGAGGAACACCTGGAGCACGCGCTGCACCAGGGCGCGCCGGGCCTGCACGTGCTGCTGCTGGACCTCGACGGGTTCAAGCCCGTCAACGACCGCTACGGCCACGCCGTCGGCGACGCGGTGCTGCAGGGCGTGGCGCAGCGCCTGCGCGCGGCGCTGCGCCAGTCTGACCTGGTGGCGCGGCTCGGCGGCGACGAGTTCGTCATCGTCGCGCCCGACCGGGGCGCGCCCGACGCACTGCAGCGTCTGCTGGACAAGGTGAATGAGGCAGTGCGTGCCCCGCTGGTGTGCGACGAGCACGTGCTGCGCGTACACGCGAGCATGGGCACGGCGCAGTTTCCGCGCGATGGGGACACGGCCGCCGCGCTGCTGGCGCACGCCGACGCGGCGATGTATGCGGCCAAGCAAGCCGACACCCCATCGGGGCAAGGCTCGGCTTGATGCCCGGCTGCGGCGCGGACCGGTCGCACCGGTGCAGATTTGAATGAAAAACGGCTCCAGCCCTTGTGTGGTGCGCGCGAGCAGCTATGGTTTTTTATACCACCAGGTGTCCACCACCCACATCTCCCCGGGCGAATACGGCGGCGCCACCTCGGGCTTGGCCAGACGCCAGGCATCGTAGACCATGCGGTGCGAGCCGGCGAACCACTGGGGAATCAGATAGTGCTCGGCGGCAATGATGCGGTCCAGCGCGTGGCACGCGGGCAGCATCTGCTCCAGGCTTTTGGCCGAGACCATGGCCTGGATCATCGCGTCCACCGCCGGGTTCTTCACGCCGGCGAAGTTGCCCGAATCCTCCTGATCGGCCGCCGCGCTGCCAAAGAGATCGGCAAACTCCTGCCCCGGGTTGTTCGTGCCCTGAAAGGCGATGGTGGTGATGTCGAAGTCGAACTTCTGCAGGCGCTGCTGGTACAGCGCAAAGTCCACCGAGCGGTAGTTCAACGTGATGCCCAGCTTGGCCAGGTTGCGCTGCCAGGAAAACATGGTGCGCATGCCGCCTTCACTGCTGTCCATGTATTCCAGCACGAAGGGCTGGCCCTGGGCGTTTTGCAGCACGCCGTCCTTCACCTCCCAGCCCGCCTCGCTCAACAGCTCTTGCGCCTGGCGCAGATGCTCGCGCAGCGCCATCGCGTCGGGCGTGGCGGGCGGCTCCACCATGGGGCCGAAGGCGGCCGCAGGCAACTGGTCGCGCCAGGGCGCCAGCAGCTTGAGCTCGGCGGCCGTCGGCGCGCCATGCGTCTCGCAGCGCGTGTTGCCGAACAAGCCCTGCACGCGCTGGTAGGCGCCGTAGAACAGGTGGCGGTTCATCCATTCGTAGTCGAAGGCCAGGCCGAGCGCCTCACGCACGCGCCGGTCTGCCAGCAGCGGGCGGCGGGTGTTGAGCACATAACTCTGAAAGCCTGCGGGCAGCTTGTTGGCAAACTCGGCCTTCACCAGCTCGCCGGTATCAAAGCGCTTGCCGTTCACGCGCCGCGCCCAGTCGCCGGCGCTGAAAAAGCGCATCAGGTCGAACTCGCCCGCCTTGAGCGCCTCCAGGCGCGCGGTGTTGTCCTTGTAGATCTTGACCTCGATACGCCCGAAATTGGCTGTGCCCTTTCTCACCGGCAGGTCGCGCGCCCAATAGTCGGGGTCGAGCACGTAGGTGATGTCCTTGCCGAAGTTCACCGGGCCGATCTTGTAGGGGCCGCTGCCGATCGGCGTGTCCATCACCACCTGGTCAAACGGTTTGCCCGCGCCCCAGTCGCGGCTGAAAACGGGCAGGCCGCCGACGGTCAGCGGCAGCTCGCGGTTGGGCGCCTTGAAGCGAAAGCGCACGGTGCGCGCGTCGATCACGTCGCAGCCGGCCACCTCGAACAGCATGGTCTTGTAGCCCGGCGAGACGTAGGGGCCGATCAGCGTGTCGTAGCTGTGCTTCACGTCCTCGGCGGTGACCGGCTTGCCGTCGTGAAAACGCGCCTCGGGCCGCAGGCGGAAGGTGGCCGAGAGCCCGTCCGGCGCCACGCTCACGTCTTCGGCCAGCAGGCCGTAGCCAGTCGCGGTCTCGTCGAGCGAGCCGGTCAGCAGCGTGTCGAACATCAGCGCCGAGAGATAGGCCGGCGCGCTGCCGCGGATGGTGAAGGGGTTGTACTTGTCGAAGGTGGAGGCGCGCGAATTGCTCACCAGGCGCAGCAGCCCGCCCTTGGGCGCGTCGGGGTTGACGTAGGGAAAGTGGGTGAAATCGGCCGGCTCTTTCACATCGCCCCACATCGCGTAGGCGTAGTCGGCGCGCGCGGGCAGCGCCAGCAGGCACAGCGCCAGGGACAGAGCGGCGGGCAAAACACGCATGCGACAATTCTGCATTACCCCGCACCGCACACAGGAGAAGAACAATGGGTTTCCTCGCTGGCAAGAAGCTGCTGATCACCGGCGTGCTGTCCAACCGCTCCATCGCCTACGGCATCGCGCGCGCCTGCCACAGCCAAGGCGCGGAGCTCGCCTTCAGCTACGTGGGCGAGCGTTTCAAGGAGCGCATCACCGAGTTTGCGGCCGATTTCGATTCCAAACTCGTGTTCGACTGCGACGTGGGCGACGACGCGCAGATCGAAAAACTGTTCGCCGACCTGCACGCCGCCTGGGGGCGCTTTGACGGCTTCGTGCACTCCATCGGCTTTGCCCCGCGCGAGGCCATTGCCGGCAATTTCTTCGACGGCCTGACGCGCGAGAACTACCGCATCGCGCACGACATCAGCGCCTACAGCTTTGCCGCGATGGCCAAGGCGGCGCTGCCGCATCTGAACGACCAGTCGGCGCTGCTCACGCTGACCTACCTGGGCGCGCTGCGCAGCATTCCCAACTACAACACCATGGGCTTGGCCAAGGCGAGCCTGGAAGCCAGCGTGCGCTATCTGGCAGAGGCCATGGGCCGCACGCCCGATGGCCGCAGCATTCGCGTCAACGGCATTTCCGCCGGGCCCATCAAGACGCTGGCGGCCAGCGGCATCAAGGACTTTGGCAAGCTGCTCTCGCGCGTGGCCGACGCCGCGCCGCTGCGGCGCAACGTGACCATCGAGGACGTGGGCAATGTCGCCGCCTTCCTGCTGAGCAACCTGGCAGGCGGCATGACCGCCGAGATCACTTACGTGGACGCGGGTTTCAGCCAGACGGCGGGTCTGTCGGCCGACCAGGTCTGACGCCCCGCACGCGGCGCGCCGCTCAGGCGCCGGCCGCGCCCGGGCTGCTGCCCAGCGCGCTGCGGATGGCGTTGGCCAGCTCGGTCGCCTCGAACTTGGCCACGTAGCCATTGGCGCCCACCTTGCGCACCAGTTCTTCGTTGGTCGTGCCCGAGAGCGAGGAGTGGATCAGCACCGGCAGCCCCGCAAAGCGGGCGTCGAGCTTGATGTTGCGCGTGAGCGTGAAGCCATCCATCTCGGGCATTTCCAGATCGGTCAGCACCAGGCCGACCTTGTCGTGGATGGACTTGTTCTCGGCCTCGGCCACTTCGGCCAGGGCGTTGAGCCGCTCCCAGGCTTCGCGCCCGGACTTGACCAGCTCGTAGGTCGCGCCCAGGGCCTTGAGCTCCTGCTCCAGCAGCGCGCGGGCGACGAAGGAATCGTCGGCCGCCAGAACGATGGCCTCGCCCTGCATGCGCAGCTTGGCCCCCAGTTGCTTGCCTTCCACGGTGTGGCGCTCGGCTTCGGGCGTGACCATTTGCACGATGGCCTCCACGTCCAGCACTTGGGCCAGGCGCTGCTGGCCGCTGCCATCGTCGTCCAGCCGGGCAAAACTCGTCACCAGCGACTTGACGTTGCCGCTGGCCTCGGCGGGGATCACCTGCTTCCAGTCCAGGCGCGCGATGTCTTCCACCGACTCGACCGCGAAAGCCTGCGTGGTGCGCCCGTACTCCGTCACCAGCAGGATGTTCAGCCCGGTCTCGGGCGTGCAGCCGACGATGTGCGGCAGGTCGAACACCGGGATCACCTGGCCGCGCAGATTGACCACTCCGAGCGAGCATTTGTCCGCCCCCACCACCGGCGTGATCGCGGGCATGGCCATGATCTCGCGGATCTTGAAGACGTTGATGCCGAACAGTTCGGACTGGCCAAGGGCCTTGTCCTTGCCCAGGCGAAACATCAGCATCTCGAACTTGTTCGAACCGGCGAGGTTGGTGCGCTCATCCACCTCGGACTGGGACTTTGCCATGGTGACTCCTGTGGTGCCAGGCAGTGGCACGCGATGCGGTCATTCTATTGGTTCAGCCCTTTATTTTGATACAAGTGGCGCCGCACCCGCCTCAAGCTCGGGCGGCGTTCAGCCAGCGCGCCGCGCCCAGGCCGGCCGCACGCCCCGTCGCCAGGCAGGCGGTCAGCAGGTAGCCGCCCGTGGGCGCCTCCCAGTCCAGCATCTCGCCCGCGCAGAACACGCCGGGCAGGCTCTGCAGCATCAGCCGCTCGTCCAGGGCCTCAAAGCGCACGCCGCCCGCGCTGCTGATGGCCTCGGCCAGCGGCCGCGGCGCGGCCAGATCGATCGGCAGCTGCTTGATCGCCGCGGCCAGGCGCGGCGCGTCGTGCATGCCGTCGCGGCCCAGTTGCTCGTGCAGCAACGCCAGCTTCACGCCCTGCAAGCCCAGCCGCCCGTGCAAATGGCTCGCCAGGCTGCGCGCGCCCCGCGGATGCTGCACGGCGGCCAGCACCTGGGCGGCCGTGCGGTCGGGCAGGAGGTCGAGAAAAAATCGGGCGCTGCCCTGGGCAGCAATCGCATCGCGCAGCAGCGAGGACGCGGCGTAAATCAGGCTGCCTTCCACGCCGGTTGCGGTGACGACGAATTCCCCGCGGCGCTCGAAGTCGGCAAACCGCAGCGACACGTTCTTGAGCGGCTGGCCGGCAAAGCGCTCGGCAAAGTAGCTCGACCAGCCGGTCTGCCCCGCACTGGCGCGCACGTCGAAGCCGCAGTTGGCACTGAGCAGCGGCGCCAGCGGCACGCCACGCTCGGCCAGCAGCGCCACCCAGGCCGCGTCCGAGCCCATGCGCGGCCAGCTGCCGCCGCCCAGCGCCAGCACCACGGCGGCTGCGGCCACCCGCGCCTCGCCCTGCGCCGTGGCAAAGCGCAGCGCCCCATCCGCTGCCCAGCCCAGCCAGCGCTGGCGCAAATGCCATTGCACGCCCTGCCCGTTCAGGCGCCGCAGCCAGGCGCGCAGCAGGGGCGCCGCCTTCATGTCCCGGGGAAACACCCGCCCCGAGCTGCCGACGAAGGTCTGCGCGCCCAGCCCGTCGGCCCAGGCGCGTAGCTCGCGCGCGCCAAAGGCCGCCAAGTGCGGCGCCAGCGCCTGCGCGCGAGCGCCAAAGCGCGCGAGGAAGGGCGCATCGGCCTCGGAATGCGTGAGGTTCAAGCCGCCTCGGCCTGCGAGCAGGAATTTGCGACCGACCGAGGGCATGGCGTCGAACACATGCACGGTGAGGCCCGACGCGCTCGCCACCTCGGCGGCCATCAGGCCTGCCGGGCCGCCGCCCACCACTGCCAGATCACAAACCAGATCCGGGTCAGTAAAGCGGCCTGCGCGCGCGTCGTCCGCCATCGCGTCCTCACCCTGCATCACCTCAGACACCCGGCAAGCGCACGTCGCGCGGCTTGTGCGGATTGCACCAGGTTCCGCGCGTCCACGCGCAAGCCCAGCATGCGCCAGGCCAGGGCGCGCTCGCGCTGCGCGCCAAACCAGGCCTCGTGGTCTGAGGCGCAGGCCGCGCTTGCGGCGGCGGGTGCAGGCACTGGCATGGGCATGCCTCGATTGTCCTCTGCGCCGCACCCACCGCTGGCGACCCGTTGCCGCAGTCCTTCGAGCGTCTGCACCACGGCGTGCGGCGCGTCCCGGTGCAGGCAGTGTCCGGACGGCGCCAGCACCTGCACCTGCGTGCCCCACTCGCGCGCCAGCGATTGCTGCTTGCGCGCCCAGCGCCCCGGCCTGGGCGCAGAACCGGGGACAAGCCCAGCATCTTCGCGATCGCAGTCATGGTGCGTTTCCTCAGTCAAGTGACGCCACACGGGACGGAACACGACGCGTCTCCACCCCGGCGTCACTGGCATGACAAAACGGCTGCAGCCAATGTGACATCCGGCTGCGGGCGGCCCGCGCCGCGCGCGATCAAGGCAATACGATTTCGCGGCCGTCGCCGCTCAGGAAGGCCACCCGGACCGCCGCGCCAGGGTACAAACGCTCGACGGCCGCCCGGTAGCCGGCCAGTTGCGCCTGCAGGGGCGCTTCGCGTTCAGGCCTGGCCGCGCTTTTGTAGTCCAGCACCCACCAGCCCTCGCAGCCATGGGTACCGGCGCGCCGGCGCACCAGGCGGTCGATGCGCAGGCGCTGGCCCGCGTGTACCAGTTCCACTTCGTTGAAGGCCTCGAGCACTTCTTCCGTCGACCAGGCCCAGGCGGCCGCGCCGCCGAGGATGCGCCGGGCCATGGCCTCGGCCTGCTGCATCTGCGCGGCGCACAGCGCAAAGCGTTGGCGCGCCAGCAGCACCCGCTCGGGCAGCCAACCGCCTTGCGCCTCGCCCGCGTGTTCCAGCAGCCAGTGCATGGCTTGGCCGATGCGCGAGGCGTCGCTGTCGGCGGATGCTTCTGATTGGATAGCTGGTAGCGCTTGTGCAGCGGGCGCTGCGAGCTGATTTTCCTCATGCAAACAGCCCTCGCCCCTGCCCTCTTCCAGAGCAAGAGGGGGCAAAGCCAGGAGCGTGAGGCTTGGAACCGAAGACGACGCGGGTGCCGTTTCCGGCGGCGCGGGCAGCGGCTGCGCCAGCGCCTCCATGCGCTGCCACCAGCTGCCGCAGGCGCTCTGGTGCGGCGCAAAGCCCGAGAGCACCAGGCGCGCGCGCGCGCGGGTCATCGCCACGTACAAGGCATTGAGCTCTTCGCGCGCCTGCGCAGCCGCCTCCTGGTCTGCGAGGCCCTGCTCGCTTGCCGGCGGACTGCTGCCCTTGGCGAGGAAGACCAGGCGCGTGGGCAGCGGTGCATCGCCGGGCCAGTCGATCAGCACCTCGGGCTCGCCGCGGCTGGTGCGGGTGCTGGCGCTGTCGAGCAGCAGAACCTCGTCGGCTTCCAGGCCCTTGGCGCCGTGCACGGTGAGCAGGCGCACCGCCTCGGGCGCCGCCTGGGCTGGCAGGGCGATGCGTTCGCGGCGCAACACGCGCAGCCACTGGTAGGCGGTGAGAAAGCGCCCGCCCTGCACCGACAGCGCGGCCGAGAGCAGCGCGCGCAACTGGCGCAGCACCTGCGCGCCTTCGGCCGCCGGCGCGGCCGCGTAAAAGCGCGCAAGCACGTCGCGGTGCTGGTAGATGGCCTGCAGCGCGTCGTGCGGGGGCAGGCTCAGCAACCAGCCGCGATATATAGCCAAATCGGCCGTTAGCGCTTGTCCATCAAGCGTTTCCAGCTCTACTTTTGAGAGCACGTCCAGCCAGCAGGGACGGGCTTCACCTGCGGCGCGCACCGCCAGCGCCAGGCGCGCGAGGTCTTCGTCGCTGCAGCCAAAGAGCGGCGACTTGAGCGCGCGCGCGAGCATCAGGTCGTGCCCGGGAGAGATCAGCGCGTCGACCAGCGCGAGCACGTCGCGCACCGCCGGCTGCTCGGCCAGCAGGTTTTTCTCGGGTTGCTCGCAGGCCACGCCCAGGCGGCGCAGTTCGGCCTGCAGCACACCGAGCGGCTCGCGCTTGCGCGCGAGCACCATGATCTCCTTGGGCGCCACGCCCGCGGCGATGCGCGCCGCAATCCAGCGCGCGGCCTGGCGGCATTCGAGCGTGCGCAGGGTTTCCTCTTCTTCCAGCCGCGCCGTGGTGAGGCTGTCGCGCCAGCTTTCCGGCTCGGCCGCGCCTTTGGCTGCCTTTGGCGAACGCGGAACGAGGGGCAGCGCCAGTGCGTCGCCAGCGCCGTCGCTTTCGGTGGTGTGGGCGCGGTAGTCGCTGAACTCACTCGCCTGCTGCGCGGCCTGCATCACGCCATTGACCAGCGCGAGCACGCCGCGCGCATTGCGCCGCGTGTGGTCGGTGGCAAGCCAGACGCCGCCCAGCGCCTGCACGACAAAGTCGCGCGCGGCGCTGAACACCTTGGGGTCGGCACGGCGAAAGCGGTAGATGCTCTGCTTGGGGTCGCCGACGATGAAGACGCTGGGCGGGCTGTGCCCGCCGCCCGCGCCCGCATAGCCCGAAAGCCAGGCGTGCAGCGCCTGCCACTGCAGCGGGTTGGTGTCCTGGAATTCGTCGACCAGCAGGTGGCGCGTGCGCACGTCCAGGCGCTGCTGCACCCAGGCCGACAGCGCATGGTCGGCCAGCAGACGCATGGCGGCGCTTTCCACATCGTTCATGTCCACCCAGCCGCGCTCGCGCTTGAGCCGGGCAAAGCACGCGATCAGCACGCGCGTGAGGCGGCACATGCGCTGCTGGTGCAGGCGTGCCTGGCGCTGCTGCTCCGCGGCCAGCACCGCAAGCACCTCCTCCTGCGCGGCGCGCACCTGCTGCAGGCCTGCGACCTTGTCGCTGAACTTGCGCGCCTCGCCCGTCCGCGTGAACAGCGCCGCGCGCGCCGCCTCGAAGTCGCCCGCCTGCAGCGCCGCCAGCAGCTGCTCGCCGCAAGCGACGAAGGTTTTGGCGCTCGCACCCAGCAGCGCCCGGGCCGCGGCCCGCAGCAGCTCGCGGCCGCTCTCGCGCAGCAGCAGCCAGTCCGCAGGCCGCGCCACGCCAGCCATGCGCGGGTAGACAACGTCAAAGTCGGGCACTGCGTCCTGCAGCCGCCCGGCAGCGTCGGCCAGGCCGAACTCGGTGCGCCGCGCGAGCGCCCCGGCCAGGGCGTCGTGCGCACGCGTGCGGCCCAGCGCCAGTACCAGCGCGCCGTAGTCGGCGCGCAGGGTTTCGTCGCCGGCCACCTCGCGCAGAAAAGGGCGCCAGACCTCGGCCACCGCCTGGGCGTCGTCTTCCAGCAGTTCATGGGCGACGGGCAGGCCAAGCTCATCGAGCACCGACAGCGGCGCCGTCTGCAGCAACGCGGCAAACCAGCCGTGGAAGGTGCGGATCTGCACCGGGCGGCCGTGGGCAAGCAGAGTCTGATACAAATTTTGTAGCTTCTCGCGCAGAACTGGCGCGCGTTGCGGCTCGATTCCCCTTGCAACCAGCTCATCGAGCAGGCGCGCCTGCCACTGCGCCTCGGTCTCGGCGGGCTTGCCGCCGTCGGGTGTCGCGGCCCTGGGCCGGGCAAAGTCCTGCAGCCACTGCGTGAGGCGCTCGCGCATCTCGCCTGCGGCCTTCCTGGTGAAGGTGATGGCCAGGATCTCGTGCGGCGCGCAGCCGTCCAGCAGCGCACGCAGCATGCGCGAGACCAGCATCCAGGTCTTGCCCGCGCCGGCGCAGGCCTCGACCACCACGCTGCGGCGCGGGTCGCAGGCGACGGCGTAAAAGCGCTCGCGCGTGCAGGGCGCGCCATCGAGCTGGTAGGCCGCGCGCTGCTCATTCATGCCAGAAATCCTTGCGGCACAGGCCGCGCACTTCGCACCAGTCGCAGACGCTGCCTTCGCCCAGCGCGCTCAAGGGCGCGCCTTCGGCGATGCGCTGCATGTCGCGCGCCATGCCCACCTGCAGTGCGGCCGCCAGGCGCTGCAGTTCGGGCAGGTCGTGCAGGCTGGGCTGCTCGCGCTCGGCCAGGTTGAGGTAGGCGGCGCGCGGCGCCTCGGCGTCCGAGAGCAGCGCGTAAAACGGCAGCTGCGTCTCTTCGCTGCCGGCCTTGGTGCGCGCTCGGGTCTTGCCCAGCGCCTCGGTCTTGTAGTCGATCAGCAGCACGGTGCCGTCGGCCAGCGTATCGACGCGGTCGATGCGCCCGCGCAACTGCAGCGGGCCGCGCTGCACGCGGACGTCCACCTCGGCGGCGCTGAAACGTGCGCCGCCCGCCTCGTGCGCCTGCAGCCAGGCGAGATAGGCATCGCGCAGCGGCGGCCAGGCCACCTCGAAGGGCAGGAATTCGCCCCGATCGCCCTGCAGTCCGAGCATGCGCGTGGCCTCGTGCGCGGCGGCTTCCATCAGCGCCAGGCGCTCGGTTGCGGGGTCGCGCTGCAGCGCTTCGTGGAAGTGGCGCAGCAGCGCATGCACCCAGATGCCCCAGTCGCGCTTGTCCACATCGACGTCGAGCTCGCCCTCGTCCTGCAAGCCGAGCTGGCGCAGCGCAAAGAAGCGGTAAGGGCAGCTGCGCAGTTGCTCGTAGCTGCTGGCCGAAAGCGGCTGCATCGGCAGCTTCCGGCCCACGGCGCGCGGGCGGGCAGTGGGCATGGGCGCCAGCGCCCGCGCGATGCGCGCATCGCTGCCCTCTTGCAGATGCAGACCGGGCGTGAGCCGCAGTGCTTGCACCAGGGGCGAAGCGAGCACCGGCTCGCCGCTTTCGTCGGCGCGGCGGTGCAGCACGTCCACCTGCGCGGCCGACAGCGCCAGCGCCCAGGCCAGGGCCTGCTCGCGCTGCAGGTCTTCGCGCGCGGGCAGGCCCAGCGCCTGGCGCTGCGCCGCGCTCCACGGGCCGGGCGGCTCGGGCGCGGCAGGCAGGTGGCGCTCGTCGGCACCCGCCAGCACCAGGGCCGGGAAGCTGCGCCCCAGCAGCTGCGCCAGCGGCAGCACGACGACGCGCGCCGCCCCGGCCGCGGCAGGCTGGAAGTTGACCTGCTCCAGCACCTCGCTGGTCCAGCGCGTGAAGCCGGCGCAGGACATGGGCGCCCGTGCGCCGGCCCAGGCCTGCCAGCGCTCCAGCGCTGCGTCGTCCAGGCCCAGCGCCTCGATCACGCCGGCGCCGGCCGCGTCGGCCTGCAGCCAAGGCCAAAGGCCGCAACGCACCAGCGCGGCGCGCAGATCGCTCAGCCACTGCATCAGCGGGCGGCGTGCCAGCAGTTCGGCGCGCAGCGCCTGCATCTGTTGCACCAAGGGGTCGCCCGGCAGCAGCGCGGCAGCGGCCTGCCAATTGCGCACCGCGTGCTTGCGCAATCGCTGCTCCAGGCGCCGGTGGTCGAGCGGCGCCCAAGCGGGCGCGAGTTTGATCCAGTCGAGTACCTCGTCGCTGGACGCGCGCGGCGCGCCGGCGCGCAAGAGCGCCAGCACGCAGGCGCCCGCGTGGGTGGTCGAAAGCTTCCAGCCGGTCTCGTCGCGCAGCCCCGTGGCGGCGTGCACGCCGGCGCTGCCGAGCAGCGCATTGACACGGCGCACCAGCAGGCGATCGATGGCAACCAGCGCCACCGGGGCGCGGCCCTCGTGCAGGTGGCGCAGCACGCAGGCAGCGGCGCGCTCGGCCTCGTCCTCCGCGTCCAGTGCCAGGTGCACGGCCACCGTGTCCGCGGCGGCCGGCGCCCCGAGCGCCAGCGTCAGCGCCTTGTCGCCCCAGTGCGCGCTCAGGGCCTGGAGCAAGGGCTCGCTGCGCAGGCCGGGCACGACGACCAGCAGATCGGTCTGGCGCGCGAGAGCCGGCTCAAACAGCACGTCGGTGGCAAAGCTTGAAGTCGCCAGCCAGGCGGCCGCAATGCGCGCGAGCGCGCCCTCCAGGCGCAGCGGCCCATCGTGCACTGCGGGCAGCAGCGCGCTGGTGCGCGCCAGCCAGTCGGCGCGCTGGGCGGGGGGCTGCGCGGCGGCCAAGGGGGCGAGCTGCCGGGCGAGCTCCAGCAAGCGGCCTGCGAGCGCCGGCGCCTGCGCGCCCAGGCCGGCGTGCGCCAGCAGTTCGCGCGCGGTCAGGAGGTCGCGCGCATGGTCGAAGCACAGGTCGCGCGCGCCGGCAATGAAGGCGCCGGCCTCGGCCGCCCAGCTGCGCGTGGTCTGAAAACGCGGCATGTAGCCCGCAAAGCGCTCGGCCCAGGCGGCGCTGGCCACCGGCAGCAGATGGGTATAGGGCAGCAGCACCACGGTGCGCGCCAGGTGCGCGCCGCGACCAAGGGCCTGCGCGTGCACCTCGTCCAGCCAGCGCGGCCAGGGGCCTGCAGGCGGCGCCGGCCGGCCGGCGCGCGCAGCAACCATGGCGTCATCAGGTGTGGCTGTTTCTGTCACAATCAAACGAATTTACCCCGAGTGCAGTATCCGGCGCCAGCCCTTGGCTGCCAACCGCCATACAGGAAAACCATGGCCAGCGAATTGATCAAACACGTCTCGGACGCCAGCTTCGAAGCCGACGTTCTCAAGTCCTCTTCCCCGGTGCTGGTGGACTACTGGGCCGAGTGGTGCGGCCCCTGCAAGATGATCGCTCCGGTGCTCGACGAAGTCGCCGGCATCTACGAGGGAAAGCTCACCATCGCCAAGATGAACGTGGACGATAACCGCGAAGTGCCCGCCAAGTTCAGTATCCGCGGAATTCCCACGCTGATGATCTTCAAGGACGGCCAGCTCGCCGCCACCAAGGTGGGCGCGATGAGCAAGGCACAGCTGACCGCCTTCATCGACCAGACCCTGGCCTGAGCGTCCTGGCGCGCCGGGCGCATGCCCCGGCGCCAGCCGGCCCGCGGGGGCGCCGGCTTTTCCTGTCATAATCTCTCCCGATCACCACCGCGCAACACCCGATGCGCAGCTGGTTTGCAATCACCGGCCTGCCCCCGCATTCCGAACCCCTCGCGGATGCTTCCTGCGGCGCACGGCCAACCCCTCCTTGACCAGACATTGCCACTCCCTGACCGGAGTCCTTTCATGCACCTTAACGAATTGAAGGCCTTGCACGTCTCCGAAGTGCTCAAGCAGGCCGAAGAGCTTGGCGTCGAAAACGGCGGCCGCATGCGCAAGCAGGAGCTGATGTTCGCCATCATCAAGAAGCGCGCCAAGGCCGGCGAGCAGGTGTTTGCCGACGGCGTGCTGGAGATCCTGCCCGACGGCTTCGGCTTCCTGCGCAGCCCCGACACCAGCTACACCGCCAGCACCGACGACATCTACATCAGCCCCAGCCAGGTGCGCCGCTTCAATCTGCACACCGGCGACATGATCGAGGGCGAGGTGCGCATTCCCAAGGACGGCGAGCGCTACTTTGCGCTGACCAAGCTGGACAAGGTCAACGGCAATCCGCCCGAGCAGAACAAGCACAAGGTGATGTTCGAGAACCTGACGCCGCTGTTCCCCAAGGAGCAGATGAAGCTCGAGCGCGACATCAAGGGCGAAGAAAACATCACCGGGCGCATCATCGACATCATCGCCCCGATCGGACGCGGGCAGCGCGCGCTGATCGTCGCGCCGCCCAAGAGCGGCAAGACGGTGATGATGCAGCACATCGCCCATGCCATCACCTCCAACTACCCGGACGTGATCCTCATGGTGCTGCTGGTAGACGAGCGCCCCGAGGAAGTGACCGAGATGCAGCGCTCTGTGCGCGGCGAGATCATCGCCTCCACCTTCGACGAGCCGGCCACGCGCCACGTGCACGTGGCCGAGATGGTGATCGAGCGCGCCAAGCGCCTGGTTGAGCTCGGCCAGGACGTGGTCATCCTGCTGGACTCCATCACCCGCCTGGCGCGCGCCTACAACAACGTCGTGCCGTCTTCCGGCAAGGTGCTGACCGGCGGCGTGGATGCCAATGCGCTGCAGCGCCCCAAGCGCTTCTTTGGCGCGGCGCGCAACATCGAGGAAGGCGGCTCGCTCACCATCATCGCCACCGCGCTGGTCGATACCGGCAGCCGCATGGACGAGGTGATCTTCGAGGAGTTCAAGGGCACGGGCAACAGCGAGCTGCACCTGAACCGGCGCCTCTATGAAAAGCGCGTGTTCCCCGCCATCGAGCTCAACAAGAGCGGCACGCGCCGCGAAGAGTTGCTGCTGGCGCCCGAGGTGCTGCAAAAGACGCGCATCCTGCGCCAGTTCATGTACAACATGGACGAGATCGAATCCATGGAGCTCATGATCAAGAAGATGCGCGAGACCAAGAGCAACGTGGACTTCTTCGAAGCCATGCGCCGCGGCGGTTGATTCAGGGCGCTTTCTATATAATGCGCGGTTTCTCGGAAAGTACGCCAGACGCGCTGGCGCGGCTCCCGGCATTTACCCCCATAGGATTTCATCATGCGTGAAGGCATACACCCCGACTACCGCGAAGTGCTGTTCGTGGACCTCTCCAACGGCTTCAAGTTCGTCACGCGTTCGTGCGTCACGACCAAGGAAACCGACACCTTCGAGGGCAAGGAGTACCCGCTGTACAAGCTCGACACCTCCAGCGAGTCGCACCCCTTCTACACCGGCACGCAGAAGTCGGTGGACAGCATGGGCGGGCGCGTCGAGAAATTCCGCAACCGCTTTGGACGCACCAGCGCCCGCTGAGCGCAGCACCCGCACACCGCGTTCTGTGGGCATGCTGCCCCGGCGCACCCAGGCAGCCCGGCACGCCGCGCTGCCTTTTTTGTTCATGCTTTGCGCCTGATGCACACGAGCCCCGCCATCGTCGCCCAAGCGGCAGTGCGCCCGCTGCCGCGCAAGGTGCTGTGGCTGCTGTGCGCGGTCTATGTGCTGGCCGGCTTTTTCGGGCGCGACCCCTGGCGCGGCGACGACATGCAGGCCTTTGCCTTCATGCGCGAGATCGCGCTCGGGCAGACGGGCTGGCTGCAGCCCACGCTGGTCGGCCTGGGCCCGGACACGCCCGGCCTGCTGCCGCTGTGGCTGGGCGCGGGCGCGATCTGGCTGGGCCAGGGCTGGCTGTCCATGGAGGCCACGTCGCGCCTGCCCTTCGTGGCGCTGCTGGTGCTGGTGCTGGCCAGCACCTGGCGCGCCGCCTGGCGCCTGGCGCAGAGCCGCGAGGCCCAGCCCGTGGCCTTTGCCTTTGGCGGCGAGGCGCGCGCGGTCGATTACGCCCGCGCCATGGCGGACGCGGCGCTGCTGGCGTTGATCGCGACGCTGGGCCTTGCGCAGTTTTCCCACGAAGCCACAAGTTACCTGAGCCAGCTCGCGGGCACGGCGCTGCTGCTCAGCGGCAGTGCAGCCTGGCTGCGCCGACCGGATGGGCGCGCGCTCGCGGCCACGCTCGGCGGCGTCGCACTGCTGGCGCTCAGCGGCGCGCCAAGCATGGCGCTGCTGCTGGCGGCAGGCGCGGCGGGCGTGGCCACCGGCGCGCGCACCGCCGATGGCGCGGCGCTCTCGCTCTCGCGCACTCTCGCCGCCTTCTCGGCCCAGGCGGCTGCCATTGCGCTGCTGGCCTTCTGGACCCAGGCTTGGCAATGGCGCCTGGCGCTGCCGGCCAGTGCGCAAAGCTGGGCCACGCTGGCGCGCCTGCTGGTCTGGTTCGCCTGGCCGACCTGGCTGCTGGCACTGTGGACGCTGTGGCGTTGGCGCCATCCGCTGCGCCACGGCGCGGGCCACATCCTGCTGCCGCTGTGGTTTGCGCTGGTTCCTGTCGTTGCGGCCTTCACCACCGAACCGGCCGATCGCGCGCTGCTGCAAGGCCTGCCGGCGCTGGCCATCCTGGCGGCGTTTGCGCTGCCCACGCTCAAGCGCGGCGTTGCGGCGGCCATCGACTGGTTCACGCTGCTGTTCTTCAGCGTCTGCGCCATCGCCATCTGGGTCGTCTGGCTGGCGGTGCAGACCGGCTTTCCGGCGCAGCCGGCTGCCAACGTGGCGCGGCTTGCCCCGGGTTTTCACAGCCGCTTTGAACCACTGGCCTTTGTCCTGGCCCTGGCCGCCACGCTGGCCTGGTGCGCGTTGGTGCGCTGGCGCACCGCACGCCACCGGCCGGCGATCTGGAAGAGCCTGGCGCTGCCCGCAGGCGGCGCCGCGCTCGGCTGGGTGCTGTTGATGACGCTGTGGCTGCCGCTGCTGGACTACGGGCGCAGCTATGCGCCCCAGGTGCGCCTGCTGCGCGAGGCGGTGGACAAGGTCGAGCCAGGGAGCCGCCTGCGCGCCGGGGACTGCGTCGCGGGCTACGGGCTGGATCAGCCGCTGGTGGCTGCGCTGCGCTACTACGGCCAGTTGCCCATGGCCACGCCCGAGCAGGCTCCGACCTGCCGCTGGGCCATCGTCGATCCGGACGGAGACTGGGCCGCAGGCCAGGTGTTTGCGGACGCCGAGTGGCAGCAAGCGGCCATCGTCACGCGCCCGACGGACAGGCGCGACCAGCTCGTGCTCATGCTGCGCCGCCCGGCGCGCTGAAGGCATGACGGCGCGCTCGGGCATTGCCCACCACGCCCTCACCGTGCTGGTGGGGCAGCTGGCAGTGATGGCCTTCGGGGTGACGGACACCATCGTGACCGGCCGCTATTCGCAGGATTCGCTGGCCGCGCTGTCCATAGGTTCGGCGGTTTTCGTGAGCGTCTATGTGGCGGTGATGGGGCTCTTTCAGGCGCTCTTGCCGATCTGGGCCGAGCTGCACGGCGCGCGCCGCCCGCGGGCCATCGGCGCCAGCGTGCGCCAGACGCTGTACCTGTGGTTGGCGGCGAGCGCATTCGGCATGGCCATCTTGCTGCATCCGGGCGCCATCCTGCGCGCGACCGAGGTGCCGGGCGCCCTGCAGGCCGAGGTGCGCAGCTACCTGGCGATCCTCGCCTTCGCGCTGCCGCCGGCGCTGCTGTTTCGCATCTACAGCACGCTCAGCCAGGCGGTTGACCGGCCGCAGTTCGTCACCTGGCTGCAGCTCGCTTCGCTGCTGCCCAAGCTGCCGCTGTCGCTGTGGTTCACCTTCGGCGGCGCAGGCATTGCGCCCCAGGGCGCGCCGGGCTGCGCCTGGGCCACGCTGGTGGTGAACTACCTGCTGCTCGGCGTGGCGCTGGCAATGCTGGCACGCCATCCGTCGTTTCGGCGCCTGGCGCTGTGGCGCCGACCGCAGCCGCCCGACTGGGCAGAGCTGCGGCAGTTCTTGCGCCTGGGGCTGCCCGCGGCGCTGTCGATCACGGTGGAGGTCACGTCCTTCACCCTGATGGCGCTGTTCATCGCGCGCCAGGGAGCGCTTGCCGCTGCCGCGCACCAGATTGCCGCCAACCTTGCGGCGGTGCTCTACATGGTGCCGCTGTCGCTGGCGATCGCGGTCAGCGCCCATGTGAGCTTTTGCCGCGGCGCTGGCGAGGAAGGCCAGGCTGCAAAGCTGGCTTTGCAAGGTTTTATGGCTTCAGCCCTTATGGGGTGTGCGCTTGCAGCTATTCTTTTTGCATCTCGCGCACCTTTGACGGCGCTCTACACCACCAGCGCCGACGTCGCCGCGCTGGCCGCTGCCCTGCTGGCCTGGGTAGCCCTCTACCACGTGGCCGACTCGATGCAGACGCTGTGCATCTTCGTGCTGCGCAGCTACCGCATCACGCTGGCGCCGCTGCTGATCTACGGCGTGCTGCTCTGGGGCCTGGGCCTGGGCGGCGGCTACGCCATCGCCTACCGCGGCTGGCAAGGCCATGGGCCGTGGCCTTCTCCGCTGCCGTTCTGGGGCGCAAGCACCGCTGCACTGACCCTCACCGCTCTGGTGCTGCTGTGGCTGCTCACCCGCGCGCTGCGCTGGCATACCCGGCCCGCTGCCACGGCGCGCGAGGCTGCGGGCGCCTGAGCCCGGCCGGCGCGGGCGCAGTCAGCGACAAGCGGGCAAGGCCGCGCCGCGATTCAGCGCCGCGACCGAGGCCACGAACTGATCCCAATAGCTGGGTAGCGCGGCCCAGGGGTCGCCATCGTGCGTGGGCACGTCGTAGTGCAGATCGGTCACGTACACCACCCCCGTATTGACATCCGCAGCAAGGGCACGCTGCAGGCTCGTTTGCATCGCCTGGCAGCCGACGGCGTCGTGTACCAGCATGGCCTGGGCGGCATTGCTGCGTCGGTACAGCCAGGCATCCGACGGCTGCAGCGCGAAATCCCGGTACTGGATTTCAGGCCCTTCAAAGGTCACCAGCGTATCGGTGAGCAACGCGTAGGCTTGGCCCGGCCGCGTGCCTGGGTTGCCCACCACGCGCAGCTCTGCCGACCGGCTCTTCACGTAGGCCTGCACCTGGGCATAGTAATCTGCACGCTTGTCGGAGGTGGCCATTTCGTCGATGAAAATGCCTTCGATGAGCTCGCTCCCATAAAGCTCGAGATAGCGGTCGACGTTCTGGCGCACCGACGACAAGGATCGAGCGCCGTAATCGGTCATGACATAGCCCAGCACATGTCCGCCGGCCGCGCGGAAGGCGGTTGCCGCCTGAAGCAGTGGCGCGTCGACCCGATTGAAGATGCCATCGCTCGGATTGAGGATGGCGGTGATGCGCAGATCAGGGTATTCGCGGGCGCTGCGCGCCAAGGCTTCCCACCCCGAAGACTTGGGCCCCGCGCCGAAGTAGGCCGGTACGAGGATCTCCAACGGCCGGGGCGGCGGCCGCAGTTGCAAGAACTGCTTTGCGCTGGCGCTCTGCCCCTGCAGGTCGGCACTCGCCTGCACCGTCACCTGGCCCGCCGGCGCCCCCGTGAGCACCGCGCTGACCAAGCCGCCCTGCGTGCCCGCCCTCTGTGTCTGTATCGACCCGGCGTCGGTCGACCAGCGCACCGTCAAGCCATCTGGCGCGGGCGCACCATCGGCCAGCACGCGCACCTGCAGCGCGATCGCCTCGCCTGCGGTGTAAACGTGCTGCGGCGCCGGCGGCGCCACGAAGGCGAGCTCCAGCCGCGTCTGAGGCTGGGGCGACGAACCGCCGCCGCCGCAAGCTGCGAGCAACGCACACAGGGCCAGGGCAAACCATCTTGATACCGAAAGAAGCACGTCAAATCCTTGTTCGTGTGAGGCGCAGCGCACCCGCCAGGCTATTGCAGCATGAAAGTGCGGTATTCGAGCCGGTTGAGGTTGCGCGACAGCAGCAGCAGCGCCGCGCTCAGCGTCAGCAGGGCCGCCAGAGCAAAACCATAGCCGTAGAACGCCGCGCCCAGTGCCAGTGAGGCCCCCGTCAGCAAGACGTTGAGCAGCACGAACAGCAGGCACAGCCAGAGGATCAGCCGGCGCTGATCGAGGTAGAAGAACACGTTGAGTACCGCCATCAGCGCAACCTGCAGCCCCGCGCCTATCACCTGGACATGCAACAGCGGCAAGTACAGCCGTGAAATGCCCAGCGCGTCCAGCAGATAGGGGCCGACGATGAAGGTGAGCAGCACGGTGAGCGTCTGTACCTTGGCAATCTGGCTCAGGCCCTGCTGTATCGAATAGACCATCTCGTCGCGCATGTTCTCGATGTAGCCGAGCGAGCCGCCTTCGCGCACCGCACTGTAGAAGCGATCGTAGTACTCGACGAAGTCGGTCTCTATGCGCACCAGGAAGACCGCCATGCCCGGAATGATGGACAAATAGGACAGGAACACCGGCAGGTCGTAGATGAGCGAAGCCCGCAGCCCGCCGATGATCTGCTCGGATGTGGGCGGGAAGAACCAGAACATGAACTTGTCGGCCCAGATCCCGAGGTTGTAGAGCAGGCCTATCGCCACCAGCGAAGGGTAGAGCTTGCCCTTGGCGAGAAAGTCGAAAGCGAGCAGATGGCGCGCCGGGCTGAACTCCTTGAGCGCGAGCAGCCACATTCCGGCCAGCAGCACGTAGTGCCCGAGCACGAAGCCGCCCAGCAGTCCTTCGAGCCCGAACGGGCGCAGCAGCAGCGAAGCGCCCACCACGATCCCATAGCCCAGGGCGAACAGCGACACGATGGCCTTGTAGCGCTTCATGCCCGAGAGCACGATGGTGAAGACCCAGACCGCCGACAGCAGGGCAAAACCGGCCAGCATGAGCAGGCGATACAGCAGACTCTCGCCGGACAGCACGAGAAAGAGAAAAAGGGTGCCCAGCACCGCCGCCGCCACCAGTACCAGCACGATCAGGCCGTGCAGATTGGGCAGGATGAGGTGCTTGTGCTTCTCGAACAGCCGATCGGAGACGAAGCGTGTGAAAGTCAGCTGCACCAGGCCGGTGAAGATCAGACTGGTCGCGACGAGATAGGTCACCGAGGTCTGAAACTGGGTCACCAGCGAGGGCGGCACCACCACGCTGACGCTGAAGATGCCGATCAGAAGGATTCCGACGATAGACAGCACCCAGGGGCCCGAGCCGACAACGCCCGCATAGGCATACGCCTGCACCAGGCTCAGCAACGTGTCCTTGCGCAGAATCTTGCGCAGCTCGAAACCTATGCCCGCCATCAGGCGACTCCCTCATGGCGGCCCAGCGCCTGTTCATACACTCGCGCATAGCGCTCGAACATCAGGGTGTCGGTGTAATGGCGCTGCACCCTGGCCACCGCTGCCTGGCTGGCCGCTTCCCAGGCGCGCGGATCCGACAGCAGCGCCAGCGCCGCATCGGCGAGCGATTGCGGAGCAGCTATCGGCACCACGGCTCCAGCGGAGCCGAGCGCTCGATCCTCCTCGCCCACACCTTCGACCAGCTCGCGGCAGGCACCCACATCGGTCACCACCGCCGGAACGCCGGCGGCAAAGCCTTCAAGTACCGACAGAGGCAAGGCCTCGCTGATCGAGGACAGCACCACCAGGCCCACCTTGGGCAGCAAGTCCTCAACCTTGCGAAAGCCGAGAAAGAGCACGTTCTCTTCCAAACCCAGACTGCTCACCAGGTTGCGGCATTCGCGCGCATACGCCGGATCCTCGTCTTCCGGTCCGGCAATCCAGCCCTGGGCGTCCGGAAACTGGTTGACCACGCGAAACATCGCACGAACGAAGGTCTTGATGTCCTTGATCGGCACCACCCGTCCAATCAGGCACAGCACCGGAGCCATCCCGGGCGCACGTTGGCCGCGCAGCGGCGCAAAGCGCTCCAGGCGGATGCCATTGGGGATGTTCATGGTGCGCCCGGGCGGCGCGCCATCGCTGATCTGGCGCTGGCGGTTGGCTTCGTACAGCGCAACGATGGGATCGGCCGCGGCATAGCAGAAGCGACCCAGCCACTCGAAGAATTCGATCCACAGGCGACGGAAGTAGGACAACTCGGTCGGGTCGCGCTGAAACACGTTGCGGTTGTCGCGTATCCACTCACTCTTGAACAGATCGATCTTGCGCTCCTTGGTGTAGATGCCGTGCTCCGAGAGGATGAAAGGCAGACCGCGTGTCTGCTGCAACAGCGCGCCCAGAAACCCCGCATACCCGGTAGAGGCGCTGTGCACTACGCGCACGTCAACCAACTGGTGCGCCACGCGCGCCAGCAGCCACAGGGGCTGCAGCATGATGCGCAGCGTCCAGAAAAAATCGACGAACGACGGATCGGTGCAGTGACGCCGGTAGAGCTCGCAGATCAATTCCCAGGAGCGCTCGCTGTAGAGGAAGTCTTCGCGCGTGAGTTCTCCGCCCGGCAGCATGTGGCGCATGACCTCGCGCAGCGCGCGGACCACCTCGGCCGGCTCGCGGCGTTCGGCCAAGGCCTGCACGAGGCGCCGCGCCAACTCGTCTCCCGCACGACTGCCCCTGCGCGCGGCGGGTTGCTCTGTGAGTACCCCCGCGTCGATATCGTAGAGAAAATGCTCCTCGAAGTGCACCACGTTGGCCGGCAGCTCATAGCGCCGCTCACCGTAGTCCGAGCGGCGCCCGCCCAGGAACACCAAGGCAAAACGGTATTGCGGATAAGCACGGATCATCTGGTTGATCCAGCTGGAGACGCCGCCGCCAACATACGGAAACGTGCCTTCAAGTACCAGCGCGATGTCTGCGCCTGACGTATGCGTGTTCGTCATGACGCCCGCGTCCACAAATCGATGATGGGGCGCAGCCGCGCAAGCACGGCCCAGCGCCCAAGTTCGCCGAGCAGCGCACGCACTTGCGCGTGCTGTTCCAGCTCGAAGTGCAGCTGCGCCTGATAAGGCAGCACGCGCGCTGCGGGCAGGCCCAGCTCAATGGCGCGTGCATACTCGCGCGCCGCCCCTTCGACGTCCTTTTGCCCATGCAGCAGCCGGCCACGGCGCAGGTGCATCGCACCGTCATCGGTTTCCACTTCCAGCACGCGGTCGCAGTACTTGAGCGACTGTTGCATCGCATAGTCACGCAGGTCGCCCTGCGCAAGTTCCTGATATACGAGCTCCCAATAAAGGTCCGAGAGCCGCCGCACGCATTCAAGCACCCTGGGGTCGTGCGCGTCGTACAAATGCATGGCGCGCAGCGCGTCGGACTCCTGAGCAATCGAGTGGTTGATGCGTTTTTCCAGGTTGTCGAGCATGCCGTAGGCGAGCAGGCGCAAGTCCTCGCTGCTGTCCTCCAGCACCGTGCGCAGCAACGGCGAGGCGGTGCGCTCGGGCACGTAGCGCAGCGCCGACATCGCCCCCATGCGCGATTGCACCGGTATTCCGGAATTGCTCAGGAAGGAACGCATGCCGGTGTGACGAAAGACCCTGGGGACGCGCTGATGCTGATCGAACTCCGGCAGCAACAGGGTTTCGAAGTCGTCGCGCACCTTCTTGGCGCGGTAAACCCGCAGCACCACGAAGGCCACGAGGACTCCGGCAAAGCCGGCGACCGGTATCGTGTAGCTGCACGCGGCAATCAGCAGCACGGCGGCCCAGCGTGGATGGGCAATGCGCCGCGGCAGGAAGGGAAAAAGCAGCAGCGCGAGCAGCACGCTGGCTGCCAGGTGCATCACCAGATAGCTGGCCAGCGCCGCATCGGAATGCTCACGCCACAGGACGGCTACGCTCCATGCACCGCCTTCCAGCAGCAGCGCCGACAGACCGAGCTTCAGATTAAGCATGGAGCACTGCCTCGATGCGCGCAATCAGGACGAGTGTCTCGTCGCCGTCCACTGTCAGGATGTGGGGAAAGACCCCGAGATCTGCCAGCGAATGGCTGCCCTTTTGCGCGGCCCATGTCTCCAGACGCGCCAGATATCCCTGGGTTGCCGCCTTGCCCGCCAGCGGCATCAGCACCGCCAGCGCCTGGCGGCCTTCGCGCTCGAGCAGCCACATCTCGTCGAGCTCGCGCTTGAGGTGCTCGATCTGTGCAGCAAGGCCGCGCTGCACAGCGCGTTCGGCGAACTCCAGCACCACCACCGCACTGGCCACTCCCGTGGTCTGGCGCACGTTCATCATGCGCCTGAGTTCGAAGGCAAAAGCCGGCGGGCAATCCGGCACGGCCTCGACGATGGATCGCGCCAGACCCTGAACAGAGAGGCCGTCGGTGTAGTAACCCAGCAGCAGTTGAATGGTCTGCAGATTCTCGGGCTGCAGCGCGAAGAATGGCATCTTGCGCACGAGCAGCAGGCCGTAAGTCTCCCTGGCGAGGTCGAGCAGAGGCGCTGCCACCAGGTATTGCGTGTCCTGCTGGTCCAGCGACCTCTGGCCGACGTGGCACAGGCGCTGCATCACCAGCGCCTGACGAACCAGCGGGTCGTCGGCCGCGAGGCTGGCCAGGCCGCCCGTGCTGGCCCATGCCGCTTCATCGACCACGTCGCCACGCACCGGATGGATGCTGGCGACTTCCAGCTGGCAGTACTGCACCAGCAGGTTCAGCAGCCGGGCTGCCGGCGGCGGCTGGTCCGCCGATACGCTGCCGATGTCGTGCAGGACGGCGAGCGCGTCGCGCATGGACATCGGACGGCTGATCAGCTCCTGCTCCAGCCTGTCGTGCGAGAGGCGCAACAGGTAATGCTCATGAACCAGTTGTTGCAGGCGCTGTTCCAGGTAGCGCTCCAGCGTTTCGGCGCGGCGGGTGCGGGCACGCCACAAGCTGGAAAACTCGGCCACGAGCATGACCAGGGCCAGGCCGGCAAAGAAGTGCACCTGCGGAAATTCGTCGAAACGGCCGAAGTTGGACCACAGCCAGCCGAACAGCAGGATGCTCGAACCGCCCAAACCGGCGACAAAGCCGTGACGCAGAGCCACGATGACGGGAGCAAACCAGGGCCAGGGGAAATTCCCGTGCAACTGCAGCGGGTCGTCGGGCGACCAGAGGTAGCCGAGCACGAAGGCCAGCAGCGGGAGGAACAGCGTTTCCCCCAGAACCACCGCCGGCCTGGCCTTGGTCACCACCAGATTGCCCAGCAGATTGGGCGGCAAGAAGGAGCGCGCCTCACCCGCGTCGCCCGGCGACCCCGAGCCCTGTGCCGGCTGCTCTCGCGCGAACAAATCGTCCGACATCGATGCGGGCTCAGCGCGTCTGGGCAAGACCGGCCGTCAGCAGGCCGCGCACCAGCTTGTGTGCCACCGCAGACAGCGCTTCGCGGCTCCAGCCACTCTGACCGCCGGTGCCGCTCCACAACACGTCGCCGCTGTTCACGTCGATGAACTGCAAGGTCACGCCGACGGCCGGCTCGCCATCGACGCCCACCTTGTAGCGCCACTCTTCGACGGAGCCCGCGAGCGCATAGCGCAGCTTGTTCTTGCGCGCCCAGGCCAGGGCCTCTTGCGCGCGAGCCGCATCCCCCGCGTCAAACAATGCCTCTTGCACGCCAGGCGCTGGTGCGCTGCGCACCGTGCCCACGCCCTGCGCATGCAGCACGGCCTGCGCTATGGCTTCGGCGCGCTGCCCGGCCAGCGGCGTTTCGGTGTGGTTGACGAAGGGCAGCACCACCCAGCTCGCCTGGCGCTCCAGTGCCGGCGCCTGTCCCAGATCGATGGAGCTGCAAGCCGCCAGCCAAGAGGCGGCACCGATCGCCATCCCGACGAAAAGACGCCGTGCGAGCTTCGCTTTGATATCCAGCATATGTATCCCTCTGCGTTGAATGACTCAGAAAAAAAGCCGATAACTGAGCTGCACGCCGCGGGTCAGACCCGAGGACTGCAGCCCAGAACGGGACCACTCCCAGCTCAGCACCAGGCGGTCAGCGCCCACCACGCTTCCCGTCAGCCCGAGGCGCACGCCGTATCCCGCCCCCAGCGTGCTGTGCCAGGTTCGGCTGAGCGAAGCGTAAGGGCGCAGCGCTCGCGAATACTCCTGCTCGAAGCGCGTGTTGGTCGACAGTTGAAGACCATAGAAGCGGAAGCTCTCGGGCACGAAATAAGTGCGCTCCATCACAGCCCCGGCAGGCAGCACATGGCGCTGAAAAAGACGCCCCTGCCCTCCCAGGCTTGCGGGATCCACCTGGCGGAACCGATGGAAGGACCAGAACCCGCCGATCTCCAGCGAGGGCGTGTCCTGACGCAAGCTGTGGATGTATTCGAGCATCGCGTGACGTCCGCTGCCCAGTCCGGCCCCGGTCTGCAGGCGATAGCGATCGGCCGACAAGCTCAGGTTCAGCTGGTCCTGGCGCGTCGCGCGATAGCTCAGACCCGCGCCCACGCGGTCGGTCATGCCAGCAAGGCGCAGGCCCGTCGTCGCGTCGGCGGGCTGGTGCCAACCGATCTCGCCATACCACGACAAGCGCCTGTCCATCCTTTGCTCGTGGCGCAGCAGCAGCGGAGTCGTGCGCGCGTAGGCCACGCGGCTGGCGATCTGCAAGCGGCTTTCGCTGTCGCGCCGGCGCCAACGCAGCGTAGCTGCCAGCGCCTCTTCGTTTGGCAGGGCACGAAAGGCAGCGGCGTCGTTCATGCTGCGGCGCAGCTGCACCGCATTCAAATCCAGCGAGAGCTCGGGGCTGATGGCAAGGTGCAACTGCCCTTGCCTGGTGTGCTGCGCCATTGCGTCCAGAGTCTCTTCGCGCAGGCTCAGATCGGCGCGGTCCGAGAAAGCCAGCAGATTCTCTTCAAGCTGCTCTTGCAGTGGCTCGTCATCGCGCTGCTGCCCTTGTGCTTCAAACGCGGCGCTCTGGGCCAGTCGCACGTCACCCACCTGGGCGGCCGCGTTGACGCGGTCGTAACGCGGCAGACGTTCGTCAAAACGCTCGAGCAAGGCACCACTCGCCTGGCGATCGTCTTCAGCCAGAGCCACGGTGATGTCGGCCCACAGGGGGCGATTGGCGCGCAGGCTGCGGCTGCGCGCGTACTGGTGCCAGAGATAGGCACGCTCAGCGCTGAACTCAGCGCGGTCCTGCAGCCATGCCAGGGCCGTTTCCGCGGCCGCATTGGACAGTTTGCCCGAAGCCCCCTCGTCAAGACGCAGGAGTTCGCGCAACACCTCAAGCGCCGGATCGCCCGGGCGTTGGTCCATGAGCAGCCGCGCGCGTGCCACGCGCCGGGTCGCATCCAGGCCTTGCTCGGCCAACCACTGCTGCACCGCCTGCCCGCGCGCGCGCGGCTCGGCGCCGCTCGCCTGGCGCAAGCGCTGCCATTGCCGGGCCAGCAGACCCCGGCGCAGCCGCCAGGCGCGATCGGCCTGCTGGTTCTGCTCCAGAGCATCGGCATAGTTCATCAACCAGAGGAAATCCTCCCTGTGCTCTGCCAAGTGCGGCGTGAGGTAGCGCTCCAGCGCCACCTGCGGCAGCGACAAAGCCTGATAGGCGGCGGCCAAGGCCTCATGCAACTCCCCGCTGCGGCTCCATTGCGCCTCGCGTTCGGCCAACAGCTGGCGTATCGATACCGCATCGTTGCTGTCTATCAACAGCCACAGCATGGCCTGTTGCATGTCGGGGGAGTCGGGCAGGAGCTGCAGGCCGGCTTGCAGGTAGCGCCGCGCCAGATCGAGGCGCCCCTCATTCTGATGGTAGATACCCAGCAACCGCAGGAATTCCGGCTGGCGCTGCATCGCACGCAGGGAATGGCGCGAGGCCTGATCGGACGGGTCGAGCTGCGCCAGAGCCTGGGCGAAGGCGTCCCACTGGTTGCGCGCGACATAAATGGTCAACGCATCGATCAGGTACGACGGCTCGTCGTACCTGCGCCATGTCAGCACCGAAACTCTCGCCGCCTCCAGCGGCTGGCGACGCTGCAACAGGTGAATCAAGGCATCGTGGTCGGACAGCTCTGCATCCTCGCGCTCGAGCAAGCGAAAGTAGGCTGCGGCGGCCGGCTCGTCCAAGCCTTGTTCCTGCGCAAGCTGGGCCGTCAGGCGCAGGAAATCGGTTTGCTCGTCCGGTGAGACCTGCTGCCCTTGCGCCGCCAGAATCCAGCGCAGGCCGAGTGCGCGCTGACCGTGTTGCAGCGCCAAAAGCGCCGCATGCATTGCGCGCTCTGCCGTGACCTGGTTTGAATCACCAAGCAAACGCTCCCAGGTCTGCAGCGCCAGATCAGGCTGACCAGCCCGCTCCGCCAGTTGGGCCAGCATTTCGACGCTTTCAGGGCTGTCGGCGTGCGCACGCAGATAGTCAATCGCCGGCTGCGGTTCGCCCAGGCGTTCCTGGGCTTGAACCAGAGCCCGCATCAGCGCAAGGTCGCTGGGACGCCGGCGCAGTTCGTGGCGCAGCGCCAGGACCAGCGCCCCGTCGTCGAACAAGCCTGGCGCCAGGCGCAAGACCGCCTGCCAGGCCTGCGCTTGCCCGGTAGTTTGTGCAATCACCAGCCATTGCTGCAATGCTGTCTGTGAACGTGAAGTCCATTCGGACACCTGGGCCAGACGCTCACGCCACAACATGTTCGACGGCTGCCGGCGCACCGCCGCATTGGCGAGCGACCATGCATCATCGAGATTGCCGTTCTCGACGAACACCTGATATCCCAGGTCGTAAGCCTGCTCGTTGAAAGGCAGGTGCGGCTGCGCCGTCACGGCCGGACGTTGGACCTCCACCGGATCTGCTTCTTCATCGAAAGCGACCCTGAGCAACAGCGGCTTGTGCGAGCCCAGCCAGACCGCACCATCGTCGAACACTGTTTGTGCGCGCGACTTGGCCCGCACCGAGGCGCCAGTCGCGGATGCCACGTCTTCGTTCCATTGCCGTAGCCATGAAATTTTCAGCAGCAGCCGTGTGTAACGCTGGGCCGTCTCTCCTTGCCCGGCCGCGCGGGCCAGCTCAACGAGCTGCATCAGCGCTTGCGGGTCGTCGGCCAGCTCTCCCAGTTCGCGTTCTGCAAGCGCCAAGGCGGCCATCGCTTGATTGCCCGAACGCAGCGCTGCGATCGCCGCGTTGTAATAGCGTTTGGCTTGCACCGGATCGAGCGTAGCGTGCCGGGCCTGAATATAGAGCTGGGCGCACGCGGCGTAATCCGATTCGGCCAAAGCCTGTCGCGCGGCCTGCGCATAGACCTGGGCGGCGTCCGCAGTCTGCGCTGGCTGTTGCCTGGCCAACTCCGCCGCAAGACTCGATTCCTGCACCTGACGCGCCAGGGCGGCCAAGCGGGCCTGCTGGGGTGGTGTCAATGGTTGTCTGGCCAGAACGCTGGCCTGGTCAAGCAGCGCTTGCTGCACTACCGCGCGCTGGTCGGAGTCATCGTCGGTCAGTGCGCGCTGGTATTGCAGTTGCACCGCGTCCAGTTTCACCCATTGAGCGGCATTGCGCAGGTGCTCGTCGCGGGAATCCAGCAAAGGCTGCAGGGTCTGGTCCGCCGCCATCACGTCGCCAAACACAAGCTGTCTTTTCGCCAGCAGCAGGCGCAGCTGCGCGTTGTCCCGGTCACTGCGCAGCAGGTTGTGCAAATAGGCAATCGACAGCTCGATGTCGCCGGACGTGGCCAGACGCCGCTCCAGATCCTGGCGCGGATACAAGAGCCACAGCGAACCACCCACCATGGCGGCCAGCAGCAGCACCAGCCAGGCTGGGGCAAGCACCGGGCGCTCAGCGTGTGGCGCAGTTGATCTCGAGACGTAGGGTTTGGGCATGCTTGAATCTGAACACTTGCACTGCGTCCGTGGACGTCTGGGCGGCAGGCAGCGGCTTGAGCTCCCGCCCGTCGCCGCGGATGCTGCAGCCTTGAGCTTGTGCCATGGAGAATTCCAGCGGCACATAAGCCGTCAGCGTCATCGACAGACTGCGCGCTGCAGCGTCGCTGTGCAAGTCACTGACGCGGCCGTTGGACTGCTGCAAATAGGGCAACTGCGTCGCGGCGTCGGCGGACGCATCAGCGCGGGTTGCAAGAAGCGCGTTGTCGCTGCCGAGCGTCACGTAGACCCCGTCCGGCCCCCGGTTCCAGCCGGCCACCGCGAGGCTGCGGGACAGGTCCGGAACACCCAGGCTCTGCGGCAGACGCACGGTGCGCAGGTGACCGTCACCACGCAAACGCCAGCCATCACCGTCGCGCGCAATCTCGTAGCTGTAGAAATCCTGTACCTTGCGCACGAAGTCCGTGGCATGTAGCGGGTGCAGCGGCCGTGCCAGCGCCCAGTCGTACACCTTGTGCAAGGCCTTGAGCGACGCCGGCTTGGAGGCCGAGTAGGTGTGGTAGTAAATGCCGACCGGCTTGATCCGGCGCGGCGCGTCGGTCATCTCGAAGCTCTCTATTGCACGCTCGAACCCGTAAAAAGGCCCATGCCACAGGTTGGTGTAAATGTTCTCGTTGGTGATTGGCGCGTAAACCTGCAGATAGCCGTTCTTGCGTATGCCCAGCGGCCCTATCGCGGTGAGCGAGGGGTTCATGCGGCTGATCGAAGTGTCACCGCCGTTGATGTTGAGCAAGCCAGCCTTGTAGGCAATCTCGAGCGCCTTGGCAGATGGCGTGGTGTCCCCCGTCCATTGGAACAGGCTCACTCGCTTGCCCTCTGGCGCCAAACGGCGGTTGATGTAGTCGCTGGACCCCACGATCTCCCGCTCCAGGTCGATCTTGTACCCCGGTATGTCCAGACCATAAGCCGCGTCGGTCTTGTCCGCCTTGGGCGCCACCTCCATGTCCCAAATGAACGGATGCGAGTAAGCGTGGCTGCCAATTTCCATGTATGGCAGCTTGAACATCGCCCGGGCGATGTCCTCAAGACGAGCGCTGAGCGCGGGATACAGCCCATCGGGGGCGACTTCCGCCTCGATGATCGACATCGTCTGCGGGATGCGGTATTTCTCGAACACGCTGCGCAGCAACACCTGCGCGGCGGGTGGACTGCCGGCGAACTCCCCAAGGGAGGCAAAACCATCGCCGTCGACATGCACCAGGAGCATGCGGCGCCCGCTTTCCGTGGTCGTGTCGGGCACCGGCATCGGCGGCAAGCGCAGCGCCCGACGCAGGAAGGCAAACGGATCGACGATCCAGCGATAAGTCTCCGTGCCGGGAATGGCGCTGAGCACGTTCGGATCGAGCACAAAACCGCCCCAGGAGGTGATGGCAGCGGCGAGCATGCGGGCTTGGCCAACTCCGGAGTATTCCAGCAACGGTTGCACCTGCGGCGCGCCCGTTTCAGCAAGCTGGCTCAGGCCCGTTTGCAGGCTTGCGAGCGGAACAGGCGCTTCCAGCCCCATCATCGGATCGACGCTCGCCTGCATCAGCTTGGGTATCTGGTCAGCTGCAAAGGAAGGGTAGCTTGCGAGCCCGAGCTGACGGCGCAACGCCGGCCCCAGGTCCATTCCGTAGTTGCCCAAAATGGCGATTGGCAGTCCCGTACGCAGCACGGACTGCAACCACAAGCGGTAATCGGCTTGCCGATCCGCCGGGATGAACCCGGAAAACCACGTCACCACCCCGGCAAAACGATCGCGATGCACCTGCGCAGGCAGGGGCTCACGGACATCGGCATATTCGGTGACATAACCCATGTAGTTCAGCGGCATCTGAAGGTAGAGATGCGGGTTTGAATAAGACAGGGCCGCCACTTCATCGCCGTCGTAGAGCACCAGAATGCGCCGGGGCACCGGCTCGACCGCACCAACCCCTACCGTGGACAGTTCGGCATCGGCCACCCAGGGAATGAAGCCATCGGCCTTGATTTTCTGCGCCGTCAACCGTGCCAGTTCGCGGTCGTCCACCGGTACATAGTCGATGACGAGCACCGGCAGGGCGTCGCGCTCGCGCACTGTGCGCAATTGGGCAAGCAGCCACTCGCGGTCCGCAGGTGGCACGGTCTCATAGCTTTTGCTCTGCGCGTTCCAGCGTTGGTAAAGCGACTCGGCCGCCACCATGTCGACCTTGTCGCGCACCCGGGGCAGAACCTCGAAGCCGCGGTTGAGTATCAGGCGTATGCCGGGGAAACGGCGCGCCAGCATATCGATGACGCGCACCAGTCCTTCTTGCTGCGCCGCTTCATCGAAACCCTTGGCCAGGCGGTAGGAGTCGAGCGTGTCCAGAAAAAAACGGCGATACCCCTTGTCCCAGAGTGGCGCCACCACCTGTGAAGCGAAGAACTCCGGCCAGCCCGGTGCGCTCAGGTCGATCACCTCGGACTGCCAGCCTTCGTTGCTTGCAAGCTTCCACTGAGGGGGAATCTGCGCGTAGTAGCTTCTGCCCTCCTGCACTTCACCCACTGAAACGTAGGCATACACCTGTTGCCCCGACGACGGCTGGATCAGTCCGGCGTGGTCCGGCTCGACGACCAGTACGTCGAAGACGCGAAACTCGCTCAAGGGCACACCGCTGCCGTAGTAAAGCGCTACCGACGGTGTGGCGCCCGCGTCCACGGCGAGGCATAGGCCGGCCAACGCCAGGAACAGCGTTCGCGCAGTCGAGACCGCCGCTGCGAAGCAGGAAAACAGGAGGTGGAGGAACAATCGCACGGGCTGTACTTTACTAAAATCAATCGACATGAAGCCAATGATCATCGTCAACATTTGCAAACAAAGAGAGGCAAAGAGGGCCGCAGGTGCTAGAAACGCGGTTGGTTGCAGGGAGGTTTTTTCTTGATTCTCTTGACAGGCGGGGCCGGCTATATCGGCTCACACATGTACCTTGCCTTGTCCCAGGCCGGACAAGCCAGCGTCCTGCTGGACAATTTCAGCAACAGCCATCCGCAGGTGCTGGAGCGGCTCGCAAGCATCACCGGAAAAGCCCCTTTGTGCATCCGCGGTGACGTGCGCGACAGTGCCTTGCTGAAAGAGATTTTTGCGCGGCATCGAATCAGCGCCGTGGTGCATTTCGCCGCGCTCAAGGCAGTGGCGCAATCGGTCGAGAAGCCGTTGGATTATTACGACAACAACGTCGGCGGCACGATGTCCCTGATGCGCGCCATGGCCGCGGCGGATGTGCGCACACTGGTGTTTTCGTCGTCGGCTACCGTGTATGGCGACCCCGACAGCGTCCCCGTTCGCGAAGACGCGCCGCTGCGCGCAACCAACCCCTACGGTTGGACCAAGCTCATGATGGAGCAAATCCTTGCAGACGTGGATCGCGCCGAGCCTGGACGCTGGCGCATCGCCCGGCTGCGCTACTTCAACCCTGTCGGTGCGCACGAAAGCGGCCTGATCGGCGAGGACCCGCGGGGCATACCGAACAACCTCATGCCCTACGTGGCCCAGGTGGCCGCAGGGCAGAGGGAACGCCTGAACGTATATGGCAACGACTATCCCACGCCCGATGGCACGGGAGTGCGCGACTACATTCATGTGTGCGACCTCGCCGAGGGCCACATCGCGGCGCTTGACTACCTGCGCTCCCATCCAGGCATGCTGACTGTCAACCTGGGAACCGGCAAGCCGGCTTCGGTGCTGGACATGGTGGCCAGTTTCGAGCGCGCGAGCGGCAGACCCGTGCCCTACACCGTTGCCGCACGCCGCCCCGGCGACGTCGCGCAGTGCTGGGCCGACGCTTCACTTGCGCAAACCCTGCTCGGTTGGCGTGCGCGGCGCGACACCGACGCCATGTGCCGCGACACCTGGCGCTGGCAGAACCACGCGAACCCATCGAATCCAGGCCGGACGTCGGACACCGACGACGCCTCGGCGAATGCCTGACTCATCGTGCGAAAGCTGCCTCATGAAACGCCTTGCCCTTTCATCCCCGCGATACCGCCCGCTGGCGCTCTTGTCCTGCGTATTGCTGGCAGCCTGCGGCGGCGGCATGGTTGACGGCGTTGCCGAGCCCTACCCTGACGCCCCTGGGCTACCCCAGCCTGCGCCCGTCTTGCCCTTTGTGCCCAGCGCCGACGATCTGCCTGCCCCCACAACGGCTAGCTATCCATACGCCGGCACTTCGCTGCTGCAGATGGCACTTCGCTATCAGCCAACACCGGTCAGCGGCGCGGGCTATTACTTCTCCGCCGATGGCACGTGCTCCAGGCAGGACACGCCGCCGGTTGCCACTTATCCCAACGGTCTGGTGACCCTCGATACAGTGAACTTGGACGTCAGCAAGACCGACCAATGTGAGCCCGAGATCATGGTCCGCGCACGGATCGGCGATGGCCCCTCGGCGTGGGAATCAGACGCCAGGATGCGCTTGCGCGGCAGCAGCACGCGCGAGGCCAGGCTCAAGTCCTACCGGGTCAAGCTGGCGGGCAGCGCCAAGTGGATGAACGAAACCACATTCCAGTTGAACAAGCACCCATTTGACCTGAGCCGGGTGCGCAACAAGCTGGCTTTCGACCTGATGCAAACCGTGCCGCATCTGCCCAGTCTCGGGACCCAGTTCGTGCACATGTCCTATGACGACGGCCAGGGCACCCCTGTCAACATGGGTCTGTACACCCACGTCGAAAAGATGGGCAGCAAGGACTATCTGCAGCGCCGTGGCTGGGTGGCAGGCTCCAACGTCTACAAGGCCGAGGACTTCAGCTTCGAGATGCCCGAAGGAGGGGAATTTGCCTTGAAACCCGACGGCAACGCGGGCCCGGATTTCGAAAAGGTGCTCTCCATCGAATCGGATTCGGGCGACCATCGCGCCATCGTCCATCTGACGCGCGCGCTCGGCGACGAGACCCAGGACTTCAACACGGTTTTCCGCACCCACTTCAATACCAACAACTATCTGAGCTGGCTGGCATCGGTCATTCTCCTTGGCAATTCGGATACGCAGAACCAGAACTACGGGCTCTATCAGCCGCTGGGAAGCGAGAAGTTCTACTTCACACCTTGGGATTACGACGGCGCGCTGGGCTATGCAGACCAGCCTGGCGTGGAAAAGTACCCCGACTGGAACCGCGGCATCAGCAATTGGTGGATCAATCTCTTGCACCGCCGCTTCATGGAGCAACCGGGCAATCTGGCTTTGCTCAAGGCGGCTGTCGATGAGATCCACGACAAGTACCTGACGCGGGCCCACATCAAGACCCTGCTCGACGGCTACCGCCCATTGGTCGAGCCCTTGCTTGCCACGCAGCCCGACCTCAGTGAACTCTCCGTCTCCACGACCGATACGTCAGCACCCATGGACCAGTGGAGCCGGGAATACGCCAGGCTCGTCGAAGTGATTGACGACAACTACCGCGATTTCGTGGACAGCCTGCAGCGACCCATGCCCTTCTGGCTGACGGAGCGGGCGGACGACAGCGGCGCCTTGAACATTGAATGGGGATGGCCTCAGCCTTTCCACCCCCAGGGCCAAGCGATACGCTACAGCGCGCTGGTCGCCCGGGTCGAGACGGGCCAGACGCCGTTTTCGCCTTCGAGCATCGTGCGTGAACAACACGGTATCGACGGGACGCACTGGAACGCCGGGGCGCTGGCGCCGGGCAAGTATCTGATCAAGGTGCTCGCCAGCGACCCGCAAGGCCACACCACCTATGGCTTTGACACCATCACTCTGGAAGGCGCGCAGTTGTTTGGCGTGCATTGCGTGAACATGCCCGGCGCCACGCCGTGCAATTGAGGGCAGCTACCCGTTTCCGCTACCCGAACAGACTACAATCGCGGGCTTCGCGGAGAGGTGGATGAGCGGTTTAAGTCGCACGCCTGGAAAGCGTGTGTGGGTTAATAGCCCACCGCGGGTTCGAATCCCGCCCTCTCCGCCAGAATTTCCAGCCCGTGGCCGCTGATCCGGGCCCGGCCCTCGGCGGGTCCGCATCGCACCCCATCGCTCCTGTTTCACGGCACAGTGACTGCACCCTCCCCCGGCTGGCGGCTGCGCGACATTGGCCTGCGCCGCGGCCAGCGCACGATCTTCCAGAATCTGAACCTCGACCTGGACGAAGCGCGCATCGCGCTGATCGGGCACAACGGAGCGGGCAAGTCCAGCCTGCTGCGCCTGCTCGTGGGACTGGACACGCCGCAGCAAGGCAGCCTGAGCTGGGCCGGACAAACTGCCCACGCCGCGCGCCGCACCCATACGCTCGGCGGCGGGCGGCTTGCAAGCCTGATGTTTCAGAACCCGGACGACCAGATCATCTTTCCGACGGTCGCGGAGGAACTGCAATTGTCCTGGAGCAGCGCCCACGGCGGCGATCGCAAGGCAGCTCGTCGCGGGGCGCTGCAATTTCTCGAGCAACGCGGCCTGCTGCACTGGGCCGACAGAGCCATGGGCACCTTGAGCCAGGGCGAGCGCCAATCGGTGTGCTGGCTGGCCATGCTGCTCGCCAAACCGCGGGTGCTGCTGCTCGACGAGCCCTACGCCAGCCTGGACCTGCCGGGCCAGTTGCGCCTGGAGGCCGACGTGGGCCGCTGCGCGCAGCAGGTGATCGTCTCGACCCATGTGCTGCATCCGGTGCGCGACTTTGGGCGCGTGATCTGGCTGGAAGACGGCCGGGTGCGGGCCGACGGTCCTGGCCTGGAAATTTGCGCCGCGTATGAGGCACAGGCACGGCGCCAATTTGCCGACACCGCCGGCGCCGCGTGAGCATGGGCAGTCTCTACAGCGAATGCATCACCTGGCTGCACCATTGGCGCGCAGGAACCAAGTTGCTGGCGCTGTCCCTGGCTGGGATGTTGCTGTTTGCCACCAGCCAGCCCGCTGCGCTGGCCGCCGCTTCGCTGTTCTGCACGGCGCTCTATGCAAGCCTGGGACAGGCCACGCTGGGCTCGCGGCGGCTGCTGGCGTCGGTCCTCGCCGCGGCAGCGCTGGTCGCGGCGTTCCACGCCTGGATGGGCAGCTGGCAAGTGGGGCTGGCGAGCGCCTTGCGCCTGGCCAGCGTCTGCATGCTCGGCATCGCCTTCACGGCCACCACGCGCAGCAGCGACATCGTCGAAGTGCTGCAGCGCCTGCTGGCGCCACTGCGCCCGCTGGGCGTGCGGCCGCAGCAGCTGTCGCTGCAACTGGCCTTGATGCTGCGTTTTACCGAGCATTTCTTCATCCAGTGGAAAAAGCTTGCCGAAGCACACCGCGTGCGCACCGGCCGCGCCGGCGGTTTGCGGCTGATTGCGCCCCTCACCGTGCAGATGCTCAAGACCATGCGCAGCGCCGGCGACGCACTCTACGTGCGCCTGGGGCGGGACTGAGGCTGCGCGACGCGCGAGGGGCTTGTTCAGCGTCGCCCTATGCGCCTTCCTTCAGATGGCTGGCAAAGGCCTTGCGAAACTTCCCCACCTTGGGCGCCACCACAAAACTGCAGTACGCCTGGTTGGGGTTGTTGCGGTAGTACTCCTGGTGGTAGCTTTCCGCCGGCCAGAAGGCGGCTAGCGGCACGATCTCGGTCACGATGGGCGCGTTGTACGCGCCCTCGGCCTCCAGCTTGCGCACCATCGCGCGCGCGATCTGGCCGTGCTCGGGCTCGCTGTAATAGATGCCGCTGCGATACTGCGTACCCACGTCGTTGCCCTGGCGGTCAAGCTGCGTTGGGTCGTGCGTGGCAAAGAAGATCTCGAGCACGCTGTGCAGGCTGATCTGCGAGGGATCAAAGCGCAACTGCACCACCTCGACGCAGCCGGTGCTGCCGGAGCAGACCTCTTCGTAGCTCGGCGCGCGCCCCACTTTGCCATTGGCATAGCCGCTTTGCAGCCCGGTGATGCCGCGCACCCGCTCGAAAACCGCCTCGGTACACCAAAAGCAGCCGCCGCCCAGCGTGATGACTTGTTCGCTCGCCACAATGCACTCCTTGAAAACCGGCTGTAGCGTGGCGGATTCCCGCGGCGCAGCGCCAACCGTACTGCCTAAAATAGCAGGTTTGCCACCGTGCCGTGGTCTGCCTTCGGAGTAACTGCATGAATCTGCCCTTGAACACGCTCGCCGACCCCAGCGATCGCCTCGAGCAGGCGCGCTACAACATGATCGAGCAACAGGTGCGCCCCTGGGACGTCTCCGACGCACAAGTGCTGGAAGTGATGCAACGCCTGCACCGGGAGGATTTCGTGCCCGCGCCCTACCGCGACATGGCGTTCACCGACATGGAGATCCCGCTGCACGACGACCCGGTCGAAGCCATCCGGCTCGGTCAGATCATGCTGGCGCCGCGTGTCGAGGCGCGCATGCTGCAAGACCTCAAGCTCAAGGCCAGCGACCGCGTGCTCGAGATCGGCGCCGGTTCGGGCTTCATGGCCGCGATGCTGGCCAGCCTGACGGCAGAGGTCACCTCGCTCGAAATCGAAGAACGGCTGGTGCGCATGGCCAGCACCAACCTGGCCCAGGCTGGCATCACCAACGCGCGCGTGCTGCATGCCAACGGCGCCGAGGCGATCGCCGGCGGCCCCTACGACGTGGTCGTGCTCAGCGGTTCGGTCGCCCATGTGCCGCAGCCCTTGCTCGACCTGCTTGCGCCGGGCGGCCGGCTCGGTGCCATCGTCGGCTTCAAACCGATGATGCGCGCAACCTTCATGGAACGCAGCGGCAAGGGGTTTGGCACCACCGAGCCCTGGGACGTGGTCACCGCGCGGCTGCGCCACTTCCCGCAGCCGTCTCAGTTCAAGTTCTGAGCGCACGCCTGCCTGCCATGGTCCCGCAGGTGCGCCCTCGCGATCTCGAGGCCTGGCTGGCCGCCCGCCACGACCGCAAGCCCGTGCTGCTCGACGTGCGAGAACCCTGGGAGCTGCAACGCGCGCACGTCGCCCCGCGCGGCCTGGAATGCATCAGCATCCCCATGGCAGCGCTGCCCGCGCGCCTGGCAGAACTGGACAAAACCCGCCCGCTGGCCTGCCTGTGCCATCTCGGCGGGCGCAGCATGCAGGTAGCGCTTTATCTTCAGCAGCAGGGCTTCGAGGATGTCGCCAACGTGGCGGGCGGCATCCATGCATGGTCGCTCGAGCTTGACCCGGACATTCCCTGCTACTGAGCTGCTGGCGCGCAAACTGTCTTGCGGCAGCCCAGGTCAGACAAGGGCATGGGGCTGATTTGCGGGTATCTTTGCAACGAAGCTGTTACTGGCAAAAAGATACCCCAAAAAGTACCCCATTTGACCCCTGCCTTCATGTGCACGGCACTGCACGTCAGTGCATTAAAAAACCCCGTAAGTCTTTGATCTTGCGGGGTCTTTTTGCACGGTAGTGCACGGTATTTCAGCTATCCCTGGCGACGAAGGGATGCACAAGATGCCTTGAAACCCGCATAAATGCTGGATTTCTTGTTTTTTGATTCCAGGCATACCCGGAAATATACCCTCGGGCTCCCTGCATTCATGTGCACGACCGCAACCAAAAAGGTGGCCACCGCCTCATCCCGTTGACCGTCGGAATGCCCGCTGGTGGCCTTGCCTCGCTCGGGTAGCGCGCGGCGCGGGTTTGCTAGGCTGGCGTGTCTTTCCTGACTGCGCCAGCCCGTGTTTTTTGCAGCTCCCGCCGCGCAAACACTTGCTTGCTCCTAGCAGCCGTAAGGCGTCCCTTGGAGCGCGGCCAGCGAGCAAGACAAGAACTCTTCGGCCTGGGTGCACCGCCATGGTTCTATGCCCTCCCGGCTGGCTATGGCGCTGCTATCTCGCCAGCCGGGAATCTTTGAAATCAGCTCACGGTGGCGTCTTTGATGGCGCAGAAAGCATCCATGCGCCTGGGCGCGATGCCCACCTCCGCGCGGGCAATGACGCGCACCGCCCCATCCGTGGCCAGGGTCACGGCGTCGACCATCAAATCGACCGCCGCAGGCCCCCAAAAGCCGACGTAGAACTCGCTCAGGTCGCCAAACAGCAGCGCCGCGCAGTTGGTCGTAGAGCCCTTGGTCAGGTCCTCCGGCATCGCGCTCGAGATGGCCACGGGGTAGCCCAGAATATCGGCGCCCTCGAACAGCATGTAGGCGTCGTTCTTGGCGGTGGTGCGCAGCTTCTTCGCAAGCTTGGGGCTCACCAGCCAGCGCGGCGTTAGCAGGCCGCCAGCGGCGCCAGCTGCCACGGAAAATTCAACGTCTACCAGGTCTTTGAATGTGATCGCGCCGCCGTTGGCGCCAAGGCTGTGCACCTTCAGGCCGGAGTGTCCCAATATCCCCTTGGGCTCCTTGACCCCGTCTCCCTTGAGAGCCGCCGAGTCGATCGCGGCGCCAAGGCGGTTTGCAATCTCCCGGCGCAGCAGTCCGTCCAAGTCTATCTCGGTATCTGCCAGCAAGCGGCGCGAGACGATCAGCTCCATGGTGATGGTTTTGGGGACAAGCGTTGCCAGCTCAAAAGCGGGCGTCGTGGTGGCCGCCGCCGAGTCCCCTTCCCCAACCCACTCCGCGCCCCCGGTGACGCCGTTCAAGTAGGGCAGAGAAAGGCTTCCACGTTTCAGGCCGGAAATCACGGTGGCCCCGCCTCCGACTACTTCGGAGGTCGGCAGCAGGCTTACCTCGGCGTCGCCCGAAACCGTGTTTTCGACAAGCGCTGCTGTGTTGCTCGTCGAGAGATCGCGCGTCAGCGCCAGCAGGGGCACCCACGTGCCCAGCGGGCTATCGCCACTGCGCCGGCGAAGTGCCGCGTTGACGTCGGCATAGGCTGCGACAACGCCCTGATCTACCGGGCGCGGCGGGTATTCCATGCGGCTGCAAATCAGGTCAGCAAGGCTCAGTCTGCCGCGATTGCTGCGAACGAAAATTCCCTGTGCGCCGGCTTCCGCCTTGACCTCGCGCGTCAATTTTCCAAGGGTTGCGAAGTTGACCATTGTTCTGTGCACTTGCTGACGATGGCTCAATCTTCGCGCGCGCGTCGCGAAGCGGATGCAGCTACTTGCTTCCGGCGAGCAACTGCCCGTAGCGCCGCCGGGTCTTTGGCAACCGGCCCGCCCCGGCTCGCGCCGCGTGCCACAGCATTTTCTGCAGCGCATCGGCATGCGCGGGCGGCTCCGACAAATCCCACCAGCACGGCCATTGCCGCGCCATGAAGCGCTGCACGGCTTGATGCAGGCGCCGCGCCCGCACCGCGCGATCAGCGAAGTTTGCGCCTACCAACTCACTGGCTTGCAGCAAGTACCAGTCCCGCACCTGGCGCTGCGCATGCTCTGGATTGGCGGGCAGGCCAAGGCATTGCGAGAGGCTGGGAAAGCGCTTTCGGCCGGTGCCAGCGCCGCACGTCGCGGAAGCATTTGACCAGGCCGTGAAGGCGCGCTGCAGGTGTGCCAGGGCCTCGGGGCTGGGGTCGCCAGCAAGCACGTCAATCAGCCACTGCATGATCGCCTCCGATCACAACCGGCGCCCTGGCCAGGTCGTACAGCGCCGCGTGTATCTCGTCATCGAGCGCCCGGCGCACCGCGTCTGCGTCGCTCTCTGCGGCCAGCTCCTGCGCCAGGCGTGCAGGCAGTTGCATCAGTCGGTCGCGTGTGGATGCCAGCAGCGACGCAAGGCCGGCGCGCACGACCTGCAGGCGGATCAGCTCGCCCTGATCCTCGGCAAGCCTCAGCTCCTCGCGGCTGGCCTGGGCAGCCAGCAAACGGGCGCGCTCGCTGGTGACCTCCGGCGTATCGGCACGACCTGCAGCCACGGCGCGCAAGTGCGCGGTGTAGCTGCTGACTTGATCGGCAACCGTGGTGCCGGCGATGACGCCCTCGGAGATCAACTGGCTTACGCGGCCCTGGGTGACGCCGATCAGCTGGCCTAGCTCGGCTTGTGTGATGCTCACTGCAAAATCCATAGCATTACTCCAACAAATTTACTCACCCACTAGCGCGCAGCCGGGGTCGCGATTACCCGCAAGGCCACCCCCCCGGAAGGACCCGTCAGCCTGCGCGCGCTCGATCAGCGCGGCGCGCTCGGGCTCTGGCAGCTTGGCCAGCGCATCAAGCTCTACGCCCTTGTCAAGGCTGGTGCCGGCGATGCGGCGCAGGTCATCGCCAAGGGCATCGGCGCGGGCAAGGTGACGGTTGATGTCGCGCTTCGACTCGCCAGACACCGCCGCCGTGTCGGCAGCGAACGATTGCGTTTGCTGTGGCGACTTCTTCCGGCCCAGTGCGTCTGCTGGTTGATGGGTGGGACAAGTTGTCCCACCCATCTCTTCACCCGGATGCAACGCCTCCCAAATCTGCCTGCGCCGCTTGATGGCCTGCGCGCGCTGCCTTGCCGACCGTGCGGTCACGCGAGCGCGCAAGCGGAACCACCGGGAAAAACTGGAAAAACTGGAATAACACGGTTTCATGCGGGTTTGCGGGCACCCCCCCTTTGTGACGAACCGGGAAAAACCCATGCTCCGGCCGTCGTCCTGCTCGGTTTTTCCCGGTTTTTCCGGTTCGTCACAAACCCCCACCCCCTCGCAAAGCCGCGCCAGCTGGTGTTTTTCCAGTTTTTCCAGTTTTTCCAGTTTTTCCCGGTGGTTTGGCTTGTACGCTTGCAAGTTATTGAAAAGAAAGAACATTTCAAAATTACCTTATTGCAATCTCTGGAACTACTGGTGGAACAGGCGCGGGTTGATCAGCCAGACGGAGCTGGCGCGAGCACCTGGGTTCTTCTTTGTGGTGTGCCGGATGCAGCGGTTGGCCTGCAAGCGGCGCAGGGCCTCCTGCAGGCGCTCCAGCTTGGTGAACCGCCCGTGCAGTTCGCGGTGCGCGGCGGACTGCAGGAACTCGCCGCACGACTGGCGCAGCACCCACTGCAACAGATAGTCCGCGTCGCGGTCTGCCTGATCGGCTGCCAATAGCCGGAAGGCCAGCCGGGCATGGGGCACCAGCGCCAGGCACAGCCGCACCGCTTGCTGCATGGTGGTCTCGGAAACCTCCTGGGCATCGATGCCGCTGGTGACGAACTCGAACAGTGCAGCCACACGCGCAGCCAGGCCGGCCAGCTTTGCGCCCCAATCGCTGATGGCGGCCAGCTCGGCGCCGGGCGCAAGTTCATCCTCGACCCACTGCGCAAACTGGAACCAGACCTCCAGCGCGCCAGGCGACAGGATGACGATGCCGGGCTTGGTGTGCGGGCCTTCGGTCGCCACGTCGGGCAGCAGGCCGGCCAGCCCGGCCTCGTAGGCCTGGCGCACGTCATCCGGCACGGCGCTGTACTTGCGCACGTTGCGCCCGCCCACGAACTGCCCCGGCAGCGCGAAGGCAAAACGCGCCATCAGGCCCGATGCACGAAAGCGCGTCGAACCGGCCGCTTCGTTGAGTAGATCGGGCTGCAGCAGCAAGCCCAGCGCGACGGCCGCACGATCCACATAGGCAGCGCGCCCTGCGCGTGTGACGCGCACCGCGCCGCCGGAAAAGCCCTCGAGCAACACGTCCAACGACGGGCCGCCAGAACCGCCATAGGACGCGGTCAGGGTGCTGAACAGCCCGCCCTCGGCCGCGAGCACGGCAGCGCGCCCGCCCTGTTCGACCAGGACTTGCTGCAACGCCTCCACGGTCACGTCGCCGCTGAACGCCAGCGGCGCGAACAGCCGCTCCGGCATTTGTTCCTCTTCATGGGCGATCTCGCGGCGCAGCCGCTCGCGCTCTTCGCCGTCGTCGGTTTTGGCGATCTTGGCTTGCAAGCCTTTGATGCGGGATTCGCAGGCCATGATGCGGGAATTCACGTCTGCGATCGGCCGGCGCATGCGCTCGCGCGCCTGGCGCTCCCAGTACTCCAACGGCTCCAGCAGCGAACGTAGAACGGCACTCTTGCGAGCGCCGCTCGGCGCAGCCGTCAAGCTCCAAAACGACAAGCTTTCGATGTAGCCGCCGTGCACGCGCACCATGCGCCGGCGCTGCACCGCCGTGGCCACCACCGACAGAGCCGTCAGGGCGGACATCGTCACGGGCGTTTGCGTTGCCGCGGCAAGCGCAGCCACGAACTGCCCCAGCCAGCCGGGCAGCAGATCGGCAGTCAGTTCGGGCGCTGAGGTCGCCCCCATCGTCGGCTGCGGCCAGGCATCAAGTTCTTGCTGCGCGATCGATTGCGCTATCTGACTGCGCACGGCCTCCAAGCCTTCGGCCTGCGCCAAGTCGTTGAAATCGCTCGCGTCACCCATGGCGCACCCCGCCAAAATTCGGGTACACCACACGCCCGCCCACGGCGCGAGCGGCTGCGGTTGCGCGCGTGAGGCCGGGATTGCCGGGCGTGGCGGCATCGTCATCGGCGCAGACCACCGCGCGCACGCTCGGGAATTTTTCCCGCAGCGCGCAGGCCACGGGCTCCAAGTTGTTGGCATTGAAGGCCACGGCCACCGGCCAGCCGGTGGCCTCGTGCAAAGTCGCGCCGGTGGCAAAACCCTCGGCGATCAGCAACGTGTCCACTGGCGCGCCGCCGATCGGGAAATAGCAACCGCGCGTGCGCCCGCCGGCAAGAAAGCGTTTTTCGCCATCCGGCGAAATGAGTTGCAGGCTCCACAATTTGCCGGCCGTATCGCGCAGCGGCAGTACCAGGTCACCGCGCAGCATGCGTGCCCCATGGGGTTTGATCCCTTTTTTCAGCAGGTACGGGTGCGCGGCCAGGGCGAGCGCCGAGCGCCCCAGCAGCACGCGCGCGCGCTCGGCGGCGTCTGCCTGATCGCGCTCAGATGCGCGCTCACGTGCGGCCTGGGCGGCGCGCAGACGCTCGCGCATGGCGGCGTACTCGGCGGGGCTGCATGGCGTGGCGCGCCTGGGTGACCATGTGTGCGTGCTGCCAAATTTCCAAGACCCGAAGACGGCGGCCAGCGGGGCGTCGTGGAGAACCAGCCAGCCGTTGCGACTGCCGGGCTTGTCGCCCACCACGCGAAAGCGCCGCAGGCGGCCATCGGGCACCAGGTCGAGTGCCGCAAACGGCTCGACGCCACGCACGCGCATGGCGGCGCGCAGCTCCTGCAAGGCGGCGTCGAAGTTGACCGGCTGCGCGCCGGCGGGCATAATTTGATTGGTCAATTTTCAACTCCCGGCCGCTGGCGCACTGCGAATGCCCAGCGGCTTTTTGGTTGGCTACTCGGCGGCTGCGAGTTGCCGCGCGATCCAACGATCGATGGCCTCGCTGTCCCAGCGCGTGCACCGCGCGGACAAGCGAACAGGCTGCGGGAACTCGCCGCGTTGAACCGCGTACCAGACCCAGCGGTCAGATCGCTCAATCCGCTGTGCGACGCTGCGAACGCTTTCCAGCCGGCGCGGCGCCTGATTGGTCGATTCCATGTGCTTTTCCTCCAAGGGTTGCGTTGCGTGCATCGGCGTGCAACGGCGCCAAGGATTGCGCGCAGGAGTCCAGTCGGTAAGGCAAAGCGCTGGACAAGCGTTGCGCGCTGCCGTCAATCAGGCTTGACGCCCGGCGCGAACTACGGCAGCTCCCCGCCCGCTTCCAACGCCTCGGCGCAGCGCACCAGCAGCGCTGCCACGGCGCGCGCCAGGTCGGGCGCAAGACGAACCATGCAGCTGCCGTCATTTGTGCCCACGCTCAGGTCAACGGCGCGCCAGGTGCGGCTGGCGGCTACGTTCACATAGCGGCCGCTGGCATCGTCAACATGCTCGAAATCCAGCAGCCGATCTGGGCTCAGCCATTCGGCGTGAGTGAACTTGACCATGATCAATCCTCCCCGCCGCCGGCTTCAAGCTTGCCCTCGAGATCGGCCCTGTCGAGCACGTCGATAGCCTCGAGCGCCAGGGCGTGCACGGCGTCCGCAAGACCGCTCAGCATGCGCGCTGAAATCCGCAGTCGGTTGTCATCGCCGCAGGCCAGCAAGACCGCTGAAATCGCCTCTATGCCGCGTAGACGCTGCGCCAGGCGGCGCGCATCGAACGCCCCCAGCCTGACCCCGGCGCTGAAATCGCCGAAGGCCTGCGCCATGTAAATTTCGTGTAGATCGAGCGGTTCAAAGCCGGCTGCCTCCGGCTCATTGGCGGGCGCTTGGGTTTGGCGCTTGGTCATGCTGCACCTCCTTCTGCACCGGCGCGATCGAGACGGCGCAGCGCAGCCAGCGCCAGGCCGGTTTTGCGCCGGGCGCCTGCCAGATTGCCGCCGGGCTGGCGCAGGTAGTGCAAGGCCACGCTCAGCGCGTTGTGCGCGTCGCCAAAGGCTTGCAGGGTGTCGGTAGAGGCGCCCGTATCGGGCAGGGAAGGCGCGCCGCTGCGGCTGCGCATGGGGATTACCACGGACATGGTTTCATGCTCCTTATCGAGACCTTGAACCCACCTGCCGCGTTTTCAAGCGCAGCAGGTGGACGGGATGTTGAAAACACGGCGATAAGACCATGCGCCGGGCGTTGCCGATCCGGCCATCCCGCCCGAAACCGTGGCCACGGGCGCCGCCCGCAAGCCGTAATCCAGACGTGACGAAACCTCGCTGTCGGGGAGGTTGCGCCGCTTATCGAAGGGGTGTTTTCAAGCACCAGCCCATCAAAGGGCCGGGGTCAATTATGCACGCCAGCGCGCCGGCGTCAACGCGGCAAGCGCTTGCGGGCGCAGTGCAAAGGTGCAAGCTTGCACGATTGCCGGTGCGCCCGCCATCAGCCCGTGCGCGAGTGCAGCTCGATGACCTGGGCGCCTCGGCGCGCCTGATCAAGGTAGTCTGCCCACCAGGACATCATCTTGCGCCGCTCGGCCAGGTGTTGGCTGTGGTCGTAGGCGGCTGCGATCTTGTCGCGCTTTTGGTGCGCAAGCTGCGACTCGATCACGCGATCGGCAAAACCATGCTCATGCAAGATGGTGGAAGCCAGCCCACGGAAGCCGTGCCCGGTCATCGTGCCCTTGTAGCCCAGCCGCGCCAGGGCCGCAAGGATGGTGTTGTTGCTCATGGGCTTTTCGTGGTCACGCTCGCCAGGAAACAACAGCGAGCGGCCATTGCTCAGCGTCTGCAGCGCCTGCAGCAGCTCTATCGTTTGCGGCGCCAGCGGTACCAGGTGCGGGGTCTTCATCTTCATTCGCTCGCCCGGGATGCGCCACAGGCCTGCCGCAAGATCGAACTCTTCCCAGCGCGCGCCGATCAGCTCGCTGGTGCGAACAAAGGTCAGGTTCATCAACCTCATGGCAAAGCGGGTGTAGGGGCCGCCTTGGTAGGCCTCGATCTTGCGCAGCAGATCGGGCAGCTCGGCAGCATCGATGCGCGCGAAGTTGACCGGCTTCTTTGGCCGAAGGATGTCACCAGGGCGGAAATCCGTCGCAGGGCTGCGCTCGATCAGATCCTCGGTGACGGCAAAGCGCAGCACCGCACTGGCGATCTGCAGCGTGCGATACGCCAGGTCAGAGACGCCGCGCGCCTCCACGCCTTGCGCCATGGTCTTGAGGTGCTTTGCCGTGATCGAGCGCACCGGCATCTTGCCCAGCCTGGGGAAGATGTCTTTCTCCATGCGCCCCATCGTGTAGGCGGCGTGGCGCTCGTTCTTGCCCTGGCGCCAGCGCTGCCACCACAGCCGGGCCACGTGCTCAAAGGTGTTTGCGCTGTCGGCCGCCTGTTGCTCGCGCGCGGCGCGCCGCTGCGCGGACGGGTCTTTGCCCATTGCCAGCTGCTCGCGCGCCTGCAGGTGCAAGGCCCGGGCGTTGGCCAGGCTCACCACGGGGTAGGAGCCAAGACTGATCATTTTTTCCTTGCCCGCGAAGTAGTAGCGGAAGCGCCATAGCTTCGCGCCGGATGGCGTGACGTCAAGGCACAGTCCGCCTTGATCGGCCAGGCGGTGCAGGGCTTTTTCCGGCGGGCAAACCGCCTTGCGACAGGTGATGTCAGACAGGGGCATGACGCTATTTTGCGGGTATCTTTGTAACAAAATCGTTACAGGGAAAAAGATACCCGGAAAACTACCCGTTTTTGACCCTGCATTCATGTGCACGGTACTGCACGGCAGTGCATTAAAAAACCCCGTAAGTTGTTGATCTTACGGGGTCTTTTTGCACGGTAGTGCACGGTATTTCAGCTATCCCTGGCGGAGACGAAGGGATTCGAACCCTTGATGAGGCTCAACACCCCATACTCCCTTAGCAGGGGAGCACCTTCGGCCACTCGGTCACGTCTCCAGAAACCGCGCATTATGCCTGAATTTGCCTGCCAATCTACGCAGGCTCAGGCGCAAATCACTGATCGAGACCAAAGGCGCGGTGCAGCGCGCGCACCGCCAGTTCGACGTATTTCTCGTCGATGACCACCGAGGTCTTGATCTCGCTGGTGGAGATCATCTTGATGTTGATGCCCTCTTCGCTCAGCGTGCGAAACATGGTGCTGGCCACGCCGACCTGGCTGCGCATGCCTATGCCGACGATGCTGACCTTGGCGATCTTGGCGTCGGTGACAAGCTGGTCGGTGCCGAGCTCGGGCAGCACCTTGTCGCGCAGCAGCAGCGAGGCGCGCTCCAGGTCGGCGCGCGGCACCGTGAAGCTGAAGTCGGTCTTGCCGTCCTTGCTCACGTTCTGGATGATCACGTCCACGTCCACCCTGGCGTCGGCCACGGCGCCCAGAATGCGGTAGGCAACCCCGGGGTGGTCGGGCACGCCCAGGATGGAGATCTTGGCCTCATCGCGCGAGAAGGCGATGCCCGAAACGATGGCTTTTTCCATTTGTTCATCTTCCTCAAGTGTGATCAGGGTGCCCGACCTGGCTTCTTCGTCGATGTCGATGTCCCAGGGCGTGAAGCTCGAGAGCACGCGCAGCGGCACCTTGTACTTGCCGGCAAACTCCACCGAGCGGATCTGCAGCACCTTGCTGCCCAGGCTGGCCATTTCCAGCATTTCCTCGAAGCTCAGGGTATTGAGCCGCCGCGCCTCGGGCACGACGCGCGGATCGGTGGTGTAGACGCCGTCCACGTCGGTGTAGATCAGGCATTCGTGCGCCCCGATCGCCGCCGCGATGGCCACCGCCGAGGTGTCCGAGCCGCCGCGCCCCAGCGTGGTGATGTTGTTGCCGGCGTCTATGCCCTGAAAGCCGGTGACGATGACCACCTTGCCCGCGTCGAGCTCGGCCCGGACGTGCTGGTCGTCTATCGATTCGATGCGCGCCTTGGTGTAGCTGCTGTCGGTGCGCACCGGCACCTGCCAACCGGTGAAGCTCACCGCCTGCAGACCCTCGGCCTGCAGCGCGATGGCCAGCAGTGCGGACGACGCCTGCTCGCCGGTGGCGGCCAGCTGGTCGAGCTCGCGGTGGTAGGCGTCGCCGGCCTTGCCGGGCCAGATTTCCTTGGCCAGACCCAGCAGGCGGTTGGTCTCGCCGCTCATGGCGCTGGGCACCACTACCACCTGGTGGCCGGCGCGCACCCATTTGGCAACGCGGCGCGCGACATTGCGTATGCGCTCGGTAGACCCCATCGAGGTACCACCGTACTTATGAACGTACAAGGCCATGAAAATGTCCGTCAAAAGGCGCGGCGCGCGAAGGGCGGCGGCGCTCAGGCAGCGATCACAAAAGCGCGGAATTGTACCAATCGAGCACCGCGTTGTTGCGCTGCACAAAGCCGCTGCCGACCTTGAGATGGATGCGGTGTCCACGCGTCGTGCAAGCCTTGATCTGCGCCAGCAAGGCCTGCAGTTGCGCGCTGCTGGGCGTGGTGCCGTGGTGCTCGCGCAGCCAGTGGCGCAGCACATTGGCCTGGCGCGCCGCACTCAAGGTCTGCAAGCGGGAGATGGCAGGCGGCACGCCAGCACTGAGCAAATCCGCCTGCGCCAGCTCGCGCAGCAGCTCGGCGGCTTCGGCAGCATGCCGGCTGCTGCGCGCAAAGGTGTCGCGAAACTGCGGAAACACCTCATCAAGCACCGGCAGAAGGTGCAGGCGGATGCGGTTGCGCGTATAGCGCTCTTGCTGGTTGCTCGGGTCTTGCACCCAGGCCACGCCCTGCCCGGCCAGCCATTGGCGCACTGCGGAGCCGGCCACCTGCAGGAGCGGGCGATGCCAGAGCAGGCCGTCGCGCTGCCAGTGCGCAGGCATGGCGGCAAGGCCGGCCACGCCCGCGCCGCGCGAGAGAGCGAGCAGCAAGGTTTCGACCTGATCGTCCGCATGGTGCGCAAGTGCAATGTTTTTGATAGCTGCTTGTGCGCTCGCAGATTGGGCTAGAACCAAAAAAGCCTGATATCTTGCACGCCGCGCCGCATCTTCGGGACTCTGGCCCGGAGCGTGGCGCGCATCGACGCGCGCAATCTGCAGCGGCACCTGCAGCCGCGCGCACAAGGCCTCGCAGTGGCGCACGAAGTCGTCCGCCGCCTGCTGCAAGCCGTGATGGACATGAAAGGCGTGGACCTGCCCCGGCCAGCGGCGCGCGCAGGCCAGGAGCAAAGCGGTGGAATCGGCGCCGCCGCTCAGGCCGACGGCCAGCGGCAGATCGGGCGCGAAGGCAGCGATCGCGGCTTCAAAAGACAGGGGCACGGCGCATGCGGCGGCGCGCGACCGCGTCAGCCGCGCGGCGGAGCCAGGCGCTTGAGAGCGCCCTCGTCGCCACGCAGCTTGAAGGTCCCCACGACGTCGGACAGGCGCGCGGATTGATCCTTGAGGCTGGCCGCCGCCGCCGCGCTTTCCTCGACCAGCGCGGCGTTTTGCTGCGTCATCTCGTCCAGGTGCGAGACCGCCTGCCCGACCTCGCCGATGCTGCCACTTTGCTCGGTGGTGGCGGCCGTGATCTCGGCCATGATGTCGGTCACGCGCTGCACCGATTGCACGATCTCGGTCATGGTGGTGCCGGCGTCCTGCACCAGTTTGGCGCCGCTTTCCACCTGCTGCACCGAGGCGCCGATCAGCGCCTTGATCTCGCGCGCCGCGTCGGCCGAGCGCCCGGCCAGCGCCCGCACCTCGCTGGCGACCACCGCGAAACCCCGGCCCTGTTCGCCCGCGCGCGCCGCCTCCACCGCCGCATTCAGCGCCAGGATGTTGGTCTGGAACGCAATGCCGTCGATCACGCCGATGATGTCGTTGATCTTGCGCGAGGCGGCGTTGATCTGCTGCATCGTCGAGACGACGTTGCCCACCACCTCGCCGCCGTGGCGCGCCACGCTGGAAGCCTGGGCCACGAGCTGGTTCGCCTGGCCCGCCGCCTCGGCGGTGTGGCGCACGGTCTCGGTCAGTTGCTGCATCGAGGCCGAGGTCTCTTGCAGGCTCGCCGCAGTCAGTTCGGTGCGGCTGGACAGGTCGTGATTGCCGCTGGCGATCTCCTCGGACGCGGTGCGCACCGACTGGCTCGCATCGCGAATCTGCGCCAGCACGCCCGCGAGCTTGCCCGCGAAGTTGTTGAAGCTGGCGGAAATCTGCGCCAGCTCATCCACCCCTTGCGCATCGATGCGGCGCGACAGGTCGCCATCGCCCTCGCCGATCTCATGCATCGCGTCGCGCACCTGCGTCAGGCGCTTGAGGCGCCACGACAGCACCAGCCACAACAGCACGATGGCCGCGATCAGCACGATCAGCGCCACCAGCAGCGACACCTGCACCAGCGTGTGGATGCCCGCCAGCGCCTCGCCCTGATCGGCCGCGATCACCAACTGCCAATCCGTGCCCGCTACCGGCACCACGGTGAGCAGCATGTCCCGCCCCTGCAAGGCCACGGCTTGCAATTGCGGGCTCTGCGCCATTTCCTTGAGCCCCGCAACGCTGAGTCGAGGCGAAAGATCACTGGCGGGCTTGAGGGTCAGCTTGACGTCGGGGTGACCGATGATCGCGCCGTTGCCCCCCACGAGAAAGGCGTAGCTTGCCGGTGTGGGCTTGATCGCGCCGACGGCCTGAACGACGGCCGTGATCGAGGTATCACCCGCGCTCACCCCGACCACCTTGCCCGCCACGCGCATCGCCTGCGCGACCGTGACGACCAAGCCCTGCCCACCGGCATCCTCGTAGGGCGGCGTCAGGATCGTGGACGGCGCCGCCACGGCCGCTTGGTACCAGGGACGCGAAGTCGGGTCATAGTCCGGCGGCAGGCTCTGCGCACTGGAAAACGCCGTGCGTTTGTCCGGGTAGCCGAAATACGCCGTGATGAACCCGCCTGCATCGCGCAGACGCGCCAGGATCGGCTCTGGCTGCGGGTTGTCTATCGCCGTTCCCGCCACGACCACGACCGCAGTCTTGGACTTGATCCAGTCACGGATCGCGTCGGCGTTGGTCTTGGCCAGCATGCGCGATTGCGCCGCCAGGGCATCGAGCGCCTGGGCGCGCGAAGTCGCGTAGTTGGCCGCCGTGAGCACCGCCAGCGCCGCCACGAGGCACAGGGCAGAGAGCAGGAGCACCTGCCCCTTGAGTGTCTTGAGCAACTGCATGTTCGTCTTTGCCTTGAAGTGTGGAGACGCCGGGAAATGGTACGGCGCCCGGACGGGGTCAGTGACTGTCCGCCTTGAGATCGGAATAACGCCCGTAGCTGCGCAGGCGCTCGTAGCGGCGCTCCAGCAGCTCCTTGGTCTTGAGGTCGGCGAGCTGGCGCCAGGCGTCGGCGAGCGCGCGCTTGAGCAAGGCCGCCATCTGCTTGGGGTCGCGGTGGGCACCGCCCACGGGTTCGTTGACGATCTTGTCGATCACGCCCAGCGCCTTCAGGCGGTGCGCCGTCACGCCCATGGCCTCGGCCGCGTCCTGCGCGCGCTCGCTGGTTTTCCAGAGGATGGAGGCGCAGCCCTCGGGGCTGATCACCGAGTACACCGAATACTGCAGCATGATGAGCTGGTCGGCCACGGAAATCGCCAGCGCTCCGCCCGAGCCGCCCTCGCCGATGATGGTGGTGATGATCGGCACCTCCAGGCGCGCCATCTCGTAGATGTTGTGCCCTATCGCCTCGGACTGGCCGCGCTCCTCGGCGTCTATGCCCGGAAAGGCGCCGGGCGTGTCCACGAAGGTGAACACCGGCAGTTTGAACTTCTCGGCCGTCTTCATCAGGCGCAGCGCCTTGCGGTAACCCTCGGGGCGCGTCATGCCGAAGTTGCGCGCCGCGCGCTCCTTGGTACCGCGGCCCTTCTGGTGGCCGATCACCATGCAGGCATTGCCGTTGAAGCGCGCCAGGCCCCCGATGATGCTCTGGTCGTCCGCAAAGTGGCGGTCGCCGTGCAGTTCGGTGAAGTCGGTGAAGATCTCGGCGACGTAGTCCAGCGTGTAGGGGCGGTCCGGATGCCGCGCGATCTTGGTGATCTGCCAGGGCGTCAGGTTGCTGTAGATGTCCTTGGTGAGCTGCTGGCTCTTCTTCGTGAGCTGGCCTATCTCTTCGGAAATGTCTACCGCGCTTTCGCTGTCCACATAGCGCAGTTCTTCGATTTTGGATTCCAGCTCCGCGATGGGTTGCTCGAAGTCCAGAAAGGTTTTTTTAGCCAACTTGGTCTCTCCTGGGGCAGCGCGTGTGCGCCGCGCCCGCCACTTGCCGGATTGCTCGACGGGAAGCGGTTCCAAAGAACCGTCAAATATACCAACTCGCCGCCGGGCCGCGCATGCCGGCAGGCAGCCTGCGCCGGGCGCGGGCGGCGCGCCTCACAGCGCTTCCCAGCTGGTGCCCTCGGGCCCGTCCTTGAGCACGATGCCCGATTCGAGCAGCTCGGCGCGGATGCGGTCCGCCGTGGCCCAGTCCCTGGCGGCCTTGGCGGCCGAGCGTGCGGCAATCTGCGCCGATATCGCCGCCTCGTCAAGCCGCCCGCCCGCCTGCAGGAAGCTCTGCGGGTCGGCTTGCAGCAGCCCGAGGCAGGCGCCCAGGGCCTTGAGCAGACCGGCGAGCGCGCTCGAGCGGCTGCGGTTGACCTCGCCCGCAAGCTCGAACAGCACCGCCACGGCCTCGGGCGTGCCAAAGTCTTCGTCCATCGCCGCCTTGAAGCGCGCGGCGTGCGGCTCGCTCCAGTCGAGCTCGATGGGCTCGGGCGCCACAGCATCCAGCGCGGTATACAGGCGCTTCAAGGCCGCGCGCGCATCGTCCAGATGGGCATCGCTGTAGTTCAGCGGGCTGCGGTAGTGGCTGCGCACGATGAAGAAGCGCACGGTCTCGGCGTCGTAGACCTTGAGCACGTCGCGGATGGTGAAGAAATTGCCCAGGCTCTTGGACATCTTCTCGTTGTCCACGTTGATGAAGCCGTTGTGCATCCAGACCCGCGCAAACGGCTTGCCGCTGGCGCCTTCGCTCTGGGCGATCTCGTTTTCGTGGTGCGGAAAGGCCAGGTCGGCGCCGCCGCCGTGGATGTCGAAGCTCTCGCCCAGCAGTGCGCAGCCCATGGCCGAGCACTCGATGTGCCAGCCGGGGCGCCCCGGGCCCCAGGGGCTGGCCCACTTCACCTCTTCGGGCTCGGTCGGCTTGGCGCTCTTCCAGAGCACGAAGTCGAGCGGATCGCGCTTGCCGTCCTGCACCGCCACGCGCTCGCCGGCGTTGAGTTCATCGAGCGTCTTGCCCGACAGCTTGCCGTAGCCGGGAAAGTTGCGCACCGCAAAGTTCACGTCGCCGCCCACGCCCGCCTGGTAGGCCAGGCCCTTGTCCTGCAGCCGGCCTATCAGCGAGAGCATCTGCGGCACGTAGTCGGTGGCACGCGGCTCGTGCGTCGGGCGCTCTATGCCGAGGGCGTCGGCGTCCTCGTGCAGCGCGGCGATCATGCGGTCGGTCAGGCTGCGTATGCTTTCGCCTCTTTCGACGGCGCGCTGGATGATCTTGTCGTCGATGTCGGTGATGTTGCGCACGTAGGTGACGCGCCAGCCGCTGGCGCGCAGCCAGCGCTGCACCAAGTCGAAGGCGATCATGGAGCGCGCATGCCCCAGGTGGCACAGGTCGTAGACCGTCATGCCGCAGACATACATGCGCACATGGCCGGGCTGCATCGGGGCAAAAGGCTGCACCGCGCGCGCCAGCGTGCTGTAGATACGCAAACTCATGGGTGGTTGCGGGGTCGGCCGGCGGGCGGCTGGCGCTGCGCCAGCCCCGCCGGGGCGCCAGACCCCTCGGATAGAATCCGCCGCAGTATAAATCGGCGGCCTCCCTGCGCAGCCGCCAACACCCCCATGCTGCCTCTTCGCCATCCCCTCGCCCGGCTGCTGCAATTGTCGGCAGCGCTGCTGCTGTGCACGGCGGCGGTCCACGCCAGCGACTATGCCGACATCGCCGCACTGCTCAAGGACGGCAAGGCCTCGCAGGCGCTGGTGCAAGTGGAGCAGCGCCTGGCCGCCACGCCCAAAGACCCGCAGCTGCGGTTTCTGCGCGGCGTGGCGCAAAGCGAGAGCCGCCAGACCAAGGCGGCGATCGAGACCTTCACCGAGCTCACGCGCGACTACCCCGAACTGCCCGAGCCCTACAACAACCTGGCCGTGCTGTATGCGCAGGAGAACCAGCTCGACAAGGCGCGCGCCGCGCTGGAGATGGCGATACGCACCAACCCGAGCTACGCCACGGCGCACGAAAACCTGGGCGACATCTACGCCAAGCTGGCCGGCCAGGCCTACAACAAGGCGCTGCAGCTCGAGGGCGCCAGCGGCGAGAGTCTCAAGCCCAAGCTGGCGCTGATCCGCGACCTGTTCCCCGCGCGCTCCACACCGAGCGCAGACACCGCGCCCGCACCCGAGCCCGGGGCGCCAGCCAAGGCCGCCGCAGCCCAGCCGCCGGCCGCAGCCAGCGCAAGCAGCACGCAGGCGCCTGCTTCTGCAACGGCACAGGCACAGGCACAGGCAAGCGCTGCCGCTCCCGCATCCGGGGCCGACACCGGCGCGGCGGCTGCAGCCAGCCAGGCCGAACAGTCCGTCGCCCAGGCGGTGCAGGCCTGGGCCCGGGCGTGGTCGGACAAAGACATGCAGGCTTATCTGAGCGCCTATGCCGATGATTTTTCTCCGGCCGGCCGCCAGTCGCGCGCCGCCTGGGAAAAGGACAGGCACGCGCGCATCGTCGGCAAATCGCAGATCAGCGTGAAACTGCACGACCTCAAGATCAAGGTGCGGGGCGACGAGGCCAGCGCCAGCTTTCGCCAGGAATACCAGGGCGACGCGCTGCACGTGAACTCTTCCAAGACGCTGACGCTGGCCAGGCGTGACGGGAACTGGAAGATCACCCGCGAATCGGTAGGCAGGTAGCGCCGGGTGCCCTCCAGGGCCCCGCGCCAGCCTTGCACCCTGCGCCTTCCATGATCGATCTCGCACGCCAGCCCGGCCGTCTCGCCCTCGTGGTGCTGGCCGCGGCAGCGCTGCTGGCAAGCCCGGCGGCGGCCCTCGCGCAAGCCGGCAGCACGTCCGCCCGCAGCCACAAGAAGCCTGCCAGAGCCAAGGCGCCCGCGCCCGCCCACGGGGCAGATGCCGAGGCGCGTCTGCTCCAGGTGTACGCCTTGACCCGCGCCGGCCACGCGGCCAAGGCGCTGGAGCAGGCGCAAGCGCTGGTGCGCGACTACCCGAACTTTCACCTCGCGCAGCTCACGCTGGGCGACCTGCTCAGCGCCCGCATGCGGCCGCTGCGCCAGCTCGGCGACGTGTCTGCGCCAGCGGCCGATGCCGCGCTGCAAGAGCTGCGCACCGAATCGCGCCAGCGCGTGGCGGCCCACGCCCGCCTGGCGCAGCGCACGCCGGGCAGTGTGCCGTCGCAGTTCCTGCAACTGGCGCCGCGCTATCGCCACGCGATTGCGGTCGATGCGTCGCTCTCGCGCCTGTACCTGTTCGAGAACACCCCGGCAGGGCTGCAGCTCGTGGCCGACTACTACGCCTCGGTCGGCAAGCTGGGCATCGAGAAGTCGAGCGAGGGCGACCAGCGCACGCCGCTGGGCGTGTACTTCATCACCGCGCGGCTCGACCCCGCGACGCTGCAAGACATTTACGGCATAGGAGCGCTGCCGCTGAACTACCCCAATGCGCTGGACCAGGCGCGCGGCAAGACGGGCAGCGGCATCTGGCTGCACGGCACGCCCTCGAACCAGTTTGCGCGTGCGCCGCTCGCGACCGACGGCTGCGTGGCCTTGTCCAACCCGGATCTGGCCCGACTGCTGCAGAGCGTGGAGCCGCGCACCACGCCCGTGGTGATCGCCAGCGCGCTGCAATGGCAGGCCCCGGCGGCGCAGCAAAGCGAGCGCGAGCGCCGCGAGTTCCAGGCCGTGCTGGACGACTGGAGCCGGGCCAAGACCCGGGGCAACCTGCAGCAGTTGATAAGCTACTACGCGCCGGATTTCAGGGCGCGCAAGAACCGCGTGGAGCTCGGCCTGAGCGACTGGGCGCTCGAGCTGCAGAACGAAACCGCGGCGCTGGCCGGGCGCGCGCTGCAGCTCAAGGAGCTGAGCCTGTTGCGCTGGGTGGATACGCACGAGACCATGGTGGTCACTTTCGGTGAAGTGGCCCAGGGTGAGCGCACGGGCCCGGTGCGCCGCCAGTACTGGACGCGCCAGGGCACGCAATGGCGCATTTTTTACGAAGGAATCATAGGATGACCTCTCGCCGCACCGCCTGCATGGCCTTGCTCGTGGCCGCAGCGCCGCTGGCCGCGCTGCCCGCGCACGCCGCAGACGACAGCCAGCCCAGGGTAAGACTCACGACCAGCCTGGGCGACATCGTGGTGCAACTGGACCGCGCCAAGGCACCCCGGACCGTGGACAACTTCCTGCAGTACGTGCGCGACAAGCACTACGACGGCACCGTCTTTCACCGCGTAATCAACGGCTTCATGATCCAGGGCGGCGGCTTTACCGCCGACATGGTGCAAAAGCCCACGCGCGCGCCGGTGCCGCTCGAAGCCGACAATGGCCTGAAGAACGATGAATACACGATCGCGATGGCGCGCACCGGCAACCCCAATTCGGCCACCTCGCAGTTCTTCATCAACGTCAAGAACAACGACGGCCTGAACGCCCCCAAGCCCGACGGCTACGGTTACACCGTCTTTGGCAAAGTGGTCGAGGGCAAGGAAGTGGTCGACAAAATCAAGGCCGTGGCCACGGGCAACCGCGGGCCGCACCAGAACGTACCGACCACGCCCGTGGTGATCGAATCCGCCACCATCGTCTCTTAAGGAGCCCCCGTGAGCCACCCGCAAGTACAACTGAACCTGACCCTGCACGGCGCCGACGGCGACAAGCCCGGCGTGATCGTGCTCGAGCTGGACGACGACAAGGCGCCCCAATCGTGCGCCAACTTCCTCGCCTACGTGAACAAGGGCCATTACGACGGCACCATCTTTCACCGGGTGATCAAGAACTTCATGATCCAGGGCGGCGGCTTTACCAGCGACATGCAGCAAAAGCCCACCGACGCGCCGATCAAGAACGAGGCGGCCAACGGCCTGAAGAACGACAAGTACACCGTCGCGATGGCGCGCACCGGCGACCCGCACAGCGCCACCGCGCAGTTCTTCATCAACGTGGTGGACAACGATTTCCTCAACCACACCGCACCGACCGGCCAGGGCTGGGGCTATGCCGTTTTCGGCAAAGTGGTGCAAGGCCAGGACGTGGTCGATGAAATCCGCAAGGTGCGCACCACGCGCAAGGGCTACCACGACGACGTGCCCTTCGATGCCGTGGTGATCGACAAGGCCGTCGCGCTCTGAGCATGGCCGCAGCCGCGCCGCCCCCGGCCCGCCTGGATGCGCCGGCGCAGTGGCGGGCGGTGGACTGCATCTCCGACCTGCACCTGGACGCCGCGCACCCGGCGACGCTCGCGGCGCTGCTCGACCATCTGGCGAGCACCCCGGCCGACGCGGTGTGCATTCTGGGCGACCTGTTCGAAGTCTGGGTGGGCGACGACGTGCTGCAAGACGCGGCCAGCTTCGAGGCCCGCGCCTGCGCCCTGCTGCGCCAGGCACGTGAGCGCCTGCCGATCTGGTTCATGCACGGCAACCGCGACTTTCTGATCGGCGCCGGCTTCTCCCGGGCGACGGGCATCGCGCTGCTCGAAGACCCGACACTGCTGCAACTGGCCGGCCGGCGCTGGCTGCTGAGCCACGGCGACGCGCTGTGCCTGGAGGACCTGCCCTACCAGCAGTTTCGCGCCATGGTGCGCGCGCCCGAGTGGCAGTCGCGCTGGCTCGCGCAGAGCCTGCCCGAGCGCCAGGCCCAGGCCAGGGCCATGCGCAGCGAAAGCGAAGCGCGCAAACACACCCAGAGCCTCTGGGCAGACGTGGATGCCGCCGCGGCCAGCGCCTGGCTGCAGGCCGCCAACGCGCCTACCCTGGTGCACGGGCACACGCACCGGCCCGCCGAGCACGCGCTGGCAGACGGGCGCCGCCGCCTGGTGCTGAGCGACTGGGACATGGACCATGCGCCCCGGCGCGCGCAGGCGCTGCGCCTGAGCGCTGCGGGCGCCCAGCGCATAGACCTGGCAGGCGGCTGATGCGCCGCGCGGCCGCACGCCTGCTGCAACGCCTTCTGGCCATGGTCGCGCCGGTGCGTCCGATCAGCGACGCGCTGTGGCTGCCTACCATCGCTCACTACGGGTTCCTGCGCGCGCTCAGTCTGCAGGAGCAGGCCAAATTGCGCGTGCTGGCGGCGCTGTTTCTGCGGCGCAAGGAGTTCACCGGCGCGCATGGCCTGCAGGTGAGCGACGCCATGGCCGTGGCGATTGCCGCCCAGGCCTGCCTGCCGCTGCTGCACTGGGGCGAGCCGCGCCAGGCGCTGGCCTGGTACGACGACTTCGTCGGCATCGTCGTGCACCCGAGCGAGGCGCTGGCGCTGCGCAGCTCCATGGACGCTGCGGGCGTGGTGCACCACTACCACGAGATCTTGCTCGGCGAGGCCATGGAGCACGGCCCCATCATGCTGGTCTGGCCGGCGGTGCACGAGGCCGGCCAGAGCCACAGCAGCGTGGTGATACACGAATTCATGCACAAGATCGACATGAAGGCGGGGCGCGCCGATGGCTGCCCGCCGCTGCCGCCGGGCTTCATGGGCGTGGAGTCGGTGCGCGAGGCGCGGCGCCTGTGGCGGCGCGTCTGGGGCGCGGCCTACGTGGATTTTCGCGACAAGGTGCGCCTGGCCGAGCGCTTTGGCGAGCCCTGGCCCTGGCTCGATGCCTACGGCGCGAGCGCACCGGGGGAGTTCTTTGCCGTGGCCTGCGAGGCCTGGTTCGTCGACCCGCAGCGCTTTGCCGAAGAATTCCCCACGCTCGCGCCCTTGCTCAAGGCCTTCTTTCAGCCGGGGCAGCCGCACTGAGCACGCTCCGCCACGCCAGGCCCGCGCTGGTCGCGCCGCGCGGGCGGTATTCGCAGCCGACCCAGCCCCGCCAGCCGCATTGCGCGGCCACATCGTCGAGCACCTGAAACAGGTAGCGGTAGTCGAGTTCACCCTCGTCGGGTTCCTGGCGCGCGGGTACGCCGGCAATCTGCAGATGCGCAACCCGGCCCGTGGGCAGGTAGTGGCGGACCTTCGTCGCCACGTCGCCCTCGGCAATCTGGCAGTGGTACAAGTCCATCTGCACCTTGAGGTTGGCCAGGCCAAGCTCTTGCACCAGTGCGTGGGCCTGCGCCTGCTGGCTGAGGAAGTAGCCCGGAAAGTCGCGCGCATTGAGCGGCTCGATCAGCACCTGCACGCCGCCCTGCGCCGCCTGCTGCGCGGCCCAGTGCAGATTGGCCCGGTAGCAGTCGGCAAGCTGCGCTGGCGAAGCACCCGCTGGCGCAATGCCCGCCATGACGTGGATCTGCCCGCAGCCAAGCTCTGCCGCATAGTCCAGCGCCTGCAGCATGCCGGCGCGAAACTGCGCCTCGCGCCCGGGCAGGCAGGCCAGGCCGCGCTCGCCCGCCTCCCAGTCGCCCGGCGGGGCGTTGAACAACACCTGGGTGAGGCCGGCATCGCGCAGACGCTGCGAGAGCGCCAACGCGGGCCAGGCGTAGGGAAAGAGGTATTCCACGCCCTCGAAGCCGTCGGCCGCGGCTGCGGCAAAGCGTTGCTCAAAGCCATGCTCGCCATAGAGCATGGAGAGGTTGGCGGCAAAACGCGGCATGCGCTTATTGCTCCGACATGGGCGCTGGCGTCCTGGCCACCTGGGCGCGCAGCGCCAGGAGCACGCGCTTGAGGCGGCGTTCCTTGTCCAGACCGACGCGCACCATGATCTTCTGTCCGGCCGAGAGTTGCTGCAACTGCGGGTCCACGAATTCGTAGCGCACCCAGGGCTGCAGCGACTGCACCTGTCCGGCCACGCTCACCAGATGCACGGCAGGGGGCTCGGCCGGCTCGGGGCTGGCCAGCAGATGGTCGATCACCGCCACCAGGCGGTCGTTGAAGTACTTGCCGGGGTAGCCCAGCTCTTCATAGGCCACCTGAAACAGCGGATACAGGCGCGCATACAGCCGGGCCGCTGCGGCAACGGGCACGCTCTCGGCAAACGCGACGAAGGCTTCGTAACGTGCGGAATTCTCCGCGGCGATGCGCGGCGCCGCGCCCTCGCCCTGCACCGTGAAACGCCCGGGCATGGGGTGCACCGGCCACATGCGCGCCGGGGCTTGCTCGCGCGCCAGGTTGTCCACCGTGGCCACGGCGCGGCGCACAAAGGCGTCGAGCTGCAAAAAGGCGCCGGCACGCTGTCCGCCCAGCAGTTGCGCGAGCTCCTTGCCCACGTCCACGTCCGATTCGTCCAGCGCCGGCAGCACGGGCTGCTCGCCAAGCGGCTCTTCGATCGGGTTCCGGATCTCGCCCTCGGGCGGCTCGGCGGCGGGCGGGGCGTCCGTGGGCGCCGACTGCTGCACTGCGGCCGTCTGGGCGTTCGTGGCGCCCGGCGCGGGCGCGCCGCTGAAGTTGCCGCGCACATTCCACGCATACCAGCCAATGCCTGCCGCCAGCAGCACCAGCAACAGCAGCCATCCCGGGTCGCGGCGGCTGCGGGGGCGCGGCGGGCGCAGTTCGGTGGGGTCTGGCTGTGGCATGGCGGCTCCGGTGGTGGCAAGGCAGGCGCCGAAGGACGCGGCCCGGGGCGGGCGGCGCCGGGGCGCGCAGCGCTAGCTTAGCGCCTCAGCCGCCATGCTCCAACCGGAAGGCGCGCGCCTGGCTGAAATGGCCGCAGCCGATGAAGGGCCGGGGCGGGCGCAGCGCCGACAACGGCGAAGGGTGGTTGGCGCAGAGCACGAGATGGCCACGATCCTTGGGGATCAGCGCCCGCTTGGCCTGCGCGTGGCTGCCCCAGAGCATGAAGACCAGCGGCCGCGCGCCACCAGCCACGTGGCCGATGACCGCGTCGCTCAACTGCTCCCAGCCCTTGCCGGCGTGGCTCGCGGGCTGGCCTTCTTCCACCGTCAGACAGGTGTTGAGCAGCAGCACCCCGTGGCGCGCCCAGCGCACCAGCGAGCCGCCGGGCTCGGGGAAAGCCGGCCAGGGCGTGCCCAGGTCGCGTTGCAATTCCTTGAAGATATTGCGCAATGAAGGCGGCAAGGCGACCCCCGGCGCAACCGAAAAAGCCAGCCCCTCGGCTTGCCCGCGGCCGTGGTAGGGGTCTTGCCCGAGGATGACCACGCGCACAGCCTCGGGTGCGGTCAGCTCCAGCGCGCGCAGCGGCCGCGGCGGAAAGACGCTGGCGCCGGCGGCCAGGCGCTGGCGCAGGAAGTCCAGCAGCGCCAGCCCGCCCTTGCTGGCAAAGAACTGGTCCACCAGGGGCGCCCAGCCGGGCGCGACCGGCCAGGCGGCGGGGTCGGCCGTCTGCAGTTGGCTTGGCTCAGAGTTGCTCATCGCTCAAAATATATTGGTCAAAAACGGGTTTTACGCCCGTCCCGGCTGCGCGATCAGCTCTCATTCCAGGAGTCATTCAAACCGTCGCTCAGGCGGTTGCGCCCGGTGAGCTTGGCGCGGTAGAGGTGCACGTCTGCCAGTTCGGTCAGCGTCGCCGGCTCGCGCTGCAACTCGGGGATGGTGCAGGCCACGCCCACGCTGATGGTCACGCAGGGCGCTGCGGAAGAGCCCTCGTGCACCAGGGCCTGGCCGAAGACCGCGCCGCACAGGCGCTCGGCAACCACGCGCGCCCCCTCCAGGTCGCATTGCGGCAGCAGGCAGACGAACTCTTCGCCGCCGTAGCGCGCCAGCAGGTCGTGCGGGCGCGCCATGCTCTGGCTCAGCGTGCGCGCCACGGTTTGCAGGCAGGCGTCGCCCTTCTGGTGGCCGTACAAGTCGTTGTAGGCCTTGAAATGGTCGATGTCTATCATCAACACCGACAACGGCAGGCCCGCGCGGGCGCAGCGGCTCCATTCGGCAGCCAGCGCCTCGTCAAAGCTGCGCCGGTTGGCGATGCCGGTGAGGCCATCGACATAGGCCAGCTTGCGCAGCCATTCGTTCTGCACCAGGTGGGCGGTGTGGTCCTGGAAGGTGAGCAAGAGCTTGTCGCCAAAGATCAGGCCCGCCACGTCCATCATGTGGTGCGCACCGTCGCTTGAGACAATGCGGTAGGACTGCGCCGCGATCTGGCCATTGACCGCCTCGGCCTTGGCCTGCTTCCAGCGCGCGGCGGCCTCGGCGCGGTAGTCGGGATCAGGATAGGCCTTGAGCGCCCACTCGCGCAGCGTCGGCACCTCGTGCTCGTCGTAGCCAAGCTGGTCCAGAAAGCGCTGGTTGCGAAAGTACACGCGGTGCCGGGCATCGACCATGCACAAACCCACGGGCATCTCGCTCATGAGCTGCTGCAGCACGCGCTCGGTAGCCTGCAGGCGCAGGCTCTGCTCCTTGGCCTCGGTCACGTCGCTGATGTAGCCATGCCAGAGCGTCGCGCCGCTGGGCAGGCGCTGCGGCCGCGCATGCCCCGACAGCCAGCGCGCGCCGCGGCCCGGGATTTCATAGAGGTATTCGGCGCTCCATTCGCTGAGTTCACGCGCCGAGCGGCGCAGGTCTTCGACGCCGCGCGGCACGTTGCCGGAGCGGATGCGCTCGAACACCGGTGCGGCGTCCTGTTGCAGCTCTTGGGCGCTGAAACCGTAGATGTCGGCAACCTGGGGACTTGTGTAGGGGAAATGGCTGTGCCCGTCGGGTTCAAGCTGGTATTGGTACAGCAGGCCGGGCAGGTTTTCGGTCAGGCGCTGCAGCATCTCTTCCTGCTGGCGCCGCTCGGAGATGTCGGCCAGCGTGCCGAACACGCGCAGCGGCGCGCCGCCCGCGTCGCGCTCCATCACCCGTCCCTGGCAGGCGAACCAGCGGTAGCTGCCGTCGGCGCAGCGCAGTCGATGGGACGCTTCCAGCTCGTCCTTTTGCCCTTGCAGCACCTGCTGCCAGGCCGTCGCCAGCTTGGGGCGGTCGTCCGGATGAACCAGGTCTTCCCAGGTCTTGCCCTCGCGCTCGAAGGCCTCTTGCGTATAGCCCAGCAGCGCGTACCACTGCGGTGAATAGCTGGTCGTGCCTGCGGCTTTGTCAAAGTCCCACAGCCCCTGGTGGGTGGCGGCGAGCACCACGTCCCAGTGCGCCTGGTTCTGGGCCTCCCTGGCCGCCTGTTCGTCCTGCTCGCGCTGGCGCTGGCGCTGCTTGCGCTGCACCCACAGCAGCGCTGCGGCGGCCAGCAGATTGCCGACCAGCCACAGCAGCAGCGCCGAGGCCACGTCGCTGCGCCAGTCGGCATAGACGGCCGGCACGTCGCGCCCGACGGCGATCACCAGCGGCTTGTCCATGTGCAGCTCGGGCGGCTGCAGCGTGCGCAGCGCCACGATCTGCTGCTCTTGCGGCGCCTCGGGGCGCATGGGCGCGGTGAGCAGGCTGTCCGGCGCGCCGCTGGCAAGGTGGCGCGACCAGGCGCTGCCCGCGACGTCCAGCTTCACGCCGTCGCGCTCGCCGCTGCGCCCCAGTGCGAGAAAGCGCAGGCCATCGCCGTGCGAGAGGCTGACCAGCACGTCGGGCCCGCCGTGCAGCGGACGCATCAGCAGGCGCAGGTAGTCGGCGTCCAGCGCCGCGACCAGCGCGCCAGCAAAGCGGCCGTCCGGCGCAAACACCGGGCGCGCCAGCACCATCACCCAGCCACCGAGCGCGCCACGAAACGGCGGCGACACCACCAGGGTCAAGGGCGAGGCAGAGCGCGCCGCGGCAAAGTAGTCGCGCTGTCCCGAGTTGCGGCCCACGAGGGCAGGGTCGCTGCTCACGGTGATCGTGCCCTGCGCATCCAGCAGGCTCAGGTATTGCACCGCCGGCATGGCATCGGCATAGGCGCGCAGGCGCACGCTCAATTGCGCCTTGCCGTCGGACTCGCGCTGCAGCGAGGGCAGCTCCGCCAGCAGGCTGCTCAGCGCGTGGCCGGCGGCGTCGAGCTGCAGCGCCAGGTTGTCGTGCAGGGTGGCGGCCTGCTGCGTCAGTTGCCGGCGCTCACGCTGGCCCGTGTCGCGGTATTCCTGCCAGGCATCGAGCGCCAACACCAGCGCGACCACGGCCGATGCCAGTGCCAGCCACGACCACGGACGGCGCGCGTGTGCGGCTTGCAGGCGGGGCGGGGCAGGCAAACGGTACTCCAGAGCTCACGAGAGTGGCGCCACTGTATACCAAGGCCACGGCAGCCGACCGCGCAGTCCTTGTGCGTCAAAGGATCTTGGAATACTGCGCGCGGCTCTCGCGCGCCTGCAGGTATTTGTCGAACACCATGGCGATGCCGCGCACGAAGAACCAGCCCATGGGGGTGACCTCGATGGCATTGGCGCTCAGGTGCACCAGGCCGTCGTCGTGCATTGCGCGCAGGCGCGCGAGCTCGCTGGCGAAGGTGGTGCGAAAGTCGATCAGGTGCGCCGCTTCCACCGACTCGAACTGCACGCGGCCCTGGCACATCAGCGCATTGATCACCGCGCGGCGCAGCACGTCGTCGTGGCTCAGGGCCACGCCGCGCACGATGGGCAGATGCCCGTGGTCGAGCATGTCCTGGTATTGCAGCAAGTCCTTGGCGTTCTGGCTGTAGGTCGCGCCGACCTTGCCTATGGCCGAGATGCCCAGCGAGATCAGGTCGCAGTCGGGCTGGGTGCTATAGCCCTGGAAGTTGCGGTGCAGCCGCCCCTGGCGCTTGGCCACGGCGAGCGAGTCGCCCGGCAGCGCGAAATGGTCCATGCCGATGTAGACGTAGCCGACCTCTTCAAACGCGGCGATGGAGTGCGAAAGCATGGCCACCTTGTGGTTGGCCACCGGAATGTCCGCCGTCTTGATGTGGCGCTGCGACTTCACCCGTGCGGGCAGGTGGGCATAGGCATAGAGCGCGATGCGGTCGGGCCGCAGCTCGGCCATCTGCGCGATGGTGCGGGCGAACGATTCGGGCGTCTGCTTGGGCAGGCCGTAGATCAGGTCGGCATTGATCGAATCAAAGCCGATGCGCCGCGCCGCCGCGACCAGCTCGAAGACCTGCTCGGCCGGCTGCACGCGGTGCACCGCCTTCTGCACCTCGGGGTCGAAGTCCTGCACGCCAAAGCTCAGGCGGTTGAAGCCCAGATCGCGGATGGTCTGCAGCCGCTCGGCGCTGATGGTGCGCGGATCTATCTCTATCGAGTATTCACCCTTGGGCGCGAAGGCAAAGCGCCGGCGCAGCATGGCCATGAGGTCGGCCAGTTCCTCGTCGTTCAGGAAGGTGGGCGTGCCGCCGCCGAAGTGCAGCTGGCTCACGCTCTGGCCGGGCCCGCCCAGGTGCTTGACGTGCAGGTCGAGCTCGCGCTCGACGTAGGCCAGATAGGGCGCGGCGCGCTCGTGGTGCTTGGTGATGATCTTGTTGCAGGCGCAGTAATAGCACAGCGACTCGCAAAACGGCAGGTGCACGTACAGCGACAGCGGCTGCGCCGCCAGGCTCGTGCCGAGCTGGCGCTGGGCGAGCGCGTGGCGGTAGTCTTCTTCGCCGAAGGCTTCGACGAAGCGGTCGGCCGTGGGGTAGGAGGTGTAGCGCGGCCCCGGCACGTCGAAGCGGGAGATGAGCTCTGGGGTAATCGTGGGCATGGCGGTCCTGAATGGCAATGCGGCCATTCGATGCAAACGCCAAACTGTCGCCGCCGCAGCCGCCACTGTCTTTGATCGCCGTCAAGGAATCGGGGCGGGCCCATCTAGAATCAGGCATCCCTGCCCCCACAGAGGACGAGCCCGCCATGCCCCACCGCGCCCTCCAGATCGCCTGTTCCCGCTGCAGCCTGCGCGAGCTGTGCATGCCCGTGGACATCAGCGCGGCCGACATGGAGCGGCTCGACACTCTGGTGACCACGCGCCGGCGCGTCAAGCGCGGCAAGCCGCTGTATTCGCGCGGCGACCGCTTCAGCGCGCTGTACGCGATCCGCTCGGGGTTTTTCAAGACGCGTGTCACGGCAAGCGACGGGCGCGAGCAGGTCACGGGCTTTCAGATGGCCGGCGAGATCATGGGGCTCGACGGCATCGTCTCGGACGAACACACCTGCGACGCGCTGGCGCTGGAAGACGCCGAGGTCTGCGAGATGCCCTACGACCGCATCGAGTCGCTGTCGCGCGAGGTGCCGGCGCTGCAGACCCATGTGCACAAGATCATGAGCCGCGAGATCGTGCGCGACCACGGTGTGATGCTGCTGCTGGGCAGCATGCGCGCCGAAGAGCGCGTGGCCTCCTTCCTGATGAATCTGCTGCAGCGCCTGCATGTGCGCGGCTTTTCCGAGGCCGAGCTGGTGCTGCGCATGACGCGCGAGGAAATCGGCAGCTACCTGGGGCTGACGCTGGAGACGGTGAGCCGCACCTTCTCGCGCTTTGCCGACGATGGCCTGATCGAGGTCAAACACCGCCAGGTGCGCATCCTCGATGGCGCCGGCCTGCAGACCATCGTGGACAGCGCCGGGGCTCGGCGTTGAATGCTTCACTAACCATAGCTGCATGCGCTTGACTGGCGGGCGTTGCAGCCATATTTTGCTCTCAATCGCGAGGCCGGCCCCGCAAGGCTTTCACGGCCCCGCGCAGGCGCTTGGCCTGCAGGCGTCGCTCGCGCGAGGCGCGCGTGGGCCGCGTCGCCTTGCGCGGCAGGACGGGGCGCGCCGCCTGCTCCACCAGCTCTTGCAACCGCGCCAGCGCGTCGCGCCGATTGGCCTGCTGCGTGCGATAGCGCTGCGCCTTGATGAGCACCTGGCCCTCGGCGGTGACGCGCGCGTCAGGCAGCGCCAGCAGGCGCTGCTTGAGCTCGGCGGGCAGGGCGGAGGCGGCCACGTCAAAGCGCAGGTGCACCGCGCTCGAGACCTTGTTCACGTTCTGCCCGCCCGCGCCCTGCGCGCGGATCGCGGTGATCTGCGCCTCGCGCTCGAGCAGCGCTGCCGTGGTTACCATCCCCGCTCCTTCTAGCCCTCGCCGATTGCCCTCCATGTCCCTGCTCTCGCGCCGGCAAACGGTCGGCCTCGTCCTGCTGGTGCTTGCCTGGGGCATCAACTGGCCGGTCATGAAGGTGACGCTGCGCGAGATGGGGCCCCTCTATTTTCGCGCGCTGACCATGTTCGGCGGCGCGCTGGTGCTGGCGCTGTATTTTCGCTCGCGCGGCCTGCGCCTGCTGCCGCGCGGCTGGTCCGAATGGCGCGCGGTAGTGGTGCTTGGGCTGCCCAACATTCTGGGCTGGCACGCCTTGTCCATCATCGGCGTGGCGCAACTGCCCGCGGGGCGCGCGGCCACGCTGGGCTTCACCATGCCGGTCTGGACGGTGCTGCTGTCGGTGCTGTTCTATCGCGAGAAACTGACCGGGCGGCTGCTGGTGGGCGTGCTGGCGGTCCTGGCCGGCATCACGCTGCTGCTATGGAACGAGCTGGCGCAGATCGCCGGGCGCCCGGCCGGCATCGCCTGGATGCAAGGCGCGGCCTTCAGCTGGGCGCTGGGCACCATCTGGATGCGCCGCGCGCACCTGAGCATGCCGGCCGAAACCCTGGTGGTCTGGATGATGGTGCTGGCCTCCATGGCGCTGTGGCCGCTGGCCCTCTGGCTGGAGCCGCCGCAGCAGTGGCATTTCAGCGCCCCGGTCTGGGCCAGCCTGGTGTGGAGCGTGTTCATCAACTACGGCCTGGCGCAGGTGATCTGGTTTGCGCTGGTGCGCGTGCTGCCGCCGACCACCAGCGCGATGAGCGTGATGGCCGTGCCCATGGTCGGCATCCTGAGCGCGCCCTTCGTGATCGGCGAGTGGCCGCACTGGCAAGACCTCGCGGCCATGGTTTGCGTGGTCGTCGCGATCGGGGCGGTGCTGCTCAGGCGCGATTAGAGCGACGCTGAACAAGTCGCTCAGGGTGCAGGCGCGTCCAGCAGTTGCAGCAGCAGACGGTTGAAGGCGGGCGCCTGTTCATAGGGCGCCCAATGCCCGGCGCCCTCCAGCAGATGCAGCCCGCGAAAGTCGCGCGCGCTGGCGGCCCAGGCCGCGCGCAGCTCATCAAAACGGCCGCGGTAGAGCGCGTCGTGCTCGCCATAGACGGCATGTACCGGGCAGGCAAGCTGCCTCAGCGCGCGCGCAAGGATGTCGGTGTTGGACAGACGCCGGCGCGTGAGGCGGTCGCGTTCGGCGTTGCGCGCGTGCAGTTGCAGCGCCGTCTCGTCGATGTGCGCAGCATCGGCAAACATCATGGCCGCGAGGTTGTGCCTGTGCACCGCAAGCTGCTCGGCCGCGCCCGGCAGATGGCGCCAGCCGCGCAAGCCCACGCGGTTGGGCGCCGCGGCCGTCATGCCGGGCGCGCCCACCAGCACCAGGCAGCGCGCCAGCGCGGGACACGCGGCTTGCAGCATGCCGGCCGCCATGGCGCCGAAGGAAAACCCGACGAGATCGCAAGGCCGCTGCGCAAGCACGCTGCGCAGCGAAGCCAGCAGCGGCGCCAGCAGCCCATCGACGTCCTGCGCGCCGGGCACCGCGGCCGAATCGCCAAAGCCCGGCAGGTCCGCTGCCCAGACCTCGCGCCCGCTGGCCACCAGCGCCTCGATGTTGCGCAGCCAGTGCGTCCAGCTGCCGCTGCCGCCGTGCAGCAGCACCAGCGGCGCACGGCCACCACGGCGTTCGGCCCAGACATGCCAGACGATGGCGCCGCCCGAGCCCGCCAGCGGGCTGCGCACGCAGCGCGCCTGCGCCTGCAGGCGCACCACCGCCTCGGGCTGGCCTACCACCGGGCGATGGCGTCTATGGCCAGGGCGTAGCCCTGCACCCCGAGCCCGCAGATGAGCCCGCGGGCGACCGGTGAAATCCACGAGTGGTGCCGAAATGCCTCGCGTGCAAAGACGTTGCTGATGTGCAGCTCGATCAGCGCCACGCCCGTGCCCTTGATGGCATCGGGCAGCGCCACGCTGGTGTGGGTGTAGGCGCCGGCGTTGAGCACCACGCCGGCCAGGCGTCCTGCGGCATGCTCGCGCCCGGCTTCATGGATGCTGTCTACCAGCGCGCCCTCGTGGTTGCTCTGGCGAAACACCAGCGCCAGGCCGTGGCGCTCGCAGGCCTGGCGGCACAGCTGCTCCACGTCGGCCAGGGTCTGCGCGCCATAAACCTCGGGCTCGCGCGTGCCGAGCAGATTCAGATTGGGACCGTTGAGTACGTAGACAGTTTGCGCCATGGCAGCGGGATCGGGCCGGGTGAGCCGCGATTATGCGGCCCGGCCCGCCCGAGCGCCCTCAGCGCCGCTCAGCGCCAGTCGCGCCGATGGCCGCGGTGCTCCCAGCCCCTGTGGTGGCCGCGCCAGTGCGGGCGCGGTGCGTAGTAAACCGGCGGCGTGTAGACCACGGGCGGCGGCGCGTAGTACACCGGCGCGGGGACGCGGTAAACCGGCGCCGGGGTGTAGTACACCGGCGGCGGCGCGTAATAGCCCACGCCGGCGTTGGAAGCACCGACCACCACACCAGGCACGCCTATGCCCACCGACCAGGTCACGTCACTGCGCGCCTGGGCGCTGCCCGTGGCCAGCATCAGCGCAAGGGCCAGGCCCGCCGAGGCGATGGCCGGAAACCAGGAACGACGAACCGACATTGTTAACTCCTTGAAAACGCGGCCCATGCCGCAAGACCTGCAACGAATGCAATGCTGAACCCGTCGCTTGCGCCCAGCGCATTGCTGCTTTGGGCAGCCTGCGCCCTTGCAAATCCGCCCAAGCACGGGCGAGGACTGCGGTTTGCGCCTTGCAGTCCGTGCCGAATCAGGGCGCGCGCCATCGTACAGACTTGTCCAGCATTGCCTTAACGCACGAGGCAAGCTTCAGGATGGCACACGCAGGTGTTTTTCTTGTGTCCGAACGTTGTGCGCCGGGTATCAGAAGGTAAACGTGGCGGCACGCCCGCCGCCTAAAATCGTGCCCATGAGTACGCCCGCCCAACCTGCCCAAGCACCGACCAACTTCCTGCGCCAGATCATCGAGGCCGACCTCGCCGAGGGCAGGCACGCGCAAAAGCGCTGGGCCGGCAGCCCGGGCGACGCCGCGCACCAGGCGGGCGGGGCGCTCGATGCGGCGCGCATACGCACGCGCTTTCCGCCCGAACCCAATGGTTACCTGCACGTGGGCCACGCCAAGAGCATCTGCCTGAACTTTGGCCTGGCGCGCGACTACGGCGGGGTCTGCCACCTGCGCTTTGACGACACCAACCCCGAGAAGGAAGAGCAGGAATACGTCGACGGCATCATCGACGCGGTGCACTGGCTGGGCTTTGACTGGCGCGACGCCGACGGCCGCGAGAACCTGTACTGGGCCAGCAGCTATTTCGACTTCATGTACCGCGCGGCCGAATACCTGATCGACGCGGGCCTGGCCTACGTGGACGAGCAGACGGCCGAAGAGATGCGCGCCAACCGCGGCGACTTTGCCCGGCCCGGCGTGGACAGCCCCTTTCGCAGCCGCAGCCCTGCGGAGAACCTGGCGCGCTTTCGCGAGATGCGCGAGGGCAAGCACCCCGACGGCGCGATGGTGCTGCGCGCCAGGATCGACATGGCCTCGCCCAACATCAACCTGCGCGACCCGGCCATCTACCGCATCAAGCACGCCGAGCACCACGCCACCGGCAACCAGTGGTGCATCTACCCGATGTACACCTTCGCGCACCCGATCGAGGATGCGCTCGAGTGCATCACCCACAGCATATGCACGCTGGAGTTCGAAGACCAGCGCCCGTTCTACGACTGGCTGCTCGACCACCTGGCCGAGGGCGGCCTGATCGCCCGGCCGCAGCCGCGCCAGTACGAGTTCGCGCGGCTGAACCTCACCTATGTGCTCACCAGCAAGCGCAAGCTCAAGCACCTGGTCGACAGCGGCATCGTCAGCGGCTGGGACGACCCGCGCATGCCCACCATCGTCGGCTTGCGCCGGCGCGGCTATACGCCCGCCTCCATCCGCATGTTCTGCGAGCGCATCGGCGTGACCAAGGACTACGCCTGGATCGACTACGCCACGCTGGACGGCTGCCTGCGCGAAGACCTGGAGCCGCAGGCGCCCCGTGCGATGGCGGTGCTCGAGCCGCTCAAGCTCGTGCTGACCAACTGGGACGAGGTGATGGGCGCGGGCCACCTCGAGCCCTGCGAGCTGCCCGCCCTGCCCCACGCCGTCGAAGGCCAGGCGCCGCCGCTGCGCCGCTTCCTGCTGGGGCGCGAGGTGTGGATAGAGCGCGAGGACTTTGCCGAGGCGCCGCCCAAGGGCTACAAGCGCCTGTTCGTCGGCAACCGGGTGCGGCTCAAGGGCGGCTACGTGATCGAATGCACCGGTGCTGCGCGCGACGCGAGCGGCGCGGTGACCGAGGTGCATGCGCTGGTGCTGCCCGACACCAAGAGCGGCACGCCCGGCGCCGACAGCGTCAAGGCCAAGGCCGCGATCACCTGGGTGGGCGTGCACGATGGCGTGGCCGCCGAGGTGCGGCTGTACGAGCGCCTGTTCACCGACGCGCAGCCCGACGCGGGTGGCAAGGACTATCTGGCGCTGCTCAACCCGGACAGCCTCAAGACGGTGCAGGCCTGGGTCGAGCCCACGCTGGCTGGCGCGCGCGCCGACGACAAGTTCCAGTTTGAGCGTCACGGCTACTTCGTGGCCGACCGCCAGGACCACGCAGCCGGGCGCCTGGTGTTCAACCGCATCACCGCGCTGAAAGATTCCTGGGGCAAGTGAGGCGCGGCGCTGCTGCGCCGCAGGCCGCCTCAGGCCATCAGCGCCGGCTCGCGCAGGGCCACCAACTGCTCGTGCAGCAGCGCCACCTGGCCGCGCCAGTAATCGCCCGAGCCGAACCAGGGAAAGTGGATCGGAAAGGTCGGGTCGCTCCAGCGCCGTGCGAGCCAGGCGCTGTAGTGGATCAGGCGCAGGGTGCGCAGCGGCTCGATCAGCGCAAGCTCGCGCCGGTCGAAGGCGCGCACCTGCTCGTAGCCGTCGAGCAGCGCCGACAGCTGCAGCGTGCGCTGGCGCCGCTCGCCCGAGAGCAGCATCCACAAGTCCTGCACCGCAGGGCCCATGCGCGCGTCGTCCAGGTCCACGAAGTGCGGGCCGCCCCCGGCCTCGTCTACCGGGGTCCAGAGCACGTTGCCCGAATGGCAGTCGCCATGCACGCGGACGGAGCGCGCATCTTTCAAGCCAAACAAGCCTTCAGCGCCCGTCCTGCCTCCGCCACCAGCTATTTGTTCGATAGCAGCGTCGACCGCTTCGCGCCAGGCGCTGCGCACCTCGGGCGCCACGGCCTCGTGCGTCAGCAGCCAGTCGCGCGGCTCGAGCGCAAAGGTCTGCAGATCGAGGCTGGGGCGCGCGGTGAAGGGATGGCGCTCGCCCACGAGGTGCAGCCGCGCGATGTAGCGGCCCAGCCACTCGAGCACCTCGAAGTCGTCGAGTTCGGGCATGCGCCCGCCGCGCCAGGGACTCACCGAGAACGCAAAACCCGCGTGCTGGTGCAGCGTCCGTCCGGCCAGCTCCAGCGGCGCGACCAGGGGCACTTCGGCGGCGACGAGCTCCTGCGCAAACGCATGCTCTTCGCGTATCTGCGCCTCGCTCCAGCGCCCCGGGCGGTAGAACTTGGCGACCACGCGGCTGCCGTCGTCCAGGCCCACCTGGTAGACGCGGTTTTCGTAGGAAGCAAGCGCCATCAGCCGCCCGTCGCCCTGCAGGCCGCAGGCGGCCAGGGCGCCCAGCACCACGTCGGGCGTGAGCTCGGCGTAGGGGTGGGCGCCGGCCTCAGCCATGCGCGCTCCAGGCGCGCGCCTGCAAGTCCTGCGCCAGCTCCAGCGCCAGCGTGCCCTCCTCGCGCTGGTGGTGGTGCTCCAGCACGTGGCGCAGCGGGTGCACCGCGTCGATCAGCCACAGCGCGGCGCGCCGCTGCGCCATGCCGGGCTCGGGCGGATTGGCGAGCACCTGCGTCAGGCGCGCCGCGTGCTCTCGCGCCAGCAGCGCGATGCGCTCGTGCTCGGCCAGGTAGACCTTGGCGGCCCAGCGCGCCTGAGCGGGCAAGTGCGGCAGCAGCTCGCGCTCTTCGATCGCGATGTGGGCGACAAGCTCGGCGCGCCAGCGCGAGAAGGCCTGCTCGGCACGCGCGAAATCCCCGCCCATCAGCTCCAGCAGGTGGGTCTGCAGCAGCGCGTCGAGCTGCGCATGCTGGTGCGCAAAATGGCGCGCCGGGTCGGGGTTTGAGATCATGCAGTCAAAACGGCCTGCAGCGCTTTGCCAGCAAGCGCTGGGCGCTCTGTTAAATGGAGCATTTGCCGCCGGCGAGCGCTCAGTCTGCGATGGTGAGGCTCACGTCGATGTTGCCGCGCGTGGCGTTGGAGTAGGGGCAGACCTTGTGCGCGGCAGCGACCAGCGCCTCGGCCTGGCTGCGCTCCATGCCCGGCAGGTGTACCTGCATGCGCACCGCAATGCCGTAGCCGCCGGGGATGGGGCCGAGGTCGACCTCGGCATCTACCGCAACGTCGGCAGGGATGGCGGTCTTCTGCTTTTCGCCCACGGCCTTGAGCGCGCCGATGAAGCAGGCCGAATAGCCGGCAGCAAACAATTGCTCGGGGTTGGTGCCGCTTGCCGAGCTGCCGGGCGAGGACATCTGCACATCCAGGCGCCCGTCGTCCGAGCGCGCCGCGCCGCCTTCGCGCCCCCCGGTAGTGTGGGCGCGGGCGGTGTAGAGGACTTTGTCGAGTGTGGTCATGGTGTTTTCTCCTGTGCAAGAGTGCCCGTGGCGGGCGGGGTGGAAACGGCGGGGCCCAGGCTGCGCCAAGCCGGGTGCGCGGGGTCTGCAGCCGCGGTGCAGCGCTGCGCCCTCAGTACAGGTATACACCCTTGCCGCTCTTGCGGCCCAGACGCCCGGCGGCCACGTATTCCTTGAGCAGCGGACAGGGGCGGTATTTGCTGTCGCCAAACTCCTTGAGATAGACCTCCATCACCGCCAGGCAGACGTCCAGCCCCACCATGTCAGCGAGCGCCAGCGGGCCTATGGGCTGGTTGCAGCCGAGCTTCATGCCCGCGTCGATGTCCTCGGGCGTGGCCAGGCCCTCGGCCAGCACGAAGAAGGCCTCGTTGATCATGGGCACGAGGATGCGGTTGACCACGAAGCCGGGCGCGTTCTTCACCGTGATCGGCGTCTTGCCCAGCCGCTCGGCAAGCTGCTTGACCGCGTCGTGCGTGGCGTCCGAGGTCTGCAGGCCGCGGATGATCTCCACCAGCGCCATCATCGGCACGGGGTTGAAGAAATGCATGCCGACGAAGCGCTCCGCGCGCTGCGTCACCGCCGCCAGTTGCGTGATCGAGATCGAAGAGGTGTTGGTCGCCACGATGACCTCGGGCGCAAGCAGGGCATCGAGCTGGCGCAGGATCGTGTTCTTGAGTTCGTGGTTCTCTGTGGCCGCTTCGATCACCAGCTGCGCACCCTTGAGGTCGTCGTAGTTGGTAGAGCCCTTGATGCGCGCCAGCGCCGCGGCCTTGTCGGCTGCGCTGATCTTCTCCTTGGCCAGCAGGCGATCGAGGCTCTTGTCGATGCTGGCCAGGCCCTTGTCCACCGCAGCCTGGGCAATGTCGACCATGACGACCGCTATGCCCGAGACGGCGCAGGCCTGCGCAATGCCATTGCCCATGGTGCCCGCGCCCACGACGCCGACGGTGTTGATATGCATGCTGTTCTCCTGGATGTGTTGGTGAGGTCTGGGTGAGCGGCCAGCGGCGCGCCTGCGACGGCTGGCGAAACAATCTCACTGGAACGCGACTTCGGCAAAGCTGCGCAGCTTGCGGCTGTGCAGGCGGCCCACGCCGCCGGCTTGCAGGAGCTCGATCGCGCGCATGCCGATCAAGAGGTGCTGCTGCACGCGCTCGCGGTAGAAGTGGTTGGCCATGCCGGGCAGCTTGATCTCGCCGTGCAGCGGTTTGTCGCTGACGCACAAGAGCGTGCCATAGGGCACGCGAAAGCGAAAGCCGTTGGCCGCGATGGTGGCGCTTTCCATGTCCAGCGCTACCGCGCGGCTCTGGCTGAAGCGCCGCTGCGGCGTGTTGTCGGGCAGCAGCTCCCAGTTGCGGTTGTCGGTGCTGGCCACGGTGCCGGTGCGCATGATGCGCTTGAGCTGGTCTTCGGGCATTTGCGCCACGTCGGCTACCGCCTGCTGCAGCGCGACCTGGATCTCGGCCAGCGCCGGCAGCGGCACCCACAGCGGCAGCTCTTCGTCGAGCACGTGGTCTTCGCGCACGTAGGCGTGGGCCAGCACGTAGTCGCCCAGCTGCTGGCTGGTGCGCAGGCCGGCGCAGTGGCCCAGCATCAGCCAGGCGTGCGGGCGCAGCACGGCCACGTGGTCGGTGATGGTCTTGGCGTTGGCCGGCCCCACGCCGATGTTCACCATGGTGATGCCGCCGTGGCCTTCGCGCACCAGGTGGTAGGCGGGCATCTGTGGCAGGCGCTCAGGCGGCGCGCCGGGCGCGTCGCCGGGCTGGGCCGCCAGACCGCTGCGGCGCGTGAGCACGTTGCCCGGCTCGACGAAGGCCTCGTAGCGGCTCGCCGGGTCTTGCATCTGCGCGCGGCCCAGGCGCACGAACTCGTCGATGTAGAACTGGTAGTTGGTGAACAGCACGAAGTTCTGGAACCACTCTGGGCGCGTGCCGGTGTAGTGGCGCAGGCGCTGCAGCGAATAGTCCACGCGCGGCGCGGTGAACAGCGAGAGCGGATGGGGCTCGCCCGCGCGCGGGCGCCAGGTGCCGTTGGCGATGCCGTCGTCCATGGCATTGAGGTCGGGCAGGTCGAACAGGTCGCGCAGCAGCAGACGCCGCTGCTGGTCGAGCGAGCCCTCGAGCGCATCGTCCGCATCGAGCGCAAAGTACACCGGTATCGGCTGGTTGCTCGTGCCTACCTCCAGCTCCACGCCGTGGTTGTGCTGCAAGAGCGAGAGCTGCTCCAGGTAGTAGTGGCCGAACAGGTCGGGGCGGGTGAGCGTGGTCTCGTAGTGGCCCGGCCCCTGCACGAAGCCGAAGGCCAGGCGCGAGGGCGCGCGCGCCACGGTGTCGGTGCGCAGGCGCACATAGGGGTAGCAGGCGCGCACCGGCTGGCTGGGCGTATCCCCGGCGACGAAGCGCTGCATGGCGTCCCGCAGGTGGCTGGTCTGGCGCCGGTAGATCTGCTGGATGTCGGCCAGCGCCGCGGCCGCATCGCGGTGGCGGGTGGGGGCGATGTATTCGGGTGTCAAAGGCATGGCGCTATTGTCCGTGGCGCGGGGCCGCGTCGCGCGGGCGGGCAGCGGCGCCGCAGCAAAAAAATGCCGGGCACGCGGCCCGGCTTTGCATGGCGCGGCGCCGCCCGCGCGCTATTGCAGCAGCTTGACGCCGGTCTTGGACTGGATCTCGTCAAAGCTCACGTCGGGAGCCAGCTCCTTGAGCTTGAGGCCCTGGGGCGTGACTTCCATCACGCCCAGGTCGGTGATGATCTCGTGCACCACGCCCACGCCCGTGAGCGGCAGCGTGCACTGCGGCAGGATCTTCAGGTCGGTGCTGCCGTCCTTCTTGCGCGCCACGTGCTCCATCAGCACGATGACCTTGGGCACACCGCCGACCAGGTCCATCGCACCGCCCATGCCCTTGACCATCTTGCCCGGGATCATCCAGTTGGCCAGGTCGCCCTTTTCGCTCACCTGCATCGCGCCGAGGATGGCCAGGTTGATCTTGCCGCCGCGGATCATCGCGAAGCTGTCGTGGCTGCCGAAGATGGCCGAGCCGGGCAGCGTGGTCACGGTCTGCTTGCCGGCGTTGATCAGGTCGGCGTCGACCTGGTCTTCCGTCGGGAAGGGGCCGATGCCGAGCAGGCCGTTTTCCGACTGCAGCCAGACCTCCTTGTCACCGGTGTAGTTGGCTACCAGCGTCGGGATGCCTATGCCCAGGTTCACGTAGAACCCGTCCTGCAATTCCTGGGCGGCGCGCGCCGCCATCTGTTCCTTGGTCCACGGCATGTCAGGCTCCTGCTTTCTCGGTGATGGTGCGCTTTTCGATCTGTTTGGTCGGGTGCGCGTTGAGCACCATGCGGTGCACGTAGATGCCGGGCAGATGCACGTCGTCGGGCGCGAGTTCACCCGGCTGCACGATCTTCTCGACCTCGACGACGCAGATCTTGCCGGCCATGGCCACGGCCGGGTTGAAATTGCGCGCCGTCAGGTTGAAGCGCAGGTTGCCGGTGGTGTCCGCCACGGCCGCATGCACCAGCGACACGTCGGGCAGCAGCGAGCGCTCCATCAGATAGGTATGGCCGTCGAACTCGCGCGTTTCCTTGCCTTCGGCGACGATGGTGCCCACGCCGGTGCGCGTGAAAAAGGCCGGAATGCCGGCGCCGCCGGCGCGCAGCTTCTCGGCCAGCGTGCCCTGGGGGGTGAATTCCAGCTCCAGCTCGCCCGCCAGGTACTGGCGCTCGAACTCCTTGTTCTCGCCCACGTAGGAGCTGATCATCTTCTTGATCTGGCGCGTGTTGAGCAGCTTGCCCAGGCCTACACCGTCGATCCCTGCGTTGTTGGACACGGCGGTGAGGTTCTTCACGCCGGTGGCGCACAGCGCTTCGATCAGCGCCTCCGGAATGCCACACAGCCCGAAGCCGCCCACGGCGATCATCTGGCCATCGTGCACGATCCCCTTGAGCGCCTCTGCGGCGGAGGGATAAATCTTGTTCACGAATCTTCTCCTGAATCGGTATTGAACGTTTTACGATACTACGCAGGCGATTTTGTTGCGCCGCACAATCAGTGTCAACACGGCCGCGGCGGGGTTATCCCTGAGCCGGCGCGAGCAGCGCTCAGGCCGCGCCAGGCCTGGCTGCGCCGCCATAAGGGACGAATCGGCTGCGGTTTTCATCGACCTCCAGCGCGCGTCCGACGTAAGGGAAGGCGCGCTGCGGACAGTGGGTGCGCTCACACACCTTGCAGCCCATGCCTATGGGCGTGGGCGCCTCGGGATCGCGCAGATTCAGGCCGCTGCCATACGCCAGGCGCGGCGCATGGCGCACGTCGCAGCCCAGGCCAATGGAGAAGGTGCGCGCCGGCGTGCCCCAGCCGCCGCGATGGCTGGTGACGGTGCGCGCAATCCACAGATAGGCGCGCCCGTCGGGCATGCGCGCAAGCTGCGTGAGGATGCGCCCGGGCTGGGCAAAGGCTTCGTACACGTTCCACAACGGGCAGGTGCCTCCGGTGCGGCTGAAGTGAAAGTGCGTGGCCGACTGGCGCTTGCTGATGTTGCCCGCCCGGTCCACGCGCACGAAGAAGAAGGGCACGCCCGATGCGCCCGGGCGCTGCAGGGTAGACAGGCGATGGCACACGGTTTCGAAGCCCACGCCGAATCGCCGGCCCAGCAGGTCGATGTCGTAGCGCAACTCTTCGGCTGCGGCGAGAAAGCGCGCGTAGGGCAAGAGCAGCGCCCCGGCGAAATAGTTGGCCAGGCCGATGCGCGCCAGGCGCCGCGCGTCGCCATCGTCTGGCAGCGGCGGCTCTTCGGTCAGTGCATCGAGCAGCGGCGCGTGCTCGATCAGCGCCAGTTGCGTGGCCAGTTGAAACACCTGCTGCGCTGCAGCCAGGTCGGGCGCCAGCCGCAGCAGGCGCCGCGCGGGGTCGTAGGCGCGTTTGTCCTCGCCCTCCTGCGCCTGCTCCACCTGCACTCCATGGCGCGCCTGCAGCCGCCGCACCAGCCAAGGCGCCAGCAGATCGGTGCCCACGCCCGCCTCGTTTGCCAAGGCTTCGGCGCGCCGGTCCACCTCGTCGAAGTAGTTGCGATGCTCGAAGAAAAAATCGCGCACCAGCTCGAACGGCATGGCGCGCGCCAGCGGCACGCCGCTGCGGTCGTCCCCCAGGCGCAGCGCCATCGCCTCCAGCTGCGCCTGTGCCTGCAGCGTGCGCTGGTGCAGGCCCACCAGCGCACGGCCCAGCTCGGGCATCTGCGCGGCCACTTCGCGCAGCTCAGGCAAGGAGACGGGCGCGGCCGCATCCGTCAGCGCCTCGCGCATCGCGGCGGCCAGGCGCTCTTCTTCGTCTTCGGAAAACTGCTGCACGTCCACGCCCAGGGCACGGTGGACCTTGAGCAGCACAGACACCGTCAGCGGGCGCTGGTTCTGCTCCAGCTGGTTCAGGTAACTGGGCGACAGGCCGAGCAACTGCGCCATCGCCACCTGGGTGAGACCGCGCTCATCGCGCAGGCGGCGCAGGCGCACACCCATGAAAGTCTTCTTCATGGCTGCCTCGCCCGGTCGTGGCGATTCGCAAAATTTGCAATTTCCAGGTTTTTACTTCGCAAGATTTCGCCTTTTCAGTGCTGGGCAGAGGCGGCCATTTTGCGTAGATTGCGAATCAACGCAAGCCTGTCTTTTCCCGAAACCCCAGCAGAAAGCCGCATGACCATGAGCACCGAAACCCCCGCTCCCACTACCCCAAAGGCCAAGAAGTCCGTCGCCCTCTCGGGGGTGCTGGCGGGCAACACCGCGCTGTGTACCGTGGGGCGCGCCGGCAACGACTTGCACTACCGCGGCTACGACATCCTGGACATCGCCGAGGTCTGCGAGTTCGAGGAGATTGCCTACCTGCTGGTGCACGGCAAGCTGCCCACGCACGCCGAGCTCAAGAGCTACAAGGCCAAGCTGCTGGCGCTGCGCGCCCTGCCGGGCAGCGTCAAGGCGGCGCTGGAGCAACTGCCCGCCGCCAGCCACCCCATGGACGTGATGCGCACCGGCGTCTCCGCCATGGGCTGCGCCCTGCCCGAGAAGGACGACCACAACCTGGCCAGCAGCAGAGACATCGCCGACCGGCTGCTGGCATCGCTCGGCTCCATGCTGCTGTACTGGTACCACTACAGCAATTCGGGCCGGCGCATCGAGGTGCAAACCGACGACGAGACCATAGGCGGGCACTTCCTGCACCTGCTGCACGGCAAACAAGCTGGTGAGAGCTGGGTGCGCGCGATGCATACCTCGCTGAACCTCTATGCCGAGCACGAGTTCAACGCCTCCACCTTCACCGCGCGCGTGATCGCCGGCACGGGCAGCGACATGTATTCCAGCATTGCCGGTGCCATAGGCGCGCTGCGCGGGCCCAAGCATGGCGGTGCCAACGAGGTGGCCTTCGAAATCCAGAAGCGCTACGACACACCCGACGAGGCCGAGGCCGACATCCGTCGGCGCGTGCAAGCCAAAGAGGTGGTGATCGGCTTTGGCCACCCGGTCTATACCGTGAGTGACCCGCGCAACACCATCATCAAGGGCGTGGCCCGGCGCCTGTCCGAGGAGACGGGCAACGCACGGATGTTCGACATCGCAGAGCGCCTGGAAGCCGTGATGTGGGACGTGAAGAAGATGTTCCCCAATCTGGACTGGTTCAGCGCCGTGAGCTACCACATGATGCAGGTGCCCACCGTCCTGTTCACGCCGCTCTTTGTCATCGCCCGCACCAGCGGCTGGGCCGCGCACGTGATCGAGCAGCGCCAGGACAACAAGATCATCCGCCCGAGCGCCCACTACGTAGGGCCCGAGGACCAGACCTTCATCCCGATTGCCGAGCGCGCCTGAAGACCAACCCACCACTCCTTCCCCCTATGGGGGAAGGCCGGGATGGGGGCCTTGCGCCACACGAACGTCGTCTGCGCCGCTGGCCCCCACCCCAGCCCTCCCCCAGAGGGGGAGGGAGTAAAAAGCCGCTGAATTTTCATTCCAACCAAAGCCTTTTCATGTCTTCCCCCATCTCCAACCTCCATCCCGACTACGACCAGGTCATCCAGGACATCGTCGATTACGCCCTGGGCTACGAAGTCACCTCCGAACTCGCCATCGAAACCGCCCGCCACATCCTCATCGACACCCTGGGCTGCGGCCTGGAGGCGCTCTCCTACCCGGCCGCGTGCAAGCTGCTCGGCCCGGTGGTCAAGGGCACGGTGGTGCCGCACGGCGCGCGCGTGCCGGGCACGCGGTTTGAGCTCGATCCGGTGCAGGCGGCGTTCAACATCGGAGCGCTGATTCGCTGGCTGGACTTCAACGACACCTGGCTGGCGGCCGAATGGGGGCACCCCAGCGACAACCTGGGCGGCATTCTGGCCGTGGCCGACTGGCTGAGCCGCAGCGCCGTGGCTGCGGGCAAGCCGCCGCTCACCATGAACGAGGTGCTGCACGCCATCGTCAAGGCGCATGAGATCCAGGGCGTGATCGCGCTGGAAAACTCCTTCAACCAGGTGGGGCTGGACCACGTGCTGCTGGTCAAGGTCGCTTCCACCGCCGTGGCCAGCCGCCTGCTGGGCCTCACGCGCGACGAAGCGCTGGCCGCGGTATCGCTCGCCTGGGTGGACGGGCATAGCCTGCGCACCTACCGCCACGCGCCCAATACCGGCAGCCGCAAGAGCTGGGCTGCGGGCGACGCCACCAGCCGCGCGGTGCGCCTGGCACTGATGGCGCAAACCGGCGAGATGGGCTACCCGAGTGCGCTCACCGCCAGGACCTGGGGCTTTTACGACGTGCTGTTCAAGGGCCGGCCGTTCAAGTTCCAGCGCCCCTACGGCAGCTACGTGAGCGAGAACGTGTTGTTCAAGATCAGCTTCCCGGCCGAATTCCACAGCCAGACCGCGGTGGAGGCCGCCGTCACGCTGCACCAGCAGCTCAAGGATGCGGGCAAGCGCGTGGAAGACATCGAGAAGATCACCATCCGCACGCACGAGGCCTGTATCCGCATCATCGACAAGCAAGGGCCTTTGAACAACCCGGCCGACCGCGATCACTGCATTCAGTACATGGTCGCAGTGCCGCTCATCAAGGGTACGCTCACCGCGCTGGACTACGAAGACGCCGCCGCGGCCGACCCGCGCATCGATGCGCTGCGCGCGCGCATCCACTGCGTGGAGGACCCGCAATACACCAAGGACTACCACGACCCCGACAAGCGCAGCATCGCCAACGCGCTCAGCGTGCAGTTCAGGGATGGCAGCCGCCTTCCCGAGGTGGCGGTTCAATATCCCGTAGGCCACCGGCGCCGCCGCGCCGAGGGCATCCCGCTGCTGCAGGCCAAGTTCCGCACCAACCTGGCGCGGCGCTTTCCGCAAAAGCAGCAGGACGCCATCCTTGCCGCGTCCCTGAACACGCAAACGCTGGCGGCGATGCCGGTGCATGAGTACGTCGATCTGTACGTGATCTGAGCGATGAACACCAAGCAGACCCTCAAAACCCTGGCCCAGGCCAGGCGCGGCGCGCTCGTGCCCGGTGCCTTCAATGCACTGTCGGCCAGGGTCATCGAAGACCTGGGCTTCGAAGCCATCTACGTGACCGGCGCGGGCGTGAGCAACATGCATCTGGCCCTGCCCGACCAGGGCTTCATGGGTTTGCATGAGATTGCCGAGCACACGGCGCGCATCCGCGATGCGGTAGCGCTGCCCTTGATCGTCGATGCCGACACCGGCTTTGGCAACGCGTTGAACGTGCGCCACACGGTGCGCGTGCTCGAACGCGCCGGAGCGGACTGCATCCAGCTTGAAGACCAGGTTCATCCCAAGCGCTGCGGCCATTTCAGTGGCAAGGCGGTGATCAGCGCCGAAGAAGCCGTGGACAAGATCAAGGCCGCCGTCGATGCCCGGCGCGACGGCGATCTGCTCATCATGGCGCGCACCGACGCCGCCGCCACGCTGGGCTTTGAAGCGGCGCTGGAGCGCGCGCAGCAAATGGCCGAAGCGGGCGCGGACCTCTTGTTCGTCGAGGCCGTCACCCAGGCCGATCAGGTGCGCGCCCTGCCCCGGCGCCTGGCCACGCCCCAGCTCATCAACATGGTGATCGGCGGCAGGACACCTCTGTTCAACGCCGACGAACTTGCCGCGCTGGGCTTTGGCATCGTGCTCTACGCCAACGCCGCGCTGCAGGGCGCGGTCATGGGCATGCAAAAAGCCTTGCGCGTGCTGCGCGACGAGCGCGAGCTGCAGGAGGCCAGCGACCTGGTCACGCCCTTTGCCGAGCGCCAGCGGCTGGTCGGCAAACCCGCGTGGGATGCGCTGGAGCAGCGCTACCGCTGAAATGCTTCGTTAATGATAGCTGTTAGCGCTTGATGGGTAAGCGTTTGCGGCATAAAACGTCATCATTATCGAAGGAATTCATCATCGACTCGTCCCACACGCCGGCCGAAGCGGCCTTGCGCACGGGCCGGCGCCTGCTGGCCGAGGAGCGCCTTGGGCGTGGCCTGAGGCGCTCTTGCCTTCAGCTCGCGGCGCCGAGCAGCGGCTGCACGCGCGGCAGCGCGGCCAGCGCGTTGCGCGTGCAAGCCTGGGCCAGTTGCCCCGGCTCGATGCCGCGCAGGGCGGCGAGTTCGCGCGCAATGCGCGGCAGCTCGGCCGGGCTGTTGCGCCCCTGGGCGGCGCCGGCGTCGCGCTCGGCCCGGCTGCGGTAGAGCCACTGCGGCGGAATGTCGGGCGCATCGGTCTCCAGCACCAGCGCGTCCAGCGGCAGCTCTGCGGCCAGGCGGCGCAGATGGCGCGCGCGCTCGAAGGTCAGCGCGCCGCCAAAGCCCAGCTTGAAGCCCATGTCGATGAAGATCTGTGCCTGCTGCGCGCTGCCGTTGAAGGCGTGCGCAATGCCGCCCGCGACCGGCAATTCGCGCAGCGCCTTGAGCACGCGGTCCACGCTCTTGCGCACATGCAGCAGCACCGGCAGCGCAAACTCGTGCGCCAGCCGCAGCTGGGCGCGCAGCAGCTGCTCCTGGTGCTCGGCGTCGAGCTCGGGCACGAAGTAGTCCAGACCGATCTCACCGATTGCGACCAGGTGCGCGTCGTCCGCATGCTTGCGCAGCGCTGCGGCAAGCGCCTCGGCGCCCGCAGCGCCCGCCCCGGGCGTGCACAGCGGGTGTATGCCCAGCGCATAGCTGTCGCCCCAGCCCTGCGCCAGCGCGCGCACCGCCTCCCAGTTGCCGCGGTCCACCGCCGGAATCACGCAATGCGCCACCCCGGCCGAGCGCGCCGCCGCGCGCATGGCGTCGCGGTCGGGCGCGAACTCAGGCGCGTCCAGATGGCAGTGGGTGTCGATGAAGACGCTCACACCCGCCCGAGCACCGGCAGCAGCGCGCCATGCACCGCGCGTGCCGCGTCGGAGGCGAGAAAGCCGATCACCTCGGCCAGCGCCTCGGGCGCAACCCAGCGCGAGAAATCGGCATCGGGCATGGCGCTGCGGTTGGGCGGCGTGTCGATGATCGAGGGCAGCACCGCGTTGACGTTGATGCCCTCGTCGCGCAGCTCCGCCGACATCGACTCCACCAGCCGCATCAGCGCGCTCTTGGACGCGGCATAGGCACCGACCGCCGCGCCGCCCTTGAGCCCGCCGGCCGCGCCCACGGCGACGATGCTGCCGCGCCCCTGACTGCGCATCTGCGGCACCACCGCCTCCGCGATGTGGATGAAGCTGCGCGCGTTCAGGTCCATCATGAAGTCCCAGACCTTGGCGGGCGTCTCGTGCACCGGCTCGCCCATGTGAAAGCCGCCCGCCAGATGGCACAAGACGTCGATGCGCTGCACGCGCGCAAGCGCTGCGGCGACGGCCTCGTGCACCGCCTGGGGCGCGAGCAGATCGACCGGCACCAGCAGCGCGTCGCTCAGCGCACCGTAGCGCCGCTGCAGCTCTTCCTGATTGCGGTCCAGCAACACCAGGCGCGCACCGCGCTGCCCGAACCATGCGGCCAGCGCAGCGCCCAGATGGCCTGCGGCGCCGGTGATGCACACCGTGCTTGTGTTCTTGTCCATGAGAAAACTCCGAATGCGATGCGGCCATCATAAAAGCGACCGCCGCGGCGCGTTTGTCCGCTACGCTTGCGTTTTCTGGCAACCCAACCCGAGGAAACCCGATGAGCGCCGCGCTGAACACCACCGACTACAAGCAACTGACCACCGCCATCACCGGCAACATGCGCAAGCTCAAGGCGGGCGTGCCCGATGTCATCGCCGGCTTCAACGCCATGGGCAAGGCGGCGCTCGCCCCGGGCGTGCTGGACGCCAAGACCAAGGAGCTGATTGCGCTGGCCATCGGCGTGGCGGCGCGCTGCGACGGCTGCCTGGGTTTTCACACCCAGGCGCTGGCCCGCCTGGGCGCGACGCGCGAAGAAGTCAACGAAATGCTGGGCGTGGCGGTCTACATGGGCGGCGGCCCTTCGCTCATGTATGCGGCCAACGCCGTCGCCGCGTTTGACGAAGCCCTCGGAGCCCAAGCCCAATGAAGCGCATGCAACGCCGCCAGTTCACCCTGGGCGCCGCCGCGCTGGCCGGCGCCGCCGCCCTGCCCCATGCCCTGGCCCGGCAAGGCAGCAATTGGCCGAGCAAACCGATACGCCTGCTGGTGGGCTTTCCGGGCGGCTCCACGCCCGACATGGTGGCGCGCGACATCGCCGAGCCGCTGGCCGCGCTGCTCGGCCAGCCGGTGGTGGTGGAAAACAAGCCCGGCGCCAGCGGCAACATCGCCACCGGCCAGGTGGCCAAGGCCACGGACGGGCATACGCTGGGCATCGTCATCAACGGCAACCTCACCTCCTCGCCGCTGCTGTACTCCTCGCTGCCCTACGACGCGGCGCGCGACTTCTGCCTGCTCAGCCTGCTGAGCACCGCGCCACTCATCCTGGTCACGCCCGCAAGCCTGCCCGAAGGCCAGGCCTTCTTCGCCGAAGCCGCGCGCCAGGGCGACCGCTGGAACTACGGCTCAGTCGGCGCGGGCTCGGTCGCGCACCTGGGCATGGAGCTGCTCAAGCAGCGCGTGAGCGGCCTGGAGCCGGTGCACGTGCCCTACAGCGGCAACCCTGCGGTGGTCACCGCATTGATCACCGGCGAGGTGCAGATGGCGCTGGTGCCCCCGGGCCTGGCCATGCCCCAAGTCAAGGCCGGCAAGCTGCATGCAGTGGGCGTGACCAGCGCGGGGCGCAGCACGCTGGTGCCAGAGCTCGAACCGCTGAGCGCGCTGGGCGTGAAGGACTTCAACCTCGAGGTCTGGACCGCGCTGGTCGGCCCGGCCAGCCTGCCGGCCGCCGTGCAGGCGCGCCTGGCCAGCGCGGTCACCGACATCCTGAAGAGTGCGCCGGTGCGCCAGCAACTGCTGCAGCAGGGCTGGCAGGCGGTGGGCACCTCGCCCGAAGGCCTGGCCCTGCGCGTGCGCCAGGAGAGCGCGCTGCTGGGCGGCATCATCAAGGCCCAGGGCATACGGCTGAACTGAGGGCGCGGCGTCTCAGGCGCGGCCGACCTCGATGCTGTACAGCCCCCAGGGGCAGGCGGCAAAGCGCTCGGCCAGCGGCTTGTCCTTGAACTCGGCCAGCTGGTCGGCGTCGTACACCGCCCACTGCGGGCCCAGGCCACCGAGCGCCAGCGGCTTGCCGTCCATCTCCAGCGCCACCAGCATGTTCCACTGGCGCACCTGCTGCAGGCTCACGTTGGCGCGGTAGCCGTCGACCGCGCGCAGGCCCAGTTGCACGCCTTCGGCGTCGCGCACGCCGGCGACCATCAGCACGTCGCTCAGGCGCGGGCCCAGCAGCGTGTGCTTCTTGCCGTCGTACTCCAGGGTGGTGCGGATCGACTGCGCCGCCAGCTTGCGCAGCGCCAGCGCGTCGAACGACCACGCGCGCTGAAACTGCACGCCGTGCTTGAACATCATCTGGTCCATCACCGGATCCAGCGGCCCGCGGTTGGAGCGGGCGATCTCGCCGCTGACCGTGAGCAGCGTGGGGTTGGCCGGCGTCGTGCCCGGCGCCGGTGCGGCCCGGCCGGCCAGCGGCAACAGCGCACCGGTCGCGGCGGCCGCAAGAAAACCACGTTTTTGCATGAGCAACTCCTTTCTTCCAACAGAGCAGACAGCGGGCGCGGCGGCACAAGCCTCAGGCGAGCACGCCGCCCGTCAGGCGCAGCATGCGGTCGCACTGGCGCGCGAGCTGCTCGTCGTGCGTCACCAGCACGAAGGCCGTGCCCCGTTCGCGCGCCAGGCGCAGCATCAGGTCAAACACGCTCTGCGCGGTGCTGCGGTCCAGGTTGCCCGTGGGCTCGTCGGCCAGCACGCAGGCCGGGCGCGTGACCAGCGCGCGCGCAATCGCCACGCGCTGGCGCTCGCCGCCCGAAAGCTCGGCCGGGCGGTGCGCCAGGCGCGCGCCCAGGCCCACCTGGGCGAGCATCTCGGCCGCAAGCGCCTGGCATTCCGGTGCGGGCAAGCGGCGTATCGACAGCGGCATGGCGACGTTTTCCTGCGCGCTGAACTCGGGCAGCAGATGATGAAACTGGTAGATGAAGCCCAGCTCGGCATTGCGCAGCCGGCCGAGCGCCGCCGGCGACATGCGGGCCAGCGCCTGGCCCTTGAGCGCCACGCTGCCCTCGCTGGGCGCGTCCAGGCCGCCCAGCAGGTGCAAGAGCGTGCTCTTGCCCGAGCCCGAAGCGCCGACGATGGCCAGGGTCTCGCCCGCGCGCACGGCCAGGTCCACGCCCGAGAGCACCTGCACATCGAGCGGCCCTTCGCTGTAGCGCTTGGCCAGGCCGCTGGCCTCAAGTACCGCTTCACTCATAACGCAGTGCCTGTGCGGGGTTGACGCGGCTGGCGCGCCAGCTCGGGTAGAGCGTGGCGGCAAAGGCCAGCAGCAGGGAGATGATGCCGATCGGCGCGATGTCGCTCGCCTGCGGGTCGCTGGGCATGCGGCTGATCAGGTAGATGTCCTTGGGCAGAAAGCTCACGCCCAGCAGGTGCTCTATGGCCGGCACGATCACGTCGATGTTGAAGGCCACGAGCAGCCCCAGCAGCAGCCCCGCGAGCGTCCCTATCACGCCCACCGCCGCGCCCTGCACCACGAACACGCCCATGATGCTCGCGGGGCTCGCGCCCAGGGTGCGCAGGATGGCGATGTCGGCGCGCTTGTCCTGCACCGTCATCACCAGCGTGCTGACCAGGTTGAACGCGGCCACCGCGACGATGAGCGTGAGGATGATGAACATCATGCGCTTTTCGACCTGCACCGCGGCAAACCAGGTGCGGTTCTGCTGCGTCCAGTCGCGCAGTAGCAGATTGCCCGAGAGCGTGCCCGCGAGCTGCTGCGTGACGCGCGGCGCCTCATGCAGATTTCGTAGCTTGACACGCACGCCGGTCGGGCCTTCGAGCCGGAAAATGCGCTCGGCGTCCTCATGGTGCAACAGCACCAGCGCGGAGTCGTATTCGTAGTGGCCCGAGTGGAACATGCCCGAGACCGTCATCTGCTTGAGCCGCGGCACCACGCCCGCGGGCGTGACCTGGCCGCTCGGGGCCACCAGCGTCACCTTGTCGCCCACGCGCACGCCCAGGGCTTTGGCCAGGTCTGAACCGAGCACGACATTGAAGCTGCCCGGCGCCAGGGTATCGACGGCGCGCCGGTTGGCGTCTTGCAGCTCGGTCACCTGGCCCTCCTGCGCCGGGTCTATGCCGCGCACCAGCACGCCCTTCATGTCCTCGCCGCGCGCCAGCAGCGCCTGGGCCGAGACGAAGGGCGCGGCGCCCACCACCTCGGGGTTGGCGCGCACCTCGGCCAGGGTGCGGTTCAGATCGGGCAGCGCCGCGCCGCCGGGCGCGAACACCTCGATGTGCGCGACCACGCTGAGCATGCGGTCGCGCACCTCTTTCTGGAAGCCGTTCATCACCGACAGCACGATGATCAGCGCCGCCACCCCCAGCGCAATGCCCAGCATGGACACGCCCGAGATGAAGGAGATGAAGCCATTGCGCCGCGTGGCACGGCCGGCGCGCGTGTAGCGCCAGCCCAGCGCCAGTTCAAAGGGAATTTGCATGGTAGGAGCACAGCCACCCTGAGCGGGTGGGGGCGATTGTGGCATCCCGGACAATAGGCGCCATGCCCCCAGCGCGCCATTTACTGATTCCCATGGCCGCAGCCGATCTGCCCGGCTGCACCCAGGCACTGCAAAGCCTGCGCCTGCCCAGGCTGGAGCGCCTGCTCGCGCGCCTGAGCCTGCACGGCGCCGACACCGGCCGCGAAACCGACTACGAGCCGCCGCACGAACGCGCCCTGGCCCGCGCCCTGGGCCTGCCCGCGCCGGCCACGCCCTGGGCCGCCTGGCAGACCCGCAGCGTGGGCGAGCCCTGCGCCTGGGTCAGCCCCTGCCACTGGCAGATCGGCGCCGACCACGTGGTGCTGCTGCCGCCCGAGCACCTGGGCCTGAGCGCCGAGGACGGCCGGGCGCTGGTAGACATCCTCGGCCCCTGGCTGGCGCAGGACGGCATGACGCTCAGCTACCACGAGCCCACGCGTTGGCTGGTGCAAGACCCGCTGTTTGCCGAGCTGCAGTGCGCGCCGCTGCAGCGCGTGGTCGGGCGCGACGTGCGCCCCTGGCTGCCGCGCGGTCCCCAGTCCACCCGTCTGCAACGCCTGCACAGCGAGCTGCAGATGCTGCTCTACACCCACCCCTGGAGCGAGGCGCGCGCCGCCCGTGGCCTGCCGGCGGTGAACGCGCTGTGGTTCCATGGCGCAGGCGTGCTCGCCCGGCTGCCCGAAGCCCGGCCCGAGCCGCAGATGCCCATGGCGCTGCTGCAGGCCGCGCAGCGCCAGGACTGGGCCGCCTGGGCCGCCGCCTGGCAGCGGCTGGACGCCAGCGAAGTGGCAACGCTGGCGCAAGAGCTGGCCGGCGGCGCGGCGGTGGAGCTCACGCTGTGCGGCGAGCGCAGCAGCCTGCACTTCAGCAATGCGCACCGCAGCCTGGGCAACAAGATTACAAGCATTTTCCGGCGCAAACGCTTGTCCGACCTGCGCGAGCAGCTATGAACATAGTAGTGCGCGACGTACCGCCCCGCACCGCCTGGGCGCTGGAACAGGCGGGCGTGCACCCGCTGCTCGCGCGCCTGTACGCCGCGCGCGGCGTACGCAGCGCGCAGGAGCTGGACGGCGCGCTCTCCCAACTGCTGCCGCCCGCCAGCTTGCACGGCGCCGCTCAGGCCGCGGCGCTCCTGGCCGACGCCATCGCGCGCCAGGCGCGCATCTGCATCGTCGCCGACTACGACTGCGACGGCGCCACCGCCTGCGCCGTCGGCCTGCGCGGCCTGCGCCTGCTGGGCGCGCAGCAGGTGCACTACCTCGTGCCCAACCGCGTGGTCGACGGCTACGGCCTGACCGCACCGATCGCCGAGCGCGTGGCCGCCACCGGGGCCGAGCTGCTCATCACCGTGGACAACGGCATCGCCAGCGTGCAGGGCGTGCAGCGTGCGCGCGAACTCGGCCTGCAAGTCGTCGTCACCGACCACCATCTGCCGGGCAGCGAACTGCCGGCGGCGCACGCCATCGTCAACCCCAACCAGCCCGGCTGCGGCTTTGCCAGCAAAAGCCTGGCCGGCGTGGGCGTGATGTTCTACGTTTTGATGGCGCTGCGCGCCGAACTGCGCGCGCGCGGCCGCTTCGACGCCGCGAACCAACCCCGCCTGGAGCCGCTGCTGCCGCTGGTCGCGCTGGGCACCGTGGCCGACGTGGTGCCGCTGGACGCGAACAACCGCCGCCTGGTAGCCCAAGGCCTCAAGCGCGTGCGCGCCGGGCAGATGCCACCGGGCATGGCCGCGCTCTTTGCCGCCGCCGGGCGCAGGGCGGCGCAGGCCAGCAGCTTTGACTTCGGCTTTGCGCTGGGCCCGCGCATCAACGCCGCCGGGCGCCTGGCGGACATGACCCTGGGCATAGAGTGCCTGGCCACCGACGACGCCGGCCGCGCGCAGGAGCTTGCGCGCCAGCTCGACGCCATCAACCGCGAACGCCGCGAGATCGAAGGCGGCATGCGCGATCAGGCGCTGGCCGCCATCGACGCGCAACTGGACGCGGCCTGCGACCCGCCCCCCGCCATGGCGGTGTTCGACGAGAGCTTTCACGAAGGCGTGGTCGGCATCGTCGCCTCGCGCATCAAGGACAGGCTGCACCGGCCGACCTTCGTCTTCGCCGCCAGCGGCGCACCGGGCCACGCGCATGAGCTCAAGGGCTCGGGGCGCTCCATCCCCGGCTTTCACCTGCGCGATGCGCTGGACCTCATCGCCAAGCGCCACCCCGGCGTGCTGCTGCGCTTTGGCGGCCACGCCATGGCCGCCGGCTGCACCATAGAGCAGGCCCAGTTGGCCACCTTCGAGCAGGCCTTTGCCCAGGTAGCCAGCGAATGGCTGGACCCCGCCACGCTCACCCGCTGCCTGGAAACCGACGGCCCGCTGCAGCCCGAATACCTGCGCACCGACCTGGTGGAGCTGCTCGCCCTCGAAGTCTGGGGCCAGGGCTTTGCCGCCCCGACCTTCAGCGACCGCGTCCAGGTGCTCAGCCAGCGCCTGGTGGGCGAGGCGCACAACCACCTGCAGCTCAAGCTGCGCTACCTGGGCCAGGAGCTGGACGCGATCTGGTTTTCTCGCACCGAACCGCTGCCCGAGCAGGCGCTGCTCGCCTTTCGCCTGGACGTGAACGAATGGCGCGGGCAGCGCAAGCTGCAGTTGCTGGTCGAAGGCATGGATGAGAGAGCTTGAGCTGCGGGCGGGCCCCCGGCGCAGGGCGCCGCCTTGCGCAGGCTGGACACGCAGCGCCCCATGCCCAGCCTCCTCCTAAAATGGCCTGCATGTCCTTTCTGCCCCGCGCCGACCTGCACTGCCACTCCACCATCTCCGACGGCACCCTCAGTCCCGAAGATGTCGCCGCGCGCGCGCACGCCAACGGGGTCACGCTCTGGGCGCTGACCGACCACGACGAGGTCGCCGGCCAGCAGCGCGCCGCCGCGAAGGCCGCGGCGCTGGGCATGGACTATCTGACCGGCGTGGAAATCTCGGTCACCTTTGCCGACACCACGGTACACATCGTCGGTCTGGGCTTCGACCCCGAGGACGCGCCACTCGCGCAAGGCCTGGCCGCCACGCGCGGCGGGCGCGATGCGCGCGGGCGCGAGATGGCCGAGCAACTGGCCAAGGCAGGCATTGCGGGCGCCTACGAGGGCGCGATGCGCTATGCGGGCAACCCGGCGCTGCTGGCGCGCCCGCACTTTGCGCGCTACATCGTCGAGCTAGGCATCTGCAACGAGGTGAGCGAGGTGTTTCGCAAATACCTCACCGAAGGCAAGCCCGGCTACGTGCCGCACCGCTGGGCGCGCCTGGGCGATGCGGTGCGCTGGATCACGCAGGCGGGCGGCATGGCGGTGATTGCCCACCCCGGGCGCTACCGCTTCACGCCCAATGAGGAATACGCGCTGTTCACCGAATTCATGGCGCACGGCGGGCAAGCGGTGGAAGTGGTTACGGGTAGCCACACCCGGGCCGAATACGCTACCTACGCAAAGATGGCGCTGGAGTTCGGGCTTTATGCCTCCACCGGCAGCGACTTTCACAGCCCGGCCGAATCGCACGCCGACCTGGGCGCGCTGCCGCCGCTGCCCGAGGAGCTGAGCCCCGTGTGGCAACCGCTGGCCGAGCGCATCCGGCGCGCGCATTGAACCGCCAGAAATCCGCCCAGAAAGCTGCACATGGCCCAATACTTCGAGGTCCACCCCGACAATCCCCAGCCGCGCCTGCTCAAGCAGGCTGCGGCGCTACTGGCCGATGGCGGCATCCTGGCCGTGCCCACCGATTCGAGCTACGCGCTGGTGTGCCAGCTCGACGACAAGGCCGCGGCCGACCGCCTGCGCCGCATCCGCCAGGTCGATGAAAAACACCATCTCACGCTCTTGTGCCGCGACCTGTCCGAGCTCAGCAGCTACGCGCATGTGGACAACCGTCAGTACCGCCTGCTCAAGCTCGCCACGCCCGGCCCCTACACCTTCATCCTCGACGCGACCAAGGAAGTGCCTCGGCGCCTGAGCCATCCGCAGAGAAAGACCATCGGCCTGCGCGTGCCCACGCGCAGCACCACGCTGATGCTGCTGGAGCTGCACGGCGCGCCGCTGCTCTCGACCACGCTGATACCGCCGGGCGAGAGCGAGCCGCTGAACGACCCCGAAGAAATCCGCGAGCACTTCGAAAAGCTGATCGACGGCATCGTCGATGCCGGTGCCTGCCCGCTGCAGCCGACCACGGTGCTCGACCTCACGCCCATGGGCACAGGAGGCGCGGCCGTCGTGCTGCGCGAAGGCGCGGGATCGCTCGCTGCGCTGGGCCTGTAGCGCCGCCCGCGCCGCTACAGCGGCAGCACGTGCGTGCGCTTGATTTCCTTGAGCACGAAATTGGTTGAAATCTCGCGCACGCCGGGCAGCGAGCGCAGCGTGCTGCGCACATAGTCGGAAAACGCCTGCAAGTCGGGGGCGAGCACCTCGAGCTGGTAATCAAAGCGCCCCGACAGGTTGTGGCAGGCCAGCACCTGGGGCGCGGCGGCGATCTCGCGCTCGAAGGCCGCCATCGTGGCCGGGGTGTGCTCCTGCAGGGTCAGGTGCACGAAGCCAAGCACGCCATAGCCCACCGCCTCGCGGTTCAGATGGGCGTGGTAGCCCTCGATGACGCCATCGCTCTCCAACTGACGCACGCGCCGCCAGCACGGCGAGGTGGACAGCGATACCGCCTCGGCCAGCTCGCCTACCGTGGCGCGGCCGTTGCGCTGCAGTTGCTGCAGCAGCTCTCTGTCTACCGCATCCAGGTTGATTTTGCTCATTACCCCGCCACCAAAAGGCAAACCATTGCCGCAATTGTCTTGCAACACGAACAATCAGGTGCATTTTGCCCGGCGAATGCGCGAACAATGGCTGTCACTACAGTCCCACGGAGACCTCGCCATGTCCGCAGTCAACAGCAACGCCGGTTTTTCCACCCGCGCCATCCATCACGGCTACCGCCCGGCCGACAACCAGGGCGCGCTGGTGCCGCCGATCCACACCTCGGCCACCTGGGTGTTCCCGGACACCGCCTACGGCGGGCGCTGCTTTGCCGGCGAGGAGCAGGGCTACATTTACACGCGCATCTCCAACCCCACGCTGGCGCTGCTCGAAGCGCGCCTGGCGAGCCTGGAGCAGGGCGTGGGTGCGGTGGTCTTCGGTTCGGGCATGGGGGCGATAACCGCCACGCTCTGGTCTATGCTGGAGCCGGGCGACGAGATCCTGACCGACCAGACGCTCTACGGCTGCACCTTCGCCTTCCTGCACCACGGCATCGGGCATTTCGGCGTGCAGGTGCGCCACGTGGACATGACCGACCCGGCCAAGGTCGCTGCCGCGCTGAGCGAAAAAACCCGCGTGGTCTATCTGGAGTCGCCCGCCAACCCGAACATGCGCCTGGCCGACATCGCCGCGATCGCCGCGCTGGCGCACGCCAAGGGCGCCCGGCTGGTGGTGGACAACACCTATTGCTCGCCCTATCTGCAGCAGCCCCTCGTGCTGGGCGCGGACGTGAGCGTGCATTCCATGACCAAGTACCTGAGCGGCCACGGCGACGTGACCGCCGGCGCGGCCATCTTTGCCGATGCCGAACTGGCGCAGCGCGTGCGCCTGTACGGCCTCAAGGACATGACCGGCGCGGTGATGTCGCCGCAGGACGCGCACCTGGTGATGCGCGGCATGAAGACGCTGGCGCTGCGCATGGACCGGCATTGCGAGAGCGCGCACAAGGTGGCGCGCTTCATCGAAGCCCACCCGGCCACCGCGCAGGTGCACTACCCGGGCCTGGCAAGCTTTCCCCAGCGCGAGCTGGCGCGCCGCCAGATGCGGCAGATGGGCGGCATGATGGCCTTTGAGCTGCACGGCGGCCTGCAGGCGGGCGTGCGCTTCATGGACGCGCTGCAACTCGTCGCCCGCGCGGTCAGCCTGGGCGACGCCGAAAGCCTGGCGCAGCACCCGGCGAGCATGACGCATTCCACCTACACCCCCGAAGAGCGCGCGGCGCACGGCATCTCGGAAGGGCTGGTGCGCCTGTCGGTCGGACTGGAAGATGTCGAGGACATCCTGGCCGACATCGCTCAGGCGCTCGATCGGGTGCATGCGAGCCGTCCGGCGGCGCCGGGGCACGCTCTGCCCGCCCAGGCCGAAACCGCCTGAGCGCAACCCGAGCGCGGCGGCGGGAGACAATTTCGTAGATCACGAATTGGAAGTCTTGCCCCATGTCTACTGCACCGCACTTCTACCCCATAGGCACGCCGGGCCAGCCCTGGGGCCCGGCAGAGATAGCCGCATGGCGCGCGCGCCAGCGGCGCCAGCGCAGCTACGCGGACGAGGTGCTGCGCGCCGTGCTGCGCCCGCGCGCCGGCCTCAGTTGCCTGCCCTATGGCGAAATCGTCCATGGCAACGCGCGCTACCCGGTGCACGCGCTTGCCAGCAGCGACTGGCAGGCGGGCCGCCCCACGCTGCTCGTCACCGGCGGCGTGCACGGTTATGAGACCAGCGGCGTGCGCGGCGCGCTGGCCTTTGCCGACGCGCAGGCACCGCGCTGCGCGGGCCGCGCCAACCTGCTCATCGTGCCCTGCGTCAGCCCCTGGGGCTGGGAGTACATCCAGCGCTGGAACCACGATGCGGTCGATCCCAACCGGTCCTTCCGCGCCAACAGTCCGGCGCAGGAAGCGCGTGCGCTGCAAGCGCTGGTGGCCCGGTACGCAGGCCAGTTCAGCGCTCACATCGACCTGCACGAAACCACCGACAGCGATGAAGCCGAATTCCGCCCGGCGCTGGCCGCACGCGACGGCAAGGCCTTCGAGCCCGGCAGCATCCCCGACGGCTTCTACGTCGTGGACGACACCGAAGCCCCCTGCCCCGAGCTGCAGCAGGCGGTGGTCGCGGCCGTCGCGCGCGTCACGCACATTGCCCCAGCAGATGAACACGGCGAAATCATCAAAAGCCCGGTGGTGGCGCCGGGCGTGATCCGCTACAAGCTGCGCGAATGGGGGCTGTGCGCCAGCGTGAGCGGCGCGCCGCTCACCTGCACCACCGAGGTCTACCCCGACAGCGCGCGCACCAGCCCCGCAGAATGCGTGGCCGCACAGGTGGCGGCGGTGTGCGCGGTGCTTGAATTCATCCTGGCGGCCTAATGCGCCGCCCGCCCTGCCCCGAGGTATTGCCATGACGCCCGACCCCACGCCTTCCCCCGACATCGACCCGCAGGAATCCGCCGAATGGCGCGAGGCGTTCGCCGCGCTGATCGCCACGCAAGGGCCCGAGCGCGCACGCTTCATCCTCGACGAGCTGGTGCGCAGCGCGCACGCGCGGCAGATCGGCTGGCAGCCGGATCTGAACACACCCTACGTCAACACCATCGCCGCGCAGGCGCAGCCGGTCTTCCCCGGCGACCTGGCGGTGGAAGAGCGCCTGGGCTCGCTCATGCGCTGGAACGCGCTGGCCATGGTGGTGCGCGCCAACCAAGCCTATGGGGAACTCGGCGGGCACATCGCCAGCTACGCCAGCGCAGCCGATTTGTTCGAGGTGGGTTTCAACCACTTCTTTCATGCGCGCGAGGGCCTGGGCGCGGGCCAGCACCGCGGCGACCTGGTGTTCTTCCAGCCGCACAGCGCGCCCGGCGTGTACGCGCGCGCCTTTCTCGAAGGCTTCTTGAGCGAGGACGACCTGCTGCACTTTCGCCAGGAGATCACCGCGCCGCAGGAGGGCGCGCGCGGCCTGTGCAGCTATCCGCACCCGTGGTCCATGCCGGACTTCTGGCAGTTTCCCACCGGCTCGATGGGCCTGGGGCCGATCAGCAGCATCTACCACGCACGCTTCATGCATTACCTGAGCGACCGCGGGCTGCTGAACTGCCACGGCAGAAAGGTCTGGGGCGTGTTCGGCGACGGCGAGATGGACGAACCCGAGAGCACCAGCGCGCTCACGCTGGCCGCGCGCGAGCGCCTGGACAACCTGGTGTGGGTGGTCAACTGCAACCTGCAGCGCCTGGACGGCCCGGTGCGCGGCAACGGGCGCATCGTCGACGAGCTGGAGCGCCTGTTCACCGGCAGCGGCTGGAACGTCATCAAGCTGATGTGGGGCAGCGACTGGGACGGGCTGTTCGCGCGCGACGTGACCGGCACGCTGGTGCGCACCCTGGGCGAGACGGTGGACGGCCAGATGCAGACCTTCGCCGCCAAGGACGGGCGCTACAACCGCGAGCACTTCTTCGGCCAGCACCCCGAACTGGCGGCCCTGGCCCAGGGCATGACGGACGAGCAGATTGACCGCCTCAAGCGCGGCGGCCATGACCTGGTGAAAATCCACGCCGCCTACGCGGCTGCCGCCGCGCACAAGGGCCAGCCCACCGTCATCCTGGCGCTGACCAAGAAGGGCTACGGCATGGGCGCGGCGGGCCAGGGCAAGATGACCACGCACAGCCAGAAGAAGCTGGACGAGGCGGCGCTGATCGAGTTTCGCAACCGCTTCAATCTGCCTTTGAGCGACGAGGAAGCGGTGAACCTGCGCTTTCTCAAACCCGCAGACGACAGCCCCGAGATGCGCTACCTGCGCGCGCACCGCGAAAAGCTCGGCGGCCACCTGCCCCGGCGCCAGACGGCGTGCGAGCCGCTGCCCGTGCCACCCATGGACCAGTGGGCCAGATTCGCGCTCAACGCCCAGGGCAAGGAGATGAGCACCACCATGGCCTTCGTGCGCATGCTGGGCGCGCTGCTCAAGGATGCGCAACTTGGCGCGCGCGTCGTTCCCATCGTTGCCGACGAGGCGCGCACCTTCGGCATGGCCAATCTGTTCAAGCAAGTCGGCATCTACAGCGACGTCGGCCAGCGCTACGCGCCCGAGGACATCGGCTCCATCCTGAGCTACCGCGAGGCACGCGACGGCCAGATCCTGGAAGAAGGCATCAGCGAAGCCGGGGCGCTGGCGAGCTGGACGGCGGCGGCCACCAGCTACAGCGTGCATGGCCTGGCGATGCTGCCCTTCTACATCTACTACTCGATGTTCGGCTTTCAGCGCGTGGGCGACCTGATCTGGGCCGCCGCCGACCAGCGCGCGCGCGGCTTTTTGCTCGGCGCCACCAGCGGGCGCACCACGCTCGCGGGCGAGGGCTTGCAGCACCAGGACGGCAGCAGCCACCTGGTGGCCAGCACGGTGCCCAACTGCAAGGCCTACGACCCGGCGTTTGCCGGCGAGCTGGCCGTCATCGTGCACCACGGCATGCAGGAGATGCTGGCCGAGCAGCGCGACGTCTTCTACTACCTCACGCTGATGAACGAGAACTACGCCCAGCCCGACCTGCCCGACGAGGCACACGCGGGCGTGGTGCGTGGATGCTATGTATTCAAGAGCTGCTCGCGCTTGCCCGATGGGCGCGATAGCCCGATTTCATTCAAAAACCAGGCAACGCTCATGGCCTCGGGGGCGATCTTGCCCGAGGCGCTCAAGGCGGCCGAGCTGCTGGCGGGCGAGGGGATAGGCGCCAGCGTGGTCAGCGTCACGAGCTGGAGCGAGCTTGCGCGCGACGGCCGCGCGTGTCTGGAGAGCGGCGCCACGCCCTGGCTTGCGCAGGTGCTGGCGCAAACCCAAGGCCCGATCATCGCCGCCAGCGACTACGTGAGCAGCGTGCCCGAGAGCGTGCGCGCCCACGTCCCCGCCGGGCGCGGCTATCGCACGCTGGGCACCGACGGCTTCGGGCGCAGCGACACGCGCGCGGCGCTGCGCGCGCATTTCGGCGTCGATGCGGCCCACATGGCCGACGCGGTGCGTCAGATGCTCTGAAATTGCTAGCTTCTGGCGCAGTGCCACAAAGGGCTTCCTCACCTTTTTGCATGCATTCGCAACACGGGCAGCAAGCTGGGCAACAGCGCCGCGCCTTGTCACGCCACTGTCACATGGCGCCTGCATCATCGGCCGCGTCAACCACAACGCCTGATGAAGGCCCAAGCTGATGAACGCATCGATCAAGCACCTCTTCCTGAGCGCCCTGCTGTGCGCGGCGGCCACCACCTCGGCCCTCGCGCAGCAGGAAGCCACCGGCGCCGGGGCGAGCTTTCCCGCGCCGCTCTACGCCAAGTGGGCGGCCGACTACCACAAGCAAACCGGCGTCAAGATCAACTACCAGTCGGTCGGCTCGGGCGCCGGGCTGCGCCAGATCGAGGCCAAGACGGTGGACTTCGGCGCCTCGGACGCGCCGCTCACCGACGAGGACTTGAACAAGAAGGGCTTGCTGCAATTTCCCACCGTGATCGGCGGCGTGGTGCCGGTGGTCAACCTCAAGGGCGTCGCGCCCGGGGCGCTGCGCTTGACCGGCCAGGTGCTCGGCGACATCTACCTGGGCAAGATCACGCGCTGGGACGATGCTGCCGTCAAGGCGCTCAACCCCGGCCTCGCCTTGCCCGACGACGCGATCACCGTGGTGCGCCGCGCCGACGGCTCGGGCACCAGCTTCATCTTCACCAACTACCTCTCCAAGGTGAACGCCGACTGGAAGGCCAAGGTCGGCGAGGGCACGGCGGTGAACTGGCCCACGGGCGCGGGCGGCAAGGGCAACGAGGGCGTCGCGGCCTTCGTGGCGCGCCTGCCCAACGCCATCGGTTACGTGGAATATGCCTACGTCAAGCAGAACAAGATGACCTGGGTGAGCATGCAAAATGCCTCCGGCGCCTGGGTGGCGCCGAAAGACGAGGCCTTCAAGGCGGCTGCGGCAGCAGCCGACTGGAGCCGCAGCTTTCACCAGATCCTGACCGACCAGCCGGGCCCGGGCGCATGGCCGCTCACCGGTGCCACCTTCATCCTGATGCACAAGACGCAGGACAAACCGGCGCAGGCCGCCACCGTGCTGCAATTCTTCGACTGGGCCTACCGCCAGGGCGACCCCTCGGCCGCGGCGCTGGACTACGTGCCCATGCCTGATTCCGTCAAGCGCGTGATCGCACGGTCCTGGGGCCAGATCGTCGACGCCGCGGGCAAGGCGATCGCGCTTCCGTGATGCAGCGACTGCCGCGCTTGCAGGCTCTGGCCGATCGCAGCTTCGCCGCCGCCGCACGCGCGGCGGCGCTGCTCACGCTGGCGCTGCTGCTGGGCATCCTGGCCTCGCTCGTGATCGGGGCCTGGCCGGCGATCGAGCGCTACGGCCTGTCCTTTCTGGTGCGCAGCCAGTGGGACCCGGTGGCCGGCGAGTTCGGCGGCCTGGCGATGATCCAGGGCACGCTGGCCACGTCGGCCATCGCGCTGGTGATTGCGGTGCCGGTGAGCTTCGGCATTGCGCTCTTTCTCACCGAGCTCGCTCCCGCCTGGCTCAAGCGGCCGCTGGGCACGGCCATCGAGCTCCTGGCCGCCGTGCCCTCCATCGTCTACGGCATGTGGGGCCTGATGGTCTTCGGCCCGCTGCTGGCCGCCTGGGTGCAGCAGCCGCTGCAAGCGCTGTTCAAGAACCTGCCCGTGCTGGGCGCGCTGGTGGCCGGGCCGCCCGTGGGCATAGGCATTCTGTCGGCCGGCATCATCCTGGCGATCATGATCATCCCCTTCATCGCCTCCGTGATGCGCGACGTGTTCGAGCTCACGCCCACCCTGCTCAAGGAATCGGCCTACGGCCTGGGCGCCACCACCTGGGAGGTGGTCTGGCGCGTGGTGCTGCCCTACACCCGCGTGGGCGTGCTCGGCGGCGTGATGCTGGGCCTGGGCCGTGCGCTGGGCGAGACCATGGCGGTTACCTTCGTGATCGGCAACATGAACCAGGTCCAGTCCTTCTCGCTGTTCGAGGCGGCCAACTCCATCACATCGGCGCTGGCCAACGAATTCGCCGAGGCCGGCGAAGGCCTGCACCAGGCCTCGCTGATCTACCTCGGCCTGGTGCTTTTCTTCATCACCTTCGTCGTGCTGGCGTTCTCAAGGCTGCTGCTCACGCGCCTGCAAAAAGGCGAAGGAGCCCGCGCATGACGAGCCCTGTGAATGCCACCCCGCTGGCGCGCACACGCCAGGCCAGCTACGCGCGCCGGCGCCGCGTCAACCGCATTGCCCTTGGGCTGTCGCTCGCGGCCATGGCCTTTGGTCTGTTCTGGCTCGCCTGGTTGCTGTGGGAAACGCTGCGCCTGGGTCTGGGCGGCCTTTCACTTCCGCTATTCACGCAGATGACGCCGCCGCCGAATGAAGCCGGCGGGCTGGCCAATGCCATCGCGGGCTCGGCGCTGATGGTAGGCCTGGCCACGGCCATCGGCGCGCCGGTGGGCGTGATGGCAGGGGTCTATCTGGCCGAATACGGCGGCAAGGGCTGGCTGGCGCGCACGGTGCGCTTCGTCAACGACATCCTGCTGTCTGCGCCCTCCATCGTGATCGGCCTGTTCGTCTATGCGGTGGTGGTCGCGCGCTTCAAGAGCTTCTCGGGCTGGGCCGGGGTGATGGCGCTGGCGCTGATCGTGATTCCCGTGGTCATCCGCACGACGGAAAACATGCTCGCCCTGGTGCCCGCCGCGCTGCGCGAAGCGGCCTACGCCCTGGGCGCGCCGAAGTGGCAGGTGATTGGCCGCATCACGCTGCGCGCGGCCGCCAGCGGCGTGGTCACCGGCGTGCTGCTGGCGCTGGCGCGCATCGCGGGCGAGACCGCGCCGCTGCTGTTCACCTCGCTGAACAACCAGTTCTGGAGCACCGACTTGTCGCGCCCCACGGCGAGCCTGACGGTGACGATCTTCAAGTTCGCGATGAGCCCTTACGAAAACTGGCAACAGCTCGCCTGGGCGGCGGTGCTCCTGATCACCCTGGCCGTGCTGGCGCTCAACATCCTCGCCCGCGTGCTGACACGCAAGAAATGATTTCCATGCCCGACCTCTCCGCCTCGCCCGCGAAGCCGCCCCACAACGTCAAGCTGGCGGTGCGCAAGCTGCGCTTTCACTACGGCCAATTCGAGGCCCTCAAGGGCATCCACCTGGACGTACCGGAAAAGCAGGTCACCGCCTTCATCGGTCCCTCGGGCTGCGGCAAATCCACGCTCTTGCGCACCTTCAACCGCATGTTCGAGCTCTACCCCGAGCAGCGCGCCAGCGGCCAGGTGCTGCTCGACGGCGAAGACCTGCTCACCAGCCGGCAAGACGTGGCGCTGCTGCGCGCCCGGATCGGCATGGTGTTCCAGAAGCCGACACCGTTTCCCATGTCGATCCACGACAACATCGCCTTCGGCGTGCGGCTGTTCGAGCGGCTGAACGCCGCCGACATGGACGAGCGCGTGGAGTGGGCGCTGCGCAAGGCGGCCCTGTGGGACGAGGTCAAGGACAAGCTCGGCCAGAGCGGCGCGGGTCTGTCGGGCGGGCAGCAGCAACGCCTGTGCATCGCGCGCGCCATCGCAGCGCAACCCGAGGTGCTGCTGCTCGACGAGCCCTGCTCGGCGCTCGACCCGATATCGACGGCCAAGATCGAGGAGCTGATCGCCGAGCTCAAGAACGACTACACCGTGGTCATCGTCACGCACAACATGCAGCAGGCCGCGCGCGTGAGCGACTACACCGCCTACATGTACCTGGGCGAGCTGGTGGAATTCGGCGCCACCGAGCAGATGTTCTTCAAGCCCGAACGCAAGGAAACCGAGGACTACATCACCGGGAGATTCGGATGACCGACAAACACCTTTCCACCCAATTCGACAGCGAACTCAACCAGGTCTCGGCCCGCGTGATGGAGCTCGGCGGCCTGGTGGAGGAGCAGATCCGCCAGGCCATCGTCGCGCTGTCGCAGTTCAGCCTGGAAGCGGCCGGGCAGGTGCAGGCGATCGAGCAACGCGTCAACGCGATGGAAGTGCAGATCGACCACGAGCTGATCACCATCATCGCGCGGCGCCAGCCCACGGCGCGCGACCTGCGCCTGTTGATGGCGTTTTCCAAGGCCATCGCCAACCTCGAGCGCATGGGCGACGAGGCCGAGCGCATGGCGCGCATGGTGCGCTCCATCATCGAAGCCGGTTCGGCGCGCGCGCTGCCCACCAGCGACCTGCGCGTGGCCGCCGATCTGGCCTCGGGGCTGCTGCGCAAGGCGCTGGACGCCTTCGCGCGGCTGGACACGCAGGCGGCGCTGGCGATCCTGAAGGAGGACGACCTGATCGACCGCGAGTTCGATGGTTTCGTGCGCAAGCTCATCACCTACATGATGGAAGACCCGCGCACGATCTCGGCCAGCCTGGACCTGCTCTTTCTCGCCAAGGCGATCGAGCGCATCGGCGACCACTCCAAGAACATTGCCGAGCTGATCATCTACCTGGTGCAGGGCAAGGACGTGCGCCACACCACCTTGCAAGACATCGAGTCGGTGCTGCAATGAAGCCCGCCACGCGCGTCCTGGTGGTCGAAGATGAGCCGGCCATCGCCGAGCTCATCGCCGTGCATCTGCGCCACCACGGCTTCGCGCCCGTGATCGCCGCCGACGGGCTGGCGGCGCGCCGCGCGGTGGACGCGGCCCTGCCCGACGTGATCGTGCTCGACTGGATGCTGCCGGCCGAAGACGGCGCGCAGCTCACGCGCCGCTGGCGCCAGGACGCGCGCACCCGGCTCGTGCCCATCCTGATGCTGACCGCGCGCGGCGACGAGGCCGACCGCATCGCCGGGCTGGAAGCAGGCGCCGACGACTACATCGTCAAGCCCTTCTCCCCCGGCGAGCTGCTGGCGCGCATCCGCGCGGTGCTGCGCCGGCGCGCGCCCGGGCACGCGGGCGAGCCCCTCGTCGTCGGCGCCTTGCATCTGGACGCCAGCACGCACCAGGCAAGCCTGTCGGGCGCGCCGCTCAAGCTTGGCCCGACCGAATTTCGGCTGCTGCAGTACCTGATGGGTCGTCCCGAGCGCGTGCACAGCCGCGCGCAGTTGCTCGACGGCGTATGGGGCGACCACGTGTTCATCGAAGAGCGCACGGTGGACGTGCACGTCAAGCGCCTGCGCGAGGCCCTGGGCGAGGCGGCCGGCATGCTGCAAACCGTGCGCGGCAGCGGCTACCGGCTGACGACAGCATGACCGGGCGCTTTCTGCCTTTCCCCGCACTGCTGGCGCTGGGCGCGCTGCTCGGCGCCTGGCTCGGCGGCCCGTGGGCAGCGCTCATCGCCGTCATGGCGCTGGCCTGTGCCTGGTTTGCGCGCGACGCCTGGCGCGCCGCCCGGGCGCTGGCGTGGCTGCGCCGGGGCGAAGGCGCGCCCGGCATGCAGCCCGGCGGCGCATGGGGCGAAGCGCTCGATCGCGTGCGCCGCCTGCTGCGCGAGAAAGCGCGCGAGCACGCCGCCAGCGAGCAGCGCCTCCAAACCTTCCTCGCCGCGCTGCAAGCCTCGCCCAACGGCGTGCTGCTGCTCGACGCCGGCGGGCACATAGAGTGGTGCAACCAGATGGCGGCGCAGCACTTCGGCCTCGACGCGCAGCGTGACCGGATGCAGTCGATCGCGAACCTGCTGCGCGAGCCGGCCTTCGGCGCCTACCTTGCCGCCGGCGATTTCACGCATGACGTGCTCCTGGACGGGCGCCAGAGCACGCCCGCGCACCCGGTGCGCCTGTCGGTGCGCCTGCACCCCTACGGCGACGGCCAGCGGCTGATGCTCTCGCGCGACATCACCGCACTGGAGCAGGCCGAGGCCATGCGCCGGGACTTCGTCGCCAACGTCTCGCACGAAATCCGCACCCCGCTCACGGTGCTCGCCGGCTTCGTCGAAACCCTGCAAACCCTGCCGCTGCAAGCGGCCGAACGCGATCGATACCTGACCTTGATGGGGCAACAGGCCAGCCGCATGCGCGACCTGGTGCAAGACCTGCTCACGCTCTCGCGCCTGGAGGCGGACACGCCGCCCCCGCCGGACCACTGGACACCCGTGGGGGAGCTGCTGGCGCGCTGCGAGCAGGAAGCGCGCGCCTTGTCGCGCCAACTGCTGCCCGCAGACCAGGCACCGCACCGCTGGCGCTTTCCCGCGCCGGAACAACTGGCCGGCGCCGGCGCCATCGCGGGTGCGCCCAGCGAGCTGCACAGCGCCCTGTCCAATCTCCTGGCCAATGCGGTGCGCCACACGCCGGCGGGCGGCTGTATCGCGATGCGCTGGGAAAGACAGGACGACGGCAGTGCACGCTTGACGGTAAGCGACGACGGCCCGGGCATCGCGCCCGAGCACCTGCAGCGCCTGACCGAGCGCTTCTACCGCGTCGATCGCGAACGCTCGCGCAGCCAAGGCGGCACGGGCCTGGGCCTGGCCATCGTCAAGCACGTGGCGCAGCGCCATGGCGCGCGCCTGGAAATCAGCAGCGTGCCCGGCCGCGGTTCGGAATTCGCGCTGGTGTTTCCCTCGGTTCGCCTGTCCCCCGGAGCGGGCGCGGGATCGTGACCGGCCCCGGGGCACGGGGCCACGTCTGAGACAATCGCGCCCCGTGAGCGCCGACACCATCCAGACCATCCTCATCTACGCCCTGCCCGTGCTGCTGTCCATCACGGTGCACGAGGCGGCCCACGGCTATGCCGCACGCCACTTTGGCGACCACACGGCCGAGAGGATGGGGCGCATCACGCTCAATCCGCTCAAGCACATCGACCCCATCGGCACCATCGTGATGCCGCTGCTCCTGTACTTCGCCACGGCGGGCAGCTTTCTCTTTGGCTACGCCAAGCCGGTGCCGGTCAACTTCGGCGCGCTCAGGAACCCCAAGCGCGACATGGTCTGGGTGGCGCTGGCCGGCCCGGCGTCCAACCTGGCGCAGGCCATTGGCTGGGCACTGCTGCTGGTGCTCTACGCGGCGCTGGGCGTGACCGAGATCTTCTTCGTCAAGATGGCCCAGGGCGGCATCCTGGCCAACCTGGTGATGTGGGCCTTCAACCTGTTTCCGCTGCCTCCGCTCGATGGCGGGCGCGTGCTCGTGGGGCTGCTGCCCTGGCGCCAGGCGCAGACGATGGCGCGCCTGGAGCCCTACGGTTTTTTCATCGTCATGGCGCTGGTCCTGGTCGGCGTGGTCGGCACCTGGTGGCTGACGCCGCTGATGAATTTCGGCTACGCGCTCATCCAGTGGATGATCACGCCGCTGCTTGCGCTCTTGCACTGATTTCCTCTCATGTCCATCACCCGTTTTCTCACCGGCATCACGCCCTCGGGCACGCCGCACCTGGGCAATTTCGTCGGCTCCATCCGGCCCTCGGTCGCGGCCAGCCGCAATCCCGAGGTGCAGAGCTTTTACTTCCTGGCCGACTACCACGCGCTGATCAAGTGCCAGGAGCCCGAGCGCGTGAACCGCTCGACGCTGGAGATCGCCGCGAGCTGGCTCGCCTGCGGGCTCGACCCCGACAAGGTCACCTTCTACCGCCAGAGCGACATCCCCGAAATCCCCGAGCTGCACTGGCTGCTCACCTGCGTGGCCGGCAAGGGTCTGCTCAACCGCGCGCACGCCTACAAGGCCGCGCAGGACAAGAACCGCGAGGCCGGGCGCGACCTCGACGACGGCGTCTCCGCCGGCCTGTTCATGTACCCGGTGCTGATGGCCGCAGACATCCTGATGTTCAACGCGCACAAGGTGCCCGTGGGGCGCGACCAGGTGCAGCACATCGAGATGGCGCGCGACATGGCGGCGAGCTTCAACCATCTCTACGGCGAGCACTTCACGCTTCCCGAGGCGGCGATCGAGGAGAGCGTCGCAACGCTCGCCGGCCTGGACGGGCGCAAGATGAGCAAGAGCTACGACAACACCATCCCGCTGTTTGCCAGGCGCGGCGAACTCAAGAAGCTGGTGATGTCCATCGTCACCGACTCGCGCGCGCCGGGCGAGCCCAAGCAGGTCGAGGGCTCGGCGCTGTTCCAGATCTACCAGGCCTTTGCCACGCCCGCAGAGGCCGCTGGCATGCGCCGCGCCTACGAAGACGGCATCGCCTGGGGCGAAGCCAAGCAACTGCTGTTTGAGCGCGTGGACCGGGAGCTCGCCCCTTTGCGCGCGCGCTACGAAGACCTCATGGCCCACCCCGATCAGGTAGAAGCGGTGCTGCGCGCCGGCGGCGAACGCGCGCGCGCGCTTTCGCACCCCTTTCTGCTGCGCCTGCGCAGCGCCGTCGGCCTGCGCCCGCTGCAAGCGGCCGCCCCGCATGCGGCAAAAGCAAAGCCCAAGGCGGCGGCCGAGTTGCCGCAGTTCAAGCAATACCGCGAGACGGATGGCAAGTTCTATTTCAAGCTGGTTGCGCCCGATGGCGCGCTGCTGCTGCAAAGCGAGGGTTTCGCCGCGCCGCGCGACGCTGCGCGCCTGATCACCCAGCTGCGCCAGACCGCGGGCGGGCTCACCGCCCTGCCCGCAGGGGCAGTGGCGCCCCCGGGCGTGGCGCTTGCTACCATCGCAGCTGCCCTTGAAGCGCTGGCGGCGGCTTGAACCCTCGGGGTCGCTCTGTATTTGGTAGCTGCTTGCGCAGACTGGACAAGCGTCAGGGGCATAAAATACTCTGATCAGGAGATGCCAACATGCGCATTGCTGCGGTGGACGACGACCCGCTACAGCTCGAGTTCTATGCCAAGGCGCTGGGCGCGCAAAACCACGGCTTTCACGGTTTTGCCAATGCCGAGGCGCTGCGCCGCCATCTGCGCCGCGAGACCTTTGACCTGCTCATCGTCGACTGGCAGCTGCCCGATGCCGACGGCCCCGATCTGGTGCGCGAAATCCGCACCCACTACGGCGCCGACATGCCCATCCTCTTCGTCACCCTGCGCGACAGTGAAGCCGACCTGGTGCGCGGCCTGGCCAGCGGCGGCGACGACTACATGAGCAAGCCGGTGCGCCTGGCCGAATTCAACGCCCGCCTGAACGCGCTGCTGCGCCGCGCCTGGCCCAGCAGCCAGGAATCGACGCTGGATTTTGGCCGCTACCGCTTTCACACCGACCGGCGCAGCCTGGAGATGGACGGCCAGCCCCTGGCCCTGAGCGAGCGCGAATACGACATCGCGCTGCTGCTGTTCAGCAACATGGGCCGCCTGCTCTCGCGCGACCATCTGCGCGAGGCCGTCTGGGGTTACAGCGCCGGGGTGATCTCGCGCTCGCTCGATACCCACATCTCGCGCCTGCGCGCGCTGCTGGACCTGCAGCCGGCCAGCGGGCTGGTGATCACCGCCGTCTATGGCATAGGCTATCGGCTCGAGCGCCTGCCGGAGCCCGAGCCCGCGCACGCCGCCCAAGCCTAGCCGGCCCCGGCGCCCCACCACGGAGAGAACATGAGCACCAGGACGCGAGCTGCACGCAAGACGCTGGCCGCCTGGCCCGCGCTGGCGGCGCTGGCCTGGGCCCTGCCCCAGACCAGCGCGGCGCAGACGCCGGCCAGCGCGCAGGACATCACCCACCATGTGGTGCGCGGCGACACCCTGCATGCGCTGGCCGCACGCTATCTGGACGACGCCGCCCAGTGGCCCGCGCTGGCTCAGGCCAATCACATTCGCAACCCGCGGCGCCTGCAGCCCGGCAGCGTGCTGCACATACCGCAGGCCCTGCAACCCTGGGCCAGCGCGACGGTGCAGTACGTGCGCGGCGGCGCCCAGGCCGCGCTCCCCGGCAAGGAGGCCGCCAGCCCCGTCGCGGCGGGCGCCGAACTGCCCGAAGGCACGCGCGTGCAACTGGAGCAGGACGCCTACCTGAGCATACGGCTGAGCGACGGCAGCGTCGTGCGCGTGCACGGCGGCTCCGACCTGCAGTTGCAGCGCCTGCGCAAGCGCGCCCGCCCGGGCAGCGCGCGTTCGGTGCTGGAGTTGCAACGCGGCACGCTCGAACCCAGCGCCACGCCCGATCCGGCCGGGCAAGCACCGCTGGACATCCACACGCCCCATGCCAGCGCCAGCGTGCGCGGCACGCGGTTTTCCGTCGAGGCCGATGCAAGCGGGCGCACACTCACCGCGGTCACCGAGGGCGTGGTCGCGCTGCAAGGCAGCGAGCGGGCGGGCGGCCAGGCGCTGCTGCAGCACGGCTGGGGCGCAGTGGTCGACGCGGACGGCCGGGCCGCGCCGCCCGTGGCCTTGCTTGCAGCGCCCGATGCGCGCGCCCTGCCCACGCTGGCCCAGGACGCCGACTTCCTGCGCCTGAAGCTGCCCCGGGTGCCAGGCGCGCAGGCCTACCAGGTGCAATTGGCGCGCGACGCCGAGCTCACCGAGGTGCTGCGCGCCGCCACCGCGCCCGATCCCGAATTCAGCCTGCCGGCGGTGCAGGACGGCCGCTACCAGCTTGCGGTACGCGCCATCGACGCCCACGGACTGCCCGGCCAGAGGGCGCAAACCCTGCTCACCGTCAAGGCGCACCCCATCGCGCCGCTCTACCAGAGCCCGCAGCAGGACGCGCAAGTCGCCGGCCCCGCCGTGCAGCTGCAATGCACGCGCGTGGCCGAGGCGGCGCGCTACCGCATCCAGTTGGCCCGCGACGCCAGTTTCGACCCAGCCCTGCTCGACGCCACCAGCGACGGCGACTGCCAGGCGCTCACGCCGGCGCTGGCGCCGGGGCGCTATCTGTGGCGCATCGCCAGCCTGCGCCGGCTGGACGACGGCCGCTGGGACCAGGGCCCCTACGCCCAGGCCCAAGGCTTCACGCTGCTGCCCGAGGCACCCTCTGCCGACGCGCTGCACAGCAGGCAGTCGGCCGACGCGGCCACCGTGCTCAGTTGGCCGGCCCAGACCGGTCAGCGCTACCGGCTGCAATTGGCGCGCGAGCCCGACTTCGCGCGGCTGCTGGCCGATGAGACGCTGGAACAGGCCACCTGGTCCGCCGCCGACCTTCCCGCCGGGCGTTATTTCGTGCGCCTGCGCAGCATCGACGCCTCGGGCCTGGAGAGCGCGTTCTCCGCGCCCCATGTGCTGAGCGTGGTCGCGCCGCTGCGCAGCTCCACCGGCCAGGCCATCACCAGCGGCGATGGCAGCCCGGTTCAGCGCCCCTGAGGCGCGCGCCAGCGCACGCGCATGAGCAGGGCGCTGCCACGCCGTCTGGCCTACCTGCGCGAATGGCTGCTGCTGGCCGCCCTGCTGCTCGGGCTGACCGCGCTCGTGAGCGGCCGCGCCAGCCTGCCGCGGCTGGACTATCTGGTGCAAGACCTCGGCACCCGGCTGCTGGCGCCGGCGGCGCGCACCGACATCGTGCTCGTGGCCATCGACGACCGCAGCATCGCCGCCATAGGCCGCTGGCCCTGGCGGCGCGCGCTGCATGCGGAGCTGATCGGCCGCATCTCGGCGCAGCAGCCGCGCGCCATCGGCCTGGACGTGTTACTCGGCGAGGAAGACCTCGAATACCCGCAGGACGACTTGCTGCTGGCGCGCGCGATCGCACGCAGCGCCCGCGTGGTGCTGCCGGTTGCGCGCCGTGCCCAGGCAGACCTGGCCGCGCCCGACCTGCCGCTGCCGGCGTTTGCCGCGGCGGCGGCCGAGCTCGGGCATGTGCAGGTGCAGGTCGGCAGCGACGGTGTCGCCCGCGGCATCTACCAGCTTGAAGGCCCGGCCGACGCCCCCTGGCCGCATCTGAGCAGGGCACTGCGCTGCGCCGCCGGCGAGCCAGACCCCGCCTGCCGCGGCCATGTAGAGGCCGGCGTCGGCCCCTGGGTGCGGCTGCAGCCGCGCCAGCTCGCCTTCGCCCGGGGCGAGCCGGCGTTTGCCAGCCATTCCTACATCGACGTGCTGACCGGCCGCGTTGCGCCCGATGCCTTTGCCGGCAAATACGTGCTCATTGGCGCAACCGCTACCGGCCTGGGCGACCACTACGCCATTCCGCCCGGCGCGGGGGCCAGCCGCATCGCCGGGGTGCAGCTGCTCGCCCATGCGCTCAATACCGAACTCTCCGGGCGGGGCAGCATCAGCGCCGGCACCGCGGCCACGCTGGCGCTCAACCTGGCCGCCGTCACCGCGGCGCTGGTCGGGCTCTGGCTGTTCGGCCCGCTGGGCAGCCTGCTTGCCTGCATTGCGCTGGCCGGGCTCACGCTGACGCTGGCCTTGCTCGCCCCCGCGCTCTGGGGGCTGCAGTGGAGCCCCTCGGGCGCGCTGGTCGGCATCGCAGCCGCCTACCCGCTGTGGAGCTGGCGGCGGCTGAGTTTTGCCGCGCGCTTCCTGCAGCGTGAACTGGCCGCCCTGCACCGCGAAGGCCTGGCGCTGCATGCCGAGGACACGGCGCACCGCCTGGGCGCCGACCGGCTGGGCCAGCGCATCCATGCCGTGGAAGCGGCAACACGCCAGCTGCGCAGCCTGCACCACTACATCGCCGACAGCCTGAAGCACCTGCCCTCCCCGACCTTCGTCTGCGACGCAGCCGGGCGCATCACCCTGGCCACGCAGGCCGCCGACGTCTTTGCCAGCGACGCCCGGCCGCTGCTGCGCGAGGCGCTCACGCAGGTGCTGGCAAACCTGGTGCACCCGCTCAGCGGCGCGCCGCTGCTGGCCAGCTGGCCGCCGCATGCAGAGCACTTGCACAAGCCCCAGGAAGGCCGCGACGCCCGTGGCCGGCGCTGGCTGATGCTGACCAGCACCTTTGCGCAGGCCGAGCAGCAGCATTGGCTGATCACGCTGGTAGACCTGACCGAGATGCGCCAGGCGCAGGAGCAGCGCGACCAGGCCCTGCGCTTCATATCGCACGACCTGCGCAGCCCCGCCAGTGCCATCCTGACGCTGCTGGAGATGCAGCGCAGCCTGCCCGAGCCACTGGCCGAAGCGCAGTTGCAGGCGCGCATTGCGCGCCACGCCCGCGCGCTGCTCACCATGGCCGAGGATTTCACCGAACTGGCCAGCGCGCAGACGCAGAAACTGCGCCGCGAGACGCTGGACCTGGTGGCGCTGCTGCACGACGCGGTGCAGCAAAGCTGGGCGCAGGCGCAGGCGCGCGGGGTGCAGGTGCGCATTGTCCGAGCCCCGGCGCAGGCTCCGTGCGAGGGCGACCGTCACATGCTGACGCGCGCCATCGCCAATTTGCTGAACAACGCCATCAAGTACACCGCTGCGCACACCGAGGTCGAATGCGCGATCACCGAGCTGCAGGGCTGCTGGCAGATTGGCGTGCGCGACCACGGCCCGGGCATCGCGCCCGAGCAGCATCAGCGCATCTTCAAGGCCTTCGAACGGCTGCACGCGCCCGGGGCCAGCCCGGGCGAGGGCTTCGGCCTGGGCCTGGCCTTCGTGCAGGAAGCCATGCGCCGGCACGCCGGCGCGGCCCGGGTGCGCAGCGACGGCCAAAATGGCAGCGAATTCCTGCTCCTGCTGCCCATGGCGCCCGCCGCGGGCGCGCCGGCGATCAGCGATTGAGCCCGTGGTACTCGAGGTTGGGCATCATGCTCACGCCGGTGGACATGCGGTTGGTCATGTTGTAGAAGCCCGTGGCCGTCACGATGTCCCAGATGTCGCGGTCGGAAAAACCCGCATCGCGCAGCGCCTGGCGGTCCTCCTCCTGCACCTTGGCCGGGGTCTCGGTGAGTCGGGTCGCAAAGCCCAGCATCGCGCGCTCGCGCGGCGAGAGTTTGGCGCTGCGCCAGTTCATCACCAGCAGCTCGCCGAGCACCGGGTCGCCCGAGAGCTTGCGCACCGCCTGGCCGTGGGAGACCAGGCAGTAATAGCAGTGGTTGATGGACGAGACCACGACCGCGATCATCTCGCGCTCCAGACGCGACAGGCCCGACTCGCCGAGCATCACCTCGTTGTAGAAATTGGCGAAGTTGCGCAGCTTGTCCTGATTGAAGGACAGCGCGCGCAGCACGTTGGGCACCATGCCGAGCTTTTCCTCGCACACTTCGAAGTAGCGGCGCATGTCCTCGTCGAGCTCGGAGGTCGCCGGCACGGGAAGGTCGAGCGCGGTGAGATAAGTGGGCTGGTGCATGGGGCTTCTCCTGACGATGGGGTGGGGCGAGGCTCAAGTATCGAACCTTATGGCAACGCTGAACAAGCCCCTCGCGCGTCGCGCATCCCAGCCTGGGGCCGTCTGCGGCGTTGCAAATCCTCGCAATAGCGTCGGCTATTGCTGCGGTTTGCGCCTTGCAGCCCATCCCCATGCCGGGCGCGCGCCATCGCGGGGACTTGCTCAGCGTTGCCTTAGCCAGGCAGCTTGCGCGAGACTGTCGCCCGCCAGACATTTCCCGGGGTTTACACCCACACACCCGCGCGGCAATTGACGCTAACGTAAGCGTTCACGGACATTGCTGCGCCCCATTTCCTGCGGTGCGCTCAGTCAACGGAGACAGATTTGGGCCATCCAGCACCTACGCCATCGCCGGGTCAGCCGGTTTTGCGCTGCGAGAACATCAGCCGCTGGTTCGGCGGCGTGCGCGCCCTCACCGACGTGTCGCTGGCGGTCGATCAGGGCGAAATTTTCGGCCTCGTAGGCCCCAACGGCTCGGGCAAGACCACGCTGGTCAATTCCATCACCGGCTTTTACCCGCCGCAGCAGGGCAGCATCCATTTTGAAGGCCGGCAGATCAACGGTGTGCGCCCGCACCGTATCGCGTCGCTCGGCATTGCGCGCACCTTCCAGAACGTGGCGCTGTTCAAGGGCATGAGCGTGCTGGACAACATCCTCATGGGGCGCCACGCCTTCATGCACCCGAGCGCCCTGGCTTCGCTGTTCTACTGGTGGTGGGCCGAAAAGGAAGAGATCCGCAACCGCGACAAGGTCGAGGAGATCATCGACCTGCTGCAGCTCGAAAGCGTGCGCGACGAGCCGGTGGAGGTGATACCGCTGGGCATGCAAAAGCGCGTGGAACTGGCGCGCGCGCTGGCGGCCGAGCCGCGCATGCTGATCCTGGACGAACCCATGGCCGGCATGAACCAGGAAGAGAAGGAATACATCGTGCGCTTCATCCTGGACGCCAAGGAGGCGCTGAACCTGACCATCCTCATCATCGAACACCACATGGACGTGATCACCGCCATCTGCAACCGCGCGCTGGTGCTCAACAACGGCAGCATGATCGCCCAGGGGCCGGTGCGCGAAGCGGTGAACCATCCGGCGGTGATTGCGGCCTACATCGGGGGGGTGAGCGATGCAGCATGAGCAGCCGTCAAACCCCGCGCAGGTGCCTCTGGGCGAGCAGGGCGACCATCTGATCGCCATCCTTGCGGCCAATGCCAAGGCGCACGGCAGCGAAGCGGCCATGCGCGAGCGCGACCGCGGCATCTGGCAAGAGACCACCTGGCAGGACTATCTGCAGCAGGTGCTCGAAGCCGCCGCCGGGCTGGAGCAACTGGGCGTGGCCGAGCACGAGAAGGTGCTGGTAGTGGGCGACAACCGCCCGGCGCTGTACTTCGGCATGCTCGGCGCCATCGCGCTGCGCGCGATTCCCTCGCCCGCCTACCCCGACTTCACGCCCGAGCAGCTGCTGGGGCAGCTCGCGCGCGAAGGCGTGCGCTTTGCCATTGCCGAAGACCAGGAGCAGGTGGACAAGCTCGTCGCGCTGCGCCAGCAGCATGCGCAGCTCGAATGGATCATCTACGACGACCCGCGCGGCCTGGTCGGCCACGAGCCCGAAGGCGTGATGGCCTTCACCGAGCTGCTGCGCCGCGGCCGAGAGCGCCTGGCGGCCGAGCCGACGCTGGCCAACGCGCTGCAAAACCGCCCGCGCGCCGACGACGTGGCCATCTTGCTGCATTCCTCGGGCACCACCGGCGCGCCCAAGGGCATACCGCTCAAGCACCGCCACGTGCTCTTTGCCGTGCGCAGCGCCGCCCAGGCCGGCTACTTCGACCGCGGCGAAACCCACATGGCCTACATGCCGATCGCCTGGGTCGGCGACTTCATCTTCACCGTCGCGGCGGCGCTGGCGCTGCAGTTCTCAGTCAACATCCCGGAAAAGCAGGAAACCGTGCAGCGCGACCTGCGCGAGATCGCGCCCACGGTCTACTTCACCTCGCCGCGCGCCTGGTCCACCATGCTCACGCGCGTGCAGGTGGGCATCGCCGAATCCACGCCCTTCAAGCGCTGGCTGTATGCGCGCTTCATGCCGCTGGCCATCGAGATCGAGCGCGCGCGCCTCAAGGGGCGCGAGCCCAGCACCGGCCAGCGCCTGATGCGCGCCCTGGGCGAGCTGCTGGTCTACGGGCCGATCAAGGACCAGCTCGGCCTTGCGCGCGCGCACCACGCCTACACCGCGGGCGAGGCGATCGGCGAGGAGATCTTCCTGTTCTTTCGGGCGCTCGGCCTGCCGCTGCGCCAGTTCTACGGCCAGACCGAGAACTCCGCGCTGTGCGCCGCGCAAGCCCTGGACACGGTCAAGCTGCACACCGTGGGCAAGCCCTTTCCGGGCATGGAACTCAAGATCAGCGACAGCGGCGAGATCCTGGTGCGCGGCGGCAACGTGTTCGACGGCTACTTCGACGACGCTGCCGCCACCGCCGAATCACTGAAGGACGGCTGGCTGCACACCGGCGACGCCGGCTACCTGGAAGACGACGGCCAACTCGTGGTGCTGGGGCGCGTGTCCGAGGTGGTCTACACCAAGGCGCGCGATCGCTTCATCCCTACCTTCATCGAGAACCAGCTCAAGTTCAGCCCCTACATCAAGGACGTGTGCGTGCTGGGCGACGGGCGCGACTACCTTGCGGCCCTGGTGGCCATCGACTGGGAGGCCGTGGGCCACTGGGCCCAGGAGCACGGCGTGGCCTATACCTCGTTTGCCGACCTGTCGCAGCAAAGCGGCGTCTACGACCTGCTGGCCCGGCTCATGGCTTCGGTCAATGCCAAGCTGCCCGAGGGCACGCGCATCCGCCGCTTCGTCAACCTGCACAAGGAGTTCGATCCGGACGACGGTGAGGTCACGCGCACGCGCAAGCTGCGCCGGGGCGTGATCGCCGAGCACTATGCCGACATCATCGAGGCCATTTACGCCGGCCACGTCAGCATCGAATCCATGGCAACCATCACATACGAGACGGGCGAATCCGGCGTCATCAAGCGCCAACTGGCGATCCGTGACGTGCCGGCCGCCAGCGAGGTGAACGCATGAGCTACTTTCTCGAACTGCTGGTCAACGGCGCGCTCACCGGGCTGATGTACAGCATGGTGGCGCTGGGCATCGTGCTGATCTACAAGTCCTCGGGCGTGCTCAATTTCTCCCAGGGCGCGCTCGTCATGATGGGCGGCTATGCGGTGTGGCAGCTCACCGAATGGGGGCTGCCGATCTGGCTTGCCGCCGCCGCCGCGCTGGTGGTGATGTTCCTCTTCGGCCTGGTGATAGAGCGGGTGCTGCTGCGCACCATGGTCGGGCAGCCGATCATCATGATCGTCATGCTGACCCTGGGGCTGGACGTGTTCCTGCGCGGCTTCGGCCCCGGCCTGCTCGGGACCGAACCCAAGCAGCTTGACATCGGCGTGGGCCTGGCACCGCTCATCATGGGCGACATTCTGGCCAACCGCACCTATGCGGTGGGCGCGCTGATCGCGCTGGCGCTGGTCGTGCTGGCGCTGCTGTTCTTTCGTACCCGCCTGGGCACCAAGCTGCGCGCCGTCTCGGACGACCACGTCTCGAGCTGGTCGGTAGGCATTTCGGTGGAGCGCGCGGTGGCCATCTCCTGGGGCCTGGCCGGCCTGTGCGCCGTGGCGGGCGGCACCCTGTGGGGCGCGGCCCAGGGCGTGGACTGGTCGCTCACCGCCCTGCTCTTTCCGGCGGTGGCGGTGGTCATTCTGGGCGGCATAGACAGCATCGTCGGCGCGCTGCTCGGCGGCCTGATCATCGGCATCCTGGGCAGCGTGATTCCGGGTTATGTGGACTCCATGGTGGGCGGCAGCACGCGCGACGTGGTGACCTCGCTGGTGATCCTGCTGACCATCCTGATCCGGCCCTACGGCATGTTCGGCCGCGAAGACATCGAACGCATCTGACCGAGACTCCGCCATGTTCTATCGCCTCTCCGGTGTCCACCACACGCGCTACAGCCAGACGCGCCAGCTCTGGCCGATTCCGGCCGACCGCTGGCAGATCGGCATCCTGCTGGTGCTGGCGCTGGCCGCGCCGCTGTACATGTCGCAGCTCTACCTGTCGAGCTACATGCTGCCCTGGCTGATCTTCAGCACCGCCACGCTCTCGCTCACGCTGCTCATGGGCATGGCAGGGCAGTTGCACTTCGGCTTTGCCGCGGTGATGGCCATCGGCGCCTACACCAGCATCCATCTCACGCGCTTTGGCGTGCCGCTGGAGCTGGCGCTGCTGTGCGCCGGCCTGATGTCCGCCGTCATCGGCTGCCTGTTCGGCGCGGCGGCGCTGCGCGTCAAGGGCTTGTATCTGGTGATGGCGACGCTGGCCATGCAATTCCTCGTGGACTGGGTCATCGTCAACGTCACCGCCATCTCGGGCGGCGCGGTGGCCACGCTGCAAACGCCCAAGGTGAGTTTTCTGTTCATCCCGCTCGAGAGCCTGGCCGCGCGCTACTACCTGGCGCTGGCCTGGACGGTGCTGGTCACGCTCCTGATCCTGAACATCAAGCGCACCAGCCTGGGCCGCGCCCTGGTGGCGGTGCGCGACAAGGACTTTGCCGCCGCGGTGATCGGCGTGAACATCTTCCGCTACAAGCTGCTCGCCTTCTTCGTCAGCAGCTTTCTTGGCGGCGTCACCGGCGCCATCCTGGCCTTTTGCTTCTACAAGGCGGTCACGCCCTCGCAGTTCAACTTCGACGTGACTATCCAGCTCGTGGCCATGGCGCTGGTCGGCGGGCTGGGCAGCGTCATCGGGGGCTTTCTCGGCGCGGGTTTCGTGCTGCTCGTGCCCATCGTGCTGCTCAACCTGATCGCCTGGCTCGCGGGCACCGGCTGGCTGAGCATTTCCACTTCGATGATGGCGCACATTCCGCTGATGCTCTACGGCGCCATGATCATCGGCTTTCTGCTGTTCGAGCCGCTGGGCCTTGCCAAGATTTACGACAACGCGCGCAAATACCTGCTGGTCTGGCCCTTCCGCCACACGCAAAGCTGAGGCGCGGCGCCTTGCCCCTTGTTTCGAGTTCATTCACGCCAACCACCCTAAGGAGACATACGCGATGAAACACACCGACCTGGCGCTTCGCCGCCGCACCGTGCTCGGGGCCGCTGCCGCAGCGGGCCTGGGCGCCGCCCTGCCCGTCTGGGCCCAGGGCAAGGACCCGATCCAGTTCGCCACGCTGCTGGACTTCACCCGCGTCTACACCTTCCTGACCGACGAATACAGCCAGGGCCAGCAGGACTACATCAAGCTGGTGAACCTGGAAGGCGGCGTGGACGGCCACCCGATCAAGCTCATCATCAAGGACCACGCCAGCTACCCCGAGCGCGGCATCGCCCAGTACAACGAGGCCAAGGCCGCGGGCGCGGTGTTCTTCGACTTCCTGAGCTCGCCCGTGGCCAACGCGCTGATGCCGCGTGCCGATGAAGACCACCTGCCGATGATCGCCTTCGCCCACGGCCGCGCCGACGCCGCCGACGGCCAGGCCTTCCCCTACGTATTCCCCTCTGCGGCCATCTACCGCTCGCAGGCGGCGCTGCTGCTCAAGTACATCGACGAGCAGGAAGGGGGCCTGAAGGGCAAGAAGATCGCCTTCGTGCACATCGACTCGGCCTTCGGCAAGGAGCCGATCGAGCTGCTCGAGCGCGTGGCCAAGACCAAGGGCTTCGAGCTCAAGCTCTACCCCTACCCCGTGCCCGGCACCGAGCAGGCCGCGACCTGGAGCGAGGTGCGCAAGAACCGTCCGGACAAGATCATCATCTGGGGCGCCGGCCCGGGCCAGGCGGTCTCCATCCGCGGCGCGGTGACCAACGGCATTTCGCCCAAGGACATCCACTCCGTGCTCTGGCTGTCCGAGAGCGACATGTCCGCCTTCAAGGGCAACGAAGTCGTCGGCGTCAAGCGCGTGACGCTGGTGAACACCGGCAGCGACAACCCCATCCTCAAGCGCATCGTCGAGAAGGTGATCAACCCCGGCAACGGCAGCGGCGACAAGAAGCGCGTGGGCTGGAGCGGCTACAACATCGGCGTGGCCAGCATGGCGATCGCGGTGGAGGCGGCCACGCTCGCGCTGAAGAACGGCGGCGGGCCGCTCACGGGCGAGAAGCTCAAGGCCGGCTTCGAGATGATCAAGGGCTATACCGCCGACGGCCTGATGCCGCCGCTGACCATCACCGCGCAAGACCATCAGGGCGGCGGCCAGGGGCTGATCTCCGAATGGGACGGCAAGCGCTGGGCACCCAAGTCCGACTGGGGCAGCGCCTACCAGGACGTGGTCTGGGATCTGATCAAGGAAGACCAGGCCAAGGCCAAGGAAAAGAAATGAGCCTGCTCTCCCTGAACAACGTCGAGGTCGCCTACGACCGGGTGTTTCTCGCCATCAAGGGCGTCTCGCTCGAAGTTCAGGAGGGCTCGATGGTGGCCTTGCTCGGCGCCAATGGTGCCGGCAAGTCCACCACGCTCAAGACCGTGAGCGGTCTGCTTGCGCCCGAGCGCGGCGAAGTGCGCCGCGGCGAGGTGCAGTTCATGGGCCAGGATATCCTGCACCTGTCACCGCCCGAGCGCGTGCGCATGGGCCTGGTGCACGTGATGGAAGGCCGGCGCATCTTCGAGCACCTCACGCCCGACGAGAACCTGCTGGCCGCTTACCGTGGCCACGGCGCGAAGAAGAGCTTCGACGAGCTGCGCGAGCAGGCTTACCGCTATTTCCCGCGGCTCAAGGAGCGCATCCGCAGCAAGGCCGGCTACCTCTCGGGCGGCGAGCAGCAGATGCTGGCGATCGCGCGCGCGCTGGTGACCGAGCCCAGGCTCATCATGCTCGACGAGCCCTCGCTGGGCCTGGCGCCCGTGCTGGTCAAGGAGATCTTCGCGATCATCCGCGAGATCAACCAGAACCAGGGCGTGAGCGTGCTGCTGGTCGAGCAGAACGCCACCGCCGCGCTGAACGTGGCCGACCACGCCTACCTGATAGAGAACGGCAACATCGTGATGAGCGGCGAGGCGGCCGTGCTCAAGCAGAATCCCGACATCCAGGAGTTCTACCTGGGCGGCGGCGAGCGCGTGGACTACCACAATGTCAAGCACTACCGCCGGCGCAAGCGCTGGCTGGCCTGAAGCGGCAAAGGGCCCCTGGGCCCTTTTTCGTGGCTGGGCGGGCCACTCAATTCATCACGATGCAGTCGCGCAGGCCCGCGCCGCTGGCCAGGTGGTCGAAGCCTTCGTTCACCTGGTCGAGCGTGAACGCTTCACCCAGCAGTTTGTCGACCGGCAGGCGCCCGGCGCGGTACAGGTCGATGTAGCGCGGGATGTCCACCGCCGGCACGCCCGAGCCCAGATAGCTGCCGCGGATTTCGCGCTCCTCGCCGACCAGTTGCGAGATCGGCAACGCGAAGGTGGTCTGCGGATGGGGCAGGCCCGAAGTGATGGTCATGCCGCCCCGGCGCGTGAGCGCATGCGCAGATTCAAAGGCGGCGAGTACGCCAGCGGTGTCGTAGCCGACGTCCACCGGACCCTCGGCAGCCTCCAGCAGCTGCGCCTTGTCCTTGACGGCGCGCGGATCGATTGCGCGGGTGGCGCCCAAAGACAGCGCCAGCGCACGCTTGCCCTCGTCCGGCTCGACGGCGACGACGCGCCGCGCTCCCGCCACCACCGCCGCCAGCAGCGCGCTCAGGCCCACGCCGCCCAGCCCGACGATGGCAATGCTCTGGCCGGCCTTCAGGCGCGCCCGGTTGATCACCGCGCCGGCGCCGGTCAGCACCGCGCAGCCGAACAGCGCCGCCTCACGGTGGCTCAGGCCCTCTGCCACCTTGACGCAGGAGCGGCTGGAAACCACGGCGTATTCGGCAAAGCAGGACACGCCCAGATGGTGGTGGAGCTGCCCGCCTTCGGCATGCAGGCGCCGCTCGCCGCCCAGCAACAGCCCCTGGGTGTTGGCCTGCGCGCCCGGCTCGCACAGGGCCGGGCGCCCGGACATGCAAGGCGCGCAGCCGCCGCAACTGGGCACGAAGACGGTGACCACGTGATCGCCCACGCGCAAGTCCTTCACGCCCGCTCCGACAGCGACCACCTCGCCGGAAGACTCGTGCCCCAGCGCCAGCGGCATGACGCGCGGCCGGTCGCCGTTGATGACCGAGAGGTCGGAGTGGCACAGCCCGGCCACCCGGATCTTGAGCAGCACCTCGCCGGCGCCAGGCGCGTCCAGCCGCACTTCTTCGATCTGCACCGGGCGGCTCTGTGCATAGGGTGCGGGCAGGCCCATTTGCCGCAATACCGCAGCACGCATCTTCATCTTCGGTCTCCTTTTCCTGGCAATGGCGTCGGGGCCAAGCGCGCGGGCTGCTGCGCGAACATCTTCAAGGCACTACAGTTGCCGACGAGTATGCGCGCTCGCGTGCGCATGCGGCAGACACCGACAGGACACTTCACGTACGTGCAGGAGACGCAAACATGGACACACGCAGCTCACCCCTGGCCGAACTGGCCGACCCCAGCCTCCTCCTGACCGACAGCCTGATCAATGGCCGCTGGGTCAAAGGCCGCCAGCGCTTTGAGGTGCTCGATCCGGCCACTGGCTACAAGCTCGCCGAGGTGGCAGACCTGGGCGCCAGGGAGACGCGTGCGGCCATCGATGCGGCCAATGCCGCCTGGCTCCCCTGGCGCAGCAAGAGCGCGCCCGAGCGCTGTGCCATCCTCATGCGCTGGCATGCGCTGTTGATTGAGCACCAGGAAGACCTGGCACGCCTGATGACGGCCGAGCAGGGCAAGCCCCTGGCAGAGGCGCGCGGCGAGGTCGCCTATGGCGCCAGCTTCGTGCAGTGGTTTGCCGAGGAGGCCAAGCGCGTGAGTGGCCAGACGCTGGCTACCTACGATGCCAACAAGCGCTATCTGGTGCTCAAGCAGCCCATAGGGGTGTGCGCGGCGATCACGCCGTGGAATTTCCCGCTGGCGATGATCACGCGCAAGGTGGCGCCGGCGCTGGCTGCCGGCTGCACCGTGGTGATCAAGCCGGCCGAGCTCACGCCGCTCACGGCGCTGGCGGCGGCCGAGCTGGCCCAGCGCGCGGGCTTTCCCCCGGGGGTGATCAATGTGGTGACGGGCACGGATGCGCCGGCCATTGGCCAAGCGCTGTGCGAGAGCACCGTGGTGCGCCATCTGTCGTTTACGGGGTCTACCGAGGTCGGGCGCATCTTGATGGCGCAGTGCGCGCCCACGGTCAAGAAGCTGTCGCTGGAGCTGGGGGGCAATGCGCCTTTCATCGTGTTCGATGATGCCGATCTGGATTCGGCGGTAGAGGGGGCGCTGGCAAGCAAGTACCGCAATGCGGGTCAGACTTGCGTGTGTGCCAATCGGCTGTATGTGCAAGACGGTGTCTATGAGGTGTTTGTCAGGAAGCTGGCGGCGCGCGTGAAGGCGATGAAGGTGGGCAATGGCTTTGAGGAGGGGGTGAGTGTGGGGCCCTTGATCGAGCCGGCGGCGCTGGCCAAGGTGGACAAGCATGTGAAGGACGCGCTCAAGAAGGGCGCGCGCATTGTCACGGGGGGCAAGCGCCTGAAGGGGCAGTTTTTTGAGCCGACGGTGCTTGCCGATGCGTCGGACAAGATGCTGGTGGCGCGCGAGGAGACGTTCGGGCCGCTGGCGCCGGTGTTTCGCTTTCACACGGAGCAGGAGGCGATTGCCGCGGCCAATGCCACGGAGTTTGGCCTGGCGAGTTATTTCTACGCGCGCGACGTGGGGCGCATCACGCGCGTGAGCGAGCAGCTGGAGTACGGCATGGTCGGCGTCAACACGGGACTGATCTCCACGGAGCATGTGCCCTTTGGCGGCATCAAGCAGTCGGGCCTGGGGCGCGAGGGTTCGGTGCACGGCATGGAGGAGTATCTGGAGATGAAATACCTGTGCATTGCCGACGTGAGCCGCTAGCGCCTGCGCGCAGGCAGCGCCAGCCGGCGGCGGGCCCCGAGGCTCAGGCGGGCGGATACAGGCCAAGCTGGCGCGCATGCAGCCGCGCCAGGCCCAGCAAGGCATCGGTGAACGGGGTTTGCAGGCCCAGCAGCTGGCCGATTTCGCGCACCGAGGCGAGCAGCGCGTCGATTTCCAGCGCCTTGCCCGCGCGCACGTCCTGCAGCATGGAGGGGCTGAAGTCGCCCAGCGCCTGGGTGACCTCGTGCCGGTCCTCGGGCGACTCGCTCAGGGGCACGCCGATGCGCTGACCGATCTCGCGCGCCTCCAGCATCACGCGGCTGGCAAAACCCCGCACCAGCGGGTCGGCGAGCACTGGCGCGCTGCTCGCGCCGGTGAGCGCGCAGATCGGGTTCATCGTCATGTTGCCCCAGAGCTTGTACCAGATGTCTTTCTGGATGCTCTGTGAGCGCGTGGCCCCCAGGCCGGCGCGCTGCAGCAGCGCCTGCAGCGCGCGCAGGCGCTCGCTGTCCGCGCCCGAGGGCTCGCCCAGGATGAGCTCGTTGCCAAAGCGATGGTGCACCACGCCGTCGGCCTGAAGCGAGCAGCTTGCATGCACCACGCAGCCCAGCACCCGATCGAGGGGAATGCCGCGCTCGATCGCGCCGTCCGGGTCGACGCTTTGCAGGCGCCGCCCTGCCACCGGGCCGCCAAAGCCTTGCAGAAACCACCAGGGCACGCCGTTCATTGCGGTGAGCACCACGGTGTGCGGCGCAAGCAGCGGGGCGATGCGTGCGGCAACCCCGGCCAGTGCCGGCGCCTTGACCGCAAGAATCACCAAGTCTTGCACGCCCAGCAGCGCGGGCTCGTCGCTCGCCTGCACCGCATGCCGGCTTTCCCGCAGCGCGCCGTCCGCAGCCGTCTCGCGCAGGCGCAGGCCGTCGGCGCGCAGCGCCTGCAGGCGCGCGCCGCGCGCCACCACGCTCACGTTCAGGCCCGGCTGGGCCGCCAGGCGCGCGCCCAGCCAGCCGCCGACCGCGCCCGCGCCGTAGATGCAGATCTTGCGCAGCATGGCTTCAGAAGGTGCGCGGCATGGTCCGCGGATCGAGCTTGAGGTCGATCAGCAGCGGCCGGTCGCGGCGGCGCTCGCGTATCGCCTGCCGGGCCGCAGCCAGGTCGGCGCGCGTGCGCAGCACCAGGCCCTGGCCGCCCATGGCCTGGGCGATCTCGGAAAACTCGGGCCAGTCGAACAGCGCCAGCGAGGGGTCCATGTCGCGGTCGGTGAAGTGCAGGTATTCGGCGCCGTAGCCGCCGTCGTTGCACAGCACGACGATGAAGTCGAGCTTCTCGCGCACCGCGGTGTGAAACTCGGTCAGCCCGCCCAGCATGAAGCCGCCGTCGCCCACTACCGCCACCGTCGGCATGCCGCGCTCGGCCACCGCCGCGCCAATCGCATAGCCTATGCCGGTGCCGATCGCGCCGAACAGGTTGCCGGCGATGAAATGGCGCGGCTGTTGCACGCGCATGAGCTGCCAGGGCTGGCGCATGAAGCGCCCGCCGTCGGTGACCAGCAGGCGCCCGGGCTCGACCGCATGCTCGATCGCGATCAAGGCCTCCTGGATGGTGAGAGGCGCGTCCAGCGGCTCGGCCAGCGGTGCCTCGTAGGCCTGCGCAATCGCGGCCACCGCGCTCGTGACCACTTCTTCCGAGGCGAACTGCGAGGGCGCGATCTCGGCCTCGTCGATCCAGTAGAGCATGCGCTCGGCGACCGCGCCCGGCTCGCCCAGCACCGTGGCGTCGGCCGCCATGGTGCGGCCCACTTCGCCGCGCTCGGACACCACCATCACCAGGCGCTTCTTGTTCAGCAGCGTGCCATTGGCGGTGGTGAACATGTGCAGGCTCGCGCCGAAGGAGACGATGCAGTCGCTCAAGCCCACCGCTTCGGTGACCTCCTCGCGCCCGGAAATGCCCAGCACCCCGAGGTTGGCCGGCTCGCCGCGAAACAAGTCCTTGGCGCGCAGCGTGGTCATGAGCGGCGCGTCCAGTCGCCGCGCCAGGCGCGCCACCGCCTCGGCCTGACCGCTGGTGACCACGCCGTAGCCGGCCAGCACGATGGGGCGGCGCGCCGTTGCAAGGATGCCCACGGCCAGCTCCAGCGCCTCGCTGTCGAGCTCGGCGCAGTGGCGCTCGGGATAGCTCACGCGCGGCGCCTGGTATTCGCCCACGTCTTCCCATTGCAGGTCGTAGGAGGGGAAGTTGAAGACCACGGGCCGGCGCTCGGCCCAGGCACGCTGGAAGGCGTAGGCCAGGTCGCGCGCGACGTCCTCGATGCGTGCCGGTGCTTCGTAGGCCGCGCCCGTGGCCAGCACGAACTCGCGGTGCGAGGCGCTTTGCGGGTGGTACTTGAACTTGGCCAGGCTGTCGCCGGTGATGATCACCATGGGCACATGGCCCTTGACCGCCTCGACGATGGGCGTGAGTGAATTGACCAGGCCGGGCCCGCAGGTCACGGTGGCTACGCCCGTGCGCCCCGTCACCTGGGCATAGCCCGAGGCCATCAGCACCGCCGCCGATTCGGTCGTGGCGCTGGTGTAGCGCCCGCCCTCCTTCATGAAACGGTCGACGACGAACAGGTTCACGTCGCCAATCACGCCAAACATCTGCTCCACGCCCAGGTCCTTGAGCACGCGGGCGATGGTGTCGTTCATCTTCATCCAGCAATCCTTGGAATGTTTTATGGCTCAAACGCTTGCCCAGCAAGCGCAGGCAGCTTCATTGTTTATAGCTTTCGTCGTCGCGATCGAGCAGGCGCACCAGCGCGTCGAACACGTCCTGGCCGGCGCTCATGGCGGGGTCAAACTGGAAGGAGTCGCGCGTGCACTGCGCGGCGATCGCTTCGGGCACGGGCAGCGGTGCGCCCATGCTCTGCGTGGCCAGTTGCACCTCGCAGGCGCGCTGCAGCGTCCAGAGCACGGCAAAGGCGAGCGGCAGTGTCTCGCCCCAGGCCAGCAGCCCGTGGTTGCGCAGAATCACCGCCTTGCGCCGGCCTATGCTCGCGACCACGCGCGGGCCTTCGTCGGCGCGGATGGTGATGCCTTCAAAGTCGTGGCAGGCCACCATGTCGTGCAACTGGGCGCTGTAGAAATTGCTCTGGCTCAGGCCAGTGGCGAGCGAAGCGACCGCCACGCCCGCCGTGGTGTGGGTGTGCATCACGCAGTGGGCGCCCTGCACGCCCTCATGGATGCAGCTGTGCAGCACATAGCCCGCGGGGTTGATCGGATGGGGCGAGCCGTCCAGGATCTCGCCGGCCAGATTGATCTTGACCAGCTTGCTCGCGCACACCTCGCTGTAGTGCAGGCCGAAGGGGTTGATCAGGAACTGCATCTCGGCGCCGCTGGCGCTGGCTGGCACGCGCAGCGTGATGTGGTTGTAGATCAGCTCGGTCCAGCCGAGCATCGCGAAGATGCGGTAGCACGCGGCCAGCTGCACGCGCGCGGCCCATTCGTCGGGGTGCACGCGCTCGCGCAGCGCCGCGCTGCCCGGGTACGCGGCGCTCATGGTGCCTCCTTGAAGGTCTTGGCCAGGCGCGCGGTCTCGCGCGCCAGGGTCACGGTATCGAGCCCGACGGCCACGAAGCTCGCGCCCCAGGACAGATAGCGGCGCGCCATGGCCTCGTCCACCGCCAGGCTGCCCGCGGCCTTGCCGGTCGCAACAATGCGCCGCGTGGCGTCCTCGAACAGCGCCTGCATCTCGGGGTGGCCCGGATTGCCGCGATGGCCCATGGAGGCCGACAAGTCGGCCGGGCCGATGAACACGCCGTCCACGCCATCCACCGCGGCGATGGCCTCCAGGTTGTCGATGGCGGTGCGCGTCTCGGCCTGCACCAGCACGCAGATGCGCTCATTGGCCTCGTGCACGTAGCGCGGGTAACGCCCCCAGCGCGCGGCGCGCCCGCCGGCCATGCCGCGCACGCCGCCCAGACCCTCGGCGCCGGGGTAGCGCGCGGCGCGCACGATCTCGGCCGCCTGCTCGGGCGTGTCCACCATGGGCACGAGCAGGTTGCTCACGCCCAGATCCAGGTACTGCTTGATCAGCATCTGCGCCAGCGGCCCCTGGCCCATGGGTATGCGCGCGACCGCCTGCACGCCGGGGTAGGCGGCAATGGTCTGCAGCTGGTGCAGGATGCTGTCCAGGTCGTGCGCGGTGTGCTCACCGTCGATCAACAGCCAGTCGAAACCGGCGCCCGCGGCGATCTCGCCGGCGACGGTGTCCCTGAGGTTGAGCCAGTAGCCGATCTGGGAGCGCTTTTCGGTGAGCGCCTGCTTGAACAGGTTGTGTGGTGTTTCCATGAAGATTCAGACGAACTTGAATTGCAGCCGGCCCAGCGGACCGTAGTCTGCGTCGAAGACATCGCCGGCGCGGGCCGCGACCGGGCGCGTGAACGAGCCGGCCAGCACGATGTGCCCGGCCTTCAGGTGCTCGCCCCAGGGCGCGAGCTTGTTGGCCAGCCAGGCGATGCCCACGGCCGGGTCGCCCTGCACGCCGGCGGCCAGGCCGGTTTCTTCCACCACGCCGTTCTGGCGCAGGATGGCGCCGACCCAGGGCCTGTCGATCGCACGCGCGCCGCTGCGGCCCGCGCCGACCACGATGGCGGCGTTGGCGGCGTTGTCGCTGATGGTGTCTTGCACCTTGCGCATGGCGCGGCTGTGGCGGTCGAACTGCTCGATGCGCGCGTCGATGATCTCGATCGCGGGCGTGAGGTAGTCGGTGGCGTCGAGCACCTGCTCGACATCGACCTGCGGGCCTCGCAGGTCGCGCTTGAGCACGAAGGCCAGCTCGACCTCGACGCGCGGCGCAATGAAGCGCTCGGCCGGCAGCTCCAGCACCTGGCCCGGCGTGGCCTGGTAGAGCATGGAGTCCAGCAGCGTGCCGTAGTCGGGCTCGCTGATCTGGCTGCTCAGCTGCATCGCGCGGCTGGTCAGTCCGATTTTGTGGCCTATGACGCTGCGGCCTTCGGCCAGTTGCAGCGCGACCCAGGCGCGGCTTACGCGGTAGCCGTCTTCGATGCTCATGCCGGGAAAGCGCTTGGAGAAATGCTCGACCTGCTGGCGCGAGCGCTCGCTGGCGTGCAGCTCGGCCGCCAGCTGGGCGATGTGGGCGTCACTCAGCATGGCTCAGTCCTTGCGAAACAGCGGGTGCAGGGTGCTGTGCTTGGCGTCGAACACCTCCTGGCCTTCGTCGACCTGCACGGTCAGGCCGATGTGGCGCGTGGCCATCACCGGGTCGAGGTGTGTGCGCAGCGCCGCCAGCACCGCCGCGCCGGCGCGCTGCTGCGTGGCGCTGCTGCGCCCGCGCGCCATGCGCAGATTGGCGTAGAGAAAGCCGTACTCGCCCGGGTCGGCGCTGAAAAGACCGGTCTTGCCGGCGCCGGCCGCGCGCCCGGCGGCGCCGCCGTCGGCCAGCGCGAAGTGCGGCGCCGGGTAGGCGAGCACGCGCGTGCCGCCCGTGGGAAAGACCTGGGCGCCGTGTTCGTCGCGCATGGCCAGCATGGCGTCGGCCGCGTCGCGGCACAGGCGCGGCATGTCGAGTACGGCATCGAGGTTGCCGGAATAAAGCATTACCAAATGCGGCATGTCGTCCTCACAGTCTGGGAAAAGCCTTGAAGCTGGTGGCGCGCGAAGCCTCGGGCGCGGGCACGGCATGGCCGTCCTGCGCGCTCACCGGGAAGACGGCGTTGATCTGGCCCGTGCCCGAGGCGCCAAAATAGGGAGTGAGCACTTCGGCCTTGCCATCGTAGGCAGACCAGCCGAGCGCGCCCAGCAGCATGGCGGTGTCGTGCATCATGCCCTCGCCGTGGCCCTTGACCGCGTACTCGGGCAGCATGGCGCAGAAGTCCTGCCACTGGCCGTCCTGCCACATCTGCACCACTTCATGGTCCAGGCGCTCCAGGAAGGGGCTCCAGATCTTGAAGGCCATGTCCGGCGCCATGCCGTTTTGCGCAAACCGGTGCGAGAGCGAGCCGCTCGCGAGGAAGGCGACCTTGCCGTCGTAGTGCTTTTCCACCGCTTCGCGCATTGCCCAGCCCAGGCGCGCGCTGTCGTTGAGGTAGTGGCTGGTGCACAGCGCCGAGACCGACACCACCTTGAAGTGCTCGTCCTCGTTCATGTAGCGCATCGGCACCAGCGTGCCGTACTCGGGCTGCAGCGTGGTCGAATCGTGCGCCAGCGTCTCCACGCCCTGGGCATTGCATTCCCGGGCCAGCAGGCGGCCAAGCTCGGGGTTGCCGCTGAAGCCGTAGGCCATGTTGCTGATGAAGTGCGGCAGCTCGTTGCTGGTGTAGTTGCCCTGCCAGTGCTCGGCACAGTTGAGGTGGTAGCCGGCGTTGACCAGCCAGTGCGTGTCAAACACCACCAGCGTATCCACGCCCAGCGCGCGGCAGCGCCGGCTGATTTCGCGGTGGCCCTCGATCGCCGCCTCGCGCGTGCCCTGGCGCGTGCCCGGCAGTTCCGAAAGATACATGCTCGGTACGTGGGTGATCTTGGCTGCCAGTGCCAGTTGTCCCATGGTGTTGTCTCCTGAAAATGCTGCAAAGGTGCCCGCGGCGTCGCTGGCCGCTGCACGACGCGCTGGCCGGCGCGCGCTGGCACCGGCCCGCGCCTTACGGCGCAATCCCCCAGCGCGGGATGGCGTGGCTGCCCATGGAGACCGCCACGTTCTTGGGCTCGAGGAACACCTCGTAGCTCCAGGTGCCGCCTTCGCGGCCGGTGCCGCTGGCCTTGGTGCCGCCGAAGGGCTGGCGCAGGTCGCGCACGTTCTGGCTGTTGACGAAGCACATGCCGGCCTCGATCGCCGCGGCCACGCGGTGGGCGCGGCCGATGTTCTCGCTCCAGACGTAGCTCGAGAGCCCGTAGTCGATGTCGTTGGCCTTGGCGATCGCGTCCTGCTCGTCCTTGAACGCAATCAGGCAGGCGACCGGGCCGAAGATCTCTTCCTGCGCGATCTTCATGCGGTTGTCCACGTCGGCGAACACCGTGGGCCAGACGAAGTTGCCGCTGGCCACGCGCGCGGACAGCTCGGGCGCGTAGGACGGGCGCTCGATGCCACCGCACAGCAGGCTCGCGCCCTCCTTCTGGCCAAGCTCGATGTAGCCGCGCACCTTGGCCAGGTGGGCCTTGGAGATCATCGGGCCGATGATGTTTTTCTCGTCCCGCGGGTCACCCACGGTGATGCGCCGCGCGCGCTCGGCAAAACGCGCCGCGAAGTCGGCATAGATGCTCTGCTGCACCAGGATGCGGCTGCCTGCGGTGCAGCGCTCGCCGTTGTTGGAAAAGATCATGAACACGGCGGCATCGAGCGCGCGTTCCAGGTCGGCGTCGTCAAAGACCACGAAGGGGCTCTTGCCGCCGAGCTCCATGCTGAACTTCTTCAGCCCGGCGCTGCGCACGATGCGGTTGCCGGTCACCGTGGAGCCGGTGAAGCTGATGGCGCGCACGTCCGGGTGCGCGACCAGCGGCTCGCCCGCTTCCTTGCCATAGCCGTGCACCAGGTTGAGCACGCCCGCGGGTATGCCCGCTTCGAGCGCGAGCTCGCCCAGGCGCGCGGCGGTGAGCGGGCTGAGCTCGCTCATTTTGAGCACCGCGGTGTTGCCAAAGGCCAGGCAGGGCGCGACCTTCCAGGTGGCCGTCATGAAGGGCACGTTCCAGGGGCTGATCAGCGCGCACACGCCCACCGGGTGGTAGAGCGTGTAGTTCAGGTGCGTGGGCGTGGGGTAGGTGTGGCCGTCCACGCGCGTGCACATTTCGGCGAAGTAGTAGAAGTTGTCCGCCGCGCGCGGCACCAGCGCCTTGCCGGTCTGCGCGATGGTCTGACCGGTATCGTCGGTTTCAGTGGCCGCAAGCTCGGGCACGTGCCGCGCAATCAGGTCACCGAGTGCACGCAGCTTGCGCGCGCGCTCGGGCGCGGGCAGGCCGGCCCACTTGGGGAAGGCCGCCTTGGCTGCGGTCACGGCCGCGTCCACCTCAGCGGCGCCGCCGCTGGCCACTTCGGCCAGCACCTCTTGTGTGGCGGGGTTGACGGTCTCGAAATAGTCGCGCGCCGCAACCGGCTTGCCGTCGATGAGATTCTCAATTTTCATAGCTGTTACCGCTTGACTGGTATGGGTTGGATCGGGTTTTTGCCGACAATCGTGTTTTCCAGGCTGCCCAGGCCTTCGATGCTGCACACCACCTGGCTGCCTACCGGGCAGTCGACCACGCCGTCGGGCGTGCCGGTGAGGATCAGGTCGCCCGGGTACAGGGTCATGAAGCTGGTGAAATGTTCCACCAGCGTGGGCACGTCGAACACCATGTCCGCGGTGCTGCCCTGCTGCGTGAGCTGTCCGTCCACGTGCGTGCTCAGGCGCAGCGCCATCGGGTCGGGCACGTCGCCCGCGTCCACCAGCCAGGGGCCTATGGGCGTGCAGGTGTCGCGGTTCTTCACGCGCAGATTGGGCCGGTACCAGTTTTCCAGGTAGTCGCGGATCGCGTAGTCGTTGGCCACGGTGTAGCCGGCGATGAAGTCGTAGGCGTCGTCCTTGCGCACCTTGCGCGCCTCGCGCCCGATCACCACCGCCAGCTCGCATTCGTAGTGCATGTGGCGCACGCCCTCGGGGCGCAGCGTGAAGCCGCGGTGGCCGGTGAGCGAGCCGCTGCCCTTGGCAAAAGCAAGCGGTTCTTCGGGCGGCTTGAACGCGAGTTCACGCGCATGGTCGGCGTAGTTGAGCCCCAGCGCGAGGATGGTGCGCGCGCGCGGCGTGGGCGCCAGCGGCGGCAGCCAGACCACCTCGTCAAAGGACAGGCGCCGCCCGCGCAGGGCCGGGGTGCGCAGCTCCAGCGCGCCGCCGGCTTCGATGGCCTCGTGGATGGCGCCGCCCCAGGCGATGCGTGCGTGTTTCATGCGTGCTCCTCCACCAGTGCGTGCGCCAGCGGCGCCAGGCCCGGCGCGCTGAGCTCGATGTGCTCGCCCGCCGCTGCCAGCAGCGGCTTGCCGTCGGGCAGGCAGTCGCTGCCCAGCATCAGCACGTCGCCGGGCTGCAGCGTCATGAAGGCCGACACCTCGGCCCAGAGGTCGAGCGCCGGGCGCACCAGCGTCGCCAGGTCCACGCTCTGCACCAGCGCGCCGTTGATGCGCACCGCGATCTGCAGCGTCTGCAGCGTCAGCTGCGCCAGCGGCGTGCTCTGCGGCGCGCAGACCAGAAAGCCGTCGCGGTTGCGGTAGCGGATCGGCGGGCGGAAGTAGCTCTCGTGCGGCAGACACAAGTCGTCCAGCAGCACGGCGTGCGTCGGCTCGCCCGCGGCCCCGGCAATCAGCCCCAGGGTTGCGCCCACACGCACCGGGCCGGGCACGGGGATGGCCGCGCCGTCCGCCGCGAAGGTGTTGGCGGTCTTCACGTAGAGCACCGGGGCTGAGGGCGGCGCCTTGTAGGGCGCCTCGTGCATCTGCGGCGCCCATTGCTCGAATTCACGGCGCAGGTTCAGCAAGGCGCCATAGACCGTGCCCCGTGGCTGCCAGGCCAGTTTGGCTTTCATCTGCATCACGACTCCGATGTGCCCGCAGGCGCTGCGGCGGCGGCGGCGCTCTGCGCGGCTTGCGGCGCGCGGCCCTTGCCCGCGCCAAGATAGGTTTCGATCACGCGCGGGTCGCTCATCAGGCTGCGCGCCGGGCCGCTGAGCGCGACCGCGCCCATTTCCAGCACGTAGCCGCGGTCGGCCACCTGCAGCGCGGCGCGCGCGTTCTGCTCGACCAGCAGCACCGACACCCCCATGCCGCGCAGCGAGGAGACGATCTTGAGCACCTCGCGCACGATGAGCGGTGCCAGGCCGAGCGACGGCTCGTCGAGCATCAGCAGGCGCGGTCGCGCCATCAGCGCGCGGCCGATGGCCAGCATCTGGCGCTCGCCGCCCGAGAGCGTGGCCGCGAGCTGGGCGCTGCGCTCGTGCAGGCGCGGAAACAGCGCAAACACCTCCTGCATGCGCTCGCTCTGGTCGCGCTGACCGCGGCGCCAGCGGGCAAAACCGCCCAGCAGCAGGTTGTCTTGCACCGACATCTCGCCGAACAGCTCGCGCTTTTCCGGCACCAGCCCGACGCCGTGCGCCACCATGGCCTCGACCGAGGGGCGCGGCACCAGCGCACCTTCAAAGCGCAGCTCGCCGCGCGAGGGCAGCAGCCCCATGGCCGCGTTCAGCAGCGTGGATTTGCCCGCGCCATTGGGGCCGATCACGGTGACGATCTCGCCCTCGTTGACCGTGAGCTCCACCTGGTGCACCGCCTCCACCGGTCCGTAGGAAACCGAAAAGTCCTTCAGTTGCAGCAAGGCCTTGGCTGTCATGCCGCATCTCCTTCGATGTCTTCCACGCCCAGATAGGCCTGCATCACGCGCGGGTTGGCCTGCACCTCGTCCGGGGTGCCCAGCGCGATCACGCGGCCGAACTCCAGCACCGTGATGCGGTCGGCCAGATTCATCACGAACTCCATGTCGTGCTCGACCACGAGCACCGCCAGGCCCTCGGCGCGCAGTTGCATGAGCAGCTGCACCAGCGCCTGCTTCTCCAGATGGCGCAAGCCCGCGGCCGGCTCGTCGAGCAGCAGGATCGAGGGCTGGCCCGCCAGTGCGCGCGCGATCTCCACGATGCGCTGCTGGCCCAGCGGCAGCGATGCCGCCGGCGTGTCGATGTAGCTCTGCAGCCCGCAGCGCTCGATCTGCTTGCGCGCCTCGGCCAGCAGCGCCGCCTCTTCGTGGCGGTCGGTCTGCAGCATGGCCGACAGCCAGCCGCGGCGCCCGCGCAGGTGCGCGCCCAGTGCCACGTTCTCCAGCACCGTGCGCTGTCCGAGCAGGCGCACGTGCTGGAAGGTGCGCCCCATGCCCAGCGCGGCAAACGCGCGCGCCGGCTTGCCCGTCATGGGCTGGCCGAGCAGCGCCACCTGGCCGGCGCTCGGGTCGTCCACGCCGGAAATCATGTTGAAGAAGGTGCTCTTGCCTGCGCCGTTGGGCCCGATCAGCGCATGCACTTCGCCGGCCTTGACTTCCAGGTCCACCGCGTCGTTGGCCACCAGGCCGGCAAAGCGCTTGGTCACCTGCTCGGCGCGCAGCACCACCTGGCCCAGGGGCGGCAGCTTGCGCCGGCCCAGCGCCGCCTGCGTCGTGCGCGCGGCGCGCACCGGCGCCGGCTTGACCCAGCGCCCCACGCGGGCGGTGATCAGGGGCCACAAGCCGTCGGCCGCGCGCTGCAGCAGCAGAATCATCAAGAGACCGAAGACGATCGCCTCGAAGTTGCCGCTGGTGCCCAGCAGCTTGGGCAGCCAGTCCTGCAGCTGCTCCTTGAGCAGGGTGATCAGGGTCGCGCCAAGCACCGCACCCCAGAGATGCCCCGAGCCGCCCACCACCGCCATGAACAGGTATTCGATGCCGATTTCCAGATTGAACGGCGTCGGGTTCACGAAGCGCTGCAAATGGGTGTAGAGCCAGCCCGAGATCGCCGCCAGCAGCGCCGCCAGCAGGAACAGCTTCATGCGCTGGCGCGAGGTATCGACACCCATGGATTCGGCCATCACACGCCCGCTCTTGAGCGCGCGTATCGCCCGTCCCTCGCGCGAATCGAGCAGGTTGTGCATCGCCCAGATCGCCAGCAGCAGCACCGCCCAGATGACGATGCCCATGAGGCGCGGCGAAGCCAGCTCCAGCCCCGCGATCGACAACGGCTGCACGCCGGCGATGCCGGTGAAACCGCCCAGGCCTTCGATGTTGCCGAACAGGTAGTACAGGCTCAGTCCCCAGGCCAGCGTGCCCAGCGCCAGAAAATGCCCCGACAGCGGCAAGGTGACCGCGCCGAGTACCCAGGCGATCACGCCGGTCACGAGCAGGCCCAGCAGCAGCCCGAGCCAGGGCAGCAGCCCCGGGGACAGGCCCGACAGCGCCTGCGCCGCCAGCGGCGAGGTGCAGACCCAGGCAGTGGCATAGGCGCCGAGCCCGACGAAAGCGGCCTGACCGAAGGAGGTGATGCCACCCACGCCGGTCAGCAGTACCAGGCCGACGGCGACCAGCGCGTACAGCCCGATGTAGTTGAGCAGCGTGATGGTGAACGGCGACAGCAGCGGCCAGGCGATCGCGAGCAGCGCGATGGCAAGCCAGGTCCAGTGACGCGAACTCATTCCTCGTCCTCCACATGGCGGGTGTTGAGCGAGCGCCACCACAACACTGGAATGATCAGCGTGAAGACGATCACCTCCTTGTAGGCGCTGGCCCAGAACGAGGAAAACGATTCGAGCTGCCCCACCAGCACCGCGCCGGCCACGGCCGCGGGGTAGGCTGTGAGCCCGCCGATGATGGCCGCGACGAAGCCCTTGAGCCCGATCAGGAAGCCGGTGTCGTAGTAAATCGTCGTGACCGGCGAGATCAGGATGCCCGAGACCACGCCGATCAAGGCCGCCAGGGCAAAGCAGACGTCGCCGGAAAGGTCGGTCGGCACGCCCATGAGGCGCGCGCCGACTCGGTTGATGGCGGTGGCGCGCAAGGCCTTGCCGATGATCGAGCGCTCGAAGAACAGATACATGGCCACCAGCAACACCGTGGCCGCGCACACCACCACGAGAGACTGGCCGCTGACCGGCACGCCGCCCAGATCCCAGGAAGCATCCCAGACGGCGTTGGTGCGCGAGCCCTCGGCGCCAAAGAAGTACAGCCCCAGGCCCGCCATCACCAGGTGCAGCGCCACGGAGACGATGAGCAGAAAGAGCACGCTGGCATGCGCCAGCGGCCGAAACACCAGGCGGTAGAGCAGCGGGCCCATGGGCACGATCAGCGCGATCACCACCGCGGCCTGCATCCAGGCCGTCTGCGGCTTGAAGCCGAAGACCAGTGCCAGCGCAATCGCCGGCAGCAGCACGGTCCAGACCAGGGTCGCCTTCCAGTCCACGCGCAGGCCCTGGCGGTGGCGCCAGGCCTCCATCACCAGGGTCAGCAGCGCCAGCGCCAGCAGCAGCCAGACGATGGCCGGCCGCCCGCCCGCCTGGACGACCGCCATCGACAGCGCCGCATAGGTGACGAACTCGCCCTGCGCAATCAGGATGACGCGTGTCACCGAAAACACCAGCACCAGGGCCAGTGCCATCAGGGCGTAGATGGCGCCGTTGACCATGCCATCCTGCCCCAACATCAAAGCTATCTGCAGATCCATGTGACTGACACCACCTGTGCGTTTGCGAGAGCGTGAGAGACACCGCCGTGGGCGGGCGAGGAGGCGCGCCAGGTGAGCCGGGCGCCCGGCATGAAGGCCTGCGCGGCCTTGCCGCCATGGCCATTCTTGCACCGAGCGCGCGCGCGCTCGTGCGCGCGGGCCAAGCGCCTTGTGCGCCGCTGCGGCCGACGGCAAGCGCAAGGGTCAGGGCTCATGGCAGCAGGCTGAAGCCCGATTCGAAGCGCGTCTTGCCCGACGAAGCCAGCACGATCTGCAGATAACCCATGGCCTCGAGCTGCACAGAGCGCGGCAGCGGTCCGACGTCCACGGCGCGCAAGCCTGCGGCCAGCAGCAGCTCGGTGAGCGCGAGCTTGCCGGCGGCATCGTCCCCGGCGAACAGCACCGTCGTCGCGGTCATGCCGTTGGTGCGGGTCTTGAGCGTGTCAGCCAGGTTCACGTTGAAGGCCTTGAGCACCGCCACGTCTTCGGGCAACTCTTTGGCCAGCTCCAGCGCGGTGGAGGTGTTGCGCAACTCCTCGGGCTGCTCGTAGGTGGAGAAATCCATCGGGTTGCTGATGTCGATGACGACCTTGCCACCGAGCCGATCGCGGTAGTGCTTGAGGATGCCTGGGTAGGCGCCGTGCGGCACCGCGAGTACGACGATGTCCCCGGTCAAGTCTTCGCCCAGCACCGCGTGGGTGGTGTTGGGGCGGTCGTCGGCCGGCGTGGCGCTGCGGTTGACGAGTTGTATCTGCGCTCCGGCGCGTTGTGCGAGCCCGGCGATGGCCGAACCCATCTTGCCTCTGCCAATGATGCTTATCGATGTCATGCGAGTAAATCCTGTTGGTGTGTTCGTTGCTGACTGCGCGCTGCCCAGTGCGCATCAAAGCTTCTTGAACCGCTTGAGCGCCTTCTCGGCAACCTTGAGTGCGTCGTAGTCGAACACCGCAGCGCGGCGGAAATCGCGCCCCGAGGTGATGTCGACATCGCGCTTTTCGGTATCGGTGAACTGGAACTGCGAGTCAAACATCCAGCCGGCCCGGCGCGAACCCACCTGCAGGATGGTTGCGCGCTGCATGCGCACGGCGGTGTAGCGCCTGAAAGCGAGCGCAATGTCGCTGACGCTGTCCGCTTCCTTGAGGAAGTAGGCCAGCGTGAGGCAGTCCTCGAAGGCCTGGTTCACGCCCTGGCCCTGGTGCGGAATCATGCCGTGGGCCGCGTCGCCGAGCAGCGCGATCGGCCCGCGCGACCAGTTGGTCAGGGGGTCGATGTCAAACAGCCCCCACCAGAAGGTTTCCTTGACGTGCGAGAGGAATTCATGCACCCGCGGATCCCATTTCTGGCGTTCGAACTCGGCGTGCAACTCCGACACCTGCGCGGGGCCGGACCAGGGGCCGTGCAGCGGCCGGTTGTCGGGCACGCAGGCGACGTAGTTGTAGAGCTTGTGCTGCTGCAGCGGGTAAGTCATCAGATGGCGGTCGTTGCCCATCCAGGTCTGGCTGATCCGGTTCCAGTCCTTGGGCAGATCTGCCGCGTCGATCACCCCGCGGTAGGCGATGAAGCCGGAATAGACGAAGCCGCGCTGCTGCCCCACCGCCGCGCGCACCACCGAACGGATGCCGTCGGCACCGATGACGGCGTCGAAGTCTTCCTGCTCCCCATTGGTGAAATGCACGCGCACGCCCTTGTCCAGCAGCTCGACCGAACTCGCCCGGTGGTGCAGCCGGATCATGTCGGGGTCCACCGCGCCGGCAAGGATGTCGATCAGGTCGGGTCTGTAGATGCCGACGTTCTGGTACTTCTTCGCGCTGTCTTCCCAGGCGGCGTCGGTCACCACGTTGCCCAGCGCATCGAGGTAGAGCCCGTGCCCGTCGGGCGTGGCACCGGCGTCGCGGATGGGTTCGAACAAGCCCAGCTTGTCGAGCATGCGCGCACCGTTGGGCGCCACCGTCACTCCGGCGCCGACCTCGTCGTGCTTGTTCGATTGCTCGAACACAGTGGCACGGACACCGGCGATCTTCTGCAAGGCGACCGCAGCCGTGAGCCCGGCGAGGCCGCCGCCCACGATTGCAATCCTGGTATCTTGACTAAGCATTCATTCTCCTTCGTTGGGTTTGATTGGTGCGCGCACGTCCATGCGCTGCTCGCCAGCTTGAAATTTGCTGCCATCGCCCAGCCGCAGCAAAGCGGCTGCGGCGGGAAATTCCACTCACGGACCGTGCGGGGCACGGGCCGACAGGGCAGGCGGCGGCGCATGGCGCTCTTGCTGCAGCCGGCCCGTCGCGCAGCGCGCCAAAGGGCTTGCGCCGCCGCCCGCCGGCCTGGCCGCACGCCTGCGGGCCGCCGCGCTCTGCCGGCTCCATGACTCAGTCCTGGCCACTTGCAATGTCTCCTTTGGTCCATGCGAGTCGCCCGCAGTCTAGGAGTTGGACAGCGGCAGATAAACCGACGCTGGCCGGACACACTGTTCAAATTTCTGGATAATCTTTCTCCATGAACTGGAACGATTGCGAAATGTTCTGCCATGTTGTAGAGCACGGCGGCTTCTCGGCGGCGGCGCACTATCTCGGGCACCCCAAATCGAGCATCAGCAGCGCGGTGCAACGCCTGGAGCAGGAGCTCGATACGCGGCTGCTCGAGCGCACCACGCGCAGCGTGCGCACCACCGAGGCCGGCGAGATCCTCTACAAGCGCTCCGCCCATCTGTTCACCAATCTGCACGAAGCCTGCAACGAGGCGCTGTCCAGCCGGCGCGAAGTGGCGGGCACGCTGCGCATCGCCGCGCCCTACGAGTTCGGCGCCCACCATCTCGGGCCGGTGGCCGGTCGGGTGATGGAAACCTTTCCGCACCTGCAGCTGCAGATCGACGTGGAACACCGCCAGATCAATCCGCACGTCGAGCCCTACGACATCGTTTTCGCCATGCTCGAGCACCAGCTGCCCTCGTCGAGCATCGTGATACGGCGCATGTTTTCCCTTGAGCGCGGCCTGTTCACCTCGCCGGTGCTGCTGCAGAAGATGGGACAGCCCCTGCACCCTGCGGACCTCAAGTCCTGGCCGCTGGTGGTGAGCAGCGCAGACACGGAATGGACCTTCACCGACCAGGACGGCGTGGACCATGGCGTGCCGATCCAGAACCCGCGCGTGATCAGCGCCAACGCCGACTTTCGCCTGCAGGCGGCGACCAACAGCTTCGGCATCACGCGTGTCACCGCGACCTTCTGCGCGCCGGCGGTCGCGCGCGGCGAACTGGTGCGCGTGCGCCTGCCCGGCTACACCTGCGAGCCGCTGCGCATCTATGCGCTGCTGCCCGGCAAGCGCATGGTGCCGGAGAAGGTGCGCTACTTTCTCGAAGCCCTGGCGGCGTATTCGCGCTCGCTGCGCTGAGCCCAAACGGGGCAAACCGGCTGAAAAGCCGGTTTCTGCCGCAAACGATTGTTCAGCTTCGTGAACATTATGTCCACACAAGCTTTATTGATCGATGGCCTTGGCGTCGCTACGGTACAGGGCTCCATCGACCCGCAGGCGGGCGCTGGAGCCTTTACATATCCGGAGACAACCAAGGAAACCACGATGAATTGCAGCAAACTGTATCGGGCCGTCTTCACGTTGGCCGCCCTCACGCTCGCGGCGGCGAGCGCGCACAGCCAGATCAAGATCGGCGTCGTGCTGTCCACCACCGGCCCGGCCGCTTCGCTTGGCATTCCCGAGCAGAAGACGGTGGAGCTGTTCCCCAAGCAGATCGGCGGTGAAGCCGTGCAGTACATCATCCTCGATGACGCTTCCGACCCCACGGGCGCCGTCAAGGCAACCAAGAAGCTGGTGACCGAGGATGGCGTGCATGCCGTCATCGGCTCTACCACCACCCCGAGTTCGCTGGCCATGCGCGACACCCTGGCCGACGCCGGCGTGCCGCAGATCTCGGTGGCGGCCGGGCGCTCCATCGTGTACCCCATGGACGACAAGCGCCGCTGGGTGTTCAACACCGCCCCCTCGACCGCGCTGATGGCCAACGCCATCGCGCGCCACATGAAGGAGCAGGGCGTAAAGAAGGCGGCCTACATCGGCTTTGACGATGCCTTCGGCGAAGACTGGTCGGTCAACTTCGCCGAATCGGCCAAGGCCAACGGCATTGAGCTCGTCGCCTCGGAGCGCTACAGCCGCGCCGCCACCTCGGTGACCGGACAGACCCTGCACATCAAGGCCGCCAAGCCCGACGCGGTGATGATCGGCGCCTCGGGCACGGCCGCGGCGCTGCCCGAGCGCTCCTTCAACCAGATCGGCTACAAGGGCAAGCTCTACCAGAGCGGCGGCGTGGCCAACCCCGACTTCCTGCGCATCTGCGGCGCCGACTGCAACGGCACCATCGTCGCGGCGGCGCCGGGCCTGGTCGCACCGCAGCTGCCGGAGAACGCCAGCTTCAAGGCCGCGGCCATGCGCTTTGCCGACACCTACCAGGCGGCGCACGGCCCCAAGACGCTGACGCAGTTCGGCGCCAACGCCTGGGATTCGGGCGTGCTGCTGGAGCAAGCCATCCCGGTCGCGCTCAAGAGCGCCAAGCCAAGCGACCGCAAGGCCTTCAGCGCCGCGCTGCGTGATGCGCTCGAAGGCCTGAAGAACGTGCCTGCCGCGGGCGGCGTCTACACCATGACCGCCACCGACCACAACGGTCTTGACGAGCAGGGCGTGGTGCTGGTCGAGATCGTCAACGGCGACTGGAAGCTGATGAAGTAAGGCGCCCACCCTGCATGCACTGCCGCTGGCCACGCGCCAGCGCGCCCTCTTGCTCCTGCCCCGCCACAGCGCGGGGTTTTTTCACCCTTCACGGCACAAGGCCATGCCATCTACCGTCTCTTCTTCTTCCGTCTCCCCGCTGGCGCAGCTCGCCGACCCCAGCCTCCTCCTCACCGACGGCCTGATCAATGGCCGCTGGGTCAAGGGCCGCCAGCGCTTTGAGGTACTCGATCCGGCCACCGGCCACAAGCTCGCCGAGGTGGCAGACCTGGGCGCCAGGGAGACGCGTGCGGCCATCGATGCGGCCAATGCCGCCTGGCTCCCCTGGCGCAGCAAGAGCGCGCCCGAGCGCTGTGCCATCCTCATGCGCTGGCATGCGCTGCTGATCGAGCACCAGGAAGACCTGGCACGCCTGATGACGGCCGAGCAGGGCAAGCCCCTGGCCGAGGCGCGCGGCGAGGTCGCCTATGGCGCCAGCTTCGTGCAGTGGTTTGCCGAGGAGGCCAAGCGCGTGAGTGGCCAGACGCTGGCTACCTACGATGCCAACAAGCGCTATCTGGTGCTCAAGCAGCCCATAGGGGTGTGCGCGGCGATCACGCCGTGGAATTTCCCGCTGGCGATGATCACGCGCAAGGTGGCGCCGGCGCTGGCTGCCGGCTGCACCGTGGTGATCAAGCCGGCCGAGCTCACGCCGCTCACGGCGCTGGCGGCGGCCGAGCTGGCCCAGCGCGCGGGCTTTCCCCCGGGGGTGATCAATGTGGTGACGGGCACGGATGCGCCGGCCATTGGCCAAGCGCTGTGCGAGAGCACCGTGGTGCGCCATCTGTCGTTTACGGGGTCTACCGAGGTCGGGCGCATCTTGATGGCGCAGTGCGCGCCCACGGTCAAGAAGCTGTCGCTGGAGCTGGGGGGCAATGCGCCTTTCATCGTGTTCGATGATGCCGATCTGGATTCGGCGGTAGAGGGGGCGCTGGCAAGCAAGTACCGCAATGCGGGTCAGACTTGCGTGTGTGCCAATCGGCTGTATGTGCAAGACGGTGTCTATGAGGTGTTTGTCAGGAAGCTGGCGGCGCGCGTGAAGGCGATGAAGGTGGGCAATGGCTTTGAGGAGGGGGTGAGTGTGGGGCCCTTGATCGAGCCGGCGGCGCTGGCCAAGGTGGACAAGCATGTGAAGGACGCGCTCAAGAAGGGCGCGCGCATTGTCACGGGGGGCAAGCGCCTGAAGGGGCAGTTTTTTGAGCCGACGGTGCTTGCCGATGCGTCGGACAAGATGCTGGTGGCGCGCGAGGAGACGTTCGGGCCGCTGGCGCCGGTGTTTCGCTTTCACACGGAGCAGGAGGCGATTGCCGCGGCCAATGCCACGGAGTTTGGCCTGGCGAGTTATTTCTACGCGCGCGATGTGGGGCGCATCACGCGCGTGAGCGAGCAGCTGGAGTACGGCATGGTGGGCATCAACACGGGACTGATCTCCACCGAGCATGTGCCCTTTGGCGGCATCAAGCAGTCGGGCCTGGGGCGCGAGGGTTCGGTGCACGGCATGGAGGAGTATCTGGAGATCAAGTACCTGTGCCTGGCGGATGTGCAGCGCTGAGGGCGCAGCGCAGGCGCCAGCTCAGGCGCCGCAGCACTTCTTGTACTTCTTGCCGCTGCCGCAGGGACAGGGGTCGTTGCGCCCCACCTTGTCGCTTTGTGCCGGCGGCTGGCGCGGTCCCAGGCTGCGCGCGATGTCGTAGAGGTCGTACACCGCCCAGACGGCAGCGCCAAAGGCTTCAAAGCGCGCCTGGCTCACGCTGGGCGCGCATGCCTCGTCGTAGAGATTGAACTCGGGCACGCCGCTGTCGTCGTGCAGCAGCGCGCCGATGGCGGCAATTGCCTCGCGCATCTCGGCAGCGATCTCCTTGTCGCGCGGCGGGGCCCAGTCGTCCATCCAGTGGTCCACCGCATCGAGAAAGCCCGCCGCCCAGGCCTGGGCGAAGGCGGGCGGTGCCTCGGCGTCCTGCAGCTTCGCGCGTTCGGGCTCGGGCAGGCTCAGCAGCAGGCCGCGCCAGTCCAGCACGCCGGGGTCCAGTGCGCGCTCATCATCGAGCGCCTGCACCGGCGCCTGCAGCGCGCTGCGCAGCTGCTGCTCGCGCTCGAGCCAGTGCATCATGAAACGGGTTTGCTCGGCGGGGCTGCCAAAGATCGCTTGCGCGCCTGGCTCGAACAGCATGGCCAGCCATTCATCGGCGGGCACCTCGCGGCGGGTGCACAGCAATGCAGTCATCACGCCCTCGCAGTACTCCCATTCGGGCACATCGCCGCCGTGTCTGTCCTGCAGCGCTTGCAACAGCTCTTCCAGTGCAGCGAGGGTGGCGCCATGGGCGTCAAGGGCCGCGTCCTGGCCGGCGGGTACGGGGGTGGAGGGCTGGGTCATGGCGCTGCCTTGCTGGGACAAGGCGCGATGGTAAGCCTCAGCGACGCCGCGAACCGAGCCAGAGCACGGCGGCGACGACGATGATGGCGCCAAGCATCTGCATCCCGGCTACCGACTGGCGCAGCACCAGCCAGCCCACGACCAGCGCAAACACCGGCTCCACATTGAGCACCGCGGAATTGCCCACCACCCCCAGGCGCGGCAAGACCGTGAACAAGATGGTGATGCCGGTGCCATAGAGCACGGTGAGCAAGACCAGGCCCCACCAGCCCGGCGCCGCATCGGGCAGCTGGAATCCGCCCTGCACCGCCGCCGCCGCGCAGGCCACGACCACGACCACCGCCATCGACACCAGGGTGCGCACGCGCCCGTCGACGGCGCCGGCCTCATGCTGGGTGAGCACCAGCGCCAGCGCGAACATCACCGCGCCGGAAAGCGCAAAGGCCACGCCCGCGCCAATCTCGCGCCACTGACCCGCTGCGCCCAGGCCCGAGGCCGCGCCCAGCACGTCGAGCGCCAGCACCAGGCCGAACAGGATCACCGGCATGGCCACGAGCACCGCGCGCTCGGGGCGGTGCCCATAGAGCACGCGCGCCCAGAAGGCGGTGAGCAGCGGAAAAGTGTTGAACACCAGCAGCGCCAGCGCCACCGGCAGGCGCGCCACCGCCGAATACAGCAGCAGGCTCTGCACCCCGATCAGCGCGCCGATGAACAAGAGGCTGCGCCCCTCGCGCGCGCGCAGGGAGCGCCAGGCGCCCCCGCGCCACACCAGCAGCGTCACCACCAGCGCCGTGCCCAGGCTGCGAAAGCCGACCGCCGTGGCCACGCTCGCGCCGTGGTCGAAGGCCAGGCGCGCAGCCACATGGTTGCAGGCCATGAGCAGCGCAATCAGCAGCAGCAGGGCAAAGCCCGCACCGGCGCCGCGGCGCATGGCGCTCATGCCGGCCACCGCCAGCAAGCAGGCGGCTTGCGCAACACTTCAGTCTTCAAAGGCAATACCGGCGCGGTAGATGAGATCTGCATTGCGCTTGACTTCGCTGCGCAGGAACTGCGCGAACCGCTCGGTGCTGCCGGCGATCGCAACCAGGCCCTGCGCCTGCAGCACATCCTGCACGGACGGCATCTGGAATACCGCATTGATCGCCTGGTTCATCTGCTGCACCACCGCCTCATCGACCCCTGCCGGCGCCATCACGCCGTTCCAGGAAGCCGACTCGACGCTCGCGCCCTGCTCGCCCAGCGTAGGCAGCTGCGGCGCGAAGACCGAGCGCTTTTCGCTGGCCACGCCCAGGGCGTTGAGCCTGCCTTCGGCGATGGCGCTGCGCAGCTGCGGCCAGGTGCCGAACATCAGCGCGACCTTGCCCTGCAGCAGTTGGGCAAGCGCCGGTGCTTCGCCGCTGTAGGGCTGGTGCACGATGCCCGGCGTACCCAGAATGGTCTTGAGCAGCTCAGCCGCCAGATGGGCCGAGCTGCCCGCGCCAAACGAGGCGTAGCTCAGCGCCCTGCCGCTCTCGTACTGGGCGACGATGTCGGCCACGTTCTTCAAGCCGCTGCCGGGGTAGGCCACGAGCACGTGCTCCGAGCGCGCCATGGCCGATACCGGTTGCAGGTCGTGCAGGCGGTAAGGCAGGCGGCGCATCAGGGTTTCATTGGCGCACAAGCTGTTGGTGACCGAAAGCCAGGCATAGCTGTCGGCCGGCGCGTCGGCCACCTGCTTGACGCCGCGCACCGTGCTGCGGCCGGGCACGTTGTCCACCACCACGCTCTGGCCGAGCAGCGGCGCCAGCGCCTGCGCAAGCATGCGGGTGACGAAGTCCGTGGTGCCGCCGGGCGCAAACGGCACGACCCAGCGCAGCGGCTGCTCGGGCCAGCGCGCGCTCAGCGCCGCAAGCGGCAAGAAGGCGGCCAGAGCGCTGGCATGGATCAGTGGGCGTCGTCGCATGGTGTCTCTGGTGCTTGCCGCCGCGCGTGGCAGATCGCCCTGCACGAAGATACCGGCGAACGGTCGGTGCGCGCAGGCGGCGGGCGATCTTCGCACACCTGCCCGCGCCCTGCCAGACGAGTCGGCTGGGGCATGGAGCCTCGCGCTGCCTGAAACGCCGCACTGGGCAGCTGCATCCAATGGGCAGCAGCAAGCCTCGCCGCCTTGCGGATTGCAGCGCTGGCGCGGCCGTCCGGCGGGCAGGGGCCGCACAAGCGCTTGATTTTTCCTGCCCGCAGGGCAGACTGATTTGAAACCACACGAAAGGCAGTCGCAAATGCTCATGCACGTACAAGCCAGCCCCGACCACGAGAAGCAAGCCGGCGCAGGCATGGCGGCCTCCGAACGCATACGCTACCGGCTGGTGTGCGCTGGCCAGCGCTTCAACGCCAACGACAACATCGCCGACTTCATCGAGGACGGAGAGCTCGACGAGTTGCGCGAGGAGGTGCAGGCCAAGATGCAGGCGGTGCTGCGCGCGCTGGTGATCGACACCGACCACGACCACAACACGGCGGACACCGCGCGGCGCATGGCCAAGCTCTATGTCGACGAGGTGTTTGGCGGACGCTACGAGGCTGCGCCGCAGGTGACGGCCTTCCCCAATGTGGCGCAGCTCAACCAGCTCATGGTGATCGGGCCGATCACGGTGCGCAGCGCCTGCTCGCACCACTTGTGCCCTATCGAGGGCAAGGTCTGGGTCGGCGTGCTGCCCAACGCCCGGTCCGACCTGATAGGCCTGTCGAAATACGCGCGCATTTGCGACTGGATCATGCGCCGGCCGCAGATTCAGGAAGAGGCCGTCACCATGCTGGCCGACGAGCTGCAGCGGCGCATCCAGCCCGACGGCCTGGCAGTGGTGATGCAGGCCAGCCACGCCTGCATGCACTGGCGCGGCGTGAAGGACGAGGGCGCGCGCATGAGCAACTCCATCATGCGCGGCGAATTTCTCACGAACGCGGCGCTGCGCCGCGAGTTCCTCGGCTTCGTCAAGTAGGGCGCGCAAAGGGCCGGGGCGATACTGCCCTCAGGTGTCCTTGCTGATGATGATGTCGGGAAAGGCCGGCAGTTCGTTGCCGGCCTGGCGCGCGACATTGCTCGCGAGCTGGCGCGCCATCGCCTTGTACAGGCGCGCAACTTCGCCATTCGGTTCGGCAAAGACCGTCGGGCGGCCCGAGTCGGCCTGCAGGCGGATGGCGAGCGCCAGCGGCAGCGCGCCCAGGTAGGGCATCTCGTAGTCCTGCGCCAGGCGCTTGCCGCCGTCTTCGCCAAAGATGTGCTCGGCGTGGCCGCAGTTGCTGCAGATGTGCACCGCCATGTTCTCCACGATGCCCAGGATGGGCACGCCCACCTTCTGGAACATGGTGATGCCCTTCTTCGCATCCAGCAGCGCAATGTCCTGCGGCGTGGTGACGATGACCGCGCCGGTCAGCGGCACCTTCTGCGCCAGCGTCAACTGGATGTCGCCCGTGCCTGGCGGCATGTCCACGACGAGGTAGTCCAGGTCCTGCCAGCGCGTCTGGTTGATGAGCTGCTCCAGCGCATTGCTCGCCATCGGGCCGCGCCAGGCCATGGCCTGCTCCTCGCGCACCAGAAAGCCTATGGAATTGATCTGCAATCCCATGGCGCGCTTGGGCTCCATGAGCTTGCCGTCGCGCGTCTCGGGCTTGCCCGAGGTGCCGGTCATCATGGGCTGGCTCGGGCCGTAGATGTCGGCGTCCAGAATGCCGACCTGCGCACCTTCGGCCGACAGCGCCAGCGCCAGGTTCACCGCCGTGGTGCTCTTGCCCACGCCGCCCTTGCCCGAAGCCACGGCGATGATGTTCTTCACGCCCGGGATCAGGCGCGCGCCGCGCCCGGCCACCTGCGCGGTGATTCTGCTGCTGATGTGCACCGCTGCGCTGCGCACCCCGGCCAGGCTGCGCGCCGCGGCCGACAGCTGCGCCTGCAGGTCGGGCACCAGAGTCTTGGCCGGGTAGTCCATCTGCACTTCGAAGGAAATGCTGTCGCCCGCCACCTGCAGATTGCGCACGCTGCGGGCCGTCGCCAGCGGCTTGCCCGACACCGGGTCCTTCACGCCGGCGAGCGCCGCCAGCAAATCCTGTTCAGTAATGGCCATGTCCTGTGGTTTCCGTGCCTCTGGTCTGTGAACCCGACTAGTCTAGTCAGGGCGGCTAGCCATTTGAGCAAGTGCGGTGATTTCAAGCAAAATACGCCCCAAACGCTTTACCGACAAGCGCTAGCAGCTACTATTTTTATAGTCCACTGCGCCACGGCGGCGCGTGGGCGAAAATACCGGCCCGCTGCACGCCTGCAGCCGAGCGGCCCGCCGCCTTCGATTGCCGTGTCCCACCCCTGCCCCATACGCCCCGCCGACATCGGCCGCTTTGATGCGCTGATCGATGCGCGCTCGCCCGCAGAGTTCGCCGAAGACCACATCCCCGGTGCGATCAACTGCCCGGTGCTGGACGACGCCGAACGCGCCATCGTCGGAACCCTGTACGTGCAGCAAGGCGCGTTCGAGGCGCGGCGCGTGGGCGGCGCCATGGTCGCGGCGCATCTGGCCGAGCACCTGCGCGACGCCTTTGCCGAGCAGCCCGCCGGCTGGCGCCCGCTGGTGTATTGCTGGCGCGGCGGCATGCGCAGCGGCGCCATGGTGCAGTGGATGCGCCTGGTGGGCTGGAAGGCAGAGCAGCTCGCCGGCGGCTACAAGGCCTTTCGCCGCCACGTGATCGACGGCCTGCAGGCGGGCGCGGCGCAGCTGCAGATTCGCGCGCTGGTGGGCGCCACCGGCAGCGCCAAGACCCGCATCCTGCACGCCATGGCCGCACGCGGCGCGCAGGTGCTCGATCTGGAAGGCCTGGCGCGGCACAAGGGCTCGCTGCTGGGCGGGCTGCCGGGGGTGGAGCAGCCTTCGCAAAAGCATTTCGAGACGCAGATCTGGCAGGCGCTGCAGGCCATGGACCTGGCGCAGCCCGTCTATGTGGAAGGCGAGAGCGCGCGCATCGGCCGCCTGTCGGTGCCGCCGGCGCTGGTGCAGCGGCTGCGCCAGGCGCCTTGCATCGAGATCGATGCGCCGGCCAGCGAGCGCCTGCGCTACCTGCTGCGCGACTACGCCTACCTCGGCGACGATCCCGCAGAGCTGGCCGGGCGCCTGGCGCTGCTGACCGAAATGCACGGGCACGAAACCGTGCAGCGCTGGCAGGCTTGGGCGCAGGGGCGCGAGCTCGCTCCCTTGTTCGGTGAGCTGATTGCGCAGCACTACGACCCGCACTACGGGCGCTCGCAGCAGCGCAACTTCGCGCTCTGGGACGCGCGCCAGCGCATTGCCGCGAACGATCTGTCCGATGCGGGCATCGCGGCGCTGGCCCAGGCGCTGCTCGGCCAGGCGCAGGCCGCCGCCTGAGACGACGCTGAACGAGTTCCCGCGATGGCGCGCGCCCAGCCTGGGGATGGGCTGCAAGGCGCAAACCGCAGCGATAGCCGCAGCTATCGCGAGGATTTGCAACGCCGCAGACCGCCGCACGCCGGGACGCGCGGCGCGCGAGGGACTTGTTCAGCGTCGCCCTAAAATGCCTGGCTTCAGCCCCTGGATGAACACCATGAACCGCTGCCGCCGCCTCCTCGCCCCCGCCGCGCTCGCGCTGTGGCTCGCCGGCCCGGGCCTGCCCGCACAGGCTCAGCAGCAGCCGCTGGCGCCTTCGGGCGGCGCGGCACGCAATTTCCCCGATACGGCGCTGCGCGGCAGCGTCACCTTCGAGTCGGCGCAGCGCGTGCTGCTCAACGGCCAGCCGCTGCGCAGCGCGCCCGGCCTGCGGGTGTTTGATGCGCGCAACCACCTGGTCATGCCGCACACCCTGCGCGGCAAGACCTTTACCGTGCACTACGTGATCGAACGCTCCACCGGCATGCTGCACACCGTCTGGCTGCTGAGCGAGGCCGAAGCCGCGCGCCCGCGCGCCGCGCCCGGCATGCAACAGCGCAACTTCCGCTTCGAGTCCGAACTGCCGGACGCCGGCGCACAGCGCCACTGAAGGCCGCGCCCCGGCAGCGTGCCGGCGCGCCGCTGGCTCCCGCCGCCCCGGCCCTTTTCCCGAGAGAACCCCATGAGCAAGAAAGTCTTCATCAAAACCTTCGGCTGCCAGATGAACGAGTACGACTCGGGCAAGATGCTCGACGTGCTGGCCGACGCCCGGGGCTATGAAGCCACCGACAATCCCGACGAGGCCGACCTCGTGCTGTTCAACACCTGTTCGGTGCGCGAGAAGGCGCAGGAGAAGGTGTTTTCCGACCTCGGGCGCGTCAAGCACCTCAAGGACAAGGGCACGCTGATCGGCGTGGCCGGCTGCGTGGCCAGCCAGGAGGGCGAGGAGATCATCAAGCGCGCGCCCTTCGTCGACCTGGTCTTTGGCCCGCAGACGCTGCACCGCCTGCCGCAGATGCTCGACGCCCGCGTCAGGCAAGGCCGCCCGCAGGTGGACGTGAGCTTTCCCGAGATCGAGAAGTTCGACCATCTGCCGCCGGCACGCACCGAGGGCTGCATGGCCTATGTCTCGGTCATGGAAGGCTGCTCCAAATACTGCAGCTACTGCGTCGTGCCCTACACCCGCGGCGAGGAGATGAGCCGCCCCTTCGAGAGCGTGCTGCTCGAGATTGCGCAGCTCGCCGAGCAGGGCGTGAAAGAGGTCACGCTGCTGGGCCAGAACGTCAACGCCTACCGCGGGCCCATGGGCAAGAGCAAGGAGATTGCCGACTTTGCGCTGCTGCTCGAATACGTGGCGGACATTCCCGGCATAGAGCGCATCCGCTACACGACGAGCCATCCCAATGATTTTTCGCCACGCCTGATCGAAGCCTACGCGCGCATCCCCAAGCTGGTCGGCCACGTACACCTGCCGGTGCAGCACGGCAGCGACAAGATCCTGAGCTACATGAAGCGCGGCTACACCGCCGCGCAGTACAAGAAGACCATCGCCCAGCTGCGCGCGGTGCGCCCGGGCATGGCCATAGGCAGCGACTTCATCATCGGCTTTCCGCGCGAGACCGAGGACGACCACGCCAAACTGCTGGCTCTGATCGAGGAAGTCGGTTTTGACAACTCCTTCAGCTTCATCTTCAGCCCGCGCCCCGGCACGCCCGCGGCCAGCCTGCGCGACGAAACGCCGCAAGAGGTCAAGCAGCGCCGGCTGCTGCAAGTGCAGCAACTCATAGACCGGCAGATGCATGCGATCAGCGCCCAGCGCGTGGGCACGGTGCAGCGCATCCTGGTGGAAGGCCCGAGCAAGCGCGACCCCAAGGAGCTCATGGGCCGCACCGAATGCAACCGCGTGGTCAACTTCGCCGCCGACGCCGCACTGGTCGGACAGATGGTGGACGTGCGCATCACCGAGGCGCGCCACTACACGCTGCGCGGCGAACTCTGCCGCGAGACGGCCGACGCCTAGAAACAGGTATGGATGGCGCCGCTCACCGCGCCATCGTCTTCCACCAGCGCCATCCAGCGCCACTTGTCGAAGGTGGTGCAAGGATGGGAAATGCCCAGCTCCACACGGTCGCCCACGGCCGGCGCCGCAGCTTCGGCCGGAAAGCGCAGGTAGGCATGCTGGTCGTTCAGCGCGCTGATCTTCCAGCCCTCGGGCGCCAGGCGCGCGACGCGCGTTGCGGATGCGGCCCAGCGCACGGGCCGAGGCAGCCCCATGTCGAAAGACAGGTCGCGCCGGCCCGCGTTGAGCAGCGCCAGACCGGGTTCCGGCACGGACTGCACCAATGCCCAGACGGTGAGCGCGGGCTGCAGGCTGTCCCGCAAGCCTTCACGCTCGGCCAGCAGATGCACGAAGCGCTGGTAGTTGCCATGGTCGTGCGTGAGGTAGCAGCCTGAGCGCAGCACGCCGGTGACGGGGCGCGACAGCCCCTGTGCCCGCAGCAGCGGCAGCACCAGGTCGAACACCGCCGAGCCGCCCGCGGAAAGCAGGATTTGCGCCTCGCCCGCAGCCCACAGGTCTTCGGCGTCCACGGCGCGCGTCAGCGCCAGGGCGCGCCGCACCAGCTCGGTCACCGCCTGCGCGTCGTGCGCGCTGTCGCCGCTGGCAAGCAGCCCCTCGTAGCACTCGATGCCGCACAGGCGCACTGCCGCGCTGGCCGCCACCGCGCGGGCCAGCGCCAGCGCCTGCTCGTGCGTGCGGCAGCCGGTGCGCTGGCCCGGGATGCCCAGCTCCAGCAACACGTCGAATACCCGCGCGCAAGCGCGCCGGCGCGCCCAGTCTTCGATGCAGGCCAGCTGGGGCAGTGAGTCGACGAGGAAGTACACCCGCAGCTCGGCATGGTCGGCGAGCAGCGCATCCAGCGCGTCGAGATCTGCCTGCTGCAAAACCTGGTTGGCGATCAGGATGCGCGCCGCGCCCGCCGCCACGCCCAACTGCGCCTGCCAGACGTTGGCAAAGCTCAGGCCCCAGGCGCCGGCGGCCAGCTGCATGGCGCACAGCTCGGGCGACATCGTGGTCTTGCCGTGGGGCGCCAGCACCACGCCGCGCGCGCTCGCGTAGCGCTGCATCCATGCAAGGTTGTGCACCAGCGCGCTGCGGCGCAGCACCGCCAGCGGCAGCGGCAGGTCGCCGGCGAGCACGTTCCAGCCCTGCCCGCCGATCTCGCTGGCAAGACAGGGCGCGGCAGCGGGCGGATAAGCCTTGAGCGATGCGTCCAGCCGGAAATCCACCACCATGAAATACTCCGAATTCAATAGCTGCCGGCGCCTTGCCAGAAAGCGCCACAGGCCAAAAATGCCCTTGTTTTCATGGGTTTCAGAACGGCAGGCCAGGCATTCCCTTCATCCCGCCCATCTTCTTCATCATCTTCATCAGGCCGCCGCCCTTCATCTTCTTCATCATGGTGCGCATCTGATCGAATTCGTTGAGCAGGCGGTTGACCTCCTGTACCTGCACGCCGGCGCCGGCCGCAATGCGCTTCTTGCGCGTGGCCTTGATGATGTCGGGGCGGCGGCGCTCGTGCGGCGTCATGCTGCAAATGATGCCTTCCTTGCGCCGGATGTCGCGCTCGGCCTTGCCCATGTCCACCTGGCCCGCCTTGGCGGCAAGCTGCGCGGGCAGCTTGTCCATGAGGCTGGAGAGCCCGCCCATCTGCTTCATCTGCTGCAACTGGCCGAGGAAGTCGTTGAGGTCAAAGCCGTCGCCGCTCTTGACCTTGGCGGCAAGCTTTTGCGCCGCCTCCATGTCCACGCCCTGGGCTACCTGCTCGACCAGCGCGACGATGTCGCCCATGCCCAGAATGCGCCCGGCGTGGCGCTCGGCATCGAACACCTCCAGGCCGTCGATCTTTTCCGACACGCCGGCGAACTTGATCGGCGCGCCGGTGATCTGGCGCACCGACAGCGCCGCGCCGCCGCGCGAGTCGCCGTCGAGCTTGGTGAGCACGATGCCGGTGAGCGGCAGCGCCTCCTTGAACGCGCGGGCGGTGTTGACCGCGTCCTGGCCCTGCATCGCATCGACGACGAACAAGGTCTCCACCGGCTTCAGGACGGCATGCAGCTCCTTGATTTCCTGCATCAGCACTTCGTCGATGGCCAGGCGTCCGGCGGTATCGACCAGCAGCACGTCGAAGAAATGCTTCTTCGCGTAGTCCAGCGCAGCGAGCGCGATCTCGCGCGGTTTTTGCTCGGTGCTGGAGGCAAACCACTCGGCTCCGGCCTGCGCGGTCACGGTCTTGAGCTGCTCGATCGCGGCCGGGCGGTAGACGTCGCCCGAGACCGTGAGCACCTTCTTCTTGCGTTTTTCAATCAGGTGCTTGGCGAGTTTTGCCGTGGTCGTAGTCTTGCCCGCGCCCTGCAGGCCGGCCATCAGGATCACCGCGGGCGGCTGCGCGGCCAGGTTGATGTCGGCCACACCCTCGCCCATGGTGGCGGCAAGCTCCTTGTTGACGATGCCGACCAGCGCCTGCCCGGGCTTGAGGCTGCCCAGCACCTCCTGGCCCAGGGCCTTGTCCTTGACGCGCGCGATGAAATCGCGCACCACCGGCAGCGCCACGTCGGCCTCCAGCAGCGCCATGCGCACCTCGCGCAGCATGTCCTGCACGTTGGCTTCGGTGATGCGCGCCTGGCCGCGCATCTGTTTGACAAGGCGCGAGAGCTTGTCGGTGAGGGCGGACGCCATGTGGTGGTGCTCCTGCGGGGCGGCTCGGCCCCAATGGGTGGCGCTCCGGCCGCGATGGCCAGAGGCTAAACTGACGGGACCATGATTTTACCGACCGCATCATCGCCGGGATGGCCGCTGGCAGTGGCGGCGGCGCTCGCCTATCTGGTGCCGGTCTTCATGGGACGCCAGGTGTCGGGCCGCGCACAGCGCCTGGCCATGACGCCAGGCTGGTTGCTGCACGCGCTGGCGCTGGCCGCGGGCGTACTGGGCAGCACCCCGCACTTCGGTTTTGCGCCGGCGCTGTCGATGACGCTGTGGCTGGTGCTCGCCACTTACGCGGTAGAGCACCAGGTACTGCCGCAGATGCAGTCGCGCGGTGCGGTCGTCGGCATGGCCATCCTCGCGGCTCTGGTGGTACTCGCCGCCGCCGTCTTTCCGGGGCTCGCGCTGCAAGAGCGCTCTTCGCCCTGGCTGGCGCTGCACCTGACCCTGGGCATCGCCAGCTACGGCTTGATTGCGGCAGCCGTGGTGCACGCCTGGCTCATGGGCCGCGCCGAGCAGCGCATACGCCAGGCCGAGCAGGTGCCGGGCAGGCTGCCACTGCTGGCGCTGGAGCGCCTGACCTTTCGCTTCATCACCGCCGGCTTCATCTTGCTCAGCGCGACGCTGGCCGAAGGCTGGCTGTTCGGCGAGCAGCTCTACGGCCATGCGCCGCGCTGGGACCACAAGAACGTGTTTTCGCTGCTCGCCTGGCTGACCATCGCCGTCTTGCTGGTCGGGCGCGCGCGCTTTGGCTGGCGCGGGCGCAAGGCCAGGCGCGTGCTATATGCAGGGGCGGCGCTGCTGCTGCTGGCCTACGTCGGTTCGCGCTTCGTGCTGGAGGTCGTGCTGGGGCGTTCGGCATGAGCAAATACCTGCTGATCCTCGTCATCGTGGTGCTGCTCTACGCGCTCGCGCGCAGCGGCCGCAAGCCGCCCTCGCAGGGGGCGGCGGCGCCGCGCCGGCTCAGCAAGCCGCAGGCCATGGTGGCCTGTGCCCACTGCGGCCTGCACCTGCCCCAGACCGATGCGCTGGCGCAGGACGGGCAGTTTTACTGCTGCAGCGCCCACCGCGACCAGGGCCCCGCTTGAAGCGCACCACCTTGAGCCCCGGCAGCGCCCAGAGCAGTGCACGCCTGTGGAGCGGTTTTCTCTCCGCCCGCGTGCTGGTGGCGCTGGCCCTGCTGGGCCTGCACTTGGCCGCACTGGCGCTGGGCCAGCCGGTGACCGCGCGCCTGCTGCTGGCCAGCGGCGCCTATCTTGCGGCCACGCTCGCGCTGCGCTCATGGCCGCGCTCGGACGACTGGCCGGGTACCGCCGCCTGGCCCTGGCTCGCCTCCATCGGCGTGGACTTGCTGGCCTATACCGGGCTGCAGCTGCTGCAGATGCAGACGCAAGAGCCCATGAGCTACACCCCGCTGTTCGGCTTTGCCGTGTTGATGGCGGGCGTGCTGGGCAATCGCAGCGTGGCCCTGGGCGGCGCGGCCGCGGCCACGCTGCTGCTGCTGGCCCTGGCCTGGTGGACCGGCTGGCGCGGCGGCACCGAGACCACCGGCGCCTACCTGGGCGCCGCACTCACCGGCACCGCCTATTTCATCGTCGCCTGGCTCGCGCACCAACTGGCCACGCGCTTGCTGCACGAGCAACACCATGCGCGCCAGAGCCGCATCGCCGCGCACACCCAGGCGGCCATCAGCCACATGGTGATGCAGCATGTGAGCGACGGCGTGCTGGTGCTGGACCCGCAAGGGCGCGTGCGCCTGGCCAACCCGGTGGCGCTGGTGCTGATGGACCGCAAGGGCGACGAGCCCCTGCCCTTCCCGCTGGCCCCCGACTTGCGCTGGCGCCCGCTGCTGCAACTGGCGCACCAGACCTGCTCGGAGTTGCAATCGCAGGCGGCGGACGTCACCATCATGCACGAGGGCCAGAGCCCGCTGGTGCTGCGCGTGCGCACCTGGCTGACCAGCAGCAGCAGCGCGCAAGCCGGCGCGCGCGAAGAGCAGGAGCAGCTGTGCGTCATGTTCCTGCAGGACTTGCGCGAGATGGAAGCGCGCCTGCGCACCGAGAAGATGGCCGCAATGGGCCGCATGTCGGCCGCGGTGGCGCACGAGATTCGCAATCCGCTGGCGGCCATCACCCAGGCCAATGAACTGCTGGCCGAAGACCTGAGCGACCCGGCGCAGCAGCGCCTGTCGGCCATGGTGGCGCAGAACGCCGAGCGCCTGGCGCGCATCACCGAAGACGTGCTCGACATCGCCCGGGTGCACCACCAGATGGGCAACGCCAGTTCGCGCGCGCTGGTGCTGGACGAGGCGGTGCAGCGCATCGCGGACGACTGGCAGGCAGCCCACCCCGACACCGCAGTCACGCTGAATCTGCTGGCGCGCCAGGCGCAGGTGGTCTTCGACCCCGAGCACCTGCGCCGCGTGCTGGTGAACCTGCTGGACAACGCCGCGCGCTACGCAAGCACGCAGGCCGAGGCGCTGCAACTCATCACCCAGGGCAGCATGGGCCGCCCGGCAACGGTTCAGGTGTGGAGCGACGGCGCGCCGCTGGAGAGCTCGGTGCAGCAGCACCTGTTCGAGCCCTTCTTCTCGTCGGAGAGCCGCTCCAGCGGCCTGGGCCTGTACATCTGCCGCGAGCTGTGCCAGCGCCACGGCGCCACGCTGCACTACGCGCGCCGCGCGCTCGACCTCTCACGCGGCACGGTGCAGGGCAACGCCTTCACCCTCACCTTCCGCGCCTCGAGCCGCCCGCCCGACGCTTCTTCGACGCTGGACGCAATCGTGGTTTGAACCCACGGCGCGCGCCCTGTCTGCAACAATCAGCGCGACCATGACCAGCAAGGCCCCCTCCCAGGTGCTCGTGATCGACGACGAGCCCGATCTGCGCACGCTGTGCGAACTCACGCTGCTGCGTGAAGGCTACCGGGTGCAGACGGCGGCCAGCCTGCAGCAGGCGCGGGCCGAGCTGGCGCGCCAGAGCTTTGACGTGGTGATCACCGACATGCGCCTGCCCGACGGCCTGGGCATGGAGCTGCTGCACGAGATGCACGCCCAGCGGCGCGGCGAACGCTGCATCGTCATGACCGCCTACGGCTCGGCGGAGAACGCGGTCGAGGCGCTGCGCGCCGGCGCCTTCGACTATCTGACCAAGCCGGTCGACCTCAAGCAGGTGCGCAGCGTCGTCGCTTCCGCCGCGCAGCAGGCGCCGGGCACGGCCATGCTCGCTGCGGCCAGGCAAAAGCCCGCAGGCGCCGCCCAGGTCGAAGCGCAGCCCGAGGCGCTGGCACGGCTGGTGGGCGTGTCTGCGGCCATGCGCAAGCTGCGCGCCGACATCGCCAAGGTGGCGCGCAGCATGGCGCCGGTGCTGGTGCGCGGCGAATCGGGCACCGGCAAGGAGCTGGTGGCGCGCGCGCTGCACGCATGCAGCCCGCGCGCGGCCGGCCCGCTGGTGGCGGTCAACTGCGGCGCCATCCCCGAAGCGCTGCTCGAGGCCGAATTCTTTGGCGCACGCAAAGGCTCCTACACCGGCGCGACGCAGGACCGCGCGGGCTATTTCCAGGCGGCCAGCGGCGGCACGCTGTTTCTTGACGAGATCGGCGAACTGCCGCTGTCCATGCAGCCCAAGCTGCTGCGTGCGGTGCAGGAACGCACCATCCGCCCGCTTGGCGCCACCCAGGAAGAAACCGTGGACGTGCGCATCGTCAGCGCCACCCACCGCGACCTGGCGGCCGATGTGCAGAGCGGACGTTTTCGCCAGGACTTGTACTACCGGCTCAACGTCATCGAACTGGGCACCGCGCCCCTGCGCGAGCGCCTGGAGGACTTGCCGCTGCTGTGTGCGACGCTGCTCGAGCGTCTTGCACAGGAGTCGGGCATGCCGGTACCGACGCTGGACGAGGCGATGCTCGCGCGCCTGGCGCAGTACCCGCTCAGCGGCAACGTGCGCGAGCTCGAGAACATGCTGCACCGCGCGCTCGCGCTGAGCGAGGGCGCCGCCCTGCAGATACCGCCCTACCTGCCGCCCGGCGACGCACCCGCGCCGGCGCCGCGCACCACTGCCGGGGCGACGCCGGCGCAGCAGGACGAGATTGGCGCAGCGGAGCGCAGCGGCAGCACGCTGCTGGCCTGGCTCGATGCGCGCGAAGCCGCGCTGCTTGCGCACACCCTGGACGAATGTGCGGGCGACCACGCCGCAGCCGCGGCCAGGCTCGAGCTCAGCGCACGGCAATGGGCGCTGCGGCTGCAGCGCCTGGGCGTTGCGCAGGCGCCCCAGGCCAACGCAGACCATGGCACGCAGGCTTGACCCCGGCGCCTGGCGCGGCGGCTGGCTGGACTGGGCGCGCGCGCAGGTCTCGCCGAACTTCGATGCACGCCCGCAGGGCGCCTGCATCGATCTGATCGTGCTGCACTCGATCAGCCTGCCGCCGGGCGCCTACGGCAGCGGCGCGGTGTCGGCGCTGTTCATGAACCAGCTGGACTGGGATGCCCACCCCTGGTATGCACAGATCCGCGGCCTGCGCGTGTCCAGCCACTTCTTCATCACGCGCAAGGGCGTGCTCTGGCAGTTCGTCGATGCGGACCAGCGCGCCTGGCACGCCGGCGCATCGCACTGGCGCTTGCGCGCGCGCTGCAACGACGACGCCATCGGCATAGAGCTCGAAGGACTGGAAGGCGAGCGCTTCGAGCCGGCGCAGTACGCGACGCTGCTGCGCCTGTGCGATGCGCTGCGCGCGCGCTATCCGGTGCGCCACATCGCGGGGCACGAGCACATCGCGCCCGGGCGCAAAAACGACCCCGGGCCAGGCCTGGACTGGGAGCTGATCTCGCGCCACTGCGCGGGCAGCGGCATCCTGCTGGCGCCCGTGGTTCGCCGCTGAAGCATCCGCTCGCGCTGCCGGGCGGCGCGCTGCGCTTGATGCACACGGCAGGACGGCCCGCGCAAGCGCTGCATGCAAGCAACAGAACACCGCCTGGCAAGGCTGGTGTGCTTTTCATTCTGAAGCACAGCTTTCATAATCCGTGCGTGATGGACAGCAGCACCACGATAGACATGCCACTGCAAGCCCGTGCTGATCGCATGGCTCTCCAAGCCAAGGCCGAGCGCCGCGCCTCAGGGCGTTGAATCACCCCGCCATGGTTTTGCGCCACCCATCCACCACGCATTTCACGGCGCCCCCGTCCCCTGCCATGCAAAGCCATGCAACAGGTGCGGGGCGTTTCCATATTCGTGACCCCAGGCAGCCCGCCCGGTGGCCATGGATCGCTGCATGCGCCATGCAAGCAGGCAGTGCTCTTTGCTAATCGACTCAAGGAGAACATGATGGCAACTGCGAAGAAGCCCGCCGCGAAAAAGGCGGCACCAGCGAAGAAGGCTGCACCTGCAAAGAAGGCAGCAGCGCCGGCGAAGAACGCCGCCGTGAAGAAGGCCGCCGCGCCCGCGAAGAAGGCCGCGCCGGCCAAGAAGGCGGCAGCACCGGCGAAGAAGGCCGCGGTGAAGAAGGCAGCGCCGGCCAAGAAGGCAGCGCCCGCAAAGAAGGCTGCGGCACCGGCAAAGAAGGCCGCGCCCGCCAAGAAGGCGGCGACGCCGGCCAAGAAGGCAGCGGTGAAGAAGGCCGCTCCCGCCAAGAAGGCCGCGCCCGCAAAAAAGGCGGCGGTGAAGAAGGCGGCGCCGGCCAAGAAGGCCGCAGCACCGGCCAAGAAGGCGGCGCCGGCAAAAAAGGCCGCAGCGCCGGCCAAGAAGGCCAGCGCAAAAAAGGCCGCTCCCGCCAAGAAGGCGGCGCCGGCCAAGACGACGCTGAACCCGCAAGCCGCCTGGCCCTTCCCGACCCAGAGCAAGCCCTGAGCGTTGGAGCACCGACCTGACCCTCCGCGGCCACCATGGCCCGGAGGGTTTTGTCTTTGCGCCTTGCCTGCCGTAGCAGAGCTCAGGCGACGGAAAAATCAAGCGTGTAGTTCTGCGGCCCGTCGTGCGCCACCTTCAGCGCGCCCATGCGGTTGCCGAGCTGCGCGCAGCGCTCAAGCGACCAGCCGCGCTCCAGGCCATAGAGCAGCGCGCCGCGCCAGGCGTCGCCGCAACCCGTAGGGTCGCGCACCTCGCGCGGCTTTGCGGCGGCAAGGGTCTGGCTCTGCCCCTGCTCCCAGACTTCGCAGCCCTGCGCGCCCAGCGTGACGAAGAGACCGCGCACCTGGCGCGAAATCTGCGCCTTGCTCCAGCCGGTGCGCTCGCACAGCATCTGGCCCTCGTAGTCGTTGACCGCGACCCAGCTCGCCAAGCCCACGAAGCGGCGCAAGGTCTCGCCATCAAACATGGGCAGGCCCTGGCCCGGGTCGAACACGAAGGGGATGCCGGCCGCAGCCATTTGCTCGGCGTGCTCGAGCATAGCCTCGCGCCCATCGGGCGCGATGATGCCCACGCGCACCGCCTCGTCGGCCAGCACGCGGTTGCGGTGCGCCAGCGCCATCGCACCGGGGTGGAAAGCAGTGATCTGGTTGTTGTCGCGGTCGGTCATGATCATGGCTTGCGCGGTATAGACCTCGCTGAGCACTTGCACCGCGTCGGTGCGTATGCCCAGCGTGCGCAGCCGCTCGAGATAGGCCTCGCCGTCGCTGCCCAGCGTGGCCATGGGGCGCGGGTCGCCGCCGAGCAGCTTGAGCGCGTAGGCGATGTTGCCGGCGCAACCGCCAAAGTCGCGGCGCAAGCCCGGCACCAGAAAGGACACGTTCAGGATGTGCAACTGCTGCGGCAGGATCTGGTCGGCAAAGCGCCCCTCGAATCCCATGATGGTGTCAAATGCCAGCGATCCGCAAATCAGTGCAGCCATGTCAATTCGTAGTCCTTGCAAGTCAGGGATAAAAAGCGAGCAGGCGATAGCCGCTCACGCGTGCGGCGTCGGCATGCAGGCGCAGCTGCAGACTACCGCTCCATTCGCCGTGTGGCGCAAGCTCTACAGGCGCATCCAGCTCCTGAACAGATAGCACGCGACGCAGCACGGGCTGCTCTTGCGCATCGAGCAGCGTGAGCTCGAAGGCCGGCATCGCCAGCGCCACCGGGGCATTGTTGCGCACCAGCAGTTGCAGCGCGTAGCTTGCATCGCCCGCGTTCTGGCGCACGAAGGACGAGCCTTCGATGACGACGTCGGCAATGCGCCGCAGCGGCGCCACGCGGCAGGCGAGCGGCGCGCACAGGCGCTCCAGCCAGGGCCGAGCCTCGGGGTAGCTGGCGGCGATCCGGTCGCGTTCGTGCAGCGCCAGCTGCAGCGACAGCAGGCCCACGAGCGCGAGCAAGACCAGAAACAGAAAGCCACGCACCAGCGGCCGGCGCCAGAAGGCCTTGCGCCGCGCCGAGCGCACGAAGTCAAAATCATCGGCGTCGGGCCTGGCGGACGGCGGGGGCTGCGTCTGCGCCGCCGGAGCACGCGCCGATGCGGCTTGGCCGGCGGGTGCGAATGCTTCGGACTGACGCGCAGTGTGTGGCTGGGGTTCGAGCGTCCAGGGCGGTTGCGCCTGCATGCCGGCGGAGACCAAGGATTCGGCGGTGTCTTCCGATTCCGGCTCGGGTTTTGAGTCCAGTTCCGACTCCGGCTCCGCTTCTGCTTCGGGTTCTGGCCCGGACTCCAGCTCCGAATCAGACCCGGCTTGCATCTCGGCTTCGTGTTCCGGTCTCCGCTCTGGCTCTGGCTCCGGCTCGAGCTCGATATCCGGTTCAGGGTCAGGCCCGGGCGCTGCAGGATTCTGTTCCGGCATCTGCGGCCCGGGCGTCAGCGTCTCGTCCCAGGTCGGCTCCATCCGAGCTTGCAGGGCTTCGGCCTGCGCCGCCAGTACGCTCGCTTGCCGATCGGCATCAGGCGGCGACCGCGGCTCGGGTTCGGGCGGCGCGGGAGCACGCGCTGCAGCGTCCTCCTGGGACTGCGGCTGCGCCAGCGGCGCGAGTGCAGGGGCCTGCGGCACATCGGCCGCTGCCTCGTGCGCGGGTTCTGCGGCGCGCGCTGCTCCCCGGTTTGCAAAGAGCCCGGCGGTGCTATCGGGCGCAGCAAATGCCCGTGGCGCCGCCGCTTCAGCTTGCGTCGGCCCGGCAGCACCCGTGCCAGGCACGAAGTCGTGCAGGCGGGCGCGCCAGCCCGTTGCGCCGGCCGTGTGTGCAAGCGCATCGGCCGCTGGCCGCAGCCCCGGCGCTGCAACGGTCGCCCGGGCTGCGGCTGCGGCCGGGGGCGGTGTGTCGCGCGTGAACTCGGGCGGCAGCGACAGCAGCGGTTCGGCCGCCGACGCGGGCGCAAAGTCTTCGACCAGGCCTTCGAAGGCGTCAAAGATTTCCTTGCAACGCCCGCAGCGCACCCAGCCCTCGGCCAGACGCAACTGATCCGAGACGACCTTGAACGAGGTCTTGCAATGGGGGCAGCGCGTGATCTGGCTCATCGGGCAGCGATTGTAGAAAACGCCTCTGCAGCCGCCCGGCCCGCGCCTCAGCGGCGTGCGCTCATGAGTATCCAGCCGTCCTCCTGGTCTGCTACCTCCAGCGCCAGCCAGGGAGCGTAGGCCTGGCGCATCTCGTCGGCCTGGCGCTCGAGAATGCCGGCAAGCACCAGCCAGCCGCCATCGGCCACGTGCGCGCACAGCAGGGGCGCGAGCACCTTGAGCGGCGTAGCGAGGATGTTGGCGAGCACGGTTCCGTAGGCACCCTGGGCGAGTTCGGGCGTACCGGCATTGAGCTGCAGGTCATTGGCCCGGGCGTTGGCGCGCGTGGCCTCTACTGCGGCCTCGTCGATGTCTACCGCATCGATCTCGCGCGCGCCAAAGCGGGCCGCGCCCATGGCGAGGATGCCCGAGCCGCAGCCGTAATCGAGCACCCGGTGCGCGCCCACATGCGCGGCGTGCGCGGCAATCCAGCGCAGGCACATGCGCGTGGTCGGGTGCGTGCCGGTGCCAAAAGCCATGCCCGGATCCAGCCGCAGGGCAAGCCGCGCCTGCGCGGGCGCCTCGTGCCAGGTAGGGACAATCCAGAATTCCGGCGTGATCTGCACCGGCGCGAACTGCGCCTGCGTGAGGCGCACCCAGTCCTGCTCGGCGACAGGCGCCACACCGATCAGCGTGCAGTCCGCAAAGAATTCCTGCAGGGGCAGCAGCGCTGCGGCTTCGTCCGCAGCTTCGCGGCTGGCGAACAGCGCGCTCACGCGGCTGCGCTGCCAGCCCTGCTGGGGCGCGGGCATGCCGGGCTCGCCGAACAGCGGGCGTTCGTGCTCCGTCAGGGCGTCGGCGTCTTCGACCGAGACACTGAGCGCGTCCAGCGCATCCAGCGCCTCGCTCAGCGGCTCCACGCGCGCTTCGGGGCAGAGCAGGCGCAGCTCGAACAAACCCATCGCGCGTGGTCGGCCGTGCTCAGCGCTTGCGCGCGGCCAGCCACTCTTCAAGATAGTGGATGCTGGTGCCGCCGGCGACAAAGCGCGCGTCCACCATGAGCTCGCTGTGCAGCGGGATGTTGGAGGAAATGCCCTCGACCACGGTCTCGTTGAGCGCGGTGCGCATGCGCGCCAGCGCCTGCTCGCGCGTGTCGCCGTGCACGATGATCTTGCCGATCATCGAGTCGTAATTGGGCGGCACGTAGTAGTTGGTATAGATGTGCGAGTCGACGCGCACCCCCGGCCCGCCCGGCGCATGCCATTTGGTGATGCGCCCCGGCGAGGGCGTGAACTTGTAGGGGTCTTCGGCGTTGATGCGGCACTCGATGGCGTGACCGCGCACCTGCACGTGCTTTTGCGCAAAATCGAGCTTCTCGCCGGCCGCCACCATGATCTGCCAACGCACGATATCGACGCCGGTGATCCATTCGGTCACCGGGTGCTCGACCTGCACGCGGGTGTTCATCTCGATGAAATAGAACTCGCCGTTTTCGTACAGGAATTCGAAAGTCCCCGCGCCGCGGTAGCCGATCTTCTTGCAGGCGCTCACGCAGCGCTCGCCGATCTTCTCGATCTGCTTGCGCGGTATGCCCAGCGCCGGTGCCTCTTCGACCACCTTCTGATGGCGCCGCTGCATGGAGCAGTCGCGCTCGGCCAGATACACCGCGTTCTTGTGCTTGTCCGCGAGGATCTGGATTTCGATGTGGCGCGGGTTCTGCAGGAATTTTTCCATGTAGACCGCGGGATTGCCGAAAGCCGCCTCGGCCTCGGCCTTGGTCAGCTGCACGGCGTTGATCAGCGCCGCCTCGGTGTGCACCTCGCGCATGCCGCGCCCGCCGCCGCCGCCCGCGGCCTTGATGATGACTGGGTAGCCTATGCTCTTGGCGATCTTGCGCCACTGCGCGGGGTCGTCGGGCAGCTCGCCGTCGGAGCCGGGCACGCAGGGCACGCCGGCCTTGATCATCGCCCGCTTGGCCGAGACCTTGTCGCCCATCATGCGGATGTTCTCGGGCGTCGGGCCGATGAACTGAAAGCCGCTTTGCTCCACGCGCTCAGCAAAATCGGCGTTCTCCGACAGAAAGCCGTAGCCAGGGTGAATGGCTTCTGCGTCCGTGACCTCTGCGGCCGAGATGATGGCCGGCATGTTGAGGTAAGACTGCGCCGAGGGCGCGGGGCCTATGCACACCGCCTCATCGGCAAGCTTGACGTACTTGGCGTCGCGGTCGGCCTCGGAATAGACCATCACCGCCTTGACGCCAAGCTCGGCGCAGGCGCGCTGTATGCGAAGGGCTATCTCTCCCCGATTGGCGACCAGAATTTTCTTGAACATGGCGTCCTTGTGCTTGGCTGGTCGGGCGGCGGGGGCAAGCCCTGGCGCCCGGACACATCACTCGATGACGAACAGGGGCTGGCCGTATTCGACCGCCTGGCCGTTTTCCGCGAGCACGCGGGTGATGACGCCGCTCTGGTCTGCCTCGATCTCGTTGAGGATCTTCATGGCTTCGATGATGCACAGCACGTCGCCCTCCTTGACGTGGCTGCCCACATCCACGAAGGCCGCGCCGCCCGGGCTCGACGAGCGGTAGAAAGTGCCCACCATGGGCGACTTGACCACGTTGCCCGGCATGCTCTCCGGCGCCGGGGCACTTTCCGGCGCCGCCGCCGGGGCCACCTGCGCCGGCGCCTGCACGACCGGCGCGGCCACCGTCTGCACCGGCATGGGCAGCATCTGCGCGGCGGGCACGGCGCCGCTCTTGACGATGCGTACCTTGCCCTCGGCCTCGGTGATTTCCAGTTCGGAGACGTTCGACTCGGAAACGAGGTCGATCAGCGTCTTGAGTTTTCGCAAATCCATGAATAATCCAAAATGATGCGAACAGGCGTCAATTTACCGCAATCTGCGCTGAACAGACAAATATTTGCGGAATTTTCCGGCGTGCTCGGAGAGTGCGAGCGGTGCTGCGAATCACAGGGCAGTGCGCCACTGCTGCAGGTCGTCGTCTGAAAGTTCGCCGATTTTACGCTCGGCGATCCGGCCGTTCGGGGCAAATAAAACGGAGAAGGGCAAACCGCCGCCCGGATTGCCCAGACCGCGCACCAGCGCCAGGCCCGCAGCCCCCGGCAAGGCCTGCGGAAAACCCAGCGGTGTGCGCTGCAGAAAGCCGCGCACGCTGTCGAGCTGATCGATGGCCAGGCCCAGCACCTGCCAGCCCTGGGCCTGGTGCGCCGCGTGAAAAGCATTCAGGCGCGGCAACTCCTGCACGCAGGGCGGGCACCAGGTAGCCCAGAAGTTGAGCAGCAAGGGCCGGCCGCGAAACGCCGCCATCTCCAGCAGCGTGCCATCGGGGCTCTCGAAGCGCGACGCCCAGAACTGCGCCAGCGCCTGTTCGTCCTCGCTGCGGGGGCTGAAGCGCCACCACGCCAGGCCCGCGCCCGTGGCGGCCGCCGCCAGACCCACGCCCAGCAGCATCCAATGCCGGCGCGAAGGGCTCGCGGGGCCGACGCCGCCCGGGGCCGGGGCGCCCGGGGCTTCGCTGTGCTCTTGCGCATTCATGGTGCGAGCGTAGCAGACCCGCCGCCCTGCAAGAGGCGCTGCACCGCCACAATGTCGCCGCGCGGCAGGCGCCCGCGCGGGTCGGTGCGCAGCGCGCCGCGCAGGTCATCGAGGTCGTAGATCAGCAGGTGCACCCAGACGTCTTCATTGAACTCGGCCAGCCTGGCCGGTACTGCAAGGGCATCGACCCGCTCGCCGCGCAAGCCGGTAGTAGTGTGCGGCTCATAGCTTTGCTGCAGGTTGATCAGGGCGATTTCGGCCGATTTCGGGTCGTCGCAGAACAGCGAGATCACCACATCGCTGCGCCGCGTGGCCGTACCCCACCAGACCGCGCCGCCAAGATAGGGGCGAAAGGCCTGCATGCGCTGCATCCACACCAGCGCCAGCTCGCGCAGCGCACGCAGCTCGTCCGGCTGGGTGTCGGCGTGAAACAGCGCGATGTGTTCACGCACCGCGTCTTCCAGCTGCAGGTTGTCGGGCAGCGGGGTACGCGCCGGCAGACCCAGCTCGCGCAGCGCCCGACGCTTGGCGCTGCCCCAGTCCATGCCTTCGTCCACCGCCAGGCGGGCGGCCGTCTGCAGGATCTCGGTGTGGTGATCGGCGCGCATGCGCCACAGGATGCCACAGCCACGGCGCAGCGGCGCCCAACCCGGCGAACCCCAAGGCAGCGCAATATCACTTTGATAGCTGTTTGCGCTTGACCCGCAAGCGTTTTCGCCCGATTTTGCTTGAAATTGCAGACAGATGGGCCGCTTAGAATCGACGCATGCACATCCACATTCTTGGCATTTGCGGCACCTTCATGGGCGGCGTGGCGGCGCTGGCGCGCGAGGCGGGACACCGGGTGACCGGCTGCGACGCCGGCGTCTATCCGCCGATGAGCGAGCAGCTGCAAGCGCTCGGCATCGAGCTGATCGAAGGCTATGGCGCCGACCAGTTGCGGCTCAAGCCCGACGTATTCGTGGTCGGCAACGTCGTGAGCCGCGCTCACCTGGCCGACGGATCGCCCAGATTCCCGCTGATGGAGGCGATCCTGGACGCCGGCCTGCCCTACACCAGCGGGCCGCAGTGGCTGGCCGAGCACGTGCTGGCCGGCCGCCACGTGCTGGCCGTGGCCGGCACCCACGGCAAGACCACGACCAGTGCCATGCTCGCCTGGCTGCTCGACGCCTGCGGCCTGGCGCCCGGCTTCCTGGTGGGCGGCGTGCCGCTGAACTTTGGCGTTTCGGCGCGCCTGGGCAGACAGGCGGCGGGCCAGGCGCGGCCGCTGTTCGTGATCGAGGCCGACGAATACGACACCGCCTTCTTCGACAAGCGCAGCAAGTTCGTGCACTACCGCCCGCGCACCGCGGTGCTGAACAACCTTGAGTTTGACCACGCCGACATCTTCCCGGACCTGGCGGCGATCGAGCGCCAGTTCCACCACCTCGTGCGCACCGTGCCGCAGAGCGGGCGCGTCGTCGTCAACCGCGACGCCGAAAGCCTGGAGCGCGTGCTCGCGCAAGGCGTGTGGAGCGAGGTGACCGGCTTTGGCAGTGCCGCCGGCGACTTTCGCGCCCGGGGCGAACCGCACGACTTCGAGCTGCTGCGCAGCGGCCAGAGCCTGGCCCGCGTGCGCTGGAAGCTGACGGGCATGCACAATCAGATGAACGCCCTGGCCGCGATCGCCGCCGCCGAACATGTGGGCTTGGCCCCCGCGCAGGCGGCGCAGGCGCTAGCGGGCTTTGAAAACGTGCGCCGGCGCATGGAGCTGCGCGGCACGGCGGGCGGCATCACGGTCTACGACGACTTTGCCCACCACCCCACGGCGATGCGCACCACGCTCGACGGCCTGCGCCGGCGCCTGCCGCCGCAGGCACGCATCCTGGCGGTGTTCGAGCCGCGCAGCAACACCATGAAGCTGGGCACGATGAAGGCGCAACTGCCCTGGGCCCTGGAGGCCGCAGACCTTGCTTTTTGCCACACCCAGGGCCTGGACTGGGACGCCGCCGCCGCGCTCGCGCCCCTGGGCCCGCGCGCGCGCACCAGCGCGGACTTGAACGCGCTGGCGGCGCTGGTGGCACAGGCGGCGCGGCCGGGCGACCATATCGTGTGCATGAGCAACGGCAGCTTTGGCGGCATTCATGCGATGCTGCTTCAGGCGCTCGCGCCATCGACCACCTGAATTCTTCTTCGCAAGCCTTCGAACATGCCCATCTACCGTTGCAACCACTGCGGCTTCATTTCCGAGGAAGCCAATGCCGCGATCGGCGCTTCCATGTCCTGCGCCCGCTGCGGCACGGCGGCCACCGTGTTCGGCACGGTGTTCTACGTCGAAAAGCTGGTCGAGCGCTACTTCGCCGCGATGCGCGAACTCAAGGCGCTGCGAGAGGTCGAGGTCGAGATCGACACAACTTCGCAAGCGCCAGCCGAAGTGGTGCCAGGTGAAACCGACGCGCTGCGGGACGTGGACTTGAACAACACGTCGCTGCTGGCCACGGCCGAGCAACACGCACCCTTGCAGCAGTGGTTCGCCAGTCATCAGATCGAAGCGCGGTTCAATTACGCATTGGCCGATACCAGCGGTTTTTTCGACGACGCTGCGCAATTGATCGGTGAGCGTCACGAACTCTTTGGCGAACTGATCGAGCGCGTGCGCTGGGCCTACCGCAAAAGCCACACCTGGGTGAACCTGGAGTTGGGCGGTCTCGCACAAAAAGACGCGCAAGCCATCAACGCGCTGTGCCGCCAGCTTTACGGCCACACGCTCTTCGCGCGCTACTACTACCAGAAGCCCGAGAAAATCGTTCGATTGACGCTGCAAGGCGCGACCGCAGTGCGCCAGTTTTTCGACGGCGGCTGGCTCGAGTGGTACGCCTTCATGGTGTTGATCCGGCAGTTTCAGGAGAGCAACAAGACCTTTTCCTGCGCACGCGGCGTCAAGGTCGTCTTTCCCAATGAAGATTTGCACGAGCTGGACGTCGTCGGCCTGCCTGCCGGGCAAGCACCGGTCTGCATCGAGTGCAAATCCGGCGAATTCCGCCGCGACATCGAAAAATACGTGCGCCTGCGCAAGCGCCTGGGGCTGGACAAGAGTCGCTTCATCCTGTGCGTCGCCGACCTGAGCGAGGAGCAGGCGGCGGGTTTGTCAGGGATGTACGACCTGAGCTTCGTCAACCTCCGGGGGCTGGCGGCGCATTTGCAGCACGTGCTCGCCTGAACTCAGGCACGCGGCATGCTCATCACTGCCTGAACGCCTCTATCGTCGCGGTGATGCGAACGCTCTTGGGCATGCCCACGGCCACCAGGTAGTCCATGCCCCACTCGGTGCGGTCGATCACCGCCTCGAAGTCGCCGCCGCAGGCCTCGGTCTTGGCGCGCTTGTTCGGGTAGCACTTGAACTGCAGCGCCTTGAGCGTCAGCGGCCGGGTCTGGCCAAGCAGTGTGAGCTGGCCCGCTACCTGCACGAGCCGCTCGCCCTCGAAGTCCATCCGGTCGGCGACGAAGCGCATGGTCGGGTACCTCGCCACGTCGAACAGATCTGGGCTCTTCAGGTGCTCGTCAAAACCCCTGGAGCCGCTGTAGATGCTGTTCGTGTCCACCGTGATGTCGAACTGCCCGGCCTTGGCGGCGGGGTCGAACCGGATGGAGCCACTCACCGCGTCGAAGCGTCCGCGGTTGACCGAGGCGCCGTAGTGGTCGATGGCAAAGGTGACGTAGGTGTGGTCGGCGTCGACCTGGTAGCTGGCGGGTTCGGCCTGGGCGGCGCCCATGCCCAGCGCGAGCGCGGCAACAAGCAGGCAAGCGGTCTTCTTCATGGCGAACAGTCCTCGTGGCAGGCGCACTGGGCGCGGTCGTCGGTGCGGGTCTGAGTGCAATGGATGGGGGCGGGGAAGCGATGTTCAATGCCGCCCGCACATTTGTTTGATCTGCATCAGCAAAGGCATGCGCGATGGGCGCTTGCACCGCCTGCTCAGCGCTTTTGCCGCAGGCCCATGCCGCTCACGATGATGAGGCCGCCAAGAATGAGCGCGATGCCCAGGCTCTCGGCCGCGTCGGGGCGCTCGCCCAGGAAGGCCCAGGCCATCAGGATGGCAGTGACCGGCACGCACAGGCTGGACAGGCTGGCCACCGTGGCGGGCAACCGGTCGATGATGAGAAACCACAGCACCCAGGCCAGGCTGGACGCGAGCACCGCCGCATACAGCAAGCCCAGCACCATGCCGGCAGTCCACTCGATAGCACGCTGGGGCACGAGCCAGGCCACCAGCGCCAGCATCAGGCTGCCCAGCAGCATCTGCCAGGCCGTGAAAGACAGCGCCGGCGGATGGTGCAACTCGAACATGCGCTTGGTCAGCACCGTGCCCAGGCCCCAGAGGCCGCCGCCGGCCAGCGCCAGCAGCGTGCTCTGGCTGCTGCCCAGCGCATGCCAGGGCTCGATGATGAACACCAGGCCGACGACGGCCAGCGCGATGCCCAGCCACTGGCGCCGGCCGGGGCGCTCGCGCAGCAGCCACCAGGCGAACAGCACCGACCAGAACGGCATGGTGTAGGCCAGCATGGACACGCGCCCGGCGCCGCCGCTGACCAGCGCCCACTGCGACAGCCCCTGGAAGGCCGCCGTCTGGCACAGCGCCACCGCCAGCGTCAGGCCCAGCGGCGGCGGCCTGAGCGAGTGCCCGCGCAGCACCAGCACGGCAAACAACACCAGCGCGCCCAGGCCAAAGCGCAGCGCCGCAAAGTCGAACGGCCCGGCCCAACGCATCACCTGCTTCATCACGATCCAGCTGTAGGCCCAGATCGCGACCATGAGCGCCAGCGCCAGCAGCGCGCCGCGGCGGCTGCCACACAACGAGCGGCTGCCACCGAGCGCTTGCACCGCTTGGGTTTCGATGTCTGATGGGCCTGGCATGGTCGATGGAGCACAAGCATGTCGGTCAGAGGCTGGCGTCCCGGCTCCATCCGGCGTGCGAAAAGATCACCATTGTCCGCGCGACGGCGGCCGGCTGGATCGGTGATGCGCTCCGCCGCCGGCAAAGCATCGTCAACGCGCGTAAACTCGGCCGACCTCACGGGAGAAGGCCACGTCGTGACGTTGACCCGCAAGGCTGCAGCGTAAACACGATGTCTCGCCGATGTGCGCGGCGTCGTCATCGCTGATCCTCAAAAAACAAAAAACAAAAAACAAAAAGCAAAGAGACCCATGCCTTCGCCGTGTCGCAAAATTCTGGCCGTGGCCATTCTCTCCCTGGGCTTGGTCGCCCCTGTATGGGCGCAGTTCGTGGTGCCCGCCGGATCGGCATTTGACGTGCCCGCCGGAGGGGCCTTCGATACGGCGTGCACCTCTGTGGATGTAGCTGGCTCGCTGAATGTGCACTCCGGCACCTTTTCCACCAGCAGCAACTTCACCATTGCAACGACGGGAACGGTCGATGACACGGCAGGCACCCTCAAAGTTGGGGGCGACTTTTCCGTCAACGGCACTTTCAGTGCGGGCACGGGCACGGTGATCCTCACCGATGGCTGCACGGGCAATACCACGACGCTTCATGGCCCCGTGGTCTTCCACAATCTCACGCTGAGCAGCAGCACGGGGCGCACCTTCGTGATTCCGGCAGGCACCCAGGTGACCGTGCTGAACACATTGACGCTACAAGGTCAGCCCGGGCAGGATATCCAGGTGGTGTCCTCGGGCGGCGGCACGGCCGTCATCAGTCTGGCGCCTGGCGCCACCGTTCAGCGCAACCATGCCGCAGTCGCGGGCAATGTCCAGGTCGGGGCTGCGGTGCCAGCGGCGCACGGTATCCCGACCTTGAGCGGGTTCGGCCTGATCCTGCTTTCCCTGTTGCTGGGGCTCGTTGCTCTGGCGTATTCGCGCCGCAGCACTCCGCTGCCCGCAAAAAACAAGTTCAACGTCGACCTGCCGAAATCCCAGCCATGAAATACCTGTCCCAACCGCTGCGCCTGGTTGCAGCACTGAGCGCCGCCTATGCGCTTCAAGTCCCGATGGCCTTTTCAGCCGACATCTCCGCCACGGTCCCCAGTGGCGGCGGCTTTGTCGTGAAGGATGCCTCCGGCGCACACGAACGCTTCAAGGTTCAGGACAACGGTGAGGTGCTGGTTCCCGGCATCAGCAGCGCGCCTGCGAACGGCCAACTCACCTGCTTTGACGGGCCCAGCGGCCGCCTGGGTCCATGCGCCGCAGGGGCGGGCAGCGGGCCTACCGGCGCAACCGGACCGATCGGCGCCACGGGAGCCACTGGAGCTACCGGTGCCCAAGGAGCCACCGGTGCCGCGGGTGTGACCGGAGCCACCGGAGCAGCGGGTCCGACAGGGCCCACCGGCGCGACAGGCGCTGGCGCAACAGGCGCCACCGGAGCGACTGGCCCAGCGGGCGCGACAGGCGCCATCGGAGCCACAGGCCCCACCGGAGCCACCGGCGCTACAGGTCTTACCGGAGCGCCGGGCCCTGCGGGCGTCAATGGCGCACAAGGCCCGACCGGTGCAACAGGAGCTGTGGGCGCAACCGGAGCGACAGGGGCGATTGGTCCCACGGGCGCAACAGGCCCAGCTGGTTCGGCGACGATCAGCTTGACGGAAACCAATGCAACCGACACGTGTTCCGGTGGGACCAAGGCAGTTACTGCCACATGCTCTGCAGGAAGTGTCGTCAGCGGTGGCTGCGAAGTCAGTAACGTGGCCGACTCCTTGATCGCGGTCAGCAAACGCGCATCCGCCAATTCTTGGACATGCACGTTTTCCTGCGGCGCCGCCAATACGGTTCATACCTATGCCTATTGCCAGTGACCAGACTGTCGCGCATGCGCCTTCAGCGGGCGTGTGAACGGATGGCAACACCACGCCATCAGCTTCCATGGTCATGCAATGGCCCGAGGGACTGACCGAGCACACGCCCCTGCCGCCAATGCATGGCATTTGCCTCAACATGATCGTCAAGGACGAGGCGCCGGTCATCGCTCGCTGCCTCGCCTCGGTCAAGCCCTGGGTAGACCACTGGGTCATCGTGGACACCGGCTCCAGCGATGGCACCCAAACCCTCATCCGCAGCTTCATGAGCGACGTGCCCGGCACACTGCACGAGCGACCCTGGAAGAACTTCGCGCACAACCGCAACGAAGCCCTGAGACTGGCCCGGTCGTATGGCGACTACCTGCTCTTCATCGACGCGGACGAGCAGCTGCGGGTGCCGCAGGACTTCTCATGGCCCCCATTGAACGCCGACGGCTATACCCTGAGCTGCCTCATGGACGGCTGGGAATACCAGCGCAACAGCCTGATCGCCACGCGCGTGGATTGGTATTGGGAGGGCGTGCTGCATGAATACCTGACCGCCGCAGAACATGGCCCCTGGCAGCGCTTGCAGGGGCCGGTGATTCATGTGTCGCACGACGGGGCACGCGCACGCGACCCAGGCACCTACGCGCGCGACGTGGCCCTGCTGGAGCAGGCGGTGCGCGATGACCCGCAGAACGCGCGCAACGTGTTCTATCTTGCGCAGAGCTGCCGAGATGCCGGCCAGCTGGAGGCCAGTCTGCACTGGTACCAACGCCGCGTGGACATGGGCGGTTGGGACGAAGAACGCTGGTATGCGCTGTTCCAGATCGCCCTGCTGCACGAGCGCCAGCAAGCAGCGAGCAGCATCGTTCGCGAGGCTTATCTCGCCGCCTACGCAGCACGGCCCCAACGGGCCGAACCGCTTTGCGAGCTGGCACGCCATTGCCGCGAGCACGGCGAATACGCGCTGGCCGCCCTGTTTGCCTTGCAAGCCTCGCAAATACCGCAGCCGCCCGACATTCTGTTCGTCGACACGCAGGTCTACGCCTGGCGCGCGCTGGATGAATTGGCCGTCAGCGCCTTCTACACGCCCCACCGGGGCGCGGGGCGCGCAGCCCTGCAGCAACTGCTGCTGCAGCGCCGCTATCCGGCTGATCACGCCGCGCGCATCGAGGGCAACCGCAGGTTTTACGAGCTGTGAGAGGCGCCGCTCCGCCGCCTCCGTCTTGACGCGGAAACAAGAGAACTTGTGTCGCGGCATCGACTTCGCTGCGCGAAGCGCGCCGCGACCCCACCGCGCAACCGGTGCGCTGCACGCCGCGACTGCGCCACCCCAAGAGTGCGCCGCTCATTCCACCGTCACGCTCTTGGCCAGATTGCGTGGCTTGTCCACGTCGGTGCCGCGCGCGCAGGCGGTGTGGTAGGCGAGCAGTTGCAGCGGCACCACGTGCAGCAGCGGACTGAGCTGGCCGTAGTGTTCGGGCATGCGGATCACGTGCATGCCCTCACTGCTTTCGATCTGGGTGTCGGCGTCGGCCAGCACGTAGAGCACGCCGCCGCGCGCGCGCACCTCTTGCAGATTGCTCTTGAGTTTTTCCAGCAGCGCGTCGTGCGGCGCTACCGCCACCACCGGCATGCTGCTGGTGACCAGCGCCAGCGGCCCGTGCTTGAGTTCGCCGGCGGGGTAGGCCTCGGCGTGGATGTAGCTGATCTCCTTGAGTTTGAGCGCGCCTTCCAGCGCGATCGGGTAGTGCAGGCCGCGGCCCAGAAAGAGCGCGTTCTCCTTCTTGGCGAATTCGTCGGCCCAGCCCATGATCTGCGGCTCCAGCGCCAGCACCGCCTGCAGCGCCAGCGGCAGATGGCGCATGGTCTTGAGCTGCGCCGCCTCCTGCTCGGGCGTGAGCCGGCCCTTGGCCTGGGCCAGCGCCAGGGTCAGCAGGAACAGGCCGGCCAGCTGCGTGGTGAAGGCCTTGGTGCTGGCCACGCCGATCTCTACCCCGGCGCGCGTCACGTAGGCGAGCTTGCATTCGCGCACCATGGCGCTGGTCGCAACATTGCAGATGGTCAGCGTGTGCTCCATGCCCAGGCTTTGCGCATGGCGCAGCGCGGCCAGGGTGTCCGCGGTTTCGCCGCTCTGGCTGATGGTGACCACCAGCGTGCGCGGGTCGGGCACGCTGGCGCGGTAGCGGTATTCGCTGGCCACCTCTACCTGCGTCGGGATGGCGGCGATGTCCTCGAGCCAGTATTTGGCGGTGCAGCCGCTGTAATAGCTGGTGCCGCAGGCCAGGATCAGCACGCGGTCTATCTGCTTGAACACCCGCCAGGCAGCGGCGTCGGCGCCGTCGAAGAGCTCGGGCACGATGGCTTCGATGCCGTCGAGCGTGTCGGCAATGGCGCGCGGCTGCTCGAAGATTTCTTTCTGCATGTAGTGGCGGTACGGCCCCAGCTCGGCCGCGCCGCTGTGCGCCGCCACGGTGCGCACCGGGCGCTGGTCGGCCGCAAGCGGCCGGCCGGCGCGCGTGGTGATCCAGTAGCGGCCGCTCTGCAAGTCCACCAGATCGCCCTCTTCCAGATAGACGATCTGGTCCGTCACGCCGGCCAGCGCCATGGCGTCGCTGGCCAGGTAGTGCTCGCCCGCCTGCGTGCCCGTGCCCACGCCCAGCACCAGCGGCGAGCCGGCGCGCGCGCCTACCACGCGCTGCGGCTCGTCCTTGTGGATGACGGCGATGGCGTAGGCGCCGCGCAACTGCCCCACGGCCGCCTGCACCGCGGCAAACAGGTCGCCGTCGTAGAGGCTGTCGATGAGATGGGCGATGACCTCGGTGTCGGTCTGGCTGGCGAATTCGTAGCCGTGCGCGCGCAGCTGGGCGCGCAGCGCCTCGTAGTTTTCGATGATGCCGTTGTGCACCAGCGCCACGCGGCCGCCGCGCGTGGTGTCGGCCGGCGCCACGTTCGGCCCGTAGCTGGCGTGCGGATGGGCGTTGAACACCGCCGGCGCGCCGTGCGTGGCCCAGCGGGTATGGGCAATGCCGGTGGCGCCTTGCAGTGACTCCTGCTGCACCTGAACCATGAGCTCGGCCACCCGGGCGGTGCTGCGCGCGCGGCGCAGGCCGCCCGCGCCCGTCTGGCCCAGGCTGGCTTCATGCACCGCCACGCCGCAGGAGTCGTAGCCGCGGTATTCCAGCCGCTGCAGCCCCTGCACCAGAATGGGAACGATGTTGCGCGACGCAACGGCCGCCACGATGCCGCACATGCCTGAACCCTCACGATGAATCGCAATAGGCCGATGCTAGGGCGAGGGCGTGTTTATTGCAGGTCTTTTTTCGGCGTGTTTTGACTGAAAATTGCACCAATTCCGGATAATGCAATTAACGTGCATTTTTCTTTTCAGAACGAAATTTCATGTACACGCCCGATGCCACCGATCTTGCCCTGCTCGCGCTCTTGCAGCACGACGCCACGCCCAGCAACCAGGCGCTGGCGCAGGCGGTGGGCATCTCACCCGCCACCTGCCTGCGCCGGCTGCGCACGCTGCGGCGCGAGGGTTTGATCGAGCGCCAGGTGGCGCTGCTCTCGCACGACAGGCTGGCCGCCGCCCTCGGCCATGGCCTGGCCGCGATCGTCGAGCTCACGCTCGACCGCCAGGGCGCCGAGTGGCTTGATGCCTTTGAAGCGCGCGCCGTGGCCGAGGCGGCGGTGCAGCAGTGCTGGCGCGTCTCGCCCGGGCCGGACTTCGTGCTGGTGCTGCAGCTGCGCGACATGCCGGCCTACCAGGCGCTGGCCCAGCGCCTGTTCACCCAGGACGCCAATGTGCGCAACGTGCGCACCTTCTTTGCCACGCGGCGTGCAAAATTCGAGACAAATCTGCCTTTAGCGTAGGACCATCAAGCGCTGGCAGCTATTTTTTTCATAGTATCAGCGGACGACTTTGCCGCCTTGCCCTTGACCTTGGGGTGCTTCGCCGTAATCTGTGACGGATGCATCGCCGCTCAGGCGCAGCGGCAGGGAGCGAGCATGGAGTTCAAGGACTACTACAAGATTCTGGGCGTGGCACGCGACGCCGGCAGCGACGAGATCAAGAAGGCCTACCGTCGCCTGGCGCGCAAATACCACCCGGACGTGAGCAAGGAAGCGGACGCAGCGGCGCGCATGGCCGAGGTCAACGAAGCCAACGCCGTGCTCTCCGACCCTGAAAAGCGCGCCGCCTACGACGCGCTGGGCAGCGCCGGCGCGCACGCCGGTGCCCAGGGCTTTCGCCCGCCGCCCCATTGGGACGCAGGCTACGAGTTTTCCGACGCGCCCGGCGGCGCCGGCGGCATGGACGAGGCGCAGTTCAGCGACTTCTTCGAGCAGCTCTTCGGCCGCGCCGCGCAGGCGCGCCGGGGCCAGGGGCGCGCCTCGGGCAGCAGCGCCCAGCGCGGAGCCGACCACCATGCGCGCATCGAGCTGGACCTGCGCGACGCCTACCAGGGCGGCGAGCGCCTGCTCACCCTGCAGGGCGCGCGGCTCGACGCGCAAGGCCATCTGGTGCACGAAGAGCGCCAGGTGCAGGTCAGCATCCCCAAGGGCGTGCGCGAGGGCCAGCTCATCCGCCTGAGCGGCCAGGGCGGACCGGGCCTGAACGGCGCGCCCGCGGGCGATCTGTTCCTGGAGGTGTTGTTCAAGCCCGACGCGCGCTGGCGCACCCAGGACCGCGACGTCTACCTGAGCGTGCCCGTCGCGCCCTGGGAGGCGGAGCTGGGCGGCCCGATCGAGGTGCGCACCCCCGGCGGCGCCACCGTGCAGGTGACGGTGCCCGCGCGCTTCAAGAGCGGGCGCAAGCTGCGCCTGAAAGAGCGCGGCATTCCGGCGGCCACGCCGGGCGACCTCTATCTGGAGCTGCAAGTGGCATTGCCGCCCGCCGAAACCCCGGCCCAGCAGCAGGCCTACCGCGCCCTGGCCGAGGCCTTTCCCCAGTTTGCGCCGCGCACCGCGGCAGGAGTCTGAGATGTCGCAAGCCACCGAACTGCACCGCGCGATGATGCAAATCCTGGACGACAGCGCCTGCCTGAGCGTGCAAGAGTTGGCCCACGCCACGCAGATGCAGCCCGAATGGGTGCTCGAGCGCCTGAGCGCCGGCCTGCTGCAGGGCGAGCTGCACGGCGGCCAGTGGCGCTGCGTGGGAACTACCGTGGTGCGCGCGCGCCGCCTGGCGCAACTGGAAACCACCTTCGACGCCGACCCGCAACTGGCGGCCCTGACCGCCGACCTGATGGAAGAAGTGGCGCAGCTGCGCCGCCAGCTTGAGCAACTGCAGCGGCACCTGGGCGAGGCGCTCTGACCGCGGCGCCTCAGGCCTGCGCGGCCGGCCAGTGCAGGGTGACGGTGCAGCCCTGACCCGGGCCGGGGCTGCTCACCGCAATCTGCGCGCCATGGCGCTCGGCAATGCGCCGGCACAGCGCCAGACCCGCACCCACGCCCGGAAATTCGCCCTCGCGGTGCAGGCTCTGAAAGAGCTGAAACAGCGAAGCCGCCCGCGCCGGGTCAAAGCCCGCGCCCTGGTCGGCAATCTGCACCTGCACCTGTTCGCCCACGCGGCGCGCGCTGACCTGCACCAGCACCTGCGCGCTGCCTTGGGAGAACTTCACCGCATTGCCCAGCAGTTGCAGCAGCAGCGTCTGCAGCAGTGGCGCGTCGGCCTGCACCGCCGGCATGGGGGTCTGGATAGCCCAGCGCACGGCAGCTGCGCCCGGCAGCTGCGCCTGCGCCGCCTGCAGCGCAGCCTGCAGATCGACCGCCGCCAGGTGCAGCGGCGCACGGCCGGCGCGGCTGATGGCCAGCAGACCGTCGAGCATTTGCCCCATGTGCCGGGCCGAGCGCTGCAGCGTGGCGGCAAAGCCCTGGGCTTCGCTCACCGATGCGCAGGGCGCCTGCACCTCGGCCAGCACCTCGGCCAGCAGGCCGGCGTAGGACACGACATGGCGCAGCGGCGCCCGCAGGTCGTGCGAGACGGCGTGCAGCAGCTCATCATTGGCCGCGGCAAGGCTGCGCAACTGTTCGCGCAGCGCATCGCGCTCGGCAGCCAGGCGCGGCAAATCGGCGCTCATCTCAGCGCTTGTCTTGCTTGACCGGGCGGTGCCATTCGGACTTGCTCACCTGGCGCCCGCGCCCCAGGGTCAGCACGCCGGGCGGCGCGTCCTGCGTGACCACCGAGCCCGCGCCCACCACGCCGCCCGCGCCGATGCGCACGGGGGCCACCAGCACGCAGTTGCTGCCCACGTGCACGTCCTCGCCGATCACCGTGCGGTGCTTGTTCACGCCGTCGTAGTTGGCGGTGATCGAGCCGGCGCCGTAGTTCACCCGCGCGCCCACCGTGGCGTCGCCCAGGTAGGCCAGGTGATTGGCCTTGGCGCCGTCGGCCAGTTGCGAATTCTTGATCTCGACGAAGTTGCCCACGTGCACCTCGCGCCCCAGTTGCGCACCCGGGCGCAGGCGCGAGAACGGCCCCAGGCGCGCGCCCTCGCCCACCTCAACGCCGGCCTTCTCGCCGTCGATGTGGGTATAGGGCTGGATCACCGTGCCCGCGCCGATGACGGCGTTGGCGATCGAGCAGTAGGCGCCTACCTGCACGCCATCTCCCAGCTGCACACGGCCAGCAAAGATGCAGCCCACGTCGATCTCCACGTCCTGCCCGCAGGTCAGCTGCGCCGCGACGCCCAGGCGCGGGTCGTCGCGCAGGTCCAGGCGCGCTGGGTCGGCCAGGCGCACGCCCTGCGCCATCAGCGCCTGCGCCTGGCGCTGCTGGTGCGCGCGCTCCAGCTCGGCCAGTTGCGCCGGGCTGTTCACCCCGGCGACCTGCAGCGCGTCGGCGATGCAGTGCGCCACCACCGGCAGGCCCTCGGCCACCGCCATGGCCACCACGTCGGTCAGGTAGTACTCCTGCTGCGCGTTGTCGTTCTTCAGCCGCGCCAGCCAGGCGCGCAGGCGCGCGGCGGGCACGGCCATGATGCCGCTGTAGATCTCGTTGATGGCGCGCTCGGCCTCGCTCGCGTCCTTGTGCTCGACGATGCGCTCGACCCGCCCGTCGGCCGCGCGCACGATGCGCCCGTAACCCGCAGGCTCGTCCAGGCGCACGGTGAGCAGCGCCAGGCGCTCGCCGCCACTGGCTGCCACCAGCGCGCGCAGCGTGTCGGCCTGCGTCAGCGGCACGTCGCCCGAGAGCACCAGCACCGTGGCGTCGTCCGGCAGCAGCGGCAGCGCCTGCTGCACCGCATGGCCGGTGCCGAGCTGAGGCTGCTGCAGTGCAAATTTCAAGTCAAATTGGCCTGAAACGCCCGTCCAGCCTGCGCAAGCCGCTTGCACTTCAGTAGCACCATGGCCGGTAATCACCACCACCCGGCGCGCTCCCAGGCTCGCCGCCTGGCCCAGCACGTGCAAGAGCAGCGGGCGCCCGGCCAGGCGCTGCAGCACCTTGGGAAGCCGGCTCTTCATCCGCGTGCCTTTGCCCGCGGCCATCACCACCACGTCCAGCGGCGCCCTCATGACAGTTGCACCCGCGCAAACTTGCGCTTGCCCACCTGCACCACGTAGCTGCCCGCCGCCAGCTTCAGACCCCGGTCGCTGAGCACGGCGCCGTCGATGCGCACGCCGCCGCCGTCAATCAGCCGCCCCGCCTCGCTGCTCGACGGCGCCAGCCCCGCCTGCTTGAGCAAGGCCGTCACCCCCAGCGGCGCGCCGCCGAGCTGCACCTCGGGAATATCGTCGGGTACGCCGCCCTTGCTGCGCAGCACGAAGTCCTGCTCGGCCGCGTCGGCCGCGCTGGCGCTGTGAAAGCGCGTGGTGATCTCCCTGGCCAGCAACACCTTGGCGTCCTTGGGATTGCGCCCGTCTTGCACCTCTTGCTTCAAGGCGGCGATCTCGGCCAGGCTCTTGAACGAGAGCAGCGTGTACCAGTCCCACATCAACTCGTCGGAGATGGACAGCACCTTGGCAAACATGGTGTTGGCCTCTTCGGTGATGCCGATGTAGTTGTTCTTGCTCTTGGACATCTTCTCGACGCCATCGAGCCCGACCAGCAGCGGCATGGTCAGGATGCACTGCGGCTCCTGGCCGTATTCCTGCTGCAGATGGCGGCCTACCAGCAGGTTGAACTTCTGGTCGGTGCCGCCCAGTTCCAGATCGCTCTTGAGCGCCACCGAGTCGTAGCCCTGCATCAGCGGATAGAGAAACTCGTGCACGCTGATCGACTGCCCGGCCTTGAAGCGCTTGTCAAAATCGTCGCGCTCCATCATGCGCGCCACGGTGTACTTGGCCGCCAGCTCGATCATGCCGCGCGCGCCCAGCGGGTCGCTCCATTCGCTGTTGTAGCGGATCTCGGTTTTGGCCTCGTCCAGCACCAGCTTGGCCTGCGCGAAATAGGTTTCGGCATTGGCGCGGATCTGCTCGGCCGTGAGCGGCGGGCGCGTGGCATTGCGCCCGGAAGGGTCGCCAATGAGACTCGTGAAGTCGCCGATCAGGAAGATCACCTGATGGCCCAGGTCCTGCAACTGGCGCATCTTGTTGAGCACCACGGTGTGGCCGATGTGGATGTCCGGCGCCGTGGGGTCCAGCCCCAGCTTGATGCGCAGCGGCCGGCCCGTAGCCTCGGCGCGCGCGAGCTTTTGCGTCCAGTCCGGCACCGGCAGCAGCTCGTCGGCGCCACGCAGCGAGACCTGCAATGCGTGCCGCACACCATCGGTGACCGGAAAATTTGTAACAGCGGCTTGATTCATAAGGGTTTTCAACCATGCGCGGTGGGCACGCGGGGCTATACTCGCTCGGTTTTCGCAGTGGCGGATTCTAGTGGCCACCCGAGGCAGCGGGATTTCGGCCCTTTCGCCACGGATTGTTACAGACGTGACGCAGCGCACTTTTGCCAAGGCATGCGGCGTCCACATGCACTTGCCTGGGGCTCAGCTTGACCAACGGATTGAACAACGCCGGTGCGGCGTTCTTGACTTCCCTGAAACAATCCCTGCACAAGCATCCCAAACGCGTCAGCGCCGCCGTTGCCGCGGTGCTGCTCACCGGCGGCGGCGGCGCGTTTGCCGTGGCCTCCCTCGGGCCGGACGCGTCCGATCTGCCTATGGTGACGCTCACCGAAAGCGTTCCCTCGCTCGCCACCGACCTTGAGCTGGCCGACCTCTCCGAGCTCAACGCTCTGGCGTTGTACCGCTCGGACGTCACGCGCAGCAACGACAACCCCGAAGCCATGCTGCAGCGCCTGGGCATCGCCGACCCAGCGGCCTCGGCCTTTCTGCGCGCCGATGCGTTGTCGCAGCAGAACCTGCTCGGGCGCACCGGCCGCGTGCTCTCGGCCGAAGCTGACAGTGAGCACCGCCTGAGCCGGCTGACCGCACGCTGGGCGCCGGACGACAGCGGCAACTTCAAGCGCCTGGTGATCGAGCGCCAGGCCGACGGCAGCTTCAGCTCGCAGCTGCAGACGGCCGAACTTGCCATAGGCAACCGCCTGGGCAGCGGCGTCATTACCAGTTCGCTGTTTGCGGCGACCGACGCGGCCAACATCCCCGACGCCGTCGCGGTGCAGGTGGCCGAAATCTTCTCGGGCAACATCGACTTTCGCCGGGCGCTGCGCAAGGGCGACCACTTCAGCGTGGTCTACGAAACCCTGGAGGCCGACGGCGAGCCGATGCGCACCGGGCGCGTGCTCAGCGCCGAATTCCACAACAACGGCAAGACCTTCAACGCCGTCTGGTTCCAGGACAAACCCGAGGCCAAGGGCGCCTATTACACGCTCGACGGCAACAGCATGAACCGCGCCTACCTGACCTCGCCGGTGGCCTACACCCGGGTCTCGAGCGGCTTCAAGATGCGCTTTCACCCCATCCAGAAGACCTGGCGCGCCCATCTGGGCACCGATCTGGCCGCGCCCAGCGGCACGCCGGTGCGCACCATCGGTGACGGCACGGTCAGCTTCGCCGGGGTGCAGAACGGCTACGGCAACGTGGTCTATGTCAAGCACGCCAACCAGCATGAAACCGTCTATGCGCACCTGAGCCGCATCGACGTGCGCCAGGGCCAGGCGATCTCGCAGGGCCAAACCATAGGCGCGGTCGGCCAGACCGGCTGGGCCACGGGCCCGCACCTGCACTTTGAATTCAGGGTCAAGGGCCAGCAGCAAGACCCCATGGCCATGGCCTTGCGCAGCGAAGCGGCCGCGCCCATCGCCGCTGCGCAGCGCAAGGACTTCGAGCGCGTGGCCGGGCAGATGCGCATGCAGCTCGACTACGCCCAGCAGACGCTGCAGACCGCACAAGTGGATTGAGCGTCGAGCGAGCGCGCCGCTTGCCAGCGCCCATGCGCGCCGCTGCCGCGAGCCGCTACATCGGACTGATGTCCGGCACCTCGCTGGACGGCATCGACGTCGTGCTCGCCGATTTTTCACAGGGAAAATGCCTTGTAACGCAGCATGCGTCTGCGCCGCTAGCTCCTGAACTGAGAGCAGAACTGCTCGCACTCAACACCCCGGGCGACAACGAGCTGCACCGCGCACAGCTTGCGGCCAATGCGCTGGCGCGCGCCTGCGCCGCGCTGGTGCAGCAGCTGCTGCGCCAAGCGGCGCTGAACGCGGCCGACATCGCCGCCATGGGCGCCCACGGCCAGACCGTGCGCCACCGCCCCGGCGCCTTTGACGGCACCGGCTACACCGTGCAGCTGAACAACCCGGCGCTGCTGGCCGAACTCACCGGCATCACCGTGGTGGCCGACCTGCGCAGCCGTGACCTGGCCGCGGGCGGCCAGGGCGCGCCGCTGGTGCCGGCCTTTCACCAGAGCTGCTTTGCCCAGCCCGGGCAGGACGTGGCGGTGCTGAATCTGGGCGGCATGTCCAACCTCACGCTGCTGCCGGCCCAGGGCCAGGTGCGCGGCTGGGACTGCGGTCCGGGCAATGTGCTGCTCGACCTCTGGTGCCAGCGGCACACCGGCCAGGCCTGCGACCGGGACGGCGCGCTGGCCGCCAGCGGCCGGGTGCAGGATGCGCTGCTGCAGTCGCTGGTCGCCGAGCCGTATTTCTCCCAGCCCGCGCCCAAGAGCACCGGGCGCGACTTGTTCAATGCAAACTGGCTGCAGCCGCATCTGGCCACGGCGCCCGGCGCGCGCGTGCAGGACGTGCAGGCCACGCTGACCGAGCTGAGCGCGCGCTGCTGCGCCCGGGACTTGCGCCGCAACGCGCCGGCCACGCGGCAGCTCGTGGTCTGCGGCGGCGGCGTGCGCAACCGCGAGCTGATGCGCCGGCTGCAGGCGCAGCTGCCCGATGTGCGCGTGATGTCCTCGCAGGCGCTGGGCATCGCGCCCGAGCAGGTGGAGGCCGCCGCCTTCGCCTGGCTGGCCCGCCAATGCCTGCATGGCGAGGCGGGCAACCTGCCTGGGGTCACCGGCGCCCGCGGAGCGCGGATACTGGGCGCGATCTACCCCGCCTGAATCGGCTCTGCGGCTGCCCGTTTCGGCGGCCCCAAACGACAAAGGCCGCCCGAGGGCGGCCTTTGTCGTGTCAGACCCGCAAGCGGCTGCTCAGCATTCGCAGCCGACTTCCTCGTTCGGGTTGAGGACGATGAAATGCGCGCCGCCCGAGCCTTCGAGGCAATCGATCTGCGAGCCCACGAGGTGCGGATAACTCAGCGCATCGACCACCAGCGTCGCGCCGGCGTCGCCCACGGTGATGTCGCCCTCGCGCACCGCGTCGTCGAGCGAAAACAGGTATTGAAAACCCGCGCAGCCGCAGCCGTCCACGCGTGCACGCAACTTGAGCGCTGCATTGCCCTTTTCGGCGATCAGGCCGGCCAGGCGCGCCGCCGCGCTCTCGGTCAGTTGAATCGAAGCATTTGCCATCGTTGCCGCCACAAGACTCCAGGTAAGAAGGAAACGGAATGCCTGATGCTAAGTCATCGCGCGAATTTCTGCTGGCTCAGCCGCCGGAAGAAGCCAGCTTGAGCTGGGGCGCCTCTGGCAGCACCACCTCGCTCGGGCGCATCTGGCCGGAAATCAGCGCACCCTGGTGCATCTCCAGCGCCTTGTAGTGCACGTCGCCGGTTACGCGCGCACGCGGCTGCAGCTCCAGCAGCTCGCCCGCATGCACCGGCCCGAGCACCGTGCCGTTGACGATGACGTGCGCGGCCTGCACGCGCCCCTGCACCTGGGCCGACTCGGAAATCACCACGATGCTGGGCTCCACGTCCGCGCGCACATCGCCGTGCACCTCGCCGTCGATGCGCAGGCCGTCGGTGAACAGAATGTCGCCCTGTACGCAGGTGCCTTTGGCAATCAGGCTCTTGATCAGGGGTTGCTTCTTGCGCGAAAACATGGGCTGGCCTCCCGTGGGCGGCGGCGCGCGCGGGGCGGGCGCCGCGACCGTATCAGTCTTGCAAAGTGAGGGATTGCTGGGCGCGCACCGAGCTGCCCTGCAGCAGCCGCACCGTCACGGTTTTTACCATAACGCGCTCGGGCAGATCGACCAGGCCCTCGACGCGGCGGTACTGCTGCATCTGCAGCGGCCGCACCACGGCCGGCGGGCGCGAGGTCCAGGGCTTGCCGTCGCGCAGGCCGGCCAGCACCAGTTCGAGCTGGCCCTTGAACTCGGGGGCGTTGCGCACCGGCTGAATCACCAGCACCTGCCAGCGCAGCTGCACGCCGGCCAGCACGTCGGCCTGCAGGCCGCGAATGTCGAGCGTGCTGTTGCTCGCCGGCGATGCGGCCGGGATCAGCTTCTCGAAAAACGCCAGATCGTCGCGCAGGCTGCGGTTGTCCGCTTCGAGCGCGCGCACGCGCTCACCCAGCGCATCGGCCGCAGCACGTTCGGTCGCGCGCAGGCTCTCGGCTGCGGCGCTCTCCTGCTGCAGTTCGTTGATGCGTGCATGCAGCAGCCGCGCCTGGCTGCGCAGCTCGCCAAGCTCCTGCTTGGCGCTGGCGTCAAGCCCCGCGATCGCCTTGCCAAACTCGAAGGCCCAGAGCGCCACCGCCGCGCTGAGCCCGAGCAGCACCGCCAGCGCCAGCCAGCGCAGCGGCCAGGGCAGGCTGCGGCGCACCACCAGGCGCGGGCCGCTGAGCGAAAAACGTCGGCGCAGACGACGCAGGCGCATCAGTGGCTCCCGCGCTGGCCCCGTTGCCCGGGCGCCGAACCACCGCGCCCGCGCGCCAGAGACACAAAAACCGCCACGAGGGCGGTTTGGGTGTGGCTGCTGCAGCCCGCGCGCGCCGCAGAGGCTGCGCGCATGCCGCCTTGCCGCCCGCACTGCGGGGCGGCAGGCAGACACGGATGCGGCGGCGGCATGGCGGCAGCGCTTGCGCCGCGGATCAGCGCTTGGAGAACTGCTTGGCGCGGCGTGCGGAGTGCAGACCGACCTTCTTGCGCTCCACTTCGCGCGCGTCGCGGGTGACGAAGCCGGCGGCGCTGAGCTGGGGCTTGAGCGTCTCGTCGTAGTCGATCAGGGCGCGCGTGATGCCGTGGCGGGTGGCGCCGGCCTGGCCGGATTCACCGCCGCCGTGCACGTTCACCTGGATGTCGAACGTGGCGACATGGTCGGTGAGCACCAGCGGCTGCTTGGCGATCATGATGGAAGTTTCGCGGCCGAAATACTGCTGAATGTCCTTGCCATTCACCGTGATCTTGCCGCTGCCCTTCTTGAGAAACACGCGGGCGACGCTGGATTTGCGACGGCCGGTGCCATTGTTCCATTCACCTATCATGGTCCGGCTCCTCAGATTTCCAGTGCCTTGGGCTGCTGCGCGGTGTGCGGATGCTCCGCGCCGCCGTAGACCTTGAGCTTCTTGATCATGGCGTAACCGAGCGGCCCCTTGGGCAGCATGCCCTTGACGGCCTTCTCGAGCGCGCGGCCGGGGTGTTTGGCCTGCATGTCGCGGAAGTTGGTCGCGCGGATGCCGCCCGGATAGCCCGAGTGGCGGTAGTACATCTTGTCGATGCTCTTGGTGCCGGTGACCTTGAGTTTGGAGGCGTTGACCACGACGATGTAGTCGCCGGTGTCGACGTGAGGCGTGTAGATGGCTTTGTGCTTGCCGCGCAGACGGTGGGCCACTTCGCTGGCGACCCTGCCGAGCACCTTGTCGGTGGCGTCAATCACAAACCACTCGTGCACGACCTCAGCGGGCTTTGCGCTGAAAGTAGTCATGAGTTTTCTTCAGGAAGAAGGTTTGTCGGCCCTTTTCCACGGTCGGTGCTCTTCTTGAAAGCGGAGCCTCTTAGGTGGGGTTCACGGCGTGCGCCGTGCTTCGCCGCGGGACCAGGAAATCGCTGCGAAGCCGGGTATTGTAGCTGCAAGCGCTTGAACGCACAAAAACGGCTGTGGTATTACCAATGGAGCCAAAAACGCTGGTCGCGCGCCAGGAGGCATGGGAAACTTGCCAGGGGCATGACTGCAAGGGCTCGCGCGCCCCCCCGTAATTGGTATCTGTGCAACTCCGCTCGGGCGGGCTTGTTCAAACCTTCCTCCTGGCGCCATGCTGCGCGCTCGAAAACGAATTGTTCAGGGAAACCTCGATGAGACCGCTCGTGCGATTTTTCGATCTTTTCCTCCAGCCAGGCACCTGGATATTGCGTTCGCTGGGTCTGCGCGCCCGGTTGCTGCTGCTGGGCGGTTTGCTGGCGGGGCTGCTTCCGTGCGGACTGGCGTGGGCGTGGGACAGCGGCGCGTTGCTGTCGCTGCCGCTGGTGTCGGCATTTGTGTTGTGGGGTGCCCTCTCGTATCTGGGTGCATCCTGCGCACGTGAACTGCTTTCGGGTGTGCAGGCGCTGAGCCAGATCGCCCGCAACAACGCACGGGGCGACCTGTCACAAACCGTGGCGGTGCCTGGCCATGGCGAGCTGGCGCAAGTGGGGCAGCATTTGGAGTTCATGAACGAGAACTTCTCAGGACTGGTCGGCACCGTGCGCAACCAGGCCGTGCATGTAGCCCAGGACGGCAATGCCCTCACGCAGAGCATGCGGGATCTGGCCCAGCGCACCGAGGTGCAGGCTGCCAACCTGGAGCAGACCAGTGCCAGCATCGGAGCGCTCAGCGAATCCGTGCTCGAGACCGCACAGCGCGCCAAGGACGTGGACAGCTTGACTCGTCGCGTGCGTGCCGAAGCCGATGCCGGTGCGGATGCCATGGAGGTTGCGGCATCCGCAATCAGCGATATCGCGGAGGGTTCGCGACGTATGGGAGAAATCGTCGGCGTGATCGACGGTATCGCTTTCCAGACCAACATCCTGGCGCTCAATGCCGCCGTCGAAGCCGCACGCGCAGGCGAAAAAGGCCGTGGGTTCGCCGTGGTAGCCAGCGAGGTGCGCACCCTGGCGCAGCGCTGCGCCACGTCGGCCGGAGAGATTCGCGCCCTGATAGGACAAGCGGGTGAACAGGTGAAAACCGGTGTCGCGCGCACCGGAGACGTGAAGGAACGCCTGCAAACAGTGGTGCACGGCGTGCGCGAGGTCGCCGATGGTCTGAACGCGATCGCCGTGGCCAGCGAAACACAGAGCCTGACCTTGGGAGAGGTGGCGCATGCCGTCAGGGAACTGGACCAGATCACCCAGCGCAACGGCAGCATGGTAGATCAAGTCGTGCAATCCGCACTGGGGCTGCGCGACCGGTCTTCCAGCCTCAGTGCGTCAGTAGCGGCGATCCGGCTGAGACGGGGGACCGCTGACGAAGCCCAGGCGCTGGTGTACCGCGCGCTGGAACTGGTAAATCAAGTGGGGCTGGCTGCGGCGGCAGACCGCTTTCACGACACCACCAGCGATTTCCTCGATCGCGACCAGTACATCTTTGTCTTCGACCGCCAGGGCGTGTACCAGGTGTTTGGCGCCACCCCCGCCATGGTGGGCAAGACCGTGAACGACGTACGCGGACTCGATGGCCCCTATGTGCTGCGCGAATTTTTTGCGGCGGCGCAGCGCGGCGGCGGTTGGGTGGACTACGAAATCGTCAACCCGGTCACCAGAGTAGTGGATGAAAAAACCTCTTTCATTCAGCCACTGGGACCGGAGCACATCATCGGTTGTGGCGTGTTCAAGCCCAAGGGCGGGTTCGGCCTGCAGAAATAACCACCACCCGACAAAACCCGGGGCTTCATGCAGGCCGCTGCGCCGGGGTTCCACACGGCTTGCGCAGCGGCGGGGCGAGCATGGCTTCCTGGCACTCAGCCCGGAGTCGAGCGTCGCACGGGGCGGATTACGCGGTGCACTCGGCCAGCTCCTCCGTGGCGACATGCACACGCAGTTCCTGCGCGGCCGCCACCATGTGCGCAAGCGACGGAGCAACCTCCTTCCATTGGCGCGTTTTCAGCCCGCAATCGGGGTTGACCCAGAGCTGGCTGGCCGCAATGCGCCTGGCCGCCGCGCGCATGCGCTCGACGATCTGCGCCTGCGTGGGCACGTTGGGTGAGTGGATGTCGTACACGCCCGGGCCGATGCCATTGGGATAGGCAAAGTCCTCGAAGGCGGCGAGCAGTTCCAGGCCCGAGCGCGAGTTTTCGATGGTGATCACGTCGGCATCCATCGCGGCGATGGAGGCGATGATGTCGTTGAATTCGGAATAGCACATGTGGCTGTGGATCTGCGTCTCGTCGCGCACGCCGTTGGCCATGAGGCGAAAGGACGCGATCGCCCAATCGAGGTATTCCTGCCAGTCGGCGCGGCGCAGCGGCAGGCCTTCGCGAAAGGCCGCCTCGTCGATCTGGATGATGGGCACGCCCGCCGCTTCCAGATCGAGCACCTCGCCGCGCAGCGCCAGCGCCAGTTGGCGGCAAGTGAGCGAGCGCGGCTGGTCGTCGCGCACGAAGGACCAGTTGAGCATGGTGACCGGGCCGGTGAGCATGCCCTTCATCGGCCGCCGGGTGAGCGACTGCGCGTACTTGATCCAGTCCACGGTAATGGGGTGGGTGCGTTGGACGTCGCCATAGAGAATCGGCGGCTTGACGCAGCGCGAGCCATAGGACTGCACCCAGCCGTGGCTGCTGAAGGCATAGCCCGCCAGCTGCTCGCCAAAGTATTCGACCATGTCGTTGCGCTCGGCCTCGCCGTGCACCAGCACGTCCAGGCCCAGCGCCTCCTGCTCGCGCACGCAGTGGGCGATTTCGGCGCGCATGGCCTTTTCATAGTCCAGATCGGACAGGCGCCCGGCCTTGTGCTCCTTGCGCGCACGGCGGATTTCGGCGGTTTGCGGAAACGACCCTATGGTCGTCGTCGGCCACGCGGGCAGGCCGAGCTTCTTGGCCTGCAGCGGCGCGCGCACCGCATAGGCGCTGTGGCGCTGCTCCAGCGCGGGCATGGCCTGCTGCAGCGCTTGCGCCACTTGTGCATCGTGCACCCGGGGGGAGGCGCGGCGGCTGGCGAGCGCGGCGGCGTTGTGCGCCAGTTCGCTGGCCACGGCTGCGCGCCCTTCGTTGAGCGCGCGGCCGAGCACGCGCAACTCATCGAGCTTTTGCAGTCCGAAGGCGAGCCAGGATTTGATTTCCGGATCCAGCGTGGTTTCGCTCTCCAGATCGACCGGCACATGCAGCAGCGAGCAACTGGGCGCCAGCCACAGGCGCTCGCCCAGCTGCGCGGCGATCGGCTCCAGCCAGGCCAGCAGTTCGTTCAGGTCGCTCTTCCAGACGTTGCGCCCGTCGATCACGCCCAGCGACAGCACTTTGTGTGGCGGCAGCAGGCCGATGAGTTGCTGCACGTCGGCGCGATCGGCCAATGCATCCACGTGCAGGCCGGCCACGGGCAGGTTGGCGGCCAGGTATTTGTTGTCCAGCAGCGGGCCGAAATAGCTGGCCAGCAGAATCTTCACGCGGCAGCTCTTGAGCTGGTGGTAGGCAGTGTTGAAGGCATGCTGCCAGTCGGCATCAAGCTGAGTCACCAGAATCGGCTCGTCGATCTGCACCCACTCAACGCCTTGCGCGGCCAGCTGCTCCAGCAGCTCGGCATACACCGGCAGCAGGCGCGCCAAGAGGTCCAGCTTGTTCGAGCCGTCATGCGCCTTGCCCAGCGCCAGATAGCTCACCGGGCCGATCAAGACCGGCTTGGCCTTCACGCCCTGTGCCCGCGCTTCGGCCAGTTGCGCGAGCAGGCGCGTGGCGTCGAGCTTGAAGGCCGTGTCGGCGCTCAGCTCGGGCACGATGTAGTGGTAGTTGGTATTGAACCACTTGGTCATCTCGCCTGCGGCCACGCCGCCGCAGCAGGCGTGGTGCTCGTCGTGCTCGTGGGCCGCACTGTCGGCGCTCCTGCCGCGCGCCACGCGAAAGTAGTTGTCCAGCTCGTCGCCGTGGTAGCCGCGCACGCGCTCGGGCAGGTTGCCCAGGGTGAAGCTCATGTCCAGCACCTGGTCGTAGAGCGAAAAATCGCCGACCGGCACCGCATCCAGCCCCTGCTGGGCCGCCCAGTGGCGCGCGCGCAGTTCGGCGGCGGTGGTGAGCAGCGCCGCGCGCCCGTCCTCGCCCTTCCAGTAGCGCTCCAGCGCCCATTTGAGTTCACGCTGCGCGCCTATGCGCGAAAAGCCCAGGTTGTGCAGTCTGGCCACGGTTTCCTCCTTCCGATTCGGGTTGACTGCGGGCATCCTAGGCAAGCTGAACCATGAAGTAAAATGGTATTAATTCACCGATTGATGAATTGAATTCATCCATATGCTGGAACGCATCCACCTGTCCATCGTGGCTGAGGTCGAACGCCAGGGCTCGCTCACCGCCGCTGCCGAGCGCCTGTGCCTGACCCAGTCGGCGCTCAGCCACAGCATGCGCAAGCTGGAAGAGCAACTGGGCACCGCCGTCTGGCTGCGCGAGGGGCGCGGCCTGCGCCTGACCCAGGCCGGGCGCTATCTGCTGGCCCAAGCCCAGCGCCTGCTGCCCCAGCTGGAGCTGACCGAAGCGCGCCTGCGCCAGTTTGCGCAAGGCCAGCGCGGCACGCTGCGCATAGGCATGGAGTGCCACCCCTGCTACCAGTGGTTGCTCAAGATCGTCTCGCCCTACCTCGCGGCCTGGCCGGACGTGGACGTGGACGTGCGCCAGAAATTCCAGTTCGGCGGCATTGAGGCGCTGCAAAACCACGAGATCGACCTGCTGGTCACACCCGACCCGGTGCAGCACGAGGGCCTGGTGTTCGAGCCGGTGTTCGATTACGAGCAGGTGCTGCTGGTCGCGGCCACGCACCGCCTCATCGGGCGCGAGTACCTGCGCCCCGCTGATCTGGCCAGCGAAACCCTGATCACCTACCCCGTCCCCAAAGACCGACTGGACGTGTACACCCAATTCCTGCTGCCCGCCGGCCAAGCGCCGCGCGAGCACAAGACGATAGAGACCACCGACATCATGGTGCAGATGGTGGCAAGCGGCCGCGGCGTGGCGGCGCTGCCGCGCTGGCTGGCGCTGGAATACGCCGAACGCATGGCGGTGGCGGCGCTGCGCCTGGGCAGGAAGGGCATTGCCAAGCAGATACACCTGGGCGCACGCGAAGGCGATTTGCCGACGGACTACCTTGCCGCTTTCATCGAGCTGGCCCGGGGATATCAGCCCGCCCCCTCTCGCCTCCCGGGCAAACCCGGTTCACCATGAGCGAAGGCACGCATATACTGCGCGGCTCAAAACGCCCGTACGGGCACGAGCCACAAGCTCGCAACCATTTTCAGGAGACCCCATGAAATTCACCCACGCCCTCAAGGCCGCCGCGCTCGCCTTGACCATGACGCTGGCCATGCCGGCCGCGCACGCCGCCGACAAGACCTTGGTCGTCGCCACCGACACCGCCTTCGTGCCCTTCGAGTTCAAGCAGGACGGCAAGTACACGGGTTTTGACATCCAGCTCTGGGAAGCGATCGCCAAGCAGGCGAACCTGGAGTACAAGCTGCAACCGATGGACTTCAACGGCATCATCCCGGGCCTGCAAACCAAGAGCATCGACGCGGCGCTGGCCGGCATCACGATCCGCGAGGACCGCGCCAAGGTGGTGGATTTCTCCGACCCCTACTATGAGTCGGGCCTGGCCATCCTGGCGCCGGAAAACAGCACCATCAAGACCGCCAAGGACCTTGATGGCAAGACCGTGGCGGTGAAGACCGGCACCGTGGGCGTGGACTACATGAAGGCCAATGTGCCGGGCGCCAAGCTCAAGCTCTTCCCCAACATCGACAACGCCTTCCTCGAACTGGCCACGGGCCGCATCGACGCCGTGGTGCACGACACGCCCAACGTGCAGTACTACGCCAAGACCGCCGGCGCGGGCAAGGTGAAGGTGACCGGCTCGCTCAAGAGCGGCGACTTCTACGGCATCGCCTTCCCCAAAGGCAGCGACCTCGTGCCGGTGGTGAACAAGGCGCTCAAGGAGCTCAAGGCCAACGGCACCTACGACAAGCTCTACGAGACCTGGTTCGGCAAAAAGCCCGACTGATCAGCCGCGTTTGCGCCTGAAAACGCCGCCCTCTCCCGCAGGAGGGGCGGCTTTGTTTTTACCAGCGGAGCAAAGCGATGGTCTTTGATTGGTCTTCCATCTGGGCCGCCTGGCCCGATCTGATGGCGGGCGCCTGGATGACGCTGAAAATCACCGCGCTGGGCCTGCTCGGCGGCTGCGTGATTGGTGCGCTGTCGGGCATCGTCGTCACCTACATCCAGGTGCCCATCAACCGGCGCAATGCGCTGTACGGTGCCGCCGTGCTGGTGCTGATCGGCCTGGTGGCGCACTTTGCCGGCGGCCCGCTGGCCCGGGTGCCGGGCGGCGTGCTGGCGGCCCTGGTGCTGGCGGCGCTGGCGCTGCTGCTGTGGCGCCGCCCCGAATGGCTGGGGCGCGGCGCATCCGTGCTGGCGCAGCTCTTCATCCTGGTGATACGCGGCACGCCCATCGTGGTGCAGGTGATGTTCATCTACTTCGCGCTGCCACTCCTGGTGAACCTGCGCATCGACGGCTATACCGCGGCCATCTTCACGCTGATGATCAACTCCGGCGCCTACATCGCCGAGATCGTGCGCGCGGGCCTGCTGTCGGTGCCCAAGGGGCTGCACGAGGCGGGCCTGGCCATGGGCCTGCCCTTTTACAAGATCATGGCCTACATCGTCGGCCCGGTGGCGCTGCGGCGCATGATCCCGACCATGGGCAACCAGTGCATCATCAGCCTGAAGGATTCGTCGCTGTTCATCGTCATCGGCGTGGCCGAGCTCACGCGCCAGGGCCAGGAGATCATCGCGACCAACTTCCGCGCGGTAGAGATCTGGGGCACCGTGGCCATCATCTATCTGTTCATGACGGGCTGCATCGCGCTGGTGCTCAAGGTCGTCGAACACCGCACGCGCATCCTATGAGCATCGTCGAATTCAAGAACGTCACCAAGCGCTTTGGCAGCAACACGGTGCTCGACGGCATCAGCCTGGCGATCGAGCCAGGCGAAGTGGTGGTGATCGTCGGCCCTTCGGGCTCGGGCAAGTCCACGCTGCTGCGCTGCATCAACGCGCTGGAAACCATCGAGGGCGGCGACATCGTCGTCGACGGCCTGAGCGTGCGCGGCAAGCCCGCGCAGGTGCGCCTGCTGCGCCGCGAAGCGGGCATGGTGTTCCAGCAGTTCAACCTGTTTCCCCAGCTCACCGCGCTGGAGAACGTGATGTTCGGCCCGCTGCATACGCGTGGCGCTTCAAAAACCGAGGCACGCGAACAGGCCCGAGCGCTGCTCGCGCGCGTGGGCCTGGACGAGCGCGAGAACCACTACCCCGGCCAGCTCTCGGGCGGGCAGCAGCAGCGCGTGGCGATTGCGCGCGCGCTCGCCATCAAGCCCAAGCTGATGCTGTTTGACGAACCCACGTCGGCACTCGACCCCGAGCTGCGCCACGAGGTGCTGAAGGTGATGCAGGACGTGGCCGAAACCGGCATGACCATGGTCGTCGTCACGCACGAGATGGAGTTCGCGCGCAAGGTCGGCAGCCGCCTGCTGTTCATGGACGGCGGGCGCATCGCCGAAGACGGCAATCCCGAAGAGCTGCTCACGCGGCCCAGCTCGCAACGCCTGCAGGAATTCTTGCAGCACGTGGCCTAAGGCGGTGCTGCGGGCGCAAACGCGAGTTCCACGCACAGCCCGCCCAGGCGCTCGGAACGCTGCAGCGTGAGCCGCGCGCCGTGGCGCTCGGCCACCGCCTGCACGATGGCCAGGCCCAGGCCGCTGCCCGGCGCCTGCGGCGCGCTCTGGGGTGAGCGGTAGAAACGCCCGAGCACGCGCTCGCGTTCGGCCTCGGGAATGCCCGGGCCGCTGTCTTCCACGCGCAGCCGCACTGCCGCGCCGTCGCAGGCGAGCACCACGTCCACGCGCCCGCCCTCGGGCGTGTACTTGATGGCGTTGTCCAGCAGATTGCGCAGGAGCAGGCGCAGCTCTTCGGCCACGCCTTGCACCGGGCAGGCAGCTGGCGCGGGCTCGGCCAGGCCGACGTCGATGCCGCGCGCCTGGGCGCTGGCGGCCACGTCGGCCAGGGCCAGGCGGGCCACTTGCACCAGATCGAGCGGCGCCATGGCCGCGCCCTCGGCCTCCTGGCGCGCCAGCACCAGCAGCTGCTCCACCAGCCGCGCCGCGCGGTCGATGCCGGCTTCAAGCCTGGCGACGGCGCGCTCGCGCGCGGGCTCGTCGGCGGCGCGGCGCAGGCCCTGTGCTTGCAGCTTGAGCGCGGCCAGCGGCGAGCGCAGCTCGTGCGCGGCGTCGGCGACAAAGTCCTGCTGCGCCGCGAAGGCCTGGCGCACACGCGCAAACAGCGCGTTCAGTTCGTCGACCAGCGGCTGCACCTCGGCGGGCAGATCGGCCGCATGCAGCGCCGACAAGTCCTGCGGCTGGCGGCGCGCGACCTGCGAGCGCACGCGCTCGACCGGCACGAACAGGCGCCCGAGCAGCCACCACACGGCCAGCGCCAGCAGCGGCGCCATCACCGCCAGCGGCAGCAGCGAGCGCCAGGCCAGGCCGCGCGCCATCTTGCGCCGCACCGCCAGGTCTTGCGCCACCTGGATGACCTGCGAGCGCGTCTGCAGCGAAAAGACCCGGTAGCTTCTGCCGTGGGCGCGCACGTCCTGAAAACCAAGCACCGCGCGCTGGGGCAGCAGGTCGCCCAGGGCCGACTCGAAGATGCGCAGCCCCTCGTTGGTCCAGACCTGCACGATGAATTCGTTGTTCTCGTACTCCGGGCGCAGGCTGCCCATGCCCTTGGCGTCGGCGGGCAGGCCGGCGCGCAGCGCAAAGGCGGTTTGCCGCATGTGGTAGTCGAACAAGGCATCGGCCTCGCCCAGCGCGGTCTTGTAGGCAAACAGGCCTTGAACGCACGCGGTTACTGCGATGGCAGCTATCAAAACGATGAGCAACCGCAAGCGCAGCGACTGCGGCAGGCGCGCACCCAGGCTCATTTGGGCACCATGTAGCCCACGCCGCGCACGTTCAGTACCAGGGCCGCGCCCAGCTTCTTGCGCAGGCCGTGGATGAAGACTTCCACCGCGTTGCTGCCGATCTCCTCGCCCCAGCCGTAGAGCTTGTCTTCGAGCTGCTGGCGCGAGAGCACCATGCCGGGGCGCGCGATCAAGGGCTCGAGCACCGCCCATTCGCGCGCCGAAAGCAGCACTGGCCGGCCCTGCACGGTCACCTCGCGCGTGGCGGGGTTGATGGCCACGCCCTTGTGCTCGTAGACCGGCTCGGCGCGACCGGCGGCGCGGCGCAGCAGGGCGCGGATGCGCGCGAGCAGCTCGTCCAGGTCGTAGGGCTTGAGCACGTAGTCGTCGGCGCCCGCGTCCAGCCCCTCGATGCGCTGGGCCACGCCGTCGCGCGCCGTGGCGATCAGCACCGGCGTGCGGTCGCGCCGCGCGCGCAGCGTGCGCAGCACCGCCAGGCCATCGCGCCCGGGCAGGCCCAGGTCCAGCAGCACCAGGTCGTAGTTCTGGGCCGCAAGCGCCGCGTCGGCCGCGCGCCCGTCGCGCACCCAGTCCAGCGCATAGTCCTGTGCGCGCAGCTGCTCGGCCACGGCGTCGCCGATCATCTCGTCGTCTTCCACCAGCAAGAGGCGCATGGGCGTCAGGATACGGCAAAGCCCGCGGCCCGTGCATCGGACCGCGGGCCTGGGCGCGCGCAGCTTCAGCCGATGTTGACCGGCACGAAGATCTTGTTGCCGTCGCGCTCGATCAGCAGGGCCACGGACTTGCCCGCCTTCTGCATGGCGGCGCGCACCTCAGACATGCTCTTGACCGGCGTGCCGTTGATGGCCAGCAGCACGTCGCCGCCCTGCACCCCGGCCAATGCCGCCGGGCCGCGTGCCTGGGCGATGACCATGCCCTGGTCCACGCCCGCGGCCTGCGCCTCTTCGGGCTGCAGCGGGCGCAGCATCAGGCCAAGCTGGCCCTTGCCCAGCGCCTCGTCGGCGCGCGCGCTGGCCGCGTCCTTGTCGCCGGCATTGCCCAGCGTGGCCACCAGGGTGCGCGCCTGGCCGTCGCGCCAGACTTCGAGCTGCACCTTCTGCCCCGGCAGCGACTGGCCGATGTAGGCGGGCAAGTCGCCCGAGGTGACGATGGGCTCGTCGTTGATCTTCAGGATCACGTCACCGGTCTTGAGGCCGGCTTTGGCCGCCGGGCCGCCCTCGTCCACATTGGCCACCAGCGCGCCTTCGGGCTTGGCGAGCTTGAAGGAATTGGCAAAGGTCTGGTTCACGCCCTGCACCGTCACGCCCAGGCGCGCGTGCTCCACCTTGCCGGTCTTGACGATCTGCTGCTCCACGTGCTGCGCCACCTCGATCGGGATGGCAAACGACACGCCCTGGTAGCCGCCGGTGCGGCTGTAGATCTGCGAGTTGATGCCCACGACCTCGCCGCGCGTGTTGAACAGCGGCCCGCCGGAGTTGCCGGGGTTCACCGCCGCATCGGTCTGGATGAAGGGCACGTAGCTGTCGTCGGGCAGGCTGCGGCCCTTGGCGCTGACCACGCCCGCGGTCACCGTGTTCTCGAAGCCGAAGGGCGAGCCAATCGCCAGCACCCACTCACCCACCTTCAGGTCGGCCGAGTTGCCCAGCTTGACCGTGGGCAAGTCCTTGGCGTCGATCTTGAGCACCGCGATGTCGGTCTTGGGGTCGCTGCCCAGCACCTTGGCCTGGAACTCGCGCCGGTCGGTGAGCTTGACCGTCACGCGGTCCGCGCCCTTGACCACGTGGGCATTGGTCAGCACCAGGCCGTCGGCGTCGACGATGAAACCCGAACCCTCGCCGCGCATGGGCTGGGGTTGCATCTGCGGGCCGCGCAGGGCGCCGCCGGGAATGCCGAAGTGGCGAAAGAACGGCGCAAACGGGTCGTCGGGATCGATCTGCGGGCCACGGCGCGCAGGCGCACCGCCGTCCTCATCGTCGGAAACCTTGCGCATGCCGCTCACGCTGATGTTGACCACCGCCGCGCCATAACGCTGGGTGATCTGGGAAAAATCCGGCAGCGTGACCAGCGCCGGCGCGGCCTGCGGCGCGTTGGCCGTTGCGGCCGCCACCGGCACATTGCCGAAGGAGAACGCATGCGCGTCGCGCGCCGTCACCAGCCCGGCGCCCGTGGCGCCGAGCACGCCGGCCGCAAGCAGCGCCACCACCAGGCGGCGCGGAGTGGAAATCAAGCGGTTCATGGTTTGCCCTTCCTTGGGAGATTGCTTCAATGCAAGGGCAGTGTGGGCAAGTGCGCTTAGGGGAAACTTAAGGCAACGGCAGACCGATGAACTACGATTTGCATAGCGCCTTGCGCTGGTAGTGCTTCGGTTTTAAACACAAAATACCCTCAATTCTTTTCACAGTCAGCGCACACAGCTACGTTTTTTGAAAGCCGCCCATGACAAAAACGCACACCCGGCCCCGCCCGCTCGACGGCATCACCGTCGTCTCGCTGGAACACGCGGTCGCCGCGCCGTTTGCCACGCGCCAGCTGGCCGACCTGGGCGCGCGCGTGATCAAAGTGGAGCGCCCCGGCGGCGGCGACTTTGCGCGCGGCTACGACCAGCGCGTGCGCGGCCTGTCGTCGCATTTCACCTGGATCAACCGCAGCAAGGAAAGCCTGGCGCTGAACCTCAAGCAAGCCCAGGCCAAGTCCGCGCTGATGCAGCTCTTGCAAACCGCCGACGTGCTGGTGCAAAACCTTGCGCCCGGCGCAGCGGCGCGCATGGGCTTGTCCTACGACGCGCTGAAGGCGCACAACCCCAGGCTCATCGTCTGCGACATCTCGGGCTACGGGCAGGACGGCCCCTGGCGCGACAAAAAGGCCTACGACCTGCTGATCCAGAGCGAAGCCGCCTTCCTGTCCGTCACCGGCACGCCCGACTCGCCGGTCAAGGCCGGTATCTCGGTAGCCGACATCGCCGCCGGCATGTACGCCTACACCAGCGTGCTCTCGGCCCTGCTGCTGCGCGGCAAGACCGGCGAAGGCAGCCACATCGACGTCTCCATGCTTGAAGCCATGGCCGAATGGATGGGCTACCCGCTGTACTACGCCTTTGACGGCGCGCCGCCCCCGCCGCGCACCGGCGCATCGCACGCCAGCATCTACCCCTACGGCCCTTTCACCGCGGGCGACGGCGCCAGCCTCATCCTGGGCGTGCAAAACGAGCGCGAATGGCAGGCCTTTTGTGAAGGCGTGCTGCAGCGCCCGGAACTCGCCCGCGACCCGCGCTTTGCGGACAGCACCCAGCGCAACACCCACCGCGCCGAGCTGCAGACGCTGATCACGCAAAGCTTCAGCCGGCTTGGTGCCGCCGAACTCACCCAGCGCCTGAGCGCCGCGGGCATCGCCCACGCCCGCGTCAACGACCTGGCCGGCTTGTGGGCCCACCCACAGCTTGCCGCCCGCCAGCGCTGGCGCGAGGTCGACTCCCCCGTCGGCCCCCTGCCTGCGCTGCTGCCGCCCGGCACCAGCAAGGCCTTCAGCTACCGCATGGACCCCATCCCCGCCGTCGGCCAGCACACCCGCGCCATCCTGGGCGAACTGGGCTGGAGCGAGGAGCAAATCACCCGGCTGCAGGCGCAAAGCTGAATGCGGCAGCGCCGCCCGCACGGGCAAAACAAAAGCCTTGCAGGCTGGGCACCTGCAAGGCTTTGGCGATTCTGGCGGAGAGGGTGGGATTCGAACCCACGGTACGCTTGCACGTACGCCTGATTTCGAGTCAGGTACATTCGACCACTCTGCCACCTCTCCGCGACTCGAACCGGCGATTGTAGCGGGGAATTTGGCCGCTCAGGCGACAAACCTTTCGCCCCATACCGCATTTACGCGGAGCGCATCTCTTCGCGAATCACGCGCCGCAGCGTGGTTTCCAGCCGTTCGCTTGCCATCGCTTCGCGCAGCGCCTGGTTGATCAGCGTCTGGTACCCGCGCTCGCCAGCCTTGGCGCGAAAGAAGGCCAACACCTCGCCATCGAGCATGATGCTCACGCGCTGCTTGCCCAGACGCTCGCGTACCGCTGTCGCAAATTCAGCGCGATCCACGTCTTTCAGCCCCACGCGCAGGCGCGGAGCCTTGGCTTCAGAGGTAGCGGCTGAGGGTGTCGATTTCATGGGGTTCGGCCTTTCGCATGGAAATGACGCGGATTTCGTCGGCGGTTTCAGCATGGGTGATCGTCACGATGGACAGCCCCAGGAAACCCGTGGTGTTGAAACGCTGCTCGCCGTAATCACGCGCGTCCTCCAGCGTGATCGTGGGCCCGGCAAACACCTGCGGCGCATCGGCAAAGTCGTAACCATGCTTTGCCAAATTGTCTTGGCGCTTGGGTTCATGCCAAACAAATTGCACGGTTCACATTATGCATATAAATATGCACATTTCAAAGAAGGCAAACCCCCGTCTGCAATGCTCCTGTGCTCCTGATCCCAATCAGGCATGCTCAGGGCGCCAACCGCTCCAGGCCACCCATGTAGGGGCGCAGTACCTCGGGGATGGTGATGCTGCCGTCCGCCTGCTGGCAGTTCTCCATTACCGCTACCAGCGCGCGGCCGACGGCCACGCCGGAGCCGTTCAGGGTGTGCACCAGCTCATTCTTGCCCTGGGCGTTCTTGAAGCGCGCCTGCATGCGCCGCGCCTGGAAGGCTTCGCAATTGCTCACCGAGCTGATCTCGCGGTAGGTGTTCTGCGCCGGCAGCCACACCTCCAGGTCGTAGGTCTTGGCGGCGCCAAAGCCCATGTCGCCGGTGCTCAGGCTCACTACGCGATACGGCAGGCCCAGGCGCTGCAGGATGGTTTCGGCGTGCGCCGTCATCTGCTCGAGCACCTCGTAGCTTTGCTCGGGGTGCACGATCTGCACCATCTCGACCTTGTCGAACTGGTGCTGGCGGATCATGCCGCGGGTGTCGCGCCCGTAGCTGCCCGCTTCGGAGCGAAAGCAGGGCGTGTGCGCGGTCAGGCGGATGGGCAGCTCGGACTCGGGCAGCACGACGTCGCGCACAAGATTGGTCAGCGGCACCTCGGCGGTGGGGATGAGGTAGAGCTGGGCATGGTCGGGCACGGGCTCGGCGTCCTGACCGCCCTTGTGCGCAGCAAACAGATCGCCCTCGAACTTGGGCAGCTGGCCGGTGCCGCGCAGGGTGTCGGCGTTGACGATGTAGGGCACGTAGCATTCGGTGTAGCCGTGCTCGGCGGTGTGCACGTCCAGCATGAACTGCGCCAGTGCGCGGTGCAGGCGCGCGATGGCGCCCTGCATCACCGCGAAGCGCGGGCCGGCGAGCTTGGTGGCCAGGTTGAAGTCCAGGCCCAGAGGCGCGCCCAGGTCGACATGGTCCTTGACCGCAAAGTCAAAGCTGCGCGGCGTGCCCCAGCGGCGCACTTCGACATTGGCCGATTCGTCCGCGCCCACGGGCACGCTGTCGTGCGGCAGGTTGGGCACGGCGGCCAGCATGGCCTGCAGCGCGTGCTGGATCTGTTCCAGGCGCGCGGCGGACGCGTCCAGCTCGCCCTTGAGCGCGCCGACTTCGGCCTTGGCCGCCTCGGCCGCGTCCTTGTCGCCCTGGCCCATGAGCAGGCCTATCTGTTTGGACAGGCGGTTGCGCGTGGATTGCAGCTCTTCGGTGCGCGTCTGGATGGCCTTGCGCTCGGCCTCCAGCGCCTGGAAGGCCGGCACGTCAAGCCAGGGCTGCGGATTCTTGCGGGTCTGCAGGCGCGCGACAGCCGTGGCGAGGTCTTTGCGCAAAAGGAGAATGTCAAGCATAGTCTGGCGATTTTAGGGTGGCGCCGCGCCCGTCCATGCAAGGCGGCGCGCCCTGGACCGGAATGGGATGCAAGCCGGCCCGGGGGCGCACACAACGGGCGGACGCGGCCTTGTTTCGGCGGGCAAACGCCGGCCCGCGCGGGCCGGGAGGGTGGCGCGATGTTCTTCGTTTTCGGGCCGACGGGGCGCGTGCTGCGCGGCGATGCGGACGCGGTCTCGCGCCTCGGGCTGGTCAAGCGCGTGGGCCGCCCGCAGGCACTGCGCACTCGCCTGCCCCAAGAGCAGGCAGCAGCCTTTGCCACTGCCGAAGCCGCCGCGCGCGAAGGTCCGGCGAGCCGCCCCGCGCCCATCCTGGCCTACGAGGAAACCGCCGCCGGCGCCAGCGCGCAGCGCCGCGTGCTGCGCTACGTGAGCGACGTGATGACGCGCGGCGCCATCACCGTCAGCCCCGTCGCGCGGGTCAACGATGCCTGGCAGACCATGGCCCAGCACGGCGTGGCCCAGGCGCCGGTAGTGGACGAGCAGGGTCAGCTGCTGGGTCTGCTGCTGCGCGCGGACATGGCGCCGCTGGATTTGCTGCCCGAACCCGGCGCGATCGAGCAGGCGATCGCGCTGGCGCGCCGGCCGGTAGCCCAGGTGATGCTCAGCCCCGTGCCCGCGGTCTCGCCCGATACCGACCTGCGCCGCGTGGCGCGGGTCTTTCTGGATACCGGCCTGCCCGGCCTTGCGGTGACCGACGAGGCCGGGCACTGCACCGGCTTCATCTCGCGCACCGATATCCTGCAGGCCCTGGTGGCCGACCCGCCGCTGGATTTGTGGGGCTGACAGCGCCCAACCCGGCCGCCGGCGCGCTCAGGTGGCCGGCGAATCGACCGGCAGGCGCGAGGCCAGCACCTTGTCTATGGTCTTGCCGTCCATGTCGACGATCTCCAGGCGCCAGCCTTCCCACTGCACCACGTCGGTTTCGCTGGGCAGCTTGCCGGTCAGCAGCATCAGCATGCCGCTGAGCGTCTGGTAGTGGCCCCGGTCCTCTTCGGGCACGCTCGCCAGGCCCAGGCAGTCCTTGAGCTCGGGCACGGGGATGTGGCCATCGAGCAGCCAGGAGCCATCGGCGCGCTGCACCGCCCAGGCGTCGCCCGGATCGGGCGTCTGGAATTCGCCGGTGATCGCCTCCACCACGTCCGTCACGGTGACGATGCCCTGCACCTCGCCGTACTCGTCGACGACGAAGGCCATGTGCACCGCGGAGTTGCGAAAGTCGTGCAGCAGCTCCATGCCGTCTATGGTTTCGGGCACGTACAGCGGCGGCTGCAGTTGCTCGCCGTCGAGCGCCTGCGCGGCCGGGTCGCGCAGCACGCGGGTGAGCCACTGGCGCGCGCGCACCACGCCCAGGATGTGCTCCATGCCGCCGCGCACCACCGGAAAGTGCGCATGGCTGGAGCGCTCGATCACCGAGAGGTTGTGCTCAAACGGCGCGAGCACGTCCAGAAACACCACGTCCGAGCGCGGCACCATGAGCGAGCCGATCTGGCGCTCGTCCAGGCGAAAGACGTTGCGCACCATCTGGTGCTCATGGCTCTCGATCACGCCGGCGGTAGTGCCTTCGGCCAGCATCGCGTGGATCTCGTCCTCGGTCACCGCCTCACGCCCGGTGTGCACGCGCAGCAGGCGCAGGAGCGCCTCGGTAGAGACGGTCAGCAGCTTGACGAAGGGCTGCGTGGCGCGCGCCAGGCCATTGATCGGCCGCGCCACCCAGCGCGCCACCAGCTCGGGCTGGCTCTGCCCCAGGCGCTTGGGCACGAGCTCACCCACGACGATGGAAAAATAGGTGATGACCACCACCGCCACACCCAGCGCCAGATAGCCGGCCGTCGCCGGCTGCATGCCCAGCCGGATGAGCCAGGCCGCGAGCGGCTGCGCCAGCGCCGATTCACCCACGATGCCGTTGAGCACACCGATCGAGGTGATGCCGATCTGGATGGTGGACAAAAAGCGCGTCGGGTCTTCGCCCAGGCGGACGGCGGCGATTGCGCCCGCGTCGCCCTCATCGATCAGCCGCTGCAGCCTGGCGCGGCGCGCCGACACCAGCGCCAGCTCGGACATGGCAAACAGCCCGTTGAGGAAGATGAGCGCAAGAAGAACGAGGATTTCAACCATGGAATCAGGGCCGGCGCGATGTCCTGATTGTGGGGCCAATTCTGTGGCGCCCTTTGTTCTTCAAGCCAAATCGGGCGCTACCGCTTGTGGGTATTGCGTAGACAGCTATCAAAACCGTATCGCCCTGCGCACGCCCTGTCTTTCCCCCTCCCCCTCTGGGGGAGGGCTGGGGTGGGGGCCCGCATTCAGCCACGGCTTGCAATGCCGGCGGCCCCCATCCCGGCCTTCCCCCAAAAGGGGGAAGGAGCGGCGCCCAAGGGGCATCGGGTCATGCGCTCCGGGTATTTCTCCCTCCCCCTCTGGGGGAGGGCTGGGGTGGGGGCCAGCAGCCAGCCACGGCTCGCAATGCCTGCGCCCCCCCATCCTGGCCTTTCCGCGAAGGAGGAAGGAGCGGAAATACGGCGGACGCGCAAGCCCTCAGGGCTGGGCGTCCTGCGCGCGCACATGCAGCGCCGAGCGCTCGGGCTCGGCGTCGCCTTCGAGCTTGAGGCCCTTGGGCAGCGGAAAGCGCATGTCTTCGGTCACGCCGTCCATGGTGCGCACGGTGACGCCGCTGATCTGCTTGATGCGCTCTATCACCTGTTGCACCAGGATCTCCGGGGCCGACGCGCCTGCGGTGAGGCCGATGCGCGTCATGCCCTCAAACCATGCGTCCTGCAGCTCGGAGGCAGAGTCCACCATGTGCGCGGGCGTACCCATGCGCCGGGCCAGTTCCAGCAGGCGGTTGCTGTTGGAGCTGGTCTGACTGCCGACGACGATGACCATCTGCACCTGGCGGGTGAGCAGCTTGACCGCATCCTGGCGGTTTTGCGTGGCGTAGCAGATGTCCTGCTGCTTGGGCTCGCGCACGGCGGGAAAGCGCGCGCGGATTGCGGCGGTGATCTCGCGCGCGTCGTCTACCGACAGCGTGGTCTGCGTCACCAGCGCGAGCTTTTCCGTCTGGCGCGGCTGGATCTTGTTCACGTCGGAGAGGTCTTGCACCAGGTAGATGCCGCCCTCGAGCTGGCCCATGGTGCCCTCGACCTCGGGGTGGCCGGCGTGGCCGATCATGATGAATTCGTAGCCCTCTTTGGCCAGCTTGGCGACCTCGACGTGTACCTTGGTCACCAGCGGGCAGGTCGCGTCATAGACCTTGAGGCCGCGCTCGACCGCCTCCTGCTGCAGCGCGCGGCTCACGCCGTGGGCCGAGAAGATCACGATCGAGCCTTCGGGTATGCCCTCCAGCGTGTCGACGAAGATCGCGCCCTTGGCCTTGAGGTCGTTGACCACGTAGGTGTTGTGCACGATCTCGTGGCGCACGTAGATGGGCGCGCCGAACTTGATCAAGGCGCGCTCGACGATTTCGATGGCGCGGTCCACGCCGGCGCAAAAGCCGCGCGGCTGCGCCAGCACGACTTCCTGGGGTAGGTTCACGCTCATAACACTCCGATGATCTGAACTTCAAAGGTGACGGGGCGACCCGCCAGCGGATGGTTGAAATCCACGCGCAGCGCGCCGTCACCGCGCACTTCCAGCACCGCCCCGGCGTAGGTGCCGCTGCCGTCGGGCGTGGCGAACTCCACCACCTCGCCCACGTGGTATTCGTCCTCGGGGTCGCCCATGGCGTCGAGCAGCTTCTTTGCCACCCACTGCTGCATCTCGGGGTTGCGCTCGCCAAAGGCTTCGCCCGCGGGCACCTCGAAGCTGGCGCGCGCGCCCTCGGGCAGGCCGATCAGGCGCGCTTCCAGCGCGGGCGAGAGCTCGCCCGTGCCCACCGACAAGGTCGCCGGGCGGCTGCCGAAGGTATTGATCACGTCACCGGCCGGGCCGGCCAGGCGGTAGTGCAAGGTCAGGAAGGACCCGGGCTCGACCTTGGCAGGCTCGGCAGCGGCAGGGGAGTCGGTCATGGTGCAGGCTCTGGATAAACTGACCGATTCTAAGAAGCACGCGCAAACCCCTACCGCCATGCCGCTCAAAGACCTGCCTGCCGACAGCCAGCCGCGCGAAAAGCTGCTGGCGCGCGGCGCCGCCGCGCTCAGCGACGCCGAGCTGCTGGCGCTGCTGCTGCGCACCGGCATCCAGGGCAAGGGCGTGTTGCAGCTGGCGCAAGAGCTCTTGCAACCCGCCGTGGCCGCCGGCGCGCAAGGCCCGCGCGGCGGCGGCTTTGGCGGCCTGAGTGGACTCCTGGCCGCTTCGGGCGACGACCTCAAGCGCATCAAGGGCCTGGGCCCAGCCAAGCGCGCCGAGCTGCTGGCGGTGATGGAGCTTGCGCGCCGCGCGCTGGCCGAACAGTTGCAGACGCGCGCCGTGCTGGACACGCCGCAGGCGGTGCGCGAGTACCTGCAGCTGCACCTGGCGCGCCAGCCGCACGAGGTCTTCGCCCTGCTGCTGCTGGACAGCCAGCATCGCCTGCTGGCCTACGAGGAGCTGTTTCGCGGCACGCTCACCCAGACTGCCGTCTATCCGCGCGAGGTGGTGCTGCGCGCGCTGCACCATGGCGCGGCCGCCGTGGTGCTGGCGCACAACCATCCCAGCGGCAGCCTCGCGCCCAGCCGCGCCGACGAGCAGCTCACGCAAACCCTCAAGAGCGCGCTGGCGCTGGTGGACGTGCGCGTGCTCGACCACATCATCGTGGCCGCGGGCGGCGCGCTGTCCATGGCCGAGCGGGGCCTGGTGTGATGCAGATGCGCCTGGCGCTGCTGGCGCTGGTGCTGGCGGGCTGCGCCTTTGCACCCGCGCCGCCGCCCCTGCCTGCGCCGCCCGCACGCCTGCAATTGATCGGCGTGGTGGAGCTGCCCACTGGCACTGAATTCGGCGGCACCACGGTAGGCGGGCTCTCGGGCATTGCCTACAGCGCCGCGCGCGACGAATACCTGCTGATCAGCGACGACCGCGGCAACGACGGGCCGGCGCGCGTCTACCGCGCCCGGATGGACATTGGCAAGGCGCCGCTCGCGCCGCCGCGTCTCACCGGCGTGCTGCACCCGCGCCATGCGGGCGACGCGCCGTTTGCGCCCTGGTGGCGCCCCGAAAACGGCGTGGACCGGCCCGACGCCGAAGCCCTGCGCTGGCTGCCCGGCAGCGAGGCCTACGTCTGGAGCAGCGAGGGCGATTTTGCCCGGGGCTTTGGCCCGCGCGTGCGCATCAACCGGCTCGACGGCAGCTACCTGCGCGAGCTCGCGCTGCCCGCGGCGCTGCAACCGGTCAAGGGCGAACAGGGCGCACGCGGCAACGGCGCGCTCGAAGGCCTGGCGCTCACACCCGACGGGCGCACGCTGTGGCTGGCAATGGAGTTGCCGCTCCAGCAGGACGGGCCCGCGCCCACGCCCCGGGACGCGGGCGCGCCGGTGCGCATCACCGCGCTGGAGCTGGCCAGCGGCCGGCCGCTGCGCCAGATCGCCTATCCGCTGGAGCGCGTGCCGTTGCCGCGCCGCCTGCCCGGCCCGCAGCTCAACGGCGTGAGCGAAATCCTGATGGAGGACGCGCACCACATGCTGGTGCTCGAGCGCTCCTACAGCGCGGGCGCGGGCTTTGGCGCGCGCCTGTACCGCATCGACACGCGAGACGGCAGCGACACCCTGGCCCTGGACGCACTCACGCCCGGCGGCGCCTGGCGCCCCGTGGCCAAGCAGTTGATCGCGGACCTGGGCACGCTGGTGCCAGAGCTGGACAACATCGAAGGCATGGACTGGGGGGCGCGCCTGGCCGATGGCGGCTGCACGCTCGTCTTCGTCTCGGACAACAACTTCAACCCGGCGCAGACCACGCAGTTCATCGCCACGCGCTACCTTGGCCCGCCCGGCGGCAGCGGCCATTGCCCGGAGCCGGCGCGGTGAAGGGGCTGCGCGCGCACTCGCTGGGCGAGCTCGGCCTGCTGCGCCGCGCGCTGCAGCACGCGCGCGAGCAGGAGGCGGCGCGCCAGCGCGCCCAGGAGCAGGCGCGCCAGCAGGCCTGGGCCGCGCAGCATTTGTTTGAAGCCGCGGTCGGCAAGGTCAAGCCGCTCAAGAGCGGCGCAGAGCGCCACTGGAGCGCGCCGCCCGCGCCCGAGCCCAGGCCCCTGCAGCGCGAGAAGGACGAGCGCCAGGTGCTGCAGGAGTCGCTGAGCGACGAGTTCGACGTCTCCACGCTGCTGGACGTGGACGACCAGATGAGTTTTCGCCGCCCCGGCATAGGCCTGGACGTGACGCGCAAGCTGCGCGCCGGCCACTGGAGCCTGCAAGGCCAGCTCGATCTGCACGGTCTGCGCCAGGGCGAAGCGCGCGAGGCGCTGGGCATGTTCATCCGCCTGTCGCACCGCGCGGGGCTGCGCTGCGTGCGCGTAATCCACGGCAAGGGCCTGGGCTCGCCCGGCAAGACCCCGGTGCTCAAGGGCCGGGTGCAGGCCTGGCTCGCGCAAAAGCGCGAAGTGCTGGCCTTCGTGCAGGCGCGGCCGGCCGAAGGCGGCGCCGGAGCGCTGGTGGTGCTGCTGCAGCCCAATCGAAAAAAATATGGATGAAATCCGGCTCCAGCCCTTGCTGCACCTGCGCGAGCAGCTATCTTTTCAGTGAGAGCACCAGCACCCCGGACGCAACCAGGGCAATGCCGGCCCAGTCGCGCAGCGCCGGTCGCTCCCCGAGGAAGAGCAGCGCAAACAGCGCCACCAGCACCACGCTGAACTTGTCCACCGGCGCGACCTTCGAGGCGTCGCCCAGTTGCAGCGCCCGGAAGTAGCAGACCCAGGAAGCGCCCGTGGCCAGCGCCGAGAGCACCAGGAAGAGCCAGCTCTTGCCCGGCAGCGCCAGCGGGTTGCTCCACTGGCCGGTAGCCAGCACGAAGGCGCTGAGCACCAGCAGCACCACCACGGTGCGCACCCAGGTGGCCAGGTCTGCGTTGATGCCGCTCACCCCGAGCTTGGCGAAGATGGCGGTGAGCGCGGCAAAGCCGGCCGAGGCCAGCGCCCAGTAAAACCACTGGCCCGAGCTGCTCATCCGGCCTGCCTGCTGCGTGCAAACGGGTCGAACTGCGCGGCCAGCGGCAGCGCGCCGGCGGGCGCGGCCTGGCGCTGGGCGGGCGGCTCGGGCGCGGCCGGCAGCGGGCGCACCGGCAGCGGCGGCATGGGATGGCCGTAGATGGCGCGCACCCGGTCCTTGAGCGGCGGGTGGCTGTCCAGGCGCTGCATCCAGCGGCGCTCGTCGGGCGCCTGCACCAGCAGCAGATGCTGCAGCGCGGGGTGCGCCAGGCCGCCGTAGTCCTGCATCAGCGAGCGCCGGCCGCGCTCGGCCTGCGCGCGCTGCGTCATCACCTTGCGCAGCACCTGGCCCAGGCCGTCGCGCGAGCGCGTCCACTGCACCGCGCGCGCGTCCGCCAGGTGCTCGCGCTGGCGCGACACCGCCGCCTTCAGCAGGCGCCCGGCCAGCCAGCCGGCGCTGCCCGCGAGCATGATGGCGCTGCCAAACCACCAGGCCAGGCCGCCGCGGTCGCGCACCGTGTCGCCAAAGTGGTAGATCAGCTCCAGCCCGTAGACCATGCCGATGAGCTGCATGTTCAGCCGCGTGTCGCCCTCGTGCAGATGGCTGAGTTCGTGCGCCACCATGCCTTGCAGTTCTTCACGGTCGAGATAGTCCAGTGCGCCCTGGCTGACGGCGACGACCGCGTCGCTCGCGTCCCAGCCGGCGGCAAAAGCGTTGATGGCGTCGGCGCGCGGCATCACCATGACCTGCGGGCGCGGCATCTGGGCGGCGACGCACAGCTCGTCGACCACGTTGCACAGGCGCTGCTCGGCATGCGAGACACCTGGGCGCGCCTCGCGCGCGCCGATGCGCCGGGCGAGCTTGAGGCCGCCGCCGCGCAGGTTGGAGGTTTCAATCCACCAGCCGCCCAGCACCAGCATCAGCGACACGCCCACGTTGGTGACCAGAAAACCTGCGGGAAACGGCAGGTGCACGGGCAGCATCCAGGCCATGAGCACCCAGGCCAGCGCCAGCGCCAGGTGCACGCCCAGCAACAGCAACCCCAGCGCCAGCGCAAACGCCAGCAGCAGGCGGCGCGTCTGCGCGCGCGCGGCGTCTTGCCGGTCCCAGAACTTCATGGCGCGTGGCGGTGCTCGGCGCGCCTAGAACTGCACCCGCGGCACCTCGCGCTCGGCCGGCCCCTGGGTCGAGCGCAGCATGGGCGCGGTGCCAAATCCGAACAGGCGCGCGACGATGAGCGCGGGAAATTGCCGGGCCGCGTCGTTGAATTCCAGCGCCTGGTCGTTGTAGGCCTGGCGCGCAAAGCCGATGCGGTTTTCGGTGCTGGTCAGCTCTTCGGAGAGCTCGCGCATCGTGGCGTCCGCCTTGAGCTCGGGGTAGTTTTCCGTCAGCACCATCAGCCGCCCCAGGCTGCCGCCAAGCAGCCCTTCGGCCTGGGCCAGCGCCCCGATGCGCGCCGCGTCGCCGGGTGCGGCACGCGCCGCGTCGGCCGCGCCCATGGCCTGCGCGCGCGCCTGGATCACCGCTTGCAGCGTCGAAGCCTCGTGCTTGAGGTAGCCGCGCGCTACCTCCACCAGATTGGGCACGAGGTCGTGGCGGCGCTTGAGCTGCACGTCGATCTGCCCGAAGGCGTTGGCTATGCGGTTTCGCAGCACCACCAGCCGGTTGTAGGCGGCCACCGCCCAGACCAAGACCACCGCCAGCAGCGCCAGCATTGCCCATCCCGTCTGCGTCATCGCGTCCTCCTGGCCGTGTGTTGTTGTCGCGGTGCGCCGCGCGGGGGCCTGTCAAGTGCCGGCCCCGGCGCGCGCGCCGCGCCATTGTCACTCAGGCGCAGCGTCCGTGGGCAGAAAACCGGGGCGGGTTTGCATGCTCGCGTCCCAGCGCGCATTGGGCGCGCCGCTGCCGGCAAAGCGCTGCTTGCGCGAGTTCGATCGCCACACGCCGCCGGGCCAGTTCAGGCGTGGCTCGGTGCAATACCAGAACCAGCGCCCGTCGGCGTCCTGCGCCAGCCAGTTCCAGCCTTCGCCCTCGGGCGCGTCGGCCCAGTCGGGCGCTGCATGCGCATCTGCCATCGTCTGTTTCACCCTTCATCCCGCCTACAGCGCGGCCGCGCGCAGGGTTTGCACCACCGGGCGGCGCAACACCTCGCGCAGCCCCCACCAGCCCGCCAGCCAGGCCAGCAGCGCACCGGCCACGGCGCCGGCCAGCGGTATCCAGGGCGGCGCGGTCCAGGCAAAGTCGAACACCTTGAACGCCAGCAGCGCGCCCAGCAGCATGGCCACCGCGCTGGCCAGCAGCCCGGCGAGCAGGCCCACGCCGAGCAATTCGGCGCGCTGCACCTGGCGCAGCAGGCGCGCGCGCGCACCCAGCGCCCGCATGATGGCAAATTCCCTTGTCCTTGCTTCGCGTGTGGCCGTCACCGCGGCAAACAGCACCAGCAGTCCAGCCGCGAGCGTGAAGGCAAACAGGAACTCCACCGCGCGCACCACCTGCGCCAGCACCGCCTGCACCTGCGCCAGCGCCGCGCTCATGTCCACGTTGGTGACGTTGGGAAAGCGGCGCACCAGCGCGTTGTCAAAGCCCGCCACGTCCGGCGCGCGGTAGGCGGCCAGGTAGGTGATGGGCAGCTCGGGCATGGCCGCCAGCGGGTAGAGCACGAAGAAGTTGGCGCGCATCGTCGCCCAGTCCACCTTGCGCACGCTGGTGATGCGCACCTCGCTGTCCATGCCGGCTATGTCAAAGCGCAGCAGGTCGCCCAGCTTCAGGCCCAGGGTCTTGGCAATGCCCTCTTCCACGCTGACCGCGCCCGCCTCGCCCGGCGTCCAGCGCCCCGCGACGATGGGGTTGTGCGCCGGCGGCTCGCTCGTGTGCGAGAGGTTGAATTCGCGCTCCACCAGCCCGCGGGCGCGCTCGTCGGCATAGTCGGCGGCGCTCACCGGCCGGCTGTTGATGGCCGCCAGCCGACCGCGAAACATCGGGTACCAGTCGTAGCGCTGCACGCCGGCCTCGGCCAGCACGGCGCGAAAGTCTGCCGCCTGGTCGGGCTGGATGTTGATGACGAAGCGGTCGGGCGCATCGGCGGGCGTGGCCTGCTGCCAACTGGCGATCAGGTCGGTGCGCAGCAGCACCAGCAGCACCAGCGCCAGCAGCCCCACGGCCAGGCTGCTGACCTGCACCACCGCATAGGCCGGGCGCGCGGCGATCTGGCGCGTGGCCAGCACCAGCCAGCGCGGCGCGCGGCCCTCGTGCACCGCAAGGCGCAAGGCCCCCACCGCCAGCCAGGCGAGCAGCGCAAACAGCAGCACCGCGCCGGCAAAACCGCCGACCGCGATCAGCCCCAGGCGCCAGTCGCGGCTGACGATGAGCAAGAGCGCGGCAAACCCCGCCACGCCCAGCAGCAGCACCGCGGCCGAAGCCGGCTTGATCGCGCCCACGTCGCGGCGTATCACGCGCAGCGGCGGCACGCGCGCCAGTTGCAGCACCGGCGGCAGGCCAAAGGCGGCCAGCAGTGTCAGCCCCACGCCCAGACCCAGCAGCGCCGGCCAGGCGCTGGCCGGCGGCAGGCCCGCGGGCACCAGTGCGCCGAGCAGCCAGACGAAGACCCAGTGCACGCCCCAGCCCAGCGCCACGCCGGCAGCACTTGCCAGCACGCCGGCGAGCGCGAACTCCAGCACGTATGCGCCGGCGATGCGCCGCTGCGCCAGACCGAGTACGCGCAGCAGCGCCGCGCCGTCCAGGTGCTGGGCGGCAAAGGCGCGCGCGGCCAGCGCCACCGCCACGGCCGCCAGCAGCGCCGCCAGCAAGGCCACCAGGTTCAGAAACTGCTGCGCGCGCTCCAGCGTCTGGCGCATCTCGGGGCGCCCGCTGGCAAGCGTCTCCACGCGCACCCCGCGCACGCCGGCGGCCTTTGCCTGCTGCTCGGCCCAGGCGGCGTAGCGCACGGCGGCGCGCGGCGCGCCGGCCACCGCATAGCGCCAGGTGATGCGGCTCGCGGGCTGGACCAGGGCCGTGGCCGGCAGGTCTGCGGCGTTCATCAGCACGCGCGGCGCAAAACTCATGAAGCCGCTGCCGCGGTCGGGCTCCAGCGTGATGACGCGCGCAATCATGAGGCGCGCCTCGCCCAGCCACAGCCCATCGCCCACGGCCAGTTCCAGCGCGCCCAGCAGCGGCGCGTCGACCCAGACCTCGCCGGGTGCGGGAATGTCGGCGGTCGGCTGGCCGGGCTGCTGCGTGTCGGGCGCGGTCTGCATCTGGCCGCGCAAGGGGTAGCCGGCCTGCACGCTCTTGAGCGCCACCAGGCGGCTGGCGCCGCCCTGGGCGTCGTCGGCGCGCGCCATGGTCGGAAAGCTCAGCGTCTGCACGCCCGCAAGCCCCAAGGCCTGCGCCTCGCGCACGAAGGCCTCGGGCGTGGCCTGGTCGCTCACGATCACCGCGTCGCCGCCGAGCAGCTGCACTGCGTCGCGCTGCAGGCTGCCTTGCAGCCGGTCGGCAAAGAATCCGACGGCGCTGAGCGCGGCCACCGCCAGCAGCACGGCGAGCATCAGCAGGCGCAGCTCGCCCGCGCGCAGGTCGCGGCGCAGCGCGCGCCAGCCCAGCAGCAGGGCGCCGGGGGGACGGGCGTCGGCCCGGGAGGGGAAGTGGTGTGCCATGGCCGCGATTGTCCCCAATGCGCATCCGGTCATGCGGCCCCCCGGAGGGCTGTGGGAATATCCGCGCTGCCTTGTGCATCCAATGACGGGAATACCAACAGGAGGTCTGTCCATGACGACACAAACGGTGCATCTGAAATCGAAAAACGAAGTCGCCCAAGGCACCAAGGCGTTTCACTTCGACAAACCCGCAGGGTTCACGTTTCGGCCCGGCCAGGCGCTGGACCTGATCCTGAGCAGCGCGGGCGCCGACCCCAACAGCTCGGACGTGCGCCATGCGTTTTCCATCGTCAGCGCGCCGCACGAGGACGAGCTCGTGGTCACCACGCGCATGCGCGCGAGCAAGTTCAAGAACGCGCTGGACGGCTTGCCTCTGGGCGCAGCCGTCGAGCTGGACGGGCCCTTTGGTTCGCTGACCCTGCACAAGAAGACAGAGCGCGCGGGCGTGCTGATTGCGGGCGGCATAGGCGTGACGCCCTTCATGAGCATGCTGCGCCACGCGGCGCATGAAGGCAGTGCCCAGCCGCTGCGGCTGCTCTACTCCAACCGCCGGCCCGAGGACTGCGCCTTCCTGGACGAGCTGCAGCAGCTTGAGCGGCTAAACCCGCACTTCAAACTGCTGGCGACGATGACCGAGATGGAAAAATCCAGCCAGCCCTGGAGCGGCGCCACCGGCCTCGTCGACGCGGCCTTCATCCGCCGGGCGATCGAAGGCCTGCCCGCACCGGTGTTCTACGTCTCGGGCCCGCCCGCGATGGTGCAAGCCATGCGCGAAATGCTGGAGCAGGCCGGCGTGGACGAGGACGACGTGCGCAGCGAGGAGTTCTATGGCTACTGACTCCGCCGCAGTGCGCGCGCCGCAAGCGCCTGCGCCGTCCATCGCCGGCGCCGATGCCGGCGACGCGGAACTGGTTGCGCATGCGCTGGCCGGCCGACGCCACGCGTTTGAAGCCATCATGCGCCGGCACAACCAGTTGCTGTTTCGCACCGCGCGCGCCATCCTCAAGAACGACGCCGAGGCCGAGGAGGTCGTGCAAGACGGCTACCTGCAGGCCTGGCGCGCGCTGGGCACGTTTCGTGCCGAGGCGCGCCTGTCCACCTGGCTGGTGCGCATCGTGGCCAATGCGGCGCTGGCGCGCCTGCGCCGAAGCCACGGCCAGGTCATTCCGCTGGACGCGGCCATGCAGATCCCGGACGCCCAGGTGCAGGCGCACTTCACGGCCGATGCGGATCTGCAACCGGAAAGAACTGCCATGCGAGAAGAATTGCGCCAGATCCTGGAAGAGCGCATAGACCGGCTACCCGACATCTACCGCGCCGTCTTCGTGCTGCGCGCGGTGCAGGAGCTCAGCGTGGCCGAAGTGGCGCACGCGCTGGGCCTGCCCGAGCCCACGGTGCGCACGCGCTTCTTTCGCGCGCGCAGCCTGCTGCGTGAAGGCCTGGCAAGCGAAATCGACCTGACGCTGGGCCAGGCCTTCGCCTTTGACGGCGAGCGCTGCGACCGCCTCGTCGAGCACACGCTGCGCCGCGCCACGCACGAAGGGCTGATCACCGCAGCCTGAGCGCGAGCCGCCGCACCCGTCCCACGGGCGACAAAGCGCCCTGCCTCTTGGCGCTACAAACCGCCTCTGGCATGCTGCGCCAACAATGCAGCCACGCAGGAGGCACAAGGTGACAGAGCAACAGGCCGATGTGGCCATCGTGGGGGGCGGCCTGGCGGGCATAGTGACCGCGCTGGAGCTGCTGCGCGCGGGTCGGCGCGTGGCGTTGATCGATCGCGACACGCCCGAGCGCTTCGGCGGCCTCGCGCTCTGGGCCTTTGGCGGTATGGCGCTCATCGGCACGCCGCTGCAGGCGCGCATGAAAATTCCCGACACGCCCGAGCGGGCGCTCGCCGACTGGCTGCGCTTTGCCGAACTCTCGCCCGATGACGCCTGGCCGCTCGCCTGGGCGCGCCACTATGTGGAGCATTCGCGCACCCAGGTCTACGACTGGCTGCTCTCTCACGGCCTGAAGTTCATGCCGGCGGTCAATTGGGTCGAGCGCGGCATGCACGGCGAGGGCAACAGCCTGCCGCGCTACCACATCGTCTGGGGCACTTCGCGGCACATGACACGCAGCTTGATCGCCGCGCTGCACGCCGCCGCCAACGGGCGCCTGACGTTGCTGCACCGCCAGCGCGCAACGGCGCTCGACCACGCGGGCGGGCGGCTTGCGGGCGTGCTCGCCATCGACGAAGACAGCGGCGCCCAGACGCGCATCGCCGCGCCGGTCGTGGTGCTGGCCACGGGCGGGCTCAACGGCAGCCACGAAGAGGCGCGGCGCAACTGGCCCGCAGGCCGACCGCTGCCCGCCGCCATGCTCAACGGCGCCCACCCTTTTGCCGACGGGCGCATGCACCGCTGGGCGGCAGAGCATCTGGGCGCGCAGATCACCCACGCGGGCGAGATGTGGAATTACGCGGCCGGCATACCGCACCCCTTTCCGCACTTTGCCGGCCACGGGCTGTCGCTGATTCCGTGCAAGTCGGCGCTGTGGCTGGACCACACCGGGCGGCGCATCGGCCCCGAGCCGCTGGTGACCGGTTTTGACACGCACTGGCTGTGCCAGCGCGTGGCGGCCCAGGCCAAGCCCTGGACCTGGCAGCTCATGAACTGGCGCATCGCCGCCAGGGAGTTCGCGATCTCGGGCGCCGAGCACAACGCGCGCATCCGCGACCGCCAGTTTCCCTCCTTCCTCAAGGAGACCCTGCTGGGCAACCATCGGCTGCTGCGCCAGATGCAGCGCGAGAGCCGCCACTTTCTCGTCGCCGACACCTTGCAGGAGCTGGCGCGGCAGATGAACCAGCTCACCGCCTCGCTCGACGTCGAGCCCGCGGTGCTGCAGGCCACGGCCGACGCCTTTGACGCCAACTTCGCGCTCGGCCACAAGCTGCAAAACGACGAGCAGATCCGCCGCATCCTGCACGCGCGCCAGTGGGGGCCGGACCGCTTGCGCACCTGCAAGCCCGCGCCGCTGCAAAAGCCGGGCAGTGGCCCCTTCATCGCCATTCAAACCCAGCTCATCACGCGCAAGAGCCTGGGCGGCCTGCAGACCGACCTGCAAAGCCGCGTGCTCAGCGGCGCTGGCGCGGCCATCGACGGCCTCTACGCCGTGGGCGAGATGGCCGGTTTTGGCGGCGGCGGAGCCTCTGGCCGCCGCTCGCTCGAAGGCACTTTCCTGCCCGGCTGCATCCTCACCGCGCAGGCGGCTGCGCGCAGCATCACCACGGGAGCCGCCGCATGAGCCTGGCCTACCCCGCCACCACGGACGACTGGCAGCGCCTGGCGCGCCGGCGCCTGCCACGCTTTTACGCCGACTACATCGACGGCGGCGCAGGCGCGGAGCACACGCTCGCGGCCAACGTGCAGGCCTTTGCCGCGCTGCGCCTGCGCCAGCGCGTGCTCGTGGATGTGACGCAGGTCAGCACGCACACGCGCATCGCCGGGGAAGACTGCGCGCTGCCGCTGGCGCTGGCGCCCGTGGGCCTGGCCGGCATGGCCGCAGCGCGCGGCGAGGTGCAGGCGGCGCGCGCCGCCCAGGCCGCGGGCGTGCCCTTCACGCTGTCCACGGTCGGCATCTGCCCCCTGAGCGAAGTAGCTGCGGCCACGCGCGCACCGTTCTGGTTCCAGCTCTACATGCTGCGCGACCGCAGCGCAGTGCAGGCGCTGCTGCAAGACGCCTGGACGAGCGGCTGCCGCACGCTGGTCTTCACCGTCGACCTGCCGGTGACCGGCCTGCGCTGGCGCGACGTGCGCCACGGCCTGGCCGACGCCGGCGCGCGTCCCGCGCTCATCAAGGCCTGGCAGGTGCTTGCGCGCCCGGGCTGGGTGCGTCGCGTGGCGCTCGGGGGCAAGCCGCTCACCTTTGGCAACCTGGCGGCGCAGGTGCCGGGCGCGCGCGACCTCAACGCCTTTCGCGCCTGGGTGGACGCGCAGTTCGACCCGAGCGTGACCTGGCAAGACATCGCCTGGCTGCGCCAGCAATGGAAGGGGCGGCTGCTGCTCAAGGGCATCCTCAGCGCCGAGGACGCGCAGGCCGCAGTGGATGCGGGCGCCGATGGCATCGTCGTCTCCAACCACGGCGGGCGCCAGCTCGATGCCGCCCCGGCCACCGCGAGCGTCCTGCCCGCCATCGCGCAGGCCGTGGGCGGGCGCACCGAGCTGCTGGTCGACGGCGGCATCCGCAGCGGCGTGGACGTGTTCAAGGCGCTGGCGCTGGGCGCGCACGGCGTGCTCATCGGCCGCCCCTGGGTCTGGGCGCTGGCCGCGGGCGGCGAGGCCGGCGTCGCCCGGCTGCTGGCCCACTGGCAGCGCGAGTTACGCACCACCATGATGCTGACGGGGGTAGGCCGGCTGCAGGACATCGACGCTGCCTGCCTTGAACGAATTTCTTGAAACAAATCGGGCTCTAGCGCTTGCGGGATCTGCGATGACAGCTATCAATAGTGAAGAAACCAAGGCCTTCGACTTCATCATCGTCGGCGCTGGCTCCGCGGGCTGCGTGCTGGCCCGGCGCCTGAGCGAGAACCCGGCGCACAGCGTCTGCCTGCTCGAGGCGGGCGGGCGTGACGACAGCCTGCTGATTCGTGCACCCCTGGGCTTCGTCGCCGAGGCGCGGGTCAAGAAGAACTCCATCCACTACCACACCGAGCCCCAGCCGGGGCTCAATGGCCGCCGCGGTTTTCAGCCGCGCGGACGGGTGCTGGGCGGCTCCAGCGCGGTCAACGCCATGATTTATTGCCGCGGCCACGCCAGCGACTACGACGGCTGGGCCCGGCTGGGCAACCCGGGCTGGGACTACGCCAGCGTGCTGCCGCTGTTCAAGCGGGCCGAGGACAGCGCCTGCTTTGGCGAGGACGACTACCACGGCGCGGGCGGCCCGCTGGGCGTGGACTGGCTGCGCAGCCGCTTTCCCACCACGCAGGCCTTTTTGCGCGCCTGCGAGGCGCAGGGCGTCGCGCCCACGCCCGACTACAACGGCGCGCAGCAGGAAGGCTGCTGGCGCGCCCAGGTGACGCAGCGCGGCGGCGAGCGCTGCAGCGCGGCAGCGGCCTACCTCACGCCGGCGGTGCGCCAGCGGCCCAACCTCGCCATCCTCACCCGGGCCCAGGCGCTGCACATCGTCTGGGAAGGGCGGCGCGCGGCCGGCGTGCGCATAGACCGCGGCGGGCAGCAAAGCGTGCTGCGCGCGCGGCGCGAGATCATCCTGTCGAGCGGTGCCTACGGCTCACCCCAGTTGCTGCTGTGCTCGGGCGTGGGCGCGGCCGATGCGCTGCAGGCGCTGGGCATTGCGCCGGTGCATGCGCTGGCGGGCGTGGGGCGCAACCTGCAGGACCATCTCACCGCATCGCTCAACTGGCGCGGCCTGCGCGGCGACGCCGGCCTTGGCATGTGCCATTCGGGCGCGCTGCAGCTGCTGCTTGGCATGCACGAATGGCGCCGCCAGCGCAGCGGCTGCATCACCAGCAACGTGGCCGAGGCCGGCGCCTTTTTCGCGACCGAGCCAGGGCTGCCCGCCAGCGACATCGAGCTGGAATTCGTCGTCGCCATCGTCGACGACCACAGCCGCAAGGCCCACTGGGGCCATGGCTTCGGTCTGCACGTGACGCTGCTGCGCCCCAGGAGCCGCGGCAGCGTCAGCATCGCCAGTGCCGACGCGCGCCAGGCGCCGCGCATCGATCCACAGTATTTCAGCGACCCGGACGACCTGCCGCGCCTGGTGCGCGGCGTGCAGCGCTCGCTGGCCATCATGAACGACGAGGCGCTCGCCCCCTGGCGCGGGGCAATGCTGGCGCCGCTGTCGGCAGACGACCCGGCGGGCATCGCCGCCCACCTGCGCGCCACGGCCGACACCGAATACCACCCCGTCGGCACCTGCGCCATGGGCCCGGCGAGCGACCCGGCGGCCGTGGTCGGCCCAGACCTGCGCGTGCACGGCCTGGCGGGCCTGCGCGTGGCCGATGCTTCGATCATGCCGCGCATCACCAGCGGCAACACCAACGCGCCCACCATCATGATCGGCGAGAAGGCCGCCGAGCTGATCCTGCAGGAGGACGCGCCATGAACTACCGCTGGAAAAAAGGCCCGCCGCGCACCGTCTTCATCAGCGGCGCCAGCAGCGGCATAGGCCGGGCGATGGCGCTGGAGCTGGCACGCGAAGGCGTCAACATCGCGCTCTTCAACCGCAGCGGCGCGCCCGAGGTGCTCGAAGAACTGCGCGCAGCGGCGCGCGACCCCGCGCAACGCTTTGTCTCGCTGGCTGCGGACGTGGCGCAACCCGATTCGATCACGCAGGCAGTAGCGCAGGCAGTGGCACAGATCGGCCCGCCCGACCTGGCGATCAATTCGGCGGGCGTCATCAACGCGCTGCCGTTCGACCAGGCGAGGGCGCAGGATTTTGACCGCGTGATCGACATCAACCTCAAGGGCTCGCGCCACTTCGCCGCTGCGGTGCTCATGCACATGCAGGCGGGCAGCCACCTGGTGCTGGTCGCCTCGCTCGCCGCGCTCACCGGCAATTTTGCCTACACCGCCTACTGCGCCTCCAAGTTCGGCGTGCGCGGCCTGGCCGAGGCGCTGCGCTACGAGCTCAGGCTCAAGCACATGGACCTGAGCCTGTGCTGCCCCGGCGAGATCATGACCCCCATGGTGGAAGAAGAAAAACGCCAGCAGCACCCGGTTTCGGCCGCGCTCAAGGCCTTTGCCGGCAGTGCCCGGCTGGAGGATTCCGTGCCCGCCCTGCTGCGCGGCATTGCGCGGCGCGAGTTCGAGATCATCGATTCGCCGCGCGCGCGCCTGACGGCCTTCTTGTCGCGCCACACCCCGCGCCTGTCGCGCGCCGTGGGCGACGCAATAGCCCGGCGCGCCGGCCGGCGCATGCAGGCACGACCGTAATTCGACCCCCCGCACAGGAACGCATACCCATGAACGGAGCCCACGCCCTGATCCAGACCCTGGCCGACGCCGGCATCGAAGTGGTCTTCACCAACCCCGGCACTTCGGAGATGCACTTCGTCGCCGCACTCGATGACGAGCCGCGCCTGCGCGCCGTGCTCGCGCTGTTCGAGGGCGTGGCCACCGGGGCGGCCGACGGCTACGCGCGCATGGCCGGCAAGCCCGCGGCCACGCTCTTGCACCTGGGCTGCGGCCTGGGCAATGGCCTGGCCAATCTGCACAACGCAAGAAAGGGCAAGGTGCCGGTGCTTAACATCGTGGGCGACCACGCTACGCACCACGTCAAATACGACGCACAACTGCAGTCGGACATAGAAACCGTGGCGCGCAATGTCTCGCCGGGCTTCGTGCGCACCGCCGCCAGCACCGCGGCGCTGGCGCAGGACGCGGTGGACGCGCTGGTCGCGGCGCGCGGCCTGCCCGGGCAGGTGGCCACGCTGATCCTGCCGGCCGACGTCTCCTGGAGCGAAGGCGGCGTGCCCTGCGCCGCCCCGCCGGCAAGCCCGGCGCCGCCGGCCGATGCGCAGACGCTGGCGCAGATCGCCGACCTGCTGCGCTCGGGCCAGCCGGTAGCGCTACTGCTCGGTGGCCAGGCCTTGCTTGAGCCGGGCCTAATGGCCGCCGCGCGCATCGCCGCGCAGGCGGGCGCAAAACTGTTTGCCGAATGCTTTCCCACGCGCATGGAGCGCGGCGCCGGCCTGCCGGCGCCGGAGCGCATCGCCTACCTGGCCGAGCTTGCGAGCGTGCAGCTTGCGCCCTTCAAGCACCTGGTGCTGGTGGACGCCAAGAGCCCGGTCTCCTTCTTCGCCTACCCCGGCAAGCAAAGCGACCTGGTGCCGGGCGGCTGCACCGTGCACACCCTGGCCAGCCCCGCGCAGGACGCCATCGCCAGCCTGCAGGCGCTGGCCACTGCCCTGGGCGCCGATGGCAGCGCACCGGCGCTGCAGCCGGCGCGCGCCCCCGGGCGCCCGCGCGGCCGGCTCAGCGCGCCCAAGGTCTGCAAGGCCGTCGGCCACCTGCTGCCCGAGCGCGCCATCGTCATCGACGAAGCCATCACCAGCGGCCTGATGCTGGGCGTGATGACCGCAGGCAGCCCGCGCCACGACCTGATCACGCTGACCGGCGGCGCCATAGGCCAGGGCCTGCCCAACGCCGTGGGCGCGGCCATCGCCTGCCCCGACCGGCCGGTCATCGCCTTGGTGGGCGACGGCAGCAGCATGTACACCATCCAGGCGCTGTGGACCATGGCGCGCGAAGGCCTGAACGTGACCACCGTCGTCTTCAACAACGCCAGCTACTCGGTGCTCAACGTGGAACTGGAGCGCGTGGGCGCGACCGGCGGCGGCGGCCCCAAGGCGCGCGCCCAGCTCGATCTGCAGGGCCCGGGGCTGAACTTCGCGCAGCTCGCCCAGGGCATGGGCGTGCACGCGGTGCGCACGGATACCGCCGAGGGCTTTTGCCGCGCCTTTGAATACGCGCTGGCCCAGCCCGGCCCGCATCTGATCGAGGCGCTGGTGCCCGAGTCGCTCGCCGGCGCCAAACGCCGCGTACTGCCCTGGATGCTGCGCGCCCTGCCCAGCCTGCCGCCGGCGATGGCGCTGGCGATCAAGCGCAAGATTGCGCCGTGATGCAGCGCATGCCCTGTGGGAGCGCCTTCAGCCGCGCAGGACCCAGCCAGAATTGGCGCCGAATGCCTGGGCCGCAGAAGCCCGCCCCGCACCCCTATTGGGCGGAAGCGGCATCCTCGTGGCTGCCCGAGCGGCGCACGCGTCCGTCGGGCCCGAAGGTGACGGTAAACACCATGGCGCGCGTCGGGCCGTCGAGCCACTTCCAGTCCCAGTCGGTTTCGCGCGTGAGCTCGTAAGTGAGCTTGCGCGCGGGCTGGCCCAGCAGGCGGCGCACGCTGAGCATGTCGGCGCCCGGCTGTACCCGGGCAAAGTTCTCGGGCACCAGCACCTGGCGGGTCTGGCGCAGCGTGCCGCCGGGCGCCAGCGTGATCATGTAGTTGACGTGGCCCTCGGGCTGGCGGTTGTACTCGAAGGTGCGCGCGCCATCGGCCTCCGGCCAGATGTGCTCGGGCGCGCCAAAGCGGGCACGCACGTCGGCTTCGGTGGAAACGCCTTCGTGCAGCTCGGCCAGGCTTTGCTGGTCGCATGCCGCCAGGGTGATACACGCGCCCGCCAGGGCCGTCAGCAGTGCCATCGTGCGCATGGGAGCCTCTGTTTGAATCAGTAAAATGGCGTATTACCGGAGGTTGCCAGTCATGTATCTTATTCGCCGCCCGGACTACCAGTCCGACACCACGCAGTTCATCCAGCAACTGCGCGAGAAGAAGCCGGGCCTGGAAGAGCGCCAGTTCCAGGGCCGCGAACTGCTGTGGGACAAGGACGTGGACCGCGAGCTCTGGCAAGACCTGCAAAAAGCCCGCCTGCGCCAGAAGGCCTACGTCTACTACTCCTTCGACGAAAACGGCTACGACTCCATCCCGACTTGAGTCAAATTGCCCTCCAGCCCAATGCAGGCCAGCGCAGGCAGCTCTGCATTGAATAGCATGCCGGCGGCCGCAGACATCCCGGCGGTGGTAGACCAGGTGGCGCTGGCCAGGCTCTATGGCGAGCCGCTGTTTGCGCTGCCGCACGACTTGTACATCCCGCCCGACGCGCTGGAAGTCTTTCTCGAGGCCTTCGAGGGGCCGCTCGATCTGCTGCTCTATCTGATACGCAAGCAGAACTTCAACATCCTCGACATCCCCATGGTCAGCGTCACGCGCCAGTACCTGGCCTATGTGGACGAAATCCGCGGGCGCAATCTGGAGCTGGCCGCCGAATACCTGCTGATGGCGGCGATGCTGATCGAGATCAAGTCGCGCATGCTCTTGCCCACGCGGCCGGCGCAAGGCGCAGTCGAGCCCGAGGATCCGCGCGCCGATCTGGTGCGCCGCCTGCTTGAATACGAAAAATTCAAGCTCGCCGCGCAGCAACTCAATGAGCTGCCGCAGTACGGGCGCGACTTCCTCAAGGCCCAGGTCAGCATCGAGCAAAGCCTGCAGCCGCGCTTTCCCGAAGTGACCATCGCCGACCTGCAGGCCGCCTGGGCCGAGGTGCTGGGGCGCGCCCGCCTGGTGCAGCGCCACCAGATTGCGCGTGAAGAGCTGTCGGTGCGCGAGACCATGAGCCAGGTGCTCAAACGCCTGCAGGGGCGGCGCTTTCTCAGCTTCGAGGAGGTGTTCGATCCGGCGCGCGGCGTGCCGGTGCTGGTGGTCACCTTCGTCGCGCTGCTCGAGCTGGCCAAGGAAGCGCTGATCGAGCTCACCCAGGGCGCGGCCTACGCGCCGATTTATCTGCGCCTGGCCTATACGCCGAGCTGAGACGGCGCCAGCGCGCCCAGGCGCATCAGCTCGCGCGTGGAAGCATCCACGCCCGCCCAGTCGCCCGAACCCTCGCGCGCCACCAGCTCGCGCGCCAGGCACTTGCCCAGTTCCACGCCCCACTGGTCGAAGCTGTTGATGCCCCAGACCGCGCCCGAGACGAAGACCCGGTGCTCGTACAGCGCGATCAGCGCGCCCAGCGCGTTTGCGTCCAGCCGCTCGAGCAGCAGGAAGGTGCTGGGCCGGTTGCCGGGGCAGCGCCGGTGCGCGTCGCCCGATGCATGGCCGAGCATCAGCGCCTGCGCCTGCGCCACCGCGTTGACCAGCAAGTCGTGGTGGTGTTCGACCAGGTCGCCCACGGGGGTGCGCGCCGCGATGAATTCCACCGGCACCACGTCCTGCCCCTGGTGCAGCATCTGGAAGAAGGCGTGCTGGCCATTGGTACCGGGCTCGCCCCAGAGCACCGGCGCCGTGGCCACGGCGAGCGCTCGGCCATCGCGCGTCACGCCCTTGCCGTTGCTCTCCATCTCCAGCTGTTGCAGATAGGCCGGCAGGCGCCGCAGGCCGTGGCTGTAGGGCGCGATGCAGCGGCTGCCCAGGCCGCAGAAATCGCGGTACCAGACGTCGAGCAGGCCCAGGCGCAGCGGCAGATTGGTTTCAGGCGGGGCGGCAAGAAAATGCGCATCCATGGCGTGCGCGCCCGCCAGCAGCGCGCGAAACGCTGCGCTGCCCACCGCGATCGCGATCGGCAGGCCTATGGCCGACCACAGCGAATAACGCCCGCCGACCCAGTCCTCAAAACCCAGCACGCGCGTGATGCCAAAGCGCGCCGCCGCCTCGGGCTGCGCCGTCAGCGCCACGAAATGCCGGGCGATGCTCTGCGCCTGCGCCGCATCCTCACTGCCGCCCTGGGCCAGAAACCAGGCGCGCGCCGTGTGTGCGTTCATCATGGTCTCCGCCGTGGTGAAGGATTTGGAGGCGATCAGGAACAGCGTGTTTGCCGCCCGCACGCGGCCCAGCACCGCGCTCAGCTCCCCGCCATCGACATTGGCGACGAAATGGATGCGCGGCCCGCCGGCGGCGAGATGCTGCAGCGCTTGCACCGCCAGCTCGGGCCCAAGATAGGAGCCGCCGATGCCGATATGCACCACGTCGGTGATCGCCGCATCGGCGCGCACCTCGTCGGCCAGGCGCAGCATGGCCTGCAGCGTGCGCGCCGTCTCGTCCAGTGCGCTGCGCAGCGGCGCACCCCAGTCCCGCGCGATGGGCAGCTCCCCAAGCAGCCCGGCATCGGGCGGCGTGCGCAGCAGCCAGTGCATGGCGGCGCGCTGCTCGGTGGTATTGACCTGCTCGCCGGCAAACATCGCGTCGCGCCAGGCAAGCACGCCGCAGTCATCGGCCAGGCGGCGCAGCAGCCCTTCCGTGCCCGGCAGCAGCCAGTTCTTGGACAGATCGGCCCAGATGTGCGGCGCATGCTGGCTCAGCAGGGCAAGGCGCCGGCCATCGCGGGCGAACTCGGCACGCAGGTCGATGTGGCGCGCGTCTTGCTGCCAGTGGGCCTGCAGTTGCGCCCAGGCGGGCGTCTGGTGGCACAGGAGTGAATCGGTCATCGGCAGCAGCCCCCATCCCTGCCTTCCCCAAGAAGGGGAAGGGGCGATACCGGCGCCGCCCTGCTTGCCTCCCTCCCCCTCTGCGGGAGGGCCGGGGTGGGGGCCTGCCGCGCCCGATACCGCAACACGCCAGGCACCGTCTCAAGCCTGCATCAAGGCTTCGAGCTTGACCGCGTCCGCCGCAAAGGCGCGTATGCCCTCGGCCAGCTTCTCGGTCGCCATCGCGTCCTCGTTGAGCGCGTAGCGAAAGCGCGCTTCATCGAGCTGCACGTGTTCGATCTGCAAGGCCCGCGCCGCCTCGGCGTCGAGCGCCCGGGGCAGCGCCGCCTCGCTCGCGGCCAGTTCGGCCATCAGCGCGGGCGCGATGGTGAGCAGGTCGCAGCCGGCCAGCGCACGGATCTGGCCGACGTTGCGAAAGCTCGCGCCCATGATTTCGGTGGCAATGCCAAAGTGCTTGTAGTAGTCAAAGATGCGGCGCACCGACTGCACGCCCGGGTCCGCGCTGGCAGCCATCGCCGCTTCGTCCCAGCTGCTGCCCGCCCTGGCCTTGTACCAGTCGTAGATGCGCCCGACGAAGGGCGAGATCAGTTGCACCCGGGCCTGCGCGCAGGCGACGGCCTGGGCGAAGGAAAACAGCAGCGTCATGTTGGTGGCAACGCCCCGGCCCTGCAGCCGGCGCGCCGCCTCTATGCCTTCCCAGGTGCTGGCTACCTTGATCAACACGCGCTCGATGTGTACGCCCTCGGCCTGGTAGAGCTCGATGAGCCGCTCGGCGCGTGTGACCATCGCTTCGGTGTCGAAGGACAGGCGGGCGTCGACCTCGGTGGACACGCGCCCCGGGATGTGCGCCAGGGTCTCGCAGCCAAAGCGCACGATGAGCCTGTCCATGCGCTCGGCCAGGTCGCGCCCGCTCCAGCGCGCGGCGTTGTCGCGCAGCAAATGGGCGTAGTCGCTCTTTTGCACCGCCTTGAGGATCAGCGAGGGGTTGGTGGTCGCATCCTGCGGCGCGAAACGCGCGAGTTCGTGAAAGTCGCCGGTGTCGGCCACGACCGTGGTGACTTGCTTCAAGGCTTCGAGTTGGTTCACCGGGCGTCCTTTACTTCAATAAACATAGCTGCTGGCGCTTTTTGCATCAGCGCGCAAGGCCGATTTTGCACCAATGTTCAGTCGCCCGGCGGCAAGGGCATGGCCTGTTCGACCAGGCCCGCGTGCAGCGCCGCACCCAGTGGCAGCACCTCGTCGTTGAAGTCGTAGCGGCTGCTGTGCAGCGGCGCGCCGCCCTGGCCCAGGCGCAGGTAGGCTCCAGGCTTGTGCTGCAGCATGAAGGAAAAGTCTTCCGCGCCCATGCTGGGCTCGAGCTTGCGCTGCACCTTGGCCTCGCCCACCAGCCGGGCGGCGACGTCGCCCGCGAAGCGCGCCTCGGCGGCTGTGTTGATCGTCGCCGGGTAGATGCGCTCGTAATGCACGCTGGCGCTGGCGCCAAAGCCCAGCGCCACCGCCGCGCAGACCTCGTGGATGCGCCGCTCCATCAGGTCCTGCACCTCGGGGCTGAAGGTGCGCACCGTGCCCACCAGCGTGGCTTCGCCCGGCATCACGCTGAAGGCGGCCAGGTCACCGGCCTGCGCCGCGCAGATGCTCAGCACCGCACTGTCGATCGCGCGCACGTTGCGCGCAACGATGCCCTGCAAGGCGGTGACGATGTGCGCGGCCACGAGCACCACGTCCACCGTCTGGTAGGGGTGCGCGCCGTGCCCGCCCTTGCCGCTCACCTGGATGGTGATGCGGTCGGCCGCGGCCATCATCGCGCCCTCGTTCAGCCCCACGGTGCCCGGCGCCATCATCGGCCAGTTGTGCAGCGCATAGACCGACTGCACCGGGAAGCGCTCGAACAGGCCGTCCTCGATCATCACGCGGGCGCCGCCAAAGCCCTCCTCGCCCGGCTGGAATATCAGCACCGCCGTGCCGTCGAAATTGCGGCTCGCCGCAAGATAGCGCGCCGCGCCCAGCAGCATGGTGACGTGCCCGTCGTGCCCGCAACCGTGCATCAGGCCGCTCTTGTCCGACTTCCAGGCGAAGTCGTTGTGCTCGGTCATGGGCAGCGCGTCCATGTCGGCGCGCAGTCCGACCATCGCGCCGCTGCCCCGGCCGCGCCCGTGGATCACGGCGACCACGCCGGTGCCGCCCACGCCCTCGTGCAGCTCATCGACCTGACAGGCGCGCAGCACCTCGCGAACGCGCGCGCTGGTGCGGTGCTCTTCAAAACCCAGCTCCGGATGGGCGTGCAACTCGCGCCGCAGCGAGGTCAGCTCGGGATGAAAGCGCGCGATGGCCGCAAAAGCCCGCCCGCCCGCCTGGTAACGCAGGGTCTGCATGGGTGTTCCTTTTCACGATGGGCTGCCGCCAGCCACCGCATGAGTATCTCGCGGCAGGCGGCTCATGAAGCATCTCGGATGGTTTCAAATCGGACTGTCTCGCGAATTCCACAAGACCAACGTGTTCCGACCGGAAAACACTTGCACGACTTCCATAGGTCATGCACGATCAAGGCTAGGGGAACATGTTTGATCTATAAAGGAGCGAATCATGCAAAGCATGACACTAGAGCAGCTGCGCGCCACGGCCAGCGCCGGCGGCGTTGTCGGCGTCACCTTGAAAGGGCAGGGCAGCAGTTTCTTCATGGAGATTGCCACCCGCAGCGGGCAAGACGCATTTTTGGTGAAGGCCCGCGGCACCGAGCCGCGCCGCTTCGGCAGTCCGAATTCCGCGCTGATCGTGTTGCGCCATCTTGGCATTGCCGTTGTGAAGCTCGACGCGACCCACTGGAACCCCGACCAAAAAGAAGTCACGCAGAACCGGGACAGCCGCGCTCAAGCGATGCGTCAAGCGCACCAAGCCGCCGCCTATAACCAGTGGCTGACCGGCGAAATTCAGGAGGCCATCGACGACCCCCGCCCGAGCGTGCCGCACGATGAAGTCATGGCCCGAATGGATGCCCGCATTCAGCGGCACAAGACGGCCTGAGTGAAGCGAGCATGAGCCAGCAGGCCATTGACCCATGACAAAGTGGCCGATGGCAAAGCCCAAGACCCCTTACAGCATCGTCTGGCGACCGATCGCCGAGGCCGACTTGGACCACATCGTTGACTACATCGCCCAGGACAACCCGATCAAGGCCGAAGAATTCGGCCAGGAGCTGCGCGACAAGGTGCTCCCGCTTGCGCAGCACCCAAGACTTGGCCGCACCGGCAGGCCCGGCCTGCCGGACTTCCTGCGCGAGTTGGTCGCACATCGGAACTACATCATTTTTTATCGCGTGCTGGACGAGACGCGCACCGTCGAGATTTTGAGAGTGAAGCACGCGGCCCAACAGGTGCCGTGAGGTTGAGGTCAGGAGCGATGACCCAAGCTCTTGATGCCCAGCGGTCGGCCCATCAAACCGTCACCAGAATGCCCGGTGCAAGAAGTCGGGATAGAGCAAGCGCGCCTTTCCCGGCCCTCATTCCGCATGCTGCAAGTCTGCTTCCAGCACCATCCGCACATAGCGGGAATACGGGATACCTTTGGCTTTGGCCTTGGCGCGTACCGCGTCCAGCAGGACGGCGGGCAGGCGCATGTTCAGGGCGGCTTCCTTCTTCACCACCTCGAACCGCATCGGCTTGAACTGCTTGAGGTCAAGGTCGGAAAGGTCTTGCTCCAAGAATGCCTCGGCTTCGTCGTCGGTCTTGAACTCAGGTACTCGTTTCATGGTTGCTCGCCTCCTTGGCGTGCATGTAGCGGGCGCTGATTGGGCGAATGAGACCGCCCCGGAAAGCAAACGCCACGAACATTGCCCGGCCATCCACCCGGCCCGCCGCAATGTGGCGGCTCTCGGTCGGTTTGGTGTGCTTCAGGTCAGGCGCAACGCGCGCTTGACCTTCAAGAAATAGCCGTTCGATTTCTTCACGGGAAACCCCATGCTTCCCGCACTTCGGCCAGTTACCGCTGTCCCAAGCAAACCCGCCGATTTTCATGGTTTATTGTAGATGAATGTCTACACAATTGCAAGGTGTTCAAGGCCGTTTCCTCAATTGTCATCGTTCCTGTCCCGCAAGGCCGCCAGGCCGTTCAACCTTCTGTATCCGCTCTACCTGCTTGGCCAAGCAGGTAGAGCGGAAGTTTCCTCGCCGTCAGGCGCGCGGTATCTGTCCATGGGGTGCATGTAGCCGCAGGCTACGGCCTTCGCCAGCGGAGACAGCCGGTACGGCTTGGCCATTGCGCGCATGCATGCGGCGCAGAAATGCGTCGCTATCAAACAAGCGCGGCGCGCCAGACTCAAGACCGGCGTCCAAGGCATCTTGCAGTGCCTTCACCTTGGATTCGTGTTCTTCCAGCAAGCGCAAACCTGCCCTGATGACATCGCTGGCAGAGCCATGGCACCCATCTTGCACTTGAGCTTCGATGAAGCCGGTGAAATGCTGCCCGAGGAATACGGACGGGTTTCGCATGGGTGCCCTCCTGGAACAGCACTCAATACATACCCATGATTGGTATCGAGCCATGGCTGATCGCTTCGGAAAACGCCTTGTCTGCCTTGGCCTGCGCTACGCCCGCAGTCCCGCCATGGCTAACGCAGACAGCGACTTTCACCTGACTATTGCGCCGAAGAATGCGGGACGCAGCCACGCAAAAAAGCCGCCCGAAGGCGGCTTTGGCTGAATCAGACACTGCCCGAGGCAGTGGCGTCATCAGAAGTTGTGGCGAACGCCGATACCGTAGTTGTTTTCGCCGTCCAGACGGAGGTAGTCGGCGTACACGAAGGTGCGCTTGGACAGGCTGTACTTGCCTTCGATCAAGGCGTTGGTGTACTTCTTGACCGGGTTCTTGGTGTCGCGGGTCAGGTCGAGGGTGACCGAGCCCGGGCCGAAGTTGGCGGTACCACCGATCGAGAAGCCACGGCGCACGGTTTGCAAGTCGTTGTACGACGCGGCCACCACGAAGGTGCCGAACTTGTACTGGCCACCCAGCGACCAGCCGGTCTTCATGGTCTGGGTCTTGTTGGCGGTCAGCGCAACACCCAGCGGGCCGTTGGCGTACTTCAGGTTCAGGTCCCACTTGGCGTTGCCGCCGTTATCATCCTTGAAAATATAGCCAAGGCTACCCGAAAAACCACCGAAATTGGGCGAGGTGTAGGTGAACTGGCTGTTGTTACGAGGAGTCCCATCGCCGCCAAAGCCGAAGGTGTTGGCAACGACCGAGTAGTTGGCCATGCCGGTCAGTTCCCAGGTGGCTGCGCCGAAGAAGGACGGATCCAGGGTACGACCCATCAGGAACTGGCCCCAGCTGCCGGCCAAGTACATATTGGCATTACGCTGCCAGAAAGCAGCATCGTTGGCACCCGTTTTCAGGTTCAGACCCGCTTCAAAATTGAAACCGGCCTTCAGGCCGCCGCCGAGGTCTTCCACGCCACGCACGCCCAGACGGCTGTTGCCGTTGTTGACGGTGTCATTGGCCTTCATGCCAGTCGTGTTGACACCGGTGGCGTAATTGTGACTACGACCGATACCGGCATCGGCCACGCCGTACAAAGTCACCGAAGACTGCGCCATCGCAAAGCCCGAAGCGCCCAAGACTGCCAAGGCAATCAGAGATTTTTTCATTACCAATACTCCAAGGTTAAATAGAAGGCTCCGGCCTGAAAGACTTTGTCCATGCGAGCACTGCCTCGCCGGGCCAACCTCCTGGTGGGGAAGTTCTACGTATTGCAACAGAGACCGGGCGGATAAGCAAAGCAAATCGCCTCGAAAGCGGCCACTGCCCCGGGTTCTGTTGTTCAATGACAACAACCCGCCGCAGCTCAGGACTCGCGCAGTTCAAAGCCGGTGGTGATTTGCGCCGTGCCCGAGAGCATGGCCAGCGCCGAGCAGTACTTTTCGTGGCTGAGCTGCACCGCGCGCTGCACCGCCTCGCGCGGCAGCTGGCGCCCGGTGACGGTGAACTGCAGGTGGATGCGCGTGAACACCTTGGGGTCGGTGCTGGCGCGCTCGGCCTTCAGGTGCACGCTGCAGCCGCGCACGTCGTGGCGGCCGCGGCGCAGGATCAGCACCACGTCGTAGGCGCTGCAGCCGCCGGTGCCCGCCAACACGGTCTCCAGCGGACGCGGGGCCAGGTTCAGGCCGCCGTGTTCGGGGCGCTCGGCGTCGGGCGCGCCGTCCATGTTGAGGATGTGGCCGCTGCCGGTCTCCGCGACGAAGCCCATGCCCGAGCGCGGGCCCGCAGCGCCCGTCCAGCTGACGGTGCATTCCACCATGGTGAGTTTCCTTTTTTAACGTGATCGGCGCGACGCCGCGCGAGGCCGCCATTGTCCCACCGCCCGCTGGGGCGCGAGGCCTATGATTGCCGGTTTTGCCGCCCCTGCACCGACCGCCCATGGCCCCAGCGCTCACCCCCTTCGACTATCTGACCCGGATATTGACCGCACGGGTGTACGACGTGGCGATCGAGTCGGCGCTGCAGCCGGCCAAGGCGCTGTCGCGGCGCCTGCACAACAAGGTGCTGCTCAAGCGCGAGGACCAGCAGCCGGTGTTTTCCTTCAAGCTGCGCGGGGCCTACAACAAGATGGCCAGGCTCACGCCCGAGCAACTGGCCAAGGGGGTGATCTGCGCCTCGGCCGGCAACCACGCTCAGGGGGTGGCGCTGAGCGCCGCGCGCATGAACGCCCGTGCGGTGGTCGTGATGCCGACCACCACGCCCCAGGTCAAGATCGACGCGGTGAAGAACCTGGGCGCCGAGGTGCTGCTCAGCGGCGAGAGCTATTCTGACGCCTACGAGGAGGCGGTGCGCCTGCAGCGCCAGCAGCAGCTGACCTTCATTCACCCTTTCGACGACCCGGACGTGATCGCCGGCCAGGGCACGATCGCGATGGAGATCCTGCAACAGGTGCAGCAGCTGGGCAGCAGCCGGCTCGACGCCATCTTCGTGCCCATAGGCGGCGGCGGCTTGATCGCCGGCGTCGCCAACTACGTCAAGGCCGTGAATCCCGAGGTCAAGGTGATCGGCGTGCAGATGAGCGACTCCGACGCCATGGCCCAATCGGCCGATGCGCGCGAGCGCGTGCAGTTGCAGGACGTGGGTCTGTTTTCCGACGGCACCGCGGTCAAGCTGGTGGGCAAGGAAACCTTTCGCATCGCCAGCGCGCTGGTGGACGAGTACGTGCGCGTCGATACCGACGCGGTGTGCGCGGCGATCAAGGACATCTTCATCGACACGCGCAGCATCGTCGAGCCCGCCGGCGCGCTGGGCGTGGCGGCCATCAAGCAGTACGTGGCCGCGCACAAGCGCCGTGGCGAGACCTATGCGGCCATCCTCTCGGGCGCGAACATGAATTTCGGACGCCTGCGCTTCGTGGCCGAGCGTGCCGAGGTCGGCGAAGAGAAAGAGGCGCTGTTCGCGGTCACCATCCCCGAAGAGCGCGGCAGCTTCAAGCGCTTTTGCGAAGTGGTCGGCGCGCTGCCGGGCGGGCCGCGCAGCGTGACGGAATTCAACTACCGCATCAGCGACCCGCAGCGCGCGCACGTCTTTGTCGGCCTGTCCACCCACAGCCGCGGCGAATCGGAAAAAATCGCCCGCTCCTTCGAGAAGAACGGCTACGCGGCGCTGGACCTGACGCACGACGAAATGGCCAAGGAGCACCTGCGCCACCTGGTCGGCGGGCATTCCAGCCTGGCGCGCAACGAGCGGCTGATGCGCTTCACCTTCCCCGAGCGGCCGGGTGCGCTGTTCAAGTTCCTGAGCCTGATGGCGCCGGCCTGGAACATCTCGCTGTTCCACTACCGCAACCAGGGCGCAGACTATGGCCGCATCCTCGTGGGCATGCAGGTGCCGGCACAGGACAACGCGGCGTTTGACGCGTTCTTGAAGGCGCTGGGCTATCCGTATATCGAAGAGACGCAAAACCCGGCCTATCGCTTGTTCCTGGAGGCCAACGGGCACTGAGCCTGGTTGGGTCCGCGCCGCTTTGGGGAGAGGCTGGGAGAGGGGCTGGCATGTGGCTTCAGTGTGGGCACGGATGCGCCGCTGGCCCTCACCCCTGCCCTCTCCCAGAGGGAGAGGGAGCAAGACAGCGCTCAGGCTGGCTCCACGCCTCTCTGGTGAGAGGTTGGGCGGGGGCGCAAGACGGTGCTCGGACTGGCTCCTCGCCCCTTTGAGGAGAGGCTGGGAGAGGGGCTGGCAGGTAGCAGCAGGGGGCACGGATGCGCCGCTGGCCCTCAGCCCTTCCCTCTGCCTGGGGGCGAGGGGGAAAGAGAAGGAGAGGGGCGCGGCAGCTCCAGCGTCATCGTGGCCGCGCCATCGAGTGCCGCGCCCAGCCGGGCCTCGCGCGCGCCGAGCGACTGCACGACCAGGCCGGGCGCGACCTGAGCGCCGACGCGGTAGGGCTTGGCCGGCTTGTCGCCCACGGCGATCAAGGCCGCGCCCTGCCCGCTGCGCGTGCCCGCCAGCACGCCGCGCAGCACCAGATGGGCGGACTCGGGTTCGGCGGCGTCCGAAGCCACGGCCGGGCTGGCGCCCAGCAGACGTGCCAGCGCGACGGCGTCCACCGCCGGTGGCTCGGCGGCGGCCACGGGCACGGGTGCGGCGGCGGGCGGGCGCGCGAGCCGGATCGCCCACCAGGCAAGGCTCGCGCCGCACAGCAGCCACAGGCCCAGCGTGGCAAGGCGCAGGCTCCAGCGGTGGGGGGCAGGGGCGGACATGGGCCCATTATCATTGAGCCGCTTGCCTTCCTCGTCTTGCTGAAAGAGCCCTCCCGTGCCCCTGTCTTCCACTTTTGGCCGCCTGCGCCGCGCTGCGGGCTTCACCCTGATCGAGCTGATGGTGGTGCTGGTCATCATCGGGGTGCTGGCCGCGCTCATCGTGCCCAATGTGCTGGACCGTGCCGACGACGCGCGCGAGACGGCCGCGCGCACCGACGTGACCAATCTCATGCAGGCGCTCAAGCTCTACAAGCTGGACAACCTGCGCTACCCCACGACCGAGCAAGGCCTGCAAGCCCTGGTGAGCAAGCCGACCAGCGCGCCCGTGCCGCCCAACTGGCGCCCCTACCTGGAAAAGCTGCCTACCGACCCCTGGAAGAACCCCTACCAGTATCTGAACCCGGGCATCAAGGGCGAGGTGGACGTGATGTCGTTGGGCGCGGACGGCCAGCCCGGTGGCGAGGGCAAGAATGCGGACATCGGCAGCTGGCAATAGCGGCACCTGCGTACGTACGCCGCGCACCGCGTCCCGCCCCGCCACGGGCTTGCGCGGCTTCACGCTGCTGGAGCTGCTGGTGGTCGTGGCCATCATCGCGGTGGCCAGTGCGGGCGTGGGCTTTGCGCTCGGCGACAGCCGGCGCAATGCGCTGCAGCAAGAGGGCGAGCGCCTGGCGGCGCTGCTGGAATCGGCACGGGCGCAGTCGCGCGCATCGGGCAGCGCGGTGCGCTGGCGCGCCGAGCCCGGCGGTTTTCGCTTCGAGGGCCTGGGCGGCGAGCCGCTGCCCCGGCACTGGCTGCAGGCGCAGACCCGGGTGTTGACGCCGGCACCTCTGTGGCTCGGGCCGGAGCCGCTGATCGGCCCGCAGGAGGTGCTGATCGTCAACCCCGAACTGCCCGGACAGACGGTGCGCGTGGCCAGCGACGGACTGCGCCCCTTTGCCGCGCACGCGCTGCGGTGAAGTCCATGCGCGCACGCGGCTTCACGCTGGTGGAGGTGCTGGTGGCGCTGGGCATCGTGGCGATTGCGCTGCTGGCCGGCTCGCAGGCCAGCAATGCGCTGGTGCGCAACAGCGCGCGCCAGACCGACATCACGCTGGCCCATGTCTGCGCCGAGAACGCGCTGGTGGCGGTGCGCCTGTCGCGTCAGATGCCCTCGCTGGGCGACAGCAGCGGGCCCTGCGTGCAGGCCGGGCGCGACTATCTGGTGCAGTTGCAGGTCACGCCCACGCCCAATCCGCAGTTTCGCCGCGTGGATGCGCAGGTTTTTCAAGCCAAAAACCCGGTTTTGCGCCTGTCCACCATCGTGGGACGCTATTGATGAAGGAGCGCACCGGACCCTCTCCCGGCGGCTTCACGCTGGTGGAGCTGCTGGTGGCGATCGCGGTGCTGGCGCTGCTGGCCGTGGTCAGCTGGCGCGGGCTCGACGCCATGGTGCGCGCGCAACAGCAGACGGGCGCGCACACCGACGCGGTGCTGACGCTGCAGACCGTGCTCGACCAGTGGGAGACCGACCTGAACGCGGTGCAGACTCTGGAGCACACCACCCCCATCGCCTGGGACGGCCAGCTGCTGCGCCTGACGCGGCGCAGCCCGCAAGCCGAGGACCCGGGCCTGCGCGTGGTGGCCTGGGCGCTGCGCAGCGTGGACGGCAGCGACCAGTGGCTGCGCTGGCAGTCCCCGCCCGTGGCCACGGCCGCGCAGTGGCAGCAGGCCTGGGACCAGGCGGCGCTCTGGGCGCGCACCCCGAGCGCGCAGACGCGCCGCGGTGAAACCGTGTTGCTGCCGCTGGCCGGCTGGCAGCTGTTCTTCTACCGCGAGGGCGCCTGGGCCAACGCCTTGTCCAGTGCCAGCGCGCCGCGCGCGGCGGAAGGCGCCGCGCCGCCGGCGGCGACACCGGCGGTGGGCATGCCCGAGGGCGTGCGCCTGCAGATCACGCTGGCGGCGGGCGGCGCGCTCAGCGGCCAGATCACGCGCGACTGGGTCAACCCGACGCTGGGAGGCAACAAGTCGTGAACGCGCGGCGCGACCAGCGCGGCGCGGCGCTGCTCACCGCGATGCTGGTGGTCACCCTGGTTGCGGCCTTCGCCGCCAGTGCGCTATGGCAGCAATGGCGCGCGGTGCAGGTGGAGACGGCCGAGCGCGCGCGCGTGCAGTCGGCCTGGATCCTGGTGGGCGCGCTGGACTGGGCACGGCTGATCCTGCGCGAAGACTCGCTGGCACGCGGCGACGGCACGGACAACCTGAGCGAGCCCTGGTCGGTGCCGCTGGAAGAAGCGCGCCTGTCCACCTTTCTTGCGGCCCAGCATGGCGCGGTGAGCGACGCCAGCACCGACGTGGCCGATGCCTTCCTCTCGGGCGAGATCATCGACCAGCAGGGCCTGCTGAACCTGCGCAATCTGGCCCAGGGCAACGCGGTGGACCCGGTGGCGCTGCGCCAGTTTGCGCGGCTGTTTTCCTACCTTGGGCTGGACGGCGCACTGCTGCAGCAGATTGCCGAGCACATGGTGCAGGCCACGCGTGCCGACGACCAGGGCCAGGCTGGCGCTGGCGCGCCACTGCTGCCCCAGACGCTGCAGCAACTGGCCTGGTGGGGCGTGCCCGCCGACGTCGTGCGCCGGCTGGCGCCCTACGCCTGCGTCCTGCCGGTGCGCACGCGGCTGAACCTCAACACCGCCAGCGCCGTGCTGCTGTGGGCCGGCATCGACGGTATTTCCATGGCCGACGCGCAGCAGCTTGCACAGCAGCGCCAGACGCGCTACTTCACCCGCGTGAGCGATGCCGCCAGCGCCCTGGGCAACAAGCCCGAGGCGGTGCGCGTGGATTTGCACGACGTTGCCTCCAACTACTTCGAAGTGCGCGGGCGCCTGCGCCTGGACGGCGTGGTGGTGCAAGAGCGCTCGCTGGTGTTCAAGCAGCGCGGCGCGGCGCGCACCCTCTGGCGCGAGCGCGGCAGCTGGCTGCAAGACCCCGGCAAGCCCGCACCTACAATGCCCGACCTGCCCCCGCCATGAGCACGCTGATCGTTTCCCTGCCGCCCGACTCGCCCGAGCCCAGCACCGAGCTGGGCTATGTGCTGACGGACGATGGCTACGGCGCCGCGCGCACCGGCCAGGGCGCTGCGGCCTTGCTGCCCGCGCCGGGGCGCACCGGCGAAACCGTCGCCGTGGTGCCGCTTGCGCGCCTGTCTTGGCAGCGCGTGACGCTGCCGCAGGGCACGCTGGGCCAGATGCAGCGCCTGCGCGCGGTGCTGGAGGGCCTGCTCGAAGAACAACTGCTCGATGAGCCGGCGCTGCTGCATTTCGCGCTGCAGCCCGAAGCCTCCACGGGCGCGCCGATCTGGGTGGCGGTGTGCGAGCGCGCCTGGCTGCAGGGCGCGCTGCAGGTGCTGGAGGGTGCCGGACACCGCGTGGCGCGCATCGTGCCCGCCTGGGCGCCAGGGCCTACCGCCAGCGGGCAGATGGAGTGCACCGTCGTGGGCGAGCCCGGGCAGGCCATGGCCGTGCTCGCCGGCATGGGCGAGCACCTGGCGCTGGGCCAAGTGCCCTTGCAGGCACCGGCGCTGCGCGCCCTGTTGCAGCCCGAGACGCCGCTGCGCGCGGAACCCGCTGTCGCCGAGCTCGCCGAGCGCGTGCTCGAACGCAGCGCTGCCCTGTTGCCGCGCGCCGAAGCCTTGCTCGCCGCAGCGCGCGGAGCCTGGAACCTGGCGCAGTTCGACCTCGCGCGCAACCGCCGCCAGCGCACCCGCCGCTGGCTGGGCGCGGGGGCCAGCGCGCTGCTGCATGCGCGCCAGTGGCGCGCCGCACGCTGGGCGCTGGTGCTGCTGGTGGCGCTGCAGCTGCTGGCGCTGAACCTCTGGGCCTGGCAAGACGCGCGCGCGCTGCGCCAGCGCCAGGAGGCCACGCGCCAACTGCTCACCCAGACTTTTCCCCAGGTCAAGCTGGTGATCGACGCGCCGGTGCAGATGCAGCGCGAGGTGGACGCGCTGCGCCGCGCCTCCGGTGCACTCGCGCCGGGCGACTTCGAAGCCTTGCTCGCCGCTGCTGCCGCCGTGCTCGCGCCGGGGCAGGTGCCCAGCGGCATCGACTACGGCCAGGGGCGGCTGCGCCTGTCGGGCCTCACGCTCAGCCAGGAGCAGTTGGGCGCGGCGCGCCAGCAGCTGGCGGCCGCAGGCCTTGAGCTCGGCCGCGAAGAGCAGGCGCTGGTGCTGCAAGTGCGGGGCGCTCCATGAAGGCGCTGGCTTCGGCGCGCAGCACCTGGGGCGCACTGGCGCCGCGCGAGCGCAGGCTGGTGCGCGCGGCGCTGGGCGTGGTGCTGCTGGGGCTGCTCTGGGGGCTGTTGCTGGCGCCGCCGCTCAAGGCCTTGCGCAGCTCGGCCGAGCGCCATGCGCGCGTGGACGCGCAGTGGCAGCAGATGCAGCAACTGCAGGCCCAGGCCGAGCAGCTCAAGGCCGCGCCGCGCCAGGGCGATGTCGATGCGCCCGCCGAGCTGCGCCAGAGCAGCCAGGCGCTGCTCGGCGCCGGCGCCACGCTCAGCATCAACGCCGGGCGCGCGACCGTGGCCTTGAGCGAGGTGCCTGCCGCCGCGCTGGCCGCGTGGCTCGCGCAAGTGCGCTCCAGCGCGCAGGCGCTGCCCGAGCAGGCGCAGCTCAAACAAGTGCCAGGCGGCGAGGCGGCGCGCTGGAGCGGCAGCGTCGTGCTGGCACTGCCCGCGCCGTGACGGCCAGCCCCGCAGCCGCCGCGCCGCGCCCGCCCTGGGGCTGGGCCGGCCTGGGCTTGTTCCTGGGGGTGCTGGCGGTGCTCGTGCTGCAGCCGCCGGCGCACTGGCTCGCGACCGCGCTGGAGCGCGCCAGCGCCGGTCAACTGCGCCTGGCGGCGAGCGAGGGCACGCTCTGGAGCGGCTCGGCCCAGTTGCAATTGACCGGCGGCCAGGGCAGCCACGACGCGCTGGCCCTGCCCGGGCGCGTGCACTGGCAGATCCGGCCGGTCTGGGATGGCGCGCGGCTGCGGCTGCGCCTGGACTGCTGCACGCCCACGGCGCTGCAGGCGCGTCTGCGCCTGGGCTGGGGCAGCGCGCAGGTGCAACTCGGCGATGGCCAGAGCCTGTGGCCGGCGGCCTTGCTCGCTGGCCTGGGCACGCCCTGGAACACGGTGCAACTGCGCGGCCAGCTGGCGCTGAGCACCAGCGCACTGGAGCTCGGCTGGGCGCGCGGGCGCATGGAGCTTGCCGGCAGCGCGCAGCTTGAGCTGCGCCACATCTCCTCGCGCCTGTCGACGCTGCAACCCATGGGCAGCTACCGCCTGCTGCTCAGCGGCGGCGCCGCGCCCCGGCTGACGCTCACCACGCTGGAAGGCGCGCTGCGCCTGTCGGGCAGCGGCCAATGGGTGGGCCAGCGCCTGCGTTTTGCCGGCGAAGCGACGGCCGCGCCGGGCAGCGAGGCGCAGCTGGCCAACCTGCTCAATATCATTGGGCGGCGCAGCGGCGCGCGCTCCGTCATCACGATTGGTTGATTTCATGCACATCCGGCCCTTGCTCTTGCTGCGGCAAACTATATTTTTGATAGCTGTTTGCGCTGTATGGACGGGCGCTAGCGGCCAAAATCATGCAAAACCCGCGCGGGCTGCGAGCAGCGTGCAGGCGAGCGAGCCGGTGACGCTGAACTTCGCCAACGCCGACATTGACGCGGTGGCGCGCACCATGGCCACCATCACCGGGCGCAACGTGGTGGTGGACCCGCGGGTGAAGGGCCAGATCACGCTGTCGACGGAAAACCCGGTGCCGCCGATGCAGGCCTTCAACCAGTTCCTGGCGGCGCTGCGCCTGCAGGGCTATACGGTGGTCGAGTCCGGCGGCCTGTACAAGGTGGTGCCCGAGGCCGACGCCAAGCTGCAAACCGGCGTGGTCAGCGTGTCCGAAGGCGGCGGCAAGGGCGTGGCCGCGGGCGGGCAGATCGTCACGCAGATCTTCAAGCTCAACTTCGAGAACGCCAACAACCTGGTGCCGGTGCTGCGCCCCTTGATCAGCCCGAACAACACCATCAACGCCAACCCGGGCAACAACTCGCTGGTGATCACCGACTATGCGGACAACCTGCAGCGCATTGCACGCATCATCGCCGCGATGGACGTGGCGCATGCGACCGACCTGGAGGTGATACCGCTGCGCCATGCGATCGCCTCCGAGCTCGCGCCGCTGGTGGCGCGCCTGATCGAAGGCGGCACACCCGCCTTCGGCACGCCCGGCGCGCCCGCCGCGGTGCAGGCCCAGGCGGACGGCGCATTCAAGACCACGCTGCTGGCCGAGCCGCGCAGCAACGCCTTGATCGTGCGCGCGGCCAACCCGGCGCGCCTGGCGCAGGTGCGCGCGCTGGTAGCGCAACTGGACCAGCCGGCCATCAGTACCAGCGGCGCCGCCAGCGGCAACATCCACGTGGTCTATCTGAAGAACGCCGACGCGGTGCGCCTGGCCACCACGCTGCGCGCCGCGCTGGCGGCCGAGGCGCCGGCGCATGAAGGCGCGGGCGCGGCCGCCCCGGCCAGCGCCGCGAGCGCCGGCGCCGCCCGTCTGCGCGGCGCCGGGGGCCTGGGTGCGGGCGGCATCGGCGCGGCGACCGGCCTGGGCGCGGCAGCCGCCGGAGGCCTTGGCAGCAGCGCAGCCAGCGGCGTGGGCGCCCCGCCCGAAGCCATTTCCACCGGCGGCATCATCCAGGCCGACCCGGCGACCAATTCGCTCATCATCACCGCGCCCGAGCCGCTGTTCCGGCAGATTCGCGCCGTCATCGACAAGCTCGACGGGCGGCGCGCCCAGGTGCTGATCGAGAGCCTGATCGTCGAGGTCAGCGCCAACAAGGTGGCCGAGTTCGGCATCCAGTGGCAGGGCGTGTTCGGGCGCTATGGCGGCACGCTCGGCCTGCTGGGCAGCAACTCGGGCGTGGCCGGCACCAACATCCTGGACATGGCGCTGGCCGCCGCCAGCGGCGACCCGGCGGCCCTTGCCAAGGCACGGCCGAGCGCTGGCTTCAACGCCGCCATCGCGCCGCGCATCAACGGCAAGTACTACCTCGGGGCGCTGGCCAACTTCCTGGAAAACAGCGGCAGCGCCAACGTGCTGTCCACGCCGAACCTGCTGACGCTGGACAACGAGGAGGCGCAGATCATCGTCGGCGAGAACGTGCCCTTTCCCACCGGCCAGTACACCAACACCGGCGGCAACAACGGCTCGGTCAACCCCTTCACCACGGTGGACCGCAAGGACGTGGGCCTGATGCTGCGCGTGCGCCCGCAGATCAACGAGAACGGCACCGTCAAGCTCACGCTCTACCAGGAGGTGTCCAACGTGGACAAGTCCACGCTTGCCAGCACCTACGGGCCTTCGACCAACAAGCGCTCGATCGAATCGACGGTGCTGGTCGACGACGGCAACATCATCGTGCTCGGCGGTCTGCTCGAAGACGCGTATTCGCTGGGCGAGGACAAGGTGCCGGTGCTCGGCGACGTGCCGGTGGTGGGCAACCTGTTTCGCAGCGAATCGCGCACGCGCCAGAAGTCCAACCTGATGATCTTCCTGCGCCCCGTGGTGGTGCGCGACAACGCCACCAGCGACACCCTGGTGATGGACCGCTACGAAGCCATACGCGCGCTGCAGCAGGCCAGCCAGCCCGAGCAGCGCGCAGTGCTGCGCGGCGTGAGCGATGCGCCGCTGCTGCCCCCGCTGCCCGGCGCCGGCGCGCCCGCGGGCGTGCCGCTGCCGCTGCCCCCGGGCGGCATGCCGGCCGCCGCGCCGCCGCCGCTGCAGCCGGCGCCCGCCGCGCAGCAGATGCCGCTTTCGGGCGACCTGCCACCGAGCCCCTGAGTGCGATGCGCCACCCCCTGCCCTACGCCTTTGCGCGCGCCAGCCAGCTGCTGCTGGAAGACGACGGCCAGCAACTGCTGCTCTGGCACGGCCCCGAGCCCAGCGCCGCCGCGCTGTCGGAGGTCATGCGCAAGCACGCCGTCGCCCAGCTGCTGCCCCTGCCTGCGCCCGAGCTCGCGCAGCGCATCAGCGCGGCCTATGCGCAAAGCGAGTCGAGCGCCGCCACCGTGGTGAGCGAGGTGCAGGAGGAGGCGGATCTCTCGCGCATGATGCAGGAGCTGCCCGCAGTGGAAGACCTGCTGGAGAGCGCGGGCGACGCGCCCATCATCCGCATGCTCAACGCCCTGCTCACGCAGGCGGCGCGCGACGGCGCGAGCGACATCCACATCGAACCCTACGAGCGCCACTCCAGCGTGCGCTTTCGCGTCGACGGCCAGCTGCGCGAAGTGGTGCAGCCCAACCGCGCGCTGCACGCGGCGCTGATCAGCCGCCTGAAGATCATGGCGGACCTCGATATCGCCGAAAAACGCTTGCCGCAGGACGGGCGCATCAGCCTGCGCCTGGGCACGCGCGCCATCGACGTGCGCGTTTCCACCCTGCCCAATGCGCACGGCGAGCGCGCCGTCTTGCGATTGCTGGACAAGAGCGAGAGCAAGCTCAGCCTGCAGGCCGTGGGCATGCAGGGCGAGGTACTGGCACGCTTTGAGCATCTGATCGCCCAGCCGCACGGCATCCTGCTGGTCACCGGCCCCACCGGCTCGGGCAAGACGACGACGCTGTACGCCGCACTCTCGCGCCTGGACGCGGCGCGCAGCAACATCATGACGGTGGAAGACCCGATCGAGTACGAGCTGCCGGGCGTCGGCCAGACGCAGGTGAATGCGCGCATAGAACTCACCTTTGCCAAGGCGCTGCGCGCCATCCTGCGTCAGGACCCGGACGTGATCATGATCGGCGAGATCCGCGACTTCGAGACCGCGCAGATCGCCATCCAGGCCAGCCTCACCGGCCACCTGGTGCTGGCCACGCTGCACACCAACGACGCGGCCAGCGCCGTCACGCGGCTGATCGACATGGGGGTGGAGCCCTTTTTGCTGTCGTCATCGCTGCTGGGCGCGCTGGCCCAGCGGCTGGTGCGCAAGCTGTGCACCCAGTGCCGTGGCGCGGGCTGCGAAGCCTGCGGGCAGACGGGCTATCAGGGACGCACGGGCGTGTTCGAGCTGCTGACGGTAGACGATGCAATCCGCAGCCTGATCCACCGCCAGGCGGGCGAGGCCGAAATCCGCGCCCAGGCGCAAGCCGCAGGCATGCAGTTGATGCGCGAGGACGCGGAGCGGCTGATCGCCAGCGGCATCACCAGCCGCGAAGAGGTGCTGCGCGTGACGCGCGATTAGCAAGTCCGTGCCACCGGAGGCTTCGGTTTGAGCCACCGCCGCTGGCCCCCACCCCTGCCCTCCCCCAGAGGGGGAGGGAAAAAGACCGTTATCGCCCTCGCCCCTTTGGGGAGAGGGAGGGGTGAGGGGCTTGCGCGGCATGCACAGAGCCGCCCCGGCGGCGCCCTCGATCAGCGCTCGTACCGCGCGGTGAGTCTTGCCTCGCCCAGCCGGGCAAAGTGGATCATGAAGCCCACGTAGGCCGCCGACGCATCGTCAGGCACATCGAGCTTGTCCACGTTCAGCGCATGCAGCGTGAAGACGTAGCGGTGCGGGCCATGGCCGGGAGGCGGCGCGGCGCCACCGTATTCCTTGCTGCCAAAGTCGGTGCGACCCTGCTTCGCCCCGGCAGGCAGCGCGCCGCCCGGGTTGCCCGCGCCGCGCGGCAGGCCGGCGCAATCCGCCGGGATGTCGTAGACCACCCAGTGCCACCAGCCCGAGCCGGTGGGCGCGTCGGGGTCGTACATCGTCAAGGCAAAGCTCTTAGTGCCCTCGGGCACGCCGCTCCAGGCCAGTTGCGGCGAGACGTTGTCGCCGCCCGCGCCCATGGCGCTGTGCACGAAGGTTCTGGCCAGCGTCTGCTGCTCGGCCACGTCGCTGCTGCTCAATACCAATCCCATGGTCCATCTCCGTTGTGCATGCAATGGCCATTATCGGCAGGCCCGCCCAACCCATGCGGGCCCCGGCACAATCTGCAGCCATGAAGACTCCGAAACTCTCCATGCTGGACCTGGTGGCGGTGCGCGAAGGCGGCACGCCCGCCGAGGCGATCGCCACCGCCGTGCGCACCGCCCGCAAGGCTGAGCAACTGGGCTTTGCCCGCTACTGGCTGGCCGAACACCACAACATGCCGGGCATCGCAAGCTCGGCCACCGCGGTGCTCGTGGGCCATGTGGCCGGGCAGACCGCGCGCATTCGCGTCGGCTCGGGCGGGGTGATGCTGCCCAACCACGCGCCGCTGGTGGTGGCCGAAGCCTTCGGCACGCTGGCCAGCCTCTACCCCGGGCGCATAGACCTGGGCCTGGGGCGCGCGCCCGGCACCGACCGCGCCACCATGCGCGCGCTGCGCCGCGACCGCGTGGAGACCGAAGCGGACTTTCCGCGCGACGTGGCCGAGCTGCAGCGCCTGCTCGGGCCGGCGCAGCCGGGGCAGGCGATTACCGCGGTGCCTGGCGCGGGCACCGAGGTGCCGATCTGGCTGCTGGGTTCGAGCCTGTTTTCCGCCCAGCTGGCGGCCGAGAGGGGACTGCCCTACGCCTTTGCATCGCATTTCGCGCCGCGCCTGCTGCTGCCCGCGCTGGAGCTGTACCGCCGCCAGTTCCGCCCGTCCAAGGTGCTGGCAAAGCCCTACACCCTCATCGGCGTACCGCTGGTGGCCGCGCCCACGGACGAAGAGGCCGAGCTGCTGGCCAGCAGCATCCAGCAGCGCGTGCTGGGCATAGTCACCGGCCGGCGCGGCCTGCTGGCGCCGCCGGTGCCCGGCTTCATGGCCAGCCTGGGCGAGGCCGAACGTTCGGCGATCGCGGACTTCCTGGCGCTGGCCGTGATCGGCGGCCCGGACACGGTGCGCGAGGGCTTTGCCGCCATCGCCCGGGCCACGCAGGCCGACGAATTCATGCTGAGCTGCGACGTCTTCGAGCCGGCGCTGCGCCTGCGCTCGCTGGAGATCGCGGCGCAGGCACTGGGCGCGGGCGATTGAGTCCGCACAATCAGCATCGGTCTTTCCATGCCTGCCTTTTCCTTTGAAGCCCTGGACAGCGAAGGCCGCGTGCGCCGCGGCACGCTGGAGGCCGATACCGCGCGCGCCGCACGCAGCCTGCTGCGCGCGCAGGCACTGGTGCCGCTGGAAGTGGGCACGCTGCAGGGCAGCGACAGCGCCCCGCCCACGCTGCTTCAGCGCCTGCTCACCCGCCCGGTATTCAACGCCACCACGCTGGCCGTGTGGACGCGCCAGCTCGCCGGGCTGGTCGGCTCTGGCCTGCAACTGGAGCGCGCGCTCACCGCGCTGGCCGACGAGGCCGAGGATGAAGGCCAGCGCCAGCTACTGGCCACCTTGCGCGCCGAGGTCAACGCCGGCAGCCCGTTTGCCCGGGCGCTGGCGCAGTTTCCGCGCGAGTTCTCGCCGATCTACTGCGCGGTGATCGGCGCGGGCGAGGCGAGCGGGGGCCTGGCCCAGGTGCTCGAGCGCCTGGCCGACGACCTGGAAGAGCGCCAGCAACTGCGCGGCAAGCTGATCGGCGCGGCGCTGTACCCGGCCATCGTCACCGTGGTGGCGATTGCCATCGTGCTGTTTCTGGTCGGCTACGTGGTGCCGCAGGTGGCCAGCGTGTTTGCCGGCAGCAAGCGCGCGCTGCCCCTGCTCACGGTGGCGATGCTGGCGATCAGCGACTTCGTGCGCGACTATGGCTGGCTGGTGTTGCTCGCTATCGTGGCAATAGCGGTCAGCGTACGCCTGGCCTTGAAAAACGCCGGTTTTCATCAAAAGTTCGATGCCTGGTGGCTGCGCTTGCCGGTGCTCGGGCGGCTGGCGCGCGGCTACAACGCGGCGCGTTTTGCCGGGACGCTGGCCATGCTCGCGGGCGCGGGCGTGCCCATTCTGAAGGCGCTGCAGGCGGCGGCCGAGACGCTGTCCAACCAGGCGCTGCGCGCCGATGCGCTGGAGGCGCTCACGCTGGTGCGCGAGGGCGCGCCGCTGGCTTCGGCGCTGGCGCGCACCAAGCGTTTTCCGTCGCTGCTGGCAATGTTCGCGCGCCTGGGCGAGCAGACCGGGCAGCTGCCCCTCATGCTCGAGCGCGCCGCGCGCCAGATGGGCGCCGAGGTGCAGCGGCGCGCGCTGCAGCTGGCCACCATCCTCGAGCCTCTGCTCATCGTCGCCATGGGCCTGGTCGTGATGCTCATCGTGCTGGCGGTGCTGCAGCCCATCATCGAGCTCAACCAGTTCGTCAAGTAGAAGACCATGGCAAGCACCCTGAGCGGCAAGCTCGTCGTCGCGATCTCCTCGCGTGCGCTGTTCGACTTCGAGGAGGAAAACCGCCTGTTCGAGACCGGCGACGAAGCCGGCTACATGCACTACCAGCTCGAGCGCGTGCAGCAGCCGCCGGGGCCGGGCGTGGCCTTTGCGCTGGTCAAGAAGCTGCTCGCCTTCAATACCGACGCGGCGCAGCGCGTGGAGGTGGTGATGCTCTCGCGCAACGACCCGGCCAGCGGGCTGCGTGTGTTCGCCTCGGCCCAGGCGGCGGGCATGCGCATAGAGCGCGGCGTGTTCACGCGCGGCAGAGACCCCTTCGGCTATCTGCGCCCGCTCGGCGCCCACCTGTTTTTGTCGGCCAATGCGGCGGACGTGCAGCAGGCGCTGTCCATGGGTTTTCCGGCCGCGCGCGTGCTGACCGAATCGCGCCCCGCCGGCCAGCACTACCCGCAGGAAGTGCGCATTGCCTTCGATGGCGACGCGGTGCTGTTTTCCGACGAGGCCGAGCGCGTCTACCAGCAGGGTGGCCTGCCCGCCTTCGTGCAGCACGAGACCGAGCTGGCCACCACCCCGCTGGCCGGCGGCCCCTTCAAGCCGCTGCTGGCGGCGCTGCACCACCTGCAGCAGCAGGCCGAAGCCTCGCAGACCATGCGCATCCGCACCGCGCTGGTCACGGCACGCAGCGCGCCGGCGCACGAGCGCGCGGTACGCACCCTGCTCGACTGGGGCATCACGGTAGACGAGGCGATGTTTTTGGGCGGCCTTGAAAAAGGCCCGTTCCTGCGCGAGTTCGAGCCCGATTTTTTCTTCGACGACCAGCGCGGCCATGTGCTGAGCGCCGCCCGGCATGTGCCGGCCGGCCATGTGGCCGGGCTGCTGGCGGCGAGCGGGCAAGAAAAAGGGTAGCGCGAAGGCTACCCCGGTACGAAGAAGAAAACCGCGCCCTCCCCACCAGGCGTGCGCGGAAAGCGCGGCCCTGCGGCCGGCGCTCAGGTCATCACAGACCGCCCGAGCGCTTGACCGAAGGGTCGGCGTAGGTCAAGGGCTGCTCGCGCGGGGGCGGCGGCACCTGCTGGTTCAGCCGGTCGGTGAGCGTGGTCTGGTTCATTTCTTCGGCGATCTGCACCGCCTGGCCGCTGGCGCGCCACATCGATTGCACGATGTCTATCAGTTGCTGGTACAGCGGCGGCTCGCGCGGCGGCGGTTCTTCGATCTTGGGTTTTTCCTTCTCGACCTCGGCCAGGGTCCAGTCGCGCTGCACCGGTTCGGGCACGCCGGCTTTTTCGGACAGGCGCACGATGGCGCCGCCGCCCAGCGCGTCGGTGGATTCGACCGCGTTGGCGGGGTTGATCGGGCGCACCGGCACCGCGCCAGAAGCGCCTGTGGAGTACAGGTCGCTTTGCGGACGCAGTTGCGTCCACTGCGCGGCACTTCGGTCTACAGGTGATAGTGGCATGGCGTGCTCCTTGAGGGCGGCAGCGACCAGCAGATACAGCTAGCACTACGTCGTACCTGCATAACGGCAAACAAAAGGGCAAATAAAGGCTATTTTGTCTTTTGTTACAAATTAGTTCGGTTTCGCCCTCGCCCAAGCCGCCAGAGCCTGGACATCAAATCCGACGCAAAGCCTTTGTAGGATTGCGCGAGCAGCTATAAAAACCGCTCAAGCAGTTTGCGCGAGGCCTTGTCCAGTTGGCGCAGGTCAGGGATCTGCAGTTGCAGTCCGTCGCTCGCGCTGATGCGCAGATGCGTGCGCTCGGCCAGGCGGCGGATGTCTTCTTCGCCCTTGAGCACGAAGCTGGTCGTGCCGCGGTCGGTTTGCACCTGCCAGGTGCTGGGCGTGGAAAAGCTCGACACCGAGACGATGCGTCGGATCTCGGGCACGAGCTCGCGCACCCGCAGGTCTTCTTCGACCAAGGCGCGCACCGGCGCGGGCAGATCCGCCAGGCGCTCTATCCAGATGAGCTCCTTGCCCTCGGGGCCGACGAGCGACAGACCTTCGTCGGGCGCGGCGATCGGAAAGGCGCGCACCGGCGTCACGCCCACGTGCTCGCTGCCATCGGCCAGGTGCAGCACCAGCCGGCCGTGGGCGTTGCGTTGCAGTTCAAACAAGCGGCTCATGCGGCCACCCCTTCTTCTTCGGCGGCGCGCCGGGCCTGGGCCTGGTACAGGCGCCAGTAGGCGCCTTCGCGCTCCATGAGTTCATCGTGCGGGCCGACCTCGACGATCTCGCCGCGGTCCATGACCACCAGGCGATCGGCCTTGCGCAGCGTGGACAGGCGGTGGGCGATCGCGATCGTGGTGCGCCCCTGCACCAGGTTGTCCAGCGCCGTCTGGATTTCCTTCTCGGTTTCGGTATCGACGGCCGAGGTCGCCTCGTCGAGGATGAGCACGCGCGGATCGATCAGGAGCGCGCGCGCAATACTGATGCGCTGGCGCTCGCCGCCCGACAAGCCCTGGCCGCGCTCGCCCACCAGCGAGTCGTAGCCCAGCGGCAGGCGCAGGATGAAGTCGTGCGCATGCGCGGCGCGCGCGGCGGCGATGATCTCGGCGCGCGTGGCTTCGGGCTTGCCGTAGGCGATGTTCTCGGCCACGGTGCCGAAGAACAGGAAGGGCTCTTGCAGCACCAGGCCGATGTGGCGGCGCCAGTCGCTCACCGCCAGGCGGCGGATGTCGACGCCATCGACGCTGATGGATCCATCGGCCACGTCGGAAAAGCGGCTGATCAGGTTCACCAGCGTGCTCTTGCCCGAGCCGCTGTGGCCTACCAGGCCGATCATCTCGCCCGGCCGTATCGACAGCGAGAGGTTCTTGATCACGGTGCGGCTGCCGTAGCGAAACACCACGTCCCTGAGCTCGATCGCGCCAGCGATGCGCGGCAGGCGCACCGGGTTGGCCGGGTCCGGCACATTGCTCACGTGGTCCAGGATGTCGAAGATGCGCTTGGCGCCGGCCGCGGCCTTCTGCGTGACCGAAACGATGCGGCTCATTGAATCGAGCCGCGTGTAAAAACGCCCGATGTAGGCGAGAAAGGCGGTAAGCACACCGACCGTGATCTGCCCGCCCGCGACCAGCCAGATGCCGAAGGCCCAGACCACGAGCAGGCCGATCTCGGTAGCCAGCGTCACCGTGGGAGAAAACAGGCTCCAGGTCTTGTTCAGCCGGTCGTTGGCCGCGAGGTTGCGCTGGTTGGCCACGCGAAAGCGCTCGGCTTCGCGCGCCTCCTGGGCAAAGGCCTTGACCACGCGGATGCCGGGGATGGTGTCGGCCAGCACATTGGTCACCTCGCTCCAGATGCGATCCATCTTCTCGAAGCCGGTGCGCAGGCGGTCGCGCACGCTGTGGATCATCCAGGCGATGAAGGGCAGCGGCACCAGAGTGACCAGCGCGAGCCAGGGGTTGATCGACACCAGGATGACCGCGGTCATCACCATCATCAAGACGTCGGTGGCGAAGTCGAGCGCGTGCAGCGACAGGAAGACGTTGATGCGGTCGGTCTCCGAGCCTATGCGCGCCATCAGGTCGCCGGTGCGCTTGCTGCCGAAGTAGTCCAGCGACAGGCGCAGCAGGTGCTCGTAGGTGGCGGTGCGCAAGTCCGCGCCGATGCGCTCGGACACGAGCGCCAGCACATAGGTGCGCGCCCAGCCCAGGCCCCAGGCGACGAGCGCCGCGGCAAGCAGGCCGCTCAGGTACAGCACGACGGTGGAGACGGGAATGTTCTTGCCGTCCTGAAACGGGATCAGCACCTCGTCCATCAAGGGAATCGTGAGGTAGGGCGGCACCAGCGTCGCGGCGGTGGACAAGAGCGTGAGCACGAAACCCAGCAGCAGCTGTTTCTGGTAGGGCCGGGCAAAGCGCCACAGCCGCAGCAGCACCCAGGTGGAGGCGCGCGGCTCTTCCTCGCGCACGCCGCAGACCGGGCATTCGTCGCTGCCCTCGGGCAGCGGCGTGTGGCAGTGCGGGCAGTTCTGGCCGTCTTCGGGCTCGGGGGCCAGGCCGCCGGGCTGGCCCAGCGCGGCGACGGCGCGCTGGAACTGGTGCTGAAAATCCAGCGCCCGCGGGTGGTGGGTGAGCGTGAAGCGCCACAGCGCCAGGCGCCTATGGGCGTCGTGCAGCTCCAGCGTGCCCACGCCCGAGGCGTCGAACTCCTGCAGGCCCAGCGCGGGCGTGAGCGGCCATTCGCGCAGCGCGCCGGCGCTGCTGCGCGCCAGCAGGCGCCGCTCGGTCAGGGCCAGCGTGGTGGCGCCAAAGTGCAGCTCATCGTCCAGGTCAACCTGCAGCACGGCCAGCACGTTCTCGCTGGGTGCAAGCATGTCTTGCCAATCGGTTTTCAGGGAATCTGCCAGGGCGCGCGGGGCGCCCGTCTCACGGTGATGTTGCATTGCTCGATTCTTGAACACGGCGGCCGGTCCAGGCCGCCCGTGGGCGATGCGCCGGGGCGCGGGCTCGTTTCCCGGCCTTTTGCATGCCGCAGTCCAGAGTAACGCCGCCACCTGCGCGGCGGCTGACAGCGGCTTGTAGCATCATCGCGCTTTTCGCCCTGCGGCGGCCCGCACTCCACCATCCACGCCTGACCCATGCCACGCTTTGAAGACATACAACTGCTGCGCACCACTTACCTGCGCGGACCCAGCATCTGGACTTACCAGCCGGTGCTGGAAGTCTGGCTGGCGCTGGGCGAGCTGGAGCAATACCCGTCCAACCTGCTCGCGGGCTTCAATGAGCGCCTCAGCGCCTGGCTGCCCGACCTGATCGAGCACCACTGCGGCGTGGGCACGCGCGGCGGCTTCATCGAGCGGCTGCACGAGGGCACCTGGATGGGGCATGTGCTGGAGCACGTGATCATCGAGCTGCTCAACCTCTCGGGCATGCCGGTCAAGTTCGGCCAGACGCGCGAAACCTCCACCAGCGGCACCTACCGCATGGTGTTTCGCTGCCCCGAAGAAGCGGTGGCGCGCGAGGCGCTGGCGCGCGGCCACGCGCTGATCATGGCGGCGATCAACGACCAGCCCTTCGACCTCAAGGCGGCCATCCAGGCGATCAAGACCGCAATCGACGACAACTACCTGGGCCCGAGCACCGCCTGCATCGTGGACGCGGCGCAGGAGCGGCGCATTCCGCACGTGCGCCTGAACGATGGCAACCTGGTGCAGCTGGGCTACGGCGCGGCGCAGCGGCGCATCTGGACCGCCGAGACCGACCAGACCAGCGCGATCGCCGAAGGCATCGCCCAGGACAAGGACTTGACCAAGCGCCTGCTGGCCGCTGCCGGCGTGCCCGTGCCCGAAGGCGTGATCGTGGCCAGCGCCGACGAGGCCTGGGAAGCGGCGCAGGACATCGGCCTGCCCGTCACCGTCAAGCCCAGCGACGGCAACCACGCGCGCGGCGTGACCCTGGAGCTGTACAAGCAGGAGAACATCCACGCCGCCTTTGCACTGGCCGAGCGCGAAGGCTCGCAGGTCATCGTCGAGCGCTATGTGCAAGGCACCGAGCACCGCCTGCTGGTGGTGGGCGGCAAGGTGGTGGCGGCCTGCCGCGGCGAGCAGGTCTTCGTCACCGGCGACGGCAAGCGCACGCTCGCCGAGCTGGTGGCCGAGCTCAACCGCGATCCGCGCCGCGGCATCGAAGAGGAATACCCGCTGGAACTGCTGGATTTGCAACTGCCCAACATTCAGCTTGAACTTGCGCGCCAGGAGGTGACGCCCGAGACCGTGCCCGCGCCCGGCCGCCAGGTGCTGCTACAGCGCAACGGCAACATGGCCATCGACTGCACCGACGAGCTGCACCCGGACGTGGCCCACTACGCCGAGCTGGCCGCGCGCGTGGTGGGGCTGGACATTGCCGGCATGGACGTGATCCTCAAGGACGCGGGCCGCCCGATGAAGGAGCAGGACGGCGCCATCCTCGAAGTCAACGCCGGGCCGGGCCTGCTGATGCACCTCAAGCCCTCCAGCGGCGCGCCGCGCCCCGTGGGCCAGGCGATCGCCGAGCACCTGTTTCCCGGCAGCAGCGAGCCGGGCAGCGACGCCGGGCGCATCCCCATCGTCGGCGTCGCGGGTGCGCGGCACAGCGCCTTCATCGCGCGCCTCGTGGGCTGGATGCTGCAGTTGTCGGGCAAGCTCACCGGCATCGCCAGCAGCGAGGGCATGTTCATCGCCGGTCGCCAGACGCAGAAGATAGACACCGCCAACTGGGCCGGCGCCCATCGGCTGCTGACCAACCGCCTGGCCGAAGCGGCGGTGGTGCAAACCAGCGCGCGCTCCATATTGCAGGAAGGCCTGGCCTACGACCGCTGCCTGGTGGGCCTGGTGACCGACATGGACGGCTGGGAGCAGCTGGCCGACCACGACGTGCGCACCGCCGAGCAGATGGTGCGCGTGCTGCGCACCCAGATCGACGTGGTGCTGCCCCACGGCACGGGGGTGTTGAACGCCGACGTCGCCAGCGTGGCCGAGCTCGCCGTGCTGTGCGACGGCGAGGTGCTGCCCTATGCGCTGTCGGCCGACAACCCCGTCATCGCCACGCACCGCCAGAGCGCCAGCGCCCGCGCCGTCTTCCTGCGCGGCGAAGACCTGGTGCTGGCGACCGGCGCCAAGGAGCGCGTGCTCGGGCGCCTGTCCGCCCTGCGCGCCGCCCAGGGCGACAGCCCCGAGCCCGCGGCGCTGCTGGCGGCCAGCGCCTGCGCCTGGGCGCTGGGCATAGCGCCCGACCTGATCGCGGCCGGCATCAAGACTTTTGAATACAAATTTTGATAGCTGCAAGCGCAGACCCCACAAGCGAAAAACCCCGATTTCATTTGAATTTCAACCATGCAAATCCTTCGCACCCGCGCCTTGCGTGGCCCCAACCTCTGGACGCGCAGCACCGCCATAGAAACCATCGTCCACTGCGATGCGAGCGAGCACGACATAGGCAAGGGCTCGCCCTTCGAGGAGCGCCTGCGCGCGCGCTTTCCCGAGGTCGGCACGCTCATGCCGCAGGGGACGGATCAGGCGGTCTCGCTGGCGCACGTGCTGGAGGCGGCCGCGCGCCAGCTGCAGGCGCAGGCGGGCTGCCACGTCACCTTCAGCCGCACCCACGAGACGGTGGAAAAAGACACCTACCAGGTGGTGGTCGAATACACCGAGGAGGAGGTCGGGCGGCGCGCCATGCTCGAAGCCGAGCAACTGATCCGCGCGGCCCTGGCCGACACGCCCTACGACACCGCCGCCACGCTGGCCGAGCTGCGCGAGCTCGACCAAGAGGTGCGCATGGGCCCGTCCACGCGCAACATCATCGACGCGGCCCTGGCGCGCGGCATACCCTACCGGCGCCTGACTTCGGGCTCGCTGGTGCAACTGGGCTGGGGCGTGAAGGCGCGGCGCATCCAGGCGGCCGAACTCGACATGACCAGCGCGGTGGCCGAATCCATCGCCCAGGACAAGGACTTGACCAAGCGCCTGCTGCACGCCGCAGGCGTGCCGGTGCCGCTGGGCCGGCCGGTGCGCGACCTGGAGGACGCCTGGGCACTGGCGCAGGAAGTGGGCCTGCCGGTAGTGGTCAAGCCGCGCGACGGCAACCAGGGCAAGGGCGTGACGGTGAACATCAGCACGCGCGAGCAGTTGCAGGCCGCCTGGGCGACGGCGCTCGAATACGGCAGCGAAGTCATGGTCGAGCGCTTTCTGCCCGGGCACGACTTTCGCCTGCTGGTGGTGGGCAACCAGATGGTGGCCGCGGCCCGGCGCGAGCCGCCGCAGGTGCTGGGCGACGGCGAGCACACCGTGCGCGAGCTGGTCGACATCGTCAACCAGGACCCGCGCCGCGGCAGCGGCCATGGCACGGCGCTGACCAAGGTGCGTCTGGACGACATCGCCCTGGCGCGCCTGGCCAGTGAAGGTATGACGCCCGAATCCGTGCCGGCCCAGGGTCAGCGCGTGGTGCTGCGCCACAACGCCAACCTGTCTACCGGCGGCAGCGCCACGGACGTGACCGACGACGTGCACCCCGACATCGCCGCGCGCGCGGTGGACGCGGCGCAGACCATAGGCTTGCACATCTGCGGCGTGGACGTGATTTGCGAATCCATGCTGAAGCCCCTGGAGGAGCAAGGCGGCGGCATCGTCGAGGTGAACGCCGCGCCGGGGCTGCGCATGCACCTTTCGCCCTCCTACGGCAAGCCGCGCAACGTCGGCGTGCCCATGGTCGATGCGCTGTTCGCCCCGGGTGAGGACGGGCGCATTCCGGTGGTGGCCGTGACCGGCACCAACGGCAAGACCACCACCACGCGCCTGATCGCCCACCTGATGAGCGCCCACGGCTGGACCACCGCCATGACCAACACCGACGGCGTGTACGTCGGCGGGCGCCAGATCGACAGCGGCGACTGCTCCGGCCCCAGGAGCGCGCGCAACGCCCTGGCCCACCCCGACACCGAAGCGGCGGTGCTCGAATGCGCGCGCGGCGGCATCCTGCGCGAGGGTTTGGGTTTTGACCAATGCCAGGTGGCCGTGGTCACCAACATCGGCGCGGGCGACCATCTGGGGCTGAACTACATCATGACGGTGGAGGACGTGGCCGTCCTGAAGCGGGTGATCGTGCAAAACGTCGCGCCCGGCGGCTACGCGGTGCTCAACGCGGCCGACCCGCATTGCGCGGCCATGGCGCATCTGTGCCCCGGCAAGGTGATCTTCTTCGCCCCCGACCGCCACCATCCGGTGATGATCACGCACCGCGCCCAGGGCGGGCGCGTGGTCTATGTGGACGAAGGGCGCATCGTTGCCGCCGAGGGTTCCTGGCGCGAGAGCATCGCGCTGCGCGACATCCCCATCACCCACGGCGGGCTGATCGGCTTTCAGGTAGAGAACGCCATGGCCGCCACGGCCGCCGCTTGGGCCAGCGGCCTGCCCTGGGAGACGGTGCGCCGCGGTCTGGCCAGCTTTGAAAGCAGCGCCGATGCCGTGCCCGGGCGCTTCAATGTCATGGACTACCACGGCGCGACCATCATCGCCGACTACGGCCACAACCCGGACGCGATCCGCGCGCTGGTGCAGGCCACGCAGACCATGCCGGCAGCGCGGCGCAGCGTGGTGATTTCCGGCGCCGGCGACCGGCGCGACCAGGACATCAGCGAACAGACCGAGGTGCTGGGCACGAGCTTTGACGAGGTCATCCTCTACCAGGACGCCTGCCAGCGCGGGCGCGCCGACGGCGAGGTGCTGGCGCTGCTGCACAAGGGCCTGAAGGGCGCAAGCCGGGCCAGCTACATCACCGAGATCCATGGCGAGTTCCTCGCCATCGACCACGCGCTGGCGCGCCTCAGGCCGGGCGACCTGTGCCTGGTGCTGGTCGATCAGGTGCAGGAGTCGCTCGCCCACCTGCAGCGGCGCTGCCAGGAGCCGCACCTGTGAAGCGCGGGACACGCCTGTTTGCGGCCGGCGCCGCCTTGCTGCTCGCGGGCCTTGCCGCCGCGGCCTCGGGCGAGCGCATAGGCAGCGTGGACACCGCTTTTCAGTGGCTGGGGCGCGACCACGACATCGTGGTCGAAGCCTACGATGACCCGCGCGTGCAGGGCGTCACCTGCTATCTTTCGCGCGCCCGCGTGGGCGGCATCAAGGGCACGCTTGGTCTGGCCGAAGACCGCGCCGAGGCCTCGATCTCCTGCCGCCAGGTCGGGCCTGTCGGCTTTGCCCAGCCGCTCAAGCAGCAGGAGCAGGTGTTCAGCGAGCGCATCTCGCTGGTCTTCAAGCGCCTGCGCGTGGTGCGCATGGTCGATGAAAAGCGCAATGCGCTGGTCTATCTGACGTATTCGGACAAGCTGATCGACGGCTCGCCGCAAAACAGCGTCACTGCCGTGGCGATCGATCCGGCAACGCCGATTCCGCTGAAAAAATAGCTCCGGGGCGCCGTGGGGCGCAAGCCTTCAGCCTTGCCCTTGCTTCACCAGGCCGCCACCGGCCGCGCAAAGCCCTGGGGCGCCTCGCGCTCGCTGCCAAAACTCACCAGCTCCCAGGCGTCGGGCTGGGCCAGCAGCGCGCGCAGCAACTGGTTGTTCAGCGCGTGGCCGCTGCGAAAGGCGCTGTAGGCGGCAAGCAGCGGATGGCCGATGAGGTAGAGGTCGCCCATTGCATCGAGGATCTTGTGGCGCGCGAACTCCTCGTCGTAGCGCAGGCCGTCGCTGTTGAGCACCTTGTAGTCGTCCATGACGATGGCGTTGTCCAGCCCGCCGCCCAGCGCCAGGCCGCTGGCGCGCAGCATCTCCACATCCTTGGTGAAGCCGAAGGTGCGCGCGCGCGCAATGTCGCGCGCGTAGTTGCCGCTGCCCAGATCGAACTCGGCGCGCTGGCCGGTAGAGTCGACCGCGGGGTGCGCAAAATCGATCTCGAAGCGCAGCTTGTAGCCGTGGTAGGGGTCCAGGCGCGCCCACTTGAGCTGCTGGCCCTCGCCTTGGCGCACCTCGACGGGGCGCTTGATGCGCATGAAGCGCTTGGGCGCGTTCTGCAGCTGCACGCCGGCCGACTGCAGCAGGAACACGAAGGAGGCCGAAGAGCCGTCCAGGATGGGCACTTCCTCGGCGGTGATGTCCACGTAGAGATTGTCCAGCCCCAGGCCCGCGCAGGCGGACATCAAGTGCTCGACGGTATGCACCTTGGCGCCGCGCGCGCCTATGGTAGAGGCCATGCGCGTATCGACGACCGATTCGGCCGAGACGGGGATGTCCACCGGCTCGGGCAGGTCGATGCGCCGAAACACGATGCCGGTATCGGGCGCCGCCGGGCGCAGCGTCAGCTCCACGCGCTGGCCGCTGTGCAGGCCCACGCCCACGGAGCGGGTCAGCGTCTTGATCGTGCGTTGCTGCAGCATGCGGCGATTTTAGTGGCGTGCCGGCTTGTCGGCCGGCGCGGCGCCGCTATCGCTTCGATAGAAAACAAGCGCCTGCGCACGCACCCGCAGCGCCCCCCGCCCTGAGCGCAAGGCGCGCAGAGACAGAAGGGAAGGCGCCAAACACCTCAGGCGCAGAGCGCCATCAATCGGCCTGCTTGCGCAAAAAGGCCGGGATTTCCAGCTCGTCCATGCCGCCCGAGGACATCGCGTCCACCCGCGCGCTGGCCTGCGAGCGGTTGTTGCGCCACACGCTGGGCACCGACATGCTGTTGTAGTCGCCGCGCACCCCGCCGCTGCCGATGGCCGCGGCCATGGTCGCGGGCACATAAGCCAGGTTGTCGGTGCCGGTGCGCTGCCCGCCCTGCACCACCTGGATGTTCTGGCGGCGCGCGGCGGCGTTGGACAGGCCGGTCGCCACCACGGTCACGCGGATCTCGTCGCCCAGGCTGTCGTCGTAGGCGGCGCCAAAGATCACGTGCGCATCGGGCGAGGCGTAGGCGTTGATGGTGTTCATCGCCAGGCGCGATTCGGAGAGCTTGAGGCTGCCCTTGCTCGCCGTCACCAGCACCAGCACGCCCTTGGCGCCCGAGAGGTCTATGCCCTCCAGCAGCGGGCAGGCGATCGCCTGCTCGGCGGCGATGCGCGCGCGGTCCGGCCCGTTGGCCGTGGCCGTTCCCATCATGGCCTTGCCGGGCTCACCCATCACGGTGCGCACGTCCTCGAAGTCGACGTTGATCTGGCCGTACTCGTTGATGATCTCGGCAATGCCGCCCACGGCGTTCTTGAGCACGTCGTTGGCGTGGGCAAAGGCTTCTTCCTGGGTGATGTCGTCGCCCAGCACCTCGAGCAGCTTCTCGTTGAGCACGACGATCAGCGAATCGACGTTGGCTTCCAGGTCCGCCAGGCCCTCATCGGCGTTCTTCATGCGCCGGCTGCCTTCCCAGGCGAAGGGCTTGGTGACCACGCCCACGGTGAGGATGCCCATCTCCTTGGCGATGCGCGCGATCACCGGCGCCGCGCCCGTGCCCGTGCCCCCGCCCATGCCGGCGGTGATGAAGAGCATGTGCGAGCCGGCAATCGCCTGGCGGATGTCGTCCTCGGCAAGCTCGGCCGCCTCGTGCGCCTTCTCCGGCTTGCTGCCTGCGCCCAGGCCGTTGGCGCCCAGCTGCACCGTCTGGTGCGCCGAGCTGCGCAGCAGCGCCTGCGAATCGGTGTTGGCGCAGACGAACTGCACGCCCTGCACGCCGCGCGCAATCATGTGCTCCACGGCATTGCCGCCACCGCCGCCCACGCCTATCACCTTGATCTGCGTGCCCTGGTTGAATTCTTCGGTCTCGATCATTTCGATGGCCATGTGCTTGCTCCTGATGGGATGTGAAAAACGCTGGAAACGGATGAAAAACGGGAATCGATCGGACGCTCGCGCGCGGGCGGAGGAGGTCGGCCGCAACATCGCCATCGGCCGCGCTTGCGCCGGGCGGGTCTGCTGCCGGCGCAGCAAATCTGGCGGATGTTGATCTTGCTGATCCTTGCCATACGTGAGTGCGCCAGGCCAGCGGCCGCCGCGCAAGGGCCGCCGCACCGCGCTGGCGCCGCCCCCCTTCCCGCAGCGCGCAGGCGATGCGAGAGAAGGGGAAAGGCGCGATGCGGCTCAAGGGAATGCATCAGAAGTTCCCCACGATGAAATCCTTGAAGCGGCCCAGGGCGGTCTTCATCGAGCCGTTCTTGGACGCCACCTTGAAGCCGCGCATGTGGGCGATGCGCCCCTCTTCAAGCAGGCCCATGACCGTGGCGGCGCGCGGCTGGGCGACCATGTCGGACAGTGCGTTGGCGTAGTGCGGCAAGCCGCGGCGCACGGGTTTGAGAAAGATGTCCTCGCCCAGCTCCACCATGCCCGGCATGACGCTGGAGCCGCCGGTGAGCACTATCCCCGAGGACAGCACCTCCTCAAAGCCCGAGTCGCGTATCACCTGCTGCACCAGCTGGAAGATCTCTTCCACGCGCGGCTCGATCACGCCCGCGAGCACCTGGCGCGTGAGCATGCGCGGGTCGCGGTCGCCCAGGCCCGGCACCTCCACCTGCGCCTCGGGGTCGGCCAGCAACTGCTTGGCGCAGCCGTGCTCGACCTTGATGTCCTCGGCGTCCTTGGTCGGGGTTCTGAGCGCCATCGCGATGTCGCTGGTGATCAGGTCGCCCGCGATCGGCAGCACGGCGGTGTGGCGGATCGCGCCGCCCGCGAAGATGGCGATGTCGGTCGTGCCCGCGCCGATGTCCACCACGGCTACGCCGAGCTCGCGCTCGTCGTCGGTCAGCACCGCCTGGCTGCTGGCCAGCGGGTTGAGCAAGAGCTGCTCGACCTCCAGCCCGCAGCGGCGCACGCACTTGATGATGTTCTCGGCCGCCGCCTGTGCGCCGGTGACGATGTGCACCTTGGCCTCCAGGCGGATGCCGCTCATGCCTATCGGCTCCTTGACCTCGTTGCCGTCGATCACGAACTCCTGCGGCTCCACCAGCAGCAAGCGCTGGTCGCTGGAGATGTTCACCGCCTTGGCCGTCTCGACCACGCGCGCCACGTCGGCCTGGGAAACTTCCTTGTCCTTGATCGCCACCATGCCGGCGGAATTCAGCCCGCGGATGTGGTTGCCGGTGATGCCGGTGTAGACGCGCTGGATCTTGCAGTCTGCGATCAGCTCGGCCTCCTTGAGCGCCTGCTGGATGCTGTGCACCGTGGCCTCGATGTTCACCACCGCGCCGCGCTTCAAACCGTTGCTCGGGGCCACGCCCAGGCCGGCCAGCTTGAGCCCGCCGCCCTCGAGCACCTCGGCCACGGCGACCATGATCTTGGCCGTGCCGATATCCAGGCCCACGATGACGTCTTTGCTGTCCCTTGGCATCTGCTCTTCCTAGCCTCTGTGGTTTTTCGGTGCGGCGCGCGGCGCGGCCGGCGCGGGGTGTGCGTCGCCGCTGAGGGTGCTCACACCCTTGAGGCGCAGCGCATAGCCGTTGGGGTAGCGCAGGTCGGCGTACTGCAGCTGCGCCAGGCTGCGCTGCTGGCCGTGCGCCACCTGGGCGAGCGTTGCCGCCAGGCGCCGCACGCGCGCGAGCAGCAGCGGCGCCTCGCCACTGCCCAGCTCCAGCGCCGCGCCGCTGTCCAGTTGCACATGCCAGCTGCCGTGCGCGCTCAGCGCCAGCGTCTGCACCCGCGAATCCAGCGGCGCCAGCGCCGGCGTGAGCTGGCGCAGCATGGCCAGCATGGGCGCGGCCTGCTCCTTCGGGCCGACGAGGCGCACCAGCGCCTCTTCCTCCACGGCCGAAGCGTCGGCATGAAACACCTCGCCCTCGGGGTTGACCAAGGCCTCGGCGCCCTCTTCGCCCCACAGCGCCGCGGCCTGCTGCTCTTGCACGCGCACCTGCAGCGCGTGCGGAAAGATGCGCTGCACCTGCACGCTCTTGACCCAGGGCACTTGCTCGAAGGCGCGGCGCACGCGCTGCAGATCGACGGTGAAGAAGTTGCCCGCCAGCGCCGGCGCCACCTGGCGGCGCAGCAGCGCCGCATCCACGCGCGTGAGTTCGCCGCCCACGCTTACCCGCGTGAGTGCAAACAGCGGCAGCCGCGCGGCCCAGCTGCCCAGCGCCCACAGCAGCGCGGCGGCGCAGCCCAGCAGCAGCAGGCCCGCGGTCCAGTTCATCAGGCGCACATCCAGCGGCAGGGGGCTCGCGGGGTTCATGCCTTCACCTCCCTGCCCTGCCAGGCGTCGAGCGACGCGCCGGCCAGAATCTGCAGGCACAGCGCTTCATAGCTCAGGCCGCTGGCGCGCGCCGCCATGGGCACGAGCGAATGGCCGGTCATGCCTGGCGAGGTATTGATCTCCAGCAGAAACGGCTGGCGATCGGCGGCGCGCACCATGATGTCGGCACGCGCCCAGCCGCGGCAGGCAAGCGTGCGGTAGGCCGCGAGCGAGAGCGCGCGCAAGGCCTGCTCCTCGTGCTCGGGCAGGCCGCTGGGGCAGTCGTAGCGCACCACGTCGGTGTAGTACTTGTTCTGGAAGTCGTAATTGCCGCCCGGCGCGACGATGCGAATGATGGGCAGCGCCTGCGCACCTGCGCCCTGGCCGAGCAGCGCGCAAGTGGTTTCCTCGCCGGCGATGAATTGCTCGCACAACACCTCGCTGTCGTGGCTTGCGGCGAGCAGGTAGGCGGCCTCGCACTGCTCGGCGCGCAGCACCTTGGTCAGGCCGAGCGTAGAGCCCTCGCGCACCGGCTTGACGATCATGGGGCTGCCCAGCTCGGCAAAGGCCTGGGCGCATTGCGCCGCCGAGTCCACCAGCCGCCAGTCGGGCGTGGGCAGGCCCTCGGCGCGCCAGATGCGCTTGGTCATGGTCTTGTCCATGGCGATGCTCGACGCCATCACGCCCGCTCCGGTGTAGGGGATGCCGAGCAGCTCGAGCGCGCCCTGCACCGTGCCGTCCTCGCCGTGGCGCCCGTGCAGCGCGATGAAGCAGCGCGCATAGCCTTCGCGCTGCAGCTCGCACAGCGCGCGCGCCGCAGGGTCGAAGGCGTGCGCGTCGACACCGCGCGCGCGCAGCGCCTGCAGCACGCCCTGCCCGGAGAGCAGAGAGATCTCGCGCTCGGCCGAGTCACCGCCCATGAGCACCGCCACCTTGCCCAGCGCCGCCACGTCCATTTTTGGGTCAAATTGGCTCATGGCGCCCGTCCCTCCTGCGCTGGAAGCTCTGTTTTTTGCAGCATCTGCGCGGTGCGGGCGGCCGCCGTGCCTATGGAGCCCGCGCCCATGCACAGCAGCACGTCGCCGCCGCGCGCCAGGCGCGCGATCTGCGCCGGCAGCTCGGCCACGTCTTCGATGAACACCGGCTCGACCTTGCCGGCGACGCGCAGCGCCCGCGCCAGCGAGCGGCCGTCGGCCAGCGCGATCGGCTCCTCGCCGGCGGCATAGACCTCGGTGAGCAGCACCGCGTCGGTGCGGCCCAGCACTTGTACGAAGTCCTCGAAACAGTCGCGCGTGCGGGTGTAGCGGTGCGGCTGAAAGGCCACCACCAGGCGCCGCCCCGGGAAGGCGCCGCGCGCCGCGGCTATGGTCGCGGCCATCTCCACCGGATGGTGGCCGTAGTCCTCGATCAGCGTGAATCGCCCGCCGCCCGCGGCCGGCAGCTCGCCGTGGCTCTGAAAACGCCTGCCCACGCCGGTGAAGCTGGCCAGGGCTTGCAGGATGGCGGCGTCGGGCACGCTCAGCTCTGTGGCCACCGCGATCGCGGCCAGGGCGTTGCGCACGTTGTGCTCGCCCGCCAGGTTCAGCACCACCTGCAGGTCGGGCAGCGTCACGCCATTGCGTCGCTGCACCTTGAAGTGCATCTGCGTGCCCACGGCGCGCACGTCCAGCGCGCGCACCTCGGCGTCTTCACCCAGGCCGTAGCGCGTGATCGGGCAGGTCAGGCGCGGCGCGATCTCGCGCACCGCCGGGTCGTCCACGCAGAGCACCGCCGTGCCGTAAAACGGCATGCGGTGCAGAAAGTCGACGAAGGCCTGCTTGAGCCGGCCAAAATCGTGGCCGTAGGTGTCCATGTGGTCGGCGTCGATGTTGGTGACCACGGCCATCACCGGCAGGAGCTTGAGGAAAGACGCATCCGACTCGTCGGCCTCCACCACGATGTATTCGCCCTTGCCCAGGCGGGCGTTGCTGCCCGCGCTGTTCAGCCGCCCGCCGATCACGTAAGTGGGATCGAGCCCGCCCTGGGCGAGCACGCTGGCCACCAGGCTCGTCGTCGTGGTCTTGCCGTGGGTGCCGGCAATCGCGATGCCCTGGCGCAGACGCATCAGCTCGGCCAGCATGACCGCGCGCGGCACCACAGGTATCTTGCGCGCACGCGCCGCCAGCACCTCGGGGTTGTCGCCGTGCACCGCGGTGGAGGTGACCACCGCGTCGGCCCCGGCCACGTGCGCGGCCGCGTGGCCGACGTGGGTCTGCACGCCCAGCTGCTGCAGGCGCCGGAGCGTGGCGCTGTCGCTCTGGTCCGAGCCCGAGACCGTATAGCCCAGGTTGTGCAGCACTTCGGCGATGCCGCACATGCCCGAGCCGCCCACGCCGACGAAGTGGATGTGGTGGATGACGTGCTTCATGCCGCCAGCTCCTCACAGGCGGCAGTCATCTCGCGCACGGCCTGAATCTTTTGCATCTTTTTGGCCTCCAGCGCTTTCTGCACAAGCGCTGGGCGCTCCCATTTTTCAATCATTTCGGCCAGTCCCTCGGGTGTAAGGTCGGCCTGCTGCACCAGCCAGGCCGCACCCGCATCCACCAGAAAGCGCGCATTGGCGCTCTGGTGATCGTCCACCGCGAACGGAAAGGGCACGAAGAGCGCGGCGCAGCCCACGGCGGCGATCTCGGTGACGGTGCTGGCGCCGGCGCGGCAGATCACCACGTCGGCATCGGCAAGGGCTTGGGCCATGTCCTCGATGAAGGGCAGCAGGCGGCCTTGCACGCCTGCGGCGTCGTAGCTGGCGCGCAAGGCGTCGAGTTGCTTTTCGCCGCTTTGATGGGTTACGAGGGGGCGGCGCTCGGGCGCAATCAATGCCAGTGCCTGGGGCAGCACCTCATTGAGTGCGCGCGCACCCAGGCTGCCGCCGACCACCAGCAGCTTGAGCGGACCGCTGCGCCCGGCAAAGCGATCCTGCGGCCCCGGCTGCCCGGTGAAGGCGGCGCGCAGCGGGTTGCCCACCCAATGGCCCTTGCGCAACGCGCCGGGGAAGGCGGTGAAGATGCGCTCGGCCACGCCCGCCAGCACCTTGTTGGCCAGGCCAGCGACGGAATTCTGTTCGTGCAGCACCAGAGGCTTGCCCGCCAGCACCGCCATCATGCCGCCCGGAAAGCTCACATAGCCGCCAAAGCCGACCACCACGTCGGGCTGCACGCGCCGCACCACGGCGAGCGACTGCCAGAAGGCCTTGAGCAGCCGCAGCGGCAGCAAGGCGAAGGGCAGCAGGCCCTTGCCGCGCACGCCGGAGAAGTCGATGGTCTCGAGCACAAAACCCTCGGACGGCACGATGCGCGACTCCATGCTGCCCGGCGTACCCAGCCAGTGCACGCGCCAGCCGCGCGCGCGCAGCTCCTGCGCGAGCGCAAGGCCCGGGAAGATGTGCCCGCCGGTGCCGCCGGCCATGATGAGAGCAGTCCGGGGCTGGCTCATGCGCGGCCTCCTCTCATCAGCGACTTATTCTCGTAATCCACCCTGAGCACCACGGCCAGCGCCACCAGGTTCATCAGGATGGCCGAGCCGCCATAGCTCATCAGCGGCAGCGTCAAGCCCTTGGTCGGCAGCGCGCCCAGGTTCACGCCCACGTTGATGAAGGCCTGAAAGCCTATCCACACGGCCACGCCCTCGGCCACCAGGCCGGAGAAGACGCGGTCCAGCGCGATCGCCTGGCGGCCGATCAGCATGATGCGTCGCGTGAGCCAGAGGAAGGCGACGATGAGCGTGAGCACGCCGATGAGGCCCAGCTCTTCGCCGATGACCGCGAGCAGGAAGTCGGTGTGCGCCTCGGGCAGCCAGCTGAGTTTCTCCACGCTCGCGCCCAGGCCGACACCAAAAACCTCGCCGCGGCCAATCGCGATCAGCGCGTGCGAGAGCTGGTAGCCCTTGCCCAGCGCATGGTCCTCGCTGAAGGGGTCGAGGTAGGCAAAGATGCGCTCGCGCCGCCAGGGAGAAGACCAGATCATCAGCGCGAAGGCCGCCACCAGAATCAGCGCGATCAGGAAGAACATGCGCGCATTCACTCCGCCCAGGAACAGGATGCCCATGGCGATGACCGCGATCACCATGAAGGCGCCCATGTCCGGCTCGGCCAGCAGCAGGCCGCCGACGATGGCCACGGCCGCGGCCATGGGCAGCACGGCGCGAAAGAAGCGCTCCTTGACCTCCAGGCGCCGCACCATGTAGCCGGCCGCATAAATCAGCACCGCAAACTTGGCCAGCTCCGAGGGCTGGAAGTTCATCACCCCGAGGCTGAGCCAGCGCCGCGCGCCATTGACCATCACGCCCACATGCGGAATCAGCACCACGACCAGGCTGGCGATCGACGCGATGAACAGCCAGGGTGCAATGCGCTCCCAGGCGTCCATCGACACCTGGAAGGCGAGCAGCGCCGCCACAAAACCGACGGCAATGGCCGACAGGTGACGCAGCACGAAGGTCGTGGCGCTCACGTGGCCAAAGCGCGGGTTGTCCTGCATCGCGATCGAGGCGGAATAGACCATGACCACGCTGAAGGCCAGCAGCAGCACCACCACCCAGAGCAGCGACTCGTCAAAGCCCAGCACGCGCGCCGGCACCGCGGCGGTGCGGCGCAGCTCCATGCCGCCGATGCGCACCGGCAACTGGTCCACGCTTTCGCGCTGCTCACCGGAGCGTCGGCCCAGCCAACGCTGCCACAGCCTGGGCTTGAACGTGGCCGCCGTCATGCGCCGCCCCCTGCCGCGGCCAGGCCACCGGCCTGGGCCAGCTCCTGCACCGCCGCCACGAAGACGCGGGCGCGGTGCCTGTAGTCTTCGAACATGTCCAGACTTGCGCAAGCGGGCGAGAGCAGCACCGCATCGCCCGAGTGCGCCGCGCGGGCCGCCTGCACCACCGCCTGCTCCAGCGTGGCGGCTTCGATCAGCGGCACACCACAAGAAGCCAGCGCCTGGGCGACGCGCGGGCCGTCGCGCCCGATCAGCACCACCGCGCGCGCATGGCGCGCCACGGGCGGGGCCAGCGGCGAGAAGTCCTGACCTTTGCCGTCGCCGCCCAGAATCACCACCAGGCGGCGATCGGCCCCGAGGCCGGCGAGCGCTGCCACCGTGGCGCCCACGTTGGTGCCCTTGCTGTCGTCGAAATACTCCACCCCGTCGACCACCGCGACCGATTCCACCCGGTGCGGCTCGCCGCGGTAGGCGCGCAGCGCCTGCAGCAGCGGCCCCAGCGGGCAGCCCGCGGCCTGGGCCAGGGCCAGCGCCGCCAGCGCGTTGCTGGCGTTGTGCCGGCCGTGGATGCGCAGCGCGTCGACGGGCATGAGGCGCTGCAGACTCAGGGCTTGCGCGCCGGCATCGCGACGGCCTGCATCTTCCCCGTTCAGTGCATGCACCAGCCAGAGCATGCCGCTGGCGCTTTCCATGCCGAAGTCGCCCGGCGCGCGCGGCAGGTCGGTGCCAAAGCTCACATGCGGGCGCTGCCAGGGTTTGCGCAGCTTGACCGGCACCGGCGCGGGCAGCATCTGCATCACCAGCGGGTCGTCGCGGTTGAGCACCATCAGCGCCTGGGTGCCGAAGATGCGCGCCTTGGCTTCGGCATAGGCCTGCATGCTGGCGTGCCAGTCCAGATGGTCCTGGCTCAGGTTGAGCACCGTGGCGGCGGTCGGCTCAAAGCCCTGCACGCCATCGAGCTGGAAGCTCGACAGCTCCAGCACCCAGACCTCGGGCAGGCTCGCGGCGCGCAGGTGCTGCTGCAGGGTGTCGAGCAGGCTCGGGCCGATGTTGCCTGCCACCGCCACGCTGCGCCCGGCCTGGGCCACCAGCTTGCCGGTGAGCGCGGTCACCGTGGTCTTGCCGTTGGTGCCGGTCACCGCCAGCACGGCAGGCGCATAGCCGAACCGGGCATTGAGCAGGCGCAGCGCGTCGGCGTACAAATCGAGCTCACCGGCCACGCGGGCGCCCGCTTCCCGCGCCGCTCGGGTGAGTTCCGCGATCTCCGCCGGGCGCAAGCCGGGCGAGCGCGCCAGCACGGTGATGCCTTGCACCAGCGCCGGCGTGAAAGCGCCGCCGGTGAAGGGAACCTGGGGCAACTCGGCCTGCAGCTCGGCCAGGTGCGGCGGCGCGGCGCGCGTGTCGGCCACCGCCACCTGGGCGCCGCGCGCGGCGCACCAGCGCGCCATCGCAAGGCCCGACTCGCCCAGCCCCAGTACCAGCACGCGCTGGCCGGCCAGCGGCTGCCAGTCGTCGCCCACGGTGATGGGCTCTGCCTGAATGGCGGGCGCGGCCGCGGCAAGCCCTGGCTCGGCGGAGGGCGCCGGTTCGGGCGCGGCACCGCCTTGCTGCACCTGGTCAAACAGGCGCGCCACGAACTCGGCCGCCTCGGCCGCCCTGGAAGGCGGCGCGTCGGCCAGCGCCGGGTTGACGGGGTGCAGTGGCTCGTTCATCGCAGTTTCAGCGTGGCCAGACCCACGAGGCACAGCAGCATGGTGATGATCCAGAAACGCACGACGACCTGCGTCTCCTTCCAGCCGCTCTTTTCAAAATGATGGTGCAGCGGCGCCATCTTCAGAATGCGCCGCCCCTGGCCATAGCGGCGCTTGGTGTACTTGAACCAGGTGACCTGCGCCATCACCGAGATGGCTTCGACGACGAAGATGCCGCCCATGATCGCGAGCACGATCTCCTGGCGCACGATGACCGCGATGGTGCCCAGCGCCCCGCCCAGCGCCAGCGCCCCCACGTCGCCCATGAAGATCTGCGCCGGATGGGTGTTGAACCACAGGAAGGCCAGGCCGGCCCCCGCCATGGCCGCGCAGAACACCAGCAGCTCGCCCGAACCCGGAATGTGCGGAAACAGCAGGTAGCGCGCATAGACCGCGTTGCCGGTCACGTAGGCAAAGATGCCCAGGGCCGAGCCGACCATGATCACCGGCATGATGGCCAGGCCGTCCAGCCCGTCGGTGAGGTTGACCGCATTGCTCGCCCCCACGATCACCAGGTAGGTGAGAACGACGAAGCCCAGCACGCCCAGCGGATAACTCACCTCCTTGAAGAAGGGCACGAGCAGCCCCGCCTTGGGCGGAAGATCCAGCGAGAAACCCGACTGCACCCAGGTGAGGACGAGCTCGAACACGCGCGCGTTGGAATCGCCCGAGATACTGAACACCAGATAGAGCGCAGCAAACAGGCCGATAAGCGACTGCAGCAGGTATTTCTTCCCCGAGCGCATGCCTTCGGGGTCTTTGTTGACCACCTTGCGCCAGTCGTCCACCCAGCCAATCGCGCCCATGCCCAGGGTGACCGCCAGCACGATCCAGACGAAGCGGTTGGACAGATCGAACCACAAGAGCGTGGAAACCGTGATGCCCAGCAGGATCAGCACCCCGCCCATCGTGGGCGTGCCGCTCTTGACCAGGTGCGTCTGCATGGCGTAGCCACGCACCGGCTGACCGATCTTGAGCGCGGTGAGCATGCGTATCACGCGCGGGCCGGCGACCAGGCCAATCAGCAGCGCCGTCACTGCCGCCAGCAGCGCGCGCAGCGTCAGGTACTGGAACACGCGCAGGAAGCCGAACTCGGGCGACAGCCCCTGCAGCCACTGGCTGAGCCACAGGATCATGCGCCGCCCTCCTCGATCGCCTGCACCACGCGCTCCATGCGCATGAAGCGCGAGCCCTTGACCAGCACGCTGGCGGTTTGCGGCAGGCATTCGAGCACGCGGGCGATGAGCGCGGCGGCATCGTCGAAGCACTCGGCGCCCGCGCCAAAGGCCTGCGCGGCGTGGCCGGAGAGCGCGCCCAGCACCAGCAAGCGCTCCACGCCCTGCGCCCGCGCATAACTGCCTGCTTCGGCATGGAATTGCGGCCCCTGGCTGCCGACCTCGCCCATGTCGCCCAGCACCAGCAGACGCGGCGCGGGCAGGCTCGCCAGCACCTCGATGGCCGCGCGCACCGAGTCGGGGTTGGCGTTGTAGCTGTCGTCCACCACGCTCAGGCGGTGTGCGCCGCGCTGCAGTGCAAAAGCGCGCGAGCGCCCGGTGACAGCGCGAAATTGCGCCAAGCCCTGCGCCAATGCCTGCAGCGGCGCACCAGCGGCCAGCGCGCAGGCCGCAGCCGCCAGCGCGTTGAGCAGGTTGTGCCGTCCGGCAATCGCCAGCCGCGTTTGCAGCTCGCCCGCGGGCGTGCGCAGGGTGAGCTGCCAGGCGTCGCCCTGCCACTGCGCGCGCGCGCAATGCACGTCGGCCGCGGCATCGTCGCCAAAGGTGAGCACGCGCCGCTGGCCGGCCAGCTCACGCCACAGTGCACTGTATTCGTCGGCATGCGGAAAGACGGCCACGCCGTCGGCGGACAGGGCCCGCAGCACCGCACCGTTTTCATGCGCCACCGCCTGCACGCTGTGCATGAATTCCAAGTGTTCGCGCTGGGCGTTGTTCACCAGAGCGACCGTGGGCTGGGCCATGGCGGCCAGCGCGGCGATTTCGCCCGGATGGTTCATGCCCAGCTCGACCACCGCCGCGCGGTGCGCGGGGCGCAGACCCATCAGCGTCAGCGGCACGCCGATGGCGTTGTTCAAGTTGCCGCGCGTGGCCAGGGCTGCGTCGCCCAGCCAGGCCCGAAGGATGGCCGCCACCATCTGGGTGACCGTGGTCTTGCCGTTGCTGCCGGTCACCGCCACCAGCGCCAGCGCGTGCTGGGCGCGCCAGGCCGTGGCCAGTGCGCCCAGCGCCTGCAGGCTGTCGGGCACGCTGATGCCGGCAAGGCCCGCGGCTTCAAGCCCGTGCTCGGCCAGCGCCGCTGCCGCGCCGGCGGCGCGCGCCTGGGGCAGAAACTCATGCGCATCGAAGCGCTCGCCCTTGAGCGCGACGAACAAGTCGCCCGGCTGGAGGCTGCGGCTGTCGCTGTGCACGCGCAGCAGGGGCGTGGCGCCGTCGCCCACCAGGCGCGCGGCCGGCACGCGGGCCTGCAGCAGCGCATGCGCCTGCGCCAGCGTGCACATCGGGCCCAGCGTGCCCGCGCGGCGCTGCAGCGCAGCGCGCGCGTGCTCGGCGTCGGAAAACGGGCGGCGCACCCCGGCGGTTTCCTGGTAGTCCTCATGGCCTTTGCCGGCGATCAGCACCACGTCGCGCGCATCCGCCTGCGCCAGAGCCTGGGCGATGGCCTGCGCGCGATCGACTTCGACCTGTACCGCGTCCGCAGCCGCGCCCATGCCGGCGCGCACCTGGGCAATGATGGCTTGCGGCGCTTCGCTGCGCGGGTTGTCGCTGGTGAGCACGCAGCGCTCGGCGCCGGCCTGGGCGGCCTCGCCCATCAGCGGGCGCTTGCCGGCGTCGCGGTCCCCGCCGCAGCCGAATACGCACCACAGCCGCCCGCCGCGCTGGCGCGCCAGCGGGCGCAGCGCGGCAAGCGCCTGGGTGAGCGCATCGGGCGTGTGCGCGTAATCCACCACCGCCAGCGGCTGGCCGGCAAGTGCCACCTGCTGCATGCGCCCGGGCACCGGTGCCAGGTCGGCGCAGGCGCCGCAGGCCGCCGCCAACGGCACGCCGAGCGAGCGCAGCGTGGCAATCACGCCCAGCAGGTTGGCCGCGTTGTAGTCGCCCACCAGGCGCGTGGCCAGGCTGGCGCGCTGGTTGCCTTCGACGACGTCAAAGACCAGGCCCTCGGGGCCGTGGCACAGGTTTTCGGCGCGCAGGCGCGCAGGCGCGGCCACGGCCACGCTCCACAGGTCGAGCGCGCGCGGCGCAAGCTCCGCGTGCAGGCGCACGCCCTGCGCATCGTCCACGTTGACCACGGCGGCGCGCAGGCCGGGCCAGTCGAACAAGGCGCGCTTGGCCTGCCAGTAGGCCGCCATGCTGCCGTGGTAGTCGAGATGATCCTGGGTGAAATTGGTGAAGATCGCGGTGTCTATGCGCGTGGCCGCCAGGCGCTGCTCGGCAATGCCTATGGACGAGGCCTCGATCGCGCAGGCGCGCCGGCCTGCGCCGAGAAGGTCTGCCAGCGCCTGCTGCAGCACCACGGGGTCTGGCGTGGTCATGCCGGTGCTCGCAAGCCGGCCCAGCGATCCCGCACCCAAAGTGCCGACAAACCCGCATCCACCAAGCGCTGCCAGCTCCTTTTTTGCGAGTTTTTCAATGGCTTGCGCGAGCCACCAGGCGGTGCTGGTCTTGCCATTGGTTCCGGTCACCGCCAGCACGCGCATCTGCGCGCTGGGCTCGCCCAGCCAGGCGCTGGCGATGGCGCCGGTCTTCGCCTTCAGGCCGGGCAGGCGCGCGAGCTGCGGCGCATCGGCTTGGGCGTCGGGCACGAGCGCGGCCGCATCCAGCACGCAGGCTTCGGCGCCGCGCGCCAGCGCGTCGCTAGCGTGCGCCCATGCCGCTTCGGGCGCACTGGCCCAGGCAAGAAAGCCGTCTCCCGGCGCCACCTGGCGGCTGTCGGCGCGCAGCCTGGCGCCCACCCGCGCGCGCAGGAAGGCCAGCGCCTGCTCTGCGTTGGCGAGCATGGCGACGCTCACAGCAGCGGCTCCTCGATCGGGTTGGAGACGATGAGCGGCTTTACCGCCAGGTCCGGCGCCACGCCCATCAGGCGCAGGGTCTGCTGCACCACCTCGCTGAACACCGGCCCCGAGACCGCGCCGCCGTAGTACACGCCGGCCGAGGGCTCGTCGATCATCACGCCGACGATGATGCGCGGCTGGTCGATCGGGGCCATGCCGGTGAACCAGGCGCGGTACTTGCCGGCGGCGTAGGCCTTGCCTACCTGCTTGCGTGCGGTGCCCGACTTGCCGCCTATGGAGTAGCCCATGGTTTGCGCCTTCTGGCCGGTGCCGCCCGGACCGGCCGCCAGCCACAGCATGTGGCGCACGAGCTGCGCATTCGTCGCGGAGAACACCCGTGTACCGACGGGCGCCTCGCTGCGCTTGAGCATGGTCGCGGGAATCACCATGCCGTCGTTGGCAAACACGGTGTAGGAGCGCGCCATTTGAAACAGCGACGCCGACAGCCCGTAGCCGTAGGCCATGGTGGCCTGCTCCACCGGCTTCCAGCTCTTCCAGGGGCGCAGGCGCCCGCTGGCCGCGCCGGGGAAGGCGAGTTCAGGCCTTTGCCCGTAGCCCAGGGCCGTGTGCACCGTCCACATCTCCTGCGCCGTCATGCGCTGGGCGACCTTGAGCGCGCCGATGTTGCTGGACTTCTGGATCACGCCGTCCACGGTGAGCGCGCCGTAGTTGTGCGTGTCCGAAATCGTGAACTTGCCCAGCGCATAGCGCCCCGGCGAGGTGTCGATGATGGTGTCGTGCTTGACGCGTCCGAGCTCCAGCGCCATGCCAATGGTGATCGGCTTCATGGTCGAGCCCGGCTCGAAGGTGTCGGTCAGCGCGCGGTTGCGCAGCTGCTCGCCGGTGAGGTGGCGCCGGTCGCTCGGGTCGTAACTGGGGTAATTGGCCAGCGCCAGCACCTCGCCGGTGTGCGCGTCGAGCACCACCACGCTGCCGGCCTTGGCCTTGTGCGCGATCACGGTATCGCGCAGCTTCTGGTAGGCGAAGAACTGGATCTTGCTGTCCACCGACAGCTGGATGTCGCGCCCGTCCACCGGCGGGGTTTCGGTGCCCACGCCCTCGACCACGCGCCCGCGCCCGTCCTTGATCACGCGCAGCGAACCGGGCTTGCCCGCCAGCTCGTCGTCGAAGGCGAGCTCCATGCCCTCTTGCCCGTGGTCTTCGACGTTGGTAAAGCCCACCACGTGGGCGACCGATTCGCCCTCGGGGTATTCGCGCTTGTATTCCTTGCGCAGGTAGATGCCCTTGATGCCCAGAGCCATGATCTTCTGGCCCAGGTCCCAGTCGAGCTGGCGCTTGAGCCAGACGAAGGTTTTGTCTTCGTCGGCCAGCCGGGCCATGAGCCGCTCCAGCGGCATGTCCATGAGCCGCGCCGCTTCCTTCAGGCGCTGGCGCACCGTGGGTTGCTGGTCTTCCACGTCCTCGGGGATGGCCCAGATGCTGGCCGCGGGCACGCTGGAGGCGAGGATCAGGCCATTGCGGTCGAGCAGCCGGCCGCGGTGCGCGGGCAGCTCCAGCGTGCGCACGAAGCGCACCTCGCCCTGGCGCTTGAAGAAGTCGCTGTGGATGACTTGCACATAGGCCGCGCGCGCGGCCAGCGTGAGAAAGCCCAGGGCCACCAGCGCGACCACGAACTTGCTGCGCCACACGGGGGTGCGCGCGGCCAGCAGCGGGCTGGAGGCGTAGTTGACGCGGCGCCGGCTCATCGCCCGGCCTCCGCCGCCGGCAACAGGGGCGAGCCATCGGCCGCCACGTACAGCGTGGTCGCGGGCGTGGGCGTGCGCATCTGCAGCTTGTCGCGCGCCAGGCGCTCGATGCGCAGCGGCGTAGCCTGCGCGCGCTTGTCCACCAGCAGGCGCTGGCGCTCGACCTCGAGCTGGCGCGCCTCGACATTGGCGCGGTGCCATTCGGTGTTGAGCCGGCGCGATTCGTAGCGCACCTGCACCAGCCACATGCCGCTGGCCATGACCGCCAGCAGCAAGACGATGCTCATGCGCGTCACGCCGGCGCTCCCGTGCGCTCGGCCACGCGCATCACGGCGCTGCGCGCGCGCGGATTGGCGGCGAGCTCGGCCGCGCCCGGGCGCACGCGCCCCAGTGCCTTCAGCGGCATGGCGCGCGGCGCGCTGGGCGGCAGGCGCCGGTCCACCGCTTCGCGCGCGTTGCGGGCGATGAACTGCTTGACGATGCGGTCTTCCAGCGAATGAAAGCTGATCACCACCAGCCGCCCGCCGGGCGCCAGCACCGCGAGGCACGCCTCTAGCGCCTGGCGGAGATCTTCGAGCTCGGCATTGATGAAAATCCGAAGAGCCTGAAATGTGCGCGTTGCCGGGTTCTGCCCGTGCTCGCGGGTGCGGACCGCGCCAGCCACGATGTGGGCGAGCTCGGCAGTGGTCTGAACAGGCCCCTGCTTCTCGCGCCGAGCAACAATCGCCTTTGCAATGGCGCCAGCAAACCGTTCTTCACCATAGTCACGTACTACCTCCGCAATTGCTGAGGGCTCGGCATGCGCGAGCCACTGGGCCACACTCTCTCCGCGCGTCGGGTCCATGCGCATGTCCAGCGGCCCGTCGAAGCGAAAGCTGAAACCGCGCTCGGGCGCGTCGATCTGCGGCGAGCTCACGCCCAGGTCGAGCAGCACGCCCGCAACGCTGCCCGGCGCGAGCTGCTCCAGACCCTTGAAACTCTCATGGCGTATCGAAAAGCGCGCATCGTCCAGCGCCGCGGCTGCGGCCACGGCCTGGGGGTCCTTGTCGAAGGCGATCAGGCGCGCGCCCGGACCCATGCGCTCGAGAATGCGGCGCGCATGCCCGCCGCGCCCGAAGGTGCCATCGACAAACACCGCGTTGGGCGCAGCCACCTCACCCAACAAGGCGCTGACCGCCTCGTCGAGCAAGACAGAGGTGTGTGAAGCCGCGCAACCCACCTGGCAGCCCTCAGAAGGAAAAGTCCTTGAACACGTCAGGCATCTGAGCCTGCATGGCCGCGGCTTCCTTGGCCTCGTAGGTGGTCTTGTCCCAGAGTTCGAAGTGCGTGCCCATGCCCAGCAGCACGGCTTCCTTGACCAGGCCTGCCGCCGCGCGCAGCTCGGGCGAGATCAGCACCCGGCCGGTGCCGTCCATCTCCACGTCCATGGCGTTGCCCAGAAAAATCCGCTTCCACCACTGCGCCTGCATGGGCAGCTGGGCGATGCGCGCGCTGAAGGCCTCCCACGCCGGGCGCGGAAAGACCATGAGGCAGCCGTCGGGGTGCTTGGTGATCGTGAGCTGGCCGCCGGCTTGCGCCAGCAGCGGCTCGCGATGGCGCGTGGGCACCGCCAGACGCCCCTTGGCATCCAGACTCAGCGAAGATGCGCCTTGGAACACGGACTTGAGACCCCCCGGATTGAAACTTCCACCGCCGCCCACGGAACTGGGCTGAGACGGCACTTTTTACCACTTCAGTGCACTTTTTTGCACTGTAGCAGGAAAGCGGGTCCACGCAAGAGGGTTGCGCCCTAAAAATTGTGAATGAAATCAAAGGTTTAGCGCCCGCAGTTAAACTGCAGGACAGAAAAAACCTTGATAGTCAAGAACTTGGATCACATTGCGCAAGTGATCCATGAAGCGCGGGCGCCAGGGCCCGAGCTGGTCACAGGATGTAGCGCGAGAGGTCTTCGTTGGCGCTCAGGCTGGCCAGGCGGCTGTCCACCAGGGCGGCGTCGACCACCACGGTCTGGCCCGAGAGCCGGGTCGCATCGAAGCTCACCTCGTCGAGCAGGCGCTCCATGACCGTGGCCAGGCGGCGCGCGCCGATGTTCTCGGTGCGCTCGTTGACTTCGAAGGCGATCTGGGCGATGCGCGTGATGCCTTCGGGCGTGAACTGCAGCGTCACGCCTTCGGTCGCCAGCAGCGCCTGATACTGGCGCACCAGGCTGGCGTGGGTCTGGGTGAGGATGGCCTCGAAGTCCTGCACCGACAGCGAGCCGAGCTCGACGCGGATGGGAAAGCGCCCCTGCAGCTCCGGGATCAGGTCGCTGGGCTTGGAGAGGTGAAACGCGCCCGAGGCGATGAACAGGATGTGGTCGGTCCTGACCATGCCGTACTTGGTCGATACCGTGGTGCCCTCGACCAGCGGCAGCAGGTCGCGTTGCACGCCCTGGCGCGAGACGTCGGCGCCGCTCGTCTCCTGGCGCGTGGCCACCTTGTCGATCTCGTCGAGGAAGACGATGCCGTTCTGCTCGAGGTTCTCGATCGCGCGGCTGCGCACCTCTTCCTCGTTGACCAGGCGATGCGCCTCCTCGTCGCTCACGAGCCTGAGCGCCTCGGCGATGCGCAGCTTGCGCGTGCGGCGCTTTTCCTGGCCCATCTGGGAAAACAGCCCGCGCAGCTGCTCGGCCATCTCCTCCATGCCCTGGGGGCCCATGATCTCGACCTGCGGACGGGCCTCGGCCACTTCGATCTCGATCTCCTTGTCGTCGAGCTCGCCCTCGCGCAGCTTCTTGCGAAACACCTGGCGCGCGGTGCTGTCCGCGCCCGCGCCCTCGCTGCGCGCGGGCGGCACCAGCACGTCCAGGATGCGCTCCTCGGCCGCATCCTCGGCGCGCGCGCGCAGCTTCTTCATGTCTTGCTCGCGCGTCTGCTTGACCGCCACCTCGGCCAGGTCGCGGATGATCGCGTCCACGTCCTTGCCGACATAGCCGACCTCGGTGAACTTGGTCGCCTCCACCTTGATGAAGGGCGCGTGCGCCAGGCGCGCCAGGCGCCGGGCGATCTCGGTCTTGCCCACGCCGGTGGGGCCGATCATGAGGATGTTCTTGGGCGTAATCTCGCCGCGCAGCCCCGCCTCCACCTGCTGGCGGCGCCAGCGGTTGCGCAGCGCGATCGCCACCGCCCGCTTGGCGCTTTGCTGGCCGACGATATGGCGGTCGAGTTCGGAGACGATCTCCCGGGGGGTCATGGCAGACATTTTGTATGAAATAAGGCTCTAACGCCCGCCCATAAAGCGCGAGCAGCTATCAAAACGAGGCTAAAGCGTCTCTATCGTGTGGTGCATGTTGGTGTAGATGCACAGCTCGCCCGCGATCTCCAGCGCCTTGCGCGTGATCTCCAGCGCCGACAAGTCGGTGTTCTGCAGCAGTGCCTTGGCCGCCGAATGCGCATAGGCACCGCCCGAGCCTATGGCCACCAGGCCGAGCTCGGGTTCGAGCACGTCGCCATTGCCGGTGATGATGAGCGAGGCGCTTTCGTCGGCCACCGCCAGCATGGCTTCGAGGCGGCGCAGCACGCGGTCGGTGCGCCAGTCCTTGGTCAGCTCGATGGCCGCGCGCGTGAGTTGCCCCTGGTGCTTTTCCAGCTTGGCCTCGAAGCGCTCGAACAGCGTGAAGGCGTCGGCCGTGGCACCGGCAAAGCCGGCGAGCACCTTGTCGTGGTAGAGCCTGCGCACCTTGCGCGCGCTGCCCTTGAGGACGATGTTGCCCAGCGTGACCTGGCCGTCGCCGCCGAGCGCGACCTGCCTGCTGCCGTCGGGCAGCTGGCGGCGCACGCTCAGGATGGTGGTTCCGTGAAACTGTTCCATAGCCCCGACAGATGGCGGCGTCAGCGCGGTTTTGCAAGTGCCCGCGCCCGCCGGCTCAGTTCTTGCGCGGCTCCACCCAGGCGTGTTCGCTGATGCCGATCACGTTGAAGAACACCGCGACGAGCCGGTGCAGGTTGCGAAAGCGCAGCTCGCGCCCCTGGGCCTGCTGGCTCGCGGCCCAGTTGAGCACCGAGCCCACGGCTGCAAAGTCGATGCGGATCAGCCGCTCGCAGCCGATCACGAAGGGCTGGCCCGGGCGCATCAGCGACTCCAGCGGTTCGAGCTGGGCCTGCGCGTCGCCTTCGATCTCGCCGGTCAGCTCGGCCCTCGTCGGGGCTGCGGCCGCGTCCGCCAGCGCCTGCTCGTCCAGGCCCGCGTCGGCAAGGGCGCCGCCCGGCACCTCTTCGCCAAGCAGCTGGCACTGCGGGTCGACCCAGGACGGGGGCGAGACTTCGTAGGTGACGCAGTAGTCCAGCGCCACCTCCTCGAACTGGTCGGCCTCGCGCAGCAGGCGCAGCAGCGCCATGCGCAGCAGCCACCACTGCGGGTCGGCCTCGCGCTCGTCGGCCACGGTGTGCGCCTGCAGCAGCTTCTGCAGCGCGCCCAGGCCTTGCAGCCGCAGCTGCACCTTTTGCCCGGCCCATTGGCCAAACAGCTCGACGAGCGCGGGCAATGCGGCGCTCTCGATCTGCGTCAAGCGCGCCCAGTTCAGCGTCCACGGCGGGCTGGAGCGCGCCAGGTTTGCCTGCAGCGCCGCGACCGACTGCTGCCCGAGCGTGGCCGGCGCATTCCAGTGCAGCTCACGCTGCGCCGCCCCTTCGCCCTCGCCCACCGGCTCCACCCCGAGCTGCGCTGGAATGGAAAACCACAGCGGCGCCGAGCGCCCGTAGCGCGCGGCGTATTCGATCGCCAGTGCATCGAAGGGCGCCTGCTCGCCGGTGGCGCGGTACAGGTCGAACAGGGTCATCCAGATCTCGTGCTGCTGCTCGGGGTCGTCCTGCGCGTGCTGCTTGAGCACATTGGCCAGGCAACGCCCGGCGCCCGCGTAGTCGGCATTGGCGAACAGGATCGCGGCTTCTTCCAGATCAGGTTCGTGCACGAATTTTTCCTCTCTCGGCCCATCCGCCGCGCCGGCGCCTGCCTCCAGCGCCGATGCGGTGAACGGATAAGCTGCATTCTCGTCGGTGAACAGCGCGCTGGGCACTTCGCTGTTGACCAGGCTCTCGGCGCGCAGGGCCGAGGGCGCCGTGGGGGCGAAGGCCTGCAGCGGGTCGTGCCAACTGCCTGCCTCGGCGCCGGAAGCCGGCGGCGGCAAGGTAGTCTCACCCGGCGTGGCTGCGCATTCGCTCGCCTCCTCGGCCAGCCGGGCCGGGCGCGTGGGCGTGGACGGCGCATTGCCGTGGGCCTTCCACCACTGCTGGGACATCTGCTGCTCGATCGCGTTGATCTTGCGCAGCGTCTCGGCGCGCTCGGAGCGCTCGCCCACGCCGGTGCTCAGAAAAGAGGTCTGCGCGCGCGCCTCGTCGTAGGCGACGTCGGGCGAAGCCTCCTTGCGGCGCAGCTTGCGCAACTGCTCGAATTCGCGCTTGCGCACGAAGTCGTTGCGCCGCTTGCGCTCGATCATTTCCTTGAGCTTCTGGCGCGTGTACTGCGACTCGCGGTTGTCGCCCAGCGCGTCCAGATCGCTCCAGTCCACCGAAGGGTTGCGCACGAAACGCACGACCTTGGAGAGCAAACCACCGGGGGCGGTGTCTTCTTTGGCCATGCGCTCCTGCCCGTGATTGCCTGCGCAGCCGCCCGGCTCAGTCGCCGAACATCTTCTGCTTGAGCTCGCGCCGCTGCTGCGCTTCCAGGGACAGCGTGGCCGTGGGGCGGGCAAGCAGCCGGCCCACGCCTATGGGCTCGCCGGTCTCGTCGCAATAGCCGTAATCTCCGGCGTCGATGCGCGCGATGGATTGCTCTATCTTCTTGAGCAGCTTGCGCTCGCGGTCGCGCGTGCGCAGCTCGAGCGCGTGCTCTTCCTCGATGGTGGCGCGGTCGGCCGGATCGGGCACGACCACGGTGTCCTCGCGCAGCGTCTCGGTGGTTTGGCCGGCGTTGTCGTGGATGTCCTGCTTGAGCCGCACCAGCTTCAGGCGAAAGAAGGCCAGCTGCTTGTCGTTCATGTATTCGCTGTCGGGCATGGCGAGCACTTCGGCGTCGCTCAGTTCCTCGGCGGACTTGGTTTTCCAGTTGTTGGCCAGCTTCGAATCTTTCTTGGCGGCCGCCACAGGTTTTTGCAGGGTCGTATTCATGGTGAAGGTGTGCTGGCTAAAGGTCCAAAGGACGAACGCGGGGATAACCGGGCGATGGTAACCCCACTTGGTTGCAAGCCAAAACCCGAACGCGCGCTGCGCGCCGGCCCTTGCCGCCCGGGGTCATTGCCACGGGTCGGACTGTGAACGGGCCGCGATTGTATCGACCCGAACCCATGGTCCCCGGCAAGCGGCATGCCCGGGCGCGGCGCCCCGCTCACGCGGGCACCAGGCACTGCTCCAGCCCCTGCAGAAAGATGTCGCGCGGCAGGTCGATGCCGATGAACACCATGCGGCTTTGGCGTGGCTCGTCCTTGCCCCATTCGGGCCCCAGGTCGCTGCCCATGAGCTGGTGCACGCCCTGGAAAATCACCTTGCGCTCGGTGCCCTGCATGGCCAGCACGCCCTTGTAGCGCAGCATGCGCGGGCCGTAGATGTTGACGATGGCGCCGATGAAGTCCTCGAGCCGCGCCGGATCGAAGGGGCGATCGGCGCGAAAGACGAAGCTCTTGACGTCGTCGTCGTAATGGTGGTGGTGCAGATGGGCGCAGTGCTCGCCGTGTTCATCGCCATGCGCATGCTCCTCATGGTCGTGGTCGTGGTCGTGCCCATGATCGTGCTCGTCCTGCGCCGTGAGGAAGTCCGGGTCCACCTCGAGCTTGTCGTTGAGGTTGAAACCGCGCAGGTCCAGGACCTCCTTGAGCGGCACCTCGCCAAAATGCACCGCGCGGATCGGCGCGCGCGGGTTCATGTGCTTGAGCCTGTGGATCAGCGCTTCCTTGTCCTGCTCGCTCACGAGGTCGGTCTTGGACAGGAAGATCTGGTCGGCAAAGCCGACCTGGCGGCGCGCCTCCTGGCGGGTATCCAGCTGCTCATTGGCGTGCTTGGCGTCGACCAGCGTGATGACCGAATCGACCAGATAGGTCTCGGCGATCTCGTCGTCCATGAAAAAGGTCTGCACCACCGGGCCCGGGTCGGCCAGCCCGGTGGTCTCTATCACCACGCGCTCGAAGTCCAGCAGGCCCTTGCGCTTCTTGGCGGCCAGCAGTTGCAGCGTGTCGCGCAGGTCTTCTCGGATGGTGCAGCAGACGCAGCCGTTGCTCATCTGCAGGATCTGCTCCTTCGATTCGGTTACCAGCAGGTCGCTGTCGATGTTCTCCTCGCCGAACTCGTTCTCGATCACGGCGATCTTCTGGCCGTGGGATTCGGTGAGCACGCGCTTGAGCAGCGTGGTTTTGCCCGAACCGAGAAAGCCGGTAAGGATGGTGGCAGGAATGAGTGGCATGGTGAACCCCGAAACGAAAAACACGACCACAGCTGGGGTCGCGGCAAGGCAATTCTAGGGACGGCGGCGCTGCCGGGGCGGGCGCACTGCGGGTAAGCACGGCGTGACAAGCGCCAGACGTGCGCGCAGACTGCCCCTGTCCGGTTCAGGGGCAAGGCCGTCGCGAGTCGCGCCCGGGCTTGCCCTTGCTGAAAACCATCCATTGCCTGCACACCGCCGCCACCATGTCCATACAAGACCTGAAGATCCGCACCCGCCTCATCCTGGCCTTCGGGCTGATGGTGGCCCTGATCCTCGTCATCGCCGCCGCCGCGCTGCTCAAGAGCCAGCAACTGCTCGGCGAGTTCGGCACCGTGGTGCGCGACCAATACCCCAAGATCACCCAGGTCCACCGCATCAAGGCAGCGGAGGCCACGAACGAAGTAGCGCTGGCCAACGTGCTGACCTACCGCATGCCCGATGCGGTCAAGGCCCAGATCGAGACCTTGCAGGCCACGCGCCGCCAGGTCGCCAGCCTCTTTGCCGAGCTGCAAGCCAGCATCGTCAGCAGCGGCGGCAAGGCTGCGCTGCAGGCCGCTCAGGCGGCGCGCACGCCGGTTCTGGCGCTGCAGGACAAATTTCTCGAAGCCATGGACATGGGGCTGAGCGGCGACGCGGCCACGCTGCTCGAAAAGGAAATGCCCGCGCCGCTGGGCGCCTACAAGCAGGCGATAGACAAGCTGCTCGACTTCCAGGGCGAGCTCATGGACCGCTCGATCGCCCAGGCCGACGCCTCGGTGCAGGCGATGCAATGGATCGTCGCGCTGGCTTCGCTCGCGGCCATCGTGCTGGGGCTGCTGCTGGCCTGGTCCATCGTGCGCTCGATCACGCGGCCGCTGCACGAAGCGGTGGCCGTGGCCGGCGCGGTCGCCGGCGGCGACCTGACGCGGCGCATCGCAGCCAGTGGCAAGAGCGAAACCGCGCAACTGCTGCAGGCCTTGCAGCGCATGCAAGACGGGTTGGTGCGCGTGGTCACGCTGGTGCGCCAGGACTCCGAGGGCGTGGCCACGGCCAGCGCCGAGATCGCCCAGGGCAACCAGGACCTCTCGGCGCGCACCGAAAGCCAGGCCAGCGCGCTGGAACAGACCGCGGCCTCGATGGAAGAGCTCAACACCACGGTGCGCCAGAACGCCGACAACGCGCTGCAGGCCAATCAGCTCGCGCAAAACGCTTCCGAGGTGGCGCGCCGCGGCGGCAGCGTGGTGGCCGACGTGGTGCGCACCATGAAGCAGATCAACGACAGCTCGGGCAAGATCGCCAGCATCATCCAGGTGATCGACTCGATCGCGTTTCAGACCAACATCCTCGCGCTCAACGCCGCGGTGGAGGCCGCGCGCGCGGGTGAGCAGGGGCGCGGCTTTGCCGTGGTGGCCAGCGAAGTGCGCAGCCTGGCCGGCCGCTCGGCCGAAGCGGCGCGCGAGATCAAGCAGCTCATCGACACGAGCGTGCAACAGGTGGAGGCCGGCAGCACCCTGGTGGACCGGGCCGGTCGCACCATGCAAGAGGTGGTGCAGGCGATAGAGCGCGTGACCGACATCATGGGCGAGATCAGCGCGGCCAGCAGCGAGCAGAGCCAGGGCGTGGCCCAGGTGGGCGAAGCGGTTGCGCAGATGGACCAGGCCACGCAGCAGAACGCCGCGCTGGTCGAGCAGATGGCGGCCGCGGCATCGAGTCTGAACACGCAGGCGCGCGAGCTGGTCGGCGCCGTCGCAACCTTCCGCCTGAGTGAGGCGCCAGGCGTGCGCCCTGCAGGCGCTGCGGGTACGGCGCAGTTTCTGCCCGTGGCCAAGCCGCCGTCGGGTGCCACGCCGGCCCGCCTGCGCGCCAGCGAGCGCGCAGCCGCGCCCGCGGGCAAGGCGGAGGCGGCCGGCAAGGACAGCACGCGGCGCCCGGGCGCCGGCAAGACCGCACCACGGCTGCCGGCCGCGGGCAGCAGCGGCGGCGATCAGGACTGGGAGAGCTTCTGAGCAGCGGCAAAAAAGAGCCCCGCCAGGCGGCAGGCCTGCGGGGCTGCCGGGCGCGCGGCCGCGGCCTTACTTGCGCCAGTAGTTGTTTGCCGCCGCGATGGTCTGGAAGTTGAGCGCGATCACGTGCGAGGCTGCTGTCAGCGCCCCCGCGTCGTGCGCATATTCGGGGCGCAGCTTGTGCAGCACCTCGGTGTCGGGCTGGGTGTACTTGACGCCGCGGCGGCTGAGCGTGATGGCCAGTTCAAAGCCCTGCTGGGGCGTTTCGGTGATCAGCGTCGCAAGCCAGGTATCGGCCATGGTTGTCTCCTTGGTGGTGCGTTGAAAAAAAGCCATTTTGCGGATTCCCGCATAACCGCAGCGCCGGCAGCGGAAATCACGGCGGCGGTTTGCGGTGCGCCCGCGGGTGCGCCTGGTCGTAGACCTTGGCCAGGTGCTGGAAATCGAGCCGGGTATAGACCTGCGTGGTGCTGATGTTGGCGTGGCCCAGCAGCTCCTGCACCGCGCGCAGGTCGCCGCTGGACTGCAGCAGATGGCTGGCAAACGAATGGCGCAGCATGTGCGGATGCACGGGCGCGGCCAGGCCGGCGAGCTGGCCGCGCCGGCGCAGGCGCTGCCAGACGGATTGCGCGCTCAAGCGCGTTCCGTGCCGGCCGATGAACAGTGCCTGCGTTGGCCGATGGGCGGGCGCCGCGGTCTCGCGCAGCGCCAGCCAGGCCTGCAGCGCCGCCTGCGCGGTGCGGCCCACAGGCACCGTGCGGCGCTTGGACCCCTTGCCCAGCACATGGGCTTCGCCCGCCTGCAGGTCTAGCCAGCCGCGGCCTTCGGCTTGTCCGGGTGCGCTCGGCGCCACGTCCAGCCCGACCAGCTCGGCGACGCGCAGGCCGGAGCCATAGAGCAGCTCGACCATGGCCACGTCGCGCGCCTGCAGCCAGGGGTCGGCGCCGTCCTGCACGAAGTCGGCCAGGCGCACCGCCTGGTCGACGGGCAAGGCCTTGGGCAGCAGGCGCGCGGCCTTGGGCGCGCGCAGGTCCTGCGCCGGATTGGCCTGCACCAGGCCCTGGCGGCCGGCCCAGACGTAAAAGCCGCGCCAGGCCGACAGCGCCAGGCTCAGGCTGCGCGGCCCCTGGCCCGCAGCGTGCAGGCGCGCGATGCCATGGCGCAAATCCGCGGGCGCGAGTTGCAGCAGTGGCCTGCCGGGAAACAAGCTGAGCAGGCGGCGCAGCTCCCCTTCATACAGCCGCAGCGTGCGCGGTGCGAGGCGCTTTTGCACCTGCAGGTACTGCAGGTATTGCGCGAGCTCGGCAGGAAGCGGCGCGATCATGCAGCGGGCGCTCAGACGGCGCGCAGCCGGGTCAGCGCGGCGGCCGCAAGCTCGGCCATGTGGGTGAGAAAGTCGGTGCCCATGGTGCTGTCGAAGCGATCGGCATCGTCGGAAGCCAGCACCAGCAGGCCGAAGGCGGGCTGGGCCGCGTCGTCGATCATGCCGGGGCGCAGCGCCAGCATGGCCACCGAACGCACCTGCGCCGCCTGCGGCAGCCAGCCTATGGCCTCGAAGCCGAGGTTGGGCCCGCAAAACGGCATGGTGAGCGACGAGGCGAAAGAGCGCACGTCCTCGCTCGCTCCCTGGGCCCAGGGCGCCTGCTGCCACTGCGGCGCCACGTCCCACAGGCGCAGCGCCACCTTGGGCACCTCAAAGCATTCACGCAGCCCGTCTTGCACCTGCTCGACCAGTTGCGCCGGGTCGGCCACGGCCAGCAGTCGGCGGCTCCATTGCTGCACGCGGTTTGCAATCGCCGCGTTCTCGCTGCCGTTGCGCACCATCTCGACGATGCGCTGCTCCAGCGCCTTGATCTTGTCGCGCAGCATCTCGGCCTGGCGTTCAAGCAGACTGACGGCGCGCTGCCCATGCTGACTGGTGAGCACCACGCTGGTGAGCAGTTGCGCGTGGCGCTCGAAGAATTCCGGCGTGTTGGCCAGGTACTGCGCAATGTCGTCTTCGGTAATGGGTGGCACGGCGGAGGGATTCATGGGCGGGCGCTCACTCGAATGCACGAAGGCTACATCTTAAGACGCGCAGCAGCGGCCCCCGCCCCGGAAGCTCATCCAGCCCGTCTTGCCAAACCGTCTGCAGCGCCTGACAACATGCCGCAGCGCATGCAATAATTGATAGCACCGCAGGCGATACCTTCGCCGCGGCCTTCCGTCAGTCCTTCATCCACCCACGAGGTCACTGCCATGAACGCTCTCTACCAACCCCGACTCGGCGCAATCATTCTGCGCACCGTGCTGGCCGTACTGTTGCTGTTTCATGGCTGGGCCAAGATCAGCGGCGGCGTGGGCTGGCTCGTCGGGGTGCTCGAGAAGACCGGCATGCCGGGCTTTTTTGCCTATGCCGTCTATCTGGGCGAGGTACTGGCCCCGCTGCTGCTGCTGGCGGGCATCTTCGTCGTGCCGGCGGCCCTGCTGGTGATGATCAACATGGTGGTCGCGGTGGTGTTGATGCATCAGTCGCAGATACTGACCATCAACAACTCCGGCGGCTGGTCGCTGGAGCTGCAGGCCTTTTATTTCTTCACCGCGCTGGTGGTACTGCTCACCGCCAAGCCACGCGGCTGAGGGCGCTCGCCCTCCGCGCGGCGGCCCGCATAATGCCGGGCATGCCGCGTACCAGCCAAGTCTTGTATCCGCAGCGCGCTGCCGCGCCGCTGCTGTCTGCCGCCACGGTGCTGCTGCTGCGCGACGACGCCGCAGCCGGCCTGCAGGTGCTGATGACGCGCCGCTCGCCCAGGGCCAGTTTTGCGCCGGGCGCCTACGTCTTTCCGGGCGGCGGCATAGAGCCGGGCGACGCCGCGTCCCACGCGCTGGCCGACCGCCGCCCGCAGCAGGCGGGCGAAGCGCTGACCCAGGCGCTGGCCGCCATCCGCGAAAGTTTTGAAGAGCTGGGCGTGCTGCTCGCGCGCCGCAGCGACGGCAGCTGGGCCGGCGCCGAGGACATCGCCGCGCTGCAGCGCCAGGGCGACTTTTATGCGCAGTGCGCAGCGCGCGGCCTGCGCCCGGCGGCGGACGCGATGTTCCTGCTGGCGCACTGGAACACCGACCGCGATCTGCCCAAGCGCTTTTCGGTGCCCTTCTTCGTGGCCAGGATGCCGCCGCTGCAAGACGCCGTGGCCGACGACGCCGAGCAGTTTGCGCCCGAATGGGTGCGCCCGGGCGACGCCCTCGCGCGCCACCAGCGCGGCGAGTTCTTCATGATTTTCCCCACGGTGCGCACGCTGGAGCGCCTGCAGCACTTCGACAGCGTGCAGGCGCTGCTCGACGCGCTCGCGGGCACAGGGCCGCTGTGGACGAGCTGCCCGCGCGCCGGCCTGCGCAACGGCCGCGAAGAGCGCTTCATGGAGCACGAGCCCGAGTACGGCGAGCTCGCGCTGACCTGCCCCGACGGCCAGATTCGCCATGAACTGGACTGGCAGAACCTGCGCCCGGTGCCGCTGCTCAACAACCTGCAGCGCCTGACCGCGCCCAACCCGGGCGTGATGACCGGCCCGGGCACCAACAGCTACATCGTCGGCACCCCGGGCAGCGGCCATATCGTGATCGACCCCGGGCCGAACGAGCCCGAGCATCTGCAACGCCTGTGGCGTGCGGCCGGCGGCGACATCCGCGCCATCGTCTGCACGCATTCGCACCCCGACCATTTTCCGGGCGCCGCCCCGCTGCAGCAGTTGTGCGAGCGCGCCGGCAAGCCGCGCCCGCCCGTACTTGGCCTGCCCTCGGGGCCGGATGCGCGGGCAGACAGCTTTTTCCGGCCGGACAGAGCGCTATCAGATGGAGAGCTACTGACGCTCGTGGACAAAGGGCTGGAGGCCGAAAATACCCATACTCTTGAGGTCGTCTTCACCCCGGGGCACACCTCCAACCATGTCTGCCTGCTGCTGCGCGAGGACGGCCTGCTGTTCACCGGCGACCACATCCTGAACGGCAGCACCACGGTCATCGACCCGCCAGACGGCAACATGGCCGACTACCTGGACGCGCTGGATCGGCTCGACGCCTTGTGCCAGACCTGGCAGGTGCAATTCATCCTGCCCGCCCACGGCTACGTGCTGGCCGAGCCGCGCGCGGCGATTGCCCACCTCAAGCAGCATCGACTGGCCCGCGAGGCCAAGGTGCTGGCCGCCATGCAGCGCCTGCCCGGCGGCACGCCGGCGCAATGGGTGGAGCTGGCCTACGACGACGTGCCCCCGCGCATGTGGCCGCTGGCGCAGCGCTCGCTGCTCGCGCACGTGCAGCGCATACGCTCGCTTGCGCCCGGCAACGACTGAAAAAAGTGTGAAGCCCGCCGATAAGCCGGATTCTGTGCATGCGGTTGCCCGCATGTGACCGCCATCAATCTGGGCCGGGGGTCGCCCCGCCGGCTCGATGCCACCTACCCGCCAGCTCCGCGGGACCACATCAACGCTGGCCTACTTGGTGTTGCTGCGCGCAGAGATTGCCCGTTGCACCCGAACTGAATCGGCTCGTCTCTGTTGCTCTGATCCTCACCTCACGGTGGACAGCCGTTGGCTGCTGCGCTGCCCTGTGCAGTCCGGACTTTCCTCCAGTGCGGCCTTCTCGGGCGCGCACCAGCGGCGGTCTGGCGTGCTTCACGCCCGCGATTATCCGCGAGCCGGCTACCATGCGGCATCCGCCGCTTCACCCTGTGCCATGTCGCTCCGAGAACAGCCCGATTCCCTGGTCCATGTTGCCCACCGCCTCGCCCAGCGCCAGACCAGCGCCGCGCAGCTGGCCGAGCAGGCGATTGCGCGCGCCGCTGAAGGCGAAGGGCCGAGCACTTTCACCCGCGTGCTGGCACGCACCGCCCGTGCCCAGGCGCAGGCCAGCGACACGCTGCGCGCAGCCAATCTGGTGCGCTCGCCGCTGGAGGGGGTGCCAATCTCGATCAAGGACTTGTTCGACGTCTCGGGCTACCGCACGCGCGCGGGCTCCACGCTGCTGAAGTTTGCGCCGCCGGCCACGCGCAATGCGCTCGTCGTTGACCGGCTGCTCGCGGCCGGCGCGGTAATCGTCGGCACCACCAACATGACCGAGTTCGCCTTTTCGGGCGTGGGCATCAACCCGCATTACGGCACGCCGCGCAATCCCTGGGAGCGCAGCGGCAGCGGCCGCATCCCCGGCGGCTCGTCCTCGGGCGCGGCGATCAGCGTGACGGACGGCATGGCCTGCGCGGCCCTGGGCACGGACACCGGCGGCTCGGTGCGCATTCCGGCCGCGCTGTGCGGGCTCACCGGCTTCAAGCCCACGGCGCGGCGCATTCCCGCCGCCGGGGCGCTGCCGCTGTCCACCTCGCTCGATTCGATAGGTCCGATTGCGCACACGGTGCGCTGCTGCGCGCTGCTCGACAGCGTGCTCGCGGGCGAATCCCCGGTGCGCCCCGAGCCGGCAGACCTCACGCGGCTGCAGTTGCTCGCGCCCAGCAACCTGGTGCTGGACGGCATGGATGCGACGGTCGCCCAAGCCTGGCGGCGGGCGCTCGCGCGCCTGGCACAGGCGGGCGCGCGCGTGGTGCATGCGCCGCTTGCGCCGCTCGACGAACTGGCGGCCATCCATGCGCACGGCACGTTCTCCAATGCCGAAGCCTGGGCCTGGCACCGGCAATACCTGCCGGCGCGCCAGAGCGAGTACGACCCGCGCGTGGCCTCGCGCATCCTCGTCGGCAGCCAGATGAACGCCGCCGACTACGTGGACCTGCTGGCCGCACGGCGCGACTGGATTGCCAGGATGGAGGCGGCGCTGGCCGACTACGACGCCTTCATCATGCCGACGGTGCCCATCGTGGCGCCGGAAATCGCCCCGCTGCTGGCGAGCGACGAGGCCTTCTTTGCCGCCAACAGCCTGCTGCTGCGCAACCCCTCGGTGGTGAATTTCCTCGACGGCTGCGCGATCTCGCTGCCCATCCATGCGCCGGGTGAGGCGCCGGTCGGGCTGAGCCTCGCCTGCCCCGGCGGGCAGGACCAGCGCCTGCTCGCCATGGCGCTGGCGGCCGAGGCGATGCTGCGCCGCTGAGCGCCGCCCTCAGAGCTTGAGCGGAAATTGTCCGTGCCCGAAAGGCGCGTCAAAACGCCGCCCATCGAGACGCAAAACGCAGTCATGGCCGGGGCCATGGCGAGTATTTGCAACGAAGAGTGGCGGTGTGTGGGCGTGCAGGGCGGGCATGGGGGATTGCCTCTCAAGCTCTCAGCCGCGCAAGGCCTGCAGCGCGGCCACGCGCTGCTCTATCGGCGGGTGCGAGGAAAACAGCGCGCCTATGCCGCCGGTGATGCCCATGGCCTGCATGCTCTTGGGCAGTTCGCCCGGCTGCATGCCGCCCAGGCGGTACAGCGCGTTGATCATGGGCTGCGTCTGCCCCAGCAGTTGCGCCGAGCCGGCGTCGGCGCGGAACTCGCGCTGGCGCGAGAACCAGGCGACGATGATCGCCGCCAGGAAGCCGAAGACGAGGTCCAACACCAGCGTGGTCACGACATAGCCTATGCCCGGGCCGCTGTCGCGCCCGTCGCCGCGGCGCAGGAAGCTGTCCACCAAGTAGCCGATGGCGCGCGAGGCGAACACCACAAAGGTGTTCATCACGCCCTGGATCAGCGTCATGGTCACCATGTCGCCGTTGGCCACGTGGGCGATCTCGTGGCCGAGCACCGCGCGCACCTCCTCGCGCGTCATGCCCGAGAGCAGGCCGGTGGAGACCGCGACCAGCGCGGAGTTCTTGAAGGCGCCGGTGGCAAAGGCGTTGGCCGGGCCGTCGTAGATGCCGACCTCGGGCATCTGCACGCCGGCCTTCTCGGCCAGTTCGCGCACGGTCTCGACGATCCAGGCCTCGTCCGCGTTGCGCGGCGCGCTGATGAGTTGCACGCCCATGCTGGCCTTGGCAATCGTCTTGCTCAGCAGCAACGAGATGATGGAGCCGCCAAAACCCATGACCAGCGCAAAGCCGAGCAGGCTGGTCATGTCCAGCCCATTGGCCGTGAGATAGCGGTTGACGCCGAGCAGGCTGGCCACGACGCCGAGCACCGCCACGACGGCGATGTTGGTGAGCAGAAAGAGCGCGATACGTTTCATGCAAGGGCTCCGGATGAGCGAGAGTCGGGAAATCGATGCAGACAAATGGGTGCGTCCGCCAGCGCTTCAAGGGGCGGCTGAGCGCTCGCCGGGCCGGCAGGCATCATAAGAGCCGCCGCCGCGCGGCAGGCACAGGCAGGCACGCACAGGCTGGCACGGCAGCGGCCTCAGCCGGCCTCGCCGCCGGCGCGCTCGGCCTGGCGCAGCAGGTAGTCCCAGAGCTTTTGCGTCAGGTTCTTGTTCGGCTCGCGCTGCGACGGCTTTTTGCGGTAGGCGCGCACCTCCATGACCATGCTCAGCCGCTCGGGCTCGTGCAGCGGGGCGGCGCTGGCGAGCTTGCGTGCGCGCACTTCGCCGCGCACCGCGCTCAGCGGCAGGAAGGCAATGCCATGGCCCTCCAGCGCCATCGCCTTCAGGCCTTCGGCCATGTCGGTTTCGTACACCCGGTCCAGGTGCACTGCCGTGCCCGCCTGGCGCAGCACCAGGTCGGTCATGCGCCCGAGATAGGCGCCAGGCGCATAGCCCAGGAAGGGCAGCGGCTTGTCGGCGGTGCCCGGCAGGCGGTAGATGGGCTCGCCGCCGGGGCCGGTACGCGCATAGGGGGCGAGCGGTTCGTCGCCGATCGCGATCATCTGAAAGTGCTGCGGGTCGAGCTGCAGCGGCTGCGAGGGATGGTGGTAGGTGACGAGCACGTCGCAACTGCCCTCCACCAGGCGCACTACCGCGTCGTGCACGTTGAGCGCAATCAGGCGGCTCTTGAGCGGGCCGAAGCCCTTGCGCAGGCTGGTCACCCAGGCGGGAAAGAAGGTCAGCGCCAGCGTGTGCGGCACGGCAAATTCGACCACGTCGTCGCTCGGTGCGGTGTGCGCGCGCAGCACCGCGCGGGTGTTCTGCAGGGTCTGCAACACCTCCAGCGCCTGGTCGTAGAGCGTGTCGCCCGCGGCCGTGAGCCGCGTGGGGTAGGAAGTGCGGTCCACCAGATCCGTGCCGGCCCAGGCCTCCAGCGCCTGGATGCGCCGTGAAAACGCCGGCTGCGTGACATGGCGCAACTGGGCCGATCGGCTGAAGCTGCGCGTCTCGGCCAGGCTGACGAAATCTTCGAGCCATTTGGTTTCCATGGGGGCGCATTATCGTGTTTCGGCGCCTCGGGCCGCTGCTATTCTTGCGTGCAAAATAGCTGGCCCCGCTGCCTTGGCGCGTCGGGCACAGCAGCCAGGAGCCCCATGCCCGCCCAAGATACGCAAGAACCCGAGCACCGCACGCCCGCGCCGGCAGGCTCCAGCCCCCGCGCGCCGCGCTTTGAGGACTGGTGCGTGGTGCTGGTCATGGCGCTGCTGGCGCTGATCACCTTTGCCAACGTGCTGGTGCGCTACTTCACCGACGCATCGTTCGCCTGGACCGAGGAGATCTCGGTCTTCCTGATGATCGTGCTCGCCATGGTGGGCGGCGCCGCCGCCGTGGTGCGCGACAGCCACATCCGCATCGAATTCTTTGCCCAGGGCGGCTCTGCCGCGCGGCGCCGGCGCTTGGCGCAACTGGGCGCGGCGCTGGTCGCGCTGCTGTTTGCCTTCATCGCGGTGGTCAGCGTCCGCGTGGTCTGGGACGACTTCCGCTATGAGGAAACCTCGCCCGGCATTGGCGTGCCGCAGTGGTGGTATTCGATCTGGCTGCCGCTGCTGTCGGCGCTGATCTCGGCGCGCGCCATCGGCTTGTACCGCAGGCAGGCACGCCAGAGCGACGCCGACTATCTCGCGGGCGATGAGGAGAGCGCCGCGTGATCGCCACGCTGCTGTTCACCGCCTTCGTGGTGTTCATGTTCCTGGGCGTGCCCATCGGCGCGGCGCTGGGCCTGGCGGGCACGGCGGCGATTGCGCTGGCCAATCAGGATGCGCAGTGGTTTGGCCTCTTGGCGGTGCCGCAGAATTTTTACGCCGGGCTGGGCAAGTACCCGCTGCTGGCGATTCCGATGTTCGTGCTCGTGGGCTCCATCTTCGACCGCTCGGGCGTGGCGCTGCGCCTGGTCAACTTTGCCGTCGCCATCGTCGGGCGCGGGCCGGGCATGCTGCCGCTGGTGGCGATCAGCGTGGCGATGTTCATGGGCGGCATCTCGGGCTCGGGGCCGGCTACGGCGGCGGCCGTCGGCGGCGTGATGATCGCGGCGATGAGCCGCGCAGGCTACCCGGCGGCATTCTCGGCCAGCGTGGTGGCGGCGGCCGCATCGACCGACATCCTGATTCCGCCCTCCATCGCCTTCATCGTCTATTCGGTGCTGGTCTCGGGCGCGTCGGTGCCGGCGCTGTTCGCCGCCGGCATGCTGCCGGGCATCCTCGCGGGGCTGGCGCTCATCGTGCCGGCGGTGTGGCTGTCGCGCCGGCACAAGATGGGGCAGAACGAAGCCGGCGAGCCGCGCCCGCCGTTCTGGAAGAGCCTGCGCGAGGCCTCCTGGGGCCTGATGGCACCGGTGGTGATTCTGGGCGGCATGCGCATGGGCTGGTTCACGCCGACCGAAGCGGCCGTGGTCGCGGTGTTCTACGGCTTGTTCGTCGGCATGGTGGTGCACCGCACCATCGGCCTGCGCGACCTCTACGAAATCCTGCGCGAGGCGGGCGAGCTGTCGGCCGTGATCCTCATCGTGGTTTCGCTCGCGGGCATCTTCGCGTTTTCGCTCTCCACGCTGGGCGTGATCGACCCGGTCACGCGCGCCATCGTCGCCTCGGGCATGGGCGAATGGGGCGTGATGGCCTGCATTCTGGTGCTGCTGCTCGTCATGGGCATGTTCCTGGACGGCATCTCCATCATGCTGATCTTCGTGCCGCTGATGGCGCCGCTGCTGCAGCACTACCAGTGGGACACGGTCTGGTTCGGCACCGTACTGGTGCTGTGCATCGCCATCGGCCAGTTCACGCCGCCGATGGCGGTGAACCTGATGGTGTCGGCAAAAATAGCCCATGTGCGCATGGAGGCGACCACGCGCTGGGTGCTGTGGATGGTTGCGGCGATGACCATCGCCACGCTCGTGGTCGTGGCCTTTCCGCAGATTTCGCTCTGGCTGCCGGCCAAGCTCGGTTACTGACTTTCAACCACCCCAAGGAGACTTGCCATGCTACTTCGCACCTTTCTCGCTACCGCAGCCGCGGCGGCAGCCGCCCTCAGCTTCTGCGCGCCCGCCTGGGCCCAGCAGGCGAGCAATTACAAGAGCGAATACCGCATGTCGCTGGTGCTGGGCACCGCCTTCCCCTGGGGCAAGGGCGGCGAGATCTGGGCCAACAAGGTCAAGGAAAAGACCCAGGGGCGCATCAACATCAAGCTCTATCCCGGCGTGTCGCTGATCCAGGGCGACCAGACGCGCGAATTTTCCGCGCTGCGCCAGGGCGTGATCGACATGGCGATAGGCTCGACCATCAACTGGTCGCCCCAGGTCAAGCAGCTCAATCTGTTCTCGCTGCCCTTCCTGATGCCCGACTACGCCGCGATCGACGCGCTCACCCAGGGGCCGGTCGGCAAGAGCCTGTTTGCCACGCTGGACAAGGCCGGCGTGGTGCCGCTGGCCTGGGGCGAGAACGGCTACCGCGAGATCTCCAACTCCAAGCACCCGATCAAGACGCCGGCCGACCTCAAGGGCCTGAAGATCCGCGTGGTGGGCTCACCGCTGTTCCTCGATACCTTCACCGCGCTGGGCGCCAACCCCACGCAGATGAGCTGGGCCGACGCCCAGCCCGCCATGGCCAGCGGCGCGGTGGACGGGCAGGAGAACCCGCTGTCCATCTTCACCGCGGCCAAGCTGCAGAACGTGAGCCAGAAATACCTCACGCTCTGGGGCTACATCGCCGACCCGCTGATCTTCGTGGTGAACAAGGAAGTCTGGAACAGTTGGACGCCCGAGGACCGTGAAGCCGTGCGCCAGGCAGCCATCGAAGCAGGCCAGGAGGAAATCGCTCTCGCACGCAAGGGCGTGGTGGAAGCCGACAAGCCCCTGCTCAAGCAGATCGAGGGCCTGGGCGTGACGGTGACCCAGCTCAGCCCGGCCGAGCGCGAGCAATTCGTCAAGGCCACGCGCGGCGTGTTCAACAAGTGGAAGGGCCAGATCGGCGCCGACCTGGTGAACCAGGCAGAAAAGTCGATCGCGGCGCGCAAGCAGTAATCTGCTCTTCAAACAGGAGCTGACAGCGCTTGCAAGACGGGCGCTGGCAGCTCTTTTTGTTTGCAAAACAGGGCGGCCGGCGGGCGGCGTCCACACCGAGCTTCCCAGCCGCGGACACGGCAGGCAACCATCACCGCCTGTTTCCTCCTGAACTGATAGCTTGCCGCGCTTGTGCCACAAGCGCTGCGGCCATTTTTGCCATGAATTTCAGTCTGCTTGGAACGTAGTTTCGGCGCCAGAAGCACCCTGGTGCTGCAGCGCCCACATGTCCGCATAGCGCCCGCCGGCCGCAAGCAATTGGGCGTGCGTGCCGCGCTCGACGATGCGCCCGGCATCCATCACCAGAATCTCGTGCGCGTCGACCACGGTGGACAGGCGGTGCGCAATCACCAGCGTGGTCTTGCCCTGGGCCACCTGGCGCAGCTCGGCCTGGATGGCGCGTTCGTTGGCCGAGTCGAGAGCGCTCGTGGCCTCGTCAAAGACCAGGATGGGCGGGTCCTTGAGCAGCGTGCGGGCAATGGCCACGCGCTGTTTTTCTCCGCCCGAGAGCTTCAGGCCGCGCTCGCCGACCATGGCCTCGTAGCCCTGGGGCGTGGAGACGATGAAGTCGTGGATGTGCGCGGCGCGCGCCGCCTGCTGCACCTGCTCGGGCGTGGCATCGGTGCGGCCGTAGGCGATGTTGTAGGCGATGGTGTCGTTGAACAGCACGGTGTCCTGCGGCACGATGCCGATCGCGCGGCGCAGGCTGTCCTGCGTCACGCTGCGGATGTCCTGCCCGGCGATGGTGATGCGTCCCTGCTGGATGTCGTAGAAGCGAGACAGCAGGCGCGCGAGCGTCGATTTGCCTGCGCCCGAGGGGCCGACCACCGCCACCGTCTGCCCGGCCCCGATCTCGAAGCTCACGCCGCGCAGGATGGGGCGGTCCGCGGCGTAGGCGAAATGCACGTCCTCAAAACGCACCACCGGCGCCTGCAGCCCCTGCAGCGGCTGCGCGCCGGGCGCGTCGCGCACCTCGCGCTCGGTGTCCATCAGCACGAACATGCGCGCCAGGTCGGTCAGGCTTTGCTTGATCTCGCGGTAGATCACGCCGAGGAAGTTCAGCGGGATGTAGATCTGGATCATGAAGGCGTTGACCATGACCAGATCGCCCAGGGACAGACGCCCGTCGACGACCCCTTGCGTGGCCAGCCAGAGCATGGCCACCAGGCCGCTGGCGATGATGAACTGCTGGCCGGTGTTGAGCAGCCCGAGCGACGAGCGGCTTCTGAGCTGCGCGCGGCGAAAGCGCTCCAGGCTTTCGTCGTAGCGGCGCGCCTCGAAGGCCTCGTTGTTGAAGTACTTGACGGTTTCGTAGTTCAGCAGCGAATCGACCGCGCGGGTGCTCGCCGCCGAGTCCGAGCGGTTGGCCTCGCGGCGAAACTCGATGCGCCATTCGGTCACCCAGACGGTGAAGCCCACGTACAGCAGCAGCGCGCTCAGCGTCACCGCAACAAAGCGCCAGTCGAACCTGGCGCCCAGCACGGCCAGCACCAGCAGCACCTCGATGAAGGTGGCAACGATGTTGAAGATGGCAAACGACACCATGGATTCGATGCCGCGCACGCCGCGCTCGATGTCGCGCGTCATGCCGCCGGTCTGGCGCTCCAGGTGAAAGCGCAGCGACAGGCTGTGCAGATGCTCGAAGGTGGCCAGCGCGATCGAGCGCGCCGCGCCGTGCGTGGCCTTGGAGAACACCAGTTCGCGCAGCTCGTTGAACAGCGAGGTGGCCAGCCGCAAGCCGCCATAGGCGAGCAGCAGACCTACCGGGACGACGAGCAGCGCCGCAGCGCTCGCGCTCTTGACGTCCATGGCGTCGATCAGTTCCTTGAGCAGCAGCGGCACCCCGACGTTGGCCAGCTTGGCCGCAAGCATGAAGGCAATCGCCGCTGCTACGCGCCATTTGTATTGCCACAGATAGGGCAGCAGGCGCGAGAGCGTGCGCCAGTCCGAGGCTTCAGGCCCCGCAGGGTGCGCGCCGCGCGGCGGGGCGGGGGGCAAGGGTGATCCTCCTCTATAACGCATGAAGGGCTGCTGTGCAAAGGCTCAAAAGCAGCCATTCTTGCCCACGCGCGCTGCGGGCGCAGGGGCGCGGCCAAAGCCCGAGCCCGCTGCTGCGCCGCTTGCGCCGCCCGCAGCCGGCGGGCCCGGCGCGCAAAGCCCGCTTCAGGAGGTCACCACGGGCGCGCCGGCAGCCGGCACGAAGGCGTCGGAGAAGCAGGCGCCCTCGGACAAGCCCTGGTCGATGAAGGCGGGCACCGCGCTCTCGACCATGCGCACCGAGCCGCAGAGGTAGACCTCGTGCCCGCTCAGGTCGGGGAAGTCGGCCAGCATGGCCTCGTGCACCAGGCCGGTGCGGCCCTGCCAGCCATCGCCCTCGGCGGGTTCGGAGACCACCGGCACCACGCTGAAGTTGTCGTGCTCGCGCTGCCACTGCTCGCACAGGTCGAGCATGTACAAGTCCTGCGGATGGCGCACGCCCCAATACAGGCGCATGCTGCGCTGTACGCCGCGGGCGAAGGCGTCTTCCACGATGCTCTTGATCGGCGCAAAGCCCGTGGCCCCGGCAACGAACAGGATGGGGCCGTGGCCGTCGCGCAGCGTGAAGCTGCCCAGCGGCCCTTCGAAGCGCAGGAAGTCGCCCTCTTTCATGCTCTCGAACACCTGGGTGGTGAAGCGGCCATTGGGCATGTGACGGATATGCAGCTCGATGTCGTTGCTCACGCCCGGCCGGTTGGCGAATGAGTAGGCGCGGCGCTCGCCGTTGGCCAGCACGATGTTGATGTACTGGCCGGCGGCAAAGTCCAGCGCCGGCTCGCCCACGGGCAGGCGCAGCACCACGTGCATCACGTCGGGCGACAGGCGCGCCATCTTCGCCACGCTCGCGCTGTGCTCCTTGACGCGGTGGCCGGGGTCGGTGGAGAGCAACTCTACGCCTATGGCCATGTCCTCGCGCGGTATGGCGCAACACATCAAGGCCATGCCGCGGGCCTTCTGCTCGTCGCTGAGCGCGCTGAGCTGGTAGGAGCGGTGCTCGTAGGTGCCCTGCTCCACCATGCAGATGCAGCGGCCGCAGGCGCCATTGCGGCATTCGTAGTCCAGGCCCACGCCCGCGCCCAGGCCGGCGTCCAGAATCGTCTCGCCCGGGCGCACCCGGAACTGCGCGCGCACGCCCTGGCCGTGCACCACCACCTGGTGCACCTCCTTGGCCGGGTTGCGCCGCAGCTTGAGCGGCAGCCAGGGCTGCAGCGCGGCGAGCAGGCCCAGGCCCACGAGCAGCGCCCACACCCAGCCCATGGGCCATTGGGAGATCAGGGGAAAGAGCGGCAGCAGGAACCAATCCAGCTCGATGCTGGCCACCGCCTGCGACAAGTCGCTGATGCCGCCCTGGCTGTGCACCGGCACCGCCACGGACAGCACCAGCAGGCTTGCAAGCAGACCCCAGACGATGGGCCGCGGCGGCGTGGTGCGCGCCTTGGGCACGCGCTGCACGTGCACCCACATGATCATCAGCACGATCAGCGGCAGGCCGATGTGCATGAAAGACAGCAGCGTGAACAGGCGCCCGCCGACGTGGTCGGAATAGAGGAAGTTGCGCATCAGCGCGCCGTCGAAGATGGGCAGCCAGTCCAGCCATTCAAAGCTGGTCACCGTGACGTACTGCGCCAGCTTGTCCCAGGGCAGCATGTAGCCGTTGATGCCCGAGGCATAAACCATGACGATGAGCACGATGCCGGTGATCCACGAGAACCAGCGAAAGCCCCGGTAGCGGTTGAAGGCGAAGTAGCGCAGCATGTGCAAGCCCATGGTGAGCACCATGGCGTCCGATGCATAGCGGTGCACGCTGCGCAGGATGCCGCCCAGCCACCATTGCTTTTCCGAGATGTTCACCACCGAGGCATAGGCGTCGGTGATGCCGGTCTCGAAGAAGACGTACAGGTACAGGCCCGAGCCCGCGACCACCCAGAACAGGAAGAAGGTGATCGCGCCCAGGTGGTAGTAGGGGTTGATGCGGTCGCCAAACGCCCGGTTGAACAGGTTTTCAACGCGCAGGAAGATCCACTGCAGCAGACTCTGGATTTTTTCTATCATGTCTTGCGCTCCTTCAACGCGCAGGCCGGGCCGGGGCGCGCATGGCCTGCAGCACCACCACCACGAACAACAAACCACCGATGATGGCGACGAGGCCACCCAGGCCCATCAGGCCCATGCCCGCCACCTCGGCGGCGCTGCGCAGCACCTGCTCGCTGCCCGCCACCTTGCGCTGCACCCCGTAGCCGCCCGACCAGACCAGCCCGACGATGTGCATGAGCTGCCCGATGCCGTAGAGCCAGGGCTGCCAGGTTGCCATGCGCCCCTGCGGCGCCTGATAGCCCATGGAGGGCAGCACGCGGTAGACCGCGCCCATCAGCGCCAGCGTCACGCCGACGATGCAGCCGTGATAGTGCGCCGGTATGCGCACATTGCTGCCGTTGATGAAGATGCCGATCACGCCGCCGGCCGCAAACAGCACGATGGAAGACAGCAGCGCCGCGCGCAGCGGCCTCAGGGCGGCGTCGTGCAGCCGGGCCGTGGCCATGCCCAGCACCACGGCCAGCCCCAGCGGCACGATGGCCGGCCCGCCGCCCAGGCGCATGGCCCAGGTCAGCAGCTCCCGGTGCTCGACCGAGGTGATGTTGTGCGAGACATAGGCATAGGGCGTGACGAACACGCCGACCAGCGCCAGCAGAAAGAGCAGCACCGCCACGCGCGGCGTGAGCAGCACGCGCGCGCCGCAGGCGCTGGCCAGCCACAGCCAAGCCACGAGCATCAAGAGCGTCCAGGTGAACTGCAGCGCATGCCCGCCGCCCCAGAACAGGATTTCGTAGTAGGTCTTGGCGTCCAGATCGGTCTGCAGCACCGCCCAGGACCAGCCAAACGCCAGCAGCGCCACCGCGGCCGAAACCGCCGCCGCGCTCAGGCCGAAGTGCAGCGCGCCATGGCCGTCGTAGTGCAGGCCAAGGCGCGGCGCGGTGTTCAAGCTGCGCAGCACCAGCAGCACGGTGCCCGCGGCAAACACCACGAGTCCTGCCAGGAACAGGCGCGACTGCAGCACCGGGATGTAGTTGGACATCACCGGCTCGCCCGGGTCGACAAAGGGCGCCAGCGCCATCGCCAGCGTGCCCGCGCCCGTCACCCACAGGCCCAGCCAGCCCGCAGCCTGCGCGTTGGTACGCCCATACAGGCTCCAGAGCATGCCGGCCATGGCAACGAACCAAACCATGACCGACAAGTCCACATGCAGCACCAGCGCCACATGAAAGAAGTTGGCCGTCGGCAGCCACGCATTCACGCCAGGCGTGCGCGATGCCACGAGCAGCACCGAGAACACGCCCGAGCCGATCAGCGCGGCCAGCGCCAGCCAGAGCCAGCCACGCGCCAAGCGCACGCGCGCGTCCTGGCCAATGTGCAACTGGTAGTCGGCGCCGCTGCGCGCCGGCATCGGAGGGGCGGCGGCGCGCGTGGGCTCGCGCCTGCCGAGCAGAGTGGTGTTCATTGCAGGATCACGCCTCCGCGGCTCTGGTCATAGTCGATCACCAGCACCTGGGCGCTCTTGAGCGCCACGGTCTTCTCCAGCTGCTGGGTCGGCTCGGGGCTGCTCATCTTGTCCTTGAAGCGCACCGTGATGCGGTGCTCGCCCGCGGGAACGTTGAGCCGTTGGTACATGGTCGATGCGCCGTCGCGCGAAAGCCCCGCAGGCACGGCCGTGTGGCTCAGCACCTGCTGGCCGTCGATGTCCACCTCGATGTGCACCGGCGAGCGCTCGCGCCCGCATTTCATGCTCTTGCGCATGTTGGGCGCCATCTTGGCCTTCTCTTCCTCGGTATAGGGGCGGCATTCCTCCACCCGCTGCCCGTGGTGCAGAAAGCTCACCTTGATCTGCGCCGTGTCCGGCGGCAGGGGGTGGTAGACGGGCCAGCGCGACAAAACCCCGAGGGCGACGGCGAAACAGGCGTAGAGCACGGCCTGCCCCAACCAGTTCAAGCTGCGATTCATGAAGCAAACTCCTTCTTACAAGCCGTGTTGCCGGCCGCCTGCCGGCGCAATTCTTCGAGCCGCGCATGCACTGCCGCCTCGTCGCCGGCGTCTGCCCAGACGACGCCCGGCGCCAGCGCGCCCTCGGGGCGCTTGAAGCGGGGCTCGCGCCGGCCGGCAAGGCGCTCGGCGCTCCAGCGCTGGCCCAGGCGATAGGCGCATGCGCCTTCGCGGCAGCCGGCGATCAGCACGCCCGTGGCTCCGGCGCGTACAGCGTAATCGACAAAGGAAGGTGGCAGCATTGCCGCGCAGATCAGATCCACCTGGACCACATCCCGGGCCTGAAGGCGCAACGTGGCGCCCTCAACGCAGCCAAAGACAACCAGTTTGCCCGGGCCGGGCAGCGCCGCAAGCCCTTGCAAAAGCTCGCCGCGAAGTGTATCGATGCTGCGCTGCGGCATGTCTATGCCCGTAACCAGTTCGTGGATACTGCGAAACGGCGTGGAAGACGGGCAGGAGCCGGCGCAAATGCCGCAACCGACGCACAGGTCGGGGTCGACCTGGGCCATGCGCGCGCCCGGCTTGCCGCTGGCGTGGGCCACCATGGTAATGGCCGAGTAGGGGCAGTCGTCAAAGCAGCGCTCGCAGCCGCTGCAGTGCTCGGGCTGTACCTCGGCCACGGCCGGCCGCGGGCGCGCCGGCAGCAAGGGCGGCAGCAGCAGCGCCGCCAGCAGCGCAAACACCAGCAGCCACACGAAGGCGGGCGAGGTCGCGTCGAGCAGCGGATGAATGAACAGGATCAACCAGTCCATGCGCAGCCGTTCAGGCAGCGAAGACAAATCCGCCGCGCCCTGGCTCGTGACCGGCAGCGCGAGCGACAGCAGCACCAGCACCGCCAAAGTCCCGAGGGACAACGCCCGCGGCGGCAGCCAGTCCGCGTGGGCCAGGCGCTGCACGTGAAACCACAGCCCGAACATCAGCATCAGGGGCAGTCCGATGTGCACGAAGAGAAACAGCGTGAACAGGCGCTCGCCCAGGGCTTGCCCGCTGAGAAAATTGCGCGCCAGCGGCGCGCCGAACAGGCCCAGCGCGTCGAGCCATTCGGCGGTGGAAACGGCCGAGTACTGGCCAAGCCGGTCCCAATTGAGCCAGAAGCCCCCTATCGCGCTGGCAAAAACCAGCAAGACCAGCGGCACCCCGGTGAGCCAGATGGGGCGGCGCACATGGCTATAGCGCCCGAGCGCCCATTCGCGGGCAATGTGCAAGGCCAGCACCAGCACCAGCGCATCGGCGCTGTAGCGGTGCAGGCCGCGCAGGATGAGGCCCAGGCCAAGGGGCAGCCCGGCCAGGCCGGCGATCGAGGCGTGGGCGCCGGCCGCGGACGTGTCCAGCACCACGAACAAGACCACGCCCGTGGCCAGCAGAATCCACAGCAGCCACACCGCGAGCGCGCCCAGGTGCTTGAGCGGATTGGCCGCCGCGCCGAACACCGCGTCAAACCGGTGCTCCAGCCAGCGCACCGGGGCGGCGTAGCGTGCGCTTCGGGGGGACAGCGCGGCCTGCGCGGCGCCGCGGGTGTGGGTTGCCTGGGCGGGCACGTGGCTCTGGCAGGACGAAGCGTCAGTCGGCGCCGCGCTCCCGTTTGCGGCGCGCCCTGCTGGCGCGCCATTCATTGAAGAAGAACACCATCATCAAGACGAAGAAGGTCACGCCGCCGCCGATCTGCAGCGGCAGCGTGTAGTCCACCTTGTAGCCGCCGGTGCGCGGGTCGTAGACGGTGCACAGGATGCGCACCCGGTCCACCAGGTTGGACAGGAAGCTGTTGGACGGGTGGTAGGTGTCGCCGTTGAGCAGCATCTTCAGCGGCTCGCCCAAGTCGCCAGCGGCCAGCTTCTCGCCATAGACCTGGTGCACGATGCGCCCCTGGGCGTCGAGAACCGACACCTGCAGCACGTGGTCAAAACCCGCAGGCGTGGCGGCAAAGATGAAGCCGAAGTCCTTGGCCAGCGCGCCCACCGTGGCCATGGGCGGACTCAGGAAGTTCCAGTTGGCGTTGTGGATGCCGTTTTGCCGCGCAAAGGCCTTGAGCGCCTGCGGGCTGTCCTCGGGCTGATTGAAGCCCACGCTGACCACGTTGAACTGGTTGGGTCCGACGGCCTTCTCCAGCTCGTTCACCGCGCTTTGCAGCGAACGCGTCGTCGTCGGACAGATCACGAAGCAGCCGGTATAGATGAAGCTCACCAGCAACGGCTTGCCGCGGTAGGACGAGAGCAGCACCGGCTTGCCCTCGCGGTCCAGCAGGATGTGCTCGCCAATCTGGCGCCCTATGGCCTCCTGGCTCACCGTCAGGGCCCGGTCGACGTCAAGCCCCGAGCGCTCTTGCGCAGAGGCGGGCGAGGCGATCGCGAGCGCGCACGCCACCAGCGCGAGCGTTCGCCACCAGCGCGAGTGCCATGGGCTGCGCGGCAAAAGACGGGCTGCCACCGCCAGCCTCCCGGTCAGCGCAGCCAGGCGTCGATGCAGGCCGCCACCAGCAGCACGCTCAGCTGCACCAACGAAGCGAAGAACGCGCCCATGGCGGCCGAACGCTCGGTCGGCCGGCGCACCAGTTGCCAGGACTTGCGCACGAAGTGCAGGCCGCCCAGCGTGGCGCCCATGCCGTAAATCCAGCCGGCGCCAAAGAACACCGGCGCGACCGAAGCGAGGAACAGCGCCAAAGTGCTCACCAGCACCGCGCGGGCCGCCCGCTCGGGGCCGACCACCACCGGCAGCATGGGCACGCCGGCATTGGCGTAGTCCTGGCTGTTGGCAATGGCCAGGGCCCAGAAATGCGGCGGCGTCCAGAGGAACAGCACCAGCGCCAGCAGCCAGGGCAGCGGCCCTAGGGCCGGGTCGACCGCAGCCGCGCCGGCGAGCACCGCAAAGCTGCCCGCCAGGCCGCCAATGACGATGTTCATCGAGGTGCGGCGCTTGAGCCACAGGGTATAGACGACGCCGTAGAAAAACGCGCCCAAAAACACGTAGAGCGCGGCTGCGCCATTGAAGGCGACCCAGGCCGAGGCCACCGCAGTCGCCAGCATCAGCGCCATCAGCACCAGCCACAGCGGGTGGTGCGGCAGCGCACCGGTGGCAAAGGCGCGCCTTGCGGTGCGCTTCATCAGCCGATCGCTCTCGAACTCGACGTACTGGTTGTAGGCCCCGGCGCTGGCCGAGGCCACGAGCACCGACAACGCGAGCACCGTCACCTGCAGCCAGCTCATGGTCGGCCCCGGCGTGATCGCCATGCCCACCACCGCGGTGATCATGATGAGCACGCCGATGCGCAGCTTGAACAGGGAGATGACGTCCCGCGCCACCTGCGCCGCGCTGCGCCGGGAAACTTCAAGCGTCGTGGTATCCATCGCCTGATTATCCAATGCCGCCGTGAGGAGCGATCAGCTAAGCCCCCAGAGCTGTCCGAGATACTTCCAGTTGACGAAGTAGTACAGGATGAAGGTCAGCAGGAAGATCATGGTCAGCACGAAGGTGCCGGGGGCCACGAAGCCGGCCGAGCCATAGGTTTGCAGCGGAGCGCTGGGCGCGGCGCGGTTCAGGAAGGTGAAGGTGTTGCTCACCTTGCCGCCATCGAGCCGCTTGCCCCACAGGAGCGAGCCCACCACGAGGTAGATGAAGACCGCACCGCCGATGATCGCGATCACGCCGGTGATGCCGACCAGGCCCATCATCAGGTAGGCCGCACCCGGCCATTCATAGGCCAGCGCATTGCCGTTGAAGGCCATGTCCCAGTGGCGGCGCGACACACCCAGGGTTCCCGCGCCCATCATGACGATGGTGAAGGCGTACATCGCGAAACCGAACAGGAAGGGCTGCAGCCGCGCCAGACCCGGGTTGATGATCTCGCGGCGGAACAGCACCGGCACGAGGAAGTAGGTCAGGCCCATGAAGGTCATGGTGGTGCCTATCACCACGGTGGCGTGGAAGTGGCCGGGCACGTAGATGGTGTTGTGGATCAGCAGGTTGAGCTGCTCCGTGCCCATCATCACGCCAGTGATGCCGCCCAGGAAGCCGAAGCCCACGAGCGAGATGAAGATGCTGGAGAACACCGGATTGCCCCAGGGCGCCTTGCGCAGCCACTCGAACAGACCCTTGTTGAAGCCCTTGGCGCGCTGGGCCACTTCCATGGCACCGGGCACCGACAGCGCGTGGATCATCGAGGCCAGCACGGCAAAGTACATGAAGTAGCTGGTGTTGACGATCTTCCACTCGGTGCTCACGCCCGGATCGGCGAGGATGTGGTGGGCGCTGGCCAGTTGCAGGAACAGGATGTAGAGCAGGAAGGCGCCGCGGCTCACGCGCTCGGACATGGGCTTGGCGCCCAGCACGATGGCGGCGACCGCATACCAGATAGAGATGTGCGTGGCGACGTTGATTTGCTGCGACGAGTGGCCCAGCGCCCACCAGATCACGCGGTAGGCGAGCGGGTCGACGTTTTGCACCAGGCCCCAGGACAGGAACAGCGTCGGCACCAGGATGATCGCGCCCGACAGCAACGTGAACACGGCGATGATCGCGGCCGTCATGGCGCCGAAGGTCACCAGCGGAATGGAGCCCTCATAGGTCTTCTCGCGCTTGGCGACAACCAGCGTGCCGAAGAACACCGCACAGGCGATCAGTGCGCCGACGGCGAACACCACCAGGCCCAGATAGAAGGACCAGTGGGCCATCATGGGCACGTAGGAGGTCATCATCACGCTGGATTCCCCCTGGAACACGGCGATGTTGTTGACCACGGCGCCAATCAGCATGAGCCAATAGCCCAGCCAGGCGATCTTCGGCGTGGCGATGCGGCAACGCAACAGCGTGGATGCGGCAAAGTACATCACCGCGACCTCGAAGAAGATCATCCAGTAGATGAGCATGTCCAGGCCGTGGGCGGTGAGCACCATGTAGAAGGTGTCGGCCGCCAGCAGATGCACCGCCGGCCAGCGCGTGAGCACCACGCCCAGCGCCAGGATGCCGCCCACGAGCAGCGCGACGATGGCGGTAAAGGCGTTGGCCTTGATGAGTTTTTCGGCCTGGTCTTCAAACTGCAGACCAGAGCGCGGGCAGGTACGGTAGGTGGTAGAGACGGTCATGGCGCTTCCCTCGCTTTACTTCACGTACAGGCGACCGACCATCTCGTGGTGCCCGATGCCGCAGAATTCGTTGCAAACGATGGCGTAGGTGCCCGATTCGTTGGGCGTGACCTTGATCACGTGCTCATAGCCCGGAACGACCTGGATGTTCAGGTTGATCGGCTGCAGCGAGAAGCCGTGGTTGTAGTCCATGGAGGTCATGTGCAGCTTGTAGGTCTTGCCCTTTTCCAGCTCGAGAATGGGCCACCAGTTCCACAGGCGACCGATCATGTAGACGTCGCTGCCTTCGGGCGGCGCGACCACCGGAACTTCCTGTTCGGTCTCGGTACGCACGGTGTACTTCTTGGCGAAGGCCTCGGCGCGCTCGGCAAAGGCGGCCGGATCGACCTTGTAGGTTTCGGTAGCCAGGTTCTGTTTGCCGAAGAAGTGCCAGCCGACCATCATGGCGAACATCACCATGCACCAGATGAAGGAGATGATGATCCAGATGGTCTCCTGGCGATCCATCGGGTGTTTCCACCACAGCCGGTCTGAAGGAGGCAGGATTGCGGTCATGGACGTGCTTCCTTTGTTGTTATTTGGCCAGCGGGATGGTCAGGGTGTCGATGTAGCCCCAGAGGTTGTAGACAACCATGGGAATCATGACCCCCAGAAAGAGCAGCAGGAAAGGGCTGTCCAGCAACTGCTGCATGAAGGGCACAGGCTCGTTTTCGTCGTCATGATGGCTCATGCTGATCGCTCCTTGACAAGGTCGGCTGAATCCGGATTTACGGCTCAGGCAGTCTACAAGCCGGGCCCGGCCTGAAACGTGATCTGGATCAAAAAGTAAGAGGATGCCAGCGGGTGCGCCCGCTGGCCGTCGCGCAGCGAGGGTAGTGCAGCCGCCGCGCAAAAGCAACGTTCGCACCCCGCACGGGTCTGGGGTAGATTCGCGCACCACGGCTTTCACCCTCCGCTACCCCATGGACGCAACGCTCTCCCCTGCCCGCCCACCTGCCGGCGTGCCCGCGCGCCGCTGGCTGCGCCGCCTCGCCTGGCTGTGCGCCGCAATGGTGCTGGCGATCACCAGCCTGTCGGCCTTCGTGCGGCTGGTGAACACCGGCATTGGTTGCGAGCCCTGGCCCGCCTGCTACGGGCAGCGGCAACTGGCGCGCGCGCAAGCGCCCAGCGCCCATCTGGCGACGCAGCCCGGCGCCAGCGATGCGGCCATCGCCGTGGCGCGCACCGCGCACCGCATCATTGCCTCGAGCAGCCTGGTGGTGGTGCTGGCGCTGCTGGCACTGGCGGTGCGCCAGCGCTGGCGCCCCGAGGCGGCGCTGGCCGGCGGCCTGCTGGCGCTGGCACTGTTTCTGGCCGTGCTGGGCGCGGCCACGCGCAGTTCGCTGCTGCCGGCGGTCACGCTGGGCAACCTGCTCGCAGGCTTTGCCATGCTGGTGCTGGCGGTGCTCCTGGCGCGGCGCCCCGCACCCGGCGCCGTCGCGCCGCCGCTGGCGCGCTGGGCCTGGGTGGCGCTGGCGCTGTGCTTCGTGCAACTGGCCCTGGGCGGCCTGGTCAGCAGCGGTCACGCCGGCCTGTCCTGCCCGGCGCTGGGAAGCTGCGACGTCTCGAGCGGCACCTGGCGCACGCTCAACCCCTGGTTCGTGCCGGTGGCAGGCACCGCGCCCGACCACGCGGGCGGCGCGATTGCGCATCTGCTGCACCGCGCCGCCGGCCTGGCCTTGTCGGGCTTTCTGGTCATCATGGCCTGGCGCGCGTGGCGCATGGCGCGCAAGGCGGCGGCGCTCGCGCTGGTGGCGCTGCCACTGCTGCAGGTTGGCTTGGGGCTGGGCATCATTGCGCAGCAGCTGCCGCTTGCCGGCACCTGGGCGCACAACCTGCTGGCCGCGCTGCTGGTGGCGCTGCTTGCAGCCCTGGCCAGCAGCACGGCGCAGCGCCCGCGATGACGCGCGCTGGCCCGGCGCCTGCGGGACAATCGCGCCACCCCGACTCCTGACCACGCCTACATGCCACAGCCCGACACCACGCCCGCCACCACGCTGCCCCAGGACAAGGAACTGGTGCTCAAGGTCATCCCCCTGCCCAGCGACACCAACAGCAACGGCGACATCTTTGGCGGCTGGGTGATGTCGCAGGTCGACCTGGCCGGCTCGGTGTTGAGCGCACGCGTTGCCTGCGGGCGCATTGCCACCGTGGCTGTCAATGAATTCGTGTTCAAGCAGCCGGTACGCGTGGGTGACCTGCTCTCTTTTTATTCTTCAGTACTGCGTGTCGGGCGCACTTCGATCACCGTGCAGGTCGAGGTGTTTGCCGAGCGCATCCGCGCCCAGGGCCAGTACCTGAAGGTGACCGAGGCGCGCCTGAGCTACGTGGCCATCGACGAGCAGGGCCGCCCGCGCCCCATCCAGCCCGAGAAGTAAGCGCCTCGCCCCCCGCGGCAAGCACCCGGACGCCGGCAGCCGCCCCGAGCCGGGCGACACGTTCAGGCCACGATGTAGGAAGCCGCGCCCGTGGCCAGCAACTGGCCGTCGGCGCCCAGGCATTCCATGCGCGTGCTGGCCACGCGCGAGCCCAGGCGCAGCACCTGGGCCTGCAGCTCGAACCACGGGCCTATCGCGGCCCGCAGGTAGTCCACGCGCAGATCGATCGTGCCCAGCCTGGAAAAATGCTGCAGGCGCTGCTCGGGTGTCTTGTCGGCGTGCCGCGCCGCCATGGCCGCGATGATCGCCAGGCCCCCCATGGCATCGAGGGCCGCGCTGATGGCGCCGCCGTGCAGGCGGTTGTAGGCAAAGTGGCCCACGAGCTCGGGGCGCATCGCGATGCGTCCCCGGGCCTGGCCGGCGGCCACCTGCGTCACCTTCAGACCAAGCGTGCGGTTGAAGACGATTTTTTCTTCGAACAGCTCGCGCAGCAGGGCGATGAATTCGGCATCGAAAGGGTCGGGCGTCGTGGCAGTCGGCATGGGGCGAGCCTTCATGGAAATACCGGGTCGCGTCAGGAGCTATCAAAAACCATAGCTGCTAGCGCCGTGTTTGCAAGGTCTTCCGGGCTGAACCCCAGGTTTTAAGGGTAATCACCTAACGCGAAGACCTGTCGCTGCATGCATTATCGGTATTTATGCAAAGCGGGCGCTTTGTGAAAATAACGGGAACGCACAGGTGCAATTTGTCCAACTTCTGATCAGCGGTGTAGCCCAGGGCTGCATCTACGGACTGATCGCGCTGGGCTTCGTCCTGATCTACAAGGCCACCGAGATCGTCAGTTTTGCCCAGGGCGAATTCATGATGGTCGGCGCCTTCATCGGCGTGGCCGCGATGTCCTTCCTGGGCTTTCCCTTCTGGCTCGCGGTGATCGCCGCGATGGCGGCCATGGGACTGCTGGGCCTGCTGCTCGAGCGTGTGGTGATACGCCCGGTGCTGGGCCAGCCCGCGTTTTCCATCGTGATGCTGACCATAGGCATAGGTTATCTGCTGCGCGGCCTGGTCACGATGATTCCGGGCATGGGCACAGAGACGCACACGCTGGAGGTGCCCTACAAGGACGCGACGCTGCAATGGGGCAGCCTGGTGGTGGGCTCCGAGCAGATCGCGGTGATCCTCACCACGGTGCTGCTGTGCGCCTTGCTGTTCGCGATGTTTCGCTACACCCGCCTGGGCGTGGCGATGCAGGCGGCCTCGCAGAACCAGCTCGCGGCCTACTACATGGGCATACCGGTGCAGCGCATCAACGGCATGGTCTGGGCGCTGGCCGGCATGGTGGCGGCGATCGCCGGCCTGCTGCTTGCGCCCATCACCTTCGTGCATGCCAACATGGGCTTCATCGGGCTGAAGGCCTTTCCGGCCGCGGTGGTCGGCGGCTTCGGCAGCCTGCCCGGGGCCATCGTCGGCGGGCTGGTGATTGGCAGCATCGAGTCGCTCTCGGGCTTTTACCTGCCCGAGGGCTTCAAGGACGTGGCCGCCTACGTCGTGGTGCTCATCATGCTGATGGTCAGGCCCAACGGCTTGTTCGGCGAGCGCCTGGTCAAGAAGGTCTAGGCCCATGCGTTTCATTTTCAAGACCTCCTACCAGCAGGACATCCGCCTGGCCAAGCATGGCGGCCATCGGTTCTGGTATGGGCTGCTGCTGCTCGGGCTGCTGGCCGCGCCCGCGCTGCTGCCCGAATACTGGCTGGCCCAGCTCACCTTCGTGCTGATCTACGGCATTGCCGGCCTGGGGTTGATGCTGCTGGCGGGCTTTACCGGCCAGTTCTCGCTCGGGCATGCGGCCTTCCTCGGGGTGGGCGCCTACACCCAGGCGCTGCTCACCGCCATGGGCTGGCCCTTCCTGCTGTCGCTGTCGTGCGCGGCGCTGCTCTCGGCCGCGGTGGGCATCGTCGTGGGCCTGCCGGCGCTGCGCGTCAAGGGCATCTATCTGGCCATTGCCACGCTGGCCTTCGGCTTCATCGTGGAGGAGATCTTCGCGCGCTGGGAGTCGGTCACCGGCGGCAACAAGGGCATCTTCCTGCAGCCGCCGCAGGTCATGGGATACGCCTTCGAGTCGTCGCAGGCGTTTTACTTCCTGTGCCTGGTGATCGCCATCGTCTGCACGCTCGCGATCCTGAACCTTCTGCGCGCGCCCACGGGGCGGGCCTTCGTCGCAATCCGCGATTCGGAGATCTCGGCGCAGAGCATGGGCATACACCTTGCGTACTACAAGACCTTGTCGTTTGCGCTGTCGGCGGCGCTGGCGGGCATCGCCGGCGCGCTCTATGGCCACAAGCTGCAGTTCATCACGCCCGAGCAGTTCGACATCGTGCAGTCCATCGACCTGCTGCTGATGATCGTCATCGGCGGCCTGGGTTCGGTGCACGGCGCCTTCCTGGGCGCGATGTTCCTGATCTTCATGCCTCAGCTCATCAGCCTGTCCAAGGACTGGCTGCCCGATTCGATAGGCCAGTCGCCAGGCCTGCAGACCTTCGTCTATGGTGCGGTGCTGATCGTCTTCGTGATGTTCGAGCCGCTGGGCATCTATGGGCGCTGGATCAAGGTGCGCGCCTGGCTGCAGCTGTTCCCCTTCTACCGGCGCGGGATGTTCCGGCGCCAGAAGTCCTTCCAGAAATCGGAGCGGCTGAGATGAGCGGCAACCTCCTCTTGAGCGCGCAGCACCTGAGCGTGCGCTTCGGCGGCCTGCTGGCCGTGAACGACGTCGGTTTCGAGGTGCGGCAGGGCGAGGTCTTCACGCTGATCGGCCCCAATGGCGCGGGCAAGACCACGGTGTTCAACCTGATCAGCCGCATCTACCAGCCGACGAGCGGCCACATCGACTACGCCGGCCCCGAGGGCACGCTGCGCCTGACCGAGCAGGCGCCGCATGCGGTGGCCGAGCTCGGCATTGCGCGCACCTTCCAGAACATCGAGCTGTTCGAGCACGCAAGCGTTCTGGCCAACCTCTTGATCGGGCGCCACATCCGCCGGCGCACCGGCCTGCTGAGCGACATGCTGTTTACCGGGCGCACCCGCGCCGCCGAGGTGCAGGCGCGCGAGAAGGTGGAGGAAGTCATCGACTTCCTCGACCTGCAGCACTACCGCGACACCCTGGTCGGCGGCCTGCCCTACGGCGTGCGCAAGGTGGTGGAGCTGGGCCGCGCGCTGTGCACCGAGCCGCGCCTGCTGCTGCTCGACGAGCCCTCGTCCGGCCTGAACGTGGAAGAAACCGACGACATGGCCTTCTGGATCGAGGACATCCGAAAAGACCTGGGCATCACCGTGCTGATGGTTGAGCACGACATGTCGCTGGTCTCGCGCGTGTCCGACCGGGTGCTGGCGATGAACCAGGGCGAGGTGCTGGCGCTCGGCACCCCCGCCGAGGTGCAGGCCCACGCGGGCGTGGCCGAGGCCTATCTGGGCACGATAGACGACGTGAGCAATCTGCGCCGCCCCGCCGGCCAGCGGGTGGGAGGGCGCGCATGAACACCCAGGCCAGCGCCGTGCAACTGCCGCTGCTGCAGTTGCAGAACGTGGAGAGCGCCTACGGCCCGATCAAGGCGATACGCGGCGTGAGCCTGGCGGTACACGCGGGCGAGATCGCCACCGTGCTGGGCAGCAACGGCGCGGGCAAGACCACCATCCTCAAGACCATCTCGGGCATCATCGATCCGCTCAAGGGCAGCGTGCAGTTCAAGGGCGTGGACATCACCGCCAACGACCCCACGAGCATCGTGCGCCGGGGCTTGATGCACGTGCCCGAGGGGCGCGAGGTCTTCCCGCTGCTGTCGGTGCGCGACAACCTGATGATGGGCGCCTACACCCGAGCCGACCGCGACGCGGTAGGGCGCGACCTGGAGCAGGTCTACGGCTACTTCCCCATCCTGAAGGAGCGCAGCCACCAGGACGCCGGCCTGCTCTCTGGCGGGCAGCAGCAGATGCTTGCCATCAGCCGCGCGCTGATGGCCGCGCCCGAGCTCATCCTGCTCGACGAACCCAGCCTGGGACTGTCGCCGCGCCTGACCAAGGAGATCTTCGAGATCGTGGTGCGCATCAACCGCGAGCGCGGCACCACCATCTTGCTGGTCGAGCAAAACGCCAACATGGCGCTGAACGCCGCCGACTTCGGCTACGTGCTGGAGAACGGCCGCATCGTCATGGAAGACCGCTGCGAGCGCCTGCGCGAGAAGGAGGACATCAAGGAGTTCTACCTGGGCATGAAGGACGCCGGCGTGCGCGGCGAGCGCCGCTGGAAGAAGAAGAAGACCTGGAGGTAGGCCAATGGCGACGTTGTGGAACCCCGACATCCGGCCGCGCGAGGACATCGCCATGGCGGGCGAGACCATCGCTGCCATGTTCTGGAACGCGGTGCGCGAGCGCGGCCCCGGCGTGTGGCTGCGCGAAAAGAAGCTCGGCCTGTGGCAGGCCTGGACCTGGAAGCAGGTCGGAGAAGCCGTGGGCGAAGTCGCCGGCGGGCTGATGGCGCTGGGCTTTGCGCCGGGCGACACCGCCTCCATCCTGTCCAACACCGTCCTCGAATGGGTGCTGGCCGACCTGGCCGTGCTCTCCTGCGCTGGCGTGGCCAGCGGCATCTACCCGACGGACGCCGCGCCCCAGGTGCACTATCTGACGCAGGATTCGCACAGCAGCATCCTCTTCGTCGAGGACGACGAGCAGCTGGACAAGGCGCTGGAAGTGCGCGCGCAGTTGCCGCTGCTGAAAAAAATCGTCGTCTTCGACATGGACGGCCTGCACGAGCTCGACGACGAGGGCGTGATCAGCCTGGCGCAACTGCGCGCGCTGGGCCGCCAGTGGAACGCCGAACACCCGCAGATGCTGAGCGAGCGCGTGGCCGCGATCACGCCCGAACAACTGGCGATCCTGGTCTATACCTCGGGCACCACCGGCAAGCCCAAGGGCGCGATGCACACCCACGCCGCGCTGGTGCAGACCGCGCGCGGGCTCAACAGCGTGATCTCGCGCAGCGAGCAGGACGAAGCCATGGCCTTCCTGCCGCTGTGCCACATCGCCGAGCGCATGGGCGGCGAATACCTCTCGCTGTACACCGGCTGCAAGCTCAACTTTGTCGAGAACCCCGACACCGTGCCCGAGAACGTGCGCGAGATCGCGCCCACGGTCTTCGTCGCGGTGCCGCGCGTGTGGGAGAAGTTCTATTCCGGCGTCACCATCGCCATCCGGGAAAGCTCGCGCCTGCAGCAGCGCGCCTACGCCTGGGCGCTGGGCGTGGGGCGCGAGATTGCCGAGCGGGTGCTCGCGGGCCAGGACGTGCCCGCCTCGCTCAAGTGGCGCTTTCGGCTCGCGCGCTGGCTGGTGCTGGACAACGTGCGCAAGATGATTGGCATACACCGCTCGCGCTACCTCGTCACCGGCGCCGCGCCGATCTCGCCCGAGCTCATCAAGTGGTACCTGTCGCTGGGCGTGCCCATGCTCGAGGTCTGGGGCATGACCGAGACCTGCGGCGTCTCCACCGCCATGCTGCCCGCGCGCATCAAGCCCGGCTCCATAGGGCCGGCCGCGCACTACAACCAGGTGCGCCTGGATCCGCAGACGGGCGAGATCCAGGTCAAGGGCCCCAACGTCTTTGCCGGCTACCTGAACCTGCCCGAGAAGACCGCCGAGACCTTCACCGAGGACGGATGGCTTGCTACCGGCGACGTCGGCACCGTGGACGCCGACGGCTACTACCGCATCACCGACCGCATGAAGGACATCATCATCACCGCGGGCGGCAAGAACATCACGCCCAGCGAGATCGAGAACGAACTCAAGTTCAGCCCCTACATCACCGACGCCGTGGTGATAGGCGACAAGCGGCCCTACCTCACCGTGATCGTCATGATCGACCAGGAAAACGTCGAGAAGTACGCGCAAGACCACGACGTGCCGTTTTCCAACTACGCCAGCCTCACGCGCGCGCCCGAAGTGCAGCAGCTCATCCAGGACGTGATCGACGAGGTGAACACCCGGTTTGCGCGGGTGGAGCAAATCAAGAAGTTCTTCCTGCTCGACACCCAGCTCACCGCCGAGGACGAAGAACTCACGCCCACGATGAAGCTCAAGCGCAAGCTCGTCGAGAAGAAGTACGCCGAGCAGATCGAGGCGATGTACCGCGGCGCGGGAAAACCCTGAGCCACGCGCCGGCACCAGCAACCACAATCATTTCAAACCACACAAGGAGACCTGACGATGCGCATGAAGACCACCCTTTTGGCCGCCGCCTGCGCCCTGGGCTTTGCCGGGAGCGCGCTGGCACAGAACCTGGGCGTGAGCAAGTCCGAGCTCAAGATCGCCACCATCCAGGACCTCTCCGGGCCGCTGGCGCCGATCGGCAAGCAGGCACGCGACGGCATGCAGCTGCGCGTCGACGAGGCCAACGAACAAGGCGGCATCAACGGCCGCAAGATCGCCTTCAAGGTGGAAGACGACGGCTACGACCCCAAGCGCGCGGTGCTGGCGGCGCAAAAGCTGGTGAACCAGGAAAAGGTCTTCGCCATCATCGGCCACATCGGCACGGCGGCCAATCTGGCCACCTTCCCGGTGATGTTCCCCAAGAAGGTGATCAACTTCCTGCCGCTCACCGCCGCGCGCGAGATGTACGAGCCGCTCAACCCGCTGACCTACGCCTTCATCGCGCCCTACTACCAGCAGATCCGCGAGGCGGTGCCCCAGCTCGTGAAGGACAAGAAGCTGTCCAAGGTCTGCACCATCTACCAGGACGATGAGTTCGGCGCCGAAGTGCTCAAGGGCACCGAGGACGGCCTCAAGGACATCGGCATGCAACTGGTCGAGAAGGCCAGCTTCAAGCGCGGCGCGACCGATTTCTCCTCGCAAGTGGCCAAGACCAAGGCCGCGGGCTGCGACCTGGTGACCCTGGGCGGCGTGATACGCGAGACCATAGGCACGATAGGCACGGCCAAGAAGATGGGCTACAACCCGGTGTTCCTGGGCTCGGCCGCGTCCTACAGCGAGTTGATTCCCAAGCTCGGCGGCAAGGCCATGGACGGCTTGTACGCCACCATGGCCGCGCAGGTGCCTTATGCGGACGACACCAGCAACAAGCCGCTTGCCTTCTGGGCCACCAAGTACAAGACCAAGTACGGCGAGGACGGCGGCATCTTCTCGGCCTATGGCTACATCGTGATGGACATGTTCCTGCAGGCCGTCTCCAAGGCCGGGCCCAACCTCACGACCGACGCCTTCATCAAGACCATGGAGTCCATGCACTTTCCGACCGACATCTTCGGCAGCGCCCCGGCCACCTACACGGCCACCAAGCACCTGGGCAGTACCGCCTGGCGCCTGTCGCTGGTGGAAGACGGAAAGTGGAAGGTCGTGTCCGACTACTCCACCAAATAACACGGCCGCGCTGCCAACGCAGACCGCCTTCGGGCGGTTTGTCGTTTCTGCGACTGGACATCCGGGCAAAAGCTGTCAGACTTTAACCAAGCAACTGCTTCAATTAAATACCATGATCGAACGCACTCTTTTCGATGCCGGCCACCAGGCGTTTGCCGACAGCTTCCGCCGCTTTCTGGACAAGGAAGTCATGCCCCAGCACGCCGCCTGGGAAGAACAAGGCTATGTGGACCGGGCGGTCTGGACCAAGGCGGGCACCAACGGCTTTCTCTGCCTGAGCATGCCCGAGGAATACGGCGGTGCAGGCGCGGACAAGCTCTACAGCGTGGCGCAGATGGAGGCGATCGCGCGCGCCGGCTGCACCGGCATAGGCTTTGGCCTGCACAGCGAGATCGTCGCGCCCTACATCCTGCACTACGGCACCGAGGAGCAAAAGCGCAAATACCTGCCCCGGCTTGCCAGCGGCGAGATGGTCGGCGCCATCGCCATGACCGAGCCGGCCGCCGGCAGCGACCTGCAAGGTGTGAAGACCACCGCCCTGCTGTCCGATGACGGCAGCCACTACGTGCTCAACGGCAGCAAGACCTTCATCACCAATGGCTGGCATGCCGACCTGGTCATCGTCGTGGCCAAGACCGACCCGGCCGCCGGCGCCAAGGGCACCAGCCTGCTGCTGGTCGAGCGCGGCATGGCCGGTTTCGAGAAAGGTCAGCGCCTGAAGAAAGCCGGCATGAAGGCGCAGGACACCTCCGAGCTCTTCTTCAAGGACGTCAAGGTTCCCGTCGAGAACCTGCTGGGCGGCGCCGCCATGCAGAACAAGGGCTTCATTTGCCTGATGGAGCAGCTACCCTGGGAGCGGCTGCAGATTGCGATCACCGCAGTGGCCGCAGCGCAGGCGGCAATCGACTGGACGCTGGACTACGTCAAGCAGCGCAAGGTCTTCGGCCAGGCCGTGGCCGCCTTCCAGAACACCCGCTACACCCTGGCCGAGCTGCAGACCGAGGTGCAGGTGGCGCGCGTCTTTGTCGACAAGTGCTGCGAGCTCATCGTGCAGGACAAGCTGGACACCCAGACCGCCAGCATGGCCAAGTACTGGACCACCGACCTGCAGTTCAAGGTGATGGACGAATGCGTGCAACTCTTTGGCGGCTACGGCTACATGTGGGAATACCCGATCGCCCGCGCCTGGGCCGACGCGCGGGTGCAGCGCATCTACGGCGGCACCAACGAGATCATGAAGGAGCTGATCTCGCGCAACATGGGTTTGCCGGGGCGGTGATCCCCTTGCACCCTCCCCCTCTGCGGGAGGATTGGGGTGGGGGCCTGCTTGCCATCGCGCCAATGCCCGCGGCCCCCATCCCTGCCTTCCCCCAAAGGGGGAAGGAGAAGATACATAAAACATAGCTGCTTGCGCTTGTCCAGCAAGCGTTTGAGCCACTTTTCATCTGGAGAAATTGCATGACCACCGCCTATGTGTTCGAGGCCTTGCGCACCCCGCGCGGAAAGGGCAAGAAGGACGGCACGCTGCACGAGGTCAAGCCCATAGACCTGGCCGCCGGGCTGCTGGCCGAGCTGCAGGCACGCCAGGGGTTTGACAGCGCCGCAGTGGACGACGTGGTCATGGGCGTCGTCTCGCCAGTGGGCGAACAAGGCGCGGTGCTGCCCAAGATCGCCGCGCTCAAGGCCGGCTGGGCGTGGAGCTGCGCGGGCGTGCAGATCAACCGCTTCTGCGCCTCTGGCCTGGAGGCGGTGAACCTGGCGGCGCAGAAAGTGGCCAGCGGCTGGGAAGACCTGGTCGTCGCCGGCGGCGTGGAGAGCATGAGCCGCGTGCCGCTGGGCAGCGACGGCGGCGCCTGGGCGCAAGACCCCGCCACCAATCTGCAGACCCTGTTCGTGCCCCAGGGCATAGGCGCGGACCTGATCGCCACGCTGGACGGCTTCACGCGCGCCGACGTCGACGCCTTCGCGGTCGAGTCGCAAAGGCGCGCTGCTGCAGCGCGGGCGGCCGGATGGTTTCAGCGCTCCGTGGTGCCGGTGCGCGACATGCTCGGCCAGGTGATCCTCGCCGAAGACGAATTCATCAAGCCCCAGACCACGCTGGACGGCCTGGCCGCGCTCAAGCCCTCGTTTGCCCAGTTGGGTGAGATGGGCTTTGACCAGGTGGCGCTGCAGCGCTATCCGCAGGTCGAGCGCATCGAGCACGTGCACCACGCGGGCAATTCCTCGGGCATCGTCGATGGCGCGGCCGCCGTGCTGATCGGCAGCGAGGCCGCGGCCAAGGCCCATGGCCTCAGGCCGCGCGCGCGCATCGTCGCTACCGCCGTGAGCGGGGACGACCCCACCATCATGCTCACCGGCCCCATGCCCGCCACACGCAAGGCGCTGTCGCGCGCCGGCATGACGATAGACCAGATCGACCTGTTCGAGGTGAACGAGGCCTTTGCCGCCGTGCCCATGCGCTTCATGCGCGAGATGGGCGTGCCGCACGAGAAGGTCAACGTCAACGGCGGCGCGATCGCGATGGGCCACCCGCTGGGCGCGACCGGCGCGATGCTGCTGGGCACGCTGATCGACGAACTCGAGCGCCGCCAACTGCGCTACGGCCTGGTCACGCTGTGCGTGGGCGGCGGCATGGGCATTGCCACCATCGTTGAGCGGCTTTGAGGGAGACAAACACATGGACACCATCCGCTACGAACTCATCCCCGCCCAGGGCGAAGGCCAGGTTGCCCTGGTCACCTTCGACGAACCCGGCTCGCCGGTGAACACCATGTGCGCGCGCTGGCAGGGCGACCTGGTCGCGCTGACCGCCCAGGTACTGGCGGACCGCGACCGCCTGGGCGCGCAGCTCAAGGGCATCGTGCTCGCATCGGCCAAGAAGACTTTCTTTGCCGGCGCAGACCTGAAGGCCCTGATGCGATTGACGCCCGCCGACGCGCCGCAGGTGTTCACCGAGATCGAGCGCATGAAAAAGCAGATGCGCACGCTGGAAACCCTGGGCATTCCGGTGGTCTCGTGCATCAACGGCACGGCGCTCGGCGGCGGCTGGGAGGTGGCCTTGATGGGCCACCACCGCATCGCGGTCGATGAGGCCAAAACCCAGCTCGGCCTGCCGGAAGTGACGCTGGGCCTGCTGCCCGGCGCCAGCGGCATCACCAAGACGGTGCGCCTGCTCGGCCTCATGGGCGCGCAGCCCTGGCTGCTTGAAGGCAAGCTGTTCAACCCGCAGCAGGGCAAGGCGCTGGGCCTGGTGCACGCACTGGTGGCCACGCGCGAGGAGCTGCTGCCTGCGGCGCTGGCCTGGATTGCCGCCCACCCCGAATCGCGCCAGCCCTGGGACGAAAAGGGCTACAAGATCCCAGGCGGCACGCCGGCCAACCCCAAGATTGCCGCCGCTCTGGCGGTAGCGCCAGCCATGCTGCGCAAAACCACGCGCGGGCGCTACCCCGCGCCCGAAGCGGCGCTGGCCGCGATGGTCGAGGGTGCGAGCGTGGACTTTGACACCGCGCTGCGCATCGAAAGCCGCTACCTCGCTGGCCTCATGACCAGCCCGGTGGCGCACAACATGGTCAGCGCCTTCTTCTTTGACCTGAACGCGATCAAGAGCGGGCAGTCGCGCCCCAAGCTGGCCGAGCGCTTCAAGCCCACGCGCGTCGGCGTGCTCGGCGCGGGCATGATGGGCGCGGGCATCGCCTGGGCGCAGGCCAGCCGCGACATCGCCACGCCACTGCTGGACGTGAGCGTCGAGAAGGCCGAGCACGGCAAGGCCTACAGCGCCCGCCTGGCCGACAAGCGCGTGGAAAAAGGCCGCATGAGCGCCGAGGCGCGCGAGGCGCTGCTCGCCTGCATCGCACCTACCGCCGAGGCGCGCGACCTGGCGGGCTGCGAGCTGATCATCGAAGCGGTGTTCGAAAACCGCGAGCTCAAGGCCAGGATCACGCGCGAAGCCGAGCCGCAACTGGCACCGCGCGGCTTCTTCGCGAGCAACACCTCCACCCTGCCGATCACCGGCCTGGCCCAGGCCAGCCGCGCGCCGGAAAAATTCATCGGCATCCACTTCTTCAGCCCGGTAGACAAGATGCGGCTGGTGGAGATCATTCGCGGACGGCAAACCAGCGACGAGACCGTGGCGCGCGCCTACGACTACGTGCTCGCGCTGGGCAAGCTGCCCATCGTGGTCAACGACGCGCGCGGCTTCTACACCAGCCGCACCTTCGGCACCTATGTGATGGAAGGCGCCAGCATGCTCGCCGAGGGCATTCCCGCGCCGGTGATAGAGAACGCCGCGATGCAGGCCGGCATGCCGGTAGGCCCGCTGGCGGTGCTGGACGAAACCGCGCTGTCCTTGAGCGTGCACGTGATGGAGCAGACCCGCGCCGACCTCGCCGCCGAGGGCAAGACCTGGCAGGCCACGCCCGGCGAGCTGCTGGTCGAGCGCATGGTCAAGGAATTCAAGCGGCCCGGTCGCGCCGGCGGCGGCGGTTTCTACGACTACCCCAAGGGCGAGAAAAAGCACCTGTGGAGCGAGCTCAAACCCCTGTTTGAAAAGCCCGATACCCGCTGGAGCGTGCCCGAGCTGCAAGACCGCCTGCTCTACCGCCAGGCGATAGAGACCGCGCGGTGTCTTTCCGAAGGCGTGCTCACCAGCGTGCACGACGCCAACATCGGCTCGATCTTCGGCATCGGCTTTCCGGCCTGGACCGGGGGCGCGATGCAGTTCATCTACGGCACGGGCGTGGACGCCTTCGCGGCGCGCGCGGAGGAACTCGCGCAGCGGCACGGCGCGGGCTTTGCCATCGACGCCAAGGTGCGCGAGGCCATCACGCAGCATCAGCCCGTCTATTGACCATGCCCGTCCCTGCGGGAGCGGCGTGAGCCGCGACCACAGGCTTGGAATCCGCGCGGTATGCTGGCGCCTTTGCGCCCAGCGCCCTCCCCGGTGAACAAGAAAATCCTCGCTCCGCTTCTGGCCGCCGGCGTGCTGCTGGCCGCCTGGTTCATCGCCGCGCCCTGGCTCACGGTCTACCAGATCGGCAACGCAGCCCAGAGCCGCGACGCCCAGGCGCTGGCCGAGCATGTGGACTTCGCCAGCGTGCGCCAAAGCCTGAAGGACCAGATCAAGGCCATGATGCTGGACAAAGTGGCGCGCGAAGACGGCGGCGCGCTCAACCCGCTGGCCGCCCTGATTGCGCCACTGGCGGGCGCCGTCGTGGACGGGGCGGTAGACGCCTACCTCACGCCGGCGGGCCTGGCGCGTTTGATGGCCGGCACCGCGCCGCGTGAAGGCGCAGCCAAACCCGGGGGCGAAGCCGGCACGCCCGAGGACGGCGAGGCCGGCGCAGGCCGCCCCCTGGCGGGGGCAGACATGGGCTACGCCGGCATGCACCGCTTCATCGTCACCGCCCACGGGCGCCGCGGCGACACGCGCTTCGTGCTCAGGCGCCAAGGCCTGGGCTGGAAGCTCAGCGAAATCATCCTGCCCTTGAACTGAGAGGCACACCCATGGACACCCCCGTCACCTTCCCCTTGCCGCCGGATCTGCCCGAACCTTTGGACGATGGCGCCGCCCGCCACCTGATGGGCATGCGCCTGCCCGAGCTGCAACTGCCTTGCACCGACGGCAGCCAGGTCGCGCTGAACCTGCTGGGCGGGCGCACCGTGATCTTCATCTACCCCATGACCGGGCGCCCGGGCATAGCCCTGCCCGAAGGCTGGGACGCGATACCCGGCGCGCGCGGCTGCACGCCGCAGGCCTGCGCCTTCCGCGACCACCATGAGGCGCTGTGCCAGCACGGCGCGCGCGTCTTCGGCCTGAGCACGCAAGACAGCGCCTACCAGCGCGAGGCGCGCGAGCGTCTGCACCTGCCCTTCGAGCTGCTGAGCGACCAGGCGCTGCAATTCGGCACCGCGCTGCGCCTGCCGGGCTTCATGGCCGGGGGCATGGCGCTGCACAAGCGCCTGACGCTGGTGCTCGAAGATGCCTGCATCGTCAAGGTCTTCTACCCGGTGTTTCCGCCCGACGGCAATGCCCGGGAGGTACTCGACTGGATGCGCAGCCGCGCCTGAGGCGCGCTGGCACGCCGGTGCGAAGCGACGCCTTCAAGCCTTTGCCGGCAGATTTGCGGGAGCTGCCGGTAGCCAGCGCCAGAACATCCAGGCGGCGACAAAACCAAGGCCGCCCGTCACCAGCACGCCGCCGGCCAGCGTGATCGCGGCGGTGAGCGCCGACAGCAGCAGCGGCCCGCCGCCCCCGCCGATATCGGTGATCACGCGCCAGATGCCGAGGAACTGCGTGCGCCCCGCTGCCGGCGAGGCGTCCGCGCCTATGGTGAGCACGATGCCCGCGCCCACGCCATTGCCCACGCCCATCAGCAGGCTCGCCGCCAACAGGCTGGCAAAACCGCCGGTGAGCGGCATCAGGCAAAAGCTCGCGCCCATCACCAGCATGCTGGGCAGCGCCACCGCGCGCCGCCCGCGGCGGTCCATCACCCGGCCCGCAGGGTAGAACAGCAGCATGTCCACCGCGCCCATCAGGCCGTAGATCAGCGAGGTGCTGGCCGCGTCCAGCCCGATGTGGCTGGCCCACAGCGGAATCACCACCTGGCGGCAGGCGCGAATCGCCGCCACCAGCGCCGTGGCCACGCCCAGCGTGAGCAGCACGCGCCCATGCGCGCGCACCATGGCCGCCGGCGCCGGCACCGCCTGCGGCGCGGCGGCGCCCGCCTGCGCCCGCGTCGGCAGGTCGGGCACCAGCAGCGACAGCGCGCCGGTCGCCAGCATCACCAGCAGCGCCGCCCAGTAGGCGCCGTCCAGCCCCAGCCAGCCGATGAAGGCCGCGCCCAGAAACGGCCCGGCAAACATGCCCACGCGGTGCACCCCGCCGAGCATGGCCATGGCGCGGGCGCGCAAATGCAGCGGCGCCGCCTCCACCAGAAAAGCCTGGCGCGCCAGCATGAACACCGCCCGCGCCAGCCCCACCATGAACACGCCCAGCCCCAGCAGCCAGACGCTGCGCGCCACCAGGCACAGCACCAGCGCCACCAGGCAGAACCCGGCCGCGCCCACCATGGCCCGCCGCTCGCCAAAGCGTGTGGCCAACCACGCCGCAGGAATATTGGCCAGCAACGAACCCAGACCGACCAGCGCCACCACCAGCCCCGCCACCGCCAGGCTCGCCCCCAGCGCCCGGGCACTGAGCGCCAGCACCGGCAGGATAGTGCCCTCGCACAGGCCGAACATGAGCGAGGGGCCAAACGCGGGCAGCGCCATGCGGCGCAGGCTGAAATCTTGGGGGGAGCTTGGCATGGGGGAGCGCAGATTGTCCGCGCTTATGTCGGTCACGAAACGCTCGGCGCCCCATCTATGCCGCAACGCATTTCCGAGCTACGCCGCAAGGCCGGGTGTAAGCCCAGGTCGCGAACCATAATTCGGCACGACCCACCCAGCCATTTCGCGTTCTCGATGATGCCAACCCCCCAGGAAGAAGACCAAACCATGCTCAAGGCAGCCTGGACGGAGGCCGAGATCGAGCAGGTCGTCCAGGACTACTTCGCCATGCGCTCGCTCTTCCTGCAGGGCCGCCCTTTTGTCAAGGCACGCTACTACAAAGAGACTGCGAAGCGCATCGGGCGCTCCGTTGCGTCGATCGAGCACAAGTACATGAACATCAGCGCGACGCTGGAGCGCTTGAGTTTGCCCTGGGTCACCGGATATGCGCCCATGCGCAACTTTCAGCATGCCTTGTTGAAGGCGGTGGAGACGCGGGTCGCTCAAGAATGGGATGGCCCCATCATCCCCGAGCAGGCAAACTGGAGGGCGGCCGACGCCCCTGCCCTGGCGATCGAAGCGCCGCCACCCCTCAATACGGTGCTGACTTCCACTCACCAGGAACTCGAACGCATCGCCCGGCGCTTTGACCCGGCGCTGCGCGACGAGCGCAACCGCAAACTGGGTCGCGCAGGTGAGGAATACGTCCTTGAATCAGAACGCACCCGCCTCACAGCCCATGGGCGCGCAGACCTCGCGAGAAAAGTGCTCTGGGTGGCGCAGGAACAGGGCGACGGCGCCGGGTACGACATCCTATCGTTCGAGCCCAATGGCGAAGAACGTTTCCTGGAAGTGAAGACCACCGTCGGCCACCAACGCACACCCTTCTATCTTTCAAGCAATGAGCGAGACCTCGCGCGAGAAGCGCCGGATCGATTTCGCATCTTCAGGTTGTATGGCTGGGGCACCGAGCCGCGTGCATTCCTGATCAAGCCGCCGCTGGAGTCCAGCTTGATCCTGAGTCCGACGGCCTACCGTGCTTCTTTCGGCTAGCGTCGCGGCGCAAATGGGGCCAGCACCGCCACGTTCAGCCCCGCCACGCGCCGAAACGCCGCATCGCCCGTGAGCAGCACATGCCCGGGTCCGAGCTGCAAGCAGCAGGCCGCCTGCAATGCATCGGGGGTACGCAAGCCATGGCGCGCCCGGATGGCGGCCGCCAGCTCCACCACTTCACGGGTCAGCTCCAGCCACACCAGATCCGGGCGCGCAAAAAAGGCGTCGAACAGCGCGAGTCTTGCAAGCTCGTCCGCCTTCATCGGGCCGACCCGGCATTCCAGCCACGACAAGCGGCTGACAGCCACACGCAGGCCCGCATGCGTCTGCGCGAGCGCGGCCAGCTCGGCGTGCGCCCTGCGGGCCAATGCAGGCTCGCCCTCGAGCAGATAAATCAGCGCGCTGGCATCCAGAAACGCTATCACCAGGCGCGTTCCTCGGCCAAGGCGGCATCGATCTCCGCCTGCTCACGACGCCCTGTCGGCGCTTGCGTTTGCGCCAGCAGCCATTGGGCCGCGGTCATTCCGGGCACAAGGGGCGCCTGCGCCGATGTCAGGCGCCGGTACTCCTCTTCGCTCAACATGACAGCCGCCGGCCGGTTGTGCTTGAGCACGTGCACCGGCCCGTGCTGCAGTTTTTCTCCGATGGCCGCCATGCCGCGACGCTTGATTTCGGCAATGGTCAGAGTGTTCATGAAGCATCCAAATCGGTACTGAATGACTCCAATGATACCGTTTTCAGTATCAAAACAGGTCATGCGGTACTCTTCTGATGCTCCAAAATCACCGCCGCACACCTGCGCCTCAAGCCGTCCCCCAAACCCTCAGCACCCACACCACGCCCTGCCCCACCGGATGCAGCAGCACCAGGGCGAACGGGGCCAGGTAGAGCAGCAGCAAGCCGATGCCGACGCCAGGCGTGGGCGGCGCCTCGTCCAGGCGGGCGCGCAGGGCCAGCATCTGCTCGAAGCGCCGGGCCAAGCCGGCGGCGGGCCTGGCGCGCGTGCACAGCGCGAGCAGGAGGGCGTCGCGCTCGGGGCCCGGCTCGATCTTGGCGCCCTGGCGCAAGAGCCTGGCCTCGCGCAGCGCGCCGCGCCAGACCCAGGTCTGCCAGAGTGCGACCAGCACGAAGGACCAAAAACCCAGCCGCCAGGCAAAAACCAGCAGCCCGGCCAGCGCGGCGCCCGCGAGGGCAAAGACCAGCCATTGCCAGCGCCGTGGCAGCAAGGCTTGCACGATCCGGCCGCCTTCGAACGCGGGCAGCGGCAACAGAGCCGCGTAATTGACGAGCAGCGGCACCAGCGCGCCCGGCAGCAGCCAGGGCTGCGTCTCGGTCAGGGCGACCATGTTCACCACTACGCCGGCGAAGTCAGGGGCGCCGAACCAGAGCGTCAGCCAGGCCCAGCCCAGGAGCACGCCCGGCAGCGTGGCGGCCAGGCCGACGAGGGCGCGGCGCGCGCCCGAGGGTGCGGGGTCGACGCCGGGCCTGCGTTCGCCCAGCAGCGCCAGCGGCGGCAGCACCGCGCCGCGCCAGCCCATGGCGCGCATCGCAAGGTAGCGGCCCGCTTCGTGCAACACGAAGGTGAGCGCGATCCAGAACGCCAGCCAGCGATGGAAGCGGGCCGATGCGCCGTCGCCAATGACCAGGGCCAGAAACACCGCGAAGACCGCCGTCACCGCCAGCGCCAAGCCCCATTGCACACCGGGCCCGGGTGCCTGTTCGCGCACTCGCTCATGCTCGGCCAGCAGCGCGAGCTGGCGCGCCATTGGCACCTCGCCGGGCGGCGGGGCCTTGGGCGTGCGCGTCAGCGCCCGGAAAAAAGCCGGGTACTTCGCCAGCCGCAGACGCAGGCTGGCGTCGGCGTCCCGGCGCATCCAGCCGCGCCGCACCAAATCACCGAGAAAGCGCCCCCAGTAGGCGTCAAGCCGGTCCACCCAGGCGGGCAGGTCGGGCGCCTCGGGCATGGCTTGTGTGCCCAGCGCCGCGCAGGCCTCGCGGTGCGCGGCGAAGAGCATTTCCAGGCTTTGCACCTCGTGGCTGCGGCGAATGTCCGCCGGGGAGCTGAAGCACTCATCCAGCGGCATGTTGGGCACGCTGGTGAGCCGACGACCATCGGCAAACGAGGTAGCCAAAACCGCCATCAGTTCGTTGGGCCTTTGCAGCTGCTTGCCGGGGCTCAGCAGCGCCGTCGTACCACTGGCGTGGTGCACCAGCACGCGCATGACTACCGAGGGATGCGCGCCATCTGGCTCATCCATGCCGACCCAGCCCAAGGGCTCGAATCCCAGCGCGCTCAGCTCTTGCTCGGCGCGCTCGAACAGGTCGGCATGCGCGGGCGATGCCTGCGCCGCCGTGGCCACGCGAAAGCGATGGTGCGGCCAGCGCAGGCTGGAGATCTGGCCGACGATGGACGCCAGCCACAAACACGCCAGCAGCGCGACGCACAACAGGAGCCAAAACATGGCGCAGTGATCGGATCGGACCGGGCCGGCTCACGCCATGGTCATCAACTGCGCATTGCCGCCGGCCGCCGCCGTGTTGGTGCTGATCGACTGCTCATGCACCAGCGCCGCCAGGTCGTAGCCACGGCCTGCGGCCAGCTCGTCGCTGCTGCGGCTTTCCACGCGCACCAGCGCACCCGCGCGCGCGGCCACGCGCGTGGCCAGTTGCAGCAGCGCGTCGCCATCGCCCTCGAACAGCAGCGCGGCCATGGGCGCATCGTCCAGCGCGGCGGCGTCGGCCTGGCGCAGGCGCTCGCGCGCCGGCTCGCCCAAGGCCGCCTGCACGGCCGACCAGGCGGCCGCGCAGTCGCTGTCGCCCTCGGGCAGCACCAGCTCGCAGACGTTGCCGCTGGCAAGCGCCGCGGCCACCTGCGCCAGCAGGCCCAGGGCGGTGCGCGGCAGCGCCCACACCGGGCCGCGCGGCAGCAGCCGGTAGCGGTTGGATTCGCCCGTGGGGCCGGGCAGCGGCCAGCTTTCATGCAGGCGCGCGGCGCTGATGGCGGCCTGCACCAGGACGCGGGCCTGGGCGGCGTCCACCTGCGCTGGCGGCGACTGCAGCAGCGGCTCAAGCAGCGCTGCGGCCGCCGTGGCCGGGGCCGCCTCCTTTGCGGGCAGCGCGGCCAGCGCCTCGTTGGGCGCGCCCTGCACCAGCCGGTACAGGTAGAGCGGCCCGCCCGCCTTGGGGCCGGTACCCGACAAACCCACGCCGCCAAAGGGCTGCACGCCGACGACCGCGCCGATGATGTTGCGGTTCACGTAGATGTTGCCGGCCTGCACCCGGGCGCTGAGCTCGGCGATGGTCTCGTCGATGCGGCTGTGCACGCCAAAGGTCAAGCCATAGCCGCTGGCGTTGATCTGCGCCAGCAGCTCGGGCAGCGCCTCGCGCTGGTAGCGCACCACGTGCAGCACCGGGCCGAAGACTTCGCGCCTCAGGCGCGCGGCGCTGTCCAGCTCGATGAGCGCGGGCGGCACGTAATACCCCTTGTCTGCGCTCTGGTGCAGCCGCGTGACCTTCTGGCCCGCGGACTGCATGGCCTCGATGTGGGTTTCGATCTGGGCGCGCGCCTCCTCGTCGATGACCGGGCCGACGTCGGTGTCCAGGCGGTCGGGGTTGCCCATGCGCCATTCCTGCAAGGCGCCCTTGAGCATCGCCAGTTGCCGCTCGGCGATGTCTTCCTGCAGGCACAGCAGGCGCAGCGCCGAGCAGCGCTGCCCGGCCGAGTCGAAGGCCGAGCCGAGCACATCGAGCGTCACCTGCTCAGCCAGCGCCGACGAATCGACCACCATGGCATTGAGCCCGCCGGTCTCGGCAATCAAGGGGATGACGCGGCCCTGGGGCGACAGGCGCGTGGCCAGGCGCTGCTGGATGCGGCGCGCAACCGCGGTCGAGCCGGTGAACAGCACGCCCGCCACCTGCGGGTGCGCGACCAGTTGCTCGCCCACGGTTTCGCCCGGGCCGGGCAGCAACTGCAGCGCATCGTGCGGCACCCCGGCCTCGTGCAGGATCGCAATCATGGCTGCGGCGGTCAGCGGCGTCTGCTCGGCCGGCTTGGCCAGCACCACGTTGCCCGCGGCCAGCGCCGCCGCCACCTGGCCGGTGAAGATGGCCAGCGGGAAGTTCCAGGGGCTGATGGCCAGCACCACGCCCAGCGGGCGCTGGCTGGCGTTGTCGAACTGCGCCTGCACCTGCGCGCCGTAGTAGCGCAGGAAATCAGTGGCCTCGCGGATCTCGCCCAGCGCCGCAGCCAGGGTCTTGCCGGCTTCGCGCTGGATCAGGCCCATCAGCAGCTGGCCGCGCTGCTCCAGCAGGTCGGCCGCGCGCGCCAGCACGTCGGCGCGGCGCGCTGGCGGCAGGCCGGCCCACATCGGCAGCACCTGGGCGGCGCGCCGGGCGCTGTGCTCGACGTCGCCGGCATCTGCAGGCCGCACCCAGCCCACCGTGTCCTGCAGCTGCGCGGGGTTGCGCAGCGGCTGCCAGGCGCCGTCGTGCTCGGGCTCGGGCGGCGGCTGCACGCCCGGCGGCATGGCAAACCAGGGATGGCTGGTGCTGCCCAGCAGCGCCACCGCGAGCGAAGCCAGGCGCTGCTCGTGCGCCAGGTTCAGGCCCTGGGAGTTGGGCCGCGCCAGCGCCCCCTGGCCGGCAAACAGGTTCACCGGCAGCGGAATGCGCGGGTGCGGCGCGCCCAGCACGCCCTCGTCGCGCGCGATCTGCTGCGCCTGCTGCACCGGGTCTTGCACCAGCTCGGCAACCGGCACGGCCGGGTCGCCAATGCGGTTGACGAAGGAGGTGTTGGCGCCGTTTTCCAGCAGGCGGCGCACCAGGTAGGCGAGCAGCGTCTCGTGGTTGCCCACCGGGGCGTAGATGCGGCAGGGGCGCGCGAGCTTGCCCTCGGCCGTGGGGCCGACGACTTGCGCATACAGCGGCTCGCCCATGCCGTGCAGGCACTGGAATTCGTACTGGCCGCTGTAGTAGCTGCCGCCCACCGACTGCGCCAGATGGTAGATGCTGGCCAGGGTTTGCGCGTTGTGCGTGGCAAATTGCGGGTAGATGGCGTCGGGCGCCTGCAACAGCTTGCGCGCGCAGGCGAGGTAGCTCACGTCGGTGTAGGCCTTGCGCGTGTAGACCGGGTAGCCGGGCAGGCAATCGAGTTGCGCGCGCTTGATCTCGCTGTCCCAGTAGGCGCCCTTGACCAGGCGCACCATCAGGCGGCGGCGGCTGCGCCGCGCCAGGTCGATCAGGTAATCGATGACCTGCGGGCAGCGCTTCTGGTAGGCCTGCACCACGAAGCCTATGCCGCTCCAGCCCTTGAGGCTGGGCGCGGCGCACAGCGCTTCCAGAATGTCCAGCGACAACTCCAGGCGGTCGGCCTCTTCGGCGTCGATGTTCATGCCGATGTCGTACTGGCGCGCGAGCTCCGCCAGATGCAGCACGCGCGGCAGCAGCTCGCTCATCACGCGCTCGTACTGGGCGCGGCTGTAGCGCGGGTGCAGGGCCGAGAGCTTGATCGAGATGCCCGGCCCCTCGAAGATGCCGCGCCCGTTGGCCGCGCTGCCTATGGCGTGGATGGCCTGCTGGTAGTCGGCCAGATAGCGCTGGGCGTCGGCCTCGGTCGTGGCGGCTTCGCCCAGCATGTCGTAGCTGTAGCGAAAGCCCTGTTTTTCGTGGGCGCGGCTGTTGGCCAGGGCTTCGGAGATGTTCTGGCCGGTGACGAACTGCTCGCCCATGAGCTTCATCGCGCGGTGCACGCCCTGGCGGATGACCGGCTCGCCGCCCTTGGCGATCACCCGGGTGAGCGCGGCCGAGAGCGTCTTTTCGCTGCTGGTGGCGGTGAGCTTGCCAGTCAGCACCAGGCCCCAGGCGGCGGCGTTGACGAAGAGCGAGGGCGAGCGGCCCACATGCGCGCGCCAGTCGCCGCGGCTGATCTTGTCGCGGATCAGCGCGTCGCGCGTGGCGCGGTCGGGGATGCGCAAGAGCGCCTCGGCCAGGCACATCAGCGCCACGCCCTCCTGGCTGGAGAGCGAAAACTCCTGCACCAGCGCGGCCACGCCGCTGAGCACCGGCGCGTCGCGCAGGCCTTGCACCAGGCGGGTAGCGAGCTCGCGCACGCGCGCTTCCTGCGCCGGTTCGCCGGCGCGCGCCAGCGGCAGCAGCACGGGCAGGCATTCGGGCTCGGGCCGGTGCCAGGCGGCGGTGATGGCGCCGCGCAGCGGCGTCTGCGGCAAGATGGACTGGGCAAAGGCCAGAAAGGGCTGGCTTGCGGCATTGCCAGCGGCAGCGGCGTCGGCGTCGGGCGCATCGGCTTCGTCGCTGGCGGCGCCGTGCAGGTGGATCTCGTGCGCGCCGCGCTCCACCGCATCGACATAGAGCATGGCCGCCTGCTTGATCAGCCAGTGGGGCGTGCGCCCGATCTGCTGCGCGGCCGCATGGATGCGCTCGCGCTGTCGCTCATCGACCTTGATGCCCAGGGTGGAAGTGGCCATGGCAAGCTGCCTTGTGCGTGGGAAGAGACCGCCATGGTTGCACACATTGGCCAGGCGCAGATATTAGGGTTAACCCGTGGTTCTACTTTTTGCCCCGGTGCTTCTCCTGCACACGTTCGCGCGGCGGCCGCAGCGTGGCCCGGCGGCCGCGCCATGGACTTTCAGGGCGCGCTGTCCTGATCCGTGGGCGCAGGCACGGCCTCTTGCTGCACTGCCGCCGCAAAGGCCTGGGCGATGCCCAGATGGATGCCGTTGGTGCCGCCAAACACCATCACGTGGCAGCCGCAGTAGTCGAATTGGACCTTCATGCATTGACCCCCCGGCACGCTTGCACGCGCAGCCGCATGGTCAGCAGCATCTGCGCCATGCCCTTGCCCAGCGCGTCGTTGCGCAAGCTGGCCATGCCGCCGCCGCCCAGCGCCTGCTCGCAGACGAAATTGAAGGCTGCAATGCCGGGCACTTCAAAGCGCGTGACCCGGCCTTTGACGGCATGGGCCAGGTGCGCTTTGACGGCCTCGGCGGTGACTTGCTCGCGCAGCAGGGGCAGCCATTCAGGGCGGCGCGCGATCACGCCGATGTTGGAAGTGTCGCCCTTGTCGCCCGAGCGCGCCCAGGCGAGCTGGATCAGGGGGACTTCGATGGTGTCTGATTCTTCCGTATTGATAGCTGCCTGCGATTGTGTGGCAAGCGTTTCAGGCCGATTTGATTCTTGGCCCTCACCCCTGCCCTCTCCCAGGGGGAGAGGGGGGAATACCGGCGGGGCATCAGCTTTCTCTCCCTTTGTGAGAGGAGGGACTACCGGCGGCGCATTGGCTCCCTCTCCCTTTGGGAGAGGGCTGGGGTGAGGGCCGACGGCGACCGGCACATCATCGAGCCTCACCACCGGCACCACGCCTTGCTTGTCCAGCAAAAACGCATACTGCCGTATCAGCGGCGAAACGCCCGATCGCCCCCCCGCCCCGGTCGTGCCCGGCGCCCAGGAGGTACCCGCCGGCGCCACCTCGCGCGCCAGCAGTTCCAGCGCCGCCTTGTCCGCGTGGCGCGCGCTGATGCGCAGCACCGCCTCGCGCGTGTGCTGCACCGCCGGGCTCGCCAGCGGCCCCCAGCCGCTTTCCGCCCCCAGCACCTCGATGTGCGTGGCGGTAAACGGCGCCAGACCCCGGGCCGCAAGCAGCTCGCCCACGCGGGTGAAGATGGCCTCGCCGGTGCGCCGCGCCTTGGCCACGGCGTCGATGCCGACGATGGTCAGTTGCGCCGAGGTCTTGTAGCCATCCATCCAGGTCGCGCAGACCTTGTAGCTCGCGGGCGCCGGCAGGCCGCGTGCGCCGCGCACCTGCACGCGCTCCGGCCCGGTTTGCGTCATCGTCACCTGCGTGAAGTCGCAGACCACGTCGGGCAGCAGATAGGCGGCCGGGTCGTGGATCTCGTAGAGCATCTGCTCGGCCAGCACCTGCGGCGCAATCAGCCCGCCCGTGCCCGCGGGCTTGGTGACGGTGAAGCTGCCATCCTGCGCGCACTCCACGATGGGGTAGCCGATGTGCGGCCAGTCGGGCACCGCCTGCCAGTCGGTATGCAGCCCGCCCGTGGCCTGGCAGCCGCATTCGATGATGTGGCCCGCGAGGCTCCCGCCCGCCAGCTTGTCCAGCTCATCCGCCTGCCAGCCGAACTCATGCATCAAGATGCCCAGCGTGACGGCCGAATCGACGCAGCGCCCGGTGATGACGATGTGCGCCCCGGCATCGAGCGCCGCCTTGACGGGCAGCGCGCCCAGATAAGCGTTGGCGGTGACGACCTTGGCGGGCAGCGGCGCGCCGCTTTGCAGCTCGGCCAGCGGCGGCTGGGCAGCGCGCAGTTCGGGCAAGAGCGGCATCACGTCGTCGCCCGTCACCGTAGCGATCTTCACGCTCACGCCCAGCTCATCGGCCAACTGGCGCAGCGCGGCCGCGCAGCCCTCGGGGTTCACGCCGCCGGCATTGCTCACCACGCGGATGCCCTTGGCCACCACGTCCTGCAAGACCGCGCGCATCGCCACGGTGACAAAGTCTGTGGCGTAGCCCAGCTCGGGCTTTTTCATGCGCGCGGCCGCGAGGATGGACATGGTCAGCTCTGCCAGGTAGTCGAACGCCAGGTAGTCCACCTGGCCGCTGGCCACGAGCTGGGGTGCGCCAACGCTGGAATCGCCCCAGAAACCACTGGCGCCGCCGATGCGCACCACTTTGTCTTTGCCTTTGTCGTTCTCGTTCATCGCCCACTCCATTGCGGTGCGCGCCTTTCGCGAAAGGCCGCCTGGCCCTCGCGCGCGTCCTCGGTCAGCGCGAACAGGCCGATCTGGCTTTCGGTGAAGGCCATCGATTGCTCAAACGGCAGGCCATCGAGGTGCTTCATCAAATAGAGCCCGCGGCGGATCGCGGCGGGGGATTTGTCCACGATGCGCGCGAGCAGTTTTTCCACCGCCGCATCCAGGTCTTCGGCCACCTCGTTGACCAGGCCGATGGCCAGCGCCTGCTGCGCGCCGATGGGCTCGCCGGTGATGCACAAATCGGCCAGCGCGCGCCGCCCGATCAGCCCCTGCAAGACCGAGAGCACCTGCGCGGGGAACACGCCCACCTTGACCTCGGGCAGACCGAAGCGCGCATGCGGCGCGGCAATCGCCAGGTCGCACATCGCGAGCAAGCCCATGCCACCCGCCATGCAGGCGCCATTGACGCGCGCGATCAGCGGCACATGCGTCGCGTGCGCGGCGCGCAGCAGATTGGCAAAGCCCTGCTGCGGTTCGGCATAGTCGAACTGGAAGCTCTTGCCCGTCGCCAGATCGGCCCCGGCGCAAAACGCCTTCTCGCCCGCGCCGGTGAGCACGATGGCGCGCAGGCTGCGGTCGGCGTTGGCGCGTGCGAGTTGTTCGATGAGGCCCGCAATCACCGCCGCGCTCATCGCGTTGCGGCGCTCCTCGCGGGCGATGGTGAGCCAGAGGATGCCATCTTCCTGGCGGATCAACAGTTCTGTCATGTGCATCTTCCTTGGTTCAGTGACTGACTCCCTCCCCCTTTGGGGGAGGGTTGGGGTGGGGGCTAACTGCGCCGCCGCAATGCGGTACGCCGCAAGCCCCCATCCCCGCCTTCCCCCAAAGGGGGAAGGAGCCAACGCCAATCAAAACCCCCACTGCCGTGCAGCGAGCTCCTTCATGATTTCCTCGGTGCCGCCGCCTATGGTGATCACCTTGACCTCGCGGTAGATGCGCTCGCACACGGTGCCGCGCATATAGCCCATGCCGCCCAGAATCTGCACGCCTGCGTCGGCGCAGAACTGCATGGTCTGCGTCGCCTGGTTCTTCAGCGTGCAGACCTCGGCCACCCAGTCGGCACCGGTGTTGCCTGCATCGGCCCGCGCGGCCACGGCGTCCAGCCAGGCGCTCGTGGCGCAGATGCGCTGGCGCATGTCCACCAGCTTGTGGCGTATCACCTGGTGCTGGACGAGCGGCTGGCCGAAGGCGGTTCGCTGGCGCGCCCAGGAGAGCGCTTCATCCAGGCAGGCCTCGGCAAAGCCGATCGCGCCCGCCGCCAGGCCCAGGCGCTCGCCGTTGAAGTTGCCCATGATGGCCTTGAAGCCCGCGCCTTCACTGCCCAGCAAATAGCGTGCAGGCACGCGCACGCCGTCAAAGCGCAGGTGCGCGGTGTCGGAACAGAGCCAGCCCATCTTGTCCAGCCGCGTGCGCGACAGGCTCGGCGTGTCGCCCGGCACCACGATCAGGCTGATGCCGCCCGCGCCCTTGTTGGCCGGGTCTGTCCTGACGGCCAGCGTGAACCAGTCGGCGCGCATGCCCGAGGTGATGAAGACCTTCTCGCCGTCGATCACGTACTCATCGCCCTCACGCCGCGCGGTGGTCTTGAGCGCGGCGACGTCCGAGCCGCCACCGGGTTCGGTGATGGCCAGCGCCGCAATCCGCTCACCGGCGAGCACCGGCGAAATCACTTCCTGCTGAACCGCGTCGCTGCCCAGCGCGAGCACCAGCGGCAACGCGATGTTGTGTGAAAACAGGCTGGCCTGCACCCCGCCCGATGCGCCGTAGCGGCACAGCGCGCGCCAGGCGGGCATGCGCAGCGCGTAGGGCGCGGGCGTGCCGCCCAGCGCCTCCGGGTAGCCCAGGCCGAGCAGGCCCAGATCGGCCGCGCGGCGGTATAGCAGCCGCGGAAATTCCCCCGCCGCGTCCCACTCGGTCGCGTGCGGCGCGATCTCGGTTTTGGCAAAGCGCGCGACGGTATCGACGAGTTGCGTGCGCGCTTCCTGCAGCTCTTCGGCGCTCATGCTCATGCGGTTTTCTCCTGCGGCTGGGGCGGCGCAAAGCGCAGCAGCACCTGCCCGGGGCTGACCTGCTGGCCCACCTCGACCAGCAGCTCGGCCACTGTGGCCGCGGCGCGCGGGGCGAGGCTGTGCTCCAGCTTCATCGATTCGATGACCACGGCCGCCTCGCCCTGCGCCAACGCCTGCCCCGGCTGCGCGGCGATGCGCACCACGCGGCCGTTGAAGGGTGCTTTCAATTCGGCAGCTGCCTGCGCTTGGCTGGCGTCGGTTTCGGCCAGATAGGTGACGTCTTCGAAGCACCAATCGACACCGCCCGCCTGCGCATGCCAGCGCTGGCCGCCCTCGCCGCCCGCCACCGGCACGGCACGCACGCACTGGGTGATGCCGTCCCCAGTGCAACGCAGACTGCCATCGGACAAGGGTTGCACCGCCACATCGCGCGCGTGGCCATCCGGGCCTGTGATCCGCACGCCACCCGAGCGCACCCATACCGCCAACGTGCTCACCTGTTCGCGGTGGATCAGGCGGCGGGGGGCGGCGAAGGGGCAGGCCAGGTGGGTCTGCGGGTGAGCAAGGTGGGGCGGGTCAGGCCGCAGGCCCTCACCCCTGCCCTCTCCCAGGGGGAGAGGGGGCAATACCGCCGCCAAGCCATATGCAGTGTGCGCTGAAAGCTCTTTTTCAAGGAGCGACGCGCGCAGCGCATCGCCGTGTTCATCGAGGAAGGAAATCAGCGCCTGCCCGGCGCGAAAGCGCGCATCGCCCAGGCATTCCATCAGAAAGCCGCGATTCGTCGGCAGGCCCAGCAGCTCGGTCTGCGCGAGCGCGGCGCTCAGGCGATCGATCGCCTCCTCGCGCGTGGCGGCGTGGACGATGAGCTTGCCCAGCATCGCGTCGTAGAACGGCGTGACCTCCCCACCGGCTTCGATCGCATGGTCAAAGCGCAAGGGCGCGCGCGCGAAGTGGCTTGCGCCCGGCGGCTCGGCAAAGTGCGCGATGCGCCCGGCGTGTGGCGTGTAGTGCTCGTCCTCGGCGCACAGGCGTACCTCGATCGCGTGGCCCTGCATGGGCACTTGGTCTTGCGTGATCGGCAGCGCCTCGCCGCGCGCCACGCGGATTTGCCACTCGACCAGATCGAGGCCGGTGATCGCCTCGGTCACCGGGTGCTCGACTTGCAGGCGGGTGTTCATCTCCATCAGGTAGAAGTTGTCGCCCTCCAGCAAAAACTCCACCGTGCCCGCGCCGACGTAGCCCGCGCCCTGCGCCAGCGCCACCGCGCACTCGCCCATGCGTGCGCGCAGCGCGGGCGAGACGGCGGGTGAGGGGGCTTCCTCGATGATCTTCTGGTGCCGCCTTTGCACCGAGCAATCGCGCTCGAAGAGGTGCACCGCATTGCCGTGCGCATCGGCAAACACCTGCACCTCGACATGGCGCGGCTGCATCAGCGCGCGCTCGATGAGCAGCGCGCCATTGCCAAAACCGGCCAAGGCTTCGGAGCTGGCGCTCTGCAGCGCGCCGGGCAGATCGTTTGCCTGCATCACCAGCCGCATGCCGCGCCCGCCGCCGCCCGCGACGGCCTTGACCATCAGCGGGTAGCCGATTTTCTCGGCTTCTTGCGTGAAGCGCTCGGTCGACTGGTCTTCACCCGCGTAGCCTGGCAGCACCGGCACGCTCTGCTGGACGGCCAGACGCTTGGCCGCGCCCTTGTCGCCCAGCGCGCGAATCGCCGCCGGGGGCGGGCCAATCCAGACCAGGCCGGCGTCCTGCACTGCCTGGGCAAAGGCCGCGTCTTCGCTCAGAAAGCCGTAGCCGGGGTGGATCGCATCGGCGCCGGTGGCGCGCGCGGCCGCCAGCAGCTTGTCCACGCGCAGATAGCTCTCGGCGGAAGTATTGCCGCCCAGGGCGAAGGCTTGTGTCGCCTCGTGCACGTGTGGCGCGCGGGCGTCGGCGTCGGAATGGACGGCGACGGTGGCGATGCCCATCTGCTGGGCAGTGGCGATCACGCGGCGGGCGATTTCGCCGCGATTGGCGATCAGGATCTTTTTCATGCCACTCTCCGCAATACTCCCTCCCCCTTTGGGGGAGGGGTGGGGTGGGGGCCAGCGACGTCACCAATTCCAGCGCCGTCGGCCCCCATCCCTGCCTTCCCCCAAAGGGGGAAGGAGATACAGCCGCAAGCCCTCACGTCAGGCCGCATGGCGCTTGGCCAGCCCCATGGTCTTGGCAATGATGCCCAGCATCACCTCGTCCGCGCCGCCGCCGATCGAGCCCAGGCGCCCGTCGCGGTACAGGCGCGAGACGCGGTTGTCCCAGGTAAAGCCCATGCCGCCCCAGAATTGCAGGCAAGTGTCGGCCACCTCGCGCGTCAGGCGCCCGGCCTTGAGCTTGGCCATGCTGGCCCACTGCAGCACGTCCTCGCCCGCCACGTAGCGCTCGCCGGCCTTCCAGGTCAGCGCGCGCAGCGCCTCGACCTCAGTCTGCAGCTCCACCAGCTTGAACTGCACCCACTGCTGGTCCAGCAGCGTGGCGCCGAACATCTTGCGCTGGCGCGTGTATTCGATGGTCTCGCGGATTGCCACCTCCATGCCGGTAATGGCGTTGGCCGCGGCCCACAGGCGCTCTTCCTGGAACTGCTGCATCTGGTAGATGAAGCCCTGGCCCTCCTGGCCGATCAGGTTGCGCGCGGGCACCCGCACCTCGTCAAAGTAGATCAGGCCGGTGTCGCTCGCGTTCATGCCGATCTTGCGGATCTTCTGCGCCACGCTGATGCCCTTGGTCAACTGGCCGTTCGGGCCGTCGCGCATGGGCACGATGATCAGGCTCTTGTTCTTGTGCATCGGCCCCTCGCCGGTGTTCACCAACATGCACATCCAGTCGGCCTGCAGGCTGTTGGTGATCCACATCTTCTGGCCGCTGATCACGTAGTCGTCGCCATCGCGGCGCGCGCGGCTGGTGATGCCCGCCACATCGCTGCCCGCGCCGGGCTCGGACACGCCGATGCAGCCCACCATGTCGCCCGCGATCGCCGGGGCGAGAAATTCGCGCTTGAGTTCGTCACTGCCAAAGCGCGCCAGCGCCGGCGTGCACATGTCGGTCTGCACGCCCACGGCCATGGGGATGGCGCCGCAGTTGACCAGCCCCATGGTCTCGGCCATCAGCATGCTGTAGGAGTAGTCCAGCCCCATGCCGCCGTATTCGACCGGCTTGGTCAGGCCCAGCAGGCCCAGATCGCCCAGGCCCTTGAAGACCTGGTGCGCGGGGAAGATCTCCGCCGCCTCCCATTCGTCGACGTGCGGGTTGATGTGCTCGTCGATGTAGCGCTTGAGCGTGTCGCGGATTTGTTCGTGCTCGTGGGTAAGTTTCATCGGGGTCTCCGGTCAGGTGCATTGCACCCTCCCCCTCTGGGGGAGGGAGGGGTGGGGGCTTGCGTGGCACGGAGATCGCGCCAGGCACCAAAGCCCCCATCCCTGCCTTCCCCCAGAGGGGGAAGGAGAAAGATAGATGTGCCGCCATGGGGCTCTACATCCGCGCCACGCCGAACTGCAGCGGCCGCAGCTCGCGCGCCGCGCCTTCGGCGATGGTCGAGAGGCAAAAGCCCAGCACCGCGCGCGTGTCGCGCGGGTCGATCACGCCGTCGTCCAGCAGCGTGCCGCTGGTGGCGAAGGCGTCCTGCTGGCGCTCGAACATCGCGACCACCGCGTCGAACTGCTGTTGCATCTTTTGCGCATCCGGCTCCGCTCCCTTTCTCTTGAGCGCGGCCTCGGTGACGATGCGCATGGTGCCCGCCGCCTGCTCGCCGCCCATCACCGCCGTCGTCGCGCCCGGCCAGGAAAAGAGAAAGCGCGGCGCAAACCCGCGCCCGCACATGCCGTAGTTGCCCGCGCCAAAGCTCGCGCCGCACTGAATGGTGAGCTGCGGCACGGTGGCATTGGTCACCGCCTGGATCATCTTGCTGCCGTGCTTGATGATGCCGCCCTGCTCCATCTCCTTGCCCACCATGTAGCCGGTGGTGTTCTGCAGATAAACGATGGGGTGGCCGAGCTGGCACATCCACTGGATGAAGTGCGTCGCCTTGTTGGCGCCGGCGATGTCGATCGGCCCGTTGTTGGTGATGAGGCCCACCGCATGCCCCTGGATGGCCGCCTGCGCGCAGACCGTGGCCATGCCGTAGCCGCTCTTGAATTCCAGCAACGCGCCGCCATCGACGAGGCGCGCCGCCACCTCGCGCATGTCCACCGGTTCGCGGTGGTGCGCGGGCATCAGGGTCAGCAGTTCGTCCACCGGCCAGGGCGGTTCGGCGTATCCTGTTTCAATAGCTGCCAGCGCTTGTCCAGCAAGCGTTTGAGGCCGATTTGACCAGTATAGTTGCGCCATAACCCGCCGCGCCATGCCAAGCGCCTCGCGGTCGTCCTGCGCCAGGTATTCGCCCAGGCCAGAGACCGTGGTGTGCATCAGCGCGCCGCCCAGTTCTTCTTCCGTCGCCACCTCGCCAGTGGCGGCCTTGAGCAGCGGCGGGCCGGCCAGGAAGGCGCGCGAGCGGCCCTCGACCATGATGACGATGTCCGACAGCCCCGGCATGTAGGCCCCGCCCGCCGTGCCCGAGCCGTGCTGCACGGTGATGACCGGAATGCCCGCACTGGAGAGCCGCGCCAGGTTGCGAAACATGCTGCCGCCGTAAACGAAACCCTCGACGCGGTAGCGCATCAGATTCGCGCCCGCGCTCTCCACCAGATGGATGAAGGGCAGGCGCTCTTGCAGCGCGATCTCCTGCACGCGCAGGATCTTGTCCAGGCCCATGGGCTGGATCGCGCCCGCCTCTATGCCCGAATCGCTCGCCACCACCATGCAGCGCGTGCCCGAGATGAAACCTATGCCCGCGATGATGCCGCCGCCGGGCACGGACTTTTCGGCATCGGGCACGTCGTGCAGAAAACCCGCGAGCGAGCACAGCGGCAGCCACGGCGCCCCGGCATCGAGCAGCAGCGCCACGCGCTCGCGCGGCAAAAGCTGATGGCGCCTGGCAAAGCGCGGCCCGGCCTGCGCCGAGGCGTCTTGCGCGCGCTGCTCCAGCGCCCGCAGCTGCGCGATGCGCGCGAGCATATGCGCGCGCCGCTGCTGCGCCTGGGCGCTGGCCGCGTTCCAGCGCGATGCGAACGCGCTCATGCACCGCCCCCTTCGTCATCGGCGAACACCTTGGGCGTGACCGCGCGATGAAAGCCGTTGAATGCGCGCACCGCCGGGCGCTGCTGCACTTCACGCGGCGGCAGCTGCATCGGCCAGCCCATGCGCACCTGCGGGCGCGCGCCGTCGATGCGCAGCACGCTGCCGCTGATGAAGTTGGCCGCGGGACTGAGCAGAAAGGCAATCGCCGCGGACACCTCGGCCTCGGTGCCAAAGCGACCCAGCGGCACGGTGCGGCGCATGGCGCGCAGCATATCGCCGGCCTCGGGCGGGTAGTGGTCCATGCCGCTGGAGGCGATGTAGCCCGGCGCCACCGCGTTCACGCGCACGCCGCTCCTGGCCCATTCGGCGGCAGCCGTCTCGGTGAAGCTCACCATGCCCGCGCGCGCCGCGCCGCTGTGGCCCATGTTGGGCATCGAACCCCACATGTCGGCAACGATGTTCACGATGGCCCCGCCCTGCGCCTGCATGCTTTGCAGATAGCACTCGCGCGCCACCAGAAAACCGCCGGTCAGATTGGTGTTGACCACCGCCTCCCAGCCCTTGGCGCTGATCTTTTCCAGCGGCGTCATGTACTGCCCGCCGGCGTTGTTCACCAGCGCATCGATGCGTCCGTGCGCGGCGACGACGGCGCCGACCATCGCCACGACCCCCGCCTCGTCGCGGATGTCGCACACCCGCGTGTCGGCCTGGCCACCGTCCTGAGCGATCTCGGCGGCCACCGCCTGCAATTTTTCAGGCTTGCGCCCCACCAGCACCACGCGCGCGCCAAGCGCTGCAAGTTCATGCGCGCTGCAACGCCCTATGCCCGAACCGCCGCCGGTCACGACGATGGTCTGCCCGGCAAACAGACCGGGCGTAAAAATCGATTGGTAATTCATGCCTTCCCCGCAAAAAGACGCAAGGCCTCGTCCGCCAGTTGATCGAGCGAGCACCCGCCGCGCACGCGAAACCACTGCACCGACCAGTTGAGCGCGCCAAAGATGAACAGCCGCGCGATCGCCGGCTCGGCGCGCAAGTCGCCCTGCGCGGCCAGCTTTTCCAGCGCCGGCATCCAGGCCGCCTCGTAGGCATCCTTGACCTGCGAGACACCTTTTTTCTGCGCCGCCGTGAGCGAGCGCCACTCGTAGAGCATCACCGGAATGAAGCCGCTTTGCGGCCCCAGCAGGATGTCGAAATGATGGCGTATCAGCGCGCGCAGCCGGGCGTGCGCGTCGGCCTCGGGCGCGAGCTGCTCCAGCGCCTGCCGCTGGCTCGCCAGCGCGCCCTCCATGCCCTCGCGCATCACCGCGTACAAGAGCGCGCTCTTGCTTTTGAAGTAATAGAACGGCGAGCCGCTGTGCATGCCCACCGCCGCCGCAATGTCGCGCGTCGTGGTCGCCGCGTAGCCCTTGACCAGGAACAGGCGCGCCGCCTGCTCCATCAGCTCGCGCCGGCGCCCACTCTCATCGAGATGCTGCGCACTCTTGCGCGGGCGCCCGCGCGGGCGACGTGGCGCGGCTTGCACCGCCGGGTCTTGCGCATGGGTCTCGGACATGCGCGCAGATTAGCAAAGCACCTGAATTTAATCAAGCGCTTGCTTCGTAAAAATATTCGTCTTGCCTGGCCCGGGCACAAGACCACAGGAGGACTATATTCAGACCCATAGTCATCAGGAGGCCGCCGTGCGTTACTCCACGCAGATCAAGCCCATCAGCTACCTCAAGGCCAATGCAGCCCAGATCCTGCAGGATCTGGGCGAGCAGCGCGAGCCCCTGGTCATCACCCAGAACGGCGAGGCCAAGGCGGTATTGCAGGACGTGGTTTCTTTCGAGCAGACGCAGGAGACCCTGGCTCTGCTCAAGCTACTCGCCCTGAGCCGCCAGGATGTTCAAGCCGGTCGACTGAGCCCCGCGGAAGAAGTGCATTCACGGCTGCGCGCCAAGTTGGCGCAATTGCGCACAGCCGCTGACACGTCGGCAAAATGAAAACCCGGCCAGCAAGCCATTCGGTGCTGATCACCGAGGCCCCACATGGTGATCTTCTGGACATCGTGGATTACATCGCCGCGACAGACGGCGCGCTGCGCGCCGATCAAATCCTGGACGGCCTGATGCGCGCCATCCACGGCTTTGCAAACCTGCCTGAGCGCGGCAGCTACCCGCCGGAGCTGCTCGCGCTCGGCATCAAGGACTACCGCCAGACCCTGCACAAGCCCTGGCGCATCCTCTACGGCATCGAGGCGCAGCACGTCATCGTTCACCTGGTGGCAGACAGTCGGCGCAATTTCCGCTCCTTGCTGACCCGGCGCTTGCTGCATGGCTGAACGGCCCGCTGCGCGGCCCGCCTCCCTGACGGGAGGGCTGATTTCAGCAGTTGCTGAAATCAGGCTTTCTCTTTTCAACGAACGCGGTGAAGGCTTCGCGCGCTGATGGCGTGCGCATCAAGCGCGAGAAGGACTGGGCCTCTTCGGTCATGCGCTCGATCACGGCGGGTGTCTGGCCGCCCTTCATCAGGCGCTTGGTCTCGATCAGCGCGCTCAGAGGCTTGGCGGCGAGTTTTTTTGCCTGCTGCCCGGCGATGGCGTTGCATTCGGTCGGCGGCACCACGCGGTTGACCAGGCCGACTTCCAGCGCCGCCTCGGCCATGAAGGGCTCGCCCAGCATCAGCGCCTCGGCCGCGCGGTGATGGCCCAGCATTTGCGGCAGCAGCAGGCTGGAGGCCGCCTCCGGGCACAGCCCGAGGTTGACGAAGGGCAGCGCAAAGGCCGCGTTGTCGCCCGCGTAGACCAGGTCGCAGTGCAGCAGCAGCGTGGTGCCTACGCCCACGGCAGGGCCGCAGACGGCGGCGACGAGCGGTTTGGGGAAAGTGGCGATGGCGTTGAGAAAGCGCCAGACGGCGCGCTGCGTCAAGTCGCCGCCTTGCGCCTCGCCGCCCTGGCGCAGGAAGTCGCCAATGTCGTTGCCGGCGCTGAACACCGTCGCGTCGCCCTGAAACAGCACGCAGCGCACGCTCGGGTCTTCGGCGGCGGCCGTGAGCACCTCGGCCATCTCGCCATACATGCGCTCGGTGAAGGAATTCTTCTTGTCCAGCCGGTTGAAGGTGATGGTGCTCACGCCGCCCTCGACGTGCACCAGGATGTCTTGCGTTGCTGCGTTCATGCTCTCATTCCTTGTAGTAGACGATCTGCTGCGTGGTCGCCAGCATTTGGCCGGCCTGGTTCCACAGCTGCGCCGTCTGGTCGAAAAAGCCGCCGCGGTATTCCTGCCCGCGCGCCTGCGCCAGCAGCCAGCCGCTGCCGGTCTCGGCCAGCAAGGCGCTGCCGGCGTGAAAGTACACCGTCATAGACACCGTGCCCGCCGGCACCTGCAGCGCGCGGCGGCGCCAGATGCGCGGGTAGAACACGTCGCACAGCGCCGCCAGCGCCGCAAAGTCCAGCGCGCGCTCTGGCGCGTCGCGCACCCACAGCCGGGTGAGGCTGTCGCGCTCGGCGCCGTCCCATTGGCGCGGCGGCATGCCGCTGACGGGGCGCATGGCGTAGCGGTTGATCCACTGCACCGGTATCGGCTGCTCCACCTGCGTGCAGGCTTCGGGTGCGGGCGCCTCGGGCATGGGCAGGTCGCTCGCGCTCCAGGTCTCGCGGCGCAGCGCCGTGATGGCCGTGGCCGTGGTCATTACCTGGGCCTGGCCGTCCTTGTCCGGCTGCACCAGTTGCAGCCACCAGTGCTGGGTCGATCGCGTGGTGCGCACCGCCGTCGCCCGGATCTCGAACGGCCCCTCGCCCACGGCCCCGGCGTAGTTCACGGTGAGCGACAGCGGCTCGCCCAGGCGCGCCGGGTGCTGCATCACCGCCTGCAGCAGCGTGGCCGCGGTGACGCCGCCGAACGGGCCGACCATGTTCCAGTAGGTTGCGGTAGTTCGGCCGGTGAAGGTGTCGGCGCCTGCGGCGGTCAACGCAAGCGCATCGTCCAGAGGGTGCAAAGAAGGGTTCATGGCAGTCATGGAGCGCGAGTGTGCCCTTGCTGCGCCAGCGCTTCGGTCGTCTGCGCGACGCCGCACCAGGCGCGCAGCACCGCATCGGCATGGGGCCAGAGCAGCGTCTCGAAGCGCGGCTTGAAGAAGCCCAGGTGCCCTATGCGCTGGCCGCCCGCCTCCTGCGCGCCCAAGCTCTGCACCCGCTGCGCCGCGCCGGGGTACATGGCCAGCAGGTCGTGGTTGGCCTGCTCGCTCATCATCTCGTCGTCCATCATGCGCAGCAGATGGATGGGAAAGCGCACGCGCGCATAGCTTTCCACCGCCTGCTCCGCGCCCATGGCGTAGCGCGGGTGCAGGCACCAGCGGCGCCATTGCCAGGCGATGCTCGCGGGCAGGTCGCCCACCATGCCCAGGCGCGCGCCCGGGAAATAGCCGGCCCACCACGTCGCCGCCGGCATGACCAGATACCAAAACGGCAGGATGCGCCGCCTGAGCTGCGGCGCATTCACGCGCCAATAGCCGCTGCCTGCGGCCACGGCCAGCAGGCCGCCCACGTCCTGCGGCCGGCTGAACAGCCCCGGCAGTTGCGCGCCCAGGCTGTGGCCAATGAGGTAGAGCGGGCGCCCCGGCAGTTGCGCCCGGGCATGGGCGATGACGGCTTCGTAGTCGCGCACCCAGTCCTGCATCGAGGGCCGCGCGTCGCGCATCGGCCCGGCGAGCGATTCGCCCTGGCCACGCCAGTCGAAGGTGTAGACGCGCCAGCCCTGCGCCGCCAGCCAGACGGCAAAGTCCTGGTAGTAGCGCTGGTGCACGCCCACCGCATTGCCGATGACCACGCTGGCATGCGCCGCGCCCGCGCCGTCAAAACGCCGGACGGCGACTGGCGCGCCGCTGCCCGTGAGCGTGAACGCCTGCATGGCGTGCGCCCGGCGCTCAGACGCGCTCGAAAATGCCCGCCGCCCCCTGGCCCATGCCCACGCACATCGTGACCATGCCGTACTTCAGCTTCTCGCGCTGCAGCGCGTGCACCACCGTGGCCGAGCGGATCGCGCCGGTTGCGCCCAGCGGGTGACCAAGCGAGATCGCGCCGCCCATGGGGTTGACCACCTCGGTGTTGAGCCCCAGCGTGTTGATCACCGCCAGCGACTGGGCGGCAAAGGCTTCGTTGAGCTCTATCCAGCCCATGTCCTCGTGCTTGAGGCCGGCGAGCTTGAGCGCCGCCGGAATCGCATCGATCGGCCCCACCCCCATGATCTCGGGGCGCACGCCGCGGTTGGCAAAGCTGACAAAACGCGCCAGGGGCTTGAGGTTGAAGCGCTTGAGCGCCGCCTCGCTCGCCAGAATCAGCGCACCCGCGCCATCGCTCGTCTGGCTGCTGTTGCCCGCGGTCACCGTGCCGCGCGCGGCAAACACGGTGCGCAGCTTGGCCAGGCCCTCGAGCGTGGTGTCGGGGCGCGGGCCTTCGTCCAGGTTCACGGTGCGCGTCTTCACTACGGGCTCGCCCGAAGCCAGGTCAAGGCCGCGGTCGGTCACCTCGATCGGCGTGATCTCATCGGCAAAACGCCCGGCCTGCTGCGCGGCAATCGAGCGCCGGTGCGATTCCAGCGCAAACGCGTCCTGCGCTTCGCGCGTCACCTTCCACTGCTGGGCGACCTTCTCGGCGGTGAGGCCCATGCCGTAGGCAATGCCCACGTCCTCGTCGCCGCCCGCGAAGATGCTGGGCGAAAGACTCGGGCTGTTGCCCATCATGGGCACCATGCTCATGCTCTCCACGCCGGCGGCGATCATCACCTCGGCCTCGCCCACGCGGATGCGGTCGGCCGCCATCTGCACGGCGGTCAGGCCCGAGGCGCAAAAGCGGTTGACCGTCACCCCGCCCACGCTCTTGGGCAGGCCGGCCAGCACCGCGGCAATGCGCGCCACGTTCAGGCCTTGCTGCGCCTCGGGGATGGCGCAGCCGGCAATCACGTCTTCCACCGCCGCCGGGTCCAGCGTCGGCACCTGCGCCAGCGCCGCGCGCAAGATGGTAGCCAGCAGGTCGTCGGGCCGGTAGTTGCGGAAAAAGCCCTTGTGCGATTTGCCTATCGGCGTGCGCGTGGCGGCGACGATGTAGGCGTCCTGGATTTGCTTGCTCATGGTCAAACTCCTTGGGGTGTCAAGTCCTTCCCCATTTGGTGGAAGGCGGGGATGGGGGCCGGCAGCGCCTGGAGCGTTTCCAGAATCCGCTGCAACACCCCTTCCAGTTGGGTCAACGGCGCGTTGCTGTCAAACCGCAGCACCTCGAACCCTTGATCGCGAAAGAACGCATCCCGACGCGCGTCGTAGCCGGCCTGCGTCAGATGTTGTGAACCGTCCAGCTCCACGATCAGCCTTGGCGCCAGGCAGGCAAAGTCGGCGACGTAGCTGCCCAAAGGGTGCTGGCGGCGAAACTTCACGCCCAGTTGTTCGCCACGCAGGCGGCTCCAGAGCTTGCGCTCGGAGTCCGTCATGGTGCGGCGCAATGCCGCAGCGTTGCCGCGCGCCCGGGTGCTGGCCTGGTACTGCATGGTTTTACTCCTTCCCCCTTTGGGGGAAGGCCGGGATGGGGGCCGCCCGCAGACGGCCAACGGCAGGCTTCACCCACCGCTGCTGGCCCCCACCCCTGCCCTCCCCCAACGGGGGAGGGAGCTGAAAGCGCGCTCCGCCACTCTCCTTCCCCCTCTGGGGGAAGGCCGGGATGGGGGCCGCCCGCAGACAGCCAAGGGCAGGCTTCATCCACCGCTGCTGGCCCCCACCCCTGCCCTCCCCCAGCGGGGGAGGGAGCTGAAAGCGCGCTCCGCCACTCTCCTTCCCCCTCTGGGGGAAGGCCGGGATGGGGGCCGCCCGCAGACAGCCAACGGCAGGCTTCATCCACCGCTGCTGGCCCCCACCCCTGCCCTCCCCCAACGGGGGAGGGAGCTGAAAGCGCGCCCCGCCACTCTCCTTCCCCCTTTGGGGGAAGGCCGGGATGGGAGCCGCCCGCAGACAGCCAACGGCAGGCTTCATCCACCGCTGCTGGCCCCCACCCTTGCCCTCCCCCAACGGGGGAGGGAGCTGAAAGCGCGCCCCGCCACTCTCCTTCCCCCTCTGGGGGAAGGCCGGGATGGGGGCCGCCCGCAGACAGCCAACGGCAGGTTTCATCCACCGCTGCTGGCCCCCACCCCTGCCCTCCCCCAGCGGGGGAGGGAGCAAAGACGCATGCGCCGTCATGTTCAATTGCGCACCGGCTTGCCGGTGCTGAGCATGCCCAGAATGCGCTCCTGCGTCTTCGGGTGCTGGATCAGCGCGCAGAAGGCCTTGCGCTCCAGGGCCATCAGGTATTCCTCGTTCACCAGCGTGCCCGCGTCCACGTCGCCGCCGCAGACGATCTCGGCAATCAGCGTGGCGATGTGCTGGTCGTGGTCGCTGATGAAGCCGCCGGCGCGCATGTTCACGAGTTGCCCGCGGATGGTCGCGGTGCCGCTGCGCCCCGCCACCGGGAAGCTGCGCTTGAGCGGTGCGCGCCAGCCGCTCGCGGCCATGGCGCGTGCCTCGTTCACCGCGACGTACAAGAGCTCTTCCTTGTGCGGCACGATGATGTCGCTGCCCAGCAGATAGCCGATGGCGCGCGATTCGATCGCGCTCGTGCCCACCTTGGCGGTGGCGGCGGCGGTGAAGCCTTCGGTCAGGAAGGGCAGCAAGTCCTTGCCGGTGCTGGCCTGGGCGTTTTCCGCGGCGCGGCGAGCGATGTAGGTCAGCCCCCCCGCGCCCGGCACCAGTCCGACGCCGATTTCCACCAGGCCCATGTAGCTTTCCATGTGCGCCACGCGGCGCGCGCAGTAGATCGCCAGCTCGCAGCCGCCGCCCAGCGCCATGCCGTGCACGGCCGCGACCACCGGCACCTGGGCGTAGCGGATGCGCAGCATGGTGTTTTGCAGCTCTTGCGACAGCCCGTCGATCGCGTCCACGCCGGCGGCGATGAAGGCCGGCATCGCGGCCTGCAGGTCGGCGCCGACGGAAAACGGCGCGTCGCCCGACCAGATCACCATGGCGGCGTATTCGCGCTCGGCCAGGTCAAGCGCCTCACCCAGCTCCTCGATCACCGCCGGACCGATGGCGTGCATCTTGCTTTTGATGGAGGCGATCAAGACCTGCTCGGACTTCTCGCAGTCGCCCGCATCCAGCGTCCACAGGCGCAGGCCTTCGCCGTCGCTGATGGTGGTGCCGCCGCTGCGCCAGTCGGGCAACTGGTCTTCACCCAGCAGTTTTTCAGGAAAATACTGTCTTTCGTAGACGGGCATTGCGCGGCGCGCTATGAATTTGCCAGCAGATGGACTCCACGAACCCTGGGCGGTATGCACGCCGCCGGCGTCCGCCACCGGGCCCTTGAAGACCCAGTCGGGCAGCGGCGCGCGCGTGAGCGCCCGGCCGGCGTCTATGTCCTCCTGCACCATCTTCGCCACCTCGAGCCAGCCGGCTTCCTGCCATAGCTCGAAGGGGCCTTGCTTCATGCCAAAGCCCCAGCGCATGGCCTGGTCCACGTCGCGCGCGGTCTCGGCAATCTCGGCCAGGTGCAGCGCGGCGTAGTGAAAGCCGTTGCGCAAAATGGCCCAGAGGAATTGCCCCTCGGCGCCCTGGGCGTTGCGCAGCAGCTTCAGGCGCTCGGCCGCAGGTTTCTTGAGCATGCGGCCATAGACCTCGTCGGCCTTGGCGCCAGCGGGCACGTAGTCCTCGCTCTCCAGCTCAAAGCGCAGGATGTCGCGCCCCACCTTCTTGTAAAAACCCGCCTTGGTCTTCTGGCCCAGATGGCCCAGCTCGATCAGCTTGGCCAGCACCGGCGGCGTGGCGAAGCTGTCGTAGAAGGGGTCGGTTTCAGGACTCAGGTTGTCCTGCATGGTCTTGATGACGTGGGCCATGGTGTCCAGGCCCACCACGTCGGCGGTGCGAAAGGTTCCGCTGGACGCGCGCCCGAGCTTCTTGCCGGTGAGGTCGTCGACCACGTCAACACTCAGGCCGTACTTCTCGGCCTCTTTCATGGTCGAGAGGATGCCGGCAATGCCAATGCGATTGGCAATGAAGTTGGGCGTGTCCTTGGCCCGCACCACGCCCTTGCCCAGGCCGCTGGTGACGAAGGCTTCGAGCTGATCGAGCACGCGCGGCTCGGTGGCAGGCGTGGCGATCAGCTCCACCAGCGGCATATAGCGCGGCGGGTTGAAGAAGTGGATGCCGCAAAAGCGATGGCGCAACTGCTCGGGCAGCGCCTCGCTGAGCTTGGTGATCGACAGGCCCGAGGTGTTGGATGCCAGCAGCGTGTGCGCCGGCACGTGCGGCGCGATCTTGTGGTAGAGGTCCTGCTTCCAGTCCATGCGCTCGGCAATCGCCTCGATCACCAGATCGCATTCGCCCAGCAGCCCCAGGTGCTCTTCGTAATTGGCGGGCTCGATCAGGTCGGCATCGCTCGCCACGCCTATGGGCGAGGGCTTGAGCTTCTTCAGATTGGCAATCGCCTTGAGCGCGATGGCGCTCTTTGGGCCTTCCTTTGCCGGCAAGTCGAACAGCACCACTGGCACCTTGACATTGATGAGGTGCGCGGCGATCTGCGCGCCCATCACGCCCGCGCCGAGGACGGCGACTTTTTTCACGTTGAATCGGGACATGGATGTTCCTTTTTCGGTTTTCAAACCCCTTCCCCCTTTGGGGGAAGGTTGGGATGGGGGCTTGCGCGCCCGGCCAGCGCCGCTGGCCCCCACCCCTGCCCTCCCCCAGCGGGGGAGGGAGTTGCCCCAGCCTTACTGCACCCGCTTCCACACCTGCGTGCGAAAGAAGGGGCCGATGAAGCCGCGCACCTGCAGCTCCTTGCCGCCCTCGATGGGGGTGAAGGTGGCGCGGTATTCCTTGCCGTTGTCGGGGTCGAGGATCTTGCCGCCCTCCCACACGTCGCCGTCCGCGGCCTTCTTGCCGCCGCGGATGATCTCCATGCCGATCTTGGGCTGGTCCTTGCGGTCGTCCGTGCATTCGGTGCACAGCGGCTGGCTGCTGGGCTGCAGGCTCTTTTCCACCCGCCCGCTGAGCGCGCCGCCCTGATCCACGATGCGGATCTCGGCCTTGGGTTGGCCGGTCTTGTCGTCAATGCTGTTCCACGTGCCCACGGGCGTCATCTGCGCCCAGGCGGGGGCCGAGATTACTATTGCAAAGATAGCTGTCAGCGCTTTGTACATAAGGGCTCCATCGGTAAAACGTTCTGATTTCTTCCCTTGCCCCTTCCCCCTTTGGGGGAAGGTCGGGATGGGGGCTTTTGTGCTCAGTCAGCGCCACTGGCCCCCACCCCTGCCCTCCCCCAAAAGGGGAGGGAGCAAAAGCCATTCAAGCCAGCACCGCGTCGGTATCCATCAGACTCTTGCTGCCCGCCCGCGCGGTGCGCATCAGCGAGTGAATCTCGGGGAACAGCTTGGCAAAGTAAAAGCGCGCCGTCTGCAGCTTGGCGGTGTAGAACGGGTCGCTGCTGCCTTCGGCAATTCTGCGCAGCGCCACCTGGGCCATGCGCGCAAACAGGTAGCCAAACACCAGGTGGCCGGCCACGCGCAGGTAGTCCACTGCGGCCGCGCCCACCTCGTCGGGGTTTTGAAAGCCCTTGAAGCCGATCTCGGTGGTGAACTTGGTCATCTGCTCGCCCAGGATGGCGATCGGGTTGATGAACTCGGCCATCTGTTCGTTCACGCCCTCTTCCTGCACCAACTGGCCGACGAGCTTGCCCAGCTTCTTGAGCGCCGCGCCCTGGTCGCCCAGCACCTTGCGCCCCAGCAGGTCGAGCGACTGCACGGTGTTCGTGCCCTCGTAGATCATGTTGATGCGCGCGTCGCGCACGAACTGCTCCATGCCCGACTCCTTGATGTAGCCATGGCCGCCAAAGACCTGCATGCAGGCATTGGTCGCGGCAAAGCCGTTGTCGGTCACGAAGGCCTTGACGATGGGCGTGAGCAGCGCGACGAGCTGGTCGCTGTCCTTGCGCACCTTCTCGTCCGGATGGTGGTGCGCCTTGTCCACCAGCAGCGAGCAAAACAGTTGCAGCGCGCGGGCCCCGTCGGCCCAGGCGCGCGCGGTGAGCAGCATCTTGCGCACGTCGGGATGCACGATGATGGGGTCGGCCTCCTTGTCCTTGGCCTTCTTGCCGGAGAGCGAGCGCATCTGCAGCCGCTCCTTCGCGTAGGCCAGGGCGTTCTGGAAGGCCACTTCGGTCAGGCCCAGCGACTGGTTGCCCACGCCCAGGCGCGCGGCGTTCATCATCACGAACATGGCGGCCAGGCCCTTGTTCGCCTCGCCCACCAGGGTGCCGACGGCGCCGTCCAGCGTCAGCGCACAGGTGGCGTTGCCGTGGATACCCATCTTGTGCTCCAGCGCGGTGCAGAAGATGGGGTTGCGCTCGCCCAGCGAGCCATCGGCGTTCACCTTGAACTTGGGCACGACGAACAGGCTGATGCCCTTGGAACCCTTGGGCGCATCGGGCAGGCGCGCAAGCACCAGGTGCACGATGTTGTCGGTAAAGCCGTGCTCGCCCGCGCTGATGAAGATCTTGTTGCCGGTGATCTTGTAAGTGCCGTCGCCGACCGGCTCGGCCTTGGTGCGCAGCAGGCCCAGGTCGGTGCCGCAGTGCGGCTCGGTCAGGCACATGGTGCCGGTCCACTCGCCGCTGGTGAGCTTGGACAGATAGGTCTTCTTCTGCTCGTCGGTGCCGTGCGCCACCAGCGCCTCGTAGGCGCCGTGCGACAGGCCGGGGTACATGGTCCAGGCCTGGTTGGCGCTGTTGAGCATCTCGTAGAGGCACTGGTTGAGCGCGAAGGGCAGGCCCTGGCCGCCGTATTCGGGGTCGCAGGACAGCGCCGCCCAGCCGCCTTCCACGTATTTTTGATAGGCCTCCTTGAAGCCCTTGGGCGTCGTCACCTCGTGCGTCGCCGGGTCGAGCTGGCAGCCTTCGGCATCGCCGCTGATGTTCAGCGGAAAAGTCACCTCGGCGGCAAACCTGCCCGCCTCCTCCAGTACCGCATTCACCGTGTCCACGTCGACCTCGGCGTAGCGCGGCATGGCCTTGAATTCGTCGGTGGCGTGAAACACCTCGTGCATCACGAACTGCATGTCGCGCAGCGGCGGCGTGTAACTGGGCATGTGGGCTCCTCTGGGGCTGTGGATGGGTGAAAGGAAAGAAAAAGCGGCTTGGTGCGCCCCTGCCTCATGCCGGCTCGGGCAGGGCGTAGCGCAGCAGAATGTTGTCGAAACCCCGGTGCGCGCGCTCGATCGCGCCGGGCAGCTTGAGGAAACGCGCCTCGTAATGCAGGGCAAGAATCAGACCGTGGATGCCAAACAGCATCTGCGCCTCGTCCGCGTCGGCGCGCAGTTGGCCGCAGTCGCGGCACTGCACGATGGCGCGGCGCATGGCCGCGAGCCAGATGCGCACCGACTCGGCCAGCGCGTCGCGCACCGGGCCTGGCCGGTCGTCGAACTCGGCCGCGCCGCTGATGTAGATGCAGCCCGAATCGATCTCCACAGAGGTGCGCTGCATCCAGTGGTCGAACAAGGCCTTGAGCCGGGGCAGTCCGCGCGGCAGCTGCAGGGCGGGCTGGAACACCTCCTGCTCGAAGCGCTGGTGGTATTCATGGATGACGGAAATCTGCAGTTCTTCGCGCGAGCCGAAGTGCGCAAACACGCCCGACTTGCTCATGCCCGTGGCCTCGGCCACCGCGCCTATGGACAGCCCCTCCAGCCCCACCTGCGTGGCCAGCTGCAAGGCTGCATCGACGATGGCCGCCTTGGTCTGCTGACCCTTGTGCGCCGCGCGCGCACCGCCGGAGCGGCGTGCGCCGGAATGGGAGGAAATGAGAGAGACGGGCATGGAATAAAACGAACGATCGTGCTATTTTGCATGAAGCCAGCGGACAACACCAGCCCCATGCGACACCTTCGCCACAAAAACCCGTCTTGCCCGCCAAATTAATTGAAACTACAATTATTCATGCGTATCGAGTTCGATGCCGACAAGCACGCCAAAACATTTGCTGAGCGCGGGCTCGATTTCGCCGATGCACAGTACGTATTCGACGGCGTCACCGCCACGCGGCCCGACGAACGCCAGGACTGCGGCGAACCGCGCTTGCAGACACTCGGGCTGCTGCGCGGACGCGCCGTCGCGGTGGTCTGGACACCGCGCGGCGATGCTCGCCGCATCATTTCAATGAGGTACTGCCATGACAGTGAAATCCAAACCTTCGGCCTGGGTTGACCCGGACGACGCACCCGTCTGGCGCGCCAAGGACATCGAGAGCGCCCAGTGGCAGGTCAGCACGCGCAAGGTCAGCGCCACGCAAGGCTTGGCCCTGCTGCGCACCGCCGCCCGGCGCGGGCGGCCGGTGGGCAGCACCAAGGAAGGCAGCAAGCAAGCCGTGACCATCCGCTACAGCCCCGAGGTCCTGGCGGCATTTCGCGCCGGCGGGCCAGGATGGCAAACCCGCATGAACGACGCACTGCTGGAGTGGGTGCGCGCACACCAGCAGGCCTGACCTCTGCCTCACTCCTTCCCCCTCTGGAGGAAGGCCGGGATGGGGGCCGCCGCCGGCCCCTACCCCCGGATCATCGTCCCGTAGGCCTGGTCGGTCAAAACCTCCAGCAGCATCGCATGCGGCACGCGCCCATCGACGATGTGCACCGCATTCACCCCCGCCTTGGCCGCTTCGATCGCGCCGGCGAGCTTGGGCAGCATGCCGCCGGAGATGGTGCCGTCCTGGATCAGCGCGTCGATCTGCGCCGCCGTCAGCTCGGGCAGCAACTGGCCGGCCTTGTCCAGCACGCCGGGGATGTTGGTCAGCAGCAGCAGCTTTTCCGCCTGCAGCTCGGTCGCCAGGCGACTCGCCACGACGTCGGCGTTGATGTTGTAGCTCTCGTTGTCGCTGCCGAAGCCGATGGGGCTAACCACGGGGATGAAGGCATCGTCTTGCAGCGCCTTGACCACGCTGCAGTCCACCGCCACGATCTCGCCCACCTGGCCCACGTCGTGCTCCACGCTCGGGTCCTTGTGGTCCAGCAGCTTGAGCTTCTTCGCGCGGATCAGGCCGCCGTCGCGCCCGGTAAGGCCCACGGCCTTGCCGCCCACCTGGTTGATCAGGCCGACGATGTCCTGCTGCACCTCGCCGGCCAGCACCCACTCGACCACCTCCATGGTCTCGGCGTCGGTCACGCGCATGCCCTGGATGAAGTGCCCCTGCTTGCCCAGGCGTTTGAGCGCCGCCTCGATCTGCGGCCCGCCGCCATGCACCACCACCGGGTTCATGCCCACCAGCTTGAGCAGCACCACGTCCTCGGCAAAGTCCTGCTGCAGCGCCGGGTCGGTCATGGCGTTGCCGCCGTACTTGATCACCAGCGTCTTGCCGTGGAACTGGCGGATGTAGGGCAGCGCCTGGGCCAGGATCTCGGCCTTGTCGCGCGCTTGGATTGAAATGGATTCGGTCATGTGAAAAATTCGAAAAACAGTCAAAAGGCCCTTCTTCCGGGCCGGCCCTCAATCGCCTTCTCTCAGGGCAAACAACAGCCCGCTGCCCTGTTGCGCCAGCAAATGCATTTGCTGCGCATACCTCTGCCTGTCCAGCGGAAACTTCTGCGTATCGACAATCAGCAGGCGAACGCCCAGCTCGTGCATGAAGCGCCGCGTAGATTCCGGCGAGCGCATCCGGCAGCCTCTGTTGCAATCGGCAATGCGGGTAAATGCCGCCCGCCCGAACCAGTCACCCACCAGCTGCCCGCGATAATAGAACACGGCATATTCATAACCCATGTTCAGCATTGCCGTGCCGTAACTAGCAGACTGCGCCTGGGCCAGCTCAAGCAAGGCAATGACGTCTTGCGCCATGCCTTGCTGCGCAATCGCCGGACGCTCACGCATGGCAAGCACGGCGCCCGCCAGCAGCCAGGCAGCGCACGCAGCCCCCAGCAGGGGCAAGCCGGCCCGGGCAATCTTGCCAACGCCAGGCTTGACGGCCTGCAACACGACTCGGCGCAGCGCCTCGACGCAAAGCAAGGCGCCCGCTGGCACCGCCATCAACACATACCTGTCGACCTGGCTCACCCAGAACCAGAACAGCACGCAAAACCACACGACGGCCGCAAGAAGCAGCCATGCGCGCCGCCCTGCCCTGCGCCAGCACAAGAGCAGGGGCGCCGCCATTGCCAGCGCCAGAAAAAGCACGCCCGCGCGCGACAAGGCGGGCAACAGATTGGCCCAGGTCTTGGCCACTCCATGCGCCGCCTGCTCCGCCATCTGCAAGGCCATGTCCTGCGCGCTCCAAAGGTAATAGCCAAACACCGGCGCTCCAAAGGGGTGCAAGGGATCACCGGAGAACCACCAACTGCGGCCATACCAGAACCCGCATACTGCAAGACAGCAGGCGCCATATGTCGTCAACGCCCGACAGGATTGCCGCAGCCCTGTCGCAAGCCCTGCCCACGCCGGCAGCGCGAGGCCAAGCGCCGTCGCCAGAACCAGTCCCTGCGGCTTGATGCCACAGGCGAACCCGGCAAACACGCCTGCCAGGGCCGGCCAGCGCCCGGCGCGCACGGGCTGCTTCGGCCCGTATTCGAGCCACCAGGCGCCAGCGAGCACCGCCGCCAGCGCGTACATGACCAGCGCCGCATCGGGCATGGCAAACCCGAGAGCGTGCTGCAGCGCCGGTGTCGTCAGGTACAGCGTGGCCGCAGCCAGTCCCCACTGCCAGCGCCCGCACAGCCATTGCGCCGCACCCGCCAACCCCAGCGCCGTCACCGCAGCCGGCCAGGTACTCAGCCATTGCGCCAGGCCCACATCCAGCCACAGCCCAGCAGCCATCAGCAACTGCATACCGGCCGGGAAAAACGGAAACCTCAGCCACTCATCAACCACAAGACCCTGGTGCTGGACAAACCCGCGGGCCATGGGCAAGTGGTAAGACGTGTCGTCCCAGCCCGCCGGAAAACGCCACGCCTGCACGGACACCCAAAGCAGCGCGCACACCAGCACCGCACACCACCGTGCCTGCACGCCCCGGCGCCTGCGCCCTGCGCCAGCGCAGCCTGCGCCGGCGCGAACCAGCGCCCAGGCCGGCAATACCGCGGCGCACAACGCCGCAACCAGCGTCACCTTCCAGGTCAGCAGCTGACTCAGAGCCAGCGCCAGCAGCAGCAACATCGCGGCGCCCATGCCCAGCGCCTGCTGGAAAAACACCTCCAGCAGCGGCGCCGCAGTCAGCCCCTCACGCATCCACGCACGCCACAAGCCCCAGCCCGTCAGTTGAAACCACAGCACGGCGCCCGTGCCCGCCAGCGCAATCCACCAGGGGCCGACCGCCAACGCCTGGCTGATCGGCACCGGATACATCATTCCCCCTGGATCCACCCCGGCACCTTGAAGCGCACGATCATCAGATAGGCCAGCACATACAGCACGACAAACACAAGACAGAAGAGCATCAGCAACCAGGTGCTGCGCCAGACCAGCACCGCCGGCACCACCGTCAGCAGCGTGAAACCCCACAAATAGGGTGAGGTGCGGTTGTTGCGCTTGAGCATGCGTCGCGAGATATCCTTGTCGAACACATGGCGCACGATGCGGCGATAAATGAGCTGATGAAAATGCAGCGCGTCGGCCACGCCGGGAGAGCTCCCGCGCGCCAGTTTGCGGTAAATCGAGAACAGCGTCTCCCACACCGGATACACCAGCAGCAACATCGGAAACCAGGGCGAGACCTCCGGGTTGCGCTGCACCAGCGACACGCTCGCGATCGCTATGACCACCCCCCAGACATACGCGCCCCCGTCTCCCGCAAACAACAGGCCTCGCGGGTAATTCCACACCAAAAACCCCACCGTCGCGCCCGCCATGCACACCACCATCACTGCCAGGCTGCGGTCGCCCACCTGCAGCGCCACGTGGGCCAGCGCCAGGCAAACCGCCAGGGCAACCGCGCCGGCCAGTCCGTTGTAGCCGTCAATGATGTTGAACGCATGGGGCAGGCCGGTCACCGCCAGCACGGCGATGGCCGCGCCCAGCCAGGGCAGGCGCGGCAGCCAGGCGTCCAGCCAGCTCAGCCCCAGGCGCGGCACCTCCAGGTCCAGCAGCCATACCGCCAGCACCCCCGTTACCGCCGACAGCAGCAGACGCCAGCGCACCGCCAGGCGCTGGGTAGCGTCCTCGGCCATGCCGCCCAACACCGCAGGCAGCATGACTGCCGCCCACAGACCCACCCATGGCCCCATGCGCAGAGAACCCGGGTCGCCAAAAAACGCCGTCTGCATGGCGCCCGCGCCCCAGCCAACCGCCACGCCAGCCAGCAATGCCACCCCGCCCAGACGCGGCACGTCGCCGACGTGAAAGCGCTGGGGCATGTCCGCGCCATAGATACGCGCGCGCGCGTGCCCCCAGCGCACCACCGCCGCCGCCGCCAGCGTGGAAACCAGAAACGCCAAAAACGCAACCAAGAGCATGCCGCACCGATCCCGTGGCGGCACACATGCATGCCGCAGACCGCAAGTGTCGCATTCCGGCGCCCATCGGGCGCCGTCATAATCCCTGCATGACGCCCGCCAACGAGGATTTGCACTTCTATCAGCGCGAAATCCGGCCCGACGAACACAGCTCGCTGACCGCCATCGCTGCCGCCACCCCCGTCGGCAGCGAGGTGCTTGATCTGGGCTGCGGCCCGGGCGTGCTGGGGCGCCACCTGAGCGCCACGCGCGGCTGCGTCTGCGATGGCGTCACCCTCAATCAGGCAGAAGCGGAGCACGCGCGCGCGCATTACCGGCGCGTCGTGCTGGCCGACCTGGACGCCGCCGAACTCGGCGCGCTGTTTCCCGGCACGCGCTACGACGTCATCGTCTGCGCCGACGTGCTGGAGCACCTGCGCCATCCCGAGCGCATCCTGCACGCCTGCGCGGCGCTGCTCAAACCGCAGGGGCAGATGCTGCTGTCGGTACCCAATGCCTCCTATGCCGGCCTGACGCTCGAACTCATGCATGGCGAGTTCCGCTACCGCACCGAAGGCCTGCTCGACCGCACGCATCTGCGCTTCTTCACGCGCAAGTCCCTCACCCGCTTTCTGCGCGATCACGGCTGGTGCCTGGACTCCATGCAAACCATCCGGCGCGAGCTGTGGGACTCCGAATTCCGGCGCACGCCCGACAGCCTGCCGCCTGCCGTCGCGCGCTATCTGCTGGCCCAGCCCGACGCCCTGAGCTACCAGTTCGTCGCGTCGGCCAGCCCTTGCGACAAGCCGCCGAGCGCAATCGCCGCGCCTGTCGACGCCCCGCCCGAACACGCCGTATTCACCGCCCAGTTGTACTGGAGAGCGGGCGAGGGCAGCTACGACGAAGCACGCAAGCTCAGCGCCATCGGCCTCATCGGCAAGCTGCGCCAAACCCTGAGCTTTGCACTGCCGACGTGCACCCTGCCCGAGCCGCACCTGCGCCTGGACCCTGCCGACCGCCCCGGCTTCCTGCACCTGCACGGCATTCGCCTGCGCGCTGCAGATGGCCAGATCGCCTGGTCCTGGGAGCCTGGCCGGCAGGCCCAGCCCGCGCCCGCCGAGCTCGCGCACCAGCAGCTCGCCTGGACGCAGGCGCGCGACGGCGCGCAAGGCTGGGTGCTGCTGCTCACTGGCGACGACCCCTGGATCGAACTGCCCCTCCCCCCTGCGGTGCTGGCGCAGCAACTGCATGCAGGCGGCTGCGTGCTCGAAGCCGAGCTCGGCTGGCCAATGTCGGCCGACTACCTTGCCCTGGCAAAGACCACGCGTGAACTGCAGCTGCAAAGCAGCCACGCCGAGCACAAACTGGCTGAGCTGAGGGCCACCTACCACGGCGCGCTGCAAGCGCATGCGCGTGAACTGGGCCAACAGGCGCAGACGCAAGCCCAACTGCAGGCCCGTCTGGACGCCCTGGAAAGCTCACGCCTGTGGCGCATCACGCGCAAGCTGGCGCGGCTCAAAAGCTTGCTGCCAGGCTTGGCGCGGCCCGCCGCCACTCCAGCCGCCGCTGCGCCTCCCGCTCCAGCAGCGCCGCCAACCCAGGCCCCAAGCCCCGCGCCCGCAGCACCCGACGCGCCCGCAGCACCCGACGCGCCCACCGCGCCCGACGCACCCGCCGCCACTGCATCCACGCCACCGGCGCCGCCCGCGCCGCAGATTCGCCCGCCCGCAAGCACAGTAGACATCATCATCCCCGTCCATCGCGGCCTGCAAGACACCCGCCGCTGCCTGCAGTCCGTGCTTGGCGCGCCGCAGCGCACCCGCTGCCGCATCATCGTCGTCAACGACGCCAGCCCCGAGCCCGAACTCAGCGCCTGGCTGCGCGAGTTGGCCGCGCACGAACCGCGCCTCACCCTGCTTGAAAACGCCCGCAACCTGGGCTTCGTGCAGACCGTCAACCAGGCGATGGCCCTGAGCGAGGAGCACGACGTGCTGCTGCTCAACAGCGACACCGAAGTCGCCGGCGACTGGCTCGACCGCCTGCACCGCGCCGCCTACCATGCGGGCGACACCGGCACCGTCACGCCGCTGTCCAACAACGCCACCATCTGCAGCTACCCGCGCAACTGCGAGAACAACCCGCTGCCCCCGGGTTACGACACCGCCGCCATGGACGCGCTCTGCGCGGCCACCAACGCCGATGCCAGCGTGGCCATTCCCACCGCCGTGGGCTTTTGCATGTACATACGCCGCGACTGCCTCATGCAGACCGGCCTCTTCGATGCCGAGCGTTTCGGCCCGGGCTATGGCGAAGAAAACGACTTCTGCCTGCGCGCGGCCCGCTCTGGCTGGAAACACCTGCTGGCGCTGGACACCTTTGTGCGCCACGTCGGCGGCGTCAGCTTCGGCGCCGCCAAAGGCCCGCGCGAAGCCGCCGCGCAAGAGCTGCTCGAGCGCCTGCACCCGGGCTACAGCGCGCAAATCCAGGAACACCTCAGGGCCGACCCGGCGCGCCCCTGGCGCCATGCGCTGGACATTGCGCGCCTGCAACGCAGCCCGCGCCCGCGCATCCTCGCGGTAGTCCACAGCATAGGCGGCGGCACGCACCGCCACCTGCATGAGCTGAGCGCCCACTTTCGCGGCCGCGCGGACTTCCTCTTCATGATGCCCCTGGCCAACCAGCGCCTGCGCATTCAATGGGACGCGCCGGGCGAAGCCTTCGTGCACGAATGCGACAGCCTGGGCCCCGGCTCCGACCTGCTCGAGCTGCTGCGGCGCATCGGCATCACCCACATCCACTACCACCACCTGCTGGGCCTGCACCCTGCGCTCACGGCCTTGCCCCAGCAATTGCAGGCAAGCTACGACTTCACGGCGCACGACTACTACAGCGCCTGCCCGCAGATCGCGCTGGTCGATGAAAACCAGGCCTATTGCGGCGAACGCGGCGTGGCCCAGTGCACGCTGTGCCTGCAGGGCCGCCCGGCGCCCAGTGGCGAATCCATAGAAGACTGGCGCCTGCGCCACCGCATGTTCCTGGACGGCGCGCGCGCCGTCCTCGCCCCCAGCCGCGACGCCGCGCGGCGCATGGCGCGCTACTTTCCCGCCGCCCGCATCCGCTACGCGCCGCATCTTGACCTGCCGCCCGGGCGCGCCCTGCCACTGCCCCGGCCGCGCCGGCTCGACCCCCGCGCCCACCTGCGCGTCTTCATCATCGGGGCCATCAGCCGCGTCAAGGGCGGCGAAACCATGCAAGCCGTCGCACTGCAGGCGGCCCGGCTGCGCGCGCCCATCGAGCTGCACCTGCTGGGCTACCCGCACCAGCCCATGCACGCCCAGCCCCACGCCAGCCTGAGCATCCACGGCGCCTACCAGGACGCCGACCTGCCCGAGCTGCTGCAGCGCCTGCAGCCCGACCTGGTCTGGTTCCCGGCCCAATGGCCCGAGACCTACAGCTATACACTCAGCGCCTGTCTGCAAGCCGGCTTGCCGGTGCTGGCCACCGACCTCGGGGCGCTTCCCGAGCGCCTGGCCGGTCGCCCCTGGAGCTGGATTCGCCCCTGGAACACCACCGCCGGCGACTGGCTCGACTGCATGCTGCAATTGCGCCAGCGCCACTACGTGGACGGCGAGCCCCCGCTGCCCGCGCCCGGCCTGCACATACCCCTGCCCGACGACACCCTGCCCGCCTGGTCCTACGACCGCGACTACCTTGCCCCTGCCACGCCCGCCCTGCCACCGCCTGCCACATTGACCGTGCCCGCGTGACTGCGCCCGCCCAGGGCGCACCAGTCCATGCTGCACCCCTTTTTGCGGCGCCGCCGCATTGCGCCCCTTCTCCATGCCTGCTTCATTGAACTACCTGCAACAGCTTGCCCACCGCCTGCGCCTGCTCGCGCGCAGCCTGCGCTTTCTGGCCCGCGACCACGTCAACCTGCGCTGGAACCTGCGCCAGTTGCACGCCGCCTGGAAAGAAGACGGCGCCAGCGGGCTCAAGTCCGCGCTTGCCGCCTTCGGCAACGGCATGCCCGAGCCGGGCGAACGCCAGCTCGACCCCGCCGCCTACGCCCTGGCCGTGCGCCGCGCCGTGCGCCGGCTGCGCGCGCCCGTATCCATAGGCATTCTGGTGCCGGTCTTCAACACCCCCGAGGCCATGCTGCGCGCCATGCTCGAATCGGTGCGCGCGCAGTGGTATCCGCACTGGCAGTTGTGCATTGCCGACGACGCCTCCAGCGCCGCCCACGTGCGCCCGCTGCTGCAGGAATACGCCCAGCGCGACCCGCGCATCCGCCTGCACCTGGGCCAGAGCAACCGCGGCGTGTCGCACGCCACCAACCAGGCGCTGGCGCTGTGCGACTGCCCCTTCGTCGTGCTGCTGGACCACGACGACCTGCTGGAGCCCCAGGCCATCTACCGTGTTGCCGAAAGCGTGCGCGAAGACGACCCCGACATGCTCTACTCCGACGAAGTCGTGGTCAGCGAAGACGGCGCCCAGGTGCTGCAGCACGTGCTGCGGCCCGCCTTCTCGCCCGAATACCTGCGCGAACACCCCTACATCGTGCACCTGCTGGGTTTTCGCACCGCGCTGCTGCGCCGGCTGGGCGGCCTGGACGAAAGCCTTGCCATCTCGCAGGACTACGACCTCGTCCTGCGCGCCAGCGAACAGGCGCGCAGCATCGTGCACATCCCCGAGATCCTCTACCGCTGGCGCACCCACGCCAGCTCCGCCGGCCACACCCAGGCCGACGAAGTCGTGCGCATGTCCACGGCAATACTGCAGCGCCACCTGCAGCGCGTCGGCTTGCCCGGCCAGGTGCAGCCCGGCGCCTGGTTCAACTTCTACGCGCCGCACTACACGCTGCAGCCCGGGCAGCGCGTGGCCATCATCATCCCCACCAAAGACCAGGGCGCGCTGGTGCGCCAATGCATCGACAGCCTGCAGGCCACCACCGCCGGCCTGGACTGCGACATCCTGCTGATAGACCACGACTCCAGCGACCCCGCCGCGCTCGCCTGCTTTGCGCAGCTTGGCGCCAGCGGCGTCAAGGTGCGCCGCTACAGCGGGGCCTTCAATTTTTCGGCCATCAACAACTGGGCGGTGCGCCAGCTCGGCCTCGGCTACAGCCACTACCTGTTTTGCAACAACGACATCCAGGCGCTGGAGCCCGGCTGGCTGCAGCGCATGCTGGCGCTGGCGCAGCAGCCGGGCGTGGGCATCGTCGGCGCGCAACTGCTCTACCCCGACCAGCGCACCATACAGCACGCCGGCGTGTGCGTGGGCGCCTACGGCGTGGCCGAGCACTACGGCAAGTTCCTGCAGCGGCCCGAAGGCCCCTGGCGCGCCATGTACCAGGGCCGCCTGATCGCCACGCACGAGGTAGCCGCAGTCACCGCCGCCTGCCTGCTCATGCGCAGCGAAACCTTTGAAGCGCTGAACGGCTACGACGAAAGCCTGGCCGTGGGCTTTGGCGACGTGGACTTGTGCCTGCGCACCCTGCAGGCCGGCTGGCGCATTCTGTACTGCCCGCACGCCACGCTGATACACCACGAGTCCTACACCCGCGGCAAGGCCCAGGGCTACGACCCGCACCCCGAAGACTCCGCCGCCTTTCTGGCGCGCTGGCACCGCTGGATTGCCGAGGTAGACCCCTACTACCACCCGGCGCTGGACCAGAACAGTACCTGCTGGCAGCCGCGCGAGCCGCTGCCCTGCACCCTGGCCCTGCGCCGGCGCGTGTGGCAGCCGGCCGCCGCACAGCCCGGCCAGCAGCAATTGCGCCGCCCCGCCCCGGCGCGCCCCCGTTAGCGCGCAGCGGCGCGCCAGCGCGGCCTTTGCATGCCACGCAAGCCGCGCAAGCCGCGCAAGCCGCAGGGTTTTGGTGCGCCAAAGCAACACTTTGTAGCGCAATGGCGCCCATTACACCCCCAGGCCTCGCCGCCGCCCGGCGCCTTCGGTAAACTCTTGGCGACCCGCTCATTGGCTGCTTGCGGAAGGGTGGCGCAACCGCCCCGCTGTCCGGCAGTCGCGTGTGAAGCGTTGTTTTTTCCAAACAGCGCGCCACCGCTGGGTGAAACGGGCGCTAACCCTCAAAAAGCCTGTGCTACCATCAACTAGCGTAATCAATCTTGGTAGTTGCGCTTTCAACTTTAACTGGAGTTCATACATGAGAAAGAACCTTCTCGCCCTGAGCATTGCTGCCATGGTTGGTGGCTTGGCTGCCGGTGCGGCCAATGCGGCTGTGATCGCAGCTGGCACGACTGCGACGGGCCTGGCACCCACGGTGACGGGCGTCGGTCATATCCTGACCATCCCCTATTTCACGACACAGGGCACCAACAAGACTCTGTTGAATATCGTCAACACCGACACGACCAATGGCAAGGCCGTCAAGCTGCGCTTCCGCGGTGCCGCGAACTCCGATGACGTGTTCGACATCACCGTTTACCTCTCGCCCGGCGACGCCTGGTCTGCCGAGGTTGCTGCCGACGCTGCGGGTTTCTCGCGCCTCGTGACCAACGACAACTCTTGCACGCTGCCGAGTCGCCAGGACATCCGCGACGCAAACAATGGCCGCTTCAAGATCCATCGTGTTCTGAACGCCGACCCGGCCCAAACCCGCGAAGGCTACGTCGAAATTCTCAATACCGCCGACATTCCTGCCGGTAGCGCGCTGTACACGGCCATCAAGCACGTCAACGGCGTCGCCCCCTGCACGGCCGGTGTCATGGATGCCCAGGAGGCCGACTTGATCGATCCGGCTCCCGCTGCTCCCCCCTTCGCGACCGATGCGGAGAACCACGCCTACGCCAATGCGCGCGGCTACGACAACCCCACCGGTGGTCTGATGGCCAACTGGGTGGTGGTGAACGTCGCCGGCTTTGCGTCGCATTCCGGTGAGGCGGTTGCGGTTGAAGCCACGGGTGGCACTGGCGCTGGCGCCATCGTCTGGTGGCCACAAACTACCGATACGCCGATCTACCAAGCGGATGGTGCCGCTATTACGGTAGCGGATATGACGGCGGACCCGTTGCTGAATCACGCAACCTTCGCATCGCAAGTGGCCAATTACGACTTCCCCGATCTGTCTACGCCTTACACCACCTTTGGTGGCGTGGGTGGCGGCATTGGAGGGTTGGCCACGCCCGAAGAGCAGGCCGACGACCTGACTGCGTCTTTGGCGACCACATCCGTCACCAACGAGTACATGACGGCCGACGGTTTCTCGACCGACTGGGTGTTCTCCATGCCCACTCGCCGCTACGCGGTGGCCATGGGCTATCACTTGCCCGCAGCTACGCGCCTCCTGCTGCGCGGCGGTGCTGGCAATGATTACTTCAACGCCCTCAACACTGCCATGAATATCACGGCTGACCGCATCTGCGTGACTCCGGGCAATATGCGCGCATACGATCGCGAAGAAGGCACTCAAAGCGTCTTCGTGATTTCTCCTGACGCGAATTTCCGCCTGTGCGGCGAAACCAGCGTGCTGTCCTTCAACAATGAAGGTGCTTCGGTACTGGGTGCTGCCATTGCCCGCGCCAACATCAAGACCAAGGGCGCCGAAGGCTGGTTCCGTCTCAACACGCCGTCTGCAAACGCCATTGCCGGCGGCGTTAGTGGCCTGCCGATCATCGGCTACGCCGCTGCCAAGGTCTCCGGCGCCAACCTGGGTGGCACCTGGAAGCACCGCACGGCCCGCTGATCCGCAACCGGTTCAGCAGCTATGCGAGAAAGGCGGGGAACCTTCCCCGCCTTTTTTATTTCCCAGACACTTCTGGCCTTTCCTCCCTCTTTTGCGTTTTCCATGATGAGACTTCTGCCCCCGTCCCGGCGCCTGCGCACAGGCGTCTTGTGCGTGCTTGCGCTGGCCGGCGCCGCCACGGCGCAGGCCACTGATGCAAACTCCGTGCTGCTGGAAGGCGCCGGCGTGCAGGTGAGCACGGGCGACGTGCTGCGCGAAATTGCCGACCAGCCGCTGCAGACCCGCGCACAGTTGTTTGCCGACCCCGACGTGCTGCGCAACGTGGTAGACCACATCTATCTGCGCCGCGCCTTTGCGGCACGGGCACTTCAGCAGGGCCTGAACAATACACCCGAAGTGCGCGAACGCCTGCAGGCCTTGCGCGAGGGCGTGCTGGCCGAAGCCATGCTTGGCTCCATCCGCAGCGGCGCCACGCCACCGACCGACGCCCTGGAAAAAGCGGCCCGCGCCGCCTACCAGGCCGAACGCGAGCGCTTTCAAGCCCCGGAGCGCACGCACGCGCGCCACATCCTGGTGCGCGGCACCGATGAAGCGGCCCATCAGCGCGCACGGCAACTGCTGGAGGAACTCAAGGCCGGCGCCGACTTTTCCCGGTTGGCGAAGGAAAATTCCGCAGATCCGGGCAGCGCCGCCAAGGGCGGAGACCTGGGCTTCTTCGAGCGCGGCAAGATGGTCGCCCCCTTTGAGAAGGCGCTGGATGCGCTGCAGCAGCCGGGCGAGCTGAGCGAGCCGGTGCTGACCCAATTCGGCTGGCACATCATCCGCCTGGAGAAGCGCGTCCCGGCCATGGCGCGCTCCTACGACGAGGTGCGCGACGAGCTGTACGCTGAAATCATTGGCCGGGCGCAGACGCGCGCCCAGCAGGAAGCTAACGAGCAACTGCGTGCCCAGGCCCAGGGCGACGAGACGCTGCTGCAGTCTTTTGCGGCGCAAGAAAAGGCCAAGCTTCCGCCGGTAGATTTCAGTGCTCGCGCGGGCAAATAAGCCCCTTGCCTGCTCCGGCTGATTTCACCTTCCGCACGTGCATGCATTGCTAGCCGACGCAAACGCCTTGTGGCGTGCCCGCAGCCTGTGCTGGGTGCTGACCCGCCGCGACATTGCGGCGCGGTATGCGGGCACGGCGCTGGGCGTGCTCTGGGCCTATGCCCAGCCGCTGCTGACAGTGGCCGCCTACTACCTGGTGTTTGACGTGGTGTTTGCCATGCGCCTGGGTGCGGGCGCACCCACGCGCGCCGTGGGCACCTACCTGATTGCCGGCCTGCTGCCCTGGATGGCGTTTGCCGACGCGCTCTCGCGCGGCATGACCAGCCTGGTGGAGTCGGCCGGGGTGCTGCAAAAGAACGCCTTGCCGCCCATGCTCTTCGTGGCGCGCGCGGTGCTGGCCAGCAGCGTGGTTTATGCGCCGCTGCTGGTGCTGCTGCTGCTGGCCTATGCGCCGCTGCACGGTTTTGCGCCGGCCATGGCGGCGCTGCCGCTGCTGGTGCTGGGCCAAGTGCTGCTGTGTCTGCTGTGGGGCGCGGTGCTGGCCATTTTGGCGGCGGCGCTGCGCGACGTGCTGCAACTGGTGAGCTTCATCTTGTCGCTGGGGGTGTTTTTGTCGCCGGTGCTGTTTCCCATGGACATGTTCCCCGCAGCCGGGCGCTGGCTGCTGTGGCTCAACCCCATGACCGGCTGGGTACTGGGCTACCAGTCCACGCTGTTGCAGGGCGCCTGGCCCGCCGCCGGCGCCTGGCTGGCCATGGGCGCCTGGCTGCTCGCCGGCGCGCTGGTGCTGGAGCTGCTGCTGCGGCGCAGCCGCGAGCAACTTGTGGATTGGCTGTAGCGATGTTCTGCACTCTTTTTGATAGCTGTTGGCGCTTGCGTGGCGGGCGTTTGGGCCGGTTTTCATTGAAATACTGGCGCACGGCGCGCGCACGGTTCTGAGATGCTGCTCTCCTCCCCCGCACGGGTTGCCGCCGACGCCCCGGCCACCTTGCTTGCTCGCGGTCTGGGCAAGGAATACCGGGTCTATGCTTCGGCGCGCCAGCGTCTGTGGTCGCTGCTCACGGGCGCCAGCCGCTTCACCAGCCACTGGGCGCTGCGCGATGTGTCGCTGCAGTTGCAGCGCGGCCAGTGCCTGGGGCTGATTGGCGACAACGGCGCAGGCAAGAGCACGCTGCTCAAGCTGCTGACGGGCACGCTGCAGCCCACGCAGGGGCGGCTGGAGCGGCGCGGGCGCGTGACTGCCATCCTGGAGCTGGGCGCGGGTTTTCACCCGGATTTCACCGGGCGGCAGAACCTGTACTTCGGCGGCAGCCTGATCGGCATCGGCGCGGCGCAGATGCGCCAGCTCGAGCCCGAGATCATTGCCTTTGCCGAGCTGGCACAGGCGATGGACCGCCCGCTCAAAACCTATTCTTCCGGCATGGTAGTGCGGCTGGCCTTTGCGCTGGTGACGGCGGTGGAGCCCGACCTGCTCATCATCGACGAGGCGCTGGCCGTGGGCGACCAGCACTTTCAGAAGAAGTGCGTGGAGCGCATCGAGGCGTTTCGCAACAATGGCTGCACCATCTTGTTTTGCTCGCACAGCCTCTACCACGTGCAGCGGCTGTGCGACAGCGCGCTGTGGCTGCACCAGGGCAGGCCGCGCGCGCTGGGGCCCACGCCCGAGGTGATTGCCGCCTATGAGGCGCATGTACGCTCGCAGGCGCTGGCCGGCCAGGCCGGGGCCGAAAGCCTGGCCCCCGGCGCCGGCGCCGCCACGCAAGCGGCGCAGAGCACGGCGCCCGCCCACGCGCACATTGAAGGGGTAGAGCTGCCCGACGTGCTGCCCGCCCCCGGCGCCGATTGCGGGCGCCTTGGTTCGCCGCACCTGCGCATCACCATCCGCGCCCGCGCGCCTGCGGGCGAGCAGCCGCACATGGGGGTGATGCTGGAGCAGGTGGGCGGCGGCGTGGGCATTACCACGGCGGGCACGCACGTCGATGGCGCCCGGCCGGTGCAGGACGCCAGCGGCGCCTGGGTTGCGACGGTGACCTTCACCGACCTGCCGCTGCACACCGGCCAGTACAGCGTGAGCGCCTACTTGTTCGACGCCATGGGTCTCGTGGTCTACGACGAGCACAAGGATTGCGCGCGCTTTCAGCATGTGCTGCCAGGTTCGACGCCCGGCCTGGTGCATCTGCCGCACCACTGGAGCTGAAGCACGCATGCAGCGCATTACCCGCAAGCGGCTGCGCACGGAGCTGCGCGACCTGGTCGAGCTGGTGCTGGCCCCGGGCCTGGCGGCGGTGCTGCCCTGGCGCTGGTGTTTTGCGCTTTTTCGCCGGCTGGCTACCCTGCCCTGGCTGTACCGCGCGGGCTGCGCGCAGGCGCTGGCCCAGGCGCAGGCGCTGGGCCAGGTAGCGCCTGGGCAGGAGACCGCCTGGCTGGCCACGCGCCGGCTGGTGACGCTGGTAGACCACGCCGACCACTGGCTGGCGCTGACGCGCAGCGACGCCTTCATGCGCCGCCACCTGCGGCTGCAAGGGCAGTGGCCGGCGCCCGACGAGGCCGCAGTCTGCCTGACTTTTCACTGGGGCGCCGGCATGTGGGCGCTGCGCCACGCCGGCCAGGCGGGCCTGCAGGCGCATGCGCTGGTAGCCGCAATGCAGGGGACGCCCTTTGCCGGGCGTGGCGTGCTGCGCCGCTACGCCCTGGCGCGCACCGCCAGCGTGGGGCGGGCGCTGGGCCATGCGCCGCTGGTGGTGTCTGCCAGCCTGCGCCCGGTAGTGCGGGCGCTGCGCCAGCGCCAGCAGGTATTTGCCGCAGTAGACGTGCCCGCAGACCAGGTGGACGCGAGCCTGATCGTCACCCTGTGCGGCCGCCAAGCGCGCGTGCCCAAGGGTTTGCTGCGCCTGGCGGTGGACATGCAGGTGCCGGTGGCGGTGTATCTGACCGGTTTTGACCTGGCCACCGGCCGGCGCGAGCTGCAAATCGTCCGGCTGGGGCCGCACGCCGATGTGCAGTCGCTTGCCGATGCGGTGTTTGCCCATCTGCAGTCTGCGCTGGCGCGCAATGGCGCCTTCTGGCACTTCTGGGCGGAGGCCCCGCGGTTTTTCGTGCCAGAGCTCAAAAGGGAGACGCATCCACCCGGCGGGTGAAGCGCTCGCGCAGGTCGGACACGGGTTTTTCAAACCCGTGGAAGATGCAGGCCGACACCGCCAGCGTGGCCGTCAGCCATCCGGCAACCACCGCCGCGAGGTACTGCGGCGAGCGCGCGGCGTTGATCTGACAGAAGTGCAGGAACAGGTAGAGGATGGGAAAGTGCGCCAGGTAGATGGAGTAGGTGTAGTCGCTCAGGTGCGCCGTCCAGCGCCGCAATTGCACGCCGCCCTGCAGTTTCTGCGTGATCCAGGGCATGGCAAGAAAAGTCCCCAGCCCCATGAGCGTGATGGAGAACACGCTGCACAGCTTGCGCAGCTCTGCGCCGGCCATGTGCGGGCGCACCAGCAGCATCACGGCCAGCAGGCCCGCCAGCATGAGCACCAAGCCCAGCGCCGCTTTGGCGCCGCTGCGCGCACGCCACCACTGCGGATACCAGCGGTTGATGGCCGCAGCCAATACGCCCCAGCCGGTGGCGTCCAGGTGGTAGATGGTGACGCGCCGTATCTGTGCGTCCCACTCCATGAATTCCGCCGGGGTGGCATGCAGCCAGCGGCCCGCGGTCGGCATCAAAAGCAGCAGCGCCGCGGACAGGAAGAAGGCGTGCTTCTTGCCCAGCGTCATGAGCCCGAGCAGGCCCACCATGAACGGCAGCGTCAGGTAGAACCATTCGTCGAGTGCCAGCGACCAGGATTCCCCGAAGAAGTGCGGCACCCTCTCCTGCCAGGCCAGGTTCTGGGAAAACACCAGGTAGGAGGCTGCAAAGCTGCCCTCGGCCACGCCGAGCCAGACCAGCAGCGCGTTGACGAGGATGAAGAAATAGTAGTTGGGGATGGTGCGAAACCAGCGCCGCAGCCAGAAGTCCTTGGCACCGCCCCACCAGTTGCGCCCCTGCTTGTCGAAGCTGCGTATCATCATCGCGCCGATGAGAAAGCCGCTGAGCACGAACAGCCATTCGATGGCAATCACGGCGCTGGCGCTCAACACCGCGATGGCGCCCTCGGGCCGCACGAGCCCGGGGCCAAAAAAGAAGCCAATCAACGCGTGATTGGCCAGCACGACGGCGATCGACAGACTGCGCAGGTAGTCCAGACCAGCGTTTCTGCGTCGCAGGGCGGCTGCGGGTTTCTCGCCCCGCGTCACCGCGTCAGTCGCGCTGGTAGAACCACCATTGGCCATCTTCCTTGATCCAGGTCTCGAACATCTCGGACTGTATCGGCTTGCCCCCAAAACCGGGGGCCACGACGAGCACGCCCAACTCTACGGTTGCCACGCAGCGGTCTACCTCGTCGCATTTGACCTGGGTGACTTTGGGCTCTACCCAGGCGGCGCCGGTGCCGAAGCGGTTGCGGTAGGCCTTGCGGTCATTGAGCGCGCGGTAAGAGGGCGCGAGGTAGTCGTAGGCCTGGTCGAAGTTGCGCGCCAGCAGCAGGTCCACGCGCTCTTGCGCGCGCGCGCGCACGATGTCTTGCGGTTGCGCCGGCGGCGCGCTCGCGCAGCCGCCAAGCGCAAGCGCGCCGGCGATGACAAGGGTATGGGCAAGGGTCTTGTACATGGATTTCATCGTAGTGCTCTCGATCGGATGGGTTACTGGGCCAGCGCCGGGCCGGCAGCGGTGTCGCGCAGCGGCGCGGGCTGCTCGGGCGCCTGCTCGGCGGACAGCGACACCAGCCCTCTCATGCGATAGCGCAGATCGTCACTGATGGCGCGCACGTCCACGTCGCTGCGCACGACCTTGGGCGTGAGAATCACCAGCAATTCGGTTCGTTCCCCCTTGTTCGTGGTGGTGCCGAACAAGCCGCCGACGATGGGCAGCTCATGCAAGATGGGCACGCCGCCCTTGCCCTGTGTCTCGTTGTCCTTGATGAGGCCGCCAAGCACGATGGATTCACCCGAGCGCACCGCAACCTTGCTGCTGATCTGGCGCTGCATGAACACCGGCTGGTTGTTGACGGTGGCGCTGCCGAAGTCGGCCACGTCGGTGACGGATTGGTCGATCTGCATGGTGACCAGGTTGCCGGCGTTGACCGAGGGGGTGACCGCCAGGCTGACCCCGGTGTCGCGGTATTGCACCGTGCTGGTCACGGCGCCGGTGGTCGACAGGATGTCCGTCACGCTCGACAGTATCGGGATCTGGTTGCCCACCGCCATCATGGCCTGGTGGTTGTCCAGCACCATCAGCGAGGGGTTGGAGATCATCTTGACCTTGGTGTCCTTGGACAGCGCGTTGAGCGCCACGCGGATCTTGCTGAGCGAGTTGACCAGCGAATAGGTGAAGCCCTGCGTGCCGGCAACGCCCAGGTTGGCCGCCGGCGCCGGCATGGCCGCAGTGCCCGAGCGCAGCGTGCCTATGCCCTGGTAGTTGCCGCCCACGCCGCCATCAAAAGCCCACTGCAGGCCGTAGGCGAGACTGTCGTTGAGGGTGACCTCCACGATGGAGGCCTCGATGAGCACCTGGGTAGGCGGTTGGTCCAGCCGCTTGAGAGTGGCTTCGATCTTTTCGAATTCCGCCCGCGTACCCCATACGAGCAGGGTGTTGTTCAGGTCGTCGGACATGACGCGCACATTGCCGATGTTGGCGCTGACGGGTGCCTGCATCTGGCCGGGCTGCACGCCGGCCTGCGCTTGCGTTGCCTGCGGCAGCCCGAAACCCCCGCCGAAACCGCCGCCGAAGCCTGTGTTGAAGCCCGGCGAGCCAAAGGCGCCGCCCGGCACTGCGCCGCTGCGCGAGCCCAGGGGGTTTTGAAAGCCGTTGCTGCGCCAGCCCGGGCCCTGCACCACGCCGGGCGCGCCAAAGGCGCCGGTGCTGCCCGTCACCGCGGCCAGACCGGGGGCTACCCCGCTGTTGGCGTAGGCAGGGGCGGGAGAGCCGCCGAAGATGCCTTGCAGCACCGTGGCCAGATGGCGGGAGTTGCCGTTTTGCACCTTGTAGATGTTCAGCTGCGGCTCCATGCCGTTGTCGGTGGGCCGGTCAAAGCGCTCGATGAAGTCGCGCACCTGGTCAAGATAGGCCGCGCGCGGCGTGACGACGAGCACGCTGTTGATCCGCTCGATCGGAATCAGGCGCAGCGCGCCATACAAGGGGTTGGACTCGGTGATCGCCGGCGCCGCATTTGCCGGCGCGCCAGGTGTTGCGCTCTTGCTGTCCTGGCCTGCGGGCTTGGCTTGAGCGGCGGGAGTGCCCGCCCCCGCCGAACCGGCGCCGCCGATGACGCGCAATGCCGATTCGAGCTCTGCCACGGATACGTATTTGAGCGGAAACACGCCAAGCGACATGCCTTTGAGCAGGTCGACGTCGAAGGTCTTGACGATCTCCAGCCAGCCTTCTGCCTGACTGCGCGTGCCGGCGAGGATGAGCAGGTTGCGCACGGTGTCCACGCGCAACAGGCTGTTGGCCGGAATCATGGGGCGCAGGATGTTCGCCATCTCGCCCGCGCCGATGTACTGCAGGGGAACGATGATCGGCCCGGTGCCCGGCGCGATCGTGACGGCATCTATCTGGCGCACGCCCGGGCTGACTGCGTTGACCGCGTCGGGCGGACCGACGTGGTAGCTGCCGCGCACGTCGCGCACCATGGCCAGGCCATTGGCCGACAGCGCGCTTTCAAGCAGGAACATGGCGCGGTCTGGCGCTACCGGCGTGCGGGTAGCCAGGGTGACAAAGCCGTTGAGCGGCGGGTAGAGCACGTAGTCCACCTTCAGCAGGTCGCCCAGTATGGTGCGCACCACCTCGGCTATCGGCGCTTCTTCGAAGTTGAAGCTGATTGCCGGCCCCGTCAGACGGGGCGCTGCCGGTGCGGCGCCTATGACCTTGTCGGTGCCGCGCAGGATGCGCGGCTCGTTGGCGGAGAGCGGCGCCGTTTCGGGGGCTGCCGCGCCAGGCGCCGCGGCGGAGGGGGCGCCGTCGGCAAGCGCGGCAGTGGCGATGGCGACAGCGCCGAACGCCACGAGGGCGCAGGAGAGCAAGTGTTTGCAGAAAGTCATGGTGTGCGCCGGGGTCGGAGACCAGTACGGGGTTTGCAGACAGGCATGGCGGGCTTGGAGGGTCAAGTCCCGTTCGCGGACGCAGGACTCGAAGCTCTGGAGCCGGCGGGTGCGCCCGGATTCGGATGGGTCGGCGCTCGGGGCGCGCCCGCAGGTCGCGGCACGCCGGGAGCGGCGCGGGCGGCTGTCAGGTCGGCCCGCTTGAGCGGCAGTTCACGCGTTTGTGCACCGCTCTTGAATACGGCGGCGCGCTCGGTCACGGCGTGCAGTTGCCAGCCATTGAAGTCTTCGTTCAATCGCACTCGACGGCTTTGGCCGCCCGCGCGAACGATGACACCACGCAGCGCGCCCGATTCGAAGATGCCCAGCACCTGCGCGTCGCCCAGGGTATCGACCACCGGAGCCACGACGGCGGGCGCCGGAGCGCGGCGGCGCGAGGGAGAAAACAGCGGCCGATCGAGCATGGCGGCGTACGCGCTGCCCGGCACCGGCGCGGGCGTGGGCAAGGCGGGTACGGTCTGGCTGTAGTCGGGCGCTATCGCCGCAGGCGGGCTCCAGTGGATGTTGCGCCACTGTCCGCGCGCATTGACCCAGAGCAGGAGCAATACCGCAACCAGGACGATGTCCAGCGCCGCCAGCGCCATCAGGGTATGGCGCTTCATGGGGTCGCCGGGGCGCCCAGGCGCCGCAGGATGAGGAAGTTGAACTGCACGGACAGCCGCTGGGGGTTTTGCTCTGCTGCGCCCTGCGCCTGGATGTCCAGCGTGTCCAGCAGTACGGCGGGAACCTGCTCGGCAAGAGCGGCCAGCGCGCCGCGCAGGGCGACGATGTCGCCTTCTGCACGTACGGACAGGGGAATGCGCTCGAGCCGGCCCTCCTCCTTGGAAGGCAGGACCTGATTGCTGGAGATGGTCATGCCCGCGCCTGCCAGCAGGCCGCGCACGCGCTGCTGCACTTCGTTGCCGATCTGGTTGGCCTCCTGGTCCGGGCCGTGGGTGTAGAGAGACTCCAGTTCGCCTGCGCGCGCGGAGGCGGATGCAAGCGCCGCAGCGCTTTCCTTGAGCCCCGCGAGCCGGGCATGGCGCGGCTCTATGGTGTCCGCCAACTGGGACTGCACCCATTGATGCTTCTGGAATACATAGACGGCCCCGGCCGCCACGACACCGAGGGCGCAGACCAGGGTGATCGCCGGCAGCAGGATGTCGCTGTGCAGGCGCAGCTTCACAGGGCCCCCGGCATACGCGATGGCGCGGCATGCGCAAGCTGACCCTGCGCCGCTGCGGCAGTCGAGCGCGCGTGCGCCTTGGGCGACTGCGCTGCCAGCGAATACACGGCCGGGTCCAGTTGCAGCTCGATGCGAAAGTTTTCTGCGTTAGCACCGGGAGCGCGCGTGGCCGCCATGGGTGCGCGCACGTCCGCAAACCCCGGCACCGCGCCGAGCGTCTGCATGAGCGCCGCCGAATCTGCAGTGAGCCCGTGCAGGCTCAGCTTCATTCCGCGTATCTGCACGCTCTGCAAGTAGGTGCTGTCGGGCAACACCTTGCTCAAGGTCGCGAGCAGCGGCAGGACGTCGGCATGCGCGGCGAGGATGCCGTGCAGGGCTTGCAGGCGCTCGGCCGCGTGCGTCAGGGCTTCACGCTGGGCAACGATGGGGGCAGTCTCACGCTGAAGGGCCTGAAACGAAGCCAGGGCGTCGATGGCGCGCGCGCGCAGTTGCAGCGTCGGAGTAATCGCGATCGCAGACGCCAGGATCAAGGCGCCGATGGCCAGCGCGCCGGCCCAGCGCAGGTAGCGCCCCGCCTTGCGTTGCCGCAAGCCTTCACCCCAGCCGGGCAGGACGATGGGCTGGCCGTTGTCGGCAAACGTCCACGCCTCCACCGCCTCCACCGCCTGCACAGGCTGCGGCTGCGAGCCCAAGCGTTGCTGCAGATGGCGTTCGAGCTGCTTGCGCGAGGCCAAGGCAAGTTCGATGTTCTGGCTGCGCCCTCTGGCTCTGCCCGTCACCGCATGGCCCCAGACCAGATCGTCGGGCGGAAACGGGCTGGCCGAGGCGGCCTCGACCTGCAGCGCCTGCGCAATGGTGTCGGGGGGCATGTCGGGCAAGACCAGACGCCTGCGCAGAAGCAGCTCTTCATCGACTTCCACGGCGAGGAATGGGCTCGCGGCGCTGCGCGCGTCGGCGGGGCTCAGATGAGCGCCATTGCTCAATGCAAGCTGCCCGTCGGCGCGCAGCACACGCACCGGCAGTTGCGGGGCCAGCCACGCAAAGGCCGGGCCCTTGAGCAACGCATGCCACGCATCGCGGTAGACACGGCCTGCCCGGCGCAGGTCCAGACCGAACAGGCTGAGGGAGTTTGAAGATTCAGTCACGGAAATCAGCCCCCTCCACTGAGGAGGTATCCAGCCAAAGTTGACTACCCAACGGTTGCCAAGGCAGGCCTGTGCGCCGATCGGGCGTCAGTTCGACAAACAACACGAAGGTGCCCGCCGACCCGTCGGCCAGCGGCACCACGGCCTGCATTCGATAACGGGACCCCACAGAATTGTCGATGAATTCTGCGCGCAGATTGCTGGTATTCATGAGCGCCCCATCGCGCTGGCGCGCCAGAGACAGTGCTTGCCCTTGCCGTATGTCACCACCCGCCAGAACCGACAACAAGCCCGCCGGCGCGGCCTGCGGATTGATCTTGCCCGTTCCCTGAGCGTCTGCGACCAGGTAGCCGCGCAGTCTAGCATAGAGGTCGTAGCTGACCCCGGGGATGAGCATGAGATCTTCGGGCGCCTCGAAGCGCAGCGGCCGCCCGGCCGGGTCTGGCGAGTTGCGTGCCTCGACCGTCGCCTGCGCCAACGCTGCCGCGCTGCGCGGATCGAGCTGGCCCACGATCTCGTACACCTGAGCCAAGAGCTGCGGCGACGCCCGGTTGAGGTCCACATAGCCGTTGAGCGAGCTTGCCTGGACAAGCATCTGCGTGCCAGCGAACGAAACCATGCTACGCAGCAATGGCGGTCGGGCCGCGTTGCGCTGCTGCGCCATTTCCTGCAACACCAGCGTGATGGCGGCCTCGCCGGCAGCCTGCACCTGCAGCAGGCGCTGGTCGGCGGCAGTGACCCGGATCTCGCTGCGTACCGTGTGCAGCATGCCCGCAACGGCGATGGCAAGCGCCGCCACGATCCAGAGCACGGCAACGAGGGCGACGCCGCAGCGCGCAGCGCGTGTCATGGAGCAGCGGTGGCTCATCGGCTGCCTCCGATAGTGAAGCGGCTGCCGCTGGATTCGCTGTTTGCCAGCAGGCGCATGGGTATGACCCACAGGGGCCAGTCGCCCGCACTTGTGGCCAGCTCGATGCGCATGCGCGCCGGCAGGCTGTCGCTGCGCTGCCACTCACTGACCCAGACCGGAACCGGATGCCGGGCGTCTTCGTAGGACAGGCGAAAACCGGTGACACCGCGAACCAGGAGATGGCGCTGCGCCTGCGACCAGTCGCCGCTTTCGCTCGCGCCGTCCCATGGCGCCATCCACAAGGTCAGATCCTGGCTCTGGGGCGTGCCCTGCAGTGCCAGCCGAAACAGGGTGCGCCCGCCCATGCCGACGCGCGCGGGCATTACGCCGACCCAGACGAGTTCCTGCGGCCTGGCAAGAAACAGGTAGGGGCTTTCCCCGGCTTTTTGCACGCCTGCGCGCCTGCGCCCGGAGATCCGGCCGGCCGTCGCCTCCAGCAGGGAGGTTGCAATACGAAAGTCTTCCGACGTGTCCACGGTCTGATCAACGCGCTCCTGGGTTTGCGCCATGGAGCGAATGACGGAAGCCATGCCGGCGACGACCAGCGAGAGCAGGACCATGCTGACAAGCAGCTCGATCAGGGTGAAACCGGCGCTGCCAGGGCTGCGCTGCCGCCTGCGGTTCATGATGCCGGCGTCCCCGGCTGCGCTATCGGCAGGCGCTGTGGCCGCAAGGTCTGCACCTCGAGGTGGCGAGTCTGCCCCCGGTCGTTCCAGGTAATGGTCAGGTCCAGCGAATACAGGCGCAATTCACTTGCGGGGTCGGTGACCGGGCCAAAAGGCTGGCTGACCACGCGCCATTGGTAACCGCCGGCAGCGCCGCTCTCGTTCCACCCGCCTGCGGGCACGGCGTCGGTGGCCGCAAGCAGGGAGCGTGCCACAAACACAGCCTTTTGCTGGCCTTGCAACCGGCCTGCATCACGCACGCCCGCGCCCAGCGCGCGATAGAGCATGGCTACCGCAATCGCCATGATGGACAAGGCGACCAACAGCTCAAGCAGCGAGAGCCCGGAATGCCGCATGGCCGGCTGGCGAAGATGCCTCACGGCTGCATTGCTTCCTGCGAGACGCGCCCCGACAGCCAGTCCACGCGCAGGCGCGTGCCATCACCGGACGGGCGCACGACGTCCACGCTGCCGCCCGTGGCGCCGCCCGACGGGAAAAAGCGTATGCCGGACTCCTGCTGGCCGGATTCAACCGCCGCCGTGGTCACGTTGACCTGCAATGGCTCAGGGATCGTGCGCGCCTTGCCGGCATCGATCCGATAGCTTCGCCCGGCGGTGTTCACGACGAAACGTACTTCCCGACGCGAAACCAGCGCTTCCTGGCGAGCAAGGCGCAATGTGGTGAGTACGCTGCGCACGGTGTCCCTGTAATTGACGGCTTCGCGCATGCTCTGCAGCGCCACGGGCGCCAATCCGACGAGCAGCGCCGATATTGCGAGCACCACGAGCAGCTCAATCAAGGTGAAGCCGCACGCGCGGCGCCGGTGTATTCGCCGCAAGTGCGTGTCGTCAATCGACGTTGCGGATATCCGCGTTCTCGCCTTCACCGCCCGGAGCCCCATCAAGGCCGAAAGACAATATCTCTATCTTGCCGTTGCTGTTGGCATATTTGTAATTGTTTCCCCAGGGATCCTTGGGCACGGCGCCTTTGATATAGGGGCCATTCCAGCCATTAGCGCCTGCGGGTTTCTTGACCAGAGCATCCAGCCCTTCTTCCGAGCTTGGATAACGCCCGACGTCCAGACGGAACAATTCCAGCGATTTGTCCAGATCGGCAATCTGCACCGCGGCGGTTTTTGATTTGGCCCCGCCAAGCTGATTGAGAACCTTGGGCCCGACCAGGCCGGCGAGCATGGTCAGGATGGCCAGCACGACGAGCAATTCGATCAGCGTGAAACCCTTTTTGAATCGGCTACGTGAACAGCTGTTGCGCGGCGGGCTGAATGCTGCCTGGTTGTTTGCGGCAGGAGAGTGTTGGTTATGCAGCGAGGTCATTGATGGACAGTATGCCTAGGAGAATGGAAACGATGATGGCGCCGATCAGTATGCCAAGTACCAGAATCAACACGGGCTCCAGCAGGGCGAGCAGCCGTTTGATGCCGGTTTCGACTTCGCGATTGAGAACGTTCGCCAGCTCCAGCATCAGCGGGCCCATGTTGCCGGTTTCTTCGCCCACTCTGATGAGGCTGACCGCCAGAGGTTCAAAGATGCCTGCGGCGGCGACAGCCTGTACCATTTTCCCGCCTCCTTTGACGACCGGGCCGAGCTTGCTCAAGGCGTCACGGACCACCACGTTGCCGACGGTCTCGCTGGCTATGTGAAGCGCGACGAGCACGGATACCCCGTTGGTCAGCAAGGTGCCGAGAGAGCGGGAGAACAAGGTGAGCTGATACCTGAGCGTGAGTTGCCCGAGGATGGGAAGCCGAAGCATCCGTGTCTGCAACCAACGCCGCCCTGGCGCAGTGCGGGCCCAGCGTCGAACAAGGACGGCGAAGACCACGGCCAGCGCGCCGAGAACGAGTCCGTACTGCGTGAACACCTGGCCCAAACCCATGACCATACGGGTTGGCAAGGGCAGCGCATCACCCATGTCAAGAAACAGTTTTTCGAACTGGGGAACGACGAAGCCGAGCATGGCAACCAGCGACAGTACTGCCACGATGAGCAGGATGAGCGGATAAATGGTTGCGGAGATGATGTTGTCGCGCAGGGCTTTGCGGCTCTCCATGTGCTCCACAAGACGGTCAAACACCCCGGAGAGCTGCCCGCTGATTTCGCCGGCGTGCACCATGTTGATGTAAAAATCACCAAAGGTTTCACGGTGCGCGGCCAGCGCGCGGCTCAGCGGCGCCCCGCCCTTGACGGATTCCAGTATTTCCTGCGACAGCGCAGCAACACTGGGCTTGTGCGCCATGGAGATGAGCAGCCGCAACGCCGCGTCGAGCGCCACGCCTGAACGCAACATGATCGCAAGCTCGCTGGTGAGCGCGAGTACGTCGTCGGCGTTCACTGGGCCGCTGCGCTTGCGTCTGGGCGAGGGCGCGGCGAGCCCGGCGTCGGAGATCGTCGGGTGCCTGGACGACTCCTGGTCCGCCGGTTCGAGCTGCAAGGGCGTGAGCCCCTGCTCGCGCAGGCGCCGCAGCGCTGCGGCGCTGCTGGGCGCACCGAAGCGGCCTTGCTCGATTTTCCCGGCGGCGTTGGCCGCTCTCCAGACGAAATCAGGCATCTGACTGGTCCTGGGTCACGCGCACGAGCTCGTCGAGCGTCGTTGTGCCGGCAGCGACCTTGCGCAGGCCGTCTTCATGCAGGCTCAGCATGCCGTCGCGCGCCGCCAGGGCTTGCAGGCTGTTCGCGTCCTTGCCGTCGATGATGGCACTGCGGATCTTCTCGCCGAGCACCAGCAATTCGTGTATGCCCGTGCGCCCCTTGTATCCGGTTTGGCGGCACTTGTCGCAGCCTACCGCCCGGTAAATCGGCTGCCCTGCGGCAAGAAAGCGAGACAGGCCGGTGCTTTCACGCACGCGCTCACCCGGGTCCCAGGGCTGCCGGCAGTCGGTGCACAGTACGCGCACCAGCCGCTGGGCCAGGACTGCGTTGACAGACGAGGTGATGAGATAGCTTGCGACACCCATGTCCTGCATGCGGGTGATTGCCCCGGCAGCGGTGTTGGTATGCAAGGTGGAAAGCACGAGGTGCCCGGTCAGCGCCGACTGAACCGCGATCTGGGCGGTTTCTCCGTCGCGTATTTCGCCAATCATGATGATGTCCGGATCCTGACGGAGAATGGATCGCAAGGCATTGGCAAAGGTCAGATTGATCTGGGGATGCACCTGTATCTGGTTGACACCCTCGAGTTGATATTCGATGGGGTCTTCCACCGTGATGATCTTGCTGTTGCTGGAGTCCAGCTCCGCGAGCGCCGCGTACAACGTTGTGGTCTTGCCCGACCCGGTCGGTCCGGTCACCAGCAGTATTCCGTAGGGCCGGGTCAAAAGCGCCTTGAAAGCCTGGGAAACGTCGCTGGCAAAGCCCATGTATTCAAGGTCGAGTTTCACGCTGGCACGGTCAAGCACCCGCATGACAACGCTCTCGCCATGAACCGTGGGCACTGAAGAAACCCGAAGATCGAGCTCCCGGCCCTTCACGCGAGTCCGGATGCGCCCGTCCTGGGGCAGACGCCGCTCCGCTATGTCCAGATGCGCCAGCAGCTTGACGCGCGAACTGACCGCCGCGGACAAGTGGGGCGGTATCAGGTCGCTTTGGTGGATGACGCCGTCCACGCGATAACGTACATGCAGGCCGTCGTCGAACGGCTCCATGTGGATATCGGACGCTCGAAGGTCAATTACGCGCCCTATGATGGTATTTACGAGCCGAATGACTGGCGCTTCGCTGGCCAAGTCTCGCAGGTGTTCGACAAAGTCGTCGCTGTCGATGGCGTTGGGGCTGCCGTCCGCGTCCACCGGGTCGGGCTCTGGGTCAGCCAGGGCTTTTTCGATGTCACTCTCCAAGCCCATGTAGGGACGGACCGTCAGGCCGGTCGCCAGACGCAGTGCCTTGAGCACGAACTCGTCCTGCGGTACCGACATGACGACGTGCATTTCGTTTTCATCGACCCGGATGGGGCAAACGGCATTGGTCTTCAGGAAATCGGCGGAAAGCCCTTCAATGTCGGTCACGGGGTTGCCCATGTCCTCGGACGTTGCCAGCGGAACGTTCAGCTGCAGCGCAACCGCCTGAGCGACATCCGATTCCGAGACCACGCCGAGACGGACCAGCACCTGCCCAAGCATGCCGCCCATTTCCTGCTGTGCCGACAGGGCGCGCTGCAGGTCCATGGCGCCGACTTTTTGCCGCTCAAGCAGGATCTCGCCGAGCATGCGGTGCGGTTTGCGTTCCTGGGTGCTGCTTGTGTTCATTCGGGGCAACCTCCGGCCGTTGAATGCGGTAGTCCGGGCACGAAGCGCGCCGAGGCAGGTGCGCCGGTGTTCTGGCGCATGCCTGGAGCTGCATGCGCGCACCAGGTTCGCAGGAGCGGCGATGGCGCGCGCTCGTTCCGGGTATGGCCCCCAAGGCGGCAGCCCGGCGCAGTGTGGAACGCGCGACGCGCGGGGGACTTTTTCAGCGTTTCCTTGGTCATTTGAACTTACCTGTTGCCCGGATGCACCAGGGCACCGGAGCGGCCCTGCCAGCCGTGCTGCAGGCCCAGCATCCACATCTTCAGATAGCGCCAACGGCCCGGTACCAGGGTAGAAAACACGAGAAACCGCTTGAGCTGGCGCCATCCCATGCTTATGCATTCGCCCCGGCGCACATGGCCCGCACGGAGCAGCAACACGAAATTGCGCGATTGATAGTAATGCCGCCACGGAGCATGACGAGGAATTTCACGTCCGAAAACCCGCGCCAGCTGATCACCCAGCCTATGCTCGAGCCGGGCAGCGCACACACCGTAGAGGAGCCAGCCGGCCCTTCGAGCACGCAAGCACCACTCGGTATCGACCCAGTCGATAAAGAAGTCCTCGCGCATCGCGCCAACCTTTTGCAATACCACGGCAGGAATCAGACAGCCGGAGGCAATCAGATGGTCGGTCTCCCACACTCGCGTCTCGTCCGAGCAGGGCAGCCACTGCAGTCGGGTTCCGATTACCTTGCTGAAGGGCGTGCGCTCACGCTCGCGACGCGTATCGAGGTGGCGTGCGCCCGCCGCACCGGCGCGTGGGTGAGCGGCCAGCGCACGGTGCAGCTGCGACACCATGTCCGGCGCCGGCAAGCTGTCGTCGTCCATCAGCAGTACATGGCTCGCGCCCGTTGCCAGGGCATGCTCGATGCCGCGGTTCTGCGCCGCGCCCACTCCGACGTTCTCCGCCAGCCAGATGGCGTGCAGACGCTCGGGGGGCCACCGGTTCCGCAGCGAACGCAGCGCAGGAGGCGAAGCATTGTCTACCCACACGATGGCGTCGACCTGCGGCAACAGGCGCTCAAACTGAAGCGCCAGACGCTCCGGGTCGCTGCGACACGACACCACGACCGCGCATATCCGGCGGTGCTCCATGCTCATCGGGAAGCCTCGCTGCGTCGCGCCCGATCGATGTCGGAATGCATGAGTGCTTCGTACTGCTTGACGATACGGTCCCAAGAATAGTCCTCGATCACGATGTTGCGCGCGCGCCTGGACGCGGCGCGCCGGGCTTGCGCCGACAGCTTGTGCACGGCGCTCAATGCGCGCGCGAGTTGCGCCGGCGTGTGAAAGTACTGCGCGGCATCTCGAGCAACCTCCCGGTTGAACGGGTTGTCGTGGGCGACGACCAGGTTGCCGCAGGCCAGCGCTTCGAGCAGCGAAGGATTGGTTCCCCCGACCGAATGGCCGTGCACATGGCAGGCAGCGCCGAGACGCAGGTTGGTCAATGCGCGCGCGTCGTACACCGGCCCGACAAAGCGCACCTTGTCGCCCGCAAGTGCGCGCAGGCGCTGCTGATACGCGGATGACGCCTGCTGAACGTCTCCAACGATCACCAGTGGCCAGTCCCCCGCCCAGGAGGCATGTCCCTGCACAATTTCGAGCAAATGGTTTTCCGGCTCCGCACGCGCAACGACAAGAACATACTGGCCCGCGCACAGCCCCCAGGAAGACAGATCAAGAGTGGGCGGCGTTGAGGTCACGGGCACATCCGCTCCATAGGCGATGAAACTGCAGGGCGACCCCCGCGGATAGCGGCGCGCATAGTGTTCGGCGATGGCTTGGGCATCGGCCAGCACCCGTGTGGGCGCCCACGAAGAAACCCACTCCATGGTACGCAGATAGAGGCGCGCCATTCGTCCCCATTTGCTGCGTGCCCATTCAAGACCGTCAACGTTCAACCAGACCGTCTGCCCGTGGACGCGGCGATTCCACCAGCAAGCCCAGGCAGCTCCATATCCGAGCATGTAGATCAGGTCATAGCCTGCGCGCGCGTCGCGCAGGCATCGGCAGTCGTAGCCGATCACCGAAGCGGCACCCCAACGCGGCCGCTGTATGTGGCGTATGCGTACCCCGTGATACCAGGTGTCTTGCAGACCAGCGCTGTCAGCTTCGGCATAGACCGTCACCTGCATGCCACGCTGCACCAGGCGTGTGGCCAGTTGCTCGGCGAAAGTCTCGAAACCGCCGTAACTTGCCGGTATGCCGCGCGTGCCCAGGATTGCAATGTGCATGGGAAGTAGGCGCGGTGATGCCGACGACACTGCAGGGTATTGGTGGGCGGCTCGAAAAGCGGCCCACAATGCAAAAGACAGGAGTGTAAGCCAAGGGTCGCACGCTCCCCGCACACGGCCGCGCAGAACTCACGAGGACAAGTCTCGTTCAGGAGCGCTACGACGATGACTGAGCATCCTGCCGCGGCGCGTGAAAAGCCTCGTCATTCGGCAGTTGCGCCTGGGCCAGCGACACACCCTGCGAGTCCTTGCTCGAAAGCAGCGGCTCGCCCCCCACGTCGGGCCAGGCGATGGCGAGTTGCGGGTCGTTCCAGAGGATGCAGCGCTCGGCCTGCGGCGCGTAGTAGGTGGTGGTCTTGTAGAGGAAGTCGGCGGTTTCGCTCAAGACCAGAAAGCCGTGCGCCAGGCCAGGCGGGATCCAGAGCTGGTGCTGGTTGTCTTCGGACAGCTCCACGCCTACCCAGCGGCCGAAGCTGGGCGAGCCGCGGCGGATGTCGACCGCCACGTCCCAGACGCGCCCGCGCGTGACGCGCACCAGCTTGCCCTGGGCGTGCGGCGGCATCTGGTAGTGCAGGCCGCGCAGCACGCCACGGGCAGAGCGACTGTGGTTGTCCTGCACGAACTGGAAGTTGGTTCCGGTAGCCTCGTTGAAGGCCTGCTGGTTGAAGCTCTCAAAGAAGAAGCCGCGCGCGTCGCCGAAGACCTTGGGGGCGATCAGCAGCACGTCGGGGATGGCGGTAGGGGTGGCTTGCATGGGGCTTTCGCGATATTGGATTTTGGCTACTTCCCCCTCTGGGGGAAGGCGGGGATGGGGGCCGGTTTGCTCTGCCAGCGCCGTCCGCCCCTACCCCTGCCCTCCCCCAGAGGGGGAGGGAGTTGAAGCGCCATACAACCCGCGCAGATACTGCCCGTAGCCGTTCTTGAGCAGCGGCTGGGCCAGTGCTTCAAGCTGGGCCGAGTCGATCCAGCGCTGGCGCCAGGCGATTTCTTCGGGGCAGGCGACCTTCAGGCCCTGGCGGCGCTCGATGGTGGCGATGAATTGGCTGGCTTCGAGCAGGCTCTCGTGCGTGCCGGTATCGAGCCAGGCATAGCCCCGGCCCATGGGCTGCACGGAAAGCTGCCCCCGATCGAGGTAGAGCCGGTTGAGGTCGGTGATCTCCAGCTCGCCCCGGGCCGAGGGCTTGAGGCTTTTGGCCAGGTCAACGACTTGCGCGTCGTAGAAGTACAGGCCGGTGACGGCGTAGTTGGATTTGGGCGCCCTGGGCTTTTCCTCGATCGAGAGCACGCGGCCGGCGGCGTCGAACTCGGCCACGCCGTAGCGCTCGGGGTCTTGCACGTGGTAGGCAAAGACGGTCGCGCCTTGCGCCGACGCGGCGGCGCGCGTGAGCAGCGGCTGCAGGTCGTGGCCGTGGAAGATGTTGTCGCCCAGCACCAGGGTGCTGGGTGCACCGGCGAGGAAGGCTTCACCGATCAGAAAGGCCTGCGCCAGGCCGTCGGGGCTTTCCTGCACGGCGTAGTGCAGCGACAGGCCCCACTGGCTGCCGTCGCCCAGCAACTGCGCAAAGCGCGGCGTGTCCTGGGGGGTGCTGATGATGAGGATTTCGCGTATACCCGCGAGCATCAGGGTGCTGAGCGGGTAATAGATCATGGGCTTGTCGTAGACCGGCAGCAGTTGCTTGCTGATCGCCAGCGTCGCCGGATGCAGCCGGGTGCCGGAGCCGCCGGCGAGGATGATGCCTTTGCGTGCGAGGGTCATGCGATGGTTCCCGGTCAACAGTCAGGCCGCCAGCACAGTGCGGGCGATATCAGGGAAGGCGCGCAGGATCTGCGCGTCCATGGTGACGAGCGGCACACCCAGTTGCTGCGCCAGAGCGACGAATTCGCAGTCGTAGGCGGAGCAGCCGCTGTGCTGCGCAAGCTGCAACACTTGGAGTGAATCCACTTCATGCTCGGCGCCCTGCATCAGTGCTTGCGCTTCGAGCTGGATGGCACTGGCCTGCTCGAACCCCAGCAGGCCGCGGCGCAGGTAGCCCGTGAGTACGTTGCGCAATTCACTGCGCCAGAGCACGGGCGCAGCCCAGTCTGGCTGGCGCTCCAGCAAGGCCTCAGCCGCGGCGGTGTGCTCACCCGGCAGATACAGATAGGCCAACACGTTGGTATCGACAACGATCATGCACGTCCTGCACGTTTGAAGGCGTCGACATCGTGGATATGGAAATGCGGCGGCAGGCCTGCGCGCAAGGCGCGCGCACGCGCAAGGCGCTGTGCAGGCGCAACGGCAGTGGGCAGGAGCACGGCTTCCAGGCAGACGATGGCTTCACTGTTCAGGCTGCGGCGGTTGGCCTGCGCCGACAGCTTGAGCCGTTCATAAACGGGCGCAGGGATGTTCTTCAGCGTCAGCGTTGCGGACATGGCGGTATGCCCTCCATTGCAATGGAACCATTTTGGTTCCATTTTAATGACGGCAGTCTTTGCCGATCACAGGATTTCGGCCAACATGCGCGCCACGCCCTGCTCCCAGGGCGGCAGAGTCAAGCCGAAGGTGGTGCGCAACTTGGTGGTATCGAGCCGCGAATTGGACGGGCGCCGCGCCGGCGTGGGATAGGCGCTGGTAGGGACGGGGGCGACCTCGGTTGCTTTGATTTGCATAGCTGGTTGCGCTTGTCTGGCTTGCGAAATCACGTATTTTGCGTATGAAAACCAGTTGGTCTCGCCGCCGGCGACGCAGTGGTACAGACCGCCATGCTCGGGCTGGGTTTGCAGCTGGCGCACCGCGAGGGCGGTGACGTCGGCCAGCAGCTCGGCGCTGGTGGGCGCGCCCCATTGGTCGTCGATGACGGTGAGGCGCTCGCGCTCGCGGGCCAGGCGCAGCATGGTCTTGGCGAAGTTGCCGCCGCGCGCGCCATAGACCCAGCTGGTGCGCAGGATCAGGTGGCGGCAGCCCGACTGCTGGATCAGTTGTTCGCCCTCCCATTTGGTCGCGCCATAGACGCAGAGCGGCGCGGGCGCATCGGCCTCTCGCCAAGGGCGCGTGCCACTGCCATCAAAAACGTAGTCGCTGCTGTAGTGCACCAGCCAGGCGCCCAGCCGCGCGGCTTCCTTGGCGAGCGCGCCGGGGGTAGTGGCGTTGAGCAGGCGGGCGCGCTCGGGTTCGCTCTCGGCGCGGTCCACTGCGGTGTGGGCGGCGGCGTTGACGATGAGCTCAGGGCGCAGGGCGCGCACGGTGGCCGCCACGGCGTCCGGCCGGGCAAAGTCACCGCAGTAGTCTGTGCTGTCGTGGCTCAGCGCAGTGACCCGGCCCAGCGGCGCCAGGCTGCGTTGCAGCTCCCAGCCGACCTGGCCGTTGCGGCCGAAGAGCAGGATGTTCATGGGCGTGCGGATTTGGCCCCTTCCCCCGCTGGGGGAAGGTAGGGATGGGGGCGGCGTGCACATGCGCCACTGCGTGTTTTTCGTGCGGCCGCTGGCCCTCCCCCAAAGGGGGAGGGAGTATGAGGCTGCCTTCTCCCAGAGGGCGAGGGAGCCTGAAATGCCGCCTCTTCAATCCGCATAGTGCCTTGCCACCCACTCGCGGTAGGCGCCGCTTTGCACCTGCGCAACCCATTCGGGGTGGCCGAGGTACCACTGCACGGTCTTGCGGATACCGGTGTCGAAGGTTTCGGCGGGGGTCCAGCCCAGCTCGCGCGCGATCTTGCCGGCGTCGATGGCGTAGCGGCGGTCGTGGCCGGGGCGGTCGGTGACGTGGGTGATCTGGCTTTCGTATTTGCCGCCATCGGCACGCGGGCGCTGTTCGTCCAGCAGCGCGCAGATGCTGCGCACGATGGCGATGTTGGTCTTTTCGTTGTGCCCGCCGATGTTGTAGATCTCGCCGGGGCGCCCGGCTTGCAGCACGCGGCGGATGGCAGCGCAGTGGTCGCTGACGTAGAGCCAGTCGCGCACCTGCAGGCCGTCGCCGTAGATCGGCAGGGGTTTGCCGGCCAGGGCGTTGAGGATGACCAGCGGGATGAGCTTTTCAGGAAATTGCAGCGGGCCGTAGTTGTTGCTGCAGTTCGTCGTCAAGACCGGCAGGCCATAGGTGTGGTGCCAGGCGCGCACCAGGTGGTCGCTTGCGGCCTTGCTGGCCGAGTAGGGGCTGTTGGGCGCGACGTTGGTGGTTTCGCTGAAGGCCGGGTCGGTGGGCGAGAGCGTGCCATAGACCTCGTCGGTGGAGACGTGCAAGAAGCGAAACGCTTCTTTTTTTATAGCTGGCAGCGCGCTCCAGTATTGGCGCGCAGCCTCCAAAAGCCTGAAAGTTCCGACGACGTTGGTCTGGATGAAATCCTCGGGCCCGTGGATGGAGCGGTCCACATGGCTTTCGGCCGCAAAGTGCACGATGGCGCGCGGCTGGTGTTCGCCCAGCAAGCGATCGAGCAGCGCACGGTCGGCAATGTCGCCCTGCACGAAGACGTGGCGCGCATCGCCGGCCACGGCAGCGAGGTTGTGCCGGTTTCCCGCGTAGGTGAGCTTGTCGAGGTTGACCACGCCTTCGCTTGCGGGCTGCGCCAGCCAGTCGAGCACGAAGTTGGCGCCGATGAAGCCGGCGCCCCCGGTAACGAGAATCATGGGGAAGGAGACAAGCGCGTTGGGAGGCTGGGAATTATCCCATCGCAACAATCAGCGCCCTGCCCTCCCCGGAGGGTGAGGGAGAACAGCCTCAAGCAAAGCGCCGCACGGCGATCTCCAGCAGGCCGTCGAAGATGAGGTTTTCCACCAGCTCGAAGGGCCGCGTCATGCTGGGCATCATCTTCCAGCCCGCGCCGCCGGTCATGAGGCACAGTGGCTCCTGCCCGGTGTGCGCGCGCAGGTGCTGCCACATGCGCTCCACCGCGCCGGCGATGGCGTAGGTGCCGCCGCTGGTGAGCGCGTCGCTGGTGTTGGCGGGAAAGAGCTGCACCTCGCCCGTGGGTACGCTCAGGCCCGCGGTGCCGGTTTCCAGCGCGCGCAGCATGATGCCGTGGCCGGGCAGGATCAGTCCGCCAAGAAAGCGTCCGTCGGCGTCGATGGCTTCCACCGTGACCGCGGTGCCAACCATCACCAGGACGATGGGGCGCGGCGCGCCCTGCGCCAGCATGTGATGGCGCGCACCAATCATGGCCACCCAGCGGTCCGCGCCCAGGCGCTCGGGGCGCTCGTAGCCGTTGATGAGGCCGGCCTCTTCGGCGCCGGGCACGACCCAGTGCGGCGTGAGCTCCCAGGCGTCCATCTGCTCTTCGATCAGGCGCTTGACCGCGTCGCCGGCCACCACGCAGCCGAGCATGGTGCTGGGCTCGGGCAGCTGCGACCAGGCGCCGTCGGCCAGGCGCTGGACGTTGTCGAGGAATTCCACCCCGTGCGCCTGGGCCGCCGCCCCCGGACGGGGGGCGTCGTAGAGTGCCCATTTCAGACGCGTGTTGCCCACGTCGATCGCGAGAAAGCCCATGGGCGCGGATTATGGCAAGGCCGGTGCCCGCCGCCCGCCGGGAACACCGATTGCAGGGCGCAAATGTCAATCATCGTCCGGCCGCGGGCGCCCGGCGGGGGTGCGGCGCGCAGCGGCGCTATATTGAGCAGCTAGCAACGACAGGAGGTCACACATGGGTTTGTTCAGTTTCATCAAGGAAGCCGGTGAAAAGCTTTTTGGCGGCAGCGCCGCGCACGCCGGCGAGCCGGCCGCGCGTGCGGGCGAGCCGTCCGCGCCCACCCAGGGCGATCTGGACCAGCGCGCGGGCAAGGCGATCGAGGCCTATATCGCCGCCCAGAACCTGGGCGTGAGCGACGTGAAGGTGGCTTTCGCCGGCCCCGAGGGCAAGGTGACCGTGACCGGCACTGCCCCGACGCAGGCGCTCAAGGAAAAGGTCACGCTGTGCTGTGGCAACGTGGCCAGCGTCACCAGCGTGGACAACCAGATGGTGGTGACCACGCCCGAGCCCGAGGCGCAATACCACGACGTGGTGCGCGGCGACACGCTCAGCGCGATTGCCAAGAAGTTCTACGGCGACGCCAACAAGTACCCGGTGATCTTCGAAGCCAACAAGCCCATGCTCTCGCACCCGGACAAGATCTACCCGGGGCAGAAGCTGCGCATTCCGCCGCTGAAGCAGTAAACCAAACCTTGCCTGGTGGGGCAGGCCGCTGGCGCGCGCGGCGTGTCGGCGGCTTTTTTGCGCCTCAGTCCCACAGCGGCGTGCAAACGCCGCGCAGCTCGCGGCGCAGCTGCCGGTGCTGCGGCACGAGCTGCTCGACGATGGCCCAGAAGCGCGGGCTGTGGTTCATCTCGCGCAGGTGGGCAAGCTCATGCACCACCACGTAGTCGATCAGCTCGGGGCGCAGGTGCATGAGGCGCCAGTTCAGGCGAATGCTGCCCTGGGCGCTGGCGCTGCCCCAGCGCGTGGCTGCGCTGGTGAGCAGCACGCGCGCAGGCTGCACCTGCAGGCGCGGCGCAAACCGCTGCACCTGCTGCGCAAAGTGCGCGCGCGCCTCGCGCTGAAACCAGGCCAGCACCCGCGCGCGCAGCACCGAAGTCGGGCTGCCCGGCGGCAGGCCGGTGTGCAGTTGCTCGCCCGAGAGCAGCGGCGCGCGGCGCAAGCCGTCGCAGCGCAGCGTGAGCACGCCGCCCTGCCAGGGCAGTTGCCCGCCCTCGGCCCAGACGATGCGCGCAGCCTGCTGGCGCTGCGCCTGCTCTTGCATCTGCTGGAGCTTGCGCAGAACCCAGACGGACTTTTCCTGCAGCGCGGCCTCTATGGTGCCCAGCGTGGTCCAGGCAGGGGCGCGCACCACCAGACCTTGTGCGCTGACGGTCAAGCCTATGCTGCGCCGACGCGCACGCTGCAATTCGTAGCTGACGGCGCTGCCGGCGAGCAGCACCTGGCGCTGGGCTGGGCGCTCGTTCACGGGCCGGCGGGTGTCTGGGCGGGCGCAGCAGCCGGGGCGTAGGCTTCGGGATCCAGGCGGCGCATTTCCGCCTCGATCCAGGTCTGCACCTCGGCCATCAGTTCATCGGCCTTGCGCCCGCTGCTGGCGATGGGCTGGCCAATGGACACCTCGACCACGCCGGGCCGCTTGACGAAGCCGCTCTTGGGCCAGACCCGCCCCGAGGTGACGGCCACAGGCACCACAGGCACGCCGGCCTCGATCGCCAGACGCGCGCCGCTCACCATGTACTTGCCCGCCTGCCCGCGCGGCGTGCGCGTGCCCTCGGGGAACATCACCACCCAGATGCCCTGATCCAGCAGCCGCCGGCCCTGCTTGATGACGCGCACGAAGGCCCGCGTGGGGCTGCCGCGGTCGATGTGGATCATGTCCATGCAGGCCATGGACCAGCCGAAGAAGGGGATGTGCAACAGCTCGCGCTTGAACACATAGGCCACGCGCCGCGGCAGGATGGCGGGCATCATGAAGGTCTCGTAGGCCGACTGGTGCTTGACGAGAATCACCGCGCCCTGCGCCGGGTCGGTCGGCAGATTCTCCAGCCCGCTGACGCGCCGGCGGATGCCCAGCAGCGGGCGGGCGCTGTCGGCCGCCAGCGCCAGCCAGGCGCGCGCCGGGCGGTAGGCGCCCCGGGGCCCGCCGCCGAAGGCGCGCACGAGCAGCACGGCGAGCGTGTAGGGGACGACCGTGACGACGAGCCACAGCATGTACAGGATGGAGCGGATCAGGGCCATGGAGGTGTCTGTGATGGAAGCAGGCGCCGCTGGCCCTCACCCCTGCCCTCTCCCAAAGGGAGAGGGAGTTGCTCCTTCCCCCTGTGGGGGAAGCTTGGGATGGGGGCACGCCAGTGCACTTTCTCAGCCGCGGCTGGCCCCCACCCCCGCCCTCCCCCAGTGGGGGAGGGAGTCAAACCGGGGTGCGGCCATTCAACCATCAACCCCCCGCCTCACGCCGCCAGCCGCGACAGATCGGCCACGCGGTTCATCGCGTCGTGCAATTGCTGCAGCAGGCCCAGGCGGTTGGCACGCAGCTCGGCCTCTTCGGCGTTGACCATCACGTGCTCGAAGAAGGCGTCGACCGGTGCGCGCAGCCCCGCCAGGGTCTTGAGGCTGGCGGTGTAGTCGCCCTGCTCGAACTGCGCGCCGGCCTGCGGGGCGATGGTTTGCAGCGCGCCGTAGAGGTCTTTTTCGGCCGCCTCGACGAGCAGTTCGGGCTTGACCCGGGGCTCTACCCCGTCGGCCTTTTTCAGTATGTTGGTCACGCGCTTGTTCGCCGCCGCCAGCGCCTGGGCCTCGGGCAGGGCGGCGAAGGCGCGCACCGCATCCAGGCGCGGCGCCACCTGGGCCAGCAGCGCCGGGCGCAGCGAGAGCACCGCGTCCACCTCTTGCGCGCCGTAGCCTTGGTCGCGCAGGCTGCCGGAGAGGCGCTCGTAGATGAAGCTGGAGAGCGGCTCGGAAATATCGGTGATTTTGGACTCGAACGCAGGCTGGGCGTGCGCCAGCAGCTCTGGTAAAGAGAGCGGAAGATGCTTTTCGACCAGCATGCGGATCACGCCCAGCGCGTGGCGGCGCAGCGCGAAGGGGTCGCGGTCGCCCGTGGGCGGGTTGCCGGTGCCGAACATGCCGACCAGGGTTTCCAGCTTGTCGGCCAGCGCCACCACCACGCCGACGGTTTCGCGCGGCAGGCTGTCACCGGCGAAGCGCGGCTTGTAGTGGTCTTCGATGGCGTGCGCCACCTCGTCGGGCAAGCCGTCGTTGACGGCGTAGTACGCGCCCATGATGCCCTGCAGCTCGGGGAACTCGCCGACCATGTCGGTCACCAAGTCGGTCTTGGCGAGCAGCGCGGCGTTGTCGATGCAGGTCAGCAGCCAGTCTTCAGCGATCTCGCCCTCGGGCGTTTGCAGCAGTGCGTTGGCGTGCGTCAGATGCGCAAAGAGCTGGCTGCCCACGGCCTTGGCGATGGCGCGCACGCGCGCTACGCGCTCGCCCTGGGTGCCGAGCTGGTTGTGATAGACCACCTTGGCCAGCTCGGGCACGCGGCTGGCGAGCGTTTTCTTGCGGTCCTGGTCGAAGAAGAATTTGGCGTCCGCCAGGCGCGGGCGCACCACGCGCTCGTTGCCTTCGATGACCGCGCTGGCGTCATCCGGGCGGATGTTGCTCACGACGAGGAAGCGGTTGGTCAGCTTGCCCGCACCGTCGAGCAGCGGAAAGTACTTCTGGTTGGCCTTCATCGTGAGGATCAGGCACTCCTGCGGCACGGCGAGGTACTCGGCGTCGAACTGGCAGGTGAGCACGTTCGGGCGCTCGACCAGCGCGGTGACCTCGTCGAGCAGCGCCGCGTCCTCGATCGCCTGCGCGCCGCCGCCCACAGCCTGCGCGGCGGCGGCGAGCTGGCGCGCGATCTCGGCGCGGCGCTCGGCAAAGCTCGCGATCACCGCGCCTTCATGGTGCAACTGGCGCGCGTAGCTGTCGGCGTTCGTCAGCGTGATCGGGTCTTTTGCCGCCTCGAAGCGGTGCCCGTGCGTGGTGCGCCCCGCCGCCAGGCCCAGCGCGCTGACGGGCACGACCTCGCTACCATGCAGCGCCACCAGCCCATGCGCCGGGCGCACGAAGTGCACGCTGCTCCAGCCGTCTTCGAGCTGGTAGCGCATGAGCTTGGGAATCGGCAGCCTGGCAATCGCCTCGTCGAGCGCCTTCTGCAAGCCCTCGGCCAGCATCACGCCGGTGAGCGTGGCGCGCAGGTGCAGCACCTCGGCCTTGCCATCGTGCACGCGCTCGAGGCCGGCCACGGCAGACGCATCGGCGCCCAGCGCCGCAAGCTTCTTGAGCAGCGCGGGCGTGGCCTGGCCGTCGGCGGTCAGGCCCACGGAGGCGGGCATGAGCTTGTGCGACACCGCCTGGTCCTCGGCCTGCGCGCGCACATCGCTGACATGCACCGCCAGGCGCCGGGGCGTGGCGTAGGCCGTGGACTGCGCGGCGGCGCCGGCAAGCCCCTGCGCCTTGAGTTGCGCAAAAAGCACGTCGGCGAATGCATCGCCCAATTGGCGCAAGGCCTTGGGGGGCAGTTCTTCGACGAAGAGTTCGACAAGCAAGGAGGCGGTATTCATGTCATTTGATTCTGTAGGGCTCCTTCCCCCTGTGGAGGAAGGTGGGGATGGGTGGCGTCTTGCCCGCCGGGCCGCTGCCCCCACCCCTGCCCTCCCCCAAAGGGGGAGGGAGAAAAATATCAGGCCGTCTGTTTTTGGCGCTTTTCGCTCGCCTTGGCCAGCTCGGCCAGCACCTCGTCGGCCTGGGCCTTGGCGGCCATGGGAAACCCGAGGCGGGCGCGGCTGTCCAGGTAGCACTTGGCGACGGCGCGCGCCAGGTTGCGGATACGGGCGATGTAGGCGGCGCGCTCGGTCACAGAGATTGCGCCGCGCGCGTCCAGCAGGTTGAAAGTGTGCGCCGCCTTGAGCACTTGCTCGTAGGCCGGCAGCGCCAGCGGCACTTGCACCAGGTGCTGGGCCTGCTTCTCGTGCGCGTCGAAGGCGGTGAAGAGGAAGGCGGCGTCGGAGTGCTCGAAGTTGTAGGTGGACTGCTCGACTTCGTTCTGGTGGTAGACGTCGCCATAGGTCAATCCTGGCGTCCAGATCAGGTCATAGACCTTGTCCACGCCTTGCAGATACATCGCCAGGCGCTCCAGCCCGTAGGTGATCTCGCCCGTCGCGGGCCGACACTCGATGCCGCCGACCTGCTGGAAGTAGGTGAACTGCGTCACCTCCATGCCGTTGAGCCAGACCTCCCAGCCCAGGCCCCAGGCGCCGAGCGTGGGGTTTTCCCAGTCGTCCTCGACGAAGCGGATGTCGTTCTTCTTCAAGTCGAACCCCAGCGCGGTGAGGCTGCCCAGGTACAGGTCCAGGATGTTGGCCGGGGCGGGCTTGAGCACTACCTGGTACTGGTAATAGTGCTGCAGCCGGTTGGGGTTGTCGCCATAGCGCCCGTCCTTGGGACGGCGGCTGGGCTGGACGTAGGCGGCCTTCCAGGGCTCCGGGCCAAGTGCTCTCAAAAACGTAGCTGTGTGCGATGTACCGGCGCCGACTTCCATGTCGTAGGGCTGCAAAAGCGCGCAGCCCTGGGCGGCCCAGTAGGTTTCGAGCTGGAGGATGATGTCTTGGAAGGTCTGCATGGCGTTTCGTGGGTGCGGCGGGGCGCACGCGGAAAGGGGGATTTTAGGGGGCGGGCGTTTCCTCTTCTCCCTCCCCCTCTGGGGGAGGGTTGGGGTGGGGGCCCGCGGCGATGAATATTTCAAAGCCGTGTGCTTCTTGCGAGGGCCGTCGGCCGCGTCTGGCCCCGGCGGGCGACTCACTTTTCTTGCTTCGCCAAGAAAAGTAAGCAAAAAAAAGGCGACCCCACGCCCGCGACCCCTGCGCTGCGCTTCGGGGCAAACCTGCGCCGTCTCGCTTGCACGGTGCGCCGCATAACTCACTACGCGCCAAGGCGCTGCGTTCGGACAAACGCGGCAAGTCAGTCAACAAGGCATGCGCGCTTCGACGCGCATGCTCACCGCGCAAACGAGCCGTCGCAGGCGCAGCCGAGGGGATGGAGGAGCGGGTGTGCGAGGCGCACTAGAGCTTCGCAAAGCGCGGGCCGGTACCCGATCCCGCACCCTAGCCCCTCTGGCCGTGCCGAGGCGCGCAGCCGGTGCGGTGCGCAGGTGCGCCGGAGGACGCACCTGCTTCGTGAACTGACTTGCCGCGTTTGTCCGAACGCAGCGCCGCAGGCGCGAAGTGAGTTACGCGGCAGCACCGCAGCGGCGAGCACCGCAGGTTGCCCGTAGCGCAGCGAAGGGACACGGACAGCGGGGTCGCCTTTTCTTTGCTTACTTTCTTTTGGCGAAGCAAAAGAAAGTGAGTGCGCCGCCGGGCGCATGTCCCGGCCAGCAGCGTTTGCAAGAAGCAAACGGCTTTGAATCATTCATCGCCGCTGGCCCCCACCCCAACCCTCCCCCAGAGGGGGAGGGAACAAATCGGAGCCCCACCCCGAAGGGGGGAGAAAAGGCCCGACGCGCAGAAACCAAGGTCAAATGTGCAGCGAATGCCCCAGCGCCCGCATCGCCGCTTCCTGCACTGCCTCGCCCAGCGTCGGGTGCGCGTGGATGGTCCCCGCCACGTCCTCCAGCCGCGCGCCCATTTCGATAGACTGGCCAAACGCCGCGGAAAGTTCGGAGACGCTGCGGCCTACCGCGTGCCAGCCGATGATGACGTGGTCGCTCTTGCGCGCTAGCACGCGCACGAAGCCGCCCTCGGCGCCCAGGGTCATGGCGCGGCCATTGGCGGCGAAGGGAAAGCTTGCCTCCACGGTTTCGACGCCGGCGGCGCTCGCTTCCTGCGCGGTCAGGCCGGTGATGACGACCTCGGGGTCGGTGAAGCACACCGCGGGGATGGCCATGGGCTCAAAGCGCCGCGGTTTGCCCGCGATCTGCTCGGCCACGCACTCGCCCTGGGCCATGGCGCGGTGCGCCAGCACCGGCTCGCCAGTGACGTCGCCAATCGCCCAGACCTTGCGCATGGAGGTGGCGCAGTGCGCGTCGATCGCGATCGCGCGGCCGTTCATGGTGAGTTGCAGGCTTTCGATGCCAAAGCCGGTGGCGCGCGGACGCCGGCCGACGGCGACGAGCACCTTGTCCGCCGGCAGCGCGAATTCGTCGGCGTTGGCGTTGCGCACGTGCACGCCGTTCTTGGCGTCGTAGCCGGCCACGCTGCAGCCCAGGTGCAGCACCACGCCGGCCTTCTTCAGGCTGTCGAGCACGGGTTTGGTCAGCGCCTCGTCGTAGCGCGGCAGGATGTCGGGCGCGGCTTCGACCACGGTGACCTCGGTGCCGAGCTTGCGGTAGGCAAAGCTCAGCTCCAGGCCGATGTAGCCCGCGCCTACGACCACAAGGCGCCTGGGCAGCTCGGTGGGCGAGAGCGCGTCGGTCGAAGACCAGATCGCACCGCCAAAGGGCATGCTGGGCAGGGCGACGGGCTCGGAGCCGGTGGCGATGAGCAGGTGCTCGCAGCGCACGCGCACCGCTTCGCCTTCGAGCTGCACCACGGCGGTCTTGCCGTCTTCGACCGTGGCCCAGCCGTGCAGCACTTGCACGCCGGCCTTGCGCAGGAGCGCGCCCACACCCGAGGTCAGGCGCTTGACGATGCCGTCCTTCCAGCGCACGGTTTGTGCCAGGTCGAGCGCAGGCTCGCTCACGCGTATGCCCATGGGCGAGTTGCCCGCGGCCTGCAGGCGCGCCTGCTCGAAGTCGTGCGCTGCGTGGATCAGCGCCTTCGATGGAATGCAGCCGATGTTCAGGCAGGTGCCGCCCAGGCTCGCGCCTTCGGCCAGCACCGTGGGCACGCCGAGCTGCCCAGCACGGATTGCCGCAACATAGCCGCCGGGGCCGCCGCCGATGACCAGCAGTTTGGTGGAAATTTCCTTCATGTTCTCTTGCCTCCCGCGGTCATTCGATGAAAAGCAGCGCCGGGGCTTCCAGCAGGCCGCGCACGGCCTGGATGAAGCGCGCCGCATCCATGCCGTCGACCACGCGGTGGTCGAACGATGAAGACAGGTTCATCAACTGGCGCGCCACGACTTGCCCCTCGCGGATCATCGGGCGCTCGACGATGCGGTTGACGCCGACGATGGCGACCTCGGGATGGTTGATCACAGGCGTGCTGACCACGCCGCCCAGCGGGCCCAGGCTGGTGAGCGTGATGGTGGAGCCGGAGAGCTCCTCGCGCGGCGCCTTGCCGCTGCGCGCGCCCTCGGCAATGCGCACGATGCCGGCGGCGCAGGCCCACAAGTCCATGCCCTCGGCATGGCGCAGCACGGGCACCATCAGGCCACCGTCGGTCTGGGTAGCCACGCCCAGGTGCACTGCCTCGTAGCGCGTGACCACGCCCGCGTCGTCGTCAAAGCGCGCATTGATCTGCGGGAAGTCGCGCAGCGCCACCACCATGGCCCGGATCAGAAAGGGCAGCAACGTGAGCTTGCCGCGCGTGGCGCCGTGCAGCCGGTTCAGACGCGCGCGCAGGGCTTCGAGTTCGGTGACGTCCACCTCCTCGACGTAGCTGAAGTGCGGGATGCGGCGCTTGGCCTCCTGCATCTTCTGCGCGATCTTGCGCCGCAAGCCGATGACGGGAATGTCTTCTTCACCGTAGCGCTCCACGTAGATGGAGCCGCCCGCCGCCTGGGCGCCGCCGCGTGCGGCATAAGCATCCAGGTCTTCGTGCAGGATGCGCCCGGCCGGGCCGCTGCCGGCCACCAGGCGCAGCTCTATGCCCATGTCCAGCGCGCGCTGGCGCACCGAGGGGGCGGCGAGCGGGCGCTCGCCTTCCTTGCGTGGCACGCGTGCGGCGGCCGCGCGCGCCGGAGCAGGGGCAGCTTTTTTCGGCGTTGCGGCGGGTGCGGGTGGCGCAACGGGGGCCGCCACCGGAGCAGGGGCCGCCACGGCAGCAGGGGCCGCTGCTGGCACGGGCGCCGCAGCGGCCTCTTCTCCCTCCTTGAAATTGCCTTCGCCCTCGACCTCCAGGCGCACCAGCTCGGCGCCTACGGCGAGCACGTCGCCCACCTTGCCGCCCAGTTGCAAGACCTTGCCGTGCATGTGGCAGGGCACTTCCACAGAGGCCTTGTCTGTCATGATGTCGGCGATGACCTGGTCTTCGGCAACCGCGTCGCCTTCCTTCACGTGCCAGGCGGCGATTTCCACTTCGGCAATGCCCTCGCCGATGTCGGGCACGCGGATGATGTAAATACCCATGTTCATGCCTCCACTGCGCGCTTGAGGGCGGCGCCGACGCGCGCCGGGCCGGGGAAATACGCCCATTCCTGGGCATGCGGGTAGGGCGTGTCCCAGCCGCAGACGCGCTCGATCGGCGCTTCCAGGTGGTAGAAGCAGTGCTCCTGCACCAGCGCGCTGAGCTCGGCGCCAAAGCCGCTGGTGCGCGTGGCCTCGTGCACCACGACGCAGCGCCCGGTCTTCCTGACCGATTCGACGATGGTCTCCAGATCCAGCGGCCAGATGGAGCGCAGATCGATGATCTCGGCGTCGATGCCGGTGTCGATCGCGGCGCGCTCGGCCACCCAGACCATGGTGCCGTAGGTCAGCACGGTGACCGCCTTGCCCGGGCGAAAGATGGCCGCGCTCTCCAGCGGCACCTTGTAATAGCCCTCGGGCACCTTGCCCATGTCGTGCTTGGACCAGGGTACGACCGGCTGGTCGTGGCGGCCGTCGAACGGGCCGTTGTACAGGCGCTTGGGCTCCAGGAAGACGACCGGGTCTTCGCTCTCGATGGAGGCGATCAACAGGCCCTTGGCGTCGTAGGGGTTGCTCGGCATCACCGTGCGAATGCCGCAGATGTGGGTGAACACCGCTTCGGGGCTCTGGCTGTGCGTCTGCCCGCCGTAGATGCCGCCGCCGCAGGGCATGCGTATCACCATGGGCGCGGCGAAGTCGCCGGCCGAGCGGTGGCGCAGGCGCGCGACCTCGGAGACGATCTGGTCCATGGCCGGGTAGAAGTAGTCGGCGAACTGGATCTCGACCACGGGCTTGAGGCCGTAGGCGGCCATCCCCAGGGCCGTGGCCACGATGCCCGATTCGGAAATCGGCGCGTCAAAGCAACGCGTCTTGCCGTACTTGGCCTGCAGGCCTTCGGTGACGCGAAACACGCCGCCGAAGTAGCCCACGTCCTCGCCGTAGACGACCACGTCCTCGTCGCGCCCCATCATCACGTCGTGCGCCGAGCGCAGCGCCTGCACCATGGTCATGGGCACGCTTGCGCCCGGGGTTTGCTCTTGTGTGCTCATGGCTCAAACCCCCAGTTGCTGGCGCTGCCGGCGCAGGTGCTCCGGCATGTCCTTGAAGACGTCTTCAAACATGGATGCGGCGCTGGGCACGCGGCCATCGAGCAGCGTGCCGTAGCTCTCGGCCTCTTTCTGCGCGGCGATGATCTGGGCTTCGAGCTCTTTGCTCATTTCCTCGTGCTGCGCCTCGCTCCATTCGCCGATGCCGATCAGGTGCTGCTTCAGGCGCGCGATCGGGTCGCCCAGGGGGAAGCGCTGCCAGTCGTCAGCGGGGCGGTACTTGGAGGGGTCGTCCGAAGTGGAGTGCGCGCCGCCGCGGTAGGTCACCCATTCGATCAGCGTCGCGCCGTGGTTGGTGCGCGCGCGCTCGGCCGCCCACTGCGAGGCGGCGTAGACGGCCAGGAAGTCGTTGCCATCGACGCGCAGCGAAGCCAGGCCCACGCCCACGCCGCGCTGGGCGAAGGTGGTGCCTTCGCCGCCGGCAATCGCCTGGAAGGAGGAAATCGCCCACTGGTTGTTGACCACGTTGATGATGACCGGCGCGCGGTACACATGGGCGAAGGTGAGCGCGGTGTGAAAGTCCGCCTCGGCGGTGGAGCCGTCGCCGATCCAGGCGGAGGCTATTTTGGTATCGCCCTTGATCGCCGACGCCATCGCCCAGCCCACGGCCTGGGGCACCTGGGTGGCAAGATTGCCCGAGGTGGAGAAAAAGCCCGCGCGCTTGTAGGAGTAGAGCACCGGCAGTTGGCGGCCCTTGAGCGGGTCGCGCGCATTGCTCATGAGCTGGCAGATGATCTCCACGAGCGAGATGTCGTCGCGCGAGAGCAGCAGGCCTTGCTGGCGGTAGGTGGGGAAGTTCATGTCGCCCTCCTGCAGCGCCTGCGCGTGGGCGATCGCGATCGCTTCCTCGCCCAGGCACTGCATGTAGAAGGAGAGCTTTTTCTGGCGCTGCGCGATCTGCATGCGCGCGTCGAACAGGCGCGTCTTGACCATGGCGCGCAGGCCGCGGCGCAGTCGCTCGGGGTGGATGGCCGGTGCCCAGGGGCCCTGGGCCTTGCCCTCGTGGTCGAGCACGCGCACCAGGCTCTTGGCCATGGAGGCGGTCGCCGCAGCGGGCACGTCCGGCGCTGGCCGCGGGACTTCGCCCGCTTCGGAGAGCAATAGATAGGAAAAATCGGTCGTGCCGCCCGGCCGACCCGTGGGCTCAGGTATGTGCAACCTGAGCGCTGCAGGTGATGTCATCCACTGTCTCCTTGTGCCCATGGTGTCGGGCCGCTTGGGGTGAACAGGACAAAGTGCCAGATCATGGCGCTGCGTCCCTTTGAAGCGCCATGGCGCGGCGGCAATTCTAGTGGAGCCGCAGGCCTCTTCCCGGTCAAGTTTGCGCCGCCATGGTAGCAGCGTAAGCATCGCGTCAGCTTGCGCCGGCAAAGACAGTGCCCGGGCAGTTCGCTAAGATGAAGACCGCTGCAGGGCCGGGTTGCCCGGCTGTGCGGCGGCGTTTTTCATTCGAGAAAGGTCCCGCCCATGCCTACCAAAACCAAATCCGAAACCGCCCGCACGACCGAAGGCGAACTCGAGCGCCTGGTTGGCGATCTGCGCGAGCTGCTGGCCAGCAAGGATCTGGACGACATCCCGGCGATCAAGCAGGTGCGCCAGCGCCTGGAAGACGGCGTGCAGAGCGTGCGCGACGCCACGGTGCGCGCCGCCCAGGACACCGCGCAGCGCGCGATGGACGCCGCCCGCGCCGCAGACAGCTACGCCCACGACGAGCCCTGGCGCGTGGCCAGCGCCGCGCTGGCCGTGGGTGCGCTGGTGGGCTTTTTGCTGGCGCGCCGCTGAGTACGCCTGCCGACGGCGTGCCGCGCATGAACTGGACTGCCTTGCTGGGTCTCGATGGGCTTGCGGCGCACTGGCGCCGACGCCTGGGCGAAGCCGCTGCCGCCGGCCACGACCGGCTGGCGCTGGCCCGGCTGGAATGGGCCGAGCAGCGCCACTATCTGTGGCGGCTGGCGCTGCTGCTGGTGCTGCTGGGTGCGCTGGCGCTGGGCACTCTGCTGTTCCTGTCGCTGGCGGTGCTGGTGCAGTACTGGGATACGCCGCAGCGCAGCGTCGTGGCCTGGCTGCTGGTGCTGGCCTGGGCGCTGGCCTGCGCGGCCCTGCTGCTGGCCTTGTATTTCACCGCGCGCCATGTGCGCCAGCTGTTTGCCCTCACGCGCCATGAACTCGCGCAGGACTGGCAGGCCTTGCGGGAGCAACTGCCATGAAGCGTCCCCTGCCCCGTACGGCCGAGCAGCAGCAGTTGATCGATCGCATCACCGCGCAGCGCGCGCGCTGGCGCCAGCGCCGCCAGGACCGCCGCGAACAGCGTGCCGCCGGCGCCGGCCTGCGCGCGGTGGCCGCAGGTGCGCGGGCTTCCGAGCCGCTGCTCACCCGCGTGGGCGGCTTTGCTCGTCAGCATCCGCTGGCCGTGGCGGGCGTGCTCGCCGCGCTGGCCGTGGCCGGGCCCCGGCGCCTGGCGCGCTGGGCCTCGGTGCTGCTGCCGCTGGTGCTGCAACTGCGCCGCTGAGTGCGGCGCGTCTTTTTGACCGACTGGTTTGACCGACTGGTGAAGGCGCGGCGCGCTCGGGGCTTCAGGCGCCGTCCCAGCGGCGCAGCACCAGGCTGGCGTTGGTGCCGCCAAAACCGAAGCTGTTGGACAGCACCGTAGTGAGCTGCGCGTCGCGCGTGGCGGTGACGAGCGGCATGTCACCGAGCTGCGGGTCGGGCGTATCGACGTTGATCGAGCCGGCGATGAAGCCGCCCTGCAGCATCAGCATGCAATAGATGGCCTCCTGCACGCCGGTCGCGCCCAGCGAGTGGCCGGTGAGCGACTTGGTACTGGAAAACGGCGGCACGCGCTCGCCAAACACCGCCCGCATGGCGCGCACTTCCTGCATGTCGCCCACGGGCGTGGAGGTGCCATGGGTGTTGATGTAGTCGATGGGGCCGTCCAGATGCGCGATCGCCTGGCGCATGCAGGCCGTCGCGCCCTCGCCCGAGGGGGCGACCATGTCCTCGCCATCGCTCGTGGCGCCAAAGCCGACGAGTTCGGCATGGATGGTGGCGCCGCGCGCGAGCGCATGCTCCAGGCTCTCGAGCACGACCGCGCCGCCGCCGCCGGCGATGACGAAGCCGTCGCGCTCGGCGTCGTAGGCGCGCGAGGCCTTTTGCGGCGTGGCGTTGTACTTGCTGGACATTGCGCCCATGCCGTCAAACAGCATGGCCATGCCCCAGGAGAGCTCTTCGCCCCCCCCCGCGAACACCACGTCCTGCTCGCCCCAGGCGATCTGCTGCGCCGCCGCGCCGATGCAGTGCGCCGAGGTCGAGCAGGCCGAGGTGATGGAGTAATTGATGCCCTTGACCTTGAAGTTGGTGGCCAGGCACGCCGAGACGGTAGAGCTCATGCAGCGCGTGACCTGGTAGGGGCCGACGCGCCGTATGCCCTTGCTGCGCAGCGTGTCGGCGGCCTCGATCTGGTTGGCGGGCGAGCCGCCGCCCGAACCCATGATGAGGCCGGTGCGCGGGTGGCTGACCTCGGACGGGGCAAGCCCCGCCTGGGCGATGGCGTCCTGCAGCGCGATCTGGGCGTAGGCGGCGGCTTCGCCCATGAAGCGCAGCTGCTTGCGGTCTATGCGCGCTTCGATGTCGATGTGGGGCACGCCCGCCACCTGGCTGCGCAGGCCCAGCTCGGCGAACTCGGGCACTGCCTCGATGCCGCTGCGGCCTTCGCGCAGCGCCGCTTCCACCGTCTTGAGGTCGTTGCCGATGCACGAGACGATGCCCGCGCCGGTGATGACCACCCGCTTCCTGTTCATGCCGCGTCCTTGCTGCCCTCTTCGCGCAGGAACAAGCCGACGCGCAGATCGTGGGCCACGTAGATTTCCTTGCCGTCGGCCAGCAGCCGCGCATCGCCTATGGCCATGTGCAGCTTGCGCCGTATCACCCGCTTGATGTCGATCTCGTAGGTGACGAGCTTCACCTCCGGCCCGACTTCGCCGGTGAACTTGACCTCGCCCGCACCCAGCGCGCGCCCGCGCCCGGGCAAGCGCAGCCAGGTGAGGTAAAAGCCGATGAGCTGCCACATCGCATCCAGCCCCAGACAGCCGGGCATGACCGGATCGCCGCGAAAGTGGCATTCGAAGAACCACAGATCGGGGCGCACGTCCAGTTCCGCCACGATCCTGCCCTGGTTGTGGCTGCCGCCGTCCTGGTCGATGGTCGTGATGCGGTCAAACATCAGCATCGGCGGCAGCGGCAGGCGCCCGGCGTCGGGGCCGAACAGGCGCCCTTCGCCCGAGGCAATGAGCTGGTCGTAGGAAAAGGATTCGGCCATGTAGGTGCTTGCTTCTCAGGCCGCGCGCCGCATGGGCGGCGTGCGTGGATAAAAAGAGGATTATCCGTTGTTGCGCCGGCGCTGCATCAGCGCGGCGGCCAGCAGCACCAGCAGCGCCGCGAGCCACAGCGGCGCCAGGCCCCAGCGGCCTGCCCAGCGGGCATAAGGCGTGCCAGGCCCGTCCACGCCGCGCACGCGCGCCTGCAGCACCGCGCGCTCAAAGGGCGCCAGCAGCGCCTGCACCTGCCCCCGGTGGTCTATTACCGCGGTCATGCCGGTGTTGGTGGCGCGCACCATGGGCCGCGCAAACTCCAGCGCGCGCATGCGGCTGATGGCCAGGTGCTGGTCCAGTGCCAGCGTGTCGCCAAACCAGGCGATGTTGCTCAGGTTGACCATGAGCGTGGGCGCCTGGCGCGCATCGGCAAAACGCAGCGCCAGCTCTTCCCCGAACAGGTCTTCATAGCAGATGTTGGGCGCAATGCGCTCGCCCGCGAAGACGAAGGGCGGCTGGGACGGCGCACCGCGGTTGAAGTCGCCCAGCGGAATCTGCAGCAGGCCGGTGAACCAGCGAAACAGCGGCGGGATGAACTCACCAAACGGCACCAGATGGTGCTTGTCGTAGCGGTAGGGCGCGCCCTGACCGGCGGCGAAGCCGAGCACCGAATTGGTGTAGCCGGCCGCGGGCGTGCCCAGCGGCATGCCCAGCAGCAGCGCCTGCTCGCCCTGGCGGTAGCGCTGGCTGATGCGCGCGAGGTAACCCGGCTCCAGGTCGCTGGGCAGCAGCGGAATCGCGGTTTCGGGCGCCACTACCAGCTGCGCCGTCTGCGCCTGCATCTGCTCACCGTACCAGGCCAGCGCCAGCGGCACGCCGCTGCCCGGCTGAAACTTCTCGTCCTGCGGAATGTTGCCTTGCAGCAGCGCAAGACTGAGCGGCGCATGCACCTGCATCCGGGCGAGCACCGCCTGCTGCCACTGCGCTGCGCCCAGCCCCGCGGCCACCAGCAGCGCCGCCGCGATCCAGGCGGGTGCGCGCAACAGGTCGGCGCGGCGCAACTGGGCGAGCAGCGCGGCCAGCAGCGCTGCCACCAGCCCTATGCCGTAGACGCCTACGAGCGGCGCCAGCGGCGCCAGCGGCCCGTCCAGGTGCGCATAACCGCCCGCACCCCAGGGAAAGCCGGTCCACCACTGCCCGCGCGCAAGTTCGGCCAGCAGCCACAAAAACGCAAAAACGATAGCTGGTAGCGCCCGTCCAGTATGCGCAAAACGCCAAAAACACCATGACGCAATGGCGTAATAGCTGCCAAGAAACGCCGCCAGCGCCAGCACCGCCAGCACCGCCAGCGGTGCGGCCAGGCCGCCGTAGGTGTGCAGCGAGACGTAGAGCCACCAGAAGGTAGCGGCGAGCCAGGCGGTGGCAAACAGCCAGCCGGTGAGCGCCGCCGCGCGCGCGCTGGCGCCCGTGCGCAGCAGCCACGCCAGCAGCGCGAGCGAGACGATCTGCAAGCACCACAGGGGCGCGCCGCTGCCCGGCAGCGCAATCGACGCCGCCTGGGCCAGCCCGGCCAGCAGCGCGGCGAGTGCTCGCGCAGCCGCGCTCAGTTGGGCGCTCCCGCCGGCGGCTCGCCTTCGGGCAGGCGCATGACCTTGAACCAGCGCACCGCCCCGCCCTTGTTGTGCAGCACGGTGAAGTGCAGGCAGCCCAGCGAGAGCGATTCGCCACGGCGCGGGGTGTGGCCCATGGCGTGGGCGATCAGGCCGCCTATGGTGTCAAAGTGCTCGGCCTCTTGCGCGCTGCCCAGGTCGCAGTCGAACTCGTCGGCCACGCGCTCGATCGGCGTGTCGCCGCTCACGCGCCAGGTGTCGTCGGCCAGCGCGAAGATGTCGCCCTCGGGCTCGTCCTCGGCATCGAACTCGTCCTCGATCTCGCCGACGATCTGCTCGATCACGTCCTCGAAGGTGACCAGGCCGGCGGTGCGCCCGAACTCGTCGACCACGATGGCCATGTGGTTGCGCGTGGCGCGAAATTCGCGCAGCAGCGCCTGCAAGTCCTTGTTCTCGGGCACGAAGAGCGCGGGCCGCACGAGGGTGCGCAGACTCAGCTCGGGCGCGCGCTGCAGCTTGAGCAAGTCTTTGGCCAGCAGGATGCCGATGATGTTCTCGCGCCCGCCCTGCACCACCGGAAAGCGCGAATGCGCGGTGCGTATCACTTCGTTGACCAGCTCCTGCGGCTCGGTGTCGATGTCCAGCACGTCCATGCGCGGGGCGGCCACCAGCACGTCGGCCGCAGTCATGTCGGCCATTTGCAGCACGCGCTCGAGCATCACGCGCGAGTCGGTGTGGATGACGGCGTTGTCCTCGGCCTCTGCCAGGGTGGCGATCAGCTCGTCGGTGGTTTCGGGGCGCGGATGCAGGAACTCCGCCAGGCGCTGCAAGAGCGTGCGCTTGTCTTCTCTTTCAGGGGCGCGCGCAGGGTTGGGGTCGGACACGTGGGGCGTGCGAAAGTGGTCGAAGCACCAAGGATAGCGGATTGCCCGGATGGGGCCGGTGCGCCGGACGCCGCGCTACACGGGCATGGCGGTGGTGCTCTTGACGGTGTCGAGCACGAAGCTGGTCTTGCAGTCCTGCACGCTCGGGTGCTTGAGCAGGGTTTCGAGCACGAAGCGGCTGTAGTGCCCCATGTCGCGCACCACCACGCGCAGCACGTAGTCCATCTCGCCGGTGAGCGAGACGCACTCGACCACTTCGGGCCAGGTCTGCACCGCCGCGCGGAACGCGTCCATGGGGCTGCGCTTGTGTACGTCGGTGTTTTTCTCCAGGCGCACCGTGAGGTAGGCCGCAAGCTGCAGCCCCACGGCCTGCGGGCGCACCAGCGCCACGTAGCGCGCGATGGTGCCGCTGTCCTCCAGGCGCTTGACGCGGCGCAGCACCGCGCTGGCCGACAGGCCCACCTGCTCGCCGATCACCTCATAGGTTTCGCGGCCGTTGTCCTGCAGCCGGCGCAAGATGGCGCGATCGAGCTTGTCCAGGGCGGGGGCGGAGTCGGTCATGGCCATCCTTCAAATGCATGCTGCGCAATGCCTTGATTTTGCGCAATTTTCTTGTGCGGCCCGGCGGGCAACTATCGATATTTGCACGAATACTGAGCACGCGGGAACCTACAGTTGCATAGTTGAGCCCGACTCTGTCAAGCTCTTTCATCAAGCAAATTGCAGGAGACCCGCATGACCGCCGCCATTCCCTCGTCCACCGCCCGCGAAGCCGCCAGCCTCGACAACCCCATGGGCTTGTGCGGCTTCGAGTTTGTCGAGTTCGCCTCGCCCACGCCGGGCGTGATCGAGCCGCTGTTCGAGAAGCTCGGTTTCTCGCCAGTGGCCAAGCACCGCTCCAAGGACGTGGTGCTCTACCGCCAGGGCGGCATCAATTTCATCCTCAACCGCGAGCCCAAGAGCCAGGCCGCCTACTTCGCCGCCGAGCACGGGCCGTCCGCCTGCGGCATGGCGTTTCGCGTCGAGAGCGCACCGCGCGCCTACAAGCGGGCGCTGGAGCTGGGCGCGCAGCCTATCGACATTCCCACCGGCCCGATGGAGCTGCGCCTGCCCGCGATCAAGGGCATAGGCGGCGCGCCGCTGTACCTGATTGACCGCTTTCGCGATGGCGAATCGATCTACGACATCGACTTTGAATGGCTGCCCGGCGCAGACCCGCACCCGCGCGGCCATGGCCTCAAGGAGATCGACCACCTCACGCACAACGTCTACCGCGGGCGCATGGGCTTCTGGGCCAACTACTACGAGCGCCTGTTCAACTTCCGCGAGATCCGCTACTTCGACATCCAGGGCGAGTACACCGGCCTCACTTCCAAGGCCATGACCGCGCCCGACGGCAAGATCCGCATCCCGCTCAATGAGGAAGCCCATCAGGGCGGCGGGCAGATCGAGGAATTCCTGATGCAGTTCAACGGCGAAGGCATACAGCACATCGCCATGAGCTGCGACAACATCATCGAAGTGGTGGACCGCCTGCAGATGGCCGGCATCCCCACGCCGCCCGCGCCCAACCAGGCCTATTACGACATGCTGGCCGAGCGCCTGCCCGGCCACGGCCAGCCCGTGGCCGAACTGCAGGCGCGCGGCATCCTGCTGGACGGCAGCACCGCCGGCGGCCAGCCGCGCCTGCTGCTGCAGATCTTCTCCACGCCCATCCTCGGGCCGGTGTTCTTCGAGTTCATCCAGAGGAAGGGCGACGAGGGCTTTGGCGAGGGCAACTTCAAGGCCTTGTTCGAATCCATCGAGCGCGACCAGGTGCAGCGCGGCGTGGTCGGCAAGCAGGAGGCCTGAGATGGCTGTCCAGCCCGTGGTCTACGGCGAGGGCGAGCGCCCGCCGCGCGGCAACTACGCCCGCGCCAACGAGGACTACACCTGCGCGCAAAACTGGGCCGCCTACAGCGCGCAGGACCACGACACCTACCGGCGCCTGTACGAGCGCCAGACCGCGCAACTGCCCGGCCTGGCCTGCAGCGCCTTCATCGAATCGCTGCCGCACCTGGGCGCCAAGGACCGCATTCCGCGCTTCGAGGACGTCAACGAGCACCTGTACAAGGCCACGCGCTGGGAGATCGTGGCCGTGCCCGGGTTGATCCCGGAAGAGGCCTTTTTCGCGCTGCTGGCCCGGCGCAAGTTCCCGGTGACCGACTGGATACGCAAGCCCGAGGAGTTCGAGTACATCGTCGAGCCCGATGTGTTCCACGACCTCTATGGCCACGTGCCCATGCTGTTCAACCCGCAGCTCGCGGACTACGTGCAGCGCTACGGCGAGGGCGGCCTGAAGGCGGCGCGCCTGGGCGCTTGCGAGATGCTCTCGCGCCTGTACTGGTACACGATCGAATTCGGCCTGATCCGCGAAGCCGGGGCCTTGCGCGCCTACGGCGCCGGCATCCTGAGCTCGGCCGGCGAGTTGCCTTATTCGGTCAACAGCCCCGAGCCGCAGCGCCGCCCGCTCGATCTGCTGCGCACCATGCGCACGCGCTACAAGATCGACAGCTACCAGCAGACCTACTTCGTCATCGACAGCTTTCAGCAACTGTTCGACATGACCGAGGGGGATTTCACGCCGCTGTACGAACAGATGCGCGGCATGCCGGAGTTCGCCGCCAACGCGAGCGGGGATTGAGGGCTGCTGCGCCTGCGCCCTGCGCCTGCGCCTGCGCCTGCGCCTGCGCCTGCGCCTGCGCCGCGGGGTGCGGGGTGCGGGGTGCGGGGTGCGGGGTGCGGGGTGCGGGGTGCGGGGTGCGGGGTGCGGGGTGCGGGGTGCGGGGTGCGGATTTTCTCCCTCTCCCTCTGGGAGAGGGCTGGGGTGAGGGCCAGCGGCGATGAATATTTCGAAGCCGTGTGCTTCTTGCGAGCGCCGTCGGCCGGGACATGCGCCCGGCGGCGCACTCACTTTCTTTTGCTTCGCCAAAAGAAAGTAAGCAAAGAAAAGGCGACCCCACGGCTGCGACCCCTGCGCTGCGCTCCGAGGCAAACCTGCGCCGTCTCGCTTGCACGGCGCGCCGCGAAACTCACTGCGCGCTGACGCGCTGCGTTCAGACAGACGCGGCAAGTCAGATTACGAAGCATGTGCGCTTCGACGCACATGCCCACCGCGCAAGCGAGCCGGCGCAGGCGCATCCGAGGGGAAGGGAGCGTGCAAGCGCTGCCGGATTCTGCGTACCTCGGGCTTGGTACCCGTATCCGTACCCGCACCCGCTTTCGGGGTCCCCTCTGGCTGTGCCGAGGAGCGCAGCAGTCGGGGTGAGCGAATGCGCCGCAGGACGCATTCGCTTTGTGGTCTAGCTTGCCGCGTCTGTCTGAACGGAGCGCGTCAGCGCGCAGTGAGTTTCGCGGCACACCCCGACTGCGAGCACCGCAGGTTGCCCCGTAGCGCAGCGAAGGGGACACAGACAGCGGGGTCGCCTTTCTTTTGGGTACTTTTCTTTGGCGAAGCAAAGAAAAGTGCCTCGCCCGCCGGGGCGAGTCCCGGCCTCGGCGCCTGCGGAGCAATCGACTTTGAGTTTTCCACCGCCGCTGGCCCTCACCCCTGCCCTCTCCCAGAGAGAGAGGGAGAAAATACCGGCCAGTGGGAAAGGAGAAGACCCGAACACCTCCCGAAGAGAGGCAGAAACCCCCGCTCCTCAGGGCCGCAGCAAGCCAAAACACGCCTGCACCACCCGCGGCTCAAATGCCAGTTGCACGTGCCCCACGCCCCTGACCGTATGCGCCTCGCCTCCCCCAAGCAGGGCGGTGCCCAGCGGGTACACCACGTTGTCGCAATCGCTTTGCCAGCAGATGAAGAGCGCACGGCGCGGTGCGGTTTCGCTCGCGGCGAGGGTTTGCAGCCAGGCGCTCGCCGGGCGCATCTGGCGGGCGTTTGCGCCCAGGCCCCAGCGGGCGGCAGGGGTACCGTGGTGCGGGGTGCCCAGCGTCACCACGCGGTAGATGCGCGCGTCGGCGCCGGGGTTCGCGTGCAGCCAGGCGCGCACCGCAAGGCCGCCCATGCTGTGCGCGACCACCAGCGGCGCGCAGCCGCTGGCAGCGCTTACCTCGCGCACTGCCAGATCGATGGCGGCGGCGTAGCGGTCGATGTCGGCCAGCGGCGGCTGCAGGTTCACCGCGACGCAGGCGCGGCCCTCGCGGCGCAGGCGGCGCAGCCAGGGGGTCCAGAAGGCGCGGTTGCAGCCAAAGCCGTGTACCAGCACCATGCCGCGCCCGGGGTGCGAGGGTTGCAGGCAATCGGGCAGTGCCTGCTCGCGCCAGGGCTGCCACCAGCCGAACACCCGCGCTGCCCACTGCCCTTCGTGCCACCAGGCGCGCAGCCAGTCGCCAGCCGTCGGGCGCGACGCACCCCGGCACGCAGCCCGGGCAGCCAGCACGAACTGCACTGTCAGCGGCAGGCGCAGCCACAGCGGCAGGCAGACCAGGGTGAGCACCAGCGCAAACGCGCCGCGACGCGCGGCCCAGGTCAGCACCGCCGCGCACAGCAAGGCCTGCAGCACCAGCGCGAGCTGCAGCCAGCGCGCGATCCTCATGCTTGCCACCCGTGCGCATGCCGCAGAAGCACGCGCCCTGCACTACAGTGCAAGGCATGGCCCGCCGCCTTGGCATTAGGAAAACGATAGCGCATGACCCAATCCACATCGACGCTTTTGCCCGAAATGACCGTGTTCGAGCGCAGCTGGTTGTCGGCAAACAATATCCTCTTTCACGGACCGCAGGAGACGGCGCTGGTCGACAGTGGCTACCACAGCGACGCCGAGGCGACGGTGCAGCTCGTCGCCCGGCAGCTCGGTGCGCGGCCGCTGCAGCGGCTGCTCAACACCCATCTACACAGCGACCACTGCGGCGGCAATGCCGCGCTGCAGGCGCGCTGGGGCGCGCTGCACACCGAGATTCCGCCGGACCAACTGGCCCAGGTGCGCGCGTGGGATCCGGTCGCGCTCTCCTACGAGCCCACGGGGCAGTATTGCCCGCCGTTTCGCGCCGATGCGGTACTGAAACCGGGGGGCGAGACGCAACTGGGCGGGCGCGCCTGGCAGATCCATGCGGCGCCCGGGCACGATCCGCACGCCATCATGCTGTTCGAGCCCGTCTCGCGCATCCTGATCTCGGGCGACGCGCTCTGGGAGAATGGCTTCGGCGTGGTCTTCCCGGAGCTTGCCGGTGAAAGCGGTTTCGACGAGGTGGACGCGACGCTCGCGCAGATCGAGCGGCTGGCGCCCGCAACCATCATCCCGGGGCATGGCCGGGTGTTTGCGGACGTGGACGCGGCGCTGGCGCGCGCGCGCAGCCGGCTCGCCTTCTTTCGCGCCAACCCGGACAAGCATGCGCTGCACGCGGCCAAGGTGCTGCTCACCTACAAACTCATGGAATGGAAGCACCAGGATCTGGAGCAGGCCTACGAGTGGATGGCCCGGACCGATTGCTTTCAGGGCGTGCTGCGGCGCTTTTTCCCCGATGCCCCCGCGCGCCCGTGGTTTGACGCCATGGTGCAGGCGCTGACCCAGGCGGGCGTGCTGCGCCTGCAGGGCGGCGTGCTCCACGACGCGAGCTGACGCCGGCGTCTGTTGCCAGAGCGCAACGCGCTCCCCCGTGTTCCCCCTCAGAGAGCGCGGTTTCAGCGCGCCAAATCCGGCTTTTTTCCGGCAAGACTGCTAATGCGAGTCATTCTCAATAATAATACGCCCACTCTCTTTCCGGTATTTCCACTCTTTCAGCCGCCATGTCCCAACGATCTTCTGCCCTGCGCCCCTCCAGTTTGCGTCTTGCCAGCCGCGTGGCCGCCGGCCTTTCGGCCGCCGCTCTGCTGCCGGTGGCAGCCCATGCCCAGGCGGTGGCCAGCGGCGCCACCCTGCCCACGGTCACGGTGCAGGAAGAGGCGATAGACCCCAACCCCAATGCCGAGGTGGGCGCACCCTACAAGGCCAAGACCTCGGCCGACGTGCGCCACACCAAGCCGCTGGCCGAAACGCCGCAAACGATTTCGGTGATCACCAGCTCGGCCATCGAGGATTCGGGCCAGACCGACCTCAAGCAGATCCTGGCGACCCAGCCCGGCATCACCCTGGGCACGGGCGAAAACGGCAACGCCTTTGGTGACCGCTACATCATCCGCGGGCAGGAAGCGCGCTCGGACGTCTTCGTCGATGGCCTGCGCGACCCCGGCATGACCACGCGCGAGAGCTTTGCGGTAGAGCAGGTCGAGGTGACCAAGGGACCGAACTCGAGCTTTGCGGGACGCGGTTCGGCCGGCGGCGCGGTCAATCTCGTGACCAAGCAGGCGACGACCGACATGGACTTCACCCGCATCAACGCGGGCGTGGGCACCGACAGCCACTATCGCCTGACGGGCGACACCAACCGCGTCTTCACCGACAGTTTTGCGCTGCGCGCCAACGCGCTGCTGGGCAGCGAAGGCGTGCCCGGGCGCAGCGGCTCCAAACGCGAGCGCAACGGCCTGGCGCTTTCGGGCCTGTGGACGCTCACGCCCGACTTGTCGATCAATCTGGACTACTACGGCCTGCGCGCCAAGGACAAGCGCCCCGACCTGGGCTACTTCCTGGTCGGCGATCCGCCCAACCGCCGCCCCGCCAGCCGGGTGCCGCTGTACGCGCAGGACCAGGACTTCATCGCCTCGGACGTGGATACGCTCACCGCGCGCATCAACTACCAGATCAACCCCGAGCTCAAGCTCATCAGCCTCACGCGCTACGGCAGCTCGAAGAACGGCTACGGCACCACCGGCGCCTCGATGAGGGACACGGTAGACGCCGCCGGCAACGTGCTGTTTCCCGCGATCACGCTGGACGGCGGGCATACCGGCTGGCAAGACGTGTCCTACTTCGCGCACCAGAGCAATCTGCGCTGGGACGCAGACCTCGCCGGCATGCTGCATGCATTCATCTTCGGCATCGAATACACCGACCACCGCGTGCTCTCGGGCAATTACGGCATTGCCAACACCCGCGCGCCCAACTGCCGCACCCGCGGGCGCGACGGCAGCGTACCCGCGGCCAACAACAGCTGGTGCATCACCGGCGCGGGCGGCGCCCTGCTGAGCGATCAGCTCGGCAGTTTTCTCGGGCGCAGCTACACCCGCCAGGGCTGGCAGCGCGACTGGCGCGTGAAGACCACCTCGCTCTACGTGATGGACACCGTGGACATCGACGCCCACTGGAGCGCCTTCGGCGGCCTGCGCGCCGACCACTACCGCCTGAGCATGCCCACGCGCAACAACCTCACCGGCGCGAGCACCGGCGACTACGGCTTCAGCGACACCCTGGTCAACGGCCATCTGGGCGTGAGTTACAAGCTCAACGCCCAGGGCATGGTCTACGCCAGCATGGGCAGCGCCCAGGACATCAACGGCGGCGAACCCGACACCGGCACCAGCAGCGGCTACGGCGGCCTGGTGGTGTACAACGGCAGCGCGGCGGGCGCACGCCCCGAGACATCGATCAACCTGGAAATCGGCACCAAGTGGAATCTGCTCGACGACAAGCTGCTGGCCACCGCCGCGCTGTTCCAGAGCACCAAGCGCGATGTGATGGAAGGGGCGGACTACGGCACCACCGGCACCTTCAACACCGGCAAGAACCGGGTGCGCGGGGTCGAGTTCGCCCTTGCCGGCAATCTCACGCCGCGCCTGCAATTGCAGGCCGGCGTGGCGCTGATGCAGTCGCGGGTGCTCGCATCGAGCAATGCCGCCAACGTCGGCTTGCCGCTGTCCAACTTCGCCAACCGCAGCGCGGTGCTGCAGGGCAAGTACCAGCTCACGCCCGAGCTGAGCCTGGGCGCTGCCGCGCGCTACGAAAGCGGGCGCTGCGGCGGCCAGCCCGACACCGGCGCCGACTATGCCAACGGCATGTGCCGCCAGCCGGTGCCCGGTTTCAGCAGCTACGACCTGTTTGCCAGCTACCGCTTCAACAAGCACGCATCGCTGCGGCTGAACGTGCTCAACGTCACCAACAAGGACTACTTCACCGCGGTCTACCGCTCCGGGGCCTTCCTCTACAAGGGCGACGGGCGTTCGGCGCGGCTGACGCTGGACATCGAACTGTGATCGCGCTGCCGACCCCGCTGGCAAACACCTGGTGGGCAAGCGCCTGCGCGGTCGGCAGCGCCTGCCTGAAGCCCAGGCCCGTCTGGCCCGCATGAGCACCCCACCCGCACCCGAGCGGATACCGCCCGGCATTGCCAACGCGCTGGACTACGAACGTCTGGCCGCCCAGGCCTTGCCGGCGGGCCACCTGGCCTACATTGCCGGCGGCAGCGGCGAAGACCTCACGGTCAGCGCCAACCGCGCCGCCTTCGGGCGCTGGGCCATCCTGCCACGGGTGCTGCGCGACGTGCGCGCCGGCCACACCCGGCTCGCGCTCAACGGTGCCACCCTGCCCCACCCTTTTGTGCTGGCGCCCGTGGCCCACGGCCTGCTGGCCCACCCGCAGGCCGAACTGGCGAGTGCGCGCGCGGCGCAGGCCACGGGCGCCTGCATCGTGCCCAGCACCTTGAGCTCGCGCACGCTGGAAGAGATTGCCGCAGCCGCCGGCCCCGCACGCTGGTTTCAGCTTTATCTGCATCCCGACCCGGCCCATACCCTGGACCTGCTTGCCCGCGCCGAGGCCGCTGGCTACCAGGCCATCGTGCTGACGGTGGACGCCAGTCTGCAACTGGCCAGCCGCAGCGCGCTGGCCGCAGGCTTCGTGCTGCCGCGCGAATGCGTGGCGGCCAACCTCGCGCGCTATCCGCAGGCCTGCGCCCCCGCCTTGCCCGAGGGCGCAAGCCGCATCTTTCAGGGTGCCATGCGCCATGCACCCACCTGGGACAGCCTGCAGTGGCTGCTGGCGCACACCCGGCTGCCGGTGTGGGTCAAGGGCGTGCTGCACCCCGAAGACGCCTTGCTGCTCAAGCAGGCCGGCGCCGCCGGCATCGTGGTGTCCAACCACGGCGGACGCGGCCTGGACGGCAGCCCTGCGAGCCTGAGCATGCTGCCCGCCGTACGTGCTGCCGTCGGAGCGGATTACCCGGTGTTGTTCGACGGCGGCGTGCGCAGCGGCGCCGACGCCTTCAAGGCCCTGGCCCTGGGTGCCAACGCCGTGCTGCTCGGGCGGCTGCAGCTTTACGCCCTGGCCGTGGCCGGCGCGCTGGGCGTGGCCCACATGCTGCAGCTCTTGACCGAAGAACTGCAAGCCACCATGGCGCTGGCCGGATGTGCGCGGCTTTGCGAGATTACCCCCGACTCCCTGATCCCGACCTACCCATGCTGATCTCCATAGACCAGGTACTCACCAAGGACGAAGTGCGCCAGTTTCGCCAGGAGCTGGACGCTGCCGAATGGCACCAGGGCGCCGCCACCGCAGGCACCCTGGCCAAGGCGGTCAAGCACAACGAACAGATTGCCGACGGAAGCGAACTGGCGCTGCGCCTGGGCCAGCAGATCCTGCGCCGCCTGGCGCAGACACCGCTGTTCATCAGCGCCGCGCTGCCCCACACCATCTACCCGCCCAAGTTCAACCGCTACCGCAATGGCGGTACCTACGGCGCGCACGTGGACAGCGCCATGATGTTCTTGCCGGGCAGCAATGAGCAGATGCGCACCGATTTGTCGGCCACGCTGTTTCTGGCCGAACCCGAGGAATACGACGGCGGCGTGCTGGAAGTGGAAGGCCCGTTTGGCGTGCAGGAGGTGAAGCTGCCCGCAGGCGACATGGTGCTCTACCCGTCGAGCAGCCTGCACCGCGTCACGCCCGTCACGCGCGGCGCGCGCGTGGCCTCATTCTTCTGGATGCAAAGCCTGGTAGCCGACGAGGCCGAGCGCACCCTGCTCTTTGACCTGGACCAGAGCGTGCAGCAGATCACGCCGCTGCTGGCACCGGACGACATGCGGCTGGTGCAGCTCACCGGGGTCTATCACAACCTGCTCAGGCGCTGGGGCAAGCCCTGAATATGACTGGTCAAAAGCTGCGTTTGCGCTTTATTGGCCTGCGGTTGCAGCTACTCTCTTGATAGAAAAACAACGGCGCCATGAAGCACCGCTGCCGATGAGGCTCGAAAGGGCCCATCCGACCGTCAATGCCCATGCTCGCCGTGCGCTTCGGCGTGGCGGCGATCGTCCACCACGTTCACCGTGATGCCGTTGGGCAGCACCATGTCCCCCGCGCGCTGCTGCGCCAGGCAAGCACCCAATCTGTGGCCTTCAAACAACATGCGACCGGTATTGTTCATGGGCGTATCGCGGAAGGTGACATTGAACGACCCCTGATAGGCCGTGCGCAAATCACCGGTCAGTTGCATCCGCATCTCCACCTGGTTGTCGTGCACGAAGCAGACGCTGTGGATGTCCCAACCTCCCCCCGCCTCGGCACTGCGGCGGTTGGTCGTGACTTGGCGGCAGTTCTCCTGCCCTGGCACGATGGCAAACAGCATCACCGGCTCGGCCTCGGCATCGGTACACATGCGCACCGTCTGCGGCTGCGCCTTGGCTTGGCCCCGGCGCCTGAGCTGCAGATCGTCACTGCGCACTGTCACTTCCCACAGACCGGGCTGGCGCACAGGCAAGGGCTCGGGTGCTTGCGCCTTCTTTTGGGCAGCAGACGCCGCATGCGCGCCGCCGGCTTGAAACGCCATCAGCACCACGCACACTGCGGCACAGGATCGGAAAAATTGCATGGCTCAATTCCGCTTCAAAAACAATAGCTTTCCGCGCTTGTTGCATAAACGCTAGAGCCCATTTTTATATAAAAAGCCAGCGGCGCCGCAAGGCACCGCTGGCTCACTGTCCATCAGACCGGAACACGCCGCCTGTTCAGAACATCCGGCGGCGGTGCATGCCCACCATGAGCAACCCCATCAGGGCCGACAGGATGATGAGGCCCCATTCGGAAAGCGTCGGGATGGCGGCAGGCGATGCCATCACCCGCACCCGCACCACGGCTTCATCGCAAACTGCCGCGCTCGGCGCCGCCAGGCACACCTTGTACGTAAACGTGTCCTCGCCAATAAAACCAGGGTTGGGCGTGTACCGGCAAATACCTGGCGTGGCGGTGCAATTCACCGTGCCATTGGCGGGGCCAGACGTGGTCACTACACTGCTCAAGTTGATCACGCCACCAGTGGCCGTGTCATTGACGGTAACAGGGACGTTCACCGGCGCGCCTGGGCCCGTGCTGACAGGGTCATTGTTCGCGGTCACCGTCGGGGTCACGCCGCCACCACCCGCGGGGGTAACCGCCACCGTCACCTGCGCCTCGTCGCACACCGTCTGATTCGGTGCGGCCAGACACACCTTGTAGGTGAACTGATCCGTCCCGGTGAACGGCCCGTTGGGCGTGTACGCGCATTCGCCTGTCGTCGGGCTGCAGACCACCCCGCCGTTGGATGGGTTCGAAGTGATGGCCACGCTGGTCGGGTCGATCGCGCCGCCACCCGAGGTGGTGTCGTTTTGCAGCACCGGAATCGTCTTGGACTGACCCTGTGGCGTGTTGGTCACGTCGTTCGTTGCCACCACGCCAGCGCTGCTGATGTTTACCGTCACCGTGGCCGTCTTGCAGACAGCGTGATTCGGCGCAATCAGGCAAACCTCATAGGAGAAGGTATCCGTGCCAGTCTGGCCCGCAGCGGGCGTGTAGGTGCAGATGCCGGCTGTCGTGCAGCTCACCCCGCCCTTGGTCGGCGCTGCCCCCGTCGTGGTCACGGTGCCCAACGGGCGGTCGCCACGGTCGTTGTCCAGCACGGAAACAATCACGGGAGTCTCTGGCCGCGTGTTGGTCACATCGTTTGTCGGGTACACATCCGGCGACACGAAGTTGACCGTGAACGCGCAATCGTCATTTACCGGATTCACCGTGTAGACATAGTTGCCGGAGCCATCGGGGCCAGCCAGGGAACCCGTGCAGGTCGTGCTGCCCGTATCGATCTTTGGCACGCTGTTGGGTACCGTCGGCGTCAACGTGAAGCTGCGGCTGCCGCCATCAGGCACCAGCGAGGGTCCGGCGGGGCCACTGGTTCCGCCTGTCACCGTGGGTGTCACGACGTGCGCGATGTCAAACCGTGCGGTAGCCGTCTCGGCGCCCGCGCCCTTGGTCAACTTGCATACATTGTCCGTGACCGTTCCAGGGCAATTCGTCCAGCCGGAAAAGATCGAACCCGGATGCGCCGTGGCATAGAGCAGCACTTCCTGTCCCTCACCCACGTCTTGTTCCGTGCTGGAGCACTTCCCCGTCACCGGCGTGGCATTGCCGCAGGCGAGTGCCGCGGGCGTAGCTTGCACGTAGCCGCTGCCGGAACCGGTGGCCTCGACCGTCAGTTTGGGCGTGCTGGCAGCCACCGGGGTCTGCATGCCGTCGGTGTTGTTGGACGGATTGCTGTCCGTCGCACCCCCGGTAGGCGCAACCGAAACCGCCGTATTGACCGGCGTGCCCGCAGTCCCCGCCGTCGTGCCGGACACGGTATAGCTGGCGACACCACCAGTCGTCAGGCTCCCCGTGGGAAAGGTAATCGTGACGCCAGAGCCAGGAGCGCCACCACCCGCACAGGTGAAACCGGCGCCCAGGGCCGGGTTGAAGGTCAACGCGCCGCAAGCCTCGCCCAAGCCCTTGAGCGTCTGCGTGACCGTACCGGTCTGGTCGATCGGGCCATTGTTGGTGACCTTGACGGTATAGGTGACAGCTTCATTTGTGCCGTAGGCTACCTTGCCGCCGTTGTCCACCGTCACCGCCAGATCAACCAGCGGCGTGGCGGCTGCCACGATGTTGGTCTTGACCATGGGGCCGATGTAGGCACTGACGGTATTGGAACTGATGTTGTAGTCCCCGTTGTTGATCACATCGCCCGCCACCGCAGCACCAGGCACCGTGAAGCTGATGGGGAAACTACCGCCCTCGCCGGGATTGAGCTGACCGCCCGCGCCACCGACGTCGCACACGATGTATTTGCCACGGCTCGCCGGGTTGGGGCTGGGGTACACGGGCGTTGCCGAGCAGTACGAGGGAATCGAACTCGTGTCAAAGTCCAGCTCCAGGCCGTTTTCCGTCTTGGGTGCAGCCACATACACCTTGGAGCCCAGAGTCATGTCGGGGCTGTTGTTGACGTAGTTGTAGGTGTACTGGATGGCCGCGCCGGGGGTCGTCACCGAAGGACCCTTGGCCTCTACCGACAGGCCGGGCATGAACACCCCCACGGCGTCCAGATACACCCGCGCCTCGTGTGCTGCGGCACCGGGTTCGCAGTTGGCCGCATAGACAATCAACTGAACTTGGTCGCCAACATCCAACTGGCCATTGCCGGGCGCAACATCCACCCCTTGCCAGTCTGTCCAGCGGTAGCTGCCAACGGACTGAATCTGCCAAGGCACCCCCGGCTGAGTGGAGTAGTTGTAGGTGTAGAACATCACCTTGTTCTTGGTGATGTTGCGTACCTGAACAAAGAAATACGGCTGCTCCGTAGGGCCATGGCCACCATCGACCATGATGGGCGCCATCGCAAAACGGATGTGTACCCGGTCGTCCCTGGGATCGACGTCGTCCACCGTCATGGTTGCGGTTTGCTCGATGGACGATGCAAACTGGCCTCCCACGCTGTTGAGCTTCAACGCTTTGTCATCCCAGCGAGGCGCCTTGACGCTTGAAAGTTTGCCACTACTCAACGGCATGTCCGTTGCCGGCGCGGTGATGATGGCGCTGCGATTTCCTGCGTTGTTCAAATTCTCGCTTGTCAGCCCCAGCTGATTCAAGGCAATCCCGGTGGTCATATTCGGTACCGGCGGTGACGCGGGCAGAACGGCGGTGCGAGAGTAGGTCTTATGTAGCCACCCGTTGGTGACCACGCCGGAATTCAAATCCGTCGTGCTGCTGGCCTCAAATCCCCCATTGACCCAGCTCGCCTGCGCCAGGGGCGCAACCAGCAGCGCCAGCGCCATCCCCCACGCGGCGCGCATGGCATTTGCTTTTCCTAAAGGAGCCCACCCGCGGCGTGGCTTGCTCTTCGTCAACGGCTCAATGGCTGAAATTGTCATGATTTCTCCATGTTTCCGATCGGGCTAACCACCAGCCCCGAGGGCAGATGTCAGATTGCGTAAGCACGCTTTTCCAACTCGCGCATGGCTGCGACTATCGATACTTTAGGGCAAGAGGTGCTGACGCATGGGGCTCAGCGGATATTCGTTTGACACGAATTTGCATTTGCTGCTGGAACCGAAGCACGGGGAGCTTTGCAGTTGCAAACCCTGTTGGCCGTCGCCCGCACCGCCGGGCTTGGCTCACGGCAAATCCGGCTCCCTCTCCGGCCGCTTGGCGTCGCGCGGGCCCACCTGGCCCAGGCGCTCTTTCAGCGACTGCGGCTGCCCCGTGATGATGGCCGCGTAATTCACGGTGTTGGCCAGCACCTTCTTGACGTAGTCGCGCGTTTCGCTGAAGGGCACGTTCTCGGCCCAGATGGCCGCTTCCAGCACCGGGCCGTTGCGCCAGGCGCGCGGGCGCCCGGGGCCGGCGTTGTAGGCGGCGGCGGCCAGCGGCAGGGAGTCGTCGAAATCGTCCAGCGCCAGTTTGAGGTAGGCGGTGCCGATGGCGATGTTGGTCTCCTGGTCGTTGAGCTGGTCGATGCTGAAGCCTTCCAGCCCGATTTTCTTTGCCGTCCAGCGGGCGGTGGCGGGCATCACCTGCATCAGGCCAGAGGCGCCGACGTGCGAGCGCGCGTCCATGATGAAGCGGCTTTCCTGGCGCACCAGGCCGTAGACGTAGGCGGCGTCCAGCCCGATCTCGCGCGTGCGGCGCAGCACCGGGTCGTGAAACGGCATGGGAAAGCGCTGGGCGGCGTCGATAAAGCCCTTGGTGCGCTCGCTGGTGTTGATGCAGCGATCCCAGACTTCCTGCGCGCAGGCGAACTCGGCCGCCGCCAGCAGCTCGCGGTCGCCCATGCCGCCGGGCGTGTGCAGGTTGGTGCTGTAGTTCCATTCGCGCACGCCTTCGCTGCGCAGGCCGATCAGGATGGCGTACAGGCCGCGATTGAGGCCCGGGTTGGCGCGCGCGCCGGCCTTCTCTTCGGCGGTGGGCGGGGCAGGCGGCGCGGGCACGGTGATGCGCCCGCCGGTCTCCTCCAGCGCAAGCTGTTCATAGAAACCGCTGGTGCCGGCAATGCGGGCATACAAGGCCTGGGCGCGCGCGCGCTCCTCGGGTGACGGTTGGCCCGCCAGCAGCGCCCGCGCGCGCCAATACACCCAGGCGCTGTCGGCGCGCGTGGCCTCGTCCATGGCGTCGATGGCGCGCGCCACCTGCTTCCAGTCGCCGGCGCGCAACGCGGCGCGGGCCTTCCAGGCGAGCATGTCCTCGCTCAGGTCGGCGTCGCGCGTGACCCGTGCAAAGTAGGCCATGGCGTCGACCGACAGCGACAGCGCCGCCTGCCGCCCGATCGCGCCCCAGACCCAGTTGCGCTGCTCGGCGCTCAGGTGCGCGCTCCAGTGGTCGCTGAGCAGGCGCGCCGCGCCGGTGTAATTGCTCATGGCCAGACGCACCAGCGCAAGCGTGACGAGTTCGCTCGGCTGCGCCTGCGCCTCCTTGTGCGCGGGGGCGGCCTTGCGCTTGGCGCTCTTGCCCTTGGCTGCGCTGCCCTTGTCCGCGCCGCCCAGCGTCAAGTATTTGGTGGGTGCGGCCAACGCCTGGCCCATCTGCGCCAACAGCTCGGGCGCGACCACCTGCACCGCCTCGCGCGCCTGCGCCACGCGGCTGCTTTCGGCGCCCAAGCGCGCCTTGCGCCAGACGTCGACGGGCCGGATGCGCCCGTCGGCCAAGAGCTGCGCGGCCGCACGCGCACAGCCGTCGCTGCTGCGCCGCTGGGCCTGCCAGTTGGCCAGCACCTGCGCTCCCGCGTCGGCGGGCGCGCGGCCCTCAAGGTGCTCGACCAGCAGCGTATAGCAGCGCACGTCGCGATCGTCTTGCATGCGAAACGCGGGCAAGGTGTCGGCAAAGCGCTGCCAGTCGCGCCGCTGGCCCAGGATCAGCAGCCAGTCGTTGCGCAAGCGGTCTTCGACGTAGCTGCCCTGCCAGCGGCGGAAAAAGGCCTGGACCTCGTCCTCGCTCGCCTCTTCAAGACGGGCGCGCAGTTCCCAGTACGCGGCCCAGGGTTCAAGCGGATGGCCGCTGGCCTGCGGCAGCAGCAGGGTGAGCTGCGCGCGGTCGCCCTTGCGAAAGGCCTTTTGCATGGCCAGCAAGACCTCGTCGGTGGCGGTCTGGGCAGGGGCGGGAAGGGTGAAGGTGAGCGCCAGTGCGGCGATCAGCGGTGTCAGAATGCGATGGATACTCATGGTGAGAGAGGAATTATCGGATGGACAAGGCAGCCACACGCAAGCGCCTGGTGGCCGAGCGCCAGGCCATGGCCGATCGCCTCGCGCGGGCCGACGCGCTGCAGCAGGTGCTGCGCTTCTGGCTGGTCGATCGCGCCGACACCGTGATAGGCGCCTACTGGCCGATCAAGGGCGAGTTCGACCCGCTGCCCGCGCTGCACCGCTGGAAGGAAGACGGCGAGCTGCTCCATGAGTCGCAGCGCCGGCGCATCGGCCTGCCGGTAATCGACAAGCTGCACAAGACCTTGGCCTTTCACGCCTGGTACCCGGGCTGCCCGATGGAAGAAGACGCCTACGGCATCCCCAAACCCAAGGACACGGAACTGCTGCATCCCACGCTGCTCTTCGTGCCCTGCGTGGGCTACGGGCCCGGCGGCTACCGGCTGGGCTATGGCGGGGGTTTCTACGACCGCACGCTGGCCCAGCTTGCGCCGCGCCCCTTCACCGTAGGCCTGGGCTATACCCAAGCCTATCTGGACGACTTTCTGCCCGAGGCGCACGACCAGCCGCTGGACGCCATCCTGAACGACAACGGCGTGGTCTGGCCACTTTGAGAGCGCACCTGCAATGATCAAGTTCTATACCGGCAACAAGAATTACTCCTCCTGGTCAATGCGCGTGGGTGTGCTGCTCGCGCAGGCGCAGATTCCGCACGAGGAAACCGTGTTGCGCATGGACGGCTTTGGGCCGGATTCGAACTTCAAGCGCCAACTGCGCGCGCTCAGCCCGACGGGCAAGGTGCCGCTGCTGGTCGATGGCGACACCACGGTGTGGGAATCGCTCGCCATCGTCGAATACCTTGCCGAACGCTTCCCGGAAAAACACCTTTGGCCGCAGGAGCGCGCCGAGCGTGCCCGCGCGCGCAGCGTGGTGGCCGAGCTGCACGCCGGCTTTGGCGCGCTGCGTCAGCACTGCTCGATGAGCATAGAAGCGCACCTGCCCGAGGTGGGCGCGCTGATCTGGCGCGACCAGACCGGCGTGCGTGCGGACGTCGCGCGGGTAGTGGAGATCTTCAGCGATCTGCTCGGCCGCCACGGCGGGCCCATGCTGTTTGGCGATTTTTCCATCGCCGACGCCTACTACGCGCCCATGTGCATGCGCTTTGCCACCTACGAACTGCCCCTGCCGCAGCAGGTGCAAGCCTATGTCGAGCGGGTGCGGCAACTGCCGGGCGTCAAGGCCTGGGTGGACGCGGCCCGCGCTGAAAACGACTTTCTGGCGTTTGAAGAGCCCTACCGGCTGCGCAGCGCCTCAGCGCGCAGGGATTGAGCCGCTGATGACCCAGGCAATGCAGATCTACCAGGTGGGTGGCGCGGTGCGCGATGCGCTGCTCGGCCGCCCGGTGCACGACCGCGACTGGGTGGTGGTAGGCAGCACGCCCGAAGCCATGGAGGCCGCGGGCTATCTGCCGGTGGGGCGCGACTTTCCGGTCTTTTTGCACCCCGAGACGCACGAGGAGTACGCGCTGGCGCGCACCGAGCGCAAGAGCGGGCGCGGCTACCGCGGCTTTGTGGTGCAGGCGTCGCCCGACGTGACCTTGGAAGAAGACCTGGCGCGGCGCGATCTTACTATCAACGCGATAGCTGCTCCCGCAGACTGGGCGGGCGCTGAAGGCGTTTTTGACCCTTATGGCGGAGTGGCCGACATCCACCGCCGTGTGCTGCGCCACGTGGGCGAGGCCTTCGTCGAAGACCCGGTGCGCATCCTGCGGGTGGCACGTTTTGCCGCACGATTTACCGATTTCTCCGTCGCACCCGAAACCCTGGCGTTGATGCGCGAGATGGTCGCCGCCGGCGAGGTGGATGCGCTGGTGTCCGAGCGCGTCTGGCAGGAACTGGCGCGCGGGCTGATGCAGGAGCAGCCTTCGCGCATGCTGCAGGTGCTGCGCGAGTGCGGCGCGCTGGCCGTGCTGCTGCCCGAGGTCGATCGCCTGTGGGGCGTGCCCCAGCGCGCCGAGTACCACCCCGAGGTGGACACCGGCGCCCACCTGCTGCTGGTGTTGGACATGGCTGCGCGCCTGCAAGCGCCGCTGGCCGCACGCTTTGCCTGCCTGACGCACGACCTGGGCAAGGGCACGACGCCGGCGCACGTGCTGCCGCGCCACCTGGGCCACGAAGGGCGCAGCGCGCGGCTGCTCAGGGACGTGTGTGAGCGCCTGCGCGTGCCGGTCGAATGCCGCGAGACGGCCGACGTGGTGGCGCGCGAGCACGGCAACATCCACCGCTCGCTCGAACTCGATGGCGCGGCGCTGCTCAGGCTGCTCGAGCGCTGCGACGCGCTGCGCCGGCCCGAGCGCTTTGCCGACGTGCTGCTGGCCTGTGAGTGCGACGCGCGCGGGCGCCTGGGCTTCGCCGAGGCGCCCTACCCGCAGCGCCCACGCCTGGCGGCCGCGCTGCAGGTGGCGCTCGCGCTGCCGACGGCTGACGTGGCCGCGCAGGCAGCGGCGCGCGGACTCACGGGCGCCAAGGTGGGCGAGCAGATCCGCAAGGCGCGGGCGGATGCGCTGCGGGCATGGCTGGATGCGGGGGCGGCCACCACCCCAGCCGTCCCCCAGAGCGGAGGGGAGCTGGAGCGCTGAGCTCCCCTGCCGGGGAGGAGCAAGAGAGGCAGGCCTCCCTCAGAGCACCGAGCGTATCCAGCGCGTGATGCCATCGGTCGCCATCGCGCCCGAGGTGCGTGCAAGCTCCTGGCCGCCCCGGAAGACGATCATGGTCGGAATGCTGCGGATGCCGTAGCGCGCGGCGATCTGCGGCTGGGCTTCGGTATCGAGCTTGGCCAGGCGCACCTGCGGCTCCAGCGCGATGGCCGCTTCGTGAAAGAAGGGCGCCATCTGCAGGCAGGGCCCGCACCACGGCGCCCAGAAGTCGACCACCAGCGCAATCTGGTTGCGCATCAGGTGCTTGTCGAAGCTGGCGGCGTCCAGCTCCAGCGGCTCGCCTTCGAACAGCGGGCGATGGCATCGGCCGCAGTCGGGCGCCTTGGCCTGGTCGGCCGGCTGGACGCGGTTGGTGGTGTGGCAGTGCGGGCAGACGATGTGCAGGGCGGCAGGCGTGGACATGGCGGGCGCGTGGCGAAAGAGCGATCAAGACCCTGCAACTGCGGTTGCAGCCGGCATTTTCAAGCGCGCGGGCCGCAGCGGCGCAGCATCACAGCCAGCGCACCAGCCAGCTCAGCAACAGGCTCAAGAGCACGGTGCTGGCCAGCGGCACCGACCATTGGCGGCCGAACAGACGGAATTCAAAATCGCCCGGCAGGCGCCCCAGGCCAAGGCGGCGCAGCAGCGGCGCCAGGCCGTTGATGAACATCAGCGCGAGAAAGACGACGATCAACCAGCGCACCATGGCCCGCGCCTACAGCCGGTGGCTGCGCTCGCCCGCGGCAAAGCCGCGCGGCTGCCAGGCCGGGCCCGCGCCGAGCGCCAGCACCTTGAACAGCTCGCCCATTTCATGCTCCAGCACCAATTTGAGCGCTGGCGCTTGCTGTACCTGCGTGAGCTGCTCCAGATTTGATAGAAAACCGTTGTTCATCAGGAAGTGCGCCTGGCTGGTATAGCCCAGCACCTGCAGGCCCGCTTCCTGCGCCGCCAGCGCCAGGCCGGTGAAGTTCAGGTGCGCGGTGATGTCCTTGAGCCCCACGTCCTGCAGCGGTTCGGCGTCCACCCGGTGGGCGCGGTGGCACACCAGCGTACCCTGGTCGCGCTGGGGGTGGTAGTACTCGGCCTCGGGAAAGCCGTAGTCGATGAAGAAGGCCGCGCCCTGCTGCAGGTGCTGCGCCAGGGTGCGCATGAAGCCTTCGGCCTGGGGGTGGATCTCGGTCAGGTAGTCGTGCTCGCCCGCGACCTCGGCGGGTGGGCGCAGCACGCTCGGGCGGTCGCTCCAGACGAAGGCGTCGTCTTGCAGCGCCACGCCGCGCTCGTGCCAGCGCCCGTTGCTGCGCTGCAGCAGGCGCACCGGCATGGCGTCGAGCACCTCGTTGCCCAGCACGACGGCGCGCATGCGCTCGGGCAGGCGCTCGGCCCAGGCCACGCGCTCGCCAAAGCGTGCCAGCGTCTGCTGCTGGCGCGCACGCAGCGCGCCAGACACATCGACGATGGTGTAGCGGCGCAGCCGCGCACCCAGGTGCTGCAGCAACTGCGCGGCCAGCGCGCCGCTGCCGGCGCCGAACTCCCAGACCTCGTCGGTGCCGGTGGCCTCCAGCGCCTCCTGCACCTGCGCGGCCAGCACTTGGCCAAACAGGGGCGAGAGCTCGGGCGCGGTGACGAAGTCGCTGCCGCTTTGCGGCATGGCGCCGAACTTGCGCAACGCGTTGGCGTAATACCCCATGCCGGGTGCATAGAGCGCCTGCTGCATGAAACGGTCAAAGCTCAGCCAGCCGCCGGCCTGCGCGATCAGGCCGCGAATATGCCCGGCCAGCGGGTTGTCCGGCGCGTTTCGTGCCGGCGCGTGTTCGGCGGCTTGGGCGGGGGTGTAGTCCATGCGCGCATCTTATGATGGCCGCCCGCGGCGCCCACCGCGGGCACGGAGATCAATACATGGCAGACACATCCTGGGTCCTGGTGACCGGCGGCGCGCGGCGCCTGGGGCGGGAGATTTCGCTGGCATTTGCCCGGGCCGGCTGGAACGTGCTGTGCCACTACCGCCATTCGGACGATGCGGCGCGCGCCACCGCAGCCGAGATCGAGGCGCTGGGCCGCCAATGCCGCACCGTGGCGGCAGACCTGGGCGAGGCCGCAGGCGCTGCCAGCCTGTTCGAGCGCAGCCTGCAGGCGCTGGGCGGCCAGGCGCCGCGCTGCATCGTCAACAACGCTTCGCTTTTTGAAGCAGACGACGCAGCCAGCAGCACGCCGCAGCAGCTACAGCGGCACTTCGGTGTGAATGCGGTAGCGCCGCTGCTGCTGGCCAACCGGCTGGCCGGGTGGCTGCACGGGCAAGACGGCTTTGCGCCGGGCTGGCACAGCGTGGTGCATGTGCTGGACCAGAAGGTGCACAACCTCAACCCCGATTATTTTTCCTACACGGTGAGCAAGCTCGCGCTCGAGCGCAGCGTGGCGCTGCAGGCGCAGGCGCTGGCGCCGCGGGTGCGGGTGTGCGGGCTCTCGCCGGGGCTGATCTATCTGAGCGGGCCGCAAAGCCGGGAGAACTTCGAGCGCGCCAGCCGCGTGAATCTGCTGCGCACGCCGATAGATCCGCGCGAGGTGGCGCAAAGTGCGGTCTTCCTCGCGCAAAACGCCAGCCTCAACGGCTGCACGCTGCAGGCGGACAACGGCCAGCACCTGGTGGCGCTGGCGCGCGATGTGATGTTCGCGATCGACGAAAATCCAGCGCCATGACTTCCCTGCTGCTGGCCTTTGCCGCGCTGGACGCGCGCCTGGCCACCGAATGCCGCCTGCTGAGCCTGCGCCGCCATGAGCGCCAGGTGCGCATCGGCGTGCACGAGTTCGAGCGCAGCGCGCCTCAGCGCATGTGGTTCGACGTGGACTTGTGCATCCGCCTGCGGGCCGCGCCGGCGGCACGCGACGACATCTCGCAAACCCTGGACTACGACTTCATCCGCCACGTGATCGCCGACACCGTGGGCACGCGCCACCACGAGCTGCAGGAGACGCTGTGCGACGCCATCTTGCACACGCTGCTCGAGCGCCCCCAGGTGCAGGCGGCGCGCGTGGGCACGCGCAAGCCCGACGTCTATCCCGATTGCGAGTCGGTCGGCGTCGAGCGCGTGCGCCTCAAACCCTGGTGAGCGCGGCCGCGCCATCCCGCCATGACCATGCCTCTTCCCCACCAAGGCCAGCAGACGCTGACGCTGACAGGCCTGCGCTTTGACGCCAACCTGGGCATCCTGGCGCACGAGCACCAGGCGCCCCAGCCCATCCAGGTGGACGCCGAGCTCAACCTCGGCACCCAGCCGCTGGCGCCGCCCGACGACGACATCCTGCACGTGCTCGACTACCGCAAGGTGCGCCAGATCATCATCGACGAATGCAAGGCCGAGCACCTGAACCTGCTGGAGAGCCTGATCGGCAAGCTCGCGCGGCGCCTGCTGGCCCTGCCGGGCGTGCGCGGCGTGCGCGTGAAGATCGCCAAACTGGAAATCTTTGACGACTGCGAAGTCGCCATCCGCATCGAAACCGGACAATGGTGAACAGCGCCATGCACCTCAACGAAGCCAGCGCCGCCGCGCCCGCGCACGACACGCGCAAGGCCGAACACGAAGCCCACAAACTGGAAAAACGCCTGTGCCGCGAAGTCGGGCGCGCGATCATCGACTACGACATGATCGAAGAGGGCGACAAGGTCATGGTGTGCCTCTCGGGCGGCAAGGACAGCTATACGCTGCTCGACATCCTGCTCAAGCTGCAAAAGCGCGCGCCGATCCACTTCAAGATCGTCGCCGTCAACCTCGACCAGAAGCAGCCGGGCTTTCCGGAGCATGTGCTGCCCGACTACCTCACGCGCATAGGCGTGGATTTTCACATCGAGAACCAGGACACCTACAGCGTCGTCAAGCGCCTGGTGCCCGAGGGCAAGACCACCTGCAGCGTGTGTTCGCGCCTGCGCCGCGCCATCCTCTACCGCGTGGCCAGCGAGCTGGGCGCCACCAAAGTGGCGCTGGGCCACCACCGCGACGACATCGTCGCCACGCTGCTGCTCAACCTGTTCTACGGCGGGCGCATGAAGGGCATGCCGCCCAAGCTGGTCTCGGACGACGGCAAGCACGTGGTCATCCGGCCGCTGTGCTACGTGAGCGAGAAGGACACGCGCCGCTGGTCCGAGCTGCAGGACTTTCCCATCATCCCGTGCAACCTCTGCGGCAGCCAGGAAGGGCTGCAGCGCGTGGTCGTCGGCGAGATGCTGCGCGAATGGGAGAAGAAGCACCCGGGCCGCATCGAGAGCATGTTCCGGGCCATGGGCCATGTCGTGCCCTCGCACCTGATGGACCAGAAGCTGCACGACTTCAAGGGCGCGCGCGCCACCGGCATTGCCGACCCCGATGGTGACCGCGCCTTCGACCCCGAGGTGCTGGCGCCGCCCGAGCTGGCGGCCTGGCGCAGGCCCTGAGGCAGCGCAACTGGGATATATTGACCCGCCTGAGCCACCACGCGAGAGTGTCCGATGTCCATCCAGTCCCTGATCAAGTCCTCCGTCGCCGCCTTGGCCTTTGTCGCCGCAGGCTCGCTGTACGCGCAAGGCACGCCCATCAATGCCGCCGCCTTCGACGCGCTGATCGCGCAGGGGCCGGTAGCCGACGCCGCCACGCTCGCCTCGAGCAACTGGGCCAGCAAGATCAAGCAGGCGGGCACGCTGCGCCTGGGTGCGACGCAGACCTCCAACCTGTTTTCCCTGCTCAATGAAAAAGACGGCAAGATGCGCGGCTTCGACGCGGGGCTGGCGCAGCTGATTGCGCGCTACATCCTGGGCGACGGCGCGAAGATCCAGTTCACCCAGGTGACCTCGTCCACGCGCGAGCAGGTGCTGATCAACGACCAGGTGGACATGGTGCTGGCGACCTACTCGATCACCCCCGCACGCGCCGAGAAGATTTCGTTTGCCGGCCCCTACTACACCTCGCAGGCCGGGGTGCTGGTCAAGGCGAACAACAAGACCATCCAGTCGCATGCCGACCTGGCCGGCAAGAAGGTCGCGACGCAGGCGGGCTCCACCGGGCCGGCCATCCTCGCGCAGTTTGCGCCCAAGGCGACGGTGCAGGAGTTCCAGACGCACCAGGAGGCGCTGGACGCGCTGCGCCAGGGCCGCGTCGACGCCTACGTGACCGACTACACGCTGCTGCTCAACGCGCTGAGCCTGGGCACCGGCGACACGCGCCTGGCGGGCGCGCCCTTTGGCGCCGAGGACCCCTATGGCGTGGGCCTGCCCAAGGGCTCGGACGGCGTGGCCTTCGTCAACACCTTCCTCAAAAAGGTGCAGGCCGACGGCCTCTGGGCCAAGCTCTGGACCATCTCCATCGGTGAGCGCACCGGCAGCACCGACGTGCCCACGCCGCCGGCGATTCCCTAGCGTGTGAGCGCCACGCCGGACCGCTGAGCCGTGGCCGAGCTGGCAAGACTGGTGCTCGACTACGGGCCTGTCTTCTGGCAGGCCCTTTTGCTGACCTGGAAGCTCACGCTGCTGTCCTTCGTGCCCGGGGTGTTGCTCGGCCTGATGCTGACGGTGCTGCGGCTGCTGCCCCTGCCGCCGCTGCGCCTGGCGCTGGCCGTCTATGTCGAGGTCTTTCGCAATATCCCCGCGGTAGCGCTGCTGATCTTCATCGTCTTTGCGCTGCCCGATCTTGAGGTGGTGATCGACTACGAGCCCAGCGTGGTGCTGACCCTGGCACTGGTGTGCTCGGCCTTCACCGCCGACTACCTGCGCAGCGGCATCAATACCGTGGCCCACGGGCAGATCGCGGCAGCGCTCAGCCTGGGGCTGCGGCCGCTGCAGGTGATCACCTCGGTGGTGCTGCCGCAGGCGCTGCGCGCGGTGGTCCAGCCCATGACCTCGCTGCTGATCGCCTTGATGCTGTCCACCTCGCTCGCTTCGCAGGTGCCCATGGCGGGGCGCGAACTCACGGCGCTGGTGTCCAAGATCGCCACCGATTCGGCCGCCGGCATAGCCGCCTTCGTCATCGCCGCCACGCTGTACGTGCTCACCGGGCTGCTGATTGCCTGGGCAGGCGCTGCGCTGGAGAAGAAGCTGCGCATCCTGAAATGAGCCGCCCGCTGGAAGACTTGCTGTTCGGCGCGCCTACCCCGCGCGCGCGCGCCGGGACCCGGGCCTTGAGCCTGCTGGCCTTCGGTGCGCTGCTGGCGCTGGCGGCCGGCGTCGCCTGGCGCTTTCACAGCGCCGGGCAGCTCGATGCGCGCTACTGGCGCTTCTTTGCCTGGCCGACGACCTGGTCCTTCCTCTGGCGCGGCCTGCTGGGCACCATGGCCTCGGCGGCGATGGCCGCGGTCATCGCGCTGACCCTGGGGCTGCTGCTGATGCTGGGGCGCCTGGCTCCCCTGCGGCTGCTGCGCTGGCCCAGCGTCGCGGCCATCGAATTCCTGCGCGGCACGCCCACGCTGCTGCTGATCTATGTGTGCTTTCTGGTGTTGCCCCAGCTCGGCATCAAGCTCAGCACCTACTGGATGCTGACCCTGCCGGTGAGCCTGAGCGCTGCCGCCGTAGTGGCCGAGGTGTATCGCGCCGGGGTGCTGGCGGTGGCGCGCGGCCAAGGCGCGGCGGCGCGCAGCCTGGGCATGAGCGAAGCGCAGGTGTTTTTCTCCATCGTCTTTCCGCAGGCGCTGCGCTACATCGTCCCGGCGCTGGTCGCGCAACTGGTCATCGTGGTCAAGGACACCACCTTCGGCTACGTGGTCACCTACGGTGAACTGATGCAAAACGCCAAGGTGCTGATCGCCAACTACCACGCGCTGGTACCCGTCTACCTGGTGGTGGCGCTGCTTTACTGCGCGGTGAATTACGCGCTCTCGGCGGCAAGCAAACGGCTGGAGCGGCCGCTGCATTGAGGCGCTGCTTGCACGCGCGGGCCGTGCAGCGGCGCGACTCAAGTGCGCTGCGACTCCTGCAGCGCCTCGCGCAACCACTGCTCGGCCAGGCGGTTTTCCACCGGAGCGCTGCCGCTCGCCTGCGCCTGTGCAAAGCGTTCGTCGAGCTGCGCGTCGATGCGTTCACGCTGGGCCGTGGTGAGTGCGCCGGCATCCAGCTCGAGCGACTCGCAGACCCGGCGGAATTCGGGGCCGTCGGCTGCGGCGGAAAACTGCAGACGGGTGAGGAAATCCACCCCGGTGAGCGCCTGACGGCTGGTCTGCGCCATGTCCAGCGCCAGCTTGACCGCGCGCGACGCCAGCGCCTGGCCGGGCGCGGGCTGCAAGTCGAGCTCGCGCGCCACCGCCGCGCTGATGCCTGCGGAAAACGATTGGCCCAGCGCCTGCACAAAGGCCGAAGTGGTGTCGGACTGGGCCGCATCCGGGCTGACCCAGGCCACTTCGCGCCGGCTCTGCGGCATGGTGCCCACGCCTTGCACCTGCCAGTGGGCGCCATCGAGCGTGATGCGCACCGCATCGTGCTTGTGTGCCGCCTGCTCAAACGCCTCCAGCATGGAGGAAGGGGCGGTAGGCGGCGCTGACCAGGGCGATTGAATGTTCAAAACGTGAAATTCCAGAGTGCGTCCCTGCGATATCGAGACCATGACGTGTGTTTAGTAACCAAGGCCGCCACGCGGTTCCATGGCCAGTGCGAGCCAATTGGAACCCGAAAATCCACAGACAACTGTGAATGTCTGTCAAAGACTGCGCCCGCGAATTGACAAAAGAAAAGAGACCTCGCAGGCACGCAAGGCCCACACCGAGTCAAGAATGGCGTAATCTCCGCCCCTCATGAACCGCAGCGGCAACGATCAGGAAGACCACCGCGCTCCGACGCACGCGCAGGCCGCGCCTTGGCCGTCCTCGATGCAGGAGTCCCCGATCGGGGACACGGCGAACCGCGACTTGCTGTTTCGCGACCTGGTACGGGCCCATTGGTCGCGCCTGCATCGCTTCATCATCAAGAACATAGGCCACTGCGACGACGCGGAAGATCTGACGCAGCAGGCCTTTGCCGAGGCGGTGCGCTCTTACGAACGCTTTCGCGGCCAGTCTGAACTTTCGACCTGGCTCTACGGCATCGCAATGAACCTGGTGCGCAACCACCTGTCGCGCGCGCCACAGCGCCGATACGACTTCGTCGGCGAGGAAGCGCTCGACGCCGTGGCCTGCGAGGCACCCAGCCCCAGCGTCGCCCTGGTGCAGTCGCAGCAGTTGCAGGCCTTGCAGCTTGCTCTGCAAGAGCTGCCCGAGCACATGCGCGAAGTGCTGCTGCTGGTGGCCGTAGACGAGCTGTCCTACGAAGATGCGGCGGCGCTGCTCACCGTGCCGGTCGGTACGGTGCGCAGCCGCATATCGCGCGCGCGCGGCGAGCTGCGCAGCCGCTTGCGGCTGGCCGGCGTCGAGCTGGATTTCTGAGACGGCGCCATGGCCCGCGCACCCCGGACCGCCATCCCTCCCAGCCTGCAACCGGTGCGCGAGGAGCGCCTGCAGCGGCTGCGCTCGCGCCTGCTCAGCCCGGAAGATGCCGATGCGGTCATGCAACTGCGCGACCAGGTGCTCAGCGGCCTGCCCAACCCCGACCTGTACGTGCGTGAAGACGACGAGCGGGGCTTCGTGCAAGGGCATCTGGCAAGCAGAGATGCGCGCGGCGGCGAGACCATAGGCGTGTTCGACGGCGAGCGGCTCGTGGCCTATGCCATGCTCGGACTGCCCGCCGCGAGCGACGCGGACAACCTCGCGCACTACTTTGCGGCGCACACCGCCAACCCGGCGCACACCGCCCACCTGGCCAGTTGCATGGTGCTCGAGCCCTACCGCGGCCACCATCTGCAGCGCATGCTGCTGGTGGCGCGCATTGCGCTCGGACAGGCGCACGGGCGCAGCTTTTTCGTGGCCATGGTGTCGCTGCACAACCACGCAAGCCGCCACAACATGATGCGCGAAGGCATGCGCATAGGCTGGGTGGGGCAGATCGACGGGCTCAAGCGCCAGCTGCTGGCCATCGAGCCGGGCGGCAACTGGCGCTTCGACGCGGTGCAGCGCCACCTGGTCGACGGCCAGGACTGGCAAGGCCAGAGCGAGCTGACCCGCAAGGGCTGTTGGGGCGTGGGCCGGCAGAGCCTGGGTGCAGGCGCCGACCGGCTGGTGTTCCTGCGCCGAACGGCCTGAGCCCGGGGCGCCAGCACGCGCCGCTCACACCTTCTGCATCCACGGCGAGATCGGCGCCGGCGCCGTCGGCTGGCCTGCCGGGGCGCTGAGCCGGGGCTCCCAGCGTTCGGCCGCGTTCAGCATGTTTTCGATCTGGCGCAGCAGCTCGGGTGCGCCATCCTCGGCAGGGATCAGCGCATGCTGCAGGCACAACTGCTGCGCATCGTCCAGGGCAAACCAGCCTCCCGCGCTGCCGCTGCCCCAGGCGTTGGCGCCCAGCAACAGCAGCGCGTGCTCGGGCGTTGGCGGCGCTCCCAGCAGCCGGCAACTGAGCAGCACCCGGCCCTGCGCCGCAGCCGCACGCAGTTCGAGCATGCGCTGCCCGTCAAACACCAGGCGGCAACACCCCTGGGCATCGGCGCGCAGACCTTCGATACCCAATTCGCGACCCACGGCCAGCAGCAACTGGCCAAATGCATCCATCACGTCAAGCGCTTCTCAAACAGGCCAAGCCCGACCGATACCAGCCCTGTTGCAGGGCAGTGTTCGCAGCGGCGTTCAGCCCGCCTTCTGGATGATACCCTTGAGCGCATCACCAAGTTCCTTGGTAATGGTGCTCTGCAGCTGGATCATCATCGACCACTTCTGCAGATCGGCCTGCAGCATGAGCATGTCGGCCTGGCTGACGTTGCCGTCGCCGGCGCTGTTGATCTTGTCGATCTTGGCGCGCAGATTGGTTTCGGCGTTGTCGGTCACCGCGCCCAGAGCCTGGGCGATGGAATCGAAGCTGACGACACTGCCCCCGGCGGAGCCCGGGCTTACGGATGCAGTCATGGGATCACTCCTTTGTGGCTAGCTGAATGGCCGAGCTGGTTCGACGCGACTCCATCGTCCGGCACACCGATGCAGTCCAGTACGGCTTGCGCAGCCTCGCAGGCTGCGCGGACCGCTTGCAAGGTAGCGAAATCCTGCGGCTTGACCCCCGCCTGCAAGGCCTTGCGCAGACGCGCGTCCATCCGCGCCAGTTGACTGGCTGCCGCCGCACGCGCCTCTTGCGCCGCCGCAGCCGGGCCGTCGAGCGCGGCCTCGAGCGCACTGAGCGCGCCCCAGGGGGGCGACGCGGCTTCGGCACTCGCGCGGGAAAACCCGTGCATGGCCAGAAAATCACGGAGCTCGCTCATGGCTGCATTGTGCGTGCTCAGCGCTCGACCACCAAGCGCCGCGGTGCGTCAAAGACCAGCAGCTCGGGCTCTATGGACTGCAGGCGCCATCCCGCATGCGTGCCGCCGGGCAGCAGGCGGCTGCCATCAGGCAGCACCAGATAAGACTGCCGGCCGCTGACCACGCTGCGGATGGCAAAGGGTGCGGGGCCGCGTTCGGCCTGCTGCAGCGCCTGCACCGACTGCACGCTCACGTGCAGCGGCAGGCCGCGAAAGCGCTTGACCAGGGCGACCAGGGCGTTTTCCAGCTGCCCGCGCGCGTTGGCCGCCAACGCCACCGTCAACTGCATCTGCTGGCCATCCCACTGCGCCTGGGTGTCCGCAAAACCCGCGCCAACCAGCGCCGAGCGCACCTGGGGCGCGAGCTGCCCGGCCAGGCGCAGGCCATCGCTCACCGTCAGCTCGCGCGGCAGTTGCTCACGCACTGCAGTCAATGCCTCCTGGCGCACGGCGGCATTGGCCACGATGCCCTCGACGCGCAGACGCCCAGGCCCGTCCGGCAGGAAGTCGAGTTGCGCAAAGCGCATCGCGAGCAAGGCGCGCAGCTCGGCCTGCAATTCGCTGGCCACACGCACCTGCAGCACCGGCTGCGGCTGGTGCTGGGCCAAGGCTTCGGCCAGGCGGTCGAACTGCGCGAGCGTATCGACCCAGCCCTGCACCAACACCCTGCCATCCGCGCGCGGCTGCAGCTTCAGTCGCAATGCCGGATCGACCTGCGCGATGCGCAGCTGCAAATCGCCCAGTTGGCTGCGCGCGGCCTGCGTGCGATCGATCGGCGCGGCGGGCGCCGCCAACAGCGCTGCGGCCGGCGGGGCGCTGCGCACCCAGAGCCCGTAGGCGAGCGCGATCAGCAGACCCAGGGCCGCCAGCAGCAGCCAGCGGCTGAAAAGGGTGCGTCTGGTCTGCACGCCAGCGGCAGGGGCGTCGATGGGCGGCGCACCCTGCGCCTCCGATGCCAAAGGCGCGAGCATCTGGGCCGGCGCTTGCGATGCGGCCGCGCCAGCCTGCCCGGGTTCGGGCGCCGGCGGCTGGGCGGGCAATGGCGTCGGTGACTGCGTGAAGGCTTTTGGCCAGTCGGTGTGCGGCGCACTCACGCACAGACTCAAGCCCCCCCAGGGGCGCGCCGCGCCCAGATGGGCGGCTTCGGCCCGCGCCTTGTCGTCGGGCGTTTCGGCGGCGGGCCAGAGCAGCCAGCGGCCATTGTCGAGCAGATGCAAACGCGCCAAGCCCAACTGCGGCGCAAGGTCGGTGAGGATGACGTCGGCATCCTCGCCCGTGCCCAGCAGCAGGCCGTCGAAGGCCGGGGCGCTCGCGCCGGCGTGCCGACCATCGAGCACGCGCAGCTCGGCGGCAAAGGCCTCACGCATCATGGCGCGCGGCCCTCCCCAGGCCTGATCCGATGCCGCAAGAATTCAAGACAAATCGGGCTTTGGCGCTTGTCTGGCGTGCGCTGGAAGCTATCATTTTCGAAGTGTACATGACCGCACTTACAAATCGATCCGCGCCAGCGGCTGGATGTTGATCTCCTGCGTCAGCTCCTGGTAGCTGAGCACCGGCAGCTCGTACAAATCCTGCTCGATCATCTTGCGCATGTAGCGGCGGATATCCATCGAGGTCAGCAGCACCGGGCGCTGGCCGCTCGCGCCGATGTCGCCCACGGCCTTCTTGATGTTTTCCACCAGCTTCTTGCTCACCGCCGGATCCAGCGACAGATAGCTGCCCGCCGAGGTCTGGCGGATCGCGGCGCGCACCTGGTCTTCGATGGCCGGGGCGAGCAAATAGGCGGGCAGCACGTTCTGGCCACTGGAATACTTGTAGCTGATGTGGCGCTTGAGCGTGGAGCGCACGTATTCGGTCAGCAACACCGAATCCTTTTCCTTCTGCCCCCATTCGATGAGCGATTCGAGAATGCTGCGCAGGTTGCGCACCGAAATGTCTTCGGACACCAGACGCTGCAGGATTTCGGCGATCTTCTGGATCGGCAGCACCCGCGTCGATTCCTTGACCAGATCGGGAAAGCGCGCCTCCATCGCCCCGAGCAGAAAGCGCGTTTCCTGGATGCCGATGAAGTCGGCCGAGTATTTCTTGAGCACGAAGGCCAGGTGGTAGGTCAGCACCTGGCTCGCGTCCATGAAGGGGATGCCGCTGCGGCTGAGCGTGTCGCGCAGCGTGTCGCCGACCCAGAGCGTGGGAATGTGCGGCAGGAACTTGCGGTCGCTCTCGTAGGCGATTTGCAATGCATCCAGGTTCTGGGTGCTCTCGCGCACCAGCAGGTAGCCGGGGCGCAGGCGCCCTTGCGAGACCGGCACCTCGGACAGCAGGATGTTGTAGCTTTCGGCCTCCAGCGCCTCGTTGAAGCGCAACTGGATGCCCGGAAACGGCACGCCCAGGTCAAAGTACAGCGCCCGGCGGATTTTCAGCAACTCGTCGTTGAGGGTTTCGGCGTCAAAGCTGTTTTGCAGGCCGGCAGCCACATCCATGAGCAGCGGCACTGTGGGGGCGAATTCCTCGCTGCCGTCGGTCTTGGGCTTGCGCGGCTTCTCGCCCGCAGCCTGCATTGCAGGTACTTCGGTGACCTTGCCAGTGGCTTCATCGACCACTTTGCGCGTGCCTCGCAGCAGGGTGAAACCCAGACCGCCTATCACCAGCGCCAGCACCAGGAACACCGGCCACGGCATGCCGGGGATCAGGCCCATGCCCAGCGCCACTGCGGCGGCAATCATCAGCGCGCGCGGCTGCGCCATCACCTGCGCGCCGATGTCCTTGCCGACGTTGGACGGCCCGCCGTCGTCGGACTGCACGCGCGTGACGATCATGCCGGCGCAGATCGCGATGAACAGCGCAGGAATCTGCGAGATCAGCCCGTCGCCTATGGTCAGGATGGAATAGGTCTTCATCGCGTCGGCCGCGCTCATGCCGCGCTGCATGGTGCCGATGACGATGCCGCCCAGCAGGTTCACCGCGACGATGATCAAGCCGGCGATGGCGTCGCCCTTGACGAACTTCATCGCGCCATCCATCGCGCCGTAGAGCTGGCTTTCCTTCTCGACGATGCCGCGCCGGCGCTTGGCTTCTTCCATGTCTATGGTGCCTGCGCGCATGTCGCCGTCGATCGACATCTGCTTGCCCGGCATCGCGTCAAGCGAAAAGCGCGCCGCCACCTCGGCCACGCGCTCGGCGCCTTTGGTGATGACCACGAACTGCACGATGGTGAGAATCAGGAACACCACCAGGCCGACGACCAGGTTGCCGCCGACGACGAAATTGCCGAAGGTCAGGATGATGTGCCCGGCGTCGGCCTGCAGCAGGATGAGCCGCGTCGTGGCGATCGAGATGCCGAGGCGAAACAGCGTGGTGACCAGCAGCACCGACGGGAAGGAGGAAAACGCCAGCGGCGAGGGCAGGTACATCGCGACCATCAGCAAGATGGCCGAGATCGTCATGTTGGTGCCGATCAAAAGGTCGACCAGCCAGGTCGGCAGCGGCAGGATCATCATGAAGATGACCGCCACCAGAAAGGCCGCCAGCACCAGGTCGTTGCGGCTGGTGACGACCTGCACCACGCGCTGCAGGCGCGACAGGCCGCCGGACGCCAGGGTATCGCCTGCCACTATGCGCCCGCCACGGCAGCCGCCGTGTCCTCATGGCTTGGCGCAGCCGCCTCCTCGCGCAGGCGCACATAAGCGCGCATGGCGCTGGCCGCCTCCTCGGCCTGACCCTGGGCCTGCAGCGCTTGGGCGCGCACCAGATGAAATGCCGCATCCATCGCGCCAGCCAGCGCAAGGCGCTCCAGCGTTGCCAGGGCGCGCTGCGGCTTGGCCGAGCGCACCTGCGCCAGCGCCAGCATGAGCAATGTACGCGCGTTGTCCGGCGCCAGCACGTCGCGCGCACTCAGGAGCACGGCCGCCTTGTCCGGCAGGCCGTGCTGCAGGTAGATGTAGCTCAGCAGGTCCATGACCTCGAGCTGGCGTGCCAGCGGCAAGGCATCGCCTTGCGCTTCGGCGGCAGGCGGCTCGCCAGCCCGGGGCGTGGTGTCAGCGGCCAAAGGCTTACCCCTGATAGAGCACGCTGCGGTACATCTGCACCAGGTCGCGCAATTGGCATTCTTCGTTCAGCAGACGCGTGGCGCGATTGAGCACGCGCAGCTGCTCGGCGTCGTGCTTGCTCTCGGAGCCCTGCAGCCGTGCCGCTGCCTCGCGCAAGCTGACCTGTATGCCCTCCAGCCCCTGGCGAAAGCGCGTGGGCGTCATCAGCTCGCGGTGCTCCATTTCGGGGCGGATGCTGCTCTCCAGCGAATCGTCGAGCGTGGGCAAAGCCAGCAGCGCTTCGACCTGCGGGCGGGCCGCCACGTCGGCCGGCGCGCTTTCCTGGCGCTGGGGCAGCGAGGGCATGTCCTCGCGCCGGGCATAGGTCACGCGGTCGATGCCGCGGTCAAAAGCCAGGCTCTGGCCAAGGGCGAAGTCAGACATGGTGCGGATCCGTTGAACAACAGGATAAGAGAGAAAACGTCTTGCTGTCGCTTGAGTAACCGCCTGCGGCAGCCGGTTCCATTGTCCGGGACACGGCGTGCCGCCTGCGCATGCAAACGGGCGCTCTCGCACCGCCAGGGTAGACCCGAAATCACCGCCGCGCAGGGCGTCGCAGCGCGTAATGTACGGCCGGCCCGCTCCGGCAGGCAGGCGGCTGCGCACGCCACAAGGCGCGGTCGCGCTTTGGCTTCAGGCGGCCCAGACACCCGGCGGCAGCGCGGCGGCGCCAGCCGGCGAGCTGGCGCCGGGCGCGCTCAGGCGCGTCTGCTCGGCCAGAGCCACCTCGGCAAAGCGGGCCAGCCCTTCCGCGAGCCCCGCCGCATCCAGGTCCTGCAACGGCCACAGGCGCGACAAAGTGAGCTGCTCGCCCAGCAGCGACCAGGTCGCTCCCTGACTGCCCTCCCAGACATGATTGGCAGCAAGCAACCGGCGCAAGACGGTTTCGGGCTGCACGGCGGGCAGGGTGCCCACCTGGGCATAGACCAGCAGCGCCGCTTGCGGCTCGTGCAGCCGCAGCGTGAGCTCCAGACGTTCATCGATGCGCAGGCCACAGGCGCCGTCGGCGTCGGGCACCAGGGGCAGGCCCAACGCATTGCCCAGGGCGCGCAGCAGTGCATCGGCTTGTTCGCGTGCGTTCATGTTCAGCTCTTGGTGTATTTGGATAGACCGAGGAAGTTGGCGGTGAGATCATCATCGCCACCGCGCCCGCCAAACTGCTCATACAGGGCGTCGACCCCCAGCAGCTTGTAGCCGGCGTAGCCGGTGTTCAGGCGCTGCATCTCGAAGTTGCCGCTGTGCGTGACGACTTCGTGAAACTGCGCGATTTCCGCCGGGCTGCGCACGCGCTCGTAGTGTGGCACCCGTCCGCTGAGCTGCATCTGCAGCTTGAAGTGCTTGATCTCGGCGTCGAGCTCGCCCGTCCGGTCCTTGCCGCTTTTGCAGTTGAACATGACTTTGAGGCCGAACATGTCAGCCAGCACCGCCAGGCGCGTGGGCATCTTGTAGGGTTCGCTGCCGGCCACGCGGTAGCTGCCATCTTGCTGGATCTGCGCAATCTGTTGTGCCAGATCACGCGCCTGTGACAGCCGCAGTTCGACGGGCGCCAGCTGTTCGAGCAGCCTGTCTGCGCGCTCGTCGTCGCCGGAGCGCTGGGCGCTCGCGAGCTCCGAGCGCTTGTCCAGCACCTGCTGCTCCAGTTCGCGCATGCGGAAGCCGACCAACCCGCCGGGCATGCCACCCTGGGCGATGGACGCGACGTCCTCACCAAGCAGCTTGCCCAGCGCCTCACCGTTGAGCCCGGCGACGTTGTCCCAGCCGCCCACCAGCCACGATGCCGAGCCCACACCGCCCGCATTTACGCCGTAGTTGCAGGCCACCGGGTTCACCTGCAACGTGATCTGGCGCGGCCGCCCCTCCTCGTCCAACACCTCGAAACTCTGCGCGCCACTCACGTCCTTCCAGGCCTGCACCTGGTCTTGCACCATGCGCCGCTCGTTCTCGTGCGCGCCCTTGATCAGCGGGCGCACGTTGTCCGGCGTGAGCAGCGAGATCGAGAGGATGTCCACCGGCACCTTCTCGCCGGTCAGCGCGCGCTGCATCAGCGCAGGGTCGGTGAGCACGGTGGCCAGCACCGTCTCGCGAGCGCGATTGAGATTGGCTTGACGGCGCATGGCGTCCACCAGTGTGGCGTCCGCGCGCACGGCGGCGAGCGTCTCGTTCAGGCTGAGCGGTCCCAGGTGCTGCTGCAGTTGCTGCGCGTCGTAGTCCGCCAGACCGGTGTCGCTCAAGGTCTGCAGCAGGCGCACGTTGCGCTCGTTCTCGTGCAGCCATTGCTCCTTGGGCAGCAGCTTCTCGACCATGGGCGCGAGTTCTTCATCGCTCATGCGGGCGATCTCGCCCGGGGTGATGCCAAATGCCGACATGACGCCATGGCGCAGGCCGTCAAACAGTACCTGGCCCTGCCCGTCCGCGAGCCGGGTGCGTGCAAGGTTGACCGCGTGGGTGTATTCAGAGCTGCTGTGCGCATTGAAACCCTTGCCCGCGTAGGCGCTGATGAAGTTGCCCGCGGGAGTGGTTTCGCTGTAGCTCAACACTGTCTCACTGCCCGATTGCAGCTGGATTTCCTTGACGATGGGCGCCCAGTCCTGGTCCTTGTTGAGCACATCGTTCATCGCATCATGAAACGCGTGGCCCAGGCTCTTGGGATCGAGCCCGGCCTGCTTGAAGACGGCCTTGAGCGTGTCTTCGATGATGGTCTGCTCATCGATCCTGGGGGTGTCGGCCGCAGTGCGGTGGCTGCTCAGAAGCTCATTCACATGCGCCTGGCGCGCGCGGTTTTGCTCGCCACCGAAAAGCCAGCCCTTCAGACCCGTGAGCGGCTTCTTGCCGACCACCTGCGCAGCGTCGCCGAGTCTGCCCGCCTGCTGCTGCGCCTGGGTGCGCAGGAAGTCCGCGCGCGCCTGGAAGATGTCGCCGCGTGCGGCGTTCAGCGCCTGGCGCTGGGCGCCGCTCAGGTCACGGCGTTGCAGCTGCGCATCGATCACGCGCACCGCCCCCTCGGAAAACTGCGCCTTGCTCTGGTACATGCCCGAGAGCGAGAGCGGCGAATCGGCCACCGTATGCCCGAGATAGCTGACGCGGTCCTGCACCTGTGCCTGCAGGCTTTCACACAGCACCTGCACCTTGTCCTGCACGCCTTCGGGCAAAGCATCGAAACCGTTCTCGAGCAGCGCCGCGAGCGTGTCCTGCAACGCATTGAGCCCATCCATCTGCGCCATCAGCATGTCGCCCGCGGCCGGGCCGGCGCTCAGCTGAGCATAGGCGTCGCCCAACAGGTCCAGGTGTTCGCGCAGCGCTTGGCCGGCGGGGCTCAACTGGCCGTCGTGAGCAGTGCGGTCGGCTTCGATGGCGTTGATGAGGGCGTTGATCTCACCTACCGTGGCATCGCGGCGCTTGCCTATCTGCTGCGCCGGCACGCCGTCCAGGCGCAGGTCGGCGAGCTTGCGCACGCCGCCGATGCCGCCATTGACCGCGCCACGTACGCCCTGCGGCAGCGACAGCGCAATCTGGTGGGCGCTCAGCGGGCCTTCGCCCGAGACGACCGATCGGCCCAGCGGCTGGCCCTTGTCCAGATCGACATCCGACATCAGGTCGGCGGGTTGCAGCTGGCTACGGTTGCCGAGACTCTCTAGTGGCATGGTGCTTCTCCTTGCTCAAGCGCCGCGCTGCACCGCGCAGCGTTGGCTCTCCTGACTTGAGTAACGGCGCCAGCGCGTCAGTTCCACCGGAGAAACTTTGGTCATTTTTGCCCTAACCCCTTATGCAGACGCCGCTGACAGCTATGAATAGCGCAGCATTCCTAAACCTTCGCTCATCCGTGCCTCCACGCCTTGGCAACCGCTGGACGCGTTCGGCGCCTGCAATCCGGGGGGTTCAGTCGCTGCGCAGGCGCTGCAACAGCGTCTGCAAGCCCTGCATGGCCCGTTCCAGCTCGCGCGCGTCCAGGCCTTGTTCGCCCAGGCGCAGCGCCAGCACCAGCCAGTCCTGGCCATCGGCGCTGAACAGGCCGGGCTGGATCGCAGCCGAACCCGCTTCGGGTTGCGCCGCACGCTTCATCGCGCGCAGCAGCAACGCAGTCGCCTCGTGCGCCGCCACGGGCTCGCTCAGATGCACCACTACCTGCTCACCCTGGCGTGCCACACCGAGAACCGCGCCCGATGCAAAGCGCAATTGCAGGCTCTCATTGGGCCCGGGGGCGAGTGCGGCAATGCCTATCCGTTGGCCAAGATCGACCAGCGCCTGCTCCATGGACATGGGTCAGTACTCCTCGCGTTCTATGGCCACGTCCAGCGCTTCCTGCACCGCGTTGAAGACCGAAAAACGCTGCTCACCATCGTTGAAGACCTGCGGCGGCATCTCGTGCAGCAAGCTCTTGACGCCGCCAATGAAGGCAATCTGCGCCGCGACGTCGCGCGCGCCGTAGCTCTCGGACAAGCTGGAAAAGCGTGTCGGCGACAGCCAGTTTTCCGCGCTCACCGCGACCAGCTCCTTCATCAGCGCGACCGCGCCCGGGCTTGCCTTCAGGCTGTACCGGGCTGCAAGCTCGGCCAATAGACTCTGGCAGCCTTCGAGCACGGTGGCGGCCACGCCCAGGTGGTATATGTCCTGCACCAGGCTTTGCAGCCGGGCGGGCTCGGCGCTCGGGCGCTCGGCCGCCAGGTCCTGGCCCAGCGCGCGCGTCAGGCGCTGCAGGCCGCGGTTGAAATCCTGCTCGCCAAAGCGCTCCACCACCAGTTGCAGGGTCTGGTTGAGCGTGGCCGCGCCTAGTACCACGTCGGCGTAAGCCTGCTGGAACTGCGCCACCTCGGCCGGCGCGTGCGCCCCCTCGGCTGCTGCGCCTATGGTGTTGAGGTCCGCGCGGATGCGCGGGCCCTGACCCATCTCCAGGTCTTCGAGTGCGTCTTGCAAACGCTCGAGCACGTCCGCCGAGGCGCCTTCGCGCCGGCCCTGGCCCAGCGCGTACTGCAGCGCCAGGTATTGCGAGCCGGGGTTGCCAAAGCTCTCGCGCGCCAGCCTGGCTGGATCGCCCTGGCCAGCGAGCATGCGCTTGGCCAGCGCCACGAGCTTTTCCGGCCCGTCGTTGCCTTCGGCGGCGTTGACATAGGCTTCGATCGCCTCGGCGCTCATCAAGGCGAGCGGCCGGGCCAGCTCCTTCTTGCGCTCTGCGGTGTGCTTGGTTTCAGCCTTTTCGGAGTGGTGCAGGCTGATTTCTTCGGCCGCGTCGGTGAGGACCGAGTCGCCCGTCTCCACCACCACCTGTTGCTGGTTCAGCATGCCGCGCATGCCGGCGCTGCCATCGGCGCCGGCGCCGGCGTTCAACCCCGGGCCAAAGCCGGCCATGCCGGCTTGCGATGCATCAATACGCTCCATCTCGCTGCTTTCTCATGCCCGCCGTCAGGCGAAGAATGCACCCGTGCGCTGGCGCCGATCGAACGCCGCCCACCGGCATTGCGAAAGGGACGCCAGGGCAGACATGCCTTCAGGCCCGCAGGAAGTGGCCCATGTCCGGCGCGCCCAGGCTGATGTCCGCGCCCTGGCCGCCGGCCGGCTCGGCGGCCAACGCCAATTGCGTGGCCACGCGCTCCCTCCAGTCTTCGGCGGCGGCGATGAACTGCTCTACCAACTTCACGAAAGCCGCCGCAGATGTCGTTTCTGCTGGCACGCTGCGGCACAGCACGATCTCGCGCAGGTGCGCATCGATCGCGAGCGTGGCACCGGCGGTATCGCCGCCAAACAGGTTGGCCTCGAGCAAGGTGCGGTACAGGGCTTCAACCCCGCGGGCCGGCACGGCGGCGAGCACGCTGCAGATCTGGATCAGGCCGGCTTCGGCGTCGCGCTCGAAGTCGATGGCCAGGCTTGCATCCACCATCAGGCGCGCGCAGCCCTGGTCGTCAAAGTGCAATGCCTGCGCCAGCCCGGCGCTCTGGCCAAGGTCCAGCAGAAGTTGGTCGCATGAGGACATGTTGGGTTTCCTTCACAAAATGGGCAGGGCGCGGATCAGGGATTCTCGCCGTCCTGGGGCGCCGGCACGAGCTGGTAGCTGTACTCCAGCGGCTCACGCATGCGCACCGACAGGTCGGCGCCGATGTGCAGGGCAAAGCGGTACTGCACCCGGCTTTGCTCCGGCTGCATCAGCACCGGCGCGCCCAGGCCTTCGGATGCGTTGCGCGGCGCCGGAAAGAACATCGAGATGTTCGATGTCTCGTGCTTCACGGTGAGCAGCAGTCCGCCATCGCCGTCACTTTCGAAGCGGTAGTCGTTGTGCTCCGCGCCCATGACGCGCCCCGGCGTGCCGTCGTCCAGGCGCAGTGGGCTCGACTGCGTGAGCATCACGGTCTGCATGCCGGCCTGCACGTTCTGGTTGGCCAGGCGGCTGGCCAGCATCAGCAGCGCATCGTTGTCACCGGTCAGGGCGCGCAGCTGCGCCACCGCTCCTGCCATGCGTGCATTGGCATCGGCCACGCCGGCATCAAGCAGCTCACGCACCTGCCCGCCATCGGCGCCGATGGCGTAGCGCGAGCGCGGCAGGTCCTTGATGAAGCCAGCCGTCACCTGCGCATGCACATCGTGCGGCGGATCCGTCTGTGGCCGCGCGACCATTACATCGATGTTCAACTTCATCGCGTCTTGCACGGCTGGCCCGCCCTGGCCAAAGCGCACGACCAACCTGTCGTCTGGCGTGACCACCACGCCGTACTGCGCTAGCAGCAGCTCGCGCACCTGCGGCGCTTGCCCTGCCCAGCCCGGCTCACCGGCAGCGAGTTCACGCGCCTGCAGCGCGTTGCCCACGGCCTCGCGCAGCAGGTGGATGTCGGTGAAGCGGTCGAACATCGTGGCACCCAGGCGCGGGTCGAAGGCGTCCGTCGCCTGGCCGCCGGACAGCAGCAGAGAAGCGCTGTTGCTCAGCTCGGAAGCAAGTTCCTCGACCACCTGGCTGTTCAGGCGCTGCGACAGCGCCTGCAGCGCGGGTCCATCCATATCCTGCATGGCGCGCTCCATCAGCCGCGCGCGAAAATCCATGATCTCGTCGGCCCCTTCGGCCTTCATGCCCAGATTCACGTGTACCTGCAGCGCCTCGTTGCCCAGGGACTGGGCACGAGCCAGCCCCTGCAGGCCTGCCGCCAGATTGCCCGCAGCCAGCGCCGTCAATGCCGCTTGCGCGCCCTGGGCGTAAGCGTTCAGCACACCTTCGCGCCGGCGGTTGGCATCGGCGGCCACCTGCGCCTGGCCAGCGTCCACGCCGAGCGCGCGCAGCCCCTGGCCAAAGGCGTGCAACTGGCTGGAGTTGAGCTCGGACAATTGGCTCAGATGGTCGGGCGTGAGGTAGTCCTCCAGATGAGCGAGCACGCGGGCGTAGGCGGCGTCCACCGCCTCGGGGAAATGCAAGCTGTGCACGTCGCTGTGCTCGCGCAGTTCGGCAAGCGCCTGGCCCATCCGAGCTACCTCACGCGTGTAGGCCTGGGGGTCGCGCAAAGGGCCGCCAGGGTCCTCTTCGGGCGCAATGTCGGCGTGGCTGAACAGGGTGGCAAAGCCGGCTGTCAATGTCTTTTCCAGCTGTTCGGCGCGCAGGCCGACCGCGCCCATTACCACGAAGGAAGCCGTCGTGGCGTCGTGGCCTGCGAGCTGGCGCGTCTCGTTCATCAGCGCGTGCAGCTCGCGCGTAGGCAACTTGTTGACCATGGATGCCAGCGGCTCGAGCTCGCCCGCGTTCTGCGCCCGGCTGCTGCGCTGCTCCAGCGCCTGCAACACCAGCGCGCGCTGCATGTGCCTGAGCTCGTCCCTGGGCAGATTGCGAAAGCCCTGCTGCTGCAATACCTCGTGCGCGGTGTTGTAGAGCTCCTGGAAGGCCCTCCCGGTGATACCCTTGTCGGAGGCCTCCTGGGCTACCACCGCAATGGCCTGGTCGAGGGGCTCGCGCAGCGCGGCCATTCCCGCTTCCACCACGCTTTGTTCCATCGCACGGCGCACGGCGGCCAGGGTCGGGTCGCCCTTGAGTGCGGAGTTCTCAGCCATGGCCAGGCCCGCATGCAGAGCTTCACGTTGCGCAGGACTCATGTTGGCAAGATGCACCGCCGCACGCTGTTCTATCAGGTCGGCGTAGGCCAGACCCCGGCTCGTGGCCGGCTGGGCGACGCTGGGCAAAGCCTGCAGCAGGCGCAGGGCGGCGGCCCCGTCGGCAACGTGGCCGCGGCCATGCGAGAGGGCGCCAAGCAGCTCACCAAGCTGGGCTCCGGTTTCCTTCAGGCCGGCGCGGAATTTGGGCGCGCTGCGCACCCCGTGCGGGGTAACCGCATTGAGCGCTCGCGCGGCAAGGCTCCCGATGGTGCGGCCTACGTCAGACAGCACGCGAGCGGCGCTGCGCGCGGGCTGGGGCTGGCCCTGCTGAACCTGGCGTCCGCCCAATTGGCCCACTGGACTTTGCTGGAAATCATGGCGCAGCGCAATGCCATGCATGGTCGCGCCGGGTTGGATGGCTGGTGGCATGTTCGTGGTGTCCTTTCGCTGGCTTGAGTAACCGCGGCACGCGCCGGGTTCCACGAGGCTGCCGCGCGGCGGCGGGCGCGGCTGCATCCGCATGGAACCAATTTCCGGGGCCGGTTACTCACCGGGCGCAGAGCGCAGCCAGCGCGCACCAGGAGTTTCCGCATGGCATCAAGATCTTCCCTCGCAGTCTTGGACGCACAAGCCCGAAAGGCACGGACCGCCGCCTTGGCAGCCTGGCAACTTGCAGCGCGCCGTCCAGCCTGATGCGCGGCGCCGGTATTCCCGCCCACTCAAAACAAAGGAGTCATCCCATGGCACATACAGCTTCTCCGGCCGAACGCGCGGCCCAGATGCAGGAAATCATCGCCAACGCCCAGCAGGCGCTGGAGCGCAGTCGGCATTTCTACGACGACCACGGCCTCGACGGTGAAAAGGCGCGCGCCTTCCTGGAGTCGCGGGTGGATGAAAAAGCGCGCGCCGAAGCGCGGCGACTGTTCGAGCAGGACATGCAGGAGATCGACCAGGAGATCCACGAGCAGCTCGCCCGCGAAGCCAGCCTGAACCCCGGCTCCGGCGCGCCGCGCAGGCCCCGCTTCATGGTCTGAAGCCGGCCGCACCCGGCGGCCGCACGACGAAGAGGCCGGAAAACACGGAACCAGGCCAGCGCCGGTGTTACTCACCCTTCAACCACTCTGGTGCTTTTCAACATTCCAATCAAGGAGCAGAACATGGCGATCGACGGTCTTGGAAGCGCAGCCATACAGGGCGCAAACCTGCAGAACATGGATATCGAGACCTTGCTCTTGTCGGTGCAATCGGAACGCGCAAGGCTCATGGACGAGCAGCTGATCAACCAGGTCAACGAGGTCAAGGCCCGCAACAACCAGATTGCCAAGCTGAACAATGCACTGAGCGCGCTCAACAGCGCCGCTGCGATGTGCTCGTCGGACGGCAAGAAGAGCATAGACAGCGACTCGAACTTCAAGAAGGACAACTACGCGCTGGAGCGCGAAGTGAATACCGCGCTGATCGACGCCGGCATTACCGATCCCAAGCTGTCCAAGAACGACGACGGCGGCGGCGGGCTGACCAACAGCGGCGGCGCGCGCCTGAAGGGCGGCTTGCGCGGAGACGTGAAAAAACCCGCCCTCGATGCGCTCATCACTACGGTCAAGGGCCAGATAGACCAGCTCAACAATTCCAACCAGATGGACATGTTGCGCTTGCAGTCGCTGACCAACAAACGCAACGAAGCCTTCGACGTCATGACCAATTTCATCAAGAAAGCCCAGGACAGCCGCTCGGCCATCATCGGCAACATGCGCTGAGCACCGGCACCAGAAGAAAGGAGACGCACCATGAGCGACGCCCAGACGACGGAGCAGGACTTGCTGCAGATGCAGGTCAGCCTGCGAACTCTGCTGCTGCACGGCGGCAATCTCGCCGGCGTGAGCGGCATCACCGAGCAAGAGTGTGAAGCGCTCTACCAGTTTGGCCACGGCTTCTACAGCCAGGCGCGCTACAACGAGGCGTTTCGCATCTTCGCCATGCTCGTCACCTACGACCATCTGGAGCCGCGCTTTCTGATGGCGCTGGCGGCTTCGGCACAGATGCTCGGCCGCTACCGCGATGCCCTGCAGCATTACAGCACCGCCACCATCTTGTTGCTCGACGACCCGGCGCCGCTGCTGTATTCGGCCGAGTGCTGCATCGCCCTGCGCATGAAGGAAGGCGCCATCGAAGCGCTGCAGATGGCCATTGAGCTGGCGGGCGACGCGCCCCAGCACGCGCCGATACGGGCCCGGGCCGAGGCCCTGCTGGCCCCGATGCAGACCAGCGCCGTCCACTGAAGGCGTTGCGCCCTACACACCGACCTACGGAGCATTCCATGCACATCCCAGGCACAGGCCCCTCGTTCACGCAAATGACGCCGCTTTCGTCGGAATCGGCGCAAGGCGCGCCCCTCAGCGGCGACAAGCAGGCGTTTTCCGACATCAGCGACCACAACCTTGCGGCGACGCAGCATCAGGGCGCGCAGCAGATGCGCGATCTGGCGCCCCCGACCACCCCGAGCGAGGGCGCAGCCAGCGCTGCCGACGCGCTTGGAAAGCTGTCCGTCCAGGACGCACAGGCGGACATTTATTCGGTGATGGCCTTGTTCACCAAGATAGCCCAGGACCAGCGTACCTCGGCACGCGAGCTGCGCCAGAGCGAAATGCAGGCCCAGGTGGACACGCTGATCGATGCCGCCGAAGAGATACGCAACGCGGCCAAGGACCGCCTGATCGGTGCCATCGTCTCCGGAGCCATGCAGATCGGCGCAGGCGCCATCCAGATGGGCGGGGCAGCGATGTCGCTCAAGGCGTCGGCCAGCGCGCTCAAAGACTTTCGCGCGAGCCAGAACCCCGCCGCCGTGACCGAGAATTTTGCCAACCACCCCAAGCTGCAAAGCCTGACCGGCGAATCGGTCGGGGCGCGCATGAGCACCGAGGAGCTGAGCAACCTCACCACCCAGGCAGGGAGCTACGCATCCGGCGCCGACGGGGCCAGCAAGATGGCCAGCGGCCTTGGCGGCATGGCCGGCGGAATCGCCGAGTACAGCGCCGCACAGCACGACGCGCAAAAGGCACGGCTGGAAGCAGCGGCCAAGGCCCACGAGGCAGCGACGCAGCAGGCGGGTGACGTGATGCAGCAGATGATGGATGTGCTGCGCGACGTGCGTGACAAGCTGAATGCGATAGAGCAGTCGCGCAGCGAAACCACGCGCGGCATTGCGCGCAACATTTGATTTGAGGAGACGGCACCATGAACGGCATTTCAATCAACCCCGGGCTGCCGCCGCAGCTGCCCGCCGCGCAGGATGCGGCCGGCCCCGCACAAGCCCAGGCGACGCAGGGCGCCGCGATCATCAGCCAGGCGACGCTGCAAGAGCTGGAAAAGACCCTGGGCGCGCAGAACCAAAAGGGCGACGGCGTGAAGAACGCACACGGCGCGCCCAACATCGCAAACCCCCTGACCAACTTGTCCGCCGACGACCTGATCGCGCTGCTGCAGGAAATGCAGAGCAAATCCCAGGACCAGCAGGTCAAGTCCGCCAAACTCGGACTGGAGAAGGCCGCGGTGGATGCCAAGCAGAACACGGAAGCCCAGGCCAAGAAGATCCAGGAGTGGGCCAAGAAGGTCGAAAAAGAGGCCAAGGCCGGCCTGCTGGGCAAGATCTTCAGCTGGATAGGCAAGATCTTTGCGGTGATCGCGGCTGCGGTGGCCGTGGTCGCCTCGGTGGTGGCCACGCCGTTTTCCGGCGGTGCGGCGGCCGCGTTGACGGCGCTGGCCGTCGTCGGGTTGGTGGCGGCGACGATGTCGCTGGCCGACCAGATCTCCAAGGAGGCGGGCGGCCCCGAGATCAGCCTGTCCAACATGATGACCAAGATGGTCGGCGGCTTGCTGCAGGCCTTTGGCGTGCCGCAGGAAAAAGCCGAGCAGATCGGCCGCGCCATGGCCGGCGCGCTCGCCATCCTGGCGCCGGCCGCGATTCTGGTCGAGCCGCAGTTGCTCGGCACCATGGTGCAAGGCATAGCGCAGCTTGCCGGCGCCGACGAGAAGACCACCATGGCGCTGACCATGGCCTTCGGCATGGCAGCGGCGCTCACCGTCGGCATCGCCACCGCGGTCGCGGGCTTCAACGTGGGGCAGATGGCCAATGCGGTGACCAACACCACCATCAAGATGGCCAACAGCCTGATCACCGCAGGTTCGCAGATCATCGGCGGCGCGACCCAGGTGGCCCAGGGTGCCACTACGATCGCCCAGGGCGCCTATGCCGAACAGGGGCAGAAGGCGCTGGCCGACAAGAAGGAGCTGGAAGCCTTCATGCTCAAGCTCAACCAGGCCATGGAGGACCAGCGTGAGGAGCTGCGCAAGGTGATGCAGGAAATCGAAGACGGCGTGCTCGCGGTCAGCCGCATGGTTCAGGCTTCGGCCGACAGCATGTCGCAGATCACCAGCAACATCGGCAAGCGCGCCGCCGTCTGAGCCAGCGCCCCGGAGACATCGCGATGAACAAGTCACAAACCCGAGCGCGCAGCGGTGCCGAGCGCTTTGCCGCCGACTTCACCCGCGGCTTCGAGGAGCTTCCCGCCTCGCGGCGCTTCACCCCCGAGCAATTGGAGGTGATCTACGCGCTGGCCTATTCGCACGTGCAGCAGCAGCAATGGCAAAAGGCCTTGGCGATCTTCGCCTTCTTGTCGCAGTACGGGCCCACGCGCTCGCACTACCTGGCAGGCCTGGCGCTGTGCCTGCAGATGCTGCAGCGCCACGACGAGGCGATCAACATCCATTCGCTGATGCTGGTGCTGTTTCCCGAGCAGTTGTCACCCATGCTGCACATTGCCGAAAGCGAGCTCGCGCTGGGCCAGCGCGCGGCGGCCGTCAAAACGCTGCAACAACTCGATGCGGCGCTGCCTGCGGGCGTTATGCTCAAACAGCGCGCCCAGGCCCTGCTGGAGCGCCTGGCGGTTACCGCCAGCGCCTGAACCGCGCAAAAACGCCCATGGGCCTATTGCTTATCGATGACCGCTGAATCCGCGCTGCTGGGCAGCGACGATATCCGTCTGCTCACCGAAATCGGCTTTCTTGCCGCCGGGCGGGGAGAGCTCGCGCGCGCCGAAGCCATCTTCGGCGCGCTCGCCTTGCTGCGCCCAGAGCGCGCGTTTGCCCACGTCGGCATCGCCCTGGCCTTGATCAACCGCGGGCGCCCTGGCGAGGCGGCGGCGCGCACCGAGCGCGTGCACTTGCCCGCCGGCCCCGAACGCGAGCTGCTGGCTGCCGTGCGCGCCCTGGCCTTGCAACTCGACCGGCGCAACGCCGAGGCCACGCGCCTGCTGCAGTCCGTCGTCCGCCCGCATGCAAACGCCCGGGAGCCGGCAAGCGATGGCGTGCGCCTGGCCCGGCGGCTGTTGGGCGAGGACGTGTCCGCCGCCCCTGCCGCACTGGCCGCCGCCCCGGTCTGAGCAGATGTAAACGCCTCTTACGCACCCGGAGCCCGCCCATGGAAATCGCGTCCGCCCACTTCGTTGCGCAACTGGCGCAAACACTTCAAAGTCCGGCGCCAGCGGCCGAGCCGCCTGCGCCGGCAGCGGGGCCCGATGCGCTGGCCGCTGCACGTTTTCAAAGCCTGATGCAAGCACCGCCGGCAGAACTGACCGCGCCCGCTGCGGCGGCGCAGCAAGCGCTGGGCAGCGCTGCGCCGCTGAGCGTGTCGCTGGGCGACCGCATTCTGTCGGGCATGCAGCACACTGCAGGCAGCGTGCAGGGCACCTGGCGCTCGGTGGCCGACAAGCTCAATTCCCCGCTGCCCATGGACACGCGCGAGATGCTGCAAGTCCAGCTGCAACTGTCGCAGGTGGCGGTGCAGTACGAGCTGCTGGGCAAGGCGATCTCGCGCAGCACGCAAAACATCGACCAACTGGTGCGCATCCAATGAGCTTTCTTCGTGCCCCCTCCTTCTGGCGCCGCGCGCTGCATGGCCTGGTGTTGTCGCTGAGCCTGCTGCTGCTGGCCTGCGGCGGGCGCGTGGACCTGATGGGCGCCGTACCCGAAGACGAGGCCAACGAGGTGCTGGCAGTGCTGCTCAAGGCCGAGGTCAATGCCGTCAAGACCCCCGGCAAGGACGGCCTGGTCGGCGTGCAGGTGAGCAGCCAGCAGGTTGGCCAGGCCTTGCAGGTGCTGCGCGACAACGGCCTGCCGCGCGAGCGCTACGCCGGCATGGGCCAGGTGTTCAAGAAGGAAGGCCTGATCTCCTCACCGCTGGAAGAGCGCGCGCGCTATGTGTATGCGCTGTCGCAGGAGCTCTCGGGCACGCTGTCCAAGATCGACGGCGTGCTCTACGCGCGGGTGCACGTGGTGCTGCCCGAGCGCGGCGTAGCCGGCGAGCCTGGCGTGCCCTCCACCGCCGCGGTGTTCATCAAGCACCAGGAGGGGCGCGATCTGGAGCTGCTGCAACCGCAGATTCGGCGGCTGGTGACCAACAGCATTCCCGGCCTCTCGCCCGAGCGCGTCTCCATCGTCTTCGTCTCCGCCCCGGCGGCGGAGGAAGCGGCCGCGAGCCCTCCGCTCGCCCAGGTACTCGGTATCGGCGTCAGCGCCGATGCGGCCGCGCGACTGCAGGCGCTGCTCTGGGGCTTGGTAGTCGTGCTGCTGCTGGCGCTGGGTGCCGCCGGCTGGCTGGCCTGGCGCTTTGCCCTGCCCGTCTGGAAGGGCGGCAAGAAGCCGGCCGGCGGTATGCCGGCGGCGCAGGGAGCGCAGCATGGCCCGGCTTGAGATAGCTATCTTTACGATAGCTGTTCGCGCTTGTACCACAAGCGTTTGAGGCCGATTTCTTTCAAACCAACGGGGACGACGTCGAAGTGGGCACGAGCGCAACACCTGCTGCATGGCACGGCCTGGAGCATCCGGCGCTGGCACAGCTGCTGCGCTTCAACCAGTTGCCCAGCCTGCTGCTGCACCCCCAGCAGATACCTGGGCTGGCGCCGCCCGAGGGCTGGGGCAGCCCGCTGGCCCAGCGCCCCGGCGTGCTGGCCGCGCTGCACAAGCGCTGGTCTGCGCGTCTGCTGCAGGGCCTGGGCAATGCGGCGGCGCCGGTGCTGGACATGAAGCTGCCCGCGCTGCCGCTGGCCCTCGCCGACGCCGGTCTACTGGCACGCCTGGCGCGCGCGCTCGGCCTGGCGTTGCTGGCGCGCGAGCTGCGCCGCGTCATCGTGCGCGACGAGGTGCTGGCGCTGCGCCAGGCGCTGGGCGCCCAAGAGCTACAGCGGCTGCTCGACGAAGACGTGCAGGTCCAGCCCGAGCTCGACGACGCGCAGCGCTGGCTGGCCCACGGCTGGACAGCGGGGCCCGAACTGCTAGGCTTCAGCGTGCTCGCGCGCGCCTGGCAAGATGCACCCGCCCCGCTCGCGCGGCGTGCCGACTGGCGCCTGCCCCCGCTATCCTTGAGCGCCCAGGCACGCGCAGACCTGCCGCTGAGCGCAAGCCAGGCGCGCGGCCTGTGCCTGCACCGACTGGAACAAATGGATCCCGCATGGCTTTCCTGCTTTACCGCGACGCACTGAGCCCCACGCGCACCCTGGCCAGCCGCGTGCCGCCGGGCACACGCATCGTGCGCGCTGCCGACGTCGCCGCGCTCGGTGAAGCGCATGCGCTGCTGGCCGAGGCCCGTGCGCAAGCCCAGGCCATCGTCGCGGCCGCGCAGGACGCGTTCGACCAAGAGCGCCAGCGCGGCTACCAGGACGGCCTGGTCGAGGCGCGCATGGAGCAGGCCGAGAAGATGATCGACACCGTCAGCCGCACGGTGGACTACTTTGCCCAGGTCGAGCAGGAGATGGTGGCGCTGGTCATGGGCGCGGTGCGCAAGATCGTCGAAGGCTTCGACGACGAGCAGCGCGTGCTGGCGGTCGTCAAGAACGCGCTGTCGGTAGTGCGCAACCAGAAGCAGATGACGCTGCGCCTGCACCCAAGCCAGGTCGATGTGGTGCGCGCGCGCGTGAACGACCTGCTGGCCGCCTACCCCGGCGTGGGCTATCTGGACATTCTGGCCGACGGCCGCCTGGCGCCCGACAGCTGCATCCTGGAGAGCGAAATCGGCATGGTCGAGGCCAGCATCGAGGGGCAGATTGGCGCGCTGCAGGCGGCCTTCCAGAAAATCCTGGGCAACCGCGTATGAACGATCTGGCCGCCCCTCCCGCCGTGCCGGCGCGCAGCAAGCGCCAGTTCGACTACATCACCGAGATGATGGAGCTGGCGCTGCAGGATACGTCGACGCTGCGCATCAAGGGCCGCGTCACGCAAGTGATAGGCACCATCATCAAGGCCGTGGTGCCGACGGTCAAGGTCGGCGAGGTCTGCCTGCTGCGCAACCCTGGCGAAGATTTTGAAATGAAGGCCGAGGTCGTGGGCTTCGTGCGCGACGCCGCCCTGCTCACGCCGATCGGCGACATGTATGGCATCTCGGCCGCGACCGAGGTGGTTCCGACCGGGCGTTCGCACATGGTGCCGGTGGGCTTTGGCCTGCTCGGGCGCGTGCTCGACGGCCTGGGGCGGCCGCTGGACGAAGCCGAGCGCGGCCCGCTGGAGGCGACCAAGTACTACCCGGTGTTTGCCGAGGCGCCCGACCCGCTCACGCGGCGCATCATCCGCGACCCGCTGGAGCTGGGCGTACGCGCGCTCGACGGGCTGCTCACCTGCGGCGAGGGCCAGCGCATGGGCATCTTCGCGGCGGCGGGCGGTGGCAAATCCACGCTCATGGCCATGCTGGTCAAGGGCGCGGCGGTGGACGTGACGGTGGTGGCGCTGATCGGCGAGCGCGGGCGCGAGGTGCGCGAATTCCTCGAGCACGACCTCGGTCCCGAGGGGCGGCGCAAGGCCGTCATCGTCTGCGCCACCAGCGACAAATCTTCCATGGAACGCTCCAAGGCGGCCTACGTGGCCACGGCGATAGCGGAGTACTTTCGCGACCAGGGCAAGAAGGTGCTGTTCCTGATGGATTCGGCTACGCGCTTTGCCCGCGCCCAGCGCGAGATCGGCCTGGCCGCGGGCGAGCCGCCCACACGCCGGGGCTTTCCGCCCAGCGTGTTCGCGACGCTGCCCAAGCTGATGGAGCGCACCGGCATGAATCAGAGCGGCTCGATCACGGCGCTGTACACCGTGCTGGTGGAAGGCGACGACATGACCGAGCCGATCGCCGACGAAACCCGCTCCATCCTGGATGGGCACATCGTGCTCTCGCGCAAGCTGGGCGCGGCCAACCACTACCCGGCCATCGACGTGCTGGCCTCGGCCTCGCGCGTGATGAACGCGGTGATCACGCCCGAGCACAAAAAGCTCGCGGGGCGCCTGCGCGAGCTCATGGCCAAGTACGAGGAGGTGGAGCTGCTGGTCAAGATCGGCGAATACAAGCGCGGGGGCGATCCGAACACCGACGAGGCGATCGACAAGATCGAGGCGATACGCGCCTTTCTCAGGCAGCGCACCGACGAGCGCTGCGGCATGCAGGAAACCCTGCAGCGCCTGGCCGAGCTGGTGGGCGCGGGGGCAGCGAAGTCATGAGCGTGTTTCGCGACCTGCTGCGCATCAAGACCTTCCGCGAGGACCAGGCCGAGCTACAGGTGCGCCACCAGCGCGAGCAGGCACGCCAGGCGCGCCAGGCACGTGAACAAGCCCAGGCCCTGCTCGAGCGCCTGCTGCGCGAAGGCGTGGAGACAGAGCTGCGCATGTACCGCGAGCTGTGCGAGCGCATCGTGCGTCTGCGCGAGATCGAAGACGTGCAACTGGCCGTCGCCGGTTTGCGCCAGCGCGAGGCCACGCAGGAGGACGCGGTGCAAAGCGCGCTCGGCCAGGAGCAGCAGGCCGAAGCGGCGCTGCAGCAGGCCCGCCAGGCGCACAAGGAGGCCACGCGCCAGAAGGAAAAATTCATCGACCTGTCGGCCAATTTCGACAGCGAACGCGCGCGCGAGGCAGAGCGTCGCGAAGACCTGGAAATGGAAGAAGCCGCCAGCGTGCGCCGCGACCGCGAGGAGTGGGACGTGAGCGAACCCGAGGAGCAAGGCGCATGAGTGGCAGCGACCGCAGCATCCACCTCGATATCGGCCTGCCGCCGCGCTCTGACCTGGGCCATGCCGCAGGCGACGGCGGCCTGCCCACCCCGGGCAAGGGCGGGCGCGACGAGCAGCAATTGCAGCAGGACGCCAGCCGCATGCAGTCGCTGCTGCAACAGGCACCGAGCGCGCCTGCTGCTGCTCCCGCAGCCATGGCGCAACACCCGTTCGAACTGTTTGGCCAGGCTCTGCCCGGCGCCGCAGCGGCCGAGCGGCCGGCGGCACCCGAGGCCAGCGCCCTCGCCGGCCTGGACGAGCGCCTGTCGCAGATGGCGCAGCGCCTGTTGGTAGGCGAAGGCCGCCACGGCGGTCAAGCGGTGCAGATGCAGCTGGCCGACGCCGACCTGCCCGGCGTGGTATTGCAAGTCTTCGAGGACGAAGGCGCGTTGGTCGCCGAGTTCACCTGCTCGCAGGAAGAAGCGCGCGAGCGCCTGGCGCGCAACGCCCCCTGGCTGGCCGAGCAACTGGCCGAGCGGCTGCAACGCGCCTCCCTGGTGCGGGTGCTGGCCGACGACCCCGAGGATCCCTGCCCCGTGGAAGCCCGCGCGGGCCGCGCCTGAACCCATCCTCCTTCATGAACGATCTGTCCTCGCCCGCATCGCCGCCCGTGCTCGAGCGCCTGTCGCGCAACGAAGCCCAGGCGCGCACCACCATCGCCCAGCGCGGCGGCGCACTGGCGCTGCGCCTGGCTGGCCAGGCCTGGCAGGTCGATCTGCTGCCACTGGCGGGCAGCGCCGCTCCTGCCCCGCAGGACTGGATGCTGCAGATCGAATGGGCCGGCGCCACGCTGTGCGTCTGCGTGCCACAGGCCAGCGTGGGCGAGCTGAGCGCCCCCTTGCTGGACGGCGCCAGCCTGGGCGAACTGCCTGCGGAGCTGGCCCTGGCGGTGCTGGAGGCGGCCCTCGTCGATGTCTTCAGCGCACTGCGCACGCTGGGTCGCGGCGAACCCCAGTTGCTGCAGGCCAGCGCCGGCGGCGCACCGGCCTCGGGCTGCCGCCATGGCGTGCAGGCCTTGCTGCGCCAAAGCGATGGCCCGGCAGCGTTGGACGCGAGCTTGCATCTGGACGCGCTCGGCCTGCTGCTGCTGGCCGGCCTGCTGGCCAGGCGCCCGCCCCGCCCGCCGGCGCTCAACGCGCTGTGGCCGCTGCGCCTGCCCGCCGAGATTGGCTGCACCCGGGTGACCGCGCAAGAGCTGGCGAGCCTCAGCGCGGGCGACGTCGTGCTGCTCGAAGTCAACCACGTGGGCGCGCAGCGCATGCTCTGGCTCAGCGCCGACGGGCGTCACGGCCTGCGCGTACAGCTGCCCGCGCCCTCTGCGCCCGAACCCGGAACCCAAGTTTCAGCAGGGGCCGAGGCACAGCCGCCGCAAGCCCCCGCGCTGATCGTGACCCATGCCTGGAGCGCCACCATGCCCACCAACGAATCCACGCCCGTCGAACCGCTGGCCGCCGATGCCGCGCCCGCATCACTCGATGCGCTGCCCGTGCGCCTGTCCTTTGATCTGGGCGAAGTCACGCTCACTCTGGCGCAGGCGCAAACGCTGCAGCCGGGGCAAACCATCGAGCTGGCGCGCCCGCTCTCGGGCGGCGTGCGCATCCGTGCCAACGGCGCACTGGTCGGCGAGGGCGATCTGGTGGAAATCGACGGCCAGCTGGGCGTGAGCGTGCGCACGCTCGCGCTCCAGAACCCCTGAAGCGCAAGCACGGCTGCCGCGCATGAACACCGGGTTTGATCCCATCACGCTGGCCCTGGTGCTGGCCCTGCTGGCGCTGCTGCCCACGGTGGTGGTGGTAACCACTTCGTTTCTGAAGATCGCGGTGGTACTGGCGCTGCTGCGCAATGCCCTGGGGGTGCAGCAGGTACCGCCCAATCTGGCGCTGTACGGCATGGCGCTGATTCTCTCGGCCTACATCATGGCGCCGGTGGGCGTACACATGGCCGACCGGCTCAGCGCCAAGCCCGAAACCCTGGGCAGCGTGCCCGCACTGGTTGCCGGCGTGCGCGAAGGGGCCGAGCCGCTGCGCGAGTTCATGGCGCGCAACAGCAAGGTGGAGCAACGCGACTTCTTTCTGCGCACCGCCCAGCGCCTGTGGGGGCCGGACCTGTCGGCCGGCATGACCGAGCGCGACTTCATGGTGCTGATGCCGGCCTTTCTGGTGTCGGAGCTGACTGCGGCCTTCCAGATCGGCTTCCTGCTCTATCTGCCCTTTGTCGTCATAGACCTCATCGTCTCCAACATCTTGCTGGCCATGGGGATGATGATGGTCTCGCCCGTCACCATCTCGCTGCCGCTCAAGCTGTTTCTCTTCGTCATGCTCGACGGCTGGTCGCGTCTGGTGCAAAGCCTGATCCTGACCTATTTGTGAAACTCAAAACAGATAGCTTCCAGCACAGGACGGACAAGCGTTAGAGGCCGATTTCATCAATATTTCAGTTGCCTGCCCATGCAAACCGTAGACGTCGTCGCGTATTTCACCCAGGCCTTGTACCTGGTGCTGTGGCTGTCGCTGCCGCCGATCGCGGTAGGGGCGCTGGTCGGTACGCTGTTTTCGCTGTTTCAGGCGCTCACGCAGATCCAGGAGCAGACGCTGTCCTTCGGCATCAAGCTGATTGCGGTCACCGTCACGCTGCTGCTGACGGCGCGCTGGGTGGGCGGCGAGATGTTCAATTTCGGCGCTCAGATCTTCGACGCTCTGGCGCTGGCAGGGCGCTGAGCCAGGCTGCCCGCAGGGAACCCGATGGACGCGCCGGTTACTTACGAAGACCTCAAGTCCTGGTTGCTGGCGCTGGCACTGTCGCAGCCGCGCATCCTTGCCATGTTCATCGCCCTGCCCCTGTTCAACGCCCAGGTGGTGCCCGGCCTGCTGCGCTTTGGCGCGGCCGGGGCGCTGGGTCTGCTGACGGTGCCGCTGCTGCATGCACAGCTGGGCAGTGCCGACCTGGCCTCGCCCGCGGTCTGGGCGCTGCTGGTCGCCAAGGAGGCCTTCATCGGCTTCGTGATCGGTTATCTCGCGGCCATTCCGTTCTGGACCTTCGAGGCCGTGGGCTTTTTGATCGACAACCAGCGCGGGGCCAGCATCTCCTCCACGCTCAATCCGCTCACGGGCAACGACTCCTCGCCCATGGGCATCCTGTTGAACCAGGCCTTCATCGTCTTCTTCCTGGTGTCAGGGGGTTTCGGCCTGCTGCTGGGCGGGCTGTACGACAGTTTCCGGCTGTGGAGCGTCACCGACTGGGCGCCGCACTTGCATCCCGATTCCGTCCCCTTGATGCTTGAGCAGCTCAACCGCCTGGTGCGCATGGCGCTGCTGCTGGCCGCGCCGGCCATGGTCGCCATGTTTCTGGCCGAGCTCGGCCTGGCGCTGGTCAGCCGCTTTGCGCCGCAGCTGCAGGTGTTCTTCGTGGCCATGCCGGTCAAGAGCGGGCTGGCGGTGCTGATCCTGATTCTTTATGCGGCATCGCTGTTCGACTACGGCAGTGACCTCGTGGAGTCCGTGGGGCGCGCCGTGCCCACGCTGAACGAGCAGTGGGGGCGCTGATGAGCGAAAAAACCGAACAGCCCACCGCCAAGAAGCTGCGCGATACGCGCCGCAAAGGCGATGTCGCCTACAGCAAGGACTTCACCCAGACCATCCTGATTCTGGCCATCTTCGGCTACATGCTGGCAGCCGGCGGCAAGATCGTGGACGACCTGCTGGAGATCATCCTGCTGCCCGCCAGCGTGCTGCAGATGAATTTTGCCGACGCGGCCAACGTAGTCAGCTCCGAGCTGCTCAAGGCCGCGAGCTGGGTGCTGCTGCCCTTTCTGCTCATCATCCTGATCCTGGGCATTTTTGCCGACGCAATGCAGGTCGGTCTGGTGCTGGCTTTTGAAAAGCTCAAGCCCTCGGCCAAGAAGCTCAACGTCATCGCCAACCTCAAGAACATCTTCTCCAAGAAGAACCTGGTGGAGTTTCTCAAGTCGGCCATCAAGATCGGTTTCCTGTCCACACTGCTGTGGCTGCTGCTGCGCGACGCCTTCCCCATCATGACCAGCATTCCGCAGGCGGGCCTGGCGGGCATGGGGCAGGTGATCGGCTCGCTGATCAAGACCATGCTGATCAACATCGGCTTGGCCTATGCCGTCATTTCGCTGGCGGACTTTGCCTGGCAGCGCTATTCGCACCGCAAGCAGCTCATGATGAGCAAGGACGAAGTCAAGCGCGAATACAAGGAGATGGAGGGCGACCCCCACATCAAGCACCAGCGCAAGCAACTGCACCAGCAGATGATGCAGGAGGGTGCGGTCAACAGCGCGCGCCAGGCCACAGTGCTGGTGACCAACCCCACGCACATCGCCGTGGCGCTGCATTACGAGGAGGGCGACACCCCGCTGCCCGTGGTGCTGGCCATGGCCGAGGGCGCGCTGGCCGAGCGCATGATGCGCGCCGCGCGCGAAGCAGGCGTGCCGGTGATGCAGAACATCCCTCTCGCGCATTCCCTGATGGAGCAGGCCAGCAGCGGCCAGTACATTCCATCGCAGCTTGTCGAACCGGTAGCCGAAGTCCTGCGGCTGCTGCAGCAAATGAAAGAACACGAATGAGCACGCCCTGCGCCATTCCCCGCCCGGCCTGTCGCGGCGCCGGCCATACCCGCTTCACGGAACACGCATGCTGACCACTTCCCACTCCAGTGCCGGCAACGCCCTGCTGGCCAGCTACGCCGCTACCACGCTGGGCCAAAGCGGGCCGCATGACGCCAGCCGGCTCCATCTCACCGTGGACGAGCGCTATCGGCTGCAACTGCGCAGCCTGGCAGACGGCCGCATCCAGGTGCGCTCGCGCCTGTGCGAGCTGCCCGAAGCCGGGCCCGCGCGCGACGAGTTGCTGCGCAGCATGGGCGCGCTCGCCTGCGGGCGCATCCAGAGCGCTGGGGCCGCCTGCGTCGTGGACGCCGACGAGCGCGCGTTCTGGCTCAGCCAGACAGTGGCCGCCAGCTCGGCCCAGGAGGTAGACGAGCTGGTCGGCGACTTCGTCAACGAACTGGCCTTCTGGGGCCAGGTGCTGTCCCGGCAATGAAGAGGCCGAACATGACGCGCGCCGGCGCGTGGCGCTGGGGCCGACGGGCGGCGGTGCTGGCAAGCCTGATCGCCGTGTTGGGCCTGGCCGGGCCCAAGGCGCACGCAAGCCCGCCGCCGTGGACGGACGACCCCTTCAACTACTACGCCGAGAAGCCCGTCTCGGTAGCCGAGGTGCTGCGCGACTTTGCCGGCTCTTTCAGCCTCGGGCTGGACCTCTCGGCGCAGGTCGAGGGCAAGGTCAACGGACGCTTTCAGGCACGCAGCCCCGGCGAATTTCTGGACCAGTTGGGCAGCGCCTACGGCTTTCAGTGGTTCACGCACGCGGGCACGCTGTTCATCAGCCGCACCAGCGAGATGAGCACCACCTCGATCAACGCCTCCGGCTCCAGCATGCCGGCGGTGCGCAAGGCGCTGACCAGCCTGGGCGTGCTCGACGCGCGCTTCGGTTGGGGCGAGCTGCCCGAGCAGGGTCTGGCGCTGGTCTCGGGCCCGCCCGCCTATGTTGCGCTGGTGCAACGCACCATGGCCAGTCTGCCGCCGCTGGGCGGAGGGCAGAAGGTAGCGGTGTTCCGGCTCAAGCACGCCTCGGTAGACGACCGCACCATCACCTACCGCGACCGCCAGCTCACCACGCCGGGACTCGCCCGCGTGCTGCGCGCATTGATCAGCGGCGGCGACGGCGGCGCCGCCACCGACGTGATCCCGATCGGGGCCGACAGCGAAGCCGTCAACCGCCTGGCGGCGCCGCTGCGCGCCAGCGGCAATCCACAGGCTGCGGCGCTGGCGCCCAGCACGCACCAGCTCACGCCCCTTGCCCCCTTGTCGGGCGACGATGCGCGCAAGCCGGCGGCGGCCACCGCCGAGGGCGCGCAGGCGGCTGCGTCCGCCAGCGCACGCCTGTCCAGGCCCTCGATCCAGGCCGACTCCCGCCTGAACGCGCTGATCGTGCAGGACACGCCCGACCGCCTGCCGATGTACCAGGCCTTGATTGAGCAGCTGGATGTGCCCACCGCGCTGATCGAGATCGAGGCCATGATCATCGACGTGAACTCCACACGCCTCGATGAACTGGGCATCGCCTGGGGCGGGCGCAAGGGCGGCATGGCCGCCGGCTTCGGCAACGTCTCGCCCACCTCAGGGGCCTTGACCATCTCTGGTGCGGCGCGTGGCGCCAACATCAGCACCAACAGCGTGGTGCTCGATGCCGGCAACTACCTGGTCACGCGCATCCGCGCGCTCGAAGGCATAGGCGAAGCCTCGATCCAGTCGCGCCCGTCCATTCTCACGATAGACCACACCGGCGCGCTGCTCGACCTGTCCGAAACCTTCTACATCCGCACCACCGGCGAGCGCGTGGCCACCGTGACTCCGGTCACCGTGGGCACCACGCTCAAGGTCACGCCGCACTACATCGAACGCGACCGCCTTGGCCCGACCATCCAGCTCGACGTGGACATCGAGGACGGGCAAATACAAGAGCGCGTGGTGGACGGCCTGCCGACCATACGGCGCAGCACCGTCAGTACCCAAGCCATCGTGGGCGAGAGCCAGACGCTGCTGATCGGCGGCTACAACACGCAGCAAACCGAGCATTCCAACCAACGCATTCCGGTGCTGGGCGAGATTCCACTGCTGGGCAGCCTGTTCTCGCACAAGGTGGACAACCGCCAGGTGCGCGAGCGCCTCTTCCTCATCAAGCCGCGCGTAGTGGCGCTGCCCGAGTCGGAGTTGCCAAGCGCCGGCCCGGCGGCGCGCATCGTCGCGCCCCCGGGGCGCGAGTTCCCGGGCCAGCCGGCCGACGCTTACATGGACGACCCCGCGCGCGACGAGCCCTCGCGTCTGGTGAACCCGCCACCCCCGCCGGCCCACTTGCCCGATCGCACGGAGCCTCCAAACAACTACGCACCAGGGGCGGATCTGCGGCCAGCGTCGGGAGAGTTCTGAGATGCGCCCGGCTGGCGCGCACACGCCCGCAGGGCACGCTGCCGGGGCCTGGCGCCACGGCGTGTCGGCGTTTCGCGTGGCTGCGCCGCTCGCCTGGCTGCTGGTGCTGCTGTCGGCGCTGCTCATCGGGCTGCGCATCGAGCAGGTGATGCTGGAGTTCGCGCAAAGCCGCAGCCTGCGCACCGCCCAGCGCGTCAGCGACCAGATTGCCTTCGGCTACCGCCTGGGTCTGGGCCTGCACGACCAGACGCAACTGCCTCAAGTGCTGGCGCGCCAGGGCGCGCAGGACAGCGAGCTGGTCGGCGGCTGGGTCGCGGCGGACGGGCGCGAGGTCGTGGCCGAGCTCGGCCAGTCGGCCGGCCGCTACGCCGCTGCACTGCCCGGCAGCTGGAGCGCACAGCTCATGGGCGCGGGCAGGCATGCGGATGCGCCCGTGGCCTCGCTGGTGCGCCAGCAGGGCGCGCAGATGTTCGTCGGCACGGCGCTGCTCGACCCCTCGGGCCAGCGCGCCGGGGTGTTGTGGCTGGTTTACGACCTGGGCGCCTTGCGGGCGGCCGCGTGGTCGGTGATCCGGCCGCTGTGGCCGTACGCCCTGGTCGTGGGCATGCTGCTGTCGCTGGCGCTTGGCGGCATCGGCATGGCCTGGGCGCTGCTCACGGGCCGGCGCCTGCAGCAGGCGAGCGCGGCGCTCGCTGCTGCCGAGCCCGAAGATGCCCGCCAGCTGCCCGAGCTCGCGCGCGCCGCGCCCGCAGGTCGGCGCGCCGGCGCCTTGCTGGCTGCGGCCGTGTTGCTGACTTTTGCCGCGCTGGCCCTGCTGGCCTGGCAGGGCCGCCAGCTGGCCAAGCCGCTGCTGCTCGAGCAGATCGACCGCAACGCCCGCTCGGTGCTGAGCATGGCGCAGGAGCAGGTGCAGCGCGCGCTCTCGCTCGGCATCCCCGCCGACAAGCTCGTTGGCGTGGACGCCATGCTGCAGGCCGAGCTCGAAACCGCGCCGGAAGTGGCCTTTCTGGCCTGGCAGAGTTCGCCCGGCAGCGCCCCGGTGCTGGTCAGCCAGACCCGGGCGGGCGCGAGCGAGGCAGCCCGGGCGCTGGCCGCGCCGGGCACGGGCGACACCGCCTTTCGCCTGGTGCGGCAAACCGTGACCGCGCTGGCCGGCGCGGGCGCGGCAGCGGGCGGCGACGCCAGCCTGAGCAGCGGCACCACGTTTGCCTACATCGATGCGCGCGTGCGGGCCGTGCTGATCGATCTGGCTTTTGCGATTCTGGTCGGGCTGGTGCTGGCGCGCGAGATGCTGGGCGCTACATGGCAGCGCTCGGTGCTCAAGCCCTATCTGGATTTTTCCGTGCTCTGGGCGCAGTGGTGCCGCCAGGCGCGCAAGCTGCGGCTGCAGGCGGACACCGCGCAGCGCCTGCACGACTGGTGGCAAAACATCCGCCAGACGCTGCAAGACCTGAGCGCACAGGCCGGCGCCGTGCTGCGCGGCGAGCAGCTCAACCGCCGCGCCATGGCGCTCACGCGCATCCGGCTGCTGGTCTTTCTCACCGCGCTCTCGGACGAGCTGCTGCGCCCCTTCTTCACCGTGTTCGCCTCGGAGATGCAGCCGCCGGGCCTGGACATTTCGCCGACCACGGTGGCCGTGCTGCCGGTGGCGACTTTCATGCTCACGCTGGCGCTGGCGCAGCCGCTCGGGCCCTGGCTGGCCCGGCGCGTGGCCATGCGCCAGGCGCTGTTTCTGAGCTCGCTCGCAGGCGCTGCGCTGCTGCTGGCCACGGCCTGGGCGCAGGATGCCGCCATGCTGATGCTGCTGCGCGCGGGCAGCGGGCTGGCCTACGGTCTGCTGCTGATCCTGGCGCAGACCGCCATCGTGCGATTGACCGACAACCGCAGCCGCGGGCGCGGCCTGGTGGAGGTGGCCGCCGCCATCGTCGCTGCGGGCGTCTGCGGTCCGGCGCTGGGCGGCCTGCTGGTGCAGCGGCTGGGCAGCACCCTGGCTTTTGCCGCCTGCGCGCTCTGCCTGGGCCTGGCGGCGCTGGTCAGCATCGGCCTGCCCCGGCTGCAGCACGAAGGCAGCGACGCCCCGCCGGCCCTGGGCTGGCGCGGCATGGCGGCGATCCTGCGCAACCGCCAGGTGATGGCGGTGACCTGGTACGCTGCGGTGCCGGCCCGCCTGGCGGCGGTGGCGCTGCTGGTGGTGGTCACGCCGCTGTACCTGCAGGCACAGGGCGAGAGCGCGGCAGTGTCCGGGCGCGTGCTGCTGGCCTACTTTCTTGCGTTCATGATCGTGGCGCCGCTGGTGGCGCGCTGGTCCGATCTGAGCGGGCAGCGCCGCTCCTGGGTCGTCTGGGGCTGCGCGCTCTCGGCGCTGGCCTGTGGCTTGATGGTGCTGGTCGGCGGCGCCTGGGGGGCGGCGCTGTGCTGTGCGCTGCTTGGCGTGGCGCAGGCCTTTCAATCGGCGCCGCAACTGGTGCTGGTGACCGAGGCCTTCGAGGCGTCGAGCGCGCAAGCGCACGGCGCCAGCCCGGCGGGCGCACAAAGCGTCACCCCGGCGCAGGCGCTCGCGGCGTTTCGCTTCCTCGAGCGCGTGGGCAGCATCCTCGCGCCCTTCGTGGTGGCGCTGGCGGTGGCGCGGCTGGGCATGGATGGCGCGGTGCTGGTGGTGGGCGCGCTGCTCGCCCTGGGTGCGCTGGGTTTGATGACGGGTTTGCGCGCCGCGCAGACCGACGGAGCGAAACATGCAATGGCTTGAAGCCCGGCAGCGTCCGGGCGTCGCCCTGATCCTGGCGACCCTGCTGGCGGCCAGCGTACCAATGCACGCGCCGGCGCAGACGCCGCAGCCAGCCGCGGCGCCGGGCTACCACATCGTGATGGTGCTGCCGCACCAGCCCGAGAACACCGAGGCCGGCTTTCAGGACTACCTGCTCAAGCGCAAGCTGAACGTGAAGATCGACACCGTGGTGTATTCCGGCCGCGCCGAAGACGCTGCGGCCACGGTCGAGAAGGTGCGCGCGCTGGCGCCCGACCTGATCTACACCTGGGGCACGGGCACGACTCTGGCCATGGCGGGCAAGCACGACGCCGGGCCGGACCAGCACATCCGCGACATCCCCATCGTCTTCACCGAGGTGACCGACCCCGTGGGCTCGGGCCTGCTCAGGCAGACCAAGCCGCCGGGGCGCAATGTCACCGGCGTGAGCCACGTGGCACCCGTCGCCGTGCAGTTGAACGCGATGCGCGGCTACCTGCCCTTCAAGCGCCTGGGCTACATCACCAACCCGGCCGAATCCAATACCGTGGGCGTGGCCGATGAACTGCGCCGCATGGCGGGCAGCGAAGGCTTCGAGCTGCTGGAAGCAAAAGTGCCGCTGGACGCAAGCGGCCAAGCCCAGGCCCAGGCGCTGCCAGCGCTCATTCGCGGACTACGGGAGCGCGGCGCCGACCTGCTCTATGTCGGCCCCAGCACCTTTCTTGCTTTCACCCATCGGGACTTGGTATCAAAAACCGCGATTGCCGAGGGTCTGCCTACGTTCTGCGCTACAGAGAGCATAGTACGCAAGGCGTCTTGCATGTTCGGCCTGTTTGCCAACGGCACCAACGTGGGGCGCTTTGCCGGCTACAAGGCGGCGCAGATCCTGGTGGACAAGACGCCTGTGGAGCGCATCCCCGCCGAGTCGCTGCAGCGCTTTTCGCTGCTGATCAACATGGGCACGGCCAAGGCGCTGGGCCTGTATCCGCCGCTGGCGCTGCTGAACGTGGCCGAGGTGGTGCAATGAACCCGGGGGCCGAGCAACTGCCTCGCCCGCGCCCCGGGCTCGCCGCCTGCGTGGAGCTCGCCTGGCGCTGGTGGCTGGCGGCGATGCTCGGCCTGCTGCTGCTCGTGGCCATGCTCGCCGGTCTGCAACGCAGCCAGGCGCAGGGCCTGCGCGAAGCGCGGCTCGAGATTGCGCTGCAGTCCCTGCGGGAGCGGCTGCAGACCAACCTGGCGCTGGGCTTTGATCTGGCCGGCAGCCACCAGGCCCAGGCCATGCTGGAAGACCTGCTGGCCGACGACCCCACACTCGTCGCGGCCGAGGTGTTCGACGCCAGCGCCATCTCCCTCTTCAGCACCGACCGCGGCGCCATCGGCGAGCCGGTTCCTGCCGAATGGCTGCTGGCCAGCAGGCAGGCACAGAGCGGCGCGGCGGCGGATGCGCAAGCCGGGCCGCCGGCCGCCTGGCGCGTCGTCGGCGCAGAAGACTTCACGCTGGGCCTGGCGGTGCACGGACCGTTTGGCGAGCTCGCGGGCCAGGTGTGCATCACCTCGGCGCTGGCGCCTTCGCCCTCGCCTTGGCCGGTGCTGGCGGCCGCGCTGGCGGCGGTGTTCGGCCTCACACTGGCCGCCCTCGTACTGGCCAGGCTGTTGCTGCGCGCGCTGGCGGCCGCGCGCGATGAAGCTCTGATGGACCAGGCCGCCGCCCGGTTGCAGCAGACCGAGCTGCGCGTCGCCGGCGCGCTCGATGGCCTGACGCAGGCGCGGGAGCCGCTGTGAAACCCCGGAGCCGTTTGCCGGTGTACGCCGCGCGGCGTTTTGCCTTGCGCGGTCTGGCGCTGCTGTGCCTGGCCTTTCTGGCGGTGAGCTGGGTGGCGGTGCGCCAGCTGCAAGGCATGGCCGTCCAGGAGGCCGAAGGCCGCGCCCGCCTGGTGGCAGACGGCATGGCGCAGCAGGTGCAGCATGCGGTGCAGGTGGGCGTGCCGCTGAGCCAGCTGGTGGGTGTGACGGCCTTGTTCGAGCACCGCCTGCAGGCTTTCGACGACCTGCTCGCGGTCAGCCTGCAGGATAGTCGCGAGCAGGTCTTGCACCAGCGCGCGCGCGGCCAGGCGAACGCGGCCACGCTGGCGGCGCAGGCTCCCGTCACCGTCAGCGGCGTGCCGGTGGCGCGCATCCGCGTGCTGTGGCGCGAGCCCGCCACGGGCACGCTGTTGATGCACTGGGCCCTGCCGCTGGCCGCCCTGCTCGCCTTCACCGGCGCACTCGCGGCCGAGGGCCTGCGCTACAGCTTGGCCGGCGAAGTCCTGCGCCGCGAGCGCATCGTCGCCGCCGCCTGCAGCCGCCTGGGCGCGGGGGATTTCGCGTTTCGCCTGCCCCGCCTGGGCCGGCGCGAGTTTGATGCGCGTCTGCCCTGGCTGCGCGCGCAACTGCGCCATGCCAACGAACAGTTCGAGCGCCTGCAGCGCCTGACGCAATCGCTGCGGCGTACCGAGCCCGACCAGACCAAGCGCGCTCTGCTGGACGAAGGGCTGACCCGCGTCGAAGGGCGCGACCGGTATGCGCAGATGCCCTCGCTGGTGTTGTCCGACCTGCCAAGCCAGGCCGCACGCGCGCGCTGGCGCGGTCTGTGGCTGGGCCTTGCGGCCTGGCTGCTGGCGCTGGCCGGCGCCGGCCTGCAATCGCCGGGCGTGTTGGCGTTGGGGCCAGGACTGCTGGTCTTGCTGGCGCTGCTGGCCGCGCGCCGGCCGGGCGGGCGCGGCCGGGCGATCTGGCTGGGCCTGCTGCTGGGCGGCGCGGCCCTGGGCCCGGGGCTGTGCCTGCTGGCGCTGCAGGTCTGGGCGCCGCAGACCGTGGGGCCGCTGGGCGACTGGGGACGCGCCGCCCTGGCGTTTTGCGCCCTGGTCGCCGCAGCGCTCCCGTGGCTGCCCACACCGGGGCGCCAGTCCGCGCGAGGCAGTGATGCCGCTTAGAACACGCATCACCTTGCTGGCATTGATCGCCGCGCTGGCGCTGGCGCTGATGGTCGGCGCAATCGCCTGGCAGCGCGACCGGGTCTTGAACGAGCGCTACCACGGCGTACTGCTGCAATCGCAAGCCATCGCCTGGAGCCGGCTGCAGGACGAAGCGGGCGCGGCCCTGCGCGCAGGTGTTGCCGCCACGCTGCAAGATCCGCAGCTGGAGCGCGCCTGGCAGAGCCGGGACAGACAGGCGCTCAACGCGCTGGTGCGCCCGCTGCTGGAGCAACACCCGGGCTGGCGCGCCGACTGGTTCGACGAACAAAGGACTCTGGTGCAGTCAAGCTCGAGCAGCCTGCTGCAGGACGCCATGGTCGATGCCGGCTGGCTCAGCCGCGCGCTTTCGAGCAGCGCGCCGCTGCCGGGTCTGAGCCAGGCTTCGCGCGAGCGCTACTACCTGGTTGTCACGCAGAGTTTTGGCCCCACCGGCGCGCGCGGCGTGCTCGCCCTGGGCCAGGACCTGGGCGAGCTGCTGCCGCAGATGGCGCACGCGATAGAGGGCGAGAGCTTCGTCGTCAATCTGCGCGGGCGCGAGGTCACAGGCACGCAGGCTGGTCTGGCGCAAGCCGAGGGCCTGGCGCAGACCGTGCGCCACGCGCGGGTGCTGGAGAGCCAGAGCGCAAGCGGCCGCTATTGGCTGGGCGCGGCCCTGCCCCTGATCGGGCCGGACGCGCGCCCCATAGGCTCGCTGCTCTCCGTCTGGGACACCACCGCCGAGCGCCGCACCGACCGGCGCATGCAGGCGCTGGCCGCGGCCGGCGTCGTGCTCTTGATCGGGCTGCTCGGCTTTGCGCTGTCCTTCGTGCTGCGCCGCGCCTTGCGCCCGCTCGATCGCTCCGTCGGCGTGCTGCGCGCGCTGGCCCAGGGCGAGCTGCGCGCCGCGCCCGACGAAGACGACCAGGAGCTGCCCGATGAAGCCGGACAGATCGCGCGCGGCGTGGCGGCGCTGCGCGGCGAGATGATCAACCTGCGCATGCTGCGCGACGAACGCGCTCGCGTGCGCCAGCAGCAAGAGCAGCTGATACGCCGCGAATTGCGCCAACTCGCAGGCAGCCTGGACGAGCAATCGCGCACCGAGGTGCTGGCCGCGCTGGAGCCGGTGCAGGACACCGAAGACGACAACGCCCTGGCCGGCCTGGCCAACACCCTGGGGCGCCTGTCCGGCTTGGTGATGAGCCAGCAGGACAGGCTGGTCGACCTGCTCAAGCGCCTGCGCAAGGCCATGGCCGAGCAAGAAGTCCTGATCAGCCTGCGCCAGGAGCTGGAGATCGCGCGCACCATGCAGTTGTCCATCCTGCCGCGCACCGAGCCAGACACCCGGGCGGTCCACGTCGCGTCGCTGATGATTCCGGCCAAGGAAGTCGGGGGCGACTTCTACGACTACTTCCTGCTGGAGGACAAGCGCCTGGCGCTGGTGATCGCCGACGTCTCGGGCAAGGGCATACCGGCGGCCTTCTTCATGGCGATTTCCCGCACACTGCTCAAGAGCATCGCGCAGTTTCTGCGCGAACCGGCCGACATCATGGCCAGGCTGAACGACCGGCTCTGCGCCGAGAACGAGCAGATGATGTTCGTCACCACCTTCCTGGGCGTGCTGGACCTGGGCACCGGCCGCCTGGACTACGTCAACGGCGGACACAACCCGCCGCTGCTGCTGCGCTCGGCCGGCGAGGTGCAGATGCTGCCCCAGGGCCAGAACATCGCCCTGGCGGTGATGGAAGGCATGCCCTTCAAACCGGGGACGCTGGCGCTGGCGCCGGGCGACACCTTGCTGCTGTACACCGACGGCGTGACCGAAGCGGCGAACGCCGCCGGCGAGCTGTTTGGCGAGGCGCGGCTGGTGCAGGCGGTCAGCGCCCGCAGCGCCACGGGCGAGGCCCTGCCGCAAGACATCCTGCAGGCGGTGCGCGACTTCGAGTCCGGCGCAGCGCAAGCCGACGACATCACCGTGGTCGCCGTGCGCTACCTCGGCGCGGCGGCCGGCGCGGGCAGCGCCCACGACGTGCCTGCGGCTTGAACAAGGTCTTGCGGCAGCCGGATAGCCGGCGCGCTGGCCGCCTTGTCACGGCAATCGCGGGCCTTGCAGCGAGTGGCCGAGAGCCCCGTGCGCCACGGGGCGGTTCACCGGCTCAGCGGGCGGCGGCCAGCTCCTGGCGCAGGCCTATCGGGCTGGGCGTGCAGTGCACGATGCGCTGGAACAGCCGCTCGTGCTCCGGCGAGCGATCGGCGTCGCCTGCGAGCGGATCCTGGTTGGCCATGAAAGCCTCGTCGATGCGCGCCCAGTCCTGCGCCGTGAGGACCTTGATTGCCGCAGGGAGGATCAGCGTCTCTTCCAGCCGCATGTGCTCGAGGTAGAAGGTGATGTAGCTGTTGAGCGCCTGGGTGAAGGCCGCGCGCCGCCCTTCGCCCATCAGCTCCCAGGCCAGCAGCTGGTGCTGCAGTTCGCGCACCGTACGCTCGCCGTTCACGTGCTCGCGCTCGAGCCGCTCAAGCAAGGGCACATGCTCGGGCGCGCGCTCGAGCAGGGGCGCAAACAGGAAGCGCGACTCCTTGGGATGGTGGTCTTGCTCGGGTACCTCGTCGATGTAGAACAGCATCGCCCGCATGGCGTCGAAGAACGCCGGCGCATCGTCTTCGGGGCCGCGCTTGAGCATCATGCGCAGCGAGCGCAGCACCGCGGCGATGGAAAAATGCTCTTCACAAATGATGCGCAAGGCAAGCGGCTCCATGGCAAGGCCCCGAAAGTGTGTGCAAAGCGCCAGTATGGCGAGCGGCCCGGGCAAAGACCATGATCCAGGTCAAGAAGCAAAACAGCGGGGGCGCCCGTATTGCGGCAGCCTCCGGGAGCCCGCAATTTGCGGCAGTCGGATCCTCGATGTTTCGCCTGACCAGTGGTTCGAACACGCACCAGGCGCGCGGCTGAGGCAGGAGCCGGAGCTCATTCGCTACGGAAGAGACGGGGCACGGGTGCCGCAGGCGCTTGTCGACCTTGGCGCCGCGCCAACAAAATCTTCTGTTCTGGCCCAAGTCGCAACATACGAACCTGCAAGCCTTGGCCAAACACCCAGCGCACATACCCAAAGATCAGACGCCGAAACGCGCAACGGGAAGGCCCCGGCGCGCGCGCGAAGTGTGCACGACCTGAACGCAGACACAAAAAAGCCCACTGACGTGGGCTTTTGAATTCAAGCCAGGCGCTTGATCTGATTGGTTGCGCGGGAAGGATTTGAACCTCCGACCTTTGGGTTATGAGCCCAACGAGCTACCAGACTGCTCCACCGCGCGGTAAGCTGGCTATTGTAGCAGGATTTCAGGCCTTGGCTTCGTCGCTGGACGCGGGTGCTGCGCGGTCCACGAGTTCCACGTAAGCCATGGGAGCGTTGTCGCCCACCCGAAAGCCCATCTTCAGAATGCGCGTGTAGCCGCCCGGGCGGGTCTTGAAGCGCGGACCGAGGTCGGTGAACAGCTTGGTGACGCTGTCGCGATTGCGCAGGCGCGCGAATGCCAGGCGGCGGTTGGCCACGGTGTCCTGGCGTGCCAGGGTGATCATGGGCTCAACCACGCGGCGCAGTTCCTTGGCCTTGGGTAGCGTGGTCTTGATGGCCTCGTGCTCGATGAGCGAGTTCATCATGTTTTGCAGCATTGCCTTGCGATGGGCGCTGGTGCGGTTGAGTTTGCGCAGTCCGTTTCCGTGACGCATGGTGCTTTTCCTTCTTTACGCTTGTTATGCAGGGGGCCGTATCAGGTACCTCCCGCGGCACTGGGCGGCAAGGGCGCCACCCGATTCTCAATCAGCGCTTCTCAAGTCCTGCGGGCGGCCAGTTTTCCAGGCGCATGCCCAGAGTCAGGCCACGCGAGGCGAGCACTTCCTTGATCTCGTTGAGCGACTTGCGACCCAGGTTGGGGGTCTTGAGCAGCTCGTTTTCGGTGCGCTGAATCAGGTCACCGATGTAGTAGATGTTCTCGGCCTTGAGGCAGTTGGCCGAACGCACCGTGAGCTCCAGCTCGTCGACCGGGCGCAGCAGCACCGGATCGAACGTGGCCGCGCCGGTGCGCGCAGCAGAGGCGCCGGCCTCGAAGGGGTCGCCGCCGTCGAGCTGGGCAAACACCGCCAGCTGTTCGACCAGGATCTTGGCCGAGGTGCGCACCGCCTCTTCGGCCGTGAGCGTGCCGTTGGTCTCGATGTCGAGCACCAGGCGGTCCAGGTCGGTGCGCTGCTCCACGCGCGCGCTCTCGACCGTGTAGCTCACCCGGCGAATCGGTGAAAAGGAGGCATCCATCACGATGCGCCCTATCGTCTTGTTGGGCTCGTCGCCATGCCAGCGCTGGTTGCCGGGCACATAGCCGCGGCCCTTCTCGACCTTGATCTGCATGTCCAGCTTGCCGCCGGCAGACAGCGTGGCGATCGGGTGCTCGGGATTGATGATCTCGACGTCGTGCGGCGTCTGGATGTCGCCGGCCACGACCACGCCTTCGGTGTCCTTGCGCAGGGACAGCGTGACTTCGTCGCGGTTGAAGAGCTTGAACACCACGCCCTTGAGGTTCAGCAGGATGTTGATCACGTCTTCCTGCACGCCGTCGATGGCCGCATACTCATGCACCACGCCGGCGATAGAGACCTCGGTCGGCGCATAACCATCCATGGAAGACAGCAAAACCCGGCGGATGGCATTGCCCAGCGTATGCCCGTAGCCGCGCTCGAACGGCTCGAGCTCGACCTTGGCGCGGTTGGCGCTGACCTGCTCGACGTTGATGGTCTTGGGTTTGAGCAAATTGGTTTGCATGCGGACTTCCTCTCAATGCCCCCGGCTCGTTACACCGGTAAGGCTGATGAAGCGCCAGCACCGCGATGCCTCGCGGTGTGGAACGATTGCAAAATGCTTGCAGGACAGCGGATCAGCGCGAATACAACTCGACGATCAGCGACTCATTGATGTCCGCGCCGAACTCGTCGCGATCGGGCACCTTCTTGAAAACGCCCTCGACCTTGTCGGCATTGACTTCGACCCATGCGGGGATGCCGACCTGTTGCGCGAGCTGCAGCGCCTCGCCAATGCGCGCCTGCTTCTTTGACTTTTCGCGCACCGCGATCTGGTCGCCTTCCTTCACGAGGTAGGAAGCGATGTTCACCGACTGGCCGTTGACCGTGATCGCCTTGTGCGACACGAGCTGGCGCGCCTCGGCGCGGGTGGAGCCGAAGCCCATGCGATAGACCACGTTGTCCAGGCGCGATTCGAGCAAGGACAGCAGGTTGGCGCCGGTATTGCCGCGACGACGCTCGGCCTCTTCAAAGTAACGGCGAAACTGCTTTTCCAGCACGCCGTACATGCGCTTGACCTTTTGCTTCTCGCGCAGCTGCAGGCCGTAGTCCGAGGTGCGCGAACCCGAGGTGCGCCCGTGCTGGCCGGGCTTGGAGTCGAACTTGGCCTTGTCGGCGATCGAGCGGCGCGCGCTCTTGAGGAACAGGTCGGTGCCTTCACGGCGGGAGAGTTTGGCCTTGGGGCCGAGGTAGCGTGCCACGGGGGTTTCCTTGATTGGGGGATCTGCTGCGGGTCGGGCCGCAGGAGCCACCTTCGCGCCAGGCGATGGGTGGCGGTGGGCTTAGGGGAGAAAAATCAGATGCGCCGGCGCTTCTGCGGACGGCAGCCGTTGTGCGGCACCGGCGTCACGTCGGAGATCGAGGTGATGCGGATGCCCAGGGCGCCGAGCGCGCGCACCGAAGAGTCGCGGCCGGGGCCGGGGCCCTTGATCTGCACGTCCAGGTTCTTGATGCCCTGCTCCATGGCAGCGCGGCCGGCCATTTCCGAAGCCACCTGCGCGGCAAACGGCGTGGACTTGCGCGAGCCCTTGAAGCCCTGGCCACCGGAAGACGCCCAGGACAGGGCGTTGCCCTGGCGGTCGGTGATCGTGATGATGGTGTTGTTGAACGAAGCGTGCACGTGGGCCACGCCGTCGGAGACGTTCTTGCGGACCTTCTTGCGTACGCGCTGTGCGGCGTTGCTGGCGGGAGACTTGGCCATATGGATCTTTCAATACCTTATTTTTTCAGCGTTGCGGCGCCCTTGCGCGGGCCCTTGCGGGTGCGCGCATTGGTGCGGGTGCGCTGGCCGCGCACCGGCAGGCCGCGACGGTGGCGCATGCCGCGGTAGCATCCGATGTCCATCAGGCGCTTGATGTTCATCGTGGTTTCACGGCGCAGGTCGCCCTCGAGCGTCAGCTGGGCCAGCTGGTCGCGAATCTTCTCGAGATCGGCGTCCGTCAGGTCCTTGACCTTGGTCGAGTAGGCGATGGCGCAGGCGTCGCAGATCTTGCGTGCGCGCGAGCGACCGATGCCGTAGATCGCCGTCAGGCCGATTTCGGCGTGCTGATGCGGCGGGATATTGATACCAGCGATACGAGCCATTTGCGTCCTCTAATCGTTCAATCAACCTTGGCGCTGCTTGTGGCGCTGGTCGGTGCAGATCACGCGCACCACACCCTTGCGGCGGATGATCTTGCAGTTGCGGCAAATCTTCTTCACGGAAGCCGACACTCTCATTTTTTTCTCCTGGGCAATGCGGGCGGCGCTCTCAGCGGGAGCAGCGCCAACTCTTCAAAGTCTCCGGCCTGCCGCCTTGTGCGTTTTGCAGAACCGGGTATTGTATACGATCACTTCCCATCCGGCTAGCCGTTGATGGTGGTGCGGAAATTCGCCTTCTTCAGCAGCGATTCGTACTGCTGGCTCATCAGATAGCTCTGCACCTGGGACATGAAGTCCATGGTCACGACCACGATGATCAACAGCGAGGTGCCGCCGAAATAGAACGGCACGTTGTAGCGAAGGATCAGGAACTCCGGCAGCAGGCACACCAGGGTGACGTAGATCGCACCGACGAAAGTCAGACGCAGCAGGATCTTGTCGATGTACCTGGCGGTGTTCTCGCCTGGGCGGATGCCCGGAATGAAAGCGCCGCTCTTCTTGAGGTTGTCTGCCGTCTCGCGGCTGTTGAACACCAGTGCCGTGTAGAAAAAGCAGAAGAAGATGATCGCGCCCGCATACATCATCACGTAGATGGGCGAACCCGGCGTGAGCGTGCTTGACAAGTCCTTGAGCCAACGCATGGACTCGCCGGTGCTGAACCAGTTCACCACGGTGGCCGGCAGCAAGATGATGGACGAGGCGAAGATCGGCGGGATCACGCCCGACATGTTCAGCTTCAGCGGCAGGTGCGAGGACTGACCGCCGTAGACCTTGTTGCCCACCTGGCGGCGCGCATAGTTGACCAGGATCTTGCGCTGACCACGCTCGACGTACACCACGAAGTAGGTCACCAGCACCACCAGCGCCACGATGAACAGCGAGATGATGATGCTCATCGCGCCCGTGCGCACCAGCTCCAGCAGACCGCCGAGCGCGCTCGGCAGACCCGCGACGATGCCGCCGAAGATCAGCAGCGAGATGCCGTTGCCCAAGCCGCGTTCGGTCATCTGCTCGCCCAGCCACATGAGGAACATGGAGCCGGCGGTCAGGCTGACCACCGCGGTCACGCGGAAGCTGAAGCCCGGCTCTATCACCAGGCCGGGTGTGCTTTCCAGCGCCACGGCGATGCCCAGCGACTGGAACAGGCACAGCCCGAGCGTGCCGTAGCGCGTGTACTGGGTAATCTTGCGCCGCCCCGACTCCCCTTCCTTGTTCAGCGCTTCGAACGTCGGTATCACGTAGGTCATCAACTGCATGATGATGGCCGCCGAGATGTAGGGCATGATGCCCAGCGCGAAGACGGTGAAGCGCTCCAGCGCACCGCCGGAGAACATGTTGAACAGGTTGAGAATGCCGCCCTGCTGGCTGTTGAACAACTGCGAGAGCTGGTTCGGGTCTATGCCGGGCACGGGAATGTGCGCGCCGATGCGATAGACCACCAGGGCGAGCAGCAGAAATACCAGCCGGCGACGCAGGTCGCCGAACTTGCCGGTCTTTGCCAGCTGGGCCGCGTTGGTAGCCACGATGCGCCCGACTCCCTCAGGCGACGCTGCCGCCGGCGGCTTCGATCGCCGCCTTCGCGCCCGCGGTTGCGCCGACGCCGGTCAGCTTGACTGCCTTGCTCAGGCTGCCGCTGTTGATCACCTTGACCACGCGCACGATCTGGCCGACGAGGCCGGCCTGCTTGAGCGTGGGCAGATCGACCTCGGCGGCGCCCAGGCGCTCGAGTGCAGCCAGAGTGACTTCAGCGTTGTACTTGAGCGAGGCGGACTTGAATCCACGCTTGGGCAGACGGCGCTGCAGTGGCATCTGGCCGCCTTCGAAGCCGACCTTGTGAAAGCCCCCGGAGCGCGACTTCTGACCCTTGTGTCCGCGACCCGCGGTCTTGCCCAGGCCCGAACCGATGCCGCGGCCCACGCGGCGCGGCGCATGCTTGGCGCCGGCAGCGGGCTGGATGGTATTGAGTTTCATGATCGGCCTTTCAGACTATCTTCACCAGGTAGGCGATCTTGTTGATCATGCCGCGCACCTCGGGCGTGTCCTTGAGCTCGCTCACGCTGTTGAGCTTGCGAAGACCCAGCCCGCGCACGGTGGCGCGATGGGATTGCTTGGTGCCTATGGGACTGCGTACCAGTTGCACCTTGAGAGTCTGCTGTGTAGTCACTGTATGCCTCGATTCGGTTGCCGGCATCAGGCGGCGAAGAGGTCTTCGACCGACTTGCCCCGCTTGGCGGCGATTTCCGCCGGCGTCGTGGAGCGTGCCAGCGCGTCGAAGGTGGCGCGCACCATGTTGTAGGGATTGGACGAGCCATGGCTCTTGGCCACGATGTCGGTAATGCCCATGACTTCAAAGACCGCGCGCATCGGGCCGCCGGCGATGATGCCGGTACCCTTGGGGGCCGGTGCCATCATCACCGTGGCGGCGCCATGGCGGCCAACCACGTTGTGGTGGATGGTGCCGTTCTTGAGCGACACCTTGACCATGCGCCGGCGCGCTTCTTCCATGGCCTTCTGCACGGCCGAGGGCACTTCCTTGGACTTGCCCTTGCCCATGCCGACGCGACCATCGCCGTCGCCGACCACGGTGAGGGCGGCAAAACCGAGTATGCGACCGCCCTTGACGACCTTGGTGACGCGATTGATCGCGATCATCTTCTCGCGCAGACCGTCGTCGCGCTCGTCGTTTTGCATCTTGGCTTGAAACTTTGCCATTTTCCGCTCCGCTCAGAACTGCAGACCCGCTTCGCGGGCTGCTTCCGCCAGGGCCTTGACCCGGCCGTGGTAGGCATAACCGGCGCGGTCAAACGCCACCTTCTCGACACCTGCCGCCTTGGCTTTTTCGGCAATGCGCTTGCCGACCACGGTGGCCGCGGCGGCATTGCCGCCCTTGCCTTTGCCGCCCAAGGCTTCGCGCACTTCCTTCTCGGCGCTGGACGCACTGGCCAGCACCTTGGTGCCGCAGCCGGAAATGACGCTGGCGTAGATGTTCAGATTGGTGCGATGCACGGTCAGGCGCACGGCGCCCTGCTGGGCGATGCGGATGCGGGTCTGGCGGGCACGGCGCTGACGCTGCTGTTTCTTGTCTAGCATGATGGTGCAGCTCCTTACTTCTTCTTGGTCTCTTTGATCACGACCGTCTCGTTGGCGTAGCGGATGCCCTTGCCCTTGTAGGGCTCCGGCGGGCGCACGGCGCGGATCTCGGCGGCCAGCTGACCCACGACCTGGCGGTCGGCGCCCTTGAGCACGACCTCGGTCGGCGTCGGGCAGGCCACGCTGATGCCTGCGGGCATGATGAAGTCCACCGGGTGGGAATAACCGACGTTCAGGTTGAGCTTGTTGCCCGAGGCCGTCGCCTTGAAACCCACGCCGATGAGCGTGAGCTTCTTCTCGAAGCCTTGGCTGACGCCAACCACCATGTTGTTGACCAACTGGCGCACGGTGCCGCTCAAGGCATTGGCTTCGCGGCTTTCGTCGGCCGGCGAGAAGCTGAGCTTGCCACCGTCGTTGGCCACCTTGACCAGGGCGTTTTGCGGCACGGACAGCGTGCCACCCGCGCCCTTGACCTGGATGTGGTCGGCGGTAATGGAAACATCCACTCCCGAAGGAATGGCAATTTGTGCTTTGGCTACGCGAGACATTGCGGTATTTCTCCTTTGCGCGTCACGCGACGTAGCACAGCACTTCGCCGCCCACGCCGCTGGCGCGCGCCTTGCGGTCGGTCATCACGCCCTGGGGCGTGGTGACGATGGCCACGCCCAGGCCGTTCATGACCTGCGGAATGGCGTTGCTGCCCTTGTAGACACGCAGGCCGGGGCGGCTGACGCGTTCGATGCGCTCGATCACCGGACGACCGGCGTAGTACTTCAGCGCGATCTGCAGCTCGGACTTGCCGCCTTCGCTCTTGACCTGAAAATCCTCGATGTAACCCTCGTCCTTCAGGACCTGGGCGATGGCCACCTTCACCTTGGAGGCGGGGGCCGACACCGTGGTCTTGGCGACCATCTGGGCGTTGCGGATGCGGGTCAGCAGGTCGGCAATGGGATCACTCATGCTCATGGTTCAACTCCTGCTTGTGCTTACCAGCTCGCCTTGATGACGCCCGGGATGTCGCCGGCAAAGGCGAGTTCCCGCACCTTGGCACGGGCCAGGCCGAACTGGCGGAAGGTGCCGCGCGGGCGTCCGGTCATCTCGCAGCGGTTGCGCTGGCGCGTCGGATTGGCGTTGCGCGGCAGCTTCTGCAGCCCCAGGCGCGCGGCATCGCGCTCTTCGGTGCTGCGCTTGGCGTCGGCGGCAATCGCCTTGAGTTCGGTGTACTTGGCGGCGTACTTGGCAGCCAGCTTCTCGCGCTTGCGTTCACGCTCGATCAAACTTTTCTTGGCCATGCGCTACCTCAGTTCTTGAAGGGGAAACGGAACGCCGCCAGCAGCGCCTTGCATTCGGCGTCGGTCTTGGCGGTAGTGGTGATGCTGACGTTCAGACCACGCAGCGCATCGACCTTGTCGTACTCGATTTCCGGGAAGATGATCTGTTCCTTGACGCCGATGTTGTAGTTGCCACGGCCGTCGAAGGCGCGGCCCGAGACACCGCGGAAGTCGCGCACCCGCGGCAGCGCCACGGTGACGAAGCGGTCCAGGAACTCGTACATGCGCACGCCGCGCAGCGTGACCATGCAGCCGATGGGCTGGCCTTCGCGGATCTTGAAGCCGGCGATGGCCTTCTTGGCCTTGGTGACCACGGGCTTCTGGCCGGCGATCTTGGCGAGGTCCGCCACGGCGTTGTCCATCACCTTCTTGTCCGCGACGGCCTCGCCCACGCCCATGTTGAGCGTGATCTTGGTCAGGCGCGGCACCTCCATCACGGAGCTGTAGCCGAACTTTTCCTTGAGTTCGCCCGCGATCTTCTCGCGGTAGAGTTTTTGCAGTCGTGCCATCTGTATTTACCTCAGGCGGTGGCGATTTCGGCGCCGTTGGACTTGTACACGCGCACGCGCTTGCCGTCGTCCTGCACCTTGATGCCCACGCGATCGGCCTTGCCGGTCTGGGCGTTGAAAATGGCGATGTTGGACTGGTGGATGGGCATGGCCTTTTCGACGATGCCGCCCGTGGTGCCCTTCATCGGGTTGGGCTTGACGTGCTTCTTGACCAGGTTCACGCCCTCGACCAGCAGGTGCGTCTCGCTGGCGCGCGCCGTCACGGTGCCACGCTTGCCCTTGTCGCGCCCGGTCAGGACGATGACCGAGTCACCCTTGCGAATCTTGTTCATGGGAGGCCTCTTTCAGATCACTTCGGGAGCGAGCGACACGATCTTCATGAAACGCTCGGTGCGCAGCTCGCGCGTGACCGGGCCGAAGATGCGGGTGCCGATGGGCTCCAGCTTGGCGTTGAGCAGCACGGCGGCGTTGCCGTCGAACTTGATGAGGGCGCCGTCGCTGCGGCGGATGCCCTTGGCGGTGCGCACTACCACCGCGCTGTAGACCTCGCCCTTCTTGACGCGGCCACGCGGAGCGGCCTCTTTCACGCTCACCTTGATGATGTCACCGACGCTGGCATAGCGGCGCTTGGAACCACCCAGCACCTTGATGCACTGCACGGTCTTGGCGCCGGTGTTGTCGGCAACCTCTAAACGAGATTCTGTCTGGATCATTGCAATATTCCCAACTTGCACCGGCTCGGCCGGACAGTCTTGGGCCCGTCGTCCGCCCTGGCAAATCACTCTGCCGGGGCTTGCCGCTGGGCAAGAAAAGGCTCGTGCGTAAAACACGAAGCCGCTGATTGTAGCGGCATTTTTCGGGTCGTCAAATACCCATTCCGATCTTTTACCGGCGGCCCTGGTCTGTCACGCGTCGGCGCCAGGGAGTCATGCGTGTCAGCACCCCGCCATCATGCCCACCTTGGGCAGCCGCCACACCCGTGTCCGCCTGAATCTCCCGCGCAGATGTCGGCAAAGATGGCAGTGGCGCCGCGCCGTCTGCGTCTGGCACCTTGAACACGGCCACCACTTGCGCCAAGCGTTGCGCCTGGTCGCGCATGGCGGCGGCCGCCGCGCTGGACTGCTCCACCAGAGCAGCGTTTTGCTGCGTCATTCGATCCAGCTCCGCGACCGCACGGTTGACCTGGCCCAAGCCATCACGCTGTTCGGCGCTGGCGGCGGTGATTTCGCCCATCAAGTCGCTGACCCGCCGAACACTGGAAACAATGTCCTGCATGCTTTGTCCCGCCTGCGCGACTTGCCCCGACCCGGTCTGCACATCCTGAACGCTCGCATTGATCAAGCCCTTGATCTCCTTGGCGGCTTCGGCGCTGCGTTGAGCCAGTGTGCGCACTTCTCCCGCGACCACGGCAAAACCACGGCCCTGCTCACCGGCGCGCGCCGCCTCGACAGCGGCGTTCAGCGCGAGAATGTTCGTCTGAAAGGCGATGCCATCAATCACGCCGATGATGTCCGCGATCTTGCTGCTTGACCCGGTGATCCGCTCCATACTGGTGATGACCTGAGCAACCACCTCGCCTCCATGCTGGGCCACATTGACCGCCTGGCTTGCCAACTGGTTCGCCTGCACCGCCGTCTCCGACGACTGCGTTACCGTGGCGGTCAACTCTTCCAGGCTGGAAGCTGTCTGTTGAAGATTCGCCGCCGTCTGTTCCGTGCGCACCGACAGATCGTTGTTTCCCGTGGCAATGTCGTGCGCTGCGGCATTGACCGAGTCAACACCCTGACGCACTTCGCTCACCACTTCGCGCAGACGAGAGGCCATGTTTCCCAAGGATCGCAACATCGATCCAAATTCGTCACCTCGGACTGCCTGGGTCACGGCCACGAGATCGCCATGGGCTATGGCGTCCATGCCCCCTCTCGCCTGGCGCAGAGGCTCCGTGATCGAGACGACCAGCAGGCGAGCCAGCCACAGCACGAGAAGGAGCACCACCGCCGCACCCACCCAGGTGGAAATGATCAAGGCGTGGCGCCTGGTCCGCGCCTGCTCCCGGATGTCGAGGCTGTGCTGCGCCAGGATCTTGATGAATTCATCCTGATCCACAAGATAGCGCTGCACCAGCGGTGCCAACTGCTCGTCGGCGAAATTCTGGGTTTCCGCGACGTCGCCTTCGCCCTTGAGATCCCAGGCCTTCGCCGTTGCAGCCGTCACCTTGCCGTAGCCGTCCTCGATTTTGGTCAGTGCCGCCTTTTCAACCGGATCCACGGTGGAGGCAACTATCGATTGCCGCAGGCGATCGGCGTTCGCGGTCGCCTTCTCGATCTTGATTTCGTACTGCTGCGCCAAAACGGCGTCCGATGTCACCGCCGCCCCCATGACGAGCATGGTGGCAATTTCCGTGGACCCCCGCCATCGAGACGCCTGGGCGATGCGCTGCTCGATCTTCGCCACGCTGTCGACGGTCTCGTCCATGACGTGAATCATGCGATTGAGCGCCAATCCAGCCCCCGCCGCCAGGATCAGCACCGTCGCCAGCAGCACGAACCAGAGCTTGCGCCCTACCTGAACATCATTGAGTCTCATGGGTCAGCTCCGCCATGCACCTAGGGAACGGCGGCATATTGAGCCGCCAGCAATTCGAAGGCCTGCAATCCGACATCCTCCCGATTCAATTCCTGCTGGAGCACGTGAGCCACGTGCGGCGCGACCCGACCTGACAATCGGGCATCCAGAAACAACAAACGCACGCGGCGCGCCAACACGTCTTCCACGGTGCGCGCATATTCTTCGCGCGCCGCATGGCGCACCATCGCCTCTGTCAGGCCAGGCGAAATTTCGACGTCGGCGCCAGGCAGCGCCTGGACTCTGGCTTCGTCGCTCCCGTAAATGTGCATGCCCTGCGGCCGATGCAGGCCGGCGCACTGGCTGACCGGCAGAGCACCAGCCAACGCGAGCGAGGCCGTCACCCCGGCGGGCCTGCATGGCAGCAAATCGGCCTCCATGCATTTTTCCAGCACGTCCTCGGCGATGGCCCGATAGGTTGTCCACTTTCCTCCGGTGACCGTGACCAACCCACTGCTGCTGGTGAGCACCGCATGCTCGCGGCTCAATGCCTTCGTGTTTTCGCCGTCGTCGCTGGAGGGTTTGACTAGCGGTCTCAGCCCGACCCAGATGCTGCGCACGTCCGCAGCAGTGGGCGCCTTGCGCAGATAGCGCGCCGACTCGGCGAGAATGAGGGACACCTCCTCGAATCTGGCGCGCGGCTCGCGGTCCATGTCATGCCGCAGACTGTCGGTAGTGCCCAGGATCACCTTCCCCAACCACGGCACGGCGAACATGACGCGGCCATCCCTTGTCTTGGGCACCATGAGCGCATGATCGGACGCCAGAAATTCCCGATCGACCACAAGGTGGACGCCCTGACTCGGAGCCACGATGGGCGCGCGCTTCTGACCCACGATCTCCCCGTCCCTCTGACGCAGGCGATCCACCCAGACGCCCGTTGCATTGACGACGCAACGAGCTTGAATTTTGTAGCGGCGACCGGTCTCCGCATCCTCGCAGACGACACCGCGGACTCTTGATTCCTCATAGAGGAGATCGATGACGGGACAGTAATTGACCACGAGGGCGCCGTGCGCCTGCGCGGTGCGCGCGAGCGCCAGCGCCAGGCGGGCATCGTCGAACTGGCCATCCCAGTACTTGATGCCCCCTTTCAGGCCGTCGGGTGCCACGGTGGGCAGATCCCGCAACACCTGGGCACGGTCAAGAAATTGCGTGTGCCCCAGCCCCGCGTTGCCCGCGAGCACATCGTAGGCGGTGAGGCCCGCACCGTAAAAAGGTTTTTCCCACCATTGGTAGGAGGGCATGATGAACGCCAGGGGCTGTGCAAGATGGGGCGCATTGCGCAACAGGATGGCACGCTCGCGCAAGGCTTCACGCACGAGAGAGATGTTGCCTTGCGCCAGATAGCGCACGCCGCCATGCACCAGCTTGGTCGCGCGCGAGGATGTGCCCTTGGCGAAATCGTGCGATTCCAGCAGCACGACGCTCAATCCCCGCGCCGCCGCATCCAGCGCTACGCCCAGTCCTGTTGCTCCGCCACCGACCACGATCAAGTCGCAAGTCTGGCGTTGCTCCAGTTGTTCCAGCAACCAGCTGCGTTGATCGGGCACGGGGAGCGTTGACGAAGCGTTCATGATGGAGCTTGAGCGGCCCAAGGCCCGACCCATTCGCCGGCGCCTTGGGATGTCCAAGAAGTCAGACAAGAATTACCGGGTCTTCCCGTCTTTCCACGCCTGCAGCAAGGCGTCGTAGTTGATGGTTTCACCCTTTGGTTTTTCGTTGGCCAGCTTCTTCCACGGCGCGTGCGCGTCGCTCAGCCACTTGCCGGGATCGCTCTTGGGGTTGAGTTTGGGCGCGCAATGCTCCATTCCGGCGCGCTGCAAACGCGCCATGACATCGTCCATTTCCTTGGCCAGGTTGTCCATGGCAGCCTGCGGCGTCTTCTCGCCCGTGACGGCCTGGGCCACGTTCTTCCACCACAGCTGGGCAAGCTTCGGGTAGTCGGGCACGTTGGTGCCGGTGGGCGACCATGCCACGCGCGCCGGGCTGCGGTAGAACTCGACCAGACCGCCGAGCTTGGGCGCGGCGTCGGTCATGGCCTGGGACTGGATGTCGCTTTCGCGGATCGGGGTCAGGCCCACCAGGGTCTTCTTGAGCGAGGTGGTCTTGGCAGTCACGAACTGGGCGTACAGCCAGGCGGCCGCCGTCTTGTTGGCGTCATGGCCCTTGAAGAAGGACCAGGAGCCGACATCCTGATAGCCGTTTTGCATGCCCTGCTTCCAGTACGGGCCGTTGGGGCCGGGGGCCATGCGCCACTTGGGCGTGCCGTCGGCGTTCACCACTGGCAGGCCGGGCTTGGTCATGTCGGCGGTGAAGGCCGTGTACCAGAAGATCTGCTGCGCGATCTGGCCCTGGGCGGGCACGGGGCCGGCTTCGCCGAAGGTCATGCCCATGGCTTCCTTGGGCGCGTACTTCTTCATCCAGTCCACGTACTTGGTGAGCGCATAAACGGCGGCAGGCGAGTTGGTAGCGCCGCCACGGGCCACGCTGGCGCCCACGGGAGTGCACTTGTCGTCAGCGACGCGAATGCCCCATTCGTCGATGGGCAGGCCGTTGGGCGCTCCGATGTCGGCAGCGCCGGCCATGGACAACCAGGCGTCGGTGAAGCGCCAGCCCAGCGACGGATCCTTCTTGCCGTAGTCCATGTGACCGTAAATGGGCTTGCCGTCGATTTCCTTGACGTCGTCGGTGAAGAATTCGGCGATGTCCTCGTAGGCGCTCCAGTTCAGCGGCACGCCCAGATCGTAGCCATACTTGGCCTTGAACTTGTCCTTGAGGTCCTGACGGGCAAAGAGGTCTGCGCGGAACCAGTACAGGTTGGCGAACTGCTGATCAGGCAACTGATAGAGTTTGCCGTCGGGTGCGGTGGTGAACTTGGTGCCGATGAAGTCGCCGATATCCAGGCCCGGGTTGGTCCACTCCTTGCCCGCTCCCGCCATGTAGTCGGTGAGGTTCATCATCTTCCCGTAGCGGTAGTGCGTGCCGATGAGGTCGGAGTCGCTGATCCAGCCGTCGTAGATGCTCTTGCCCGACTGCATGGAGGTCTGCAGCTTCTCGACCACGTCGCCTTCCTGGATCAGGTCGTGCTTGACCTTGATGCCCGTGATCTCCTCGAAGGCCTTGGCCAGGGTCTTGGATTCGTACTCGTGCGTGGTGATGGTTTCGGAGACAACCGAAATTTCCTTGACGCCCTTGGCCTGCAGCTTCTGGGCGGCGTCGATGAACCATTTCATCTCCGCCATTTGCTGATCCTTGTTCAGCGTGGAGGGCTGGAATTCGGCGTCGATCCATTTCTTTGCTGCAGCCTCGTCGGCCCAGGCGGCCGTGCCCGCCAGCAGCGCGGCCGCCAGTGCGACCACTTTCATCTGTACTTTCATGTTTCGCGTCTCCTAGTGAGCACTCCCCGAAGAACGAAAAGCACCCTGACCACGGGGAGGAGCGGGCCAGGGGACTGGTGGTGAACCGGCTCAACCCTTGCGCATGACCCCGGCCAGCAGGCCCATGGACACGACAAAGCTGATCCAGACACTGGGCACTGTCTCAAGGGAGAGGCTCTCCTGCATCCATTCACCCAGGCCGACCCAGGCGAGATTGACGTAGGCCGCGAGGAGCAGGCCGATGAACAGGCGGTCGCCGCGTGTTGTGGCGATCGGCAGCCAGCCCTTGCGCAGTACCGACGGGGATTTGATCTCCCACAGGGTCATGACCATGAGCATGAGCAGCACGCAGATGAAGAACACCGCAGTGGGAGTGGTCCAGACCATCCAGCCAAACATCACACCCTCCCCATGGCAAAGCCCTTGGCGATGTAGTTGCGCACGAACCAGATCACCAGCGCGCCGGGAATGATGGTGAGCGTGCCAGCGGCGGCGAGCGTCGCCCAATCCATGCCAGAGGCGGAGACGGTGCGTGTCATCGTCGCCACGATGGGTTTGGCGTTGACGCTGGTGAGCGTGCGCGCCATCAACAATTCGACCCAGGAGAACATGAAGCAGAAGAAGGCCGCCACGCCCACGCCGGCCTTGACCAGCGGCAGGAAAACGGTGAGGAAGAAGCGCGGGAAGGAGTAGCCGTCGATGTAGGCGGTTTCGTCGATTTCACGCGGGATGCCGCTCATGAAGCCTTCCAGTATCCAGACGGCCAGCGGCACGTTGAACAGCATGTGCGCGAGGGCCACCGCAATGTGCGTGTCGATCAGGCCCAGCGTGGTGTAGAGCTGGAAGAAAGGCAGCAGAAACACCGCGGGCGGCGTCATGCGGTTGGTAAGCAGCCAGAAGAAGACGTGCTTGTCGCCAAGGAAGTGGTAGCGCGAGAAGGCATAGGCGGCCGGCAAGGCCACCGCCACCGATATCACCGTGTTCAGGCAGACGTAGATCAGGCTGTTGATGTAGCCCGAATACCAGGAAGGATCGGTGAAGATGGTGTGGTAGCTGGCCCAGGTGAGCGCCTGTGGCCACAGGCTGAACTGCGAGAGGATTTCCTCGTTGGTGCGCAGACTCATGTTGGCCATCCAGTAGATGGGCAGCAGCGCGAAGATGAAGTAGGCGATGAGGAAGAAGGGCCGCCAGCTCGGGCGCCAGGTGCGCATGCTCATGGTGCACTCCCTTGCCTGTCCTTGGTGCCCACGCGCTGCATCCAGTTGTAGAGGATGAAGCAGAGCATCAGGATGATGAGGAAATAGATCAGCGAGAAGGCGGCCGCGGGGCCGAGGTCAAACTGGCCGACGGCCTTCTGCGTGAGGTATTGCGACAAGAAAGTGGTTGCGCTGCCGGGCCCGCCGCCCGTGAGCACGAAGGGCTCGGTGTAAATCATGAAGCTGTCCATGAAGCGCAGCAGCACGGCAATCATCAGCACCGCACGCATCTTGGGCAGTTGGATGTAACGAAACACCGCCCAGCGGCTCGCGCCGTCGATGCGCGCCGCCTGGTAGTACGCATCCGGAATGCTGCGCAGGCCGGCGTAGGCGAGCAGCGCCACCAGCGGCGTCCAGTGCCACACGTCCATGGCAAGCACGGTCAGCCAGGCGTGCGTGGCGTTGCCGGTGTAGTCGTAGTCGATGCCCAGCACCTGCAGGGTATGGCCCAGCAAACCGATGTCGGCACGCCCGAAGATCTGCCAGATGGTGCCCACGACGTTCCAGGGAATGAGCAGCGAGAGCGCGACGATGACCAAGGTGACCGAGGCTTTCCAGCCCTTTTCGGGCATGGACAGGGCCAGCACGATGCCAAGGGGGATTTCGACGGCAAGTACCGCCAGCGAGAAGCGGATCTGGTTCCAGAGCGCGTCGTGCAGGTCGGCGTCGCGCATCACGTTGGCGAACCACTCGGTGCCTACGAACACGCGCCGGTCGGGGCTGATGATGTCCTGCACCGAGTAGTTGACTACCGTCATGAAGGGGACGATGGCCGAGAAGGCGACGCAGACAATGACCGGCAGCACCAGCCACCAGGCCTTCTGGTTGACGGGTTTTTCTGTCATGCGACCAACTCCTCGTTGCGGTACAGGCAGGTGAACGCACTCAGCAGTACCAGGCCGGTGACGGTGCCAGGCGCAGGCGGCACCACATCGGCGGCGCAGCGCGCCTTGAGCCGCGTCTCACCAATGCGGCAGCTGAGCATCCAGTGCGTGCCCTGGTCTTGCGTGTGTTCGACGATCGCGGCGGCAGCGCCGGGCGTGTCGCTGGCCGCAAGAGTCAGGTGCTCGGGGCGAATACCCAGTTTGAGCGGTCCGTCGGCCAGATTCGCGGGCGCTGCGCCCAATGCGTGCTGCGCGAGCCAGATCTGGCCGCCGCGCACGGCGACGTCGACGAAGTTCATGCCGGGCGAACCGATGAAGTGTCCGACGAAGGTGTGCGCGGGGCGCTCGAACAATTGCTCGGGTGTGCCCGCCTGCACCACGCGGCCGCGCGCCATGACCACCACCTGGTCGGCAAAGGTCAGGGCTTCCACCTGATCGTGCGTGACGTAGATCAGCGTGAGCTTGAGTTCGTGGTGAATCTGCTTGAGCTTGCGTCTGAGCTTCCATTTCAGATGCGGATCGATCACGGTGAGCGGCTCGTCGAACAGCACGGCGGCCACGTCGGGGCGCACCAGGCCGCGCCCGAGCGAGATCTTCTGCTTTTCGTCGGCCGACAGGCCGGCCGCGCGCCGGTCAAGCTGGTGGCTCATCTCCAGCATTTCGGCGATCTGGCCCACACGCTCCTTGATGCGCGCTAGCGGCACCCCGCGGTTCTTCAACGGAAAGGCGAGGTTCTGCGCCACCGTCATGGTGTCGTAGATCACGGGGAACTGGAACACCTGGGCAATGTTGCGCTGCTGGGGCGAGGCGTGCGTGACGTCGACACCATCAAAGCGCACCGTGCCGCTGGACGGCGCCAGCAGGCCGGAGATGATGTTGAGCATGGTGGTCTTGCCGCAGCCCGAGGGGCCGAGCAGCGCGTAGGCGCCGCCGTCCTCGAAGCTCATCTTCAGCGGCAGCAGCGCGTAGTCCTCGTCACCGCGCGGGTCGCTGCGGTAGGAATGGGCCAGGTCCAGGTCGATGCGGGCCATGCTCAGCCCTCCTGTCCGGTGCGGGCCGGGGCATGCATGAGCGCGCCGGAATCGTCAAAAACATAGACGTCGGCAGCGCTCAGGTACAAGGTGATGGACTGCCCCAGCGTGAAGTGGTGCACCCCGGGCAATTGGGCGACCAGCTCGCCGACGGCGGAGCTGGCATAGATGTAGGTATCGGAGCCGGAGATCTCCGCCAGTTCCACCCGCCCGGGCAGAGGCAGTGCCTGCGCCTGAGCGCTCAGGTGCAAGGCGCTGGCGCGCACGCCCAGGGTGACGGTCTTGCGGGTCTGGCCGATGCCATCGCGGGCCTGCGCCAGCTTCAGCGTCAGGCTGAGGCCGCCGGGCAGGCGCACGCCGTCCGGCAGGCGTTCGCCGGTGATGAGGTTCATCGGCGGGTCGCTGAAGGCGCGCGCCACCTGAACGGAATCGGGGCGGTGAAACACTTGGGCAGTGGGGCCGTATTGCAGCAGCCGCCCTTCATGCAGTACGGCGGTGTAGCCGCCCAGCAACAGGGCTTCGCCCGGTTCTGTAGTGGCATAGACCACGGTCGATTCGCCAGCGGCGAACAACTGCGTCAGCTCTTCGCGCAATTCCTCGCGCAGCTTGTAGTCCAGATTGACCAAGGGCTCGTCCAGCAGCATCAGCGGCGCCTGCTTGGCCAAAGCCCGCGCCAGCGCCACGCGCTGCTGCTGGCCGCCGGAGAGCTCTGCCGGCAGGCGCTGCAGCAAGGCTTCGATATGCAGGCGCTCGGCCAGTTCGCTCACCCGCGCGTCGATCTCGCTGCGGGCGGCTCCGCGCAGGCGCAGCGGCGCGGCAATGTTTTGCGCCACGGTCAGCGAGGGGTAATTGATGAATTGCTGATAGACCATGGCGACGTTGCGCTCGCGCACCGGCAGGCCGGTCACGTCCTTGCCATCTACCAGCACACGTCCGCCGCTGGGCGCATCCAGCCCGGCCATCAGACGCATCAGGCTGGTCTTGCCTGCGCGCGTAGCCCCTAGCAGCACGGTCACGCAGTGTTCGGCGAGAGCCAGTGTCAGCGGCGCGATCCACGTCTCCTGCCCGACGCGCTTGCTCACCTGCTCTAGCACCAGTTGCATTGCTTCCTTCCCCGCAGGCCGACGTGCCCGCATCTGAAGTGTTTCGCTATTTTTCTATTATTTTCTAATTTGATCGAAATGCATGGGTAATTACCCCTAGATTTGTTCGTTTTCGTTCGCATTACAGTCTCGGGGGTGAAGGATCTGAACCCCCGTCAAGTCAAGCTGCTGGAAGCCGTGCGTGTTCGCGGCGCGATGCAGGTGGAAGCGCTGGCCCATGAGTTGGGCGTGACGCTGCAAACCATACGGCGGGATGTGCAGCGCCTTGCCGACAAGGGGGTGCTGGCGCGCTTTCACGGCGGCGTGCGGCTACCGGGCTCGACCACAGAGAACCTGGCGCATGCGCAGCGCCAGGCGCTGCACGCCGACGCCAAGCGCCATATTGCAGAGGCGGTAGCGCGCGATGTGCCCGACGGCAGCTCGCTCTTGATCAACATCGGCACTACCACGGAGGCGGTGGCGCAGGCGCTGCTGCAGCGGAACAACCTGCGCGTGATCACCAACAACCTGAACGTGGCGACGGTGCTCTGCGGCAATCCGACGCACGAGGTGATCGTGGCCGGCGGCGTGGTGCGCGGGCGCGACCGGGGCGTGGTCGGCGGCGCGGCAGTCGACTTCATCAGGCAGTTTCGCGTGGACATCGGCATCATCGGCATCTCGGGCATTGAGGTCGACGGCAGCCTGCGCGACTACGATCTGCGCGAGGTGCAGGTAGCGCAGACCATCATCGCCCAATCGCGCGAGGTCTGGCTGGTGGCCGACGCCAGCAAGTTCAACCGGCCGGCAATGGCGGGGGTGGGCAAACTCGCGCAAATCGACCGGCTCTATACCAGCGCGGCGCCACAGGCGCCTTTTGACCGCCTGCTTGAGGAGGCCGGCGTGGACTGCAGAATCTGTAGCTGAGGGCGGGACACCAGGCCATGGTTCAAGCGGCATGTCGCGCGCGGATCCCCAGCCCCGCAGGAAACGAGAGACCATGAAAACCTATCTTCTCGCGCTCGACCAGGGAACTTCCAGTTCACGCAGCATCCTGTTTGACCGTGACGGCCATATCGTGGCCATCGCGCAGCAGGAGCTGCCGCAGATCTATCCACTCCCCGGCTGGGTCGAGCACGACCCGATGCAGATCTGGCACACCCAGCTGGCCACGGCGCGCGAGGTGCTGGCACGCGCAGGGGTGAGTGCGGCGCAGCTGGCAGCCATAGGCATCACCAACCAGCGCGAGACCACGGTCGTCTGGGATCGGCGCAGCGGAGAGCCGGTACACCATGCCATCGTCTGGCAAGACCGGCGCGCCGAAGCCACCTGCGCGCGCCTGCGCGAGGCGGGTTTGTCGCAACATGTACGCGAACGCACCGGGCTGATCATCGACGCGTACTTTTCCGCTACCAAGCTGCACTGGATACTGCAACACGTGCCAGGCGCACGCGAGCGCGCCGAGCGGGGCGAACTGGCGTTTGGCACGGTAGACAGCTGGCTGATCTGGCAGCTCACCGGGGGCCACGAGGCCAGCACGCGCGCCGGCGCCCGCCACGTGACCGACGTGAGCAACGCCGCGCGCACCATGCTGTTTGACGTGCACGCCAACCGCTGGGACGAGAAACTGCTGGCGGCGCTGAAGATTCCGCCAGCCATGCTGCCCCAGGTGCTGCCCTCCAGCGGCGAATTCGGCCACACCAGCGCCGACCTGCTGGGCGCGCCGGTGCTGATCGGCGGCGCGGCGGGCGACCAGCAGGCGGCGCTGTTCGGCCAGGCCTGCTTTTCTGCCGGCATGGCCAAGAACACCTATGGCACGGGCTGCTTCATGCTGATGCACACCGGGCAGAGCTTCCAGACCTCGGCCAACGGCCTGATCACCACCGCAGCGGCGCAGCCCGGCGCGCAGGTGCAGTACGCGCTGGAGGGCAGCGTCTTCGTCGGCGGCGCAGTGGTGCAGTGGCTGCGCGACGGGCTGCACGCGATCAAGGCGAGCAGCGAAGTGCAGCAGTTGGCCGAAAGCGTGCCCGACTCGGGCGGCGTGGTCTTCGTGCCCGCCTTCACCGGCCTGGGCGCGCCCTACTGGACGCCGGACGCGCGCGGCAGCATCACGGGACTGACGCGCGGCAGCACCATTGCGCACATTGCGCGCGCGGCGCTCGAATCGATTGCCTACCAGAGCGCGGCGCTGCTGGCTGCCATGGGGCGCGACGCCGTGGCCGCTGGCGGCCAGCCGGTGCGCGAGCTGCGCGTGGACGGCGGCGCCTGCGTGAACGATTTGCTGATGCAATTCCAGACCGATTTGCTCGGCATTCCCGTGGTGCGCCCGCAGTGCGTGGAAACCACCGCGCTGGGCGCGGCCTATCTGGCGGGCCTGGCCGCAGGGGTGTATGCCAGCCTGGAAGAGCTCTCGGCGCAGTGGCGGGTGCAGCGGCGCTTCACCCCGCAGATGCCGCCCGAGCGCGCGGCCGAGCTGATGGCACGCTGGGAGCATGCGGTAGCGCAGACCCGGCTGACGCAATAAATTTCATAGCTGTCCGCGCATGCCAACATTGAGTTCATGATAGATATTCTTCTAAAAACCCTATAGATACAGCGCGAGATGCTCTCTTTTTGAAAGGCCACCCATGACATCCACCCAAGCCCCCTTGATCGCCTGCATAGGCGGCGGCAACATGGCCAGCGCGATTCTGGGCGGCCTGCTCGGCCAGGGCCTGGCGGCAGAGCAGGTGACGGTGGTCGAACCCTCCGAGGCCGCACGCGCTGCGCTGCACCAGCGCTACGGCCTGCAGAGCGCGCCCGACGCGCTGGCCGTGGCGCCGGCGCTCGCGCACGCCGATCTGGTGCTCTGGGCGGTCAAGCCGCAGGTTTTTCGCGCCGCCGCCGAGCCAGTGGCGCCGCACGTGGGCGCGGCGCTGCACCTGAGCGTGGCCGCCGGCATTCCCACCGACAGCATCGCGCGCTGGCTGGGCACCGGGCGCATCGTGCGCGCCATGCCCAATACGCCGGCGCTGATCGGACAAGGCATCAGCGGCCTGTTTGCCCGCCCCGAGGTGAGCGAGGCCGACAAGGCCTTGATCGAGCGCGTCATGGCCAGCACCGGCCAGTCGCTGTGGGTGCACAGTGAGGCGCAGCTCGACGCGGTGACCGCGCTCTCGGGCTCGGGCCCGGCCTATGTGTTCTTTTTCCTCGAAGCCATGATGCAGGCCGGCCAGGAGATGGGCCTGAGCGCAGCGCACTGCCGCCAGCTGGCCCTGGCCACCTTCGGCGGCGCCACCGAGCTGGCGCGGCGCGCCGATGAATCCCCGGCAGAGCTGCGCGCGCGCGTGACCAGCGCCGGCGGCACCACGCACGCGGCCATCACGCATCTGCAGCAGCAGCGGGTGGACGCGCACTTCATCGCCGCGCTCAAGGCCGCGCAGGCCAGGGCCGGGGAGCTGGCGGCCGAGTTCGGCAAGGACTGAGCAGCAAAGGCCTGCGCTCGCCGGGCGCACAGAGCGCATGCGGCCATGGCGCCGTCCCGCGCCGCACGTCGACCGGGCAGGCCGGCCGCTCAGCGCGCGTACGCCAGCGCCACGCCGGCAAACAGGCAGGCGCCCATCCAGTGGCTCTGGCTGAAGGCGGTAAAGCAACCCGCGCGCTCGCGCTGGCGGATCAGGCGGTAGTGCCAGGGCACCTGCGCCGCTGCGGCCAGCCAGCCGAGCCAGAAGGGCCAGCCCAGGCCCAGGGGCGCGAGCAGCCAGGCGGTGAGCAGCAGGCAGGCGCTGTAAAAACCGATGACGCAGGCCACGTCCCAGCGGCCAAAGGTGATGGCCGAGGTCTTGATACCTATCTTCAGGTCGTCGTCGCGGTCCACCATGGCGTATTCGGTGTCGTAGCCCAGCACCATGCCCATGTTGGCCAGCAGCAGCAGCCAGGCAAGCAGCGGCACGCCGCCCGTCACCGCCGCAAAGCCGATCACGATGCCGAAGCTGAAGGCCACGCCCAGCACTGCCTGGGGCACCGAAAGAAAGCGCTTGGTGTAGGGATAGACCACCGCCACCAGCACGCCGACCGCGGCCCAGGCCACGGCCTCCAGGCGCGTGGTGAGCACCAGCGCCAGCGCGAGCCCGGTGAGTACCATGCCGACCATGCCGGCCTCGGCCACCGACAGCTCGCCGGTAGTGAGCGGGCGCCCGCGCGTGCGCTTGACGTGGCGGTCGAACTCGCGGTCGGCAATGTCGTTGATCACGCAGCCGGCCGAGCGCGTGAGGATGGTGCCGGCCACGAAGACCGCCAGCAGATGCCAGCCCGGAAAGCCGCCCGAAGCCACCCACAAGGCCACCAGCGTGGGCCAGAGCAGCACCAGCCAGCCGGCCGGGCGGTTGAAGCGGATCAGGTCGAGGTAGAGCGCCAGCCGCGTGCGCGGCGCGCGGGCAGGCAGGGGCAGCGCGGAATCGGTCATGGGGCGAAATTGTCCGCAAAAGCCGCGCGCCCTGCACGCACGCCCGAATGCGCGCGCCCACTGCTTAGGGCGACGCTGAACAAGCCCCCGTGATTGCGCGCGCCCAGCCTGGGGATGGGCTGCAAGGCGCAAACCGCAGCAATAGCCGAAGCTATTGCGAGGATTTGCAAGGCCGCAGACCGCCGTAGGCTGGGATGCGCGACGCGCGAGGGGCTTGTTCAGCGTTGCCTTAGGTGTGCGGCGCGGCGGGCGCCTCTGAGGGCGCTCAGGCCCGAAGCGGCCGAACGCTCAATCCTGCAGCAGCGCGCGCAGCATCCAGGCCGTCTGCTCGTGCACCGTCAGGCGCTGGGTGAGCAAGTCGGTGGTGGGTTCGTCGTCGGCGTCGTCCACCAGGTCGAGCATGCCGCGCGCGGTGCGCGCGACCGCCTCGTGGCCCTCGACAAGGATGCGCACCATCTCCAGCGCCCTGGGCGGCGTGGCCGGGGCGTCCGCCAGCGAAGACAGCTTGCCGAACGCGGCATAGGAGCCCGGCGCCACGTGGCCCAGGGCGCGGATGCGCTCGGCGATCGGGTCCACCGCGTTCCACAGCTCGGTGTACTGCTCCATGAACATCAGGTGCAGGGTGTTGAACATCGGACCGGTCACGTTCCAGTGGAAGTTGTGCGTGGTCAGGTACAGCGTATAGGTGTCGGCCAGCAGGTGCGACAAGCCGTCGGCAATGGCCGCGCGGTCCTTCTCGCTGATGCCGATGTTGATCTGCAGGCCGGCGCTGCTCGGGCGTGCGCTGCGGGGTTGGTTGGGCTTCTTGGCCATGCGTGCTGCTCCTTGCTTGGGGTAAATGGGCGTGCTGAATACGATAGCAGCAAGCGCCGATTTTTCAAGGGTTTGGCGATGGTTTCTGGCTATCGCGCAAATAGCCATGCGCCTCAGGTGAGCATGCGCACGCCGGGCAGCTTGCAGGCGTAGATGGAATTGCGCAGCGCCGCAATCGCCTCGTAGCGCGTGAAGCTGCGCCGCCAGGCCAGCACCACGCGGCGGCTGGGTACCGGCACGCCCGGCGCCTCTTCCAGCGGCAGGTAGCGGATGGAGGGCTCGTCCGAGCGGCGCCGACGCACAGGCGAGAGCGCGTCCTGGGGCACGGCCAGGCGCGGCACCAGCGTCACGCCCATGCCGGCGGCCACCATGTGCTTGATGGTCTCCAGCGACGAGCCCTCGAAGGTGCGGCGTATGCCCTCGGCATTGGTGGCAAAGCGCGCAAACTCGGGGCAGACCTGCAGCACGTGGTCGCGAAAGCAATGGCCGGTGCCCAGGAGCAGCATGGTCTCGTTCTTCAGTTCCAGCGCCGATACCGCCGCCTGGCGCGCGAACGGATGGGTCGCGGGCACCGCCGCGAGAAATGGTTCGTCGTACAGCGGCGCCAGCGCCAGTCCGGTGTCGGGGAAGGGCTCGGCCAGGATGGCGCAGTCGATCTCGCCGGTGCGCAGCATCTCCAGCAGGCGCACGGTGAAGTTCTCCTGCAGCATCAGCGGCATCTGCGGCGTGCGCCGTATCGACTGGTACACGAGCTGCGGCAGCAGGTAGGGTCCTATGGTGTAGATGATGCCCAGGGTCAGCGCGCCGGCCAGCGGGTCCTTGCCGCGCTTGGCGATCTCGTGGATGGCCGCGGCCTGCTCCAGCACGCTCTGGGCCTGGCGCACGATCTCCTCGCCCAGCGTGGTCAGCGTGACTTCGGCGGCGCTGCGCTCGAAGATCTTCACCTCCAGCTCTTTTTCCAGCTTCTTGATGCCCACGGAGAGCGTCGGCTGGGCCACGAAGCAGGCCTCGGCCGCGCGGCCAAAGTGGCGCTCGCGCGCCACGGCCACGATGTATTTGAGTTCGGTCAGCGTCATGGGCGGGCCTGCCAGGTGCAATGGGTCGCGGATCGGGCGCCGGCGGCGCGCTCAAGCCTTGAGATATTCCGATTTTCCCCCGAGCCAGCGCGCAATGTGTGCGCTGGCAAGCTCAGGGTACTCGGCGAGCATGCGCGGCGCGGTATCGCGCGCCCATTGCAGCAGCGCGCCGTCGGTGGCCAGGTCGGCAAAGCGCAGCATCGCGTCGCCCGACTGACGCGCACCGAGGAATTCGCCGGGGCCGCGGATGTCCAGGTCGCGCCGCGCAATCTCGAAGCCGTCCTGGCTTTGCACCATGGCCCGGAGCCGCTCGCGCGCGCCCGGGCCCAGCCGCCCGCCTTCGCCCGTGCCGTAGAGCAGCACGCAGGCCGAGGCCGCCGCGCCGCGGCCCACGCGCCCGCGCAGCTGGTGCAGTTGCGACAGGCCAAAGCGCTCGGCGTGCTCGACCACCATCAGGCTGGCATTGGGCACGTCCACTCCGACCTCGATCACCGTGGTGCAGACGAGCAGCGCCAGCGCGCCCGCCTGGAAGGCCTGCATCACCGCCTGCTTCTCGGGCGCCGGCATGCGCGAATGCAGCAGGCCCACCTGCACGCCGGGCAGCTCCCCGGCCAATTCCATGTGGGTGGCGGTGGCATTGCGCAGGTCCAGTGCCTCGCTCTCTTCGATCAGCGGACAAACCCAGTAGGCCTGGCGCCCGCCCGCGACCTGATCGCGCAGCCGGGCTATGACCTCGTCGCGGCGGCTGTCGGCGATCAGCCGGGTGACGATGGGCGTGCGCCCCGGCGGCAGCTCGTCGATGGTGGAGACGTCCAGATCCGCGTAATAGCTCATCGCCAGCGTGCGCGGAATCGGCGTGGCGGTCATCATCAGCAGGTGCGGCTCGCCGCCCGCAGCGGCGCCGGGCTTTTGGCGCAGCGCCAGGCGCTGGGCCACGCCGAAGCGGTGTTGCTCGTCGATCACCACCAGGCCCAGGCGCGCGAGCTGCACCTGCTGCTGGATGACCGCGTGCGTGCCCACCACCAGCGCGGCCTGGCCGCTGGCGATCTGCGCGAGCATGGCGGCGCGCTCCTTCTTCTTCTGCCCGCCGGCGAGCCAGGCCACGGCCTGCCCGCGCGCTTCGAGCAGCGGCGCGAGCCATTGCACCAGCTTGGCAAAGTGCTGGCGCGCCAGGATCTCGGTTGGCGCCATGAGCACGCATTGCCAGCCCGCATCCATGGCCTGGCAGGCGGCCAGCGCCGCCACCACCGTCTTGCCCGCGCCCACGTCGCCCTGCAGCAGGCGGTGCATGGGCTGGGCCCGTGCCAGGTCGGCCGCAATCTCGGCGCCCACGCGCTGCTGCGCTGCGGTGAGAGCGAAGGGCAGACGCGCAAGCAGCGCCGCATGCAGACCCTGGCCAGCCTGCGGCAGCGCCAGCACCGGCGCGCGTTGGCGTGCCCGCTGGGCGCGCGCCGTGGCCTGGGAGAGCTGCTGCGCCAGCAACTCTTCGGCCTTCAGGCGCTGCCAGGCGGGGTGGCTGTGGTCTTGCAGCGTGGCCAGCGCCACGTCGGGCGTCGGGTGGTGCAAAAACAGGAGCGACTCGCGCAGTCCCCACCAGCTTTTTCTGCCATTTCCCATCTGAATTTGTGGCGGCAGCGGTGGCAGCAGCGCCTCGGGCACGGTGTCGGGCAGTTGCACCCGCGCCAGCGCCGTGGCCACTGCGCGGCGCAGATAGGCCTGGGGCAGCTGCGCGCTGGCCGGATAGACAGGGGTGAGCGCGGCGGGCAGCGGCCCTTCGGCCTTGCGAAACGCCGGATGCACCATCTGGCGCCCCCAGAAACCGCCGCGCATTTCGCCGCGCACGCGCAGGCGCTCGCCCACGGCCAGGGTCTTGAGCTGTGAAGGGTAGAAGCTGAAAAAGCGCAGCTCGCAGCGGTCGCTGCCGTCGTCCAGCACCACCACGAGCTGGCGGCGCGGGCGCTGCTGCACCTCGCTGTGCACCACCACGCCCTCGATCTGCGCAACCTCGCCGTCGCGCGCGTTGCGTATCGCGGTGATGCGGGTTTCGTCCTCGTAGCGCAGCGGCAGATGCAGCGCCAGGTCGATGTCCCTGAGCAGTCCCAGCCGCTCCAGCGCCTGCTGCGCAGGGCTGCGCCGTACAGTTGACAATTTCGCGGAATTGCGGGGTGCCTCGCTCACCCAAACAGGCTACCATGGCCGCCATCCATTGCAGCCGATTCTGCCGCCCGGGGCATGCTCAAGCGCATACACGTCCGCCATCTTGCCGCAGGCATGTATATCCACGAGTTTTGTGGCTCGTGGATGGAGCACCCGTTCTGGCGCACGCGCTTTCTGCTCAGGAACGCGCAAGACATCGCGCGCATCCGGGACAGCTCCATCCAGGAGGTCTGGATCGATACCGCCAAGGGCCGCGACGTGGCCCAGGCCGCCGAGCCGGTGCTGCCGGACGAGGCTGAGGCCCAGATCCAGAGCGCGCTGGCCGAGCTGCAGCCCGAGCTGCCCACCACGCCACTGCCCCAGGCCGCGCCGCTGGCCGACCTCTCCCCCACCAGCACCAGCGAGGAGCTGCAGCGTGCGCGCAGCATCTGCAATCGTGCGCGCGAGCAGGTGCTGTCGATGTTCGAGGAGGCGCGCATGGGCCAGGCGATCAACGCCCAGGGCGCGCAGGCGACGGTAGACGAGCTCGCCGGGTCGCTCGCGCGCAACCCTGGCGCGCTGATCAGTCTGGCGCGGCTGAAGACGGCCGACGAATACACCTACATGCACTCGGTGTCGGTCTGCGCGCTGATGATGGCGCTGGCGCGCCAGCTGCAGCTCGACGAGGCCACGGTGCGCATGGCGGGCCTGGCGGGGCTGATGCACGACGTGGGCAAGGCGCGCATTCCCGACGCCATCCTGAACAAGCCGGCGCGCCTGAGCGAAGAGGAGTTCGACATCATGCGCAGCCACCCGGCCTTCGGCCTGGAAATCCTGCGCGTGAGCAAGATGCCGATGCAGGTGCTCGACGCCTGCCTGCACCACCACGAGAAAATGGACGGCAGCGGCTACCCGCACCGCCTGACCGGGCCCGACATCCACCTGCTGGCGCGCATGAGCGCGGTCTGCGACGTCTACGACGCCATCACCTCCAACCGCCCCTACAAGAACGGCTGGGACCCGTCGGACGCGCTCCGACGCATGGCCGAATGGACGCGCGGGCACTTTGACAGCCGCATCTTCCAGGCCTTCGTCAAGTGCATGGGCATCTACCCCACGGGTTCGCTGGTGCGCCTCGCCTCAGGGCATCTGGCGGTGGTGCAGGAGCAATCCCCGGGCACCCTGCTGGCGCCGCGCGTCAAGGCCTTCTACAGCCTGCACAGGGGCGAGCGCATCGCGCCGCAGCTGATTGACCTGTCGCGCGCCGGCGCCGAGGACCGGATCGCCGCGCGCGAAGACCCCGCCCGGTGGGGCTTTTCCGATTTGAATACCCTCTGGTCTGGCCTGCCCCTGCCCCCCTGAACACCGCGGTGCCCAAGCACCATTTTTTCGCCCAATGCTCAAGCGTATTTCCGTTGATGACCTCGCCCTCGGCATGTTCGTGCACGAGTTCTGCGGCTCCTGGATGGACCATCCGTTCTGGCGCGCACGCTTTGTGCTGGACAGCGCGCGCGACCTGGAGCGCATCCGCGCCACGCCCATCCGCGAAGTGATCATCGACACCGCCCGCGGCAAGGACGTGCAGCGCGCGCCCGCCGACACCGCTGGCAGCGCGCCGGCTACCGCCTCCGTCCCCGAGTCCGCCCCCGAGCCGCCGCCCGAATCCGGCGCAGCGCAGCGCAGCCCCGCCAGCATGCAGGACGAAATGCGCCGCGCCGCGCTGATCTGCAACAAGGCACGCCAGGCGGTGGTATCCATGTTCAGCGAGGTGCGCCTGGGCAAGGCGCCCGACACCGTGCTGGCCAGCGGCCTGGTGCAGGAGATTTCCGATTCGGTGATGCGCAACCCCGGCGCGCTGATCAGCCTGGCGCGGCTGAAGACGGCCGACGACTACACCTACATGCATTCGGTCGCGGTGTGCGCGCTGATGGTGGCGCTGGGCCGCCAGCTCGGCCTGGACGAAGCCCAGCTGCGCACCGCCGGCATGGCCGGCCTGCTGCACGACCTGGGCAAGGCGATGATGGACCAGAGCGTGCTGAACAAGCCGGGCAAGCTCACCGACGCGGAGTTCGAGCACATCAAGACCCATCCGCACGAAGGCTGGAAGCTGCTGCACCAGGCGGGCAGCGTGGACGCGGCGGTGCTGGACGTGGTGCGCCACCACCACGAGCGCATGGACGGGCGCGGCTACCCCGACGGCCTCAGCGGCGAGCGCTTTTCACTGCTCGCGCGCATGGGGGCGATTTGCGACGTCTACGACGCCATCACCTCCAATCGCCCCTACAAGCGCGGCTGGGACCCGGCCGAATCGATACGCCGCATGGCCGAATGGACCAAGGGGCATCTGGACCCGGTGGTGTTCCAGGCCTTCGTCAAGAGCCTGGGCATCTACCCGACCGGATCGCTGGTGCGGCTGAACTCGGGCCGCCTGGCGGTGGTGCTGGAGCAATCGCGCGAGACCCTGGTCGCGCCAGTGGTCAAGGCCTTTTATTCGACCAAGTCCGGGTTGCGCATCACGCCCGAGCTCATCCACTTGGCCGCGCCGGGCTGCCGCGACGGCATCGCCGGGCGCGAAGAGCCCTCGAAATGGAATTTCCCCGACCTGGACGAACTCTGGACCGAAGCCGAAGTGGCCGCCTGAGCGCGCGACAATCGGCCTCTTGCACACAGACCCGGCGTGGCCTCTTGCGCGTGAGCCACGCAACCCCCGATGACGCTTCCCGCGGACCACGCCTACACGCTGGGCGATTTCGACTTCGCCCTGCCCCCCGAACTGATCGCCCAGCATCCCGCGCCCGAGCGCAGCGGCTCGCGCCTGCTGGACGCTTGCAGCTGGCCGCCGGGCGAGCGCATCTTCAGACAGTTGCCGGCGCTGCTGGCGCCCGGCGACCTGATGGTGTTCAACGACACCCAGGTGGTGAAGGCGCGCCTGTTCGGCGAAAAGAGCACCGGCGGCCACGTGGAGCTGTTGATCGAGCGCGTGCTGGCCGATGGCGAAGTCCTCGCCCACATGAAGGTCAGCAAGAAGCCCGCGCCGGGCGCGACGCTGCACTTTGCCGGCGGCGCGGCGCAGGGCGGCTTTGACGCGGTGCTGCTTGCGCGCTGGCCCGACGCCCATGGGCCACTGTTTCGGCTGCGCCTGCATGGCGGCGCCGGCGAAACGCCCTGGGAGCTGATGCGCCGGCACGGCCATCTGCCGCTGCCGCCCTACATCCGGCGTGAGCAAGCGGGCGGCCACGACCGCTACGAAGCCGAGGACAACGAGCGCTACCAGACCATCTTCGCGCACACGCCCGGGGCCGTGGCCGCGCCCACGGCCGCGCTGCATTTCGACCAGGGTGTGCTCGCCGCCCTGGCCGAGCGCGGCGTGCAGCACGCGCAGGTGACGCTGCATGTGGGCGCGGGCACCTTCCAGCCGGTCAAGAGCGAGAACATTGCCGAGCACCACATGCACAGCGAGTGGTATTGCATTCCACCGGAAACGCTCGCCGCCATTGCCGCCTGCCGTGCGCGCGGCGCCCGGGTGCTGGCCATTGGCACGACCACGGTGCGCACGCTCGAATCCTGGGCGCGCACGGGCCTGAGCAGCGCCGACACCGACATCTTCATCACGCCCGGCTTCGACTTTCGCGTGGTCGACCTGCTGGTGACCAATTTTCACCTGCCCAGAAGCACGCTGATGATGCTGGTGAGCGCCTTCGCCGGCTACGAGCACGTGATGCGCCTGTACCGCCATGCGGTCGCGCAGCGCTACCGCTTCTTCAGCTACGGCGACGCGATGCTGCTGCAGCGCGCGGCGCGTTGATCACTCGTTCGCCGCCACCTGGTTGCGCCCGCGCTGCTTGGCCAGGTACAGCGCCCGGTCGGCCAGCGCCACCAGGCGCTGCGCGTCGCCCAGCTCATCGGGCACCAGCGCGGCCACACCTATGCTGACGGTGACCACGCCGGCGACGTTCGAGCCCTCGTGCACCACCGCCAGGTCTTGCACCGCCTGGCGCAGCGCCTCGGCCTTGCGCAGGCCGCCGTCCAGGTCGCACATCGGCAGCACGCACAAAAACTCCTCGCCGCCGTAGCGCCCCACCAGGTCGTGCGCGCGGCTCAGGCCGGCACGCAGCGCCCCGGCCACCGCCACCAGGCATTCGTCGCCCTCCTGGTGGCCATAGAGATCATTGAAGGCCTTGAACAAGTCGATGTCTATCATCAGCAGCGCCAGCGACTGGGCCCCGCGCTGGCAGCGTCCCCATTCGGCCTTGAGCGTGAGGTCGAGCTGGCGCCGGTTGGCCACGCCGGTGAGGGCGTCGATATAAGCCATTTCGCGCAGCATCTCGCTGTGCGCGTGCTGCTCGGTCCGATCGACGAAGGCCAGCAGATAGTGCTCGCCAAAGGCCATGCCGCTCACCGACATGATGCGCTGGCCCGAGCTGCGCGTCCACATGCGCGCGTCCCCGGGCAGAATGCGCCCGCCGTGCTGCGGCGCGTTGGCCTTGGCGTCGTTCCACTGCTGCCACATCTGCGCGCGGTAGTCCTCGTCCGGATAGACCTCGTGCCACCAGCGCTCGCGCGTGATGACCTCGTCGGGGCCGTAGCCAAAGTACTGCTCGAAGGCGCGGTTGCGGTAATAGAACAAGCCGTCCTGGTCGACCATGCACAAGGCCACGGGCATCTCGCGCATCAAGTGGTCCAGCAGCTGCTGCGCCTCCTGCAGGCGAGTGGCCTGGGCGCGCGCTTCGGTTACGTCCTGCGCATAGCCGTGCCACTGCACTGCGCCGCCCGGCAGGCGCTGGGGCCGGGCCTGGGCGCGCACCCAGCGCTGCGGCTGGCCAGGCAGCTTGACCCGGTAGTCGTGGCTCCACAGCGTCAGGTCGCGCGCGCAAGCGGCGAGCTTTTGCATGCCGCTGTCGAAGTCGGCCCGCTCGAAGCGCTCGAACACCGACTGCGCGTCGCTGCACATCTGCTCGGGGGTGACGCCGTACAGCGCGATAGCGCCCTTGCTCGCGTAGGTGAAGTACGTGCGCCCATCGGGCTCCAGGCGCGACTGGTAGAGCAGCCCGGGCACGTTCTCGACCAGCATGTCCAGGCGCTCGCGCAGCGCGTGCTCGGCCGTCGTATCCCAGAGGTAGCCGCTCCACAGCGTGGCGCCATCGTCCGCGCGCCGCGGCTGCGACATGCCGCTGACCCAGCGCACCGCGCCGCCGGGCAGGACCACGCGATAGGAATGGCGCCAGGCGGTGAGGTTTTGCACCGACACCAGCAGGCTGCGCAGCAGCGGCGCCACATCCTGCGGATGCACGCGCTTGAGCAGGTGGCCGGCGCTTTGCCTGAGCTGCTCGGGCGTCAACTCCAGCAACTCGCGGATCTTGTCCGTGCAGAACGGAAAGCTGTCGCGTCCGCTCGGGTCGCGGCGGTACTCGAACAGCGCACCGGGCACGCCGGCACTCAGGCGCTCCAGCCGGGTTTCCAGCGCGCGCCGCTGGCTGATGTCGCTCTGTACCCCGGCCACGCGCAGCGGCCGGCCGCTGTCTTCGCGCTCCACCACGCGCCCGCGCACCTCCACCCACTGGTAGCTGCCGTCCTTGCGGCGCATGCGGTGCACGCTCTCGAAAAACACTTCCTCGCGCTGGGCTACGAACTGGCGCAGGCGCTGCAGCAGGTCCGCGCGGTCGTCGGGATGCAGCAGGCTCTCCCAGGCATGCCAGCTGCTGCCGAATTCGTCTTCGCCGTAGCCCAGCATGGTCTGCACCGCGGGCGAGTAGTACATCCGCCGCGTGCGCTGGTCCCAGTCCCAGATGCCCATGTGCGTGGCGTGCAGCACCGCACTCCAGCGTGCCTGCAGGCTCTGCAGCTCCTGCTTCTCGTCCCGGCGCTGCGCCTGGCGCGAGCGTCGGCGCCGGCGCACCCAGACGAGGCCGCCGAGCGCGGCCAGGGTGCCGAGCAGATACAACAGCGCGAGCGCCCGGGCCAGCGCATGCCAGTTGTCCATGATGGCGCGCGTGCTGCGTGCCACGCTCAGCGTGAGCGGCCGGTCGGTGACCACGCCGGGCAGGCTAAGGCTTTGCACTGCCGCGACCAGTTCGGGCGACTGCCCGTGGACGGCCACCTGCTGCACGCTGGCCGGCACCCCCAGCGCCCGATGGCGCATGAGCGCCATGCCCTGGGCCGTGGGGTCCAGGGCCGCGCCCGCTCCGTCGTCACCCAGCGGGATGAGCATGGCCTGCTCGCCGTAGATGAGTTGCGCCACCGCGTCCGGCGCCATCCGGACGTCTGCAAAGCTGCGCTTGAGCAGCGACAGGTCGAGCGCCGCCGACACGACGCCGAGCAACTGTGCCTCGGGGGAAACAATGGCGCGCGAGAGCATCAACGCGCCGCCCGTGAGACCTTGCCTGTGCGGCGGACCGAGGTAAAGCGTGCGCGCGGACGGCGCGCGGCGAAGCGGCTCAAAGAAGGGCTCGCCGTCGCGGCGCGTGCCGATGAGCGCGCCGTCGCTCGCCGCAAGCACCACGCCCTGCCCGTCGAGCACCGCCATGAGGCCGCCGGCAAGTCGCGCCTGCGCCTGCACCTGGCGCAGCAGCCAGCCGCTGCCTGTGGCCGCTTCCTCGCGCGTGTGCTCGGGCGCATCGGCCAGTACCGCGAGCATGCCGTCGAGTGTCACGATCTGCTGCGCCAGCAGCGAGGACAACACCCGCGCCTGCTGCGCCAGCAGCGCGCCCTCGCGCTCTTGCACCCGCCCCTGGGCCAGCCAGAGCACGCCGGCCAGCAACAGGCCTACCAGCAGCCAGACCAGAGCCAGCCAGCGCAGCTCACCCGCCGAGGGATTCAGCGCATGGGCGCCAGCATCCGCCATGGCCGGCACAGGGGCAAAACGAGGGAGAGCATGATCGGTCCGATGAAACGTAACCGATTGCAATTTACCCGAACAATTGCCCCAATGCCAGCCCCGGATCGGCCGCGCGCATCAGCGTTTCCCCTATGAGAAAGGCGCCAATGCCGGCTTCGCGCAGGGTTCGCACGTCCTGGCGCGTGGCGATGCCCGATTCGGCCACCAGCAGCCGGTCGGGCGGCACCTCGGCGCGCAGGCGCAGCGTGGTCTGCAGGCTGACCTCGAAGCTGCGCAGATTGCGGTTGTTGATGCCTATGAGCGGCGTCTTCAGGCGCAGCGCGCGTTCGAGCTCGGGCGCGTCGTGCACCTCCACCAGCACCGCCATGCCCAGCTCGTGCGCCAGCGCCTCCATGTCGGCCATCGGGCCGTCGTCCAGGCAGGCGGCGATCAGGAGGATGCAGTCCGCGCCCATGGCGCGCGCCTCGTGGATCTGCCAAGGGTCGATCATGAAGTCCTTGCGCAGCACCGGCAGCACGCAGGCGGCGCGCGCCTGCTGCAAATATTCGGGCGCGCCTTGGAAGTAGTGCGCGTCGGTCAGCACCGACAGGCAGGCCGCCGCCAGCGCGCCGTCGCCGCGGGCGTAGCTGCGCGCAAGCTCTGCGGGCGCAAAGTCGGCCCGGATCACGCCCTGGCTGGGGCTGGCCTTCTTGATCTCGGCGATCACCGCGGGCTGGCCAGCAGCGATGCGCGCGCGCAGGCTGCCCACGAAGTCGCGCACCGGCGCGCCGGCCTGGGCCTGGGCGCGCAGGGCGGATAGAGGCCTGCGCGCCTTGGCGGCGGCGACCTCCTCGGCCTTGGTCGCGCAGATGGCCTGCAGGATGTCGGGCACCGCGCTCATGCCTTGCAGCTCTGGGTGAAGGCGACGAAGGCGTCAAGCCGGGCGCGCGCGGCGCCGCTGGCCACCACCTGCTGCGCGCGGCGCAAGCCGTCGGCAATGCTCTGCGCCACGCCGGCGGCGTAGAGCGCGGCGCCCGCGTTCAGGCAGACCACGTCGTGCGCCGGGCCTTCCTCGCCCTGCAGCACGCCCATCAGCATGGCCCGCGATTCCTCTGGCGTCTCTACCTTGAGCGCGCGCGTGCCGGCCATGCGCAGGCCGAAATCCTCGGGGTGGATTTCGTATTCGCGCACCACGCCGTCCCTGAGCTCGCCCACGCGCGTGCCCGCGCCCAGGCTGATCTCGTCCAGGCCGTCGCGCCCGTAGACCACCAGCGCGTGCTCGGCGCCCAGGCGCTGCAGCGCGCGCACCTGGATGCCCACGAGGTCTTCGTGAAACACCCCCATCAGGATGTTGGGCGCGCCCGCCGGGTTGGTCAGCGGTCCCAGGATGTTGAACAGCGTGCGCACGCCCATCTCGCGGCGCACCGGCGCGACGTTCTTCATCGCCGGATGGTGGTTGGGCGCGAACATGAAGCCAATGCCGACCTCGGCCACCGAGCGCGCGATCTGCTCGGGCGTGAGCTGGATGTTCACGCCCAGTTGTTCCATCACGTCGGCGCTGCCCGACTTGCTGGAGACGCTGCGCCCGCCGTGCTTGCTCACCCGCGCGCCGGCGGCGGCGACGACGAAGGTGGCGCAGGTGGAGATGTTGAAAGTGCCGGCGCCGTCGCCCCCGGTGCCGACGATGTCCACCAAGTGCGCGGTATCGGCCACCTGCACCTTGGTGGAGAACTCGCGCATCACCTCGGCCGCGGCGGTGATCTCGCCTATGGTTTCCTTCTTCACGCGCAGGCCGGTGACGATGGCCGCGGTCATCACCGGCGAGAGCTCGCCGCGCATGATCATGCGCATCAGGTGCAGCATCTCGTCATGGAAGATTTCGCGGTGTTCGATGGTGCGCTGCAGCGCCTCCTGCGGGGTGATGGGGGTCATGGATGCTCCGTTTATAATAGCTGTTAGCGCTTTACTGGCAAGCGTTACAATGCAATTTGACTCAAATTCTCGCTCTTGCAGCCCACGCCGCGAAGTGCAAGCCGCTCAGGCGCGCTGCTCCAGGAAATTGCGCAAGAGCGCATGCCCGTGCTCGGTCAATATGCTCTCGGGGTGGAACTGCACGCCCTCCACGGCCAGCTCGCGATGGCGCACGCCCTGGATCTCGCCGTCCTCGCTCGTGGCCGTCACGATCAGGCATTCGGGCAGGCTGGCCTGCTCTACCACCAGCGAGTGGTAGCGGTTGACCGTGAACTCGCGCGGCAGCCCGGCGAACACGCCCTTCTGGTCCGTGGTGATCACGCTGGTCTTGCCGTGCATCTGCCTGCCCGCGCGCACCACCTTGCCGCCAAAGGCCTCGCCGATCGCCTGATGCCCGAGGCACACGCCCAGCAGCGGAACCTTGCCGGCAAAGTGGCGTATGGCCGCGACCGAAATGCCGGCCTCGCTCGGCGAGCTCGGGCCGGGCGAGACCACGATGCGCTCGGGCGCGCGCGCGGCAATGTCCTGCAGGCCAATCTCGTCGTTGCGCACCACCTCGACCTGCGCGCCCAGCTCGCCCAGGTACTGCACCAGGTTGTAGGTGAAGCTGTCGTAGTTGTCGATCATCAAGACGTTCATGCTGCCCCCACGCTGTTCACTTTGTGTACTGCGCTGGCCCGCGAGGGGGCCGTGCCTTGCCTGGGGCCACGGGGCGCTGCGGCATTCATTGCAATCCCTCCTCGACGAGTTCGGCCGCGCGCAGCAGCGCGCGCGCCTTGGCTTCGGTTTCCTTCCATTCAAGCTCGGGCACCGAATCGGCGACGACGCCGGCCGCCGCCTGCACGTAGAGCACCCCGTCCTTGACGATGCCGGTGCGGATCGCGATGGCCACGTCCATGTCGCCGGCGTAACTGAGATAGCCGCAGGCACCGCCGTACAGACCGCGCTTGGTCGGCTCCAGCCGGTCGATCAGCTCCATCGCATGCACCTTGGGCGCGCCGGTGAGCGTGCCCGCCGGAAAGGTCGCGCGCAGCACGTCCATGCTGCTCAGGCCCTCCCTGAGCAGGCCCTCGACATTGCTCACGATGTGCATCACATGGCTGTAGCGCTCGACGACGAAGGCCTCGGTCACCTTGACGCTGCCCACCTGCGCGATGCGCCCGATGTCGTTGCGCGCCAGGTCGATCAGCATCACGTGCTCGGCGCGCTCCTTGGGGTCGGCCAGCAACTCCTGCTCGGCCGCCTTGTCCTTCTCGGGCGTGGCGCCGCGCGGGCGGGTGCCGGCGAGCGGCCGGATGGTGATCTTGGTGCCCTCCTGGACCTGTTCCTGGCGCACCAGGATCTCGGGGCTTGCGCCCACCACCTGAAAGCCCCCGAAGTCGTAGAAATACATGTAGGGGCTGGGGTTGAGCGAGCGCAGCGCGCGGTACAGCGACAATGGCGACTCGGTATAGCGCTTGTGGATGCGCTGCCCCACCTGCACCTGCATGAACTCGCCGGCGGCGATCAACTCCTTGGCCTGCAGCACCGCGGCGATGTAGTCCGGCTTGGCAAAGCTGCGCTCGGCCGGATGACTCTCGCTTGCCCTCACCTGCGGCGCGCTGACCGAATACTTGAGCTGCTCCTTGAGTTCGCGCAGGCGCTTCTTGCCGCGCGCATAGGCCTCGGCCTGCGCCGGGTCGACCCAGACGATGAGGTAGAGCTTGCCCGAGAGGTTGTCGATCACCGCCACCTCTTCGCATTGCAGCAGCACGATGTCCGGGCAGCCCAGTTCGTCGGGCGGGCAGGTTTTTTCCAGCTTCTTTTCGATGTAGCGCACCGCGTCGTAGCCGAAATAGCCCGCAAGACCGCCGCAAAAGCGCGGCAGGCCGGGGCTGAGCGCCACCTTGAAACGCTGCTGGTAGGCGGCGATGAAGTCCAGCGGATTGCCGCTGACGCTCTCCACCACCACGCCATCGGTCACCACTTCGGTCTTTGCCGCCTCGCCAAAGCCGCTCGCGCGCAGCAGGGTGCGCGCGGGCAGGCCGATGAAGCTGTAGCGCCCGAAGCGCTCGCCGCCGACGACCGATTCGAGCAGAAAGCTGTTGGCGCCGTCGCCGCGCCCGCGCGCGAGCTTGAGGTAGAGCGAGAGCGGCGTCTCCAGGTCAGCAAAGGCTTCCGCGATCAATGGGATGCGGTTGTAGCCCGAGCCCGCGAGGCTCTTGAATTCCAGTTCCGTAATCACGGGGGTCTCCCAGTTCCGGCGGCGCAGATGCAGAGGCCGCCGGGTTCATCGTTCGGGGATAGGCCCGGCCCCTCGTGGCCAAAGCCTTCGGGCACCCTGGGAGGTGTACCCGGGGCGCGTTCAGCACAGGTGCATGCAGCTGCGCCAGGGCCAGGCTCCCCGGTCGCTCAGACCTGCAACGAACGCGCGATGGATGAACATGCGTGCCAGTGTAGCAAAGCCCGTGCGCCCTGCCCGGGGGCCCGGCCGGCGCCGAAGGCCGTTCGGCGCTACGCTGTGGCCTCAACGACACCAGGAGCCCCCATGCAACAGCTACCCACCCGATCGTCCATGCGCCGCAGCCTGCTCGCTTCGGGCCTGCTCGCGGCCAGCGCCACAGCCGTAGCAGCCGCAGCCCAGGACGCCAAGGACGGCCAGGACAAGGTGATCTACCACATCGACGACGCCGCCAGCCAGGCCACCAAGGGCCTGCGCAACATCCGCAACCACCTGGACGTGGCGCCGCAGACGCGCATCGTCGTGGTCACGCACGCCGCCGGCGTGGACTTCCTCATGGAAGCGGCCAAGGACGCGAAAAACCCCGACATCGATTACGCCGCCCTGGTCAGCGCCCTCAAAGGGCGCGGCGTGCGCTTCGAGGTCTGCGAAATCACGCTGCGCAACCGCAAGCTCAAGAAAGAGCAATTCATCATGGATGCCGACTTCACGCCCTCGGGCGTGGTGCGCATCGCCCAGTTGCAAAACCGCGAGCAGTTCGCCTACATCAAGCCCTGAGCCCGTGACGGGGCGCGGGCGGCAGCAGGAGGGCTGGCCAGCGCCGGTGCGTGAACAGAGCTCTTGCCAAGATGTGACAATTGTCTTAGTCTGTCTCGCACATTCTTGCGAGCACTTGCACCATGGCCAACACCCGCCCGCTTCAGCGCCCGCGAGTCCTGCCGCCCTTTGGCGCCTTCTCTCCTGCTCGCTCGTGGCGCGTCCTGTGCGCCGCCGGCGCCCTGTGCCTGAGCGCTGCAGCGTGGGCCGCCCAGGCACCCGTGCCAATCACCCAATTCGAAGTCGGCGGCAACACTCTGCTGAGCTCAGCCGAGGTTGAGCGCGCGCTGGGCGAGACAGGCGCGGCGATGACCATCGCCGACATGCAGGCTGCGGCCCAGCGCCTGCAAGATGCTTACGCGCAAGCAGGCCATGGCGCCGTGATCGTGCTGCTGCCCGAACAGACTTTTGACGACGGGCTGCTGCGCCTGCAAGTGGTCGAAGGGAAAATCAGCCAGATCAGCGTCACCGGGCAATACGGCTTCAGCCGCGAAAACATCCTGCGCAGCCTGCCCGCGCTGAGCCCGGGCCAGACGCCCCGACTCAAGGACTTGGACCGCGAGTTGTTGCTGGCCAACGCCAACCCGGCCAAGTACACACGCGTGGTGCTGCAGGCCGGCCAGAATCCGGGCGAAGTGCAGGCGCTTGCCACCGTCGAGGAACGCCCGCTGCCGCCCTGGCGCATGGACCTGGAGAACACCGGCACGCCAGACACCGGCCGCTGGCGCCTGGCGGCGAGCTACCAGAATCCCAACGTCGCCGACCGCGACATGGTGCTGGGCGTGCGCGCCGTCACCTCGCCGACCGCGCCCTCGCGCGTGGCGGTGCTGGGCAGCACGCTGCGCCTGCCGCTGTACGCGGCGCACACCGCAATCGAAGCCGCACTGCTCGCCTCCAACACCAAATCGAGCACCAACACCACCCCCGCAGGTGACTTGCGCTTTGCCGGTGACGGCCTGTCGGCGGGCGCGCGCGCGATCTGGCTGCTGCCGTTCGTGAGCGATGCCAAATCGCAGCTTTCGCTCGGCCTGGACATACGCCGCTACCGCACGCAGTGCACCCTCGGCGATCTGGGCGAGGCCGGCTGTGGTGCGGCGCGCAACAACACGCAGCACGCGCTGCCGCTGACACTGGGCTACACGCTGTACCGGCCCGATGCCTACCTCCTGAACCTGCAATGGGTGCGCAACCTCGCCTGGGGCAGCGCCGGACGCGACAGCGATTACGAGGCCAACCGCGCGGGCGCTACCAGCCACTACCAATTGCTGCGCGTCAACGCGCAGCTGCTGGGGCAGCTCTCGCGCCAGTGGCGGCTGAAGTGGCGCCTGGACGGCCAGATTGCGCCACGCGCGCTGGTTGCTGCCGAGCAGATCGGCGTGACCGGCAGCCAGACCGTGCGCGGCTACCAGGAGCGCGAGCTGATCGGCGACTCTGGCCTGTCGACCACGCTGGAGCTGAGCAGCCGCCTCGATACGCTGGTTGGCCAGCCGGTCTCGGACGCCTGGCCCACGCTCTCGCTCTTCGTGGACGCGGGGCAGGTCTCCAACCGCCTGGGCACGCCTTGCCGCCCGGGGCATTCGCGTTGCAGCGTCTGGTCGGCGGGCCTGGGCGCCGCGTGGAACGGGGAAAACCGTTTCTTCGTGCGCATCGAAGCGGCCCGCGCGGGCACGCGGCTGCAATTCACCGATCGCGGTGACTGGAAGCTGCACCTGGCCCTCTCCGCCCTGTTCTGACCAGCGCGCACCCAGGCCTTCACCGCACATCCGCCGCCGGAGCTCGACATGATTTCCTTTCTTCCCTCCCGACGCCCGGCCCTGATCGGCGCGCTCGTTGCTGCGGCGGCGTTGAACCTTGCGCCAGCGGCAGGGATCGCGCAAGTGACCGCCCCCCCGCCGTCGCCTTCACCGAGCCCTTCACCGAGCCCTACGCCCAGTCCAACGCCCAGTCCAACGCCCAGCCCTACGCCCAGTCCAACGCCGACGCCGCTACCGCCTCCTCTACCACCTCCTCCACCTCCGCCGCCGCCACCTCCTCCTCCGCCACCGCCTGCTCCCGCGCCGATACCTGCGCCGCCTCCGGCGCCAACGCCGGCACCCGCCCCGCTGCCGCCCCCGCCCCCGCCCCAAAGCAGCGACATGTGGGGCGACTGGGAGCGCGCGGCTCGCAGCATCGAGGGGCCGCGTGCGCCGCTGGGCTCATCGGCCTACCTGCTCGATGCCGTCCAGCCGGGCCCGGCCGACGCCACTGGCGCAACGCGTTGGCCCGCACCGGGCTTGCTCACGCCGCAACCGGATGGCAGCCAGTATCTGCGCGTGTTGCCCGTGCGCCAAATGTCGCGCGACGCGCTGCGCGACGTGCTGCGGGCGCGCGGCGACTACATGGACGGCTTGCTCGCCGGCGCCACCAGCCAGCTCAAGACCAATCCTCGCCTGGCGGATGCGCCGGGCTGCGACAGCGCCAGCCCCGGCTGCCTGCTGCGGCGCCAGACGCACGCGGTCTCGCCTCTGCGCCCGGCGCGACGCATGGCGCTCGTCATCGGACTCGATCGCTACCAGGATTTGCGCATTCCGCAACTCGCCAACCCGGTCTCTGACGCGCAGGCCATCGCCCGCACCTTGGGCCAGCAGATGGGCTTCGAGGCGCGTGTGCTGCCCAACGCAGGCAAGGCGCAGGTACTGCAAGAGCTCAATCGCCTGATCGAGGAATCGGGGCCGAACGACAGCGTGGCGCTCTACTTCGCCGGGCACGGCACCGTCGTCAAGGAAACCGGCGAGGGCTACTGGTTGCCCTCGGACGCACGCGCCGACGACCCCTCGGGCTGGCTCTCCAATGCCGACATCAACCGCGCACTTTCGGCCATTACCAGCCGACAGATCGCGGTCTTTGCCGACAGCTGCTACGCCGGCACGCTGGCGCAGGGCGACGCGCTGCTCGCCAGCGCTGGCGCGGATGCACCCCCCGACATCGATCGCATCCAGCGCCTGCGCGCGGTCGTCGTGATGGCCTCCGGTGGCAACGAGCCGGTGGCCGACGGCGGGCGGGCGGGCCATTCGGTCTTTGCCTGGAGCCTGCTGCGCCAGCTCGACGAGGCGCGCGGCTGGGTAGCGGCCGCGCGCATCTTCGGCGCGGTGCGCAGCGACGTCGAACGCGAGCTGCCGCAAACGCCGGTGTACGGCGTGGCGCAGGCCGCAGGGCATGAGGAAGGCGCGGACTTTCTGCTGCGGGCCAGCGGGCCGACAGGCCACTGAGGTCGGCCAGGCGCCTCAGGGATGTCCGGCACGGCCCGGGCGAGCCTGTGGCAGCGCCAAGCGAGATGGGCCGCAAAGACTGATGCAGGAAATCCTCAGCCCACGCCCATCTCTGCAAAGCTGTCCATGTAGCCATCCGCATCCACCTCGCGCACCGGCTGCCCGTGGTTGTAGCCCCAGGTGACGAGGACGACGGGGCAGCCCGCAGCCCGCGCCGCCTGGGCGTCGTTGCGCGAATCACCGACCATCAGGGTGCGCGCGGGCACGGTGCCCAGCCACGCACAGGCCTGGAGCAGCGGCAGCGGATCGGGCTTCTTGCGCGCGAAGCTGTCGCCGCCGAAGACAGTCTCGAAAGCGCCGTCCAGCCCCTTGGCGCGCAGCAGCGCCAGGGCGTGCGCGTGCGGCTTGTTGGTCAGGCAGACCAGGCGCAAGCCGGCGCGGCGCAGGCCCGCCAGGCCCTCTTGCACGCCCGGATAGAGCACTGCGTGGCTGCCGTTGACAAGGCCGTAGTGGTGCTGATAGCGTAAATGCGCCCGGGTGTAGAGCGCCTGGGCGCGCGCTGCGGCGTCGGCGTGCCCGGCGCGGGTGCAGGCCCAGAGCAAGACCGATTGCAACAAATGTTCCGAGCCCTTTCCCACGCGCAGCGCGATTTCCTCGCGTGGCATGGCGGGCAGGTCCAGTTCGGCCAGCGTGCGAGCCAGGGCCAGGGCGAAGTCGCCCAGCGTGTCGACCAGGGTGCCGTCCAGGTCGAGCAGCACCGCGTCCACCTGCGCCAGCCACGGCCCGCGCGCGAAGGACGCGGCATCGGCCGGGCCGGTTACATCCATTGACATGCTGCGGCACCCCGATTGCCGGCGAGGCATCCAATGCATTCACTGAGCCGGAGCTTGTTCCGGCGCACTACAAGGAGTTTGAATATGCGCAATTTTCGTCTTTCGGTTTTTCTCGGTAGCGCCTTGCTGGTATTTGGCGTGCATGCACAGGCCGCAAGCCCCAGCGCTGCCGAGCAGTGCGCGGGCGTGGCCCCGGCGAGCCGCGCCGCCTGCATCCGCGAAGTGGGCGCCGCCGCCCAGGCAGCGCGCAATGGCCAATTGAGCAGCGCAGACGCCGCCACCTACGAGCGCAACGCCATGGCGCGCTGCCAGGTGTTCAAGACCGAGCAGGATCGCAGGGATTGCGAAAAGCGCATGGGGCCTGCCGCGGAGCTCAGCGGCTCGGTCCAGGGCGGCGGTATTCTGCGCGAGGAAACCACCACCTACACCATCACGAAGTAAGCCGCGCGCGCATCGCGCCTATCACCTGCGCGTAATCGGGCTGGCCAAAGATGGCGCTGCCCGCCACGAAGGTATCGGCCCCGGCATCCGCCACGGCGCGGATGTTGGCCGCCTTGATACCGCCATCCACCTCCAGGCGGATGTCCCGCCCTGAGGCATCAATTCGCCGGCGCACCGCTTCCACCTTGCGCAAGGCGCTATCAATAAAGGACTGACCACCAAAACCGGGGTTGACGCTCATGATGAGCACCAGGTCGATCTCGTCGATCACCCAGTCGAGCACGTCGAGCGCGCTGGCCGGGTTGAACGCGAGCCCCGCCTTGCAGCCCGCGGCCCGGATGGCCTGCACGCTGCGGTGCACGTGGGCGCTGGCCTCGGGGTGAAAGCTGATCAGGTCGGCCCCCGCCGCGGCAAAGGCGGCGGCCAGCGCATCCACCGGCTGTACCATCAGGTGCACGTCGATCGGCACGGCGCTGCCGTCGCTCTTCTGTGCGTGCGGCCGTAGCGCCTGGCACACCATGGGGCCCAGGGTGAGGTTGGGGACGTAATGGTTGTCCATCACGTCAAAATGGATCCAGTCGGCGCCGGCGGCGATCACGCTGCGCACCTCTTCGCCCAGGCGGGCGAAGTCGGCCGAGAGGATGGACGGGGCAATGCGGTAGGCGGGGTTCATGGCGGCGATTGTCGCAGCGGCGCCGCGGGGCAGTCGGCCCGGCCCCTCGAAAACAAGGATAAACAATGGACGGATGGAGACAATGGTGGGCGCAGTGGCTGCCCGCCGCAACCGAGCTGGCCACGGTGCAATGGGCACTGCTGCTGGCGCTGGCTGCGGCGGCGGGTTATCTGGTGCAGCGGCGCATCGGCCTGCCCAAGATGGTGGGCTACGCGCTGGTCGGCTCGCTCGCTGGCTTGCTCGGCTTTGACGGAAGCGCCTGGCCGCTGCAGGGCACGGGCCTGTTCGTGGTGGAGCTGGCGGTGGCCGTGGTGCTGTTCGAATGCGGCGGCCGCCTGCCGCTGCGCTGGCTGCGCCACAACCCCATGGTGCTGGTGCAAAGCCTGGCCGAGTCGGCGCTGACCTGGGTCGCGGTCTATGCGCTGATGCTCTGGCTGAAGGTGCCCGAGCAGGCAGTGGGGCCGCTCGCGCTGGTGGCGGTAGCCGCATCGCCCACGGTGCTGATGCGTGTGGTCACCGACTCGCGCGCGGCCGGCGCGGTGACCGAGCGCGCCATCGTGCTGTCCACGCTCTCCACGCTCTACGTGCTGGGCTTGGGCGCGGCGCAGGCGCAGTGGCTCGGGCGCCCCGGCGCCAGCGCGGGCGCCGTGGCCGAGGCCGTGCTGACGGTGCTCGGCGCTTCGGTGCTGATCGGCGCGCTGCTCGCGCTGGCGCTGCGCGCGGCGCTGCGCGTGATGAGCCCGCTGAGCGAGAACACCGCCATCGTGGTGCTCGCGCTGATTGCCGCGACCACGGCGCTGGCCCCGCGCGCGGGCGGCTCGGCGCCGCTGGCGGCGCTGCTGGCGGGCATGCTGCTCAAGCACTTCTACCCGCGCCCCTGGGCCTGGCCGCGCCAGGCGAGCTCGGCCTCCACCATGCTGGCGATCGTGATGTTCGTGCTGGTCTCCACGGTGGCCGCGCAAACCCCGTGGAACCTGGCCGTGGCCGCGAGCGTGCTGGCATTGGTCATTGCGCGGCTCGTGGCCAAGGCGCTGGGCGTAGGGCTGGGCAACGCAGGCAGCGGCGCAAGCTGGCGCCAGGCGCTGTGGACCAGCGCCGCCATGGCCCCGATGTCGGGCGTGGCGCTGCTGGTGGTCACCGGCTTTGCCTCTGCGGCGCCCGAAACCGGCGCGCTGGTGGCGCAGGTGGCGCTGCCTGCCATCCTGCTGATGGAGCTGCTGGGCGCGGTCATTGCCACGTTTGCGCTCTATGGCGCGGGCGAGAGCATCCGGCCGCTGGCGCACCAGATGCGCGCGCGGGCGGCCGAACAGGTCAAGGAGCAGCCATGAGCCTGGAAGCCTTTCACGACTCCGAGCCGCTGACCCTGGGCGTGGAGCTGGAGCTGCAGCTCGTCAACACCCACGACTACGACCTCGCGCCCTACGCCGAGGACATGCTGCGCCTGATGAAGAAGACGCCGCTGCCCGGCTCCGTGGTGCCGGAGATGACCAGCGGCATGATCGAAGTCTCGACCGACATCTGCCGCTCCAGCGGCGAGGTGCTGAGCCAGCTCACCCCTATCCGCGACGCGCTGGTGCGCAGCGCCGACAAGCTCAACATCGCGGTGCTCGGCGGCGGCACGCACCCCTTCCAGCAATGGCACGAGCGGCGCATCTACGACAAGCCGCGCTTTCATGAGCTCTCGCAGCTGTACGGCTACCTGTCCAAGCAGTTCACCATCTTCGGCCAGCACGTGCACGTGGGCTGCCCCGACGCCGATGCTGCGCTCTTGATGCTGCACCGCCTGAGCCGCTACATCCCGCACTTCATCGCGCTGTCGGCCTCCAGCCCCTACGTGCAGGCGCACGACACGCAGTTCGACTCGGCGCGGCTCAATTCGGTGTTTGCGTTTCCGCTCTCGGGGCGCGCGCCCTGCGTGCTCACCTGGGCCGAGTTCGAGCAGTATTTCGACAAGATGACCGGCACCGGCGTGGTCAAGAGCATGAAGGACTTCTACTGGGACATACGGCCCAAGCCGGGTTTTGGCACCGTGGAGATCCGCGTCTTCGACACGCCGCTCACCATAGAGCGCGCGGCCGCGCTCGCCGGCTACGTGCAGTCGCTCGCCGCCTGGTTCCTGGCCGAGCAGCCCTTCACCCCGCAGGAGGACGACTACCTCGTCTACACCTACAACCGCTTCCAGGCCTGCCGCTTCGGGCTGGAGGGCGAGTACGTGGACCCGGTGAGCGGCGAGCACCTGCCGCTGCGCGAGCACATCCTGCGCACCATGGACTGCATCGCGCCGTTTGGCGAGGCGCACGGCGCTACCAGCGCGCTGCAGTTGCTGCGCGCCGAAACGCTCGCCGGCCAGAACGACGCGCGCTGGCTGCGCGAGCTGATGGCGAGCGAGCAGCTGCTGGCCGAAGTCACGCGCCGGGCGGCGCTGCGCTTTCGCGGTTGAGGCGCGCCATGGGCGAGTTCGAACTGATCCGACGCCACTTCACCCGCCCGGTGCGGCGCGCAGCCCTGGGCGTGGGCGACGACTGCGCGCTGCTCTCGCCCGCGCCAGGCATGCAACTGGCCATCTCCAGCGACATGCTGCTCGAAGGCCGGCACTTCCTGGCCGGCACCGACCCCGAGCGCCTCGGGCACAAGGCGCTGGCGGTGAACCTGTCGGACCTGGCGGCCTGCGGCGCGCGCCCCCTGGCCTTCACGCTGGCGCTGGCGCTGCCACGCGCCGATGAGGCCTGGCTTGCGGCCTTTGCGCGTGGCCTGTTCGCCCTGGCCGACGCGCACGGCTGCGAGCTGATTGGCGGCGACACCACGCAGGGCCCCTTGAACATCTGCATCACCGTCTTTGGCGAGCTGCCCCAAGGCGACGCGCTCAAGCGCAGCGGCGCACGTCCGGGGGACGATCTCTGGGTGAGCGGCGCACCCGGCCAGGCGCGCCTGGCGCTGGGCGCGCTGCGCGGCGAATGGCACCTGAGCGAAGGCGCGCTGCCCGCGCTGCAGGCGCGCCTGGATGCGCCCAGCCCACGCGTCGCCCTGGGCCTGGCTCTGCGCGGCCTGGCCAACAGCGCGATCGACATCAGCGACGGCCTGCTCGGCGATCTGCAGCATGTGCTCGACGCTTCGCGCGCGGGCGCCGTGGTCTGGGCCGATGATGCTGCCAATCTGATAGCTGTTGGCGCAGACCCACAAAGTGCCGCAGGCCAATTTGATGCAGAAATTCTGACCCAGCCAGACCCGGCTTTGCTGCGCCAGTGCGCGCTGGCCGGCGGCGACGACTACGAGCTGCTCTTCACCGCCGCGCCCGCGCGGCGCACGGCGGTGCTCGAAGCCGGCCGGCGCTGCGCCACGCGGCTCACGCGCATCGGCCAGATCCAGGCCGAGCCCGGGCTGCGCCTGCTGGACGCGCGCGGGCAGCCGCTGGCCGGCGATTTCGCTTCCTTCGACCATTTCGCTTGAGCGCCGCGCCGCCCGCCGGGCTGCAGCACACAGCCCCGCACAGGCCGGCGCGCGCGCCTTGCACCCTGTTGCAGCGCGCAGCGGGCGCTGCGGCACACTAGGGGGCTTGCGTTTGAACACCTCGTCCACAGGAAAACCCATGCGCCTGTCCCCGCCCGCCTTGTTGCGCCATGCCGCCGCGCTGCTGCCTCTGGCCCTGTCCCTCGCCCCCCTGCCGGCGCTGGCCGCGCTCGCCGGGGCCACGGGCGCGGACGCCTCGCGCATCCAGTCGGTCACGCTCTATCCCGGCGTGGCCACGGTGCAGCGCGTACTGCAGGTGGCGCCGGGCAGCAGCAGCGCCGTGTTCGGCTGTCTGCCGGCGCAGCTCGATGCGCGCACGCTGCAGGTGAGCAGCCCGGCCGAGGTGCGCATCGGCGACGTGAACGTGCAGACGCTGGAGCGCGCCGTCGCCAGCGGCTGCACCGGCGCGCTGGATGCGCGCATCCGGGCGGCCGAGGACGAGCTGGCGCGCGCACGCGCCGAGACCGACGCGCTGGAACTGGCCCAGACCTGGCTCAACACCCAGGCCGGCACGCCGCCGGTGCAGACGCGCGACAGCCTGGCGCCGGCGCAGATTGCCGCCACGCTGCAGGCGCTGCGTCGCTCCTCGCTCGACACCCTGGCCGAGCTGCACCGCGCGCGGCGCGCGCTGCAGGAGCGCGAACTGGCGCTCAAGCGCCTGCAGGCCGAGCAGGGCAGCGCCCAGGCGCCGACGGTGGCAGTGGTGCGCGTGAGCCTGGCCACACGCAGCGGCGGCGAGCTGCGCCTGAGCTACCAGGTGCGCGGCCCGAGCTGGTCGCCGAGCTACCGCGCCAATCTGGACAGCGACAGCCGCCAGGTGCAGCTCGAGCGCCTGGCGCTGGTGTCGCAGACTACCGGCGAGGACTGGAGCGGCGTAGCGCTCACGCTCTCTACCGGCCAGCCGCTGGCGGCCACGCAAGGTCCGCTGCCCCGCCCCTGGACGCTGGACGTGCAGCCCAAGGAGCCGCCGCCGACGCCCAAGATGGCACGCAGCGAGGGCGTGGCGATGATGGCCGCGCCCGCGCCGCCGGCCCCGGCGCTCGCCGCCGAGCCCGATGCCGAGCCGCTGCCAAACTTTGCGCCCAGCACCCGGCAAGGCGCTTACGCCACGCAGTTCGTGCTGCCCCAGCGCGTGAGCGTGCCCTCGGGCGGCGAGCGCGTGACGCTCTCGCTGGGCGCGCAGCAGCTCGCGGCCACGCTGCTCACGCGCACCACGCCGGCGCTCGATGCGCACGCCTGGCTCGTCGCCTTGCTCGAGCCCCTGCAAGGCAACTGGCCGGCGGGCCCGATCGCGCTGCAACGCGACGGCGCCAGCGTCGGCCAGGGGCGGTTTGACCCCATGGCCAGCGACTTCGCCCGCCTGGGCCTGGCCTTCGGGCGCGACGAGAACGTGCTGGTCAGCAGCGAGCCGGTCAAGGAATTCACCCAGAGCGCGGGCTTTACCGGCGCGCGCAGCGAACGCAGCATAGAGCGCAGCTACCGCGTGGAAAACCGCCATCGCCAGGCGATCACGCTGCAAGTGCTCGACAGCGCACCGGTCTCGCGCAACGAGGCGATCACCGTGCAGTCGCGCTACGAGCCCAAGCCCCAGGACGACAACTGGGGCGGCAAGGGCGGCGTCGCCTGGCAGCAGCAGCTCGACGCCGGCGCCAGCGCCGTCTTCAGCGCGCGCCACGTGATCGGCCACGACAAGGACGTGCGCGTGCGCGAGGGCCACTGAGCCATGGTGCAGGCCACGGCCGCCGCCGTGCGCGCCGACGTGCGCTTCATGCTCGCGCACCCGGCGCACTTGCTGGCGCTGGGTTTTGGCAGCGGGCTCTCGCCCGTCGCGCCCGGCACCGTGGGCACGCTCTGGGGCTGGCTTGCCTTCGTGGTCGCGCAGCAGTGGCTCACGCCGCTGCAGCTTGGTCTGGTCACGCTGGCGGCGCTGCCCCTGGGCTGGTGGGCCTGCACGCTGACCGCGCAGCACCTGGGCGTGGCCGATCCGGGGGCGGTGGTGTGGGACGAGATCGTGGCCATCTGGCTCATCCTGCTGCTCGTCATGCCTACGGGGCTATGGGACCAGTGCGCGGCGTTTGCGCTGTTTCGCTTTTTCGACGCGCTCAAGCCCGGCCCGGTGGCCTGGGCCGACCGCGCCTTCAAGGGCCTGGGCTGGCGCGGCGGCTGGGGCATTTTGTTCGACGACCTGGTCGCGGCGCTGTGCACCCTGCTGGTGATCGCGCTCTGGCGTCATTTTCTGGCCTGACGCGGATGATGCTATCAACACAAGAGCTGCCAACGCTGGACGTACAAGCGCTGGAGCCGTTTTTGTTGCAAATTTCCCGGGCCTTGCTGGCGCGCGGCGAGATGCTGGCGACGGCAGAAAGCTGCACCGCCGGCTGGATTGCCGCCGCCTGCACCGCGCTGGCCGGCTCCAGCCAATGGTTCGAGCGCGGCTTCGTCAGCTACTCCAACGCCGCCAAGAGCGAGATGCTGGGCGTGAGCGCCGCGCTGATCGAGGCCGAAGGCGCGGTCAGTGAGCCTGTGGCCCGCGCCATGGCCGAGGGCGCGCTGCGCCACGCGCACGCCAAGGCAAGCTTGGCGGTGACCGGCGTGGCCGGGCCCGGCGGCGGCAGCGCCGACAAGCCCGTCGGCACGGTCTGGTTTGCCTGGTGCGTGGCCGGGCGCACCCACAGCCAGGTGCAGCACTTTGGCGGCGACCGCGCCGCGGTGCGCGCGGCCACGGTGCACCACGCGCTGGCGCAGCTGGCGCACCATCTGGCCTGACACGGTTTTGCCTGCGGACACGCGGCAAGGCGCGAAGCCGCAGAGCGCGCTGCAGCGCAGGCCCACGCAGCCATCCGCTTGAAGGCGAAGCCGCGGGAGAGCGCCGGCGCGCGCAAGACCCCGGCGCCCTTGCGGTGGCCGGAGGCGCTGCCCGCTGGCCGCGCGGCGCTGCACTACCATCGCCTGCGAACATGTCCCCGGTCGCCGTCGATCCCGCCGCCTTCCTCGCCCGCCAGTTGCCTGCACAGCAGCTGCCGCTGGCGCGCTACCGGCTGGGCGAGGAGCGCACCGTCTGGCTGCGCCGCGCCCGCCCCGGCGCGCACCCGCTGCAGCGCCGGCTGTGGGCGCTGGCGGCGCGGCTGTCGCGCGTGCCCGCGCTGCGCCCCCTGCCCATGGCGGGCGCTGCGGCCTGCGCCGCCGCCCAGGCGGCGCGCCTGCGCGAGTTTGCCGATCACGGCTTGCCCGTGGCCCAGGTGCTGGCGCAGCAAGGCGAGGGTCTGCTGCTGGCCGACGTAGGTGCGGTCTCGCTCGCGCAAGAGCTCGCGCAGGCGCCGGATGCGGCGGCGCTGATCGCGCTGTGGCAGCAAGGCTTGGCGTTGATCGACAACGCGCATGGGCGCGGGCTCAGCCTGGGCAGCGCCCTTCCGCAACATATGGTGCGCAGCCCTGAGGGCGCGCTCACCCTGGTCTACCTGCCGCCCGACCCCGGCGCGCTGCTCACGCCGGCGCTGTGCCAGGTGCGCGATGCGCTCAGCTATCTCTACGCCAGCGCCATGCTGCTGCACGCCGGCGGCGCGCGCCAGAAGGCACGCCCGCTGTGGCAGGCCTGGCTGGACGGGCCGGCGCGCGCACCGGGCTTTCGCCAGGCGCTGCAGGCGCAGCTCACGCGCCTGAGCTGGCTGCGCTATCTGCCGCCCGACGCCCGCTGGGGCCACGGCGCCTGGCAGTTGCGCGCGGCCTATGAACAAGCGGTTTTACTACAATACAAATAGCTGTCAGCGCTTTGTCGGCGGGCTTTTGATCGACTTTTTGCTTGAAAGGATCGGACATGAACCTCATCCACACCGTGGCCTTGCTGGCCGTGGCCGAGTACATCGTTTTCAGTGCGCTGGTGGGCCGGGCGCGCGTGCGCGGCCACGTGATGGCGCCCAGCACCAGCGGCGACGAGGCCTTCAACCGAGCGTTTCGGGTGCAGCAGAACACGCTCGAGCAAATCGTCGCCTTCCTGCCGGCGCTGCTGCTCGCGGGCCAGTACTTCTCACCCGCGCTGGTGGCCGGCATCGGCGCGGTCTGGCTGCTGGGGCGTCTGCTCTACCGCCAGCAGTACGTGAAGAACCCGGCGAGCCGCGCGCCGGGCTTCATCCTCACGCTGCTGCCCACGGTGGTGCTGCTGCTGATGGCGCTGTGGGGGGCGCTGGGCCTCGCCCTGGCGCGCTGAAGCCGCCGCAGCCCGCCCGCGCGGGCTCAGGGTGCACAAAAAAAATGCCACGCCGGACGAGACCGGGCGTGGCGCGTTTCAGGCAGGGGCGCTTACTTGACCAGCGGGCACTTGCTCTCGGACAGCGGGCGCGTCACCAGGCTTGCGGGCAGCGTGGAGACGATCTTGTAGTAGTCCCAGGGCTGCTTGGACTCTTCGGGTTTCTTGACCTGCACGAGGTACATCTCCTGCTCGACGCGGCCGTCCTTGCGCACGGTGGCGCCATCGGCAAAGAAGTCCTTGACCGGCATCTCGCGCATCTTGTCGGCCACCTTGGCGCCGTCGGTGCTGCCTGCGGCCTTCACCGCCTTGAGGTAGTGCAGCACGCCCGAGTAGGTGCCTGCCTGCACCATGCCGGGCATGCGACCGGTCTTCTCCATGAAGCGCTTGCCGAAGGCACGGCTGGCGTCATCGCGGTCCCAGTAGAAAGGGGTTGCGGCCACCAGGCCGTGGGCGGTCTTGAGGCCCAGCGAGTGCACGTCGCTGATCACCATGGCCAGGGCCGCGAGCCGCTGGCCGCCCGCCATGATGCCGAACTCGCCGGCCTGTTTGATGGCGTTGGTCATGTCGGTGCCGGCGTTGGCCAGCGCAATCACGTTGGCTTTGGAGGATTGGGCCTGCAGCAGAAAGGAGGCAAAGTCGGAGGTGCCCAGCGGCGCGCGCGCGGCACCCACCACCTTGGCGCCCTTCTTGTTGATGGTGTCGGTCAGGTCTTGCTGCATCGCATGGCCGAAGGCGTAGTCGGTGGCCAGGATGAACCAGTTCTTGGCGCCGTCGTCGATCATGCCGGTGGCCACGCCGCGCGGCGCCGCATAGGTGTCAAAGGTCCAGTGAAAACCCGTGGGCGAGCACGATTCATTGGTCAGCGCGGACGAAAACGGCCCGGTCGCAATGGTGATCTTGCCCTTGTCCTTGGCCAGGTTCTGCACCGCCAGCGCCACCGCCGAGTTGGTCAGGTCGGTGATCATCTCCACACCTTCGGTGTCAAACCACTTGCGCGCGACCGAGGCCGCGACGTCGGGCTTGTTGGTGTGGTCGGCATCGATCACCTCGATCTTGCGGCCCAGCACCTCGCCGCCAAAGTCTTCCACCGCCATCTTGGCTGCGGTAACCGAGGTCTTGCCGCCAAAGTCGGCGTAAATGCCCGACTGGTCATTGAGCACGCCGATCTTGAGCACGCCTTCGGCGTTCGCCGCGGTGCCGAGCTGACAGGCGCCGAACACCAGCGCCGCCATGAACCATGATGCTTTCATTGTGCAAATCCTCCGGGTGAAAAAAACCATCATGGCAGCGCCGGCCCGCATGCGCAATCGGTTCTGGCCCTGAAGCCGCCGTGAGCAGGGTGCCCGCAGTCACATCAAAGACAGCGCGGGAGAGCACCGCGCGATCAATCCGCGAGCGCGTCTGCCAGCGCCGCGCGCAGCAGCGCGGCGTAGCGCTCGGCGCCGACGAAGCCGGGCTGCAGCTCGGCGCAGGAGACGGTGCGCGTGCGCATCACGCGCTCGTCCTCGGGGTGGCCGAGCGCGGCGCACAGCAGCGCCCAGTCGGGCGGTGCCACCAGCGTGCCCGCGACCAGCAGCACGCCGCTGCGCTGGCGCCGCTGCGCCAGGCCAACGAGCTTGCGCCCGCCGCCGGCATCCACCACCTCCCAGGAGGCGAGCGAGCCAAAGCAGGCCCAGGGCAGCCTGGGGCCAAGCAGTGCGTCGGCCGGCGCGACCTGCTCGGGCGCCAGCGCGCGCGCCGCCACGCCAAGGCCGGCGAGCAGGTCCACGTACATCTGACCCAGTCCCTGGTAGCTGGCGTTGATGCGCCCGCCGACCCAGGGGTGCTCCAGCGGCAAGACCACCGAGCTGCTGACCATCCACGGCCCGGTAAGCACCGCCCCGCCGCCCGAGGCGCGCACCAGCGTCGCCACGCCGGGCGCTGCCGCCTGCAAGCCGGCCAGGTAGTGCTGCTGCGAGCAGCCGAGCACGATGGCCGGCGCCTCGTGCACCCAGACGGAAAAGGCCGGCCTGCGCACCGGCTCGGCCAGACGGGCCAGGTTCCACTGCTGTTCCTGTTGGGCGATGGTGGGCATGCGTTGCGCTCAAAAAAACGCCGGCTTCGGCGCAGGCGCAAGCCTAACAGCGCGGCAGGGGGCGCGGGGCTGTCGCACAATCGGCGCCATGCACCTGTCGAGCCCCACTCCGTTTCCCCTGAACCGCCCGCGGCGCCTGCGCCGCGACGCCTTCTCGCGCAACCTGGTGCGCGAGTCGCGCCTGTCGGCGCACGACTTCATCTACCCGGTGTTCGTGCACGAAGGCAAGCAGCGGCGCGAGGCTGTGCCCTCCATGCCCGGCGTCGACCGCCTGAGTCTGGATCTGCTGCTGCCCGTGGCCGAGGAATGCGCAAAGCTGGACATTCCGGTGATGGCGCTCTTCCCCGCGATCGACACGGAACTGAAAACCCCCGACGGCAAGGAAGCGGCCAAGCCCGACGGCCTGATCCCGCGCGTGGTGCGCGCGCTGAAAAAGGAATTTCCGCAACTCGGGGTGATGACCGACGTGGCGCTCGACCCCTATACCAGCCACGGCCAGGACGGCGTGCTCGACGACACCGGCTACATCCTGAACGACGAGACGGTGCAGGTGCTGGTGCAGCAGGCGCTGGCGCACGCGCAGGCCGGCGTGGACATCGTCGCACCCAGCGACATGATGGACGGGCGCATAGGCGCGGTGCGCCGCGCGCTCGACGCCGAGCGGCACATCCACACCCGCATCATGGCCTACAGCGCCAAGTACGCGAGCAGCTTCTACGGCCCGTTTCGCGACGCCGTGGGCACGCGCGGCGCTTTGGGCAAGGCGGACAAGAACGTCTACCAGATGGACCCGGGCAACAGCGACGAGGCGCTGCGCGAAGTAGCGCTGGACATTGCCGAGGGCGCAGACATGGTCATGGTCAAGCCCGGCATGCCCTATCTGGACGTGCTGCGCCGCGTGAAGGATGAATTTCGCATGCCCACCTTCGCCTACCAGGTGAGCGGCGAGTACGCCATGATCAAGGCGGCCAGCGCCCAGGGCTGGCTGGAGCACGACGCGGTGATGATGGAGGCACTGCTCGCGTTCAAGCGCGCCGGCGCCGACGGCATCCTCACCTACTTCTCGCTGGCCGCGGCGCGCCTGCTGCGCGGCTGAGCGCGGCTCAGCGCGTGCCGGCGCGCAGTGCGCCTATCTGCTCCTCGTACACGCGCCAGGGCAGCAGGGTCTTTTGCATGGCCGGCGGCACATCGGCCACCGGGAAGAAATACGGCACCGGGTAGTTGGGGTTGTTCTTGCCGATGTACTCCAGCGCGGTGTAGCTGCTTTGCAGCGTGCCCAGGTCGTACTGGGCGGCGCGAAACGTCCAACTGGCAACCCAGCCCCCCACGGCCCTCGGCCCCATGTCGTTGCGCAGGATCACCTTCAGCGGCGTGCGCGGCGCGTCCAGGCGGAAGAAGCGCACCACGCCGGGAATCGCGCAGTGGTCGGCAAAGGCGTGCCAGTTGAAGTCCTTGGTCGGGCTGTTGAACTCCGCCAGGTAGCCGTGCTTGATGTAGTCGCCAAAGGAGTCGTCCATGTTCTTCTTGGTCGGCAGCCGCCAGTCGAAGGCCCGCACCAGCGCGTCGCTGATGCTGGCGTCGGCCAGCGCACTGGCGCTGTCCACGCAGGGCGCGTCGTAATCCACGCGCATCAGTCGGCCCAGGTCAAAGTCGCGCCGGCCCCAGGGCAGGTCGCGCGGGTACCAGACGTCCTCGGGCACCATCTCTTCCAGGCGCGCCGGCTGGTTGCAGCCACCCACCCAGGCGAGCTGGTACTGCACGTCGATGATCAGCTTGGCGCTGAGCAGGCGCTCGGGGCGCAGCCGCTGCAGCGCCAGGGTCTGGCGCTGCAGCTGCTCGCGCACCAGCGCGACCTGGTCCGCATCGTGCTGCCCGCTCAACCTGGCGACGGTGGCATGCGCGTCGAACAGGTAGTTGCAAATGCGCGCATTCCACAGCGCATACCAGTCGAGCAAGTCGTTGTACTGGCGCTCGACCACCGCGGTGTAGTACTTCTTCTTGCGAAACACCGTGCACCAGCGGTAGAGCACGCTGTCGTTGCCCACCGGCCCCAGGCCGATGAAGAGCTGATGGGCGGCAACCAGCCTGGGGTAGAGCGCAATCAGTTTGCGGCTTTGCTCGAGCACGTAGTCGTCGTAGAGCCTTTGCTGCTCGGGCGAGCCGCCTACGTGGCGCCGGCGGCGCTCCTCGATCAGCTCGATCAGCGCATTGAATTCGATGAACACGCCTATCACCTGGTCGAGCGCGCGCTTGTGCTCGGCCATGGACACCTGGGAGGCAAGCTCATCGACCTTGGAGGCGATGCGCGAGAGCTGCACCTGCATGCTCGACAGCGCCTGCTGCACCGGGTCGCTGCCGGGCAGTGCGCGGTCCAGAATGAAGTTCAGCCCTGGCTCCAGGAAGCCGCTGCCGGTGAGCGCCATGGCCTTGGCGAAGGCCATGCCCAGCACCGCCTTGCCCGCAGCGGACCAGAAGTCCTGCAGCTCGCGCCGCAGCTCGACGGGAATCTCCCGCTCCCACGGGCCAAAGTCGGGCGGCGGCGGGCAAGCGCTGGCCACCTTGCGCGCCACGGCGCTGCCCCGGGCAGCCGGCGCGACCGCCACGGCGCCCTCGTCCAGGTCCGCGTCCAGCAACCGCACGACTTCATCGGCCAGACGGTCGAGGTAATCCGCCACCGGCAGACCCGAGCCCCGCGCCCGCAGCAACAAGGCCTGCTGGTCCAGCTCGGTATCGAAGGGGTCCAGGTCACTCAGGTTGGTGCTGTATTCCAGACCCAGGAAGTCGTTGATCACGAACTCCACCTGGCCGGGATGCACAGCCAGGCGCTGAAACACCTTGTAGAGCAGCGTGCCGGCCAGATTGACGTCGATGATGGGGTTGATCTTGGCGCCGCCGTTGTATTCGAGTCCGTACAGCACGCCCTCGCCGGTCTGGGCCTGCGCGAGCAGAAAGCGCCGGCCGGTCTGCGCGGAGGCGTACATGCCCTGGGCGTCGGTGAGGCCTTGGTCGACCAGCGTGCCGTGGATGTCGCGCACCTGCAGCGCGGCACCCGCAAGCAAGCCGCTGCCCATGGCCACGCGCACGCGAAAGCTCAGCCCCTCGGTGGGCTCGGCCAGCAGTTGGGCGCCGAGAGGCTGCGCCGGCGGCAGGGTGTGGCGCCCCTGCTGGTGCTGGTAGCCCGCTTCGTCGTGGCCGATCTCGGGGTCCAGCGGCTGCAGGGCGCGCGGGTCGCTCAGGCTGTCGCCTTCGCTCTGCTCATCGCTGCTGCCGCCGCCGCAGGCCGTCGCCACGGCCGCGACCGCCCCCAGTACGGCGCCGCGCAGCAGGGCGCGGCGCGCCAGCGGCAGGGCGTGGGCGGTGGCGTCAGAGCTGCAGGCCTGGGCGTGCGCATCGTTCAAGGCGGGAAGCGGGCTGGAGTCGCGATCGCAGCGGTGCATGGCTGTCCTCAAGAAGCGGCATGCTCGCGCCGCCGCAGGCAATGGTTTTGGATGCGGGGTGGACGGCCGCGCCCGCCCCGATGGCAAGGGCGTGCGCCGCGCGGCGCATGCCCGGGACTGCATCCTGCCACAAACGCTTGCATTTGCTTGCAAGGCGGCCGGACTCCGCGGCCAGACCCTTTGGCGTCCCCGCGCGCTGCCGGTGGCATCCGGTTTGCCGTGCCCCTTGCCGCCTCAGGCCCCTACACTATGGCCTGTTCTTGAAGTCGCGGGGCAGGCGCCCCGCACCGAGCCGGGATGCAATCCATGAGTACCCAAACCTCCACAAGTCCGACGCCAGACACCTGGCCGGCCCTGTCCACTGCCGCGCTGCGCGTGGCCTTCGGCATCATCTGGATCGTGAACGCGGCGTTCACCTGGATGCCCAGCTTCGCCGACAACTACGCGGGCTATCTGCGCAACGCCGCCGACGGCCAGCCGGCCTGGTCGGCCTGGTGGTTCGACACCTGGATCGCCATCGTCGAGCCGCGCGCCGACACCTTCCTGTGGCTCACGCGCATTGCCACCACGCTGCTGGCGCTTGCGCTGCTGTTCGGCTTCGCACGGCGCACGGTCTACGTGATCGGCGCGCTCTACAGCCTCTTGATCTGGAGCACCGCCGGCGGCTTTGGCGGGCCCTACACCATAGGCGCGTCCAACACCGGCGTGGGCATCATTTACGTGCTGATCTTCGCGGTGCTGATCGCCATCAACCACCGCAGCGGCACCAGCCCCTACAGCGTCGACTACTTCATCGAACGCAAGTGGCCGGCCTGGAGCTGGGTCGCCGAATGGCGCGAGCGGCGCCTGTCGGACGCGCCGCGCGTGGCCTGGTGGGCGCAGACCGGCATCCTGCTCGGCGTGGCCGCCGTCGTCTTCTTCCTGGTCGCCGGCCTGCACAGCAGCATGAACGTGAAGGCGCCCACGCCGGCGGCCGCCGCAGCCGCCGTCTCGCCGCTGCAGCTGATGAGCAAGGAGCCGGTCAAGAAGGCTTTTGACGCCAGACTGCCGGCCCTGAGCAAGGACAAGGAAGTCGTGCTCAACATCGACGTGACCGACGAGGCTGTGGAGATCGCCAGCGGCGTGAAGTACCAGGCCTGGCCTTATGGCGGCAGCGTCCCCGGCCCGGTCATCCACGTCAAGCAGGGCCAGATGGTGCGCGTGGTGCTGGCCAACAAGGCTTCGATGCACCACTCGATCGACTTCCACTCGGCCTTCACCCCGCCCAACACCAGCTTTGCCGACATCAACCCCGGCGAGCAGATCGAGTTCACCTTCGAAGCCAAGGTGCCCGGCACCTTCGTCTACCACTGCGGCACGCCGCCGGTGCTGCTGCACATGGCCAACGGCATGTACGGCGCGATCATCGTCGACCCGATCGACGACCCGCGCCCCAAGGCCGACAAGGAATACGTGCTGGTGCAAAGCGAGTGGTACACGCGCCAGATCTCGGGCAATCTGATGGGCCCGGACTTCGCCAAGATGGAAAGGATCCAGCCCGACGTCGTGGCCTTCAACGGCGTGGCCTTCCAGTACCAGGACCATCCGCTCACCGCCGAGCCCAACGAGCGCGTGCGCCTGTACGTGGTCAATGCCGGCCCGAGCCTGTGGAGCGCCTTCCACGTGATCGGCGCGATCTTCGACAAGGTCTACCCCGACGGCAACCCGAAGAACGCGCTCAGCGGCGTCTCCACCTACAGCGTGGGGCCGGGCGAGGGCATCGTGTTTGACGTGGTGATTCCCGACGCGGGCAACTACGTCTTCGTGGACCACTCCTTCGCCCACCTGGAAAAGGGCGCTGCGGGGTCGCTGCGCATAGGCAACCCGGACAACTTCATCAAGCCCAAGGTCTCGAAGATCGAAGGCCACGCAAGCGCCGCACCGGCGGCGCCCCCCGCGGCCGCGGCCGGCCCCTACAAGTTCGACGCCGAGCGCGGCGCGCAGCTCTACACCAGCACCTGCGCGGCCTGCCACCAGGCCAATGGCGAAGGGCTGCCGGGCGCCTTCCCGCCGCTGGTCAAGAACCCGGCGGTGCTGGCCGCAGACGGCACCAAGCACATCCGCTCCATCCTGCACGGGGTGAGCGGCGAGGTCATCGACGGCGTGAGCTACCCCAGCCCCATGCCGCCGTTTGGCGGCGCGCTGTCGGACGCCGACGTGGCCGACATCGCCAACCATGAGCGCACCCAGTGGGGCAACAGGGCCAAGCTGGTGACCGCCGACGAGGTCAAGGCGCAGCGCTGAACGCCCTCTCCTGCAAAGGCCACCCTCGCGGTGGCCTTTTTCGGGCCGATTAATTGTCACGTCAGATATTACATTTACGATTTGTCAAAACTATCGAGAATCCAACTGGGGAGAGCCGCATGAGAGACATGAAAATTACCACCCGCCTGGCCCTGGGTTTTGCGCTGATGGCGCTGCTGCTGGTGGTCACCGGGCTGGTCGCGCTGTGGAAGGCCACGCCCGTAGAGCAAAGCTTCAAGGCAGTGACCGAAGAGCGCATTCCGCGCGTGCTGGCGCTGCATGAGGTGCAGCAGCAGATCAATCTGATTGCGCTGGCCATGCGCGACGTGCTGCTGGAGAGCGACATCGAAGCCTTCCAGAACGCCAAGAACCAGGTGCCCGCCTCGCGCCAGCGCATCGCCGAGATACTGGGCGAGCTCAAGCAGCAGATGCGCGCCCCGCGTGCGCAGGAGCTGCTCGGCGCGGTCTTCGCCCAGCAGGCGCGCTACGTCCAGGCGCAGGAGCAGTTCTTCGAGGAATACACCAAGGCCGGCGCCGGCGCGGCCCAGGGCTTCCTGTCGGAGCAGGCCAAGGCGGTGCGCAGCGACTACCTGAAGGCGATTGCCGACCTGCAGGCCTTCCAGCGCCAGGTGCTCGAAGGCGACAGCCGCGCGGCGGGCGAGAACGTGCGCGCCATCCAGACCGCCGTGGCCATCACTTTGCTGATCGGGCTGCTGGCGGCGGTGCTGCTGGCGCTGTGGATCATCCGCGCCATCACCCGCCCGCTGAACCAGGCGGTGCGCGTGGCCCAGGCTGTGGCCGCGGGCGACCTGTCCCAGCAGATCGAGGCGCGCGGCAACAACGAGACGGCGCAGCTGCTGCGCGCGCTCGCGCAGATGCTCGAAGGCCTGCACCAGGTGGTGGCGCGGGTGCGCGGCAACTCGGAAAACGTGGCCACGGCCAGCGCCGAGATCTCCCAGGCCACGCTGGACCTGAGCGCGCGCACCGAAGAGCAGGCCAGCGCCCTGGAGCAGACCGCCGCCTCGATGGAGCAGCTCAACGCCACGGTGCGCCAGAACGCGGACAACGCGCGCCAAGCCAACCAGCTCGCGCACAGCGCCTCCAGCGTCGCGCGCGAAGGCGGCGATGTCGTGGGCAACGTGGTGCAAACCATGCGCGGCATCAGCGGCGACAGCCAGAAGATGGCAGAGATCATCACCGTCATCGACTCGATCGCCTTCCAGACCAACATCCTGGCGCTCAACGCCGCGGTGGAAGCGGCGCGCGCCGGTGAGCAGGGACGGGGCTTTGCGGTCGTCGCAAGCGAGGTGCGCCAGCTCGCGGGCCGCTCGGCCGCCGCGGCCAAGGAGATCAAGCAGCTCATCGACGACAGCACGCGGCGCATAGGCGAAGGCACGACGCTGGCGGACAAGGCCGGCGCCACCATGGAGCAGGTGGTCGCGGGCATACAGCGCGTCTCCGACCTCATGGGCGAGATCAGCGCCGCGAGCCAGGAGCAGAGCCAGGGCGTGACCCAGGTGGGTGAGGCCATCACCCAGATGGACCAGGTGACGCAGCAGAACGCGGCGCTGGTCGAAGAGATGTCGGCCGCCGCGGCCAGCCTGCAAAGCCAGGCGCAGGAGATGGTCGGCTCGGTCGCCACCTTCAAGCTGCAGCCAGGCAGCGCCCCCGCACCTGCAGTGCGCGTGCAGCGGCCGGCCACTGCGGCTCCCGTGCAGGCGCCCGTGCAAGTGCCGATACCAGCGCCCGCGCCCTCTGCCCGACCACTTGCCGCGCCCGCCCCTGCGGTGCGCCCCAAGGCCTTGCCGGACAAGGGCAGCGATGCCGAATGGGAAAGCTTCTGATTCCGCGGCGCGCTGGCGCCTGAGCCTGCCCACGAGCCTGCGCGGCAAGGCGCTGCTCGCGCTTGCGCTGATTGCGCTGATCGCGCTGGCCAATGTGCTGACGGTGCATGCGCTGCTGCGCCGCTCGGAGAGCATTGCCGCCACGCTGAACGTCGCCGGCAAGCTGCGCATGCTGGGCCAGCGCGCGGCACTGCAGGCGCTGGCCGCCCCCGGCGCCGAGGGGGCGGCGGCGCTGCGCGAACACGAGCGGGAGTTTGCCGCTGCCTGGGGCGCGCTGCGCTCGGGCGGCAGCGCCTTCGGGCTGCAGCTGCCGGCGCTTGCGGCGCCGCTGCAACCGGCGCTGGCGCAGTTGCAGTCGGCCTGGCAAGACTACCGGCGCCTGATGGCAGAGATCGTCTCGGCCCCGCGCGCCAGCGGCGCCCAGGCGGCGCAGCTGCTGCAGGCCAGTGGCCTCATGCTGGCGCACAACGAGGCGCTGATGGATGCGCTGGTGCAAGAATCGGCCCGGGTGCAACGCAACGCCATCGCCGCCAGCGCGCTGCTGTTCGCGCTCGATCTGCTGCTGCTGGCGCTGGGCTACGCGCTCTTCATGCGCCACGTGCTCGCGCCGATCCGCATGCTCACCCACCAGGCGCGTGCCATGGGCGAAGGGCGTTACCTGACCGAGGTGCTGTTGCCCGCCGGCGCCGAATTCGCCGAGCTGGCGCACGCGCTCAACGCGTCTTCGCGGCGCATCGCCGAACTGCTCGAAGAGGTGCGCGGCGAGCGCGCGGCGCTGGCGCAGATGCAGGCGATGTTCGAAGGCCTGGCGCAAAACGACGTGGCCGGCATCTACATGGTCAACGCCGACATGCGGCTGACCTACGTCAACGCCCGCTTTGCCGAACTCACCGGCCATGCGCGCGAGACGCTGTGCGCGCATTTCGAGGTGCGCCGCCTGTACAGCGAGGCAAGCTGGCCGCAGGCCGCGCGCAGCATGGCCGAGCGCCTGAACGGACAGACGCGCAGCACGCGCTACGAAAGCCGCATACGGCGCGCCGACGGGCGCGAGCTCGAGGTCGAGATCTTCGGCTCGGCCATGCGCCTGGGCGATGCGCCCGCCACGATAGGCCTGCTGATCGACATCAGTCAGCGCAAGCGCGCCGAAGCCTCGATGCGCCGCGCCAACATCGTCTACCAGAGCACGCGCGACGCCATCGTCGTGACCGACGCCGACGGCGTGGTGCAGGACGTGAACCCCGCCTTCACCGCGATCACCGGCTTTGCGCCGACGGACATCATCGGGCGGCGCATGAATCTGCTGAGCTCGGGCAAGCAGGACCGGGCCTTCTACCACGCGATGTGGCAAAGCCTGCACGACAGCGGCAGCTGGAGTGGCGACATCCACAACCGGCGCAAGAGTGGCGAGGAGTTCATAGAGCACCTGGAAATCTCCACCGCATACAACGACGACGGCAGCGTGAACTGCCGCGTAGGCCTGTTCTCCGACGTGACCGAGGAGCGCATGCGCGAAGCGAGCATCTGGCGCCAGGCGCACTTCGACCACCTCACGGGCCTGGCCAACCGCCAGATGTTCGAGCAGCGCCTGGCCACCGGCATGGAGCACGCGCGCACCACCGGATTGCCGATGGCGCTGGTCTTTCTGGACCTGGACTTCTTCAAGGAAGTCAACGACACCTTCGGCCACGACGAGGGCGACGCGCTGCTGCAGGAAGTGGCGCGCCGGCTGCTGGCCTGCGTGCGCTCCTCGGACCATGTGGCGCGGCTGGGCGGCGACGAGTTCACGCTGATCCTGCAGGACGTGCAGCACGAGAGCGACGTCGCGCTGGTGTGCGAGAAGGCGCTGCACAGCATCGTGCGGCCTTACGCGCTCAAGCAAAACACGGTGCACATCTCGGTCAGCGCCGGCATCGCCTTCTACCCGCAGGACGCGAGCGACAGCGCCCAGTTGCTGCGCCACGCGGACCTGGCGATGTACGCCTCCAAGGAAAAGGGGCGCAACCGCTTTTCCCGCTTCGCGCCCGAGATGCTGCGCGAGGAGCAGTGGCGCCTGCAGCTGCTGCACGAGCTGGAGAAGGGCCTGGCGCGCGAGCAGTTCATGCTGCACTACCAGCCCATCGTGGGCATGGCCAGCGGGCGCACCGTCAAGGCCGAGGCGCTGGTGCGCTGGGAGCACCCGCTGCACGGCGTGCTGAGCCCGGCGGAGTTCATCCCGGCGGCGGAAGAGTCCGGCCTGATCGTGGCGCTGGGCGACTGGGTGTTTCGCGAAGCCACGCGCCAGCTGGCCGAATGGCGGCATCTCGTGGCGCCGGCGTTTGCGCTCAGCGTCAACGTCTCGCCGCGCCAGTTGCATGCGAGCGAGCATGCGGTGCAGGACTGGCTCGACTGGCTGCAGCAACTCGCCCTGCCCAGCGACAGCCTGACCGTGGAGATCACCGAAGGCGTGCTGCTCGACGGCGACCAGGCCACGGGCGCAAAGATGCTGGCGCTGCAGGGCGCAGGGCTGAAGGTGGCGCTGGACGACTTTGGTACCGGCTATTCGTCGCTGTCCTACCTCAAGCGCTTTGCCATCGACTATCTCAAGATCGACCGCAGTTTTGTCAGCAAGCTGCCCGAGTCCCAGGAAGACCGCGTGCTGTGCAGCGCCATCATCGCGATGGCGCACCAGCTCGGCATCGCCGTGGTGGCCGAAGGCGTGGAGACGCGCGAGCAGCACATCTTCCTGCGCGGCCAAGGCTGCGACTACGGCCAGGGCTACTGGTACGGGCGGCCGATGAACGCGCGCTCGCTGGGCGAGCGCCTGCAGGCCGAAGCGGGGCAAGCAGACCCGCTCGGCGCAGCACCGGGCCAGTGAGCGGCGCGCCGGGCACCCCGCTCGCGCTGCCGGCCGATTCCTTGCAAAGGCAATTACTGCCGGCGCAAATATAATCGGGCATGCCTTGCCATCCGCCCTCCGACGCAGCCGTGCCCGTGCGCTACGACAGCCGCACCAGCCTGGGCATGCAGCTGCGCCGCGTGGTCACGCAGCTGGTTGCGCGCATCGAGCGGCGCATGGAGCCGCTGGGCCTGACCGATGCGCAGTGGCGCCCGCTGCTGTGCCTGCGCGAGGGCTCGCCGGCCACCGCGACCGAACTCGCGCGCCGCTGCAACCTGGACACCGGCGGCCTCACCCGCCTGGTAGACCGCCTCGCCGCCAAGGGCTTGTGCGTGCGCGAGCGCTCGGAGCTGGACCGGCGCGTGGTGCACGTGTCGCTCACCGCCGAAGGCACGCGTGTGGCCGAGCAGCTGCCCGCCGTGCTCTGCGCGGTGCAGCGCGAGCTGCTGGCCGGTTTCAGCAGCGCGGAAGAAGCCCAGGTGCGTGCGCTGCTGCTGCGCATGGAGCGCAACGCCGCCGCGCCCGACGACCCAGGCAATTGAGATAGAAATCTGCCTCAAACGTTTGCCACGCAAGCGCTAATAGCTCCTGTTTTCATAGTTCCCGAGGCAGCCGCATCCCCGGTTGCCACTCCGCCATGACCGCAACTGAAACCTCCACCGCCGCGGTGCACGCCAAGGCCCGGCGCCGCAAGCGCCTTGCTGCACTGGTGCTCGTCGCCCTGGTTGGCCTGATCGCCTGGGGCGGCTACGACGCGCTGATCGCCAGCCACGAGGAAAGCACAGACAACGCCTACGTGCAGGGCAACATCGTGCAGATCACGCCCCAGGTCGGCGGCACGGTGATGGCCATCCTTGCCGACGACAACGACTTCGTGCATGCCGGCGCGCCGCTGGTGCGCCTCGATCCGGCCGACACCCAGGTGGCGCTGCACCAGGCCGAAGCCGCACTGGCGCAGACGGTGCGCCAGGTGCGCCAGCTCTACGCCAACAACGCCACGCTGGCCGCCCAGGTCACGCTGCGCGAGAGCGAAGTGGCCAGCGCCGACGCGCTGCAAGCCCAGGCAAGAACCAGTCTGGAGCGCGCCGAGCAGGACGTGCAGCGCCGCCTGCAACTGGGCGCCAGCGGCGCGGTCTCGGGCGAAGAGCTCAAGCATGCGCAAAGCGCGGTCGACACCGCACGCACCCAGCTCGCGGCCGCGCGGGCCGGCCAGGCCGCGGCCAAGGCGGGCGTGGCCGCAGCGCGGCAGCAGCTGGCGAGCAACCAGGCGCTGACCCAGGGCGTGCAAGTGGGCGAACACCCCAGCGTGCAGGCCGCTGCCGCCCAACTGCGCCAGGCCTGGCTGGCCGCGCACCGCACCGAATTGCCCGCGCCGGTGGACGGCTACATCGCTCGGCGCAGCGTGCAACTGGGCCAGCGCGTGGCCGCCGGCGCACCGCTGATGGCCGTGGTGCCACTCAAGGGCGTGTGGGTGGACGCCAACTTCAAGGAAACCCAGTTGCGCAATCTGCGCCTGGGCCAGCGCGCCACGCTGACGGCCGACCTCTATGGCAGCCAGGTGCGCTACACCGGCACCGTGGCCGGCCTGGGCGTGGGCACGGGCGCGGCCTTTGCGCTGCTGCCGCCGCAAAACGCCACCGGCAACTGGATCAAGGTAGTGCAGCGCATTCCGGTGCGCATCGCGCTGGATCCCGAGCCACTCGCCCGGCACCCGCTGCGCCTTGGCCTGTCCATGCAGGTCACGGTCGATACGCGCGAGCACGGCGGCGCGGCGCCCACCACTGCCGCACGCACCGAGCCGCTGGCCGAGACCAGCGTGTATGCGCTGCAGGACGGCGACGCCGACACCGAAATCGCGCGCATCATCGCCGCCAACGTGGGCACGCCATGAACCTGCCGATCGCGCTTCGGTTTTCTCTCCTTCCCCCGTTGGGGGAAGGCCGGGATGGGGGCCTACGCCTCGATGAAGCAGCGCCCCTCGCCACGCCCGTCGCCCCCACCCCGACCCTCCCCCAAAGGGGGAGGGAGCACCCGCCCCGCCACGCGATGCGCTTTCCTCTCCTTCCCCCTTCGGGGAAGGCCGGGATGGGGGCCTGCGCCCGGGCGCATGAAGACCTGCCTTCTGCGCAGCCCGTCGCCCCCACCCCAAGCCTCCCCCAGCAGGGGAGGGAGCAATCACACCAGCCACCACCGTGACCTCCGCCCATACCCCTCCCGCCGAACAGCAGCCCCTGAGCGGCTCGGCACGAGCCTGGGGCACCCTGGCGCTGTCGGCGGCCACCTTCATGAACGTGCTGGACACCTCGATCGCCAACGTGTCCCTGCCGGCGATTGCGGGCGACGTGGGCGTGAGCCCCAACCAGGGCACCTGGGTGATCACCAGCTTTGCCGTGGCCAACGCGATCTCGGTGCCGCTCACCGGCTGGCTCGCGCAGCGCTTCGGGCAGGTGCGTCTGTTCGTGGCCAGCGTGCTGCTCTTCGTCGCCGCATCCTTTCTGTGCGGGCTGGCGCCGAGCATGCCGCTCTTGATCGCCGCGCGCGTGCTGCAGGGCTTTGTCGCCGGGCCGATGATTCCGCTCTCGCAGGCCTTGCTGCTGTCGAGCTACCCGCGGGCGCTGGCCGGCCTGGCCATGGCGATGTGGTCCATGACCACGCTGATCGCGCCCGTGATGGGGCCGCTTTTGGGCGGCTGGATCACCGACAACATCAGCTGGCCCTGGATCTTCTACATCAACATTCCCGTGGGCATCGTCGCCGCCATGGGCACGATGGCGATCTACGCCGAGCGCGAGAGCGCCACGCGCAAGCTCCCGATCGACGCCGTGGGCCTGGCGCTGATGGTTCTGGGCGTGGGCAGCCTGCAGATCATGCTGGACATCGGCAAGGAGCACGACTGGTTCTCCTCCACCATGGTCATCGGCTTCGCCGTGGCGGCCGTCTTGGGCCTCGTGGCCTTCGTGTTCTGGGAACTGGCCGAGGAACACCCCATCGTCGACCTGTCGCTGTTCAGAATCCGCAATTTCTGGGCCGGCACCATCGCCACGGCCGTGGGCTACGGCGTGTTCTTCGGCAACGTGGTGCTGCTGCCGCTGTGGCTGCAGCAGTACATGGGCTACACCGCCACGGCGGCAGGCGGGCTGATGGCGCCGGTGGGCATTCTGGCCATGCTGCTCTCGCCCATCGTCGGCAAGAGCATAGGCAAAGTGGACCCACGCCGCTACGCCACCATCGCGTTCTTCGTGTTTGCGCTGGTGCTGTGGCTGCGCTCGCGCTTTGCCACCACGGCGGACTTCAGCACCATCATGATTCCGACCATCGTGCAGGGTGCGGCGGTGGCCTTCTTCTTCGTGCCGCTGGTCACGCTCACGCTGTCGGAAATTCCCGCGCACCGCGTGCCCGCCGCCTCGGGTCTGACCAACTTCGTGCGCATCACCGCCGGCGCCGTGGGCACCTCGGTCACGACCACGCTGTGGGAGCGGCGCGCGACGCTGGCGCACGCCAACCTGATCGAGCACCTGCACGAGGGCCACGGCCCGCTGGCCCAGAGCCTGGCGACGCTGCAGTCGCTCGGCCTCACGCCCGAGCAGGCGCTGGCGCAGGTGGAGCGCCTGGTCACCCAGCAAGCCTTCACGCTCGCGGCCAACGACGTGAACTGGGCGTCGGCGCTGCTCTTTCTGCTGCTGGTGCCGCTGGTCTGGCTGGCCGACGCACCCCGGCGCGGCGGCGCGGGCGCGGGTGCAGCGGCGGGCGCGCACTGATACAGCTTGGCATGCCAGCACGGAGCGAGGCGGGAAGCCGCAAGTCCCGCTGCGGCGCTGCAAGCCAAACCAACGCAGCCGCACCCTGGACGGCAACTGCGCGTGAATCAGCGCAGGTGCCCGCCAAAAAAAGCCAGCGTGCGATCGCGCGCGCGCACCGCGCTGGCTTCGTCGTAGCTGGCGCGCAGGTCGCAGTTGAAGCCGTGGTCGGCATCGTACAGATGCACCTCGGCCTCGGGGTGGGCGGCGGCCAGTTGCTGCACGCCGCTGAGCGGGATGTGCTTGTCGCGCCGGCCAAAGTGGGCCAGCACCGGCACGCGCGGCTGGCGTGCGATTTCTGCTGCGCTCGTCATGCCGCCGCCGTAATAGGGCACTGCGGCCGAGAGCCCCGAGCACAGCGCCGCCGCGCGCCAGGCCAGCAGTCCGCCCCAGCAAAAGCCGACGATGCCGACCTTGGCGCCGCTGGCGCTGGCCGCATGATCGATGGCCGCCTGGATGTCGGCCAGGACACCGGGCGCCGGCAGCTGCTCGACCTGGGCCTTGAGCGCCCTGCCCACGGCCACGTCCGAGGCGCTGTAACCCAGGTCCACGCCGGGGCGCACGCGCTCGAAGGTGGCCGGCGCGATCGCCCACCAGCCGCGCGCGGCCAGGCGGTCGACGACGGCGCGGATGTGGGCGTTGACGCCAAAAATCTCCTGCAGCACCACGATGGCGCCGCGCGCGGCAGCGTCCGGTGCGGCCTGCCAGGCGGGCACGGCAAAGCCGTCGTGGCTGGTGAGCGTGGTCCATTGCCCCATGCGGTCTCCTTTTTCCTGAAAATGCGGTCCATGCCGAGTTTGCCGCCTTCTGCCGCCCGCTGCCAGAAGCACCGAGGCCGACGGCGCAAGGAGCTTCGATGGAATTTCTCAAGCCGCTGATCGCGCTGCTGGCGATCGTCAACCCGCTGGCGGTGGTGCCCTTTTTCATCCACTACACCGAGGGCTTCAACACCGCGCAGAAGCGGCGCACGGTGCAGGTGGCGGCGTTCACCGCGTTCTGCGTGATCGCGGTCTGCGCCATGGTGGGCTTGCAGATCCTCGCCTTCTTCGGCATTTCGCTGGCGAGTTTCCAGGTGGGCGGCGGCATGCTGCTCCTGATCAGCGCGCTGAACATGCTCAACGCGCACCCCGCCGAGGCCAAGCCGCACGCGCCCGAGCTCGAAGGCGCCGCCGACAAGGCCGCGCAGGGCGACAGCATCGCGGTGGTGCCGCTGACCATTCCGCTGCTGACCGGGCCGGCGGCGATGTCCACGGTGGTGATCTACGCCGACCGCGCGAGCAACTTCTGGCAGCACCTGGCGCTGGTGGGCTATGGCGTGGTGGTGGCGGGCGCCACGGCGCTGTGCTTTTCGCTGGCCACGCCGATCTCGCGCGTGCTCGGGCGCACCGGCATCAACGTGATGACGCGGCTCATGGGCCTGATCCTGGCGGCCCTGGCGGTGGAGGTAATGGCCGGGGGCCTGGCCCGGCTGTTTCCGGCGCTGCGCGGCTGACGCCGCACGCCCTCAGCGGCCGGCGCCAGACCCCGGCGCGGCCGGCGCAGGCAGGCCGGCAAGCCAGGCGGCAAGCTCGTCGGCGAGCTGCGCCGCGGCCGCGGCCAGCGCCTGCGCACCGCCGGCGGCGTCGGGCGTGGCGGCCGGGCGCTGCACCACGAAGAGCTGCTGGGCGCGCAAGCGGGTGTCGCCCGCGGCGCTTGCAAACAGCGAGGCGCGCGCGCGCACCAGCGCGTGGCTCGCCTGCGGTGCATCGAACACCTGGCTGAATTCCTCGAGCTCGACCTTGAGCAGTTCGGGCTCGTCCGCAGCGGCGCCGACCAGCGGCGCGCCCGGGGACAAGACCGGGCGCTCCTGCCCCAGGCGGGTGCGCAGGGTCTGGGCCAGCAGCGTCGCGGGGCTCTGGCTCCAGCGCGCCAGGCTGTAGGGGCGCAGCTGCTGCGCGTTGGCATAGGCCAGGCGGTAATAGAGCGCGTTGTCGTTCACCGGCACGCCGCCCGTGGCCACGCTGCTGAGCACGATGGCCGGCTGGCGCGCGCCCTGCACGGCGCTGGCGGGGCCGGGTCCGAAGTCGTAGACGGCGCTGCGCACCGGCGGCTGCGGCAGCGCGGAACAGGCCAGCAGCAGCAGGCTGATTGCAATGCCAAAAACGGCTCTAGCGCCCGTCCTGCAAGCGCCTGCAGCAATGGTTTTGATAGTAGTCATCAGCGGTTTCCTTGCGTGGCGGCAGGGGGCGGCACGAAGCCGGGCTCGCCCGGCCCGGGGGCGGCGCGCGGCGCGCCATAGACCAGGCCTTGCGGGTTCTCGCTCACCGCGTCGGCGGCGCGGGTGAGCGCGCGCGCGGCCTGGGCGGCTTCGTCGGCCACGCGGTCGATCTGCGGCAGCGTGCGCCGGCTCGCGCGCTCGGCCAGGCCGCTGTAGCTGCGCATGCCGCTGCCCATGTCCTCGAGCAGGCCGCCCGGCGCATTGATGCGACGTGCCACCGCGCCCACATCCTGCACGGCCTTGGCGGTCTGGCTGCCGGCTTCGCGCAGCGTGCGCAGGGTCTGGCGCGTTTCACCGACGAGCGCCGGCAGCTGGGCGAGCGCCGGATCCACCCCGGTCTTGACGGTGTGCTCCAGGCTCAGCGCCAGCCGGTCCATGCTTTGCGCGGTGGCATTGATGCGCCCGAACATGGTGTGCACCAGCGCCAGGTTGTCGTCGCCCAGCAGGCGGTTGAGCCGGTCGGCCGCATCCTGGATCTTGCTCAGCAGCAGCGGCCCCTGCTCGGCCAGCTGGCTGAAGGGCGACTCCTTCATCGGAATGCGCGGCAGGCCGCTGGCGCCGCGCGCCTGTTTTTGCAGCGGCTCGCGCGCGTCGCTCAGCAGGATGTGGGCCAGGCCGGTGATGCCCTGGTAGCCCAGCGTGGCGTAGGTGGTGGCGCTGATCGGGGCATTGCTGTCCACGTCGATGTGGATGATCACGCGCCCGGCTTCGCGCGGATCGAAACCGATGGAGAGCACCCGCCCCGCGGGTACGCCCTTGTAGCGCACCGGCGCCTGGGGCTGCAGGCCGCTGACGTTCTCGGTGGTGGACAGCTCGTAGGTGGTGTGGGCGACCTCGTCGCTCGAAATCCAGTAGCCCAGGGCCACCAGCAGCGCGCCCACCAGCAGGACGAACAGCCCGGCTGCCATGGCATGTGCTTTGTTTTCCATCAGGACTCCTCGGCCCGCGTCGGGGCGGTTGGCGCAGGCGCCATGGCACGCAGCCCGCGCTGCCCGCGAAAGAAATGCTCGACGAAGGGGTGGTCGAGCTGCGCCACCTCGGCCGCCGGCGCGTGCGCAATCACCCGCTTTTCGGCCAGCACCGCCACCTTGGTGGACAGCGCATACAGCGTATCGAGGTCGTGCGTGACCATGATCACCGTCAGGCCCAGGGTGGCGTGCAGCCCGCGCAGCAGGTCGCAAAACTCGTCCGAGCCATTGGGATCCAGCCCGGCGGTGGGTTCGTCGAGCAGCAGCAGCGGCGGGTCCATCACCAGCGCGCGCGCAAGCGCCACGCGCTTGATCATGCCACCGGAGAGGTCGGCCGGCATGCGCAGCGCGTGCTCGGGCTTGAGGCCCACCATGCGCAGCTTGACCATGGCCACCTCTTGCGCCAGCGCGCGCGGCAGGGTGCGCAGCTCGTAGAGCGAGAAGGCGACGTTGTCCAGCACGTTGAAGGCGGTGAACAGCGCGCCGTGCTGAAACAGCATGCCCACGCGGCTACTGGCGCCGTCGCCGCCGAGCTCGCGCGCCGGGCGCCCGAGCACCGTGACCGTGCCGTGCGTGGGCTCGGTCAGCCCGAGGATGTGGCGCAGCAGCACCGTCTTGCCGGTGCCCGAGCCGCCCACCAGCGACAGCAGCTCGCCGCGCTGCACCGTGAGATTCAGGTGCTCGTGCACGCTGAAGGCCTGCGCGCCCGTGCCGAAGACGGTGGACAGGTCGCGGATCTCGACCACTGGCGTGGCCGGGGCAGCGGGCGCGGCGCCAGCGGCGCTCATTGGAACCCCACGTTGCGAAACACGATGGCAAACAGCGCATCCACCAGAATCACCATGGTGATGGCGCTGACCACCGAGGCGGTAGTGCCCTCGCCCAGGCTCTGGGTGTTGGGCTCGACGCGCATGCCCCAGACGCAGGCAATCAGTGCGATCAGCACGCCAAACACCACCGACTTGGCCGTGGCCAGCACCAGCGTGCTGCCCTGTACCGCCAGCGGCAGCGCCTGAAAGAAGTAGCCCGGCGTGATGCGCAGCACCACGTCCGAGGCGATGATGCCCCCGGCCAGCGCCGCCGCCGTGGTCCAGGCCGACACCAGCGGCATCGCCAGGCCCAGCGCAATCGCGCGCGGCATCACCAGCCGATAGCTGTGCGAGATGCCCATCACGCGCATCGCGTCGAGCTCCTCGGTCACGCGCATCACGCCGATCTGCGCGGTGATGGCCGAACCCGAGCGTCCGGCCACGAGGATGGCCGCGAGCATGGGCCCGAGCTCGCGGATCAGCGAAATGCCCAGGATGTTGACGATGAAGGTCTCGGCGCCAAAGCGCTGCAGCTGCAGGCTCATCAGATAAGCCAGCACCACGCCGATCAGAAAGCCCACGAGCGCGGTGATCGGCAGCGCCGTCGCCCCCATCTGGTAGAGATGGCCCGAGATGTCGCGCCAGGGCCCGCGGCGCGGCACGCGCAGCAGGCGCGCCAGGTCGAGCACGAGCTGGCCGACGACCTGCACCAGCTGCATGAAGAATTCCACGGCCGCCAGCACCATCGCGCCCAGCCGGTCCCAGGCCTCGCCCCAGCCGCGCGGCGCGCGCGGGGCCGCCGTGGGCGTGAGCTCGGCCACGCGCTCGAGCAGCTGGCGCTGCGCGGCGCTCGCGTGCAGCACCTCGGGCCAGCGCCCGCCCCAGTGGTGCCAGAGCAGCTGCGCGCCCACGTGGTCGATGTGCTGCACCGCCTGCAAGTCCCAGGCAAGCGGCCCCGCAGCGGCGCGCAGTTGCGCGGCCAGCGCCTTCCAGCGGGCGCGTTCGGCCAGGGCTGCGGCCACCCAGTCGCCGCGCGCGCGCGCCAGGGGCGCGGCGCCCCGGTCTATCGTCACGGTAGGAGCGGTCAAGGCTTGCATGGCTGCGGGCAGGAAACCGATAGTTTCACACACGGCATTGCAAAGCCGGCCACGGCGCACGGCTTGCACAGGGAAAACCGGCTGTAACGCCCGTCCCGCTTGCGCGAACAGCTATGGTTTTGAATGATCATGGTCTTTTGCCAAAGCGCCGGAGCGTGTTGCACAATGGTCCGCTGCAGGGCAGCCGGTCCAGGGCCATGAGCGACACCACCTTCGACACCATCATCATCGGCGCCGGTACGGCCGGCTCGCTGCTGGCCAACCGCCTCAGCGCCGACCCCAAGCGCCGCGTGCTGCTGCTGGAAGCGGGCGGGCGCGACAACTACCACTGGATTCACATCCCCGTCGGCTACCTCTACTGCATAGGCAATCCGCGCACCGACTGGCTCTACCAGACCGAGCCCGACGCCGGCCTCAACGGCCGCCAGTTGCGTTATCCGCGCGGCAAGGCGCTGGGCGGGTGCTCGAGCATCAACGGCATGCTCTATCTGCGCGGCCAGGCGCAGGACTACGAGCACTGGGCCGATGTGACCGGCGAAGACGCCTGGCGCTGGCCCAATGTGCTGCAGACCTTCCGGCGCCACGAAGACCATTGGCGCCTGGACCGCCCCGACAGCGTGCCCGAGGACTTCAAGCGCCTGCACGCCAACTTCTCCACCGGCAGCAGCGGCGAATGGCGCGTGGAGCGCCAGCGCCTGCGCTGGGAAATTCTGGACGCTTTTGCGCGCGCGGCGGTGCAGGCCGGCATCCCCGCCACGAGCGACTTCAACACCGGCGACAACGAGGGCGTGGGCTACTTCGAAGTCAACCAGCGCCGCGGCTGGCGCTGGAACACCGCCAAGGCCTTCCTGCGCCCGGCCTGCGAGGGGCGGCCCAACTTCACGCTCTGGACCGGCGCCCAGGCCATAAAGCTCATCACCACGGTGGACGCCCAGGGGCGCAAGCGCTGCGCCGGGGTGCAGCTCGTGAAGGACGGGCAGCAGGTGACGGTGCATGCGGTGCACGAAGTCGTCCTGAGCGCCGGCGCGATCAATTCGCCGCAGTTGCTGCAGCTTTCGGGCATAGGGCCGGCGGCGCTGCTGCAGCAGCACGGCATCCCCGTGGTGCACGATCTGCCCGGCGTGGGCGCCAACCTGCAAGACCATCTGCAGATCCGCGCGGTGTTCAAGGTGCAGGGCGTGCAGACGCTCAACACCCTGGCCAACGACCCTTTCGGCAAGGCCTGGATAGGCATGCAATACCTGTTCAACCGCAGCGGCCCGATGAGCATGGCGCCGTCGCAGCTGGGCGCGTTCACCCGCTCGGACCCGCAGCGCGAGCGCGCGAACCTCGAATTTCATGTGCAGCCGCTGTCGCTGGATGCCTTCGGCGAGCCGCTGCACGACTTCCCCGCGTTCACCGCCAGCGTGTGCAACCTGCAGCCCACGAGCCGCGGCAGCGTGCGCATCAAGAGCGCCAACTTCCGCGAGGCGCCGGCGATCGCGCCCAACTACCTCTCGACCGACGAAGACCGGCTGATCGCCGCCAACAGCCTGCGCCTGACGCGGCGTATCGCCTCGCAGCCGGCGCTGGCGCGCTACCGGCCCGAGGAATACAAACCCGGCGTGCAGTTCCAGAGCGATGAAGAACTCGCGCGCCTGGCCGGCGACATCGCCACCACCATCTTTCACCCCGTGGGCACCACGCGCATGGGCCGCGCGGACGACGCGCAAGCCGTGCTCGATCCGCACTTTCGCGTGCGCGGCATCGACGGCCTGCGCGTGGTGGACGCCGGCGCCATGCCCACCATCACCAGCGGCAACACCAACAGCCCGACGCTGATGATGGCCGAGATGGCCGCGGGCTGGATCGCCGCCGGGCAGTAGGCGCGCCCCCCGGGAAAGTCCCGATGCGCGGCGCCCGCGCCAGCCCTTACATTGCGCACACCCAAGGCACGCAGCCGCGCGTCCAGCGAGGGGCCGGGGAGACACCGCCAACAACAACAGCAACAGACAAGGCGCCCATGAAGAGGCGCCCTATTTTTGCCAGCACCCGCGTTGCGGGTGCTTTTTTTTGCCCCGGCCGATGGGAAAATCCGCGCAATGGATTCCGTCGTCGTTGCGCTGGCCTCGCTGCTGGCCGGTTTCATCGATTCGATCGTCGGTGGCGGAGGCCTGATCCTCGTGCCCGCGCTGTTTGCCACCTACCCCAGCGCGGTGCCGGGCGATCTGCTGGGCACCAACAAGAGCGCCTCCATCTGGGGCACGGGCGTGGCCACGCTGCAGTACGCGCGGCGCGTGCGCATCCGCTGGCAGGCCATGCTGCCCGCCGCGCTCACCAGCTTTGCCGCCGCGCTGCTCGGCGCCTGGACGGTGACCCAGGTCTCGGCCGAGCTGCTGCGCAAGCTGCTGCCGCTGATCCTGCTGGCCCTGCTGCTCTACACGCTGGCGCGCAAGGAACTGGGCCGCGTGCACGCGCCCACGCTCAGCCCGGCGCGCGAACGCCTGGTGGCCTGCGCGATTGCGCTGGTCATCGGCTTCTACGACGGCTTTTTCGGCCCGGGCACCGGCAGCTTCTTCATCTTTTTCTTCGTGCGCTTTCTCGGCTACGACTTTCTCAACGCCTCGGTCTCGGCCAAGCTGCTCAACCTCTCGACCAACGCCTCTTCGCTGATGCTGTTTGCGGCGCTGGGCCACGTGTGGTGGCAGCTCACGCTGTGGCTTGCCGCGGCCAACATCGTCGGCAGCATCCTGGGCGCGCGCCTGGCGCTGCGCCATGGCGCGGGCTTCGTGCGCGGCATCTTCATCGTCGTGGTCGGCGCGCTGATCCTGAAGACCGCGCGCGACGCCTTCCTCGGCTGAGCGCCTCAGCGGCTGGTAGCCAGCGGCACGTCTTCGGCGCGCCGGGGCGTGCCCATGGGCACCGATGCCTGGCCGCGCGCCACCGCGGCGATGTCCTCCTCGCTCGGGTACTGGCCGAGCAGCCAGTAGTCGAAGACGCGGCGCACGATGGGCGCCGCGGCGGCCGCGCCAAAGCCGGCGTTCTCCACGATCGCGGCAACCACGATGCTCGGCTCCTCCAGCGGCGCAAAGGCGGCGAACAGCGAGTGGTCGCGCTGGTGCTCCTCTAGCAGCTTGGCGTTGTATTTGACGTTCTGCCCCAGGCTCACCGCCTGGGCCGTGCCGGTCTTGCCCGCCGAGGTATACGGCGCACCGGCAAACACCCGCCGTCCGGTGCCGGCCTCGTTCACCGCCGCCAGCGCATTGCGCACGATGGCGATGTCCGCCGGGCGGTAGCCCAGGTGCTCGCCGGGCGGCTGCGCCACCGCGCTGACCTGGCCGCTGACCTGGTCGCGCACCGCCTTGGCCACGTGCGGGCGGTAGCGCGTGCCGCCGTTGGCCAGCACGCTCTCGGCCACCGCCAGCTGCAGCATGGTGAAGTTGTTGTAGCCCTGGCCTATGCCCAGCGACACCGTCTCGCCCGGGAACCAGCGCTGCATGTCGACGCGCTTGTAGGCGTGCTTCTTCCATTCGGTGCTTGGCAGGATGCCGCGCACCTCGCCGCCCAGGTCGATGCCGGTGATCTGGCCAAAGCCCAGCGGCGCCATCACGTCGTGGATGGCGTTCACGCCCATCTCCACCGCCAGCGAATAGAAATAGGTGTTGCTCGAATACTGGATGGCGCGCGTCATGTCCACGCCGCCCAGCCCCCCTTCGTGGCTGCGAAAACTGCGCCCGCCGAAGTTGTAGTAGCCCGGGTCGTTGACCACCAGCTTGGGGTCGCGCTTGCGCAGTTGCAGCGCGCCCAGCGCCATGAAGGGCTTGTAGGTAGACCCCGGCGGGTAGGTGCCGCGCAGCGCGCGGTTCAAGAGCGGCTTGTTGATCGATTCGTTGAGCGCCTGCCAGTTTTCCTGGTCTATGCCTTCGACGAAGAGGTTGGGGTCGAAGGTCGGCATGGACACCAGCGCCAGCACCTCGCCGTTTCTCGGGTCGAGCGCGACCAGCGCGCCGCGGCGTTCGCCGTAGAGCTCTTCGACGAGCTTTTGCAGCTTGATGTCGATGGACAGCATCAGCGTGTCGCCCGGCGTCGCCGGATGGTGCTCGAGCCGGCGCACCGCGTAGCCGCCGGCCGAGGTCTCCAGCAGCTCGAAGCCGGTCTGGCCGTGCAACCGCTCTTCGTAGCTCTGCTCCACGCCGAGCTTGCCGATGTAGTCGGTGCCGCGGTAGTTGGCCGCCTCGTCCGAGTCCTCGATGCGCTCCTTCTCCTTCTGGTTGATGCGCCCGATGTAGCCGATCGCGTGGCTGCCCACCGGCCCCAGCGGGTAGGTGCGAAACAGCCGCGCCTTGACCTCCACGCCGGGAAAGCGCCAGCGCTGCGCGGCAAAGCGCGCCACCTCCTCGTCGGAGAGGCGGGTGCGCAGTGGCAGCGAATCAAAACGGCGTGAATCGTCCATCAGGCGCTTGAAGCGGCGCTTGTCGCGCGGCTGGATGTCAACGATCTGCGCGAGCTGCTCTATCGTGGCGTCGACGTCGAGCGCGCGCGAGGGCGTGATCTCCAGCGTGTAGGCCGAATAGTTGGTCGCCAGCACCACGCCGTTGCGGTCCATGATCTGCCCGCGCATGGGCACGATGGGCACGACCGCGGTGCGGTTGCTCTCGGCCTGTTCGGCCAGGTCGTCGTGGCGCTGCACCTGCAGCACGTACAGCCGCCAGGCAATCAGCGCAAACGCCAACAGCACCATGAGCGCGACCGCCCACAGGCGCAGGCGAAAGCGCCCCGCCTCGGCCTCGGCGCTACGCAGTTCGTTGATCACAGCGGTCGGTTCTCATCCTGGTCGGGCGGGCGGCGCTGCGGCGCCAGCAGCAGCCAGCTTGCCAGCGGCCACAGCAGCGCCTCCAGCAGCGGCGCCAGCAGCGTCTCCCAGCCCGGCACTACACCCGAGCCGGCCAGGCGCAGCAGCAGCTCCAGCAGGTGCGCGGCGGCAAACAGCGGCAAGAGCTGCAGCGCCTGCCAGAGCACGCCGAACCACAGCAGGCGCCGCTGCAGCAGCTGCACCGCGAACACCAGCAGGCAATAGACCAGCGCATGCTGGCCCAGCAGCGTGGACTGGTCCACGTCGATCGCCAGGCCGAGCACGAAGGCCGCGCCCATGCCCACGTCGCGCGGCTGGTGCAGGCCCCAGAAGGCAAGCAACACCATCAGCCAGTCGGGCGTCCAGGTCACGCGCCCCAGCGGCAGCAGGTTCAGCGCCAGCGCCAGCACCAGGCTGGCCAGCATGAAGGCGGGGTTGACCGGCAGCAGCAGCTGCTGGCCCTTGGGCAGGATCATGGCTGCCCCCGCTTGCGTTCACGCGGCGCGCCCGTCGCCCGGGCAGCGGGCTGGGCCGGCTCGGCCTGCTCCTGGGCGCCCGGCTGAGGCAGGGGGCCGAGCACCAGCACCTGGCGCGCGCCGTACATCTGCGCCAGTGGCGCGCAGTAGATGCGCGCAAAGGTCGAATCGGCACGCCGCTCGATGTGCACCACGCGCGCTACCGGCAGGCCGCCGGGGTAGACGCCGTCCACGCCGCTGGTGATGAGCAGGTCGCCCTCCTGCACGTCGGCATTGCCCGGCGTGAAGCGCAGCTCCATGCCGCCGCCGTGGCTGGTCAAGGGGTCGCCAAACGCGATGCTGCGCGCGCCGGTGCGCGCGTTGAGTACCGGTATGGTCTGGTCGCGGTCGATCAGCAGCGTCACTTCGCTGAGCGTGGCAAACACCCGCGTGACCTGCCCGAGCACGCCGCGCGCATCGAGCACCGGCGAGCCCGCCTGCAGCCCGGCGAGCTGCCCCTTGTCTATCGTCACCTTGCGGCTGTAGGGGTCGGCGGTGTCGTAGAGCACCTGCGCGGCGAGCGACGGCGGCTCGATGCGCGCACGCAGCGCCAGCAACTCGCGCAGCTGCGCGTTCTCGCGCTGCAGCAGGTCGGTCGCGCTGGCGCGCACCGCCATCTGCGCCATCTGCCGACGTGCCTCCTGCAGCGCCTGCTGGGCCTCGTCGAGCGACTGGAAATAGCCCGCGCCGCGCCCGGCAAACTCCACCGGCTGCAGCATCAGCCACTGCAAGGGGTAGATCACCACCGCCACCGCCTGGCGCAGCGGCTCGGTGACGTGAAAGCGCGCATCGGCCACCATGAAAAACAGCGCCAGGGCGCTGTAGATGACGAGGCGCGAGAGGGCCGAGGGCCCCTGCCGGAAAAAGGAAGGGGCCTTGCGCTCCAGGGTGCCCAGCGGCATGCGCGCGGCCCGGCGTCAGTCGCTGGTGAAGATGCTGCCCTGGCGGTCGAGCCGGTCCAGCGCCATGCCGCAGCCGCGCACCACGCAGGTCAGCGGCTCTTCGGCCACCAGCACCGGCAGGCCGGTCTCCTCGGCCAGCAGGCGGTCGAGGTCGCGCAGGAGCGCGCCGCCGCCGGTCAGCATCATGCCGCGCTCGGCAATGTCGGCGCCGAGTTCGGGCGGGGTTTGCTCGAGCGCGTTCTTGACCGCGCTCACGATCTGGTTGAGCGGCTCGGTCAGCGCCTCCAGCACCTCGTTGCTCGATATCGTGAAGCTGCGCGGCACGCCTTCGGAGAGATTGCGCCCGCGCACTTCCATCTCGCGCACCTCGCTGCCGGGGAAAGCGCTGCCGATGTTCTTCTTGATCGCTTCGGCCGTGGGCTCGCCGATCAGCATGCCGTAGTTGCGCCGGATGTAGTTGACGATGGATTCGTCGAAGTTGTCCCCGCCCACGCGCACGCTGCCCTTGTAGACCATGCCGCCCAGCGAGATCACGCCGACCTCGGTCGTGCCGCCGCCGATGTCCACGACCATAGAGCCCGAGGCCTCGGACACCGGCAGCCCGGCGCCGATGCCGGCGGCCATGGGTTCTTCGATCAGATAGACCGCGGTGGCGCCTGCGGCCTCGGCCGCGTCCTTGATGGCGCGCCGCTCGACCTGGGTGGAGCCGCAGGGCACGCAGATGATGATGCGCGGGCTGGGGGTGAAGACGCTGCGCGGGTGCACCATGCGGATGAACTGCTTGATCATCTGCTCGGTGATGACGAAGTCGGCAATCACGCCGTCCTTCATCGGGCGGATGGCTTCGATGTTGCCCGGCACCTTGCCGAGCATGGCCTTGGCTTCCTTGCCGACGGCCTGGATCACCTTCTTGCCGTGCGGGCCGCCCTCGTGGCGGATGGCGACGACCGATGGCTCATCGAGCACCAGGCCCTTGTCGCGCGCAAAAATCAGGGTGTTGGCCGTGCCCAGGTCTATGGCCAGGTCGGTGGAGAAATACCGACGAAATGCTCCGAACATGCGGGTATCCTTTCGGCACGGCATGCGCGTCGGCCTGCCATCGCCGCGAACTGATAGGGGGTAGGGGGTCTTTTTCGCTCAATGACCAGCGCGGCGCGGGGTATTGCGGCAAAGCTCGGATAATACTGCATCCCCTGTGAACAACTCGAGGCGACACGCAGCCGTTTGCAGCGTTTGCAAGCCGTTACCGCGCCGCCCGCTCCCATGGCCCTGACACCTGAAGACATCACCCGCATCGCGCGCCTGGCGCGGCTGGAGTTGACCGCGCCCGAAGCCCAACGCATGCGCGCCACGATCAACGACTTCTTTGCCATCGTGCAGCAGATGCGGGCGGTGGACACCACCGGGGTCAAGCCGCTTGCCCACCCGCTGGCGGCGGTGCAGCCAGTGGCGCTGCGCCTGATGCCCGACGAGGTGAGCGAGCCCGACCAGCGCGATGCCTGCCTGGCCAACGCGCCCGCGGCCGAGCGCGGGCTCTTTCTCGTGCCGCGCGTGATCGAGTAAGACCATGACCGAACTGCACCGCATGGGCGTGGCGGCGCTGGCCGCCCAGTTGCGCGACAGGCGCATCAGCAGCGTGGAAGCCGCGCAGCACTTTCTGGCGCGCGCGCGCCGCCACCAGGCCCTGGCCACCTTCCTGGCCATCGACGAGGAGGTGACGCTCGCCCAGGCGCGCGCGCAGGACGCGCTGATCGCGCGCGGCGCAGCCGGGCCGCTGGCCGGCGTGCCGGTCGCGCACAAGGACGTGTTCGTCACGCGCGACTTTCCCACCACCGCGGCAAGCCGCATGCTTGCCGGCTACCGCTCGCCGTTTGACGCGACCATCGTCTCGCGGCTGGCCGAGGCCGGCTGCGTGACGCTGGGCAAGCTCGCCTGCGACGAATTCGCCATGGGCGGCGCGAGCGAGAACGTGGGCGTGCCGGCGCTGGGTTTTGACGCGCCCCAACCGGTGCGCAACCCCTGGAACAGTACGCGCGTGCCCGGCGGCTCCTCGGGCGGCTCGGCCGCAGCCGTCGCCGCGCGCCTGGCGCCCGCCGCCACCGGCAGCGACACCGGCGGCTCCATCCGTCAGCCCGCGGGTTTTTGCGGCATCACCGGCATCAAGCCCACCTATGGCCGCGCCAGCCGCTACGGCATGATCGCCTACGCCTCCAGCCTGGACCAGGCCGGCGTCATGGGCACGAGCGCCGAGGACTGCGCGCTCCTGCTGAGCGCCATGTGCGGCCCCGACGTCCTGCGCGATGCCACCAGCGTGGACCGCCCGGCCGAGGACTACAGCCGGGCGCTGGCCCAGCCGCTCGCCGGCCTGCGCATCGGCGTGCCCGAGGAATTCTTCGGCGAGGGCCTGGCCGAGGACGTGCGCGCGGCGCTCGACGCGGCGCTGCAGCAATACGAAAGCCTGGGCGCGCGGCGCGTGCCCGTGCAACTGCCGCACAGCCCGCTGGCGGTGCCGGTCTACTACATCATCAGCCCGGCCGAGGCGAGCTCCAACCTCTCGCGCTTCGATGGCGTGCGCTACGGCCACCGCGCGCAGCGCTACGGCGACCTGCTGGACATGTACCAGAAGAGCCGCGCCGAAGGCTTCGGCGAAGAGGTCAAGCGGCGCATCATGATAGGCACCTACGTGCTCTCCGAAGGCTATTACGACGCCTACTACCTGCAGGCGCAAAAAGTGCGCCGCCTGATCGCCGACGACTTCCAGCAGGCCTTCACCCAGTGTGACCTGATCGCCGGGCCGGTCGCGCCCACCGTGGCCCCCCTCATCGGCACGCAAAGCGACCCGGTGCAGACTTATCTGGCGGACATCTACACCCTGCCCGCCTCGCTTGCCGGGCTGCCCGGGCTGGCGCACCCCGCAGGCTTCGGCGCGCAAGGCATGCCCGTGGGCCTGCAGCTCGTCGCCAACCATTTTCAGGAAGGCCGACTGCTGGCCGCGGCGCACCGCTTCCAGCAGGCCACGGACCACCACCTGCAGCAGCCGGAGGGCTACGGAGCATGAACGCAGCATTGATCAGCGGCTATGAGGTCGTGATCGGTTTCGAGACCCATGCGCAACTGGACACGCAATCGAAGATCTTCAGCCGCGCCAGCACCGCCTTCGGCGCCGAGCCCAACACCCACGCAAGCCCCGTCGACCTGGCCCTGCCCGGCACGCTGCCGGTGATGAACCGCAAGGCGGTCGAGTGCGCGATCAAGCTGGGCCTGGCTCTGGGCTCGCACATCGCGCCGGAGAGCATTTTTGCGCGCAAGAATTATTTCTACCCCGACTTGCCCAAGGGCTACCAGATCAGCCAGTTCGAAATTCCCGTGGTGCAGGGCGGCAGCGTCTCTTTCTATCTGGGTGAGGAAAAGAAAACCGTGCGCCTGGTGCGCGCCCACCTGGAAGAAGACGCGGGCAAGAGCCTGCACGAGGACTTCATCGGCCAGTCGGGCATAGACCTGAACCGCGCCGGCACGCCGCTGCTGGAGATCGTGACCGAGCCGGACATGCGCTCCAGCGCCGAAGCCGTGGCCTATGCCAAGGCGCTGCACCAGATCGTCACCTGGATAGGCATTTGCGACGGCAACATGCAGGAAGGGTCGTTTCGCTGCGACGCCAACGTGAGCGTGAGGAAGCCCGGCCAGCCACTGGGCACGCGCCGCGAGATCAAGAACCTGAACAGCTTCAGAAACATGCAGCAGGCGATCGACTACGAGATCCGCTGGCAGATCGAGCAGCTCGAGGACGGCCACGCGATCCAGCAGGCCACGGTGCTGTTCAACCCCGACACCGGCGAGACGCGCGCCATGCGCAGCAAGGAAGATGCGGCCGACTACCGCTACTTCCCCGACCCCGACCTGCCACCGCTGGTGATCGCGCCCGAGTGGATTGCACAGGTGCAGGCAGACATGCCCGAGCTGCCCCAGCAGATGGCCGCGCGCTTCGTGCAGCAGTACGGCCTGCCCGAGTACGACGCGACCACGCTCACGCAAAGCCGGGCGATGGCGGCCTATTTTGAAGAGACGGCGCAGGCCTGCGGCCAGGCCAAGCTGGCGAGCAACTGGGTCATGGGCGAGATTTCACGGCGCCTGAACCAGGAAGAAATCGCCATGGAGGCGGTGAAGGTCGGCAGCGCGCAACTGGCCCGACTCATTGCCCGCATCCGCGACGGCACCATCTCCAACAACGCCGGCAAGCAGGTGTTCGAGGCCCTGTGGAGCGGGCAAGGCACCGAGGTGGACGCGGTCATCGAGGCCCGCGGCCTCAAGCAGATGAACGACAGCGGGCTGCTCGAGAAGATCATCGACGAGGTGATCGCCGCGAACCCGGCCAATGTCGAGCAGTTCAAGGCGGGCAAGGACAAGGCCTTCAACGCGCTGGTCGGCCAGGTGATGAAGGCCAGCCGGGGCAAAGCCAACCCCCAGCAGGTCAACGAGATTTTGAAGGCCAAATTGGCCTGAAACGCTTGCCAGCCGTGCGCTGGCAGCTATCAAATCAGGGTTTGCCGGCCTTGGGCGACAAGGCTTCCTGCGCGGCCCGCTGCTGCGCCCAGAGCTGGCGCAGCTTGGCGAGCTCTTCGTCAAAACGCTCGTTGATGCGCTTCTTCTCTTCCTGCTTGGAGGCGATGAAGCGCTGCTGCTCGACGCTCGCCTGCTCGTTGTCGGCAAACTGGCGCTGCAGCTTCACCGGTGCCTGGTAGAGCGCGCCGTTGTAGAACTCCAGCTCTTCATCGAGGCGTTTGCGCTCGGCGCGCAGCTCTTCGATGCGCCGCTGGGCGACTTCGATCACCTCGTCGACCTGGCCGAGCGTGAGCTCGCGCTGCGCGCGGTGGCTGGCCACGTCGGGGTAGCGCGTGATCAGCACACGCTCGGCGCGGCGTTCGGCAATCTCCTGGGCGCGCGCCTGGGCGCGCTGGCGCCGCTCGGCCTCTTGCGCGGCGCGCTCGTGTTCGGTCAGCACCGGGCCTATGCGCCGGCGCTCGGCCCCGGAGGCGTCGAGCACGCGCTGCTCGCGGTCGCTGCATTCGGCAATGAAACGGTCGGAGGTGAGCTTGCGCCCGTTCTTGTCGATGCAGGTGTAGACCTCCAGGCCGGCCCCGCCCGCCGGCGCCTGCGCCAGCGCCGACGTGGCTACCGCCGCTGCAAGCACCATTGCCGCCCGGGCCACGCTGCGCACTGCTGTCACACCCTCTTCCTTGTTCAGCCGGTCACGCCGTAGCGCGCCCGGTAAGCCAGTACCTTGTCGTGGTGCTGACGCATGGGCGCGTCCGCACTGTCTGCCGCCAGATAATGCAGCAAATCCTGCAAGTTGGCGATAGCGCAAACCTTGAGGCCGAGCGCGTCGCGCACGTACTGCACCGCGCTGTGGGGCACGTCCTGGCCGTTTTCCGTGGCCATCTCCTGGCGGTCGAGCGCAATCGCCATCGCGTGCGGCGTGGCACCGGCGCCACGAATGAGCGCAATCGACTCGCGCGCCGCAGTGCCCGCGCTCATCACGTCGTCCACGATCAACACCCGGCCGCTGAGCGGCGCACCCACCAGCGTGCCGCCTTCGCCGTGGTCCTTGGCTTCCTTGCGGTTGTAGGCGAAGGGGCGGTTGTGCCCCAGGCGCGCAAGCTCCACCGACACCGCCGCCGCCAGCACGATGCCCTTGTAGGCGGGGCCGAAAACCATGTCGAATTCGATGCCGCTGGCCAGCAGCGCCCGTGCATAGAATTGCGCCAGCCGACCCAGCCTGGCGCCGTCGCAGAACAGGCCGGCATTGAAGAAATACGGGCTCATGCGCCCGGCCTTGGTCTTGAATTCACCAAAGCGCAGCACGCCGCATTCGAGTGCAAAACGCACGAACTCCTGCGCCAGCGCGTCCGCGCCTGCAGGCGCCACCGTTTGATCCGTCATGCCAAAACCCTCATTCACCCTGACCAGCCTCAACCTCAACGGCATCCGCTCGGCCACCTCCAAGGGGCTGACTCGGTGGCTGGAGGCACAGCGCCCGGATTGTATTTGCGTGCAGGAACTCAAGGCTCAGGCCGCCGACGTGCAGGGGCGCCTGGACGAGCTGGCGGGCCTTAAGGGGCATTTTCACTTCGCCGAGAAGAAGGGCTATTCGGGCGTGGGCATCTACACCCGCCATGAACCGAGCGAGGTGCGCACCGGCTTTGGCAGCCCCGAGTTCGACAGCGAGGGGCGCTGGGTGGAGCTGCGCTTTGACACGCCCGCGCGCAAGCTGTCCATCATCAGCAGCTATTTTCCGAGCGGCTCCTCCAGCCCCGAGCGCCAGGAGGCCAAGTACCGCTTTCTCGCGGCCATGGCGCCGCACCTGGCGCGCCTGAAGGCCGAGCGCGAGCTCATCGTCTGCGGCGACCTGAACATCGCCCACCAGAACATCGACCTGAAGAACTGGCGCAGCAACCAGAAGAACAGCGGCTTCCTGCCCGAAGAGCGCGCCTGGATGACGCAACTGCTCTCGGGCGACGATGCAGCGGCGCTGGTGGACGTCTACCGCCGGCTGCACCCCGAGACCACCGCCGAGTGCTACACATGGTGGAGCAACCGCGGCCAGGCCTGGGCGAACAACGTGGGCTGGCGCCTGGACTACCACGTGGCCACGCCGGCGCTGGCGGCGCTGGCGCGCTCGGCCGCGATCTACAAGGACGAGCGCTTTTCCGACCACGCGCCGCTGACGGTGCACTACGAGCTCGCCCTGTAAGCCGCGGCGGCACGACGGCCAGCGCCGCGGCGGCGGAACTCAGCGCGCGTCACCCACGCCCAGGGGCGCGGGCGCGAGCTGGGTGATGCGCTTGAACAGCTCGGCGTAGCGGTTTGCCTCGCCGCTCCAGGGGTCGCCGTTGCGCGCAAAATCGGCATTGATGGCCTCCCACTCGGCGGGCGTGAACAAGCGCCGCGCGACCGGCAGGATTTCGCGCTCCTCGGTGCCCACGTGCGCCCATTCCTCGGCCACGTAGCGGCGCACCGCGTCGCGAAAGCCGGGAAAGCTCGCCGCCCCGCCCTGCACATAGCTGACCAGCGCGCGGTCGAGCCGGCTGGTCATGGCCACCGCGTCGTGGTGCTCGGCCTCCAGCCGATCGAGCTGGGCATCGAGCTCGCGCGTCTTGCTGCGCAGCAGCGCGAAGATCTGGTTCTCCTTGGGGTGATGCACCTTGTCGGGCATCTCGGCGATGTATTCGATCAGGCTCGCCAGCAGCGTGAAATTGGGCTCGATCTGGGCGCTCTCTATGCCTTGCACGATGTGGCTCAAGGCATGCAGCACGGCGGCGATCGCGCGGTGCTCGTTCTGGATCACGTCGATCGCCGGGATGCGCTCGCGCACCGGCTTGGCGGCGGGCCGGCTCTCGGCGCCCGAGCCCGCGCCCAGCCAGCCCTCCAGGCGCTCGCGGTCGTGCAGCAGCGCGGCGCTGTCGCCGGCGTAGACGGCGCGCCCGCGCTCGAGCACCAGCGCGTTTTCGGTGATCGGCAGAATCTGGCGCGCGTGCTGCTCCACCAGGATCACCGCCATGCTGGCCTGCTGCACCATGCCCTCGATGATGTGCAGCAGCTCCTGCGCGATCAAGGGCGCCAGGCCCTCCAGCGGCTCGTCAAGCAGCAGCATGCGCGGGTTGAGCATGAGCGCCCGCCCTATGGCCAGCATCTGGCGCTCGCCGCCCGAAAGCTGGTTGCCCATGTTGGCGCGCCGTTCGCGCAGACGCGGGAACAGCGCGTACACGCGCTCCAGGCCCCATTCGCCGGGGCGTTGCACCACCGTGAGGTTTTCCTCGACGGTGAGCGAGGGAAAGACGTCGCGCTGCTGCGGCACCCAGCCCAGGCCCAGGCGCGCACGCTCATGGCTGGGCATGCGCGTGATGTCCACGCCGCCAAAGACGATGCGCCCGCGGCGCAGGCGCGTGGCGCCCATCAGCGTGGTGAGCAGCGTGGTCTTGCCCATGCCGTTGCGCCCGAGCAGCGCCAGGCTGCCCCCGGCCGCGACGCTGAAGCCCAGCTCTTCGAGCACGATGGCATCGCCATAGCCGGCCCAGACGTTTTCCACCTGCAGCAGCTCAGGCATGGGCTTCTCCCAGATAGACCTCGCGCACGCGCGGATGGCTGGCGATGACCTCGGGCGTGTCCTCCAGCAGCAGGCTGCCCGAAACCAGCACCGAGATGCGCTCGGCAAAGCGAAACACCAGGTCCATGTCGTGCTCGATCAAGAGGATGGTCACCTCGCGCGGCAGCTGCGCTATCACCTCGAAGAGCTCGCGGCTCTCGCTCGTGGGCACGCCCGCAGCCGGCTCGTCCAGCAGCAGCACCTTGGGGCGCTGGGCCAGCGCCAGCGCGATCTCGATCAGCCGCTGGCGCCCGTAGGCGAGGTTGCGCGTCAGCGCATAGGCGTCGGCCAGCAGCCCCAGGCGCTGCAGGATGGCGGCCGCCTCGTCCAGCGCCTCGGCGCGCGCGGCCAGCGGCTTCCACCAGCGCGCGCCCAGACCCTGGCGCTCGGCGGCCGACAGCGCCACCGATTCGAGCACCGTCATGTCGCCAAACAACTGGTTGATCTGGAAGGTGCGCACCAGGCCGCGTCGGCAGCGCGCCCACTGGGCCATGGCGCTCACGTCCTCGCCCAGCAGCGTCACGCGGCCTTCGGTCGGCGTGAGGTAGCCGGTCAGCAGGTTGATCAAGGTGGTCTTGCCCGCGCCGTTGGGCCCGATCAAGGCGTGGCGTGCGCCGGCCTGCACGCTCAAGTTCACGTGGTCGGTGGCGACGAAACCGCCAAATCGGCACACCAGATCGTGGGTCTGCAATACCGTGGTGCTCATGGCGCGAGCTCCTGGCCGCGCTGGCGCGCGCGCTCGCGCCGCCGCTCGAGCCACTGCGCGGCCGTGCCCAGGATGCCGCCGCGCGCGAACATCACCAGCAACACCAGCGCCAGGCCGAGCCAGAACTGCCAGTACTGCGGGTTGATGTCCGAGAGCAGGTGCTTGGCGACGATGAAGACGATGGCGCCGATCAGGCCGCCGTACAGGCGCCCGGTGCCGCCCAGGATCAGGATCAGGAGCAGGTCGGCCGAATTCTCGAAGCCCAGCACCGACAGCGAGACGAACTGGTTGGTCTGCGCGAGCACCGCGCCGGCCACGCCCGCATAGGCCGCGCCCAGCGTGTAGACGGCCACCAGGCGGCGATGCACCGGCACCCCGAGCGCCGGCATGCGCTGCGCGTTCATCTGGATGCCGCGCAGGCTCTGGCCAAAGGGGGAATGCACGATGCGCCGCGCCAGCCAGAACAGCAGGAACAGCACCGCTACCGCATAGAGGTAGCCCACGCGGCCATACATGTCGAACTCGAACAGGCCGAGGATGGGCTTGATCTCCAGGCCCGGAATGCCGTCCACGCCGCCGGTGATGCGGGTGAACTTGTTGGCCAGTTCATAGAGCATGAGCGCCACGCCCAGCGTGACCATGAGCCGCGCCAGATCGCTGCCGCGCAGCACCAGAAAGCTGCTGAGAAACCCCAGCACCGCGGCAAACAGCGCGGCCAGCAGCAGCCCGGTGAGCGGATCGCCCATGCCTCTGAGTCCCAGCAGGCCGACGGTGTAGGCGCCAACCCCGAAGAAGGCCGCGTGGCCCAGCGAGATGATGCCGGCGTAGCCGAAGATCAGGTCCAGCGAGAGCGCGAACAGGCCGGTGATCGCGATCTGGCTGAGCAGCAGGTAGTTGCCGGGAAACAGGAAGTAGGCCAGCACCGGCAGGCACCAGAACAGGTATTCCAGCGCATGCCAGCGGGCCGAGCGGCGCTGGCGCTGCAGCGTCTCGTGCAGCGCCGCGGGCGGGGCGTGCGCGGCCTTGCGGGGCACGGAGGGTGAGTTCATGTGCGTGCCTCAGTGGTGGGGACGGCCAAACAGACCTTGCGGGCGCAGGATCAGGATGAGGACCATGATGGCGTAGATGATGAAGGCGCCGATCTGCGGCACGTAGTACTTGCCCGCGACGTCGGCCACGCCCAGCAGCAGCGCCGCCCAGAGCGAGCCGAGGATGTTGCCGCCGCCGCCCACGGTGACGACGATCAGGAAGTACACCAGGTACTTGACCGGAAACTCGGGGTCCAGGCCGAGCATTTCCACGCCAAGCGCGCCGCCCAGGCCCGCCAGCGCCGAACCGAGCGCGAAGGTGAGCATGAACACCCGGTTCACGTCTATGCCCAGGCCGCGCGCCGTGCCCTGGTTGTCCACCGCCGCGCGCAGGCGCGCGCCGAACGGGGTGCGGATCACCGACCACTGCAGCAGCGCCGCGACGATGAGGCCCGCGACCACGAGGAACAGCCGGTACACGCCGATGTCCACGCCCGGCAGGTGGATCTGCCCGGTGAGAAACTCGGGCAGGTGCAGCGGCTGCTGGCGCGCGCCGAAGAAGTAATGCGTTGCCGCGACCGCCATGAACACCAGGCCCAGCGAGAACAACACCTGGTCGAGCGCTGAGGCCTCGTACAGGCGCCGGTACAGCAGCCGCTCCAGCAGCACCCCGAGCAGGCCGGGTACGACGATGGCAAACGGAATGGTCGCGAGGAAGGGCAGACCCCAGTCATTGAGTAGCACCACGCAGACATAGCCGCCCACCATGGCGAACACCCCGTGCGCGAGGTTGACGAAGTTCATCAGCCCGAGCGTGACCGACAGGCCGACGCTGATCAGAAACAGCAGCATGCCGAAGGCGATGCCGTCAAAAATGATCGTCATGGTTCAAGCGCTGTGCGTGGGCGAGCGCCGGGCCGGCGCAGTGCGCGCGGCCCGGCGGCGTGGGCTTACTTGGCGACCTTGCCCGGGTCCTTGACCGCTTGCAGCGTGGCGAATTCCACGTTCTGCAGCTCGCCGCCGACCTCTTCGAGCTTGCGGATGTACTCGTTCTGGACCACGTCGCGCGTCTCGGCGTCGATCTGCACCGGGCCGCGCGGGCTCATCCATTGCATGCCCTTGGCCGCGGCCACGAAGGCCTCGCCCGTGGCATCACCCTTGGTTTTTTCCAGCACCTGGTAGATCAGGTGCATGCCGTCGTAGCCGCCCACGGACATGAAGTTCGGGCGGTCCTTGGGAAAGGCCTTCTTGTAGGCCGCGACATAGGCCTTGTTCTCGGCCGAGTCGTGCGCCTGCGAGTAGTGGAAGGCAGTGATCAGGCCGAGCGCCGAATTGCCCATGGCGGCGAGTTCGTTCTCGTCCGTCAGGTCGCCCGGGCCTATCGCCTGGATGCCGGCCTTGTCCAGGCCAAGCTCGCGAAAGCCCTTCATCAGCGCCACCATGGAGCTGCCCGGCGGCACGAAGGTGAACATGGCGTCGGGCTTGGCGTCCTTCACGCGCTCCAGGTAGGCGGCGTAGTCGGCGGTGTTCACCGGCGTGCGCACCTCGCCGACGATCTTGCCGCCGAGCTCGGTGAAGGTCTTCTTGAACTGGGTCTCGGCGTCGTGGCCGGGGCCATAGTCGGCCACCAGCGTGTAGGCCGACTTGATGTTGTTCTCCGCCGCCCACTTGGCCATGGCCCACGAGCCCTGGGGCAGCGTCATCGAGACGCGCACGATGTAGGGCGACTTTTCGGTGATCGAGGAGGTGGCGGCGTTCATCACGATCATAGGCACCTTGGCCTGGGTGGCCAGGGGCGCGACGGAGAAGGCGTTGGGCGTGAGGTCGAACCCGGCCAGGATGTCCACCTTGTCGTTGACCAGCAGCTCCTGCGCGGCGCGCTTGGCCACCTGCGGCGCCATGCCGGTGTCGTCCTTGACGATGAGCTTGACCTTGCGCCCGGCCACGGTGTCGCCATGCTCGGCCATGTAGACGTCGATGCCGTGCTTGATCTGCTTGCCGTAGGCGGCAAACGGGCCGGACACCGACAGCACCAGGCCGATGGTCAAGTCCTTGGCCTGGGCCAGTCCTGCGCTGGCCAGCGCGGCGGCGACCAGCGTGGCCCGGATGGCGGTTTTGATGGGTCGCATGAAAGTCTCCTTGGGGGTGGTGAAAGCAGAAAAAAGCGGCTCAGCCGCGCGGGCGCAAGATGGCGCCAAGGAAGGCCGCGAGCTCGGCCCTTGCGGCCAATGGCAGCACGTGCGCGACGTATTGGTCCGGGCGCACCAGAACCATGGCCCCGGCGCGGTCTATGCCGCGCAGCGCAAAGATGTCCTCGCCCGGCAGCGTGGCGAACACGTTCTCGTAGTCGACGAGCTGCCAGGGGCCTGTGCGCGGCTTGTAGGCCAGCGGCACCCGCTCGATAGCGACCGCCTCGTGCGGCTGCTGGTAGATGATCTTGATGTCGAACCAGGCGTTGTCGTCCAGCCCCGCCGGGGTGTGGGCGCGCACCGGCGACTCTGGCGCATCGGCCAGCCAGCGGCCCAGCGCGCCGGCCGCGGAATCCTCGCCGGCAGGTGGCGCGTCGGCAAACACGTACAGGCGCCAGCGCCCGTCGGCGCGCGCCTGGTGGCCCAGGTGCAGCGGCCGCGCGTCGGCCACGCGCACCACGCGCGCGGACTTGAAGCGCTTGCCGATCGCAAAACCCGTGGCCAGGTGCTGGTGCGTCGCCTCGCCGGTGATGGACGAGGGCGCGTACTGCGTCATGAAGCCCTGGGCAAATTCGGTGATCTGCGCGTAGGCCGCCTCGACCTCCTCGGGGCTGCCCAACTGCTCTGGCGGCGTGGCCATCATCGTGGCCCAGCGCTTGTCAAAGTCGATGATGTCCTGCCCTATGACCTGGCGCTCGGCCGAATAGCTGGCCAGCAGGCTCTCGGGGCTGCGCCCTTCGAGCACGTGCGCGAGCTTCCAACCGAGGTTGAAGCCGTCCTGCATGGACACGTTCATGCCCTGCCCGGCCTTGGCGCTGTGGGTGTGCGCGGCGTCGCCGGCGATGAACACCCGCGGCGCGCGCACGCCGCGCTGCTCTGCCGGCACGTCGTCAAAGCGGTCGCACACGCGGTGGCCGACCTCGTACACGCTGTACCAGGCGACGTGGCGCACGTCGAGCGTGTAGGGGCGCAAGATGGCCTGGGCGCGCGCAATGGTCTGCTCTACCGTGGTCTGGCGCACCGCAGCGCCGGCGCCGGGCTGCACCTCGCCCAGATCGACGTAGAGCCGGAACATGAAGCCGCCTTCGCGCGGAATCAGGAGAATGCTGCCGCCCTCGCCCGACTTGATCACGCACTTGGTGCGCACGTCGGGAAAGTCGGTCACCGCCAGCAGGTCGATCACGCCCCAGGCGTGGTTGGAGGTGCTGCCCTGGAATTCGCAGCCCACGGCGCGGCGCACGCGGCTGTGCGCGCCGTCGGTGCCGACCAGATAGCGCGCGCGCACCGTGCGCATCTGGCCTTCGTGTTCCCCGGCGGTGTGGCGCAGAGTCGCGCTGACAGGGTATTCGCCGTGCCGGGCAAGCTGCAGATCCTGCAGCTCCAGCCCGTAGTCCACCTGCATGCGCGTGGGCGCGCGCTGCATGAATTGGGCAAAGTAGTCGAGCACGCGCGCCTGGTTGACCAGGATGTGCGGGTATTCGCTCACGCCGTGCTCGTCCTCGGGCTCGCGCGTGGCGCGCACGATGCGCGCGGGATCCTGCGGGTCGGGCTTCCAGAACACGGTCTGCGTCACCTCGCAGCCTTCGGCGACGATTTCATCGGCAAAGCCGAAGGCCTCGAAGGTCTCGACGCTGCGCTTCTGGATACCGTCGGCCTGACCGATCGCAAGGCGCGCGGCGCGCCGGTCGATGATGCGCGTGCGGATGCCGGCAAACTGCGACAGCTGCGCCGCCACGATCATGCCGGCCGGCCCCGCGCCGACGATGAGCACGTCCAGCTCTTCGGGCAATTGCGTGGGGCGGTCCAGCCCGACGCCGGCGGCGGGCTGCACGCGCGGGTCGCTGGAGACGTAGCCGTGGTGGTGAAACTGCATGGAAGTGTGGCTCCGGTCAGGGCGGGCGCTGGCGGGGTCGGCGCGATGAAAAGCCTCAGGCGGCGAGCTGGCGCTCGAGCAGGTCGAGCACCTCGTAGCAGGGCAGCACCTGGGCCACGCTGGCATTGGGCTCGCGCCCCTCGCGGATGGCAGCAAAGAATTCGCGGTCCTGCAGCTCGATGCCGTTCATCGAGACGTCCACCTGGCTCACGTCGATTTTCTCGTCGCGCCCGTTGCTCAGATCGTCGTAGCGCGCGACGTAGGTGCCGCTGTCGCCGATGTAGCGAAAGAAGGTGCCCAGCGGCCCGTCGTTGTTGAACGACAGCGACAGCGTGCAGATCGCGCCATTGGCCGCCTTGAGCTGGATGCTCATGTCCATGGCGATGCCCAGCTCGGGATGGATGGGGCCCTGCAGCGCATGCGCCTGCACGATGGGGCTGCCCGCCTGCCAGGCAAACAAGTCCACGGTGTGCGCCGCATGGTGCCAGAGCAGGTGGTCGGTCCAGGAGCGCGGCTGGCCCAGCGCATTGGTGTTGCTGCGCCGAAAGAAATAGGTCTGCACATCCATCTGCTGGATTTGCAGCTCGCCCGCGGCGATGCGCCGGTGCACCCACTGGTGGCTGGGGTTGAAGCGGCGCGTGTGCCCGACCATGGCCACCTTGCCGCTCTTGCGCTGCGCCTGCGCCACCTGCTGGCCGTCGGCGAGCTTGTCGCACAGCGGGATTTCCACCTGCACGTGCTTGCCCGCCTCCAGGCACTGGATGGCCTGGGCCGCATGCATCTGCGTGGGCGTGCACAGGATGACCGCGTCCACATCGGGGCGCGCCAGCACCTCGGCCAGATCGGTGCCGGCGTGGGCAATGCCGTACTTGCGCGCCACCTCCTCGGTGGGGGCAAGGCGCCGCCCGACGAGCGCGACCACTTGCACGCCCTCGATCTGGCGCATGCCTTCCAGATGCTTGATGCCGAAGGCCCCGGCACCGACCAGGGCGACCTTGATGGGAGTGTTCATTTCTTTCCCTTATTGATAGCTGCCAGCGCTTGCCCAGCAAGCGTTCAGGCGGGATTTTCCAATATGAGATGGCCCACGGCCGTGTTCGACGCGGGCACATGGTAGAAGCGGTGCAAGACCTTGGGCAGCGCCCTGGCCTGGTCCACGTCGGCCATGGCGCCGCGCGCGATCAGCCACATCACGAGCTCTATGCCTTCGCTGCCGGCCTCGCGCACGTATTCGATGTGCGGCACCTGCGACAGGCCCACGGGGTTCTCGACAAGCAGGTCGAGAAAGCGGTTGTCCCAGGCCTTGTTGATCAGCCCGGCGCGCGCGCCCTGCAGCTGATGGCTCATGCCGCCCGTTCCCCAGACCTGCACCTTCAGGTCTTCGTCGTAGCTCTCGACGGCCTTGCGGATCGCGCGCCCCAGGTTCAGGCAGCGCTGGCCCGAGGGCACGGGGTATTGCACCACGTTCACCGCCAGCGGAATCACCGGGCAGGGCCAGGCGTCCCGCTTGGGGTCCTTCTCGCCGCACATCAGCGACAGCGGCACGGTGAGGCCGTGGTCCACATCCATCTTGTTCACGATGGTCAGGTCAAAGTCCTGCTGGATCACGCTCTGGGCGATGTGGCTCGCAAGCTGCGGGTGGCCGAACACCGTAGGCACCGGGCGCGGGCCCCAGCCCTCGTCGGCCGGCTGGTATTGGGCGGCGGTGCCCAGCGCGAAGGTGGGAATCATGTCCAGGCTGAAGGCCGTGGCGTGGTCGTTGTAGACCATGAGGATCACGTCGGGCGTGTTGTCCCTGAGCCATTGGCGCGAGAACTCGTAGCCCGCGAACATCGGCTGCCAGTAGGGCTCGTGCGTCTTGCCCAGGTCCATGGCGGCGCCGATGGCCGGCACGTGCGAGGTGTAGACGGATGCGGTGATACGTGCCATCTCAGAGCTCCTTGCCGGCGCGCTGGCCTTGCGGCTGGTGCTGCGGCTGGGCGTCGCCGTCTTCGCCCAGGTAGCGGTTGCCTTCGGGCGAGCGCCCGCCCGCGACCATCATCGCGCGGTATTCGTCCTCGCTCATGCCGGTCATGGAGCCGGCCATCTGCTGAAAGCTCAGGCCGTCGGTGGCGCCGATGCGCGCCAGGAAGTAGATGTTGCCGCCGGTGCGCATGCACCAGTTGAGGTCGCGCGCCAGCACCGCCTGCTTCTGCTCTTCGCTCATCGGCCATTCGTCCAGGTAGGCGCGCTCGTCGGCCTTGAAGCGCGCGCGGTTCTCTGCCTTCATCAGGGAGACGCAGAACTGGTTGAGCCAATAGCCTTTGCGCGACTGCTCGGCATCAAAAATGATGGTGCCGGGCACGTCCAGGTAAGGTTTTTCCAATGCCATGGCGTACTCCTTTCAGTGCGCTTCGGGCCAGTACAGGCGCATCGGGTTGTCGACCAGCAGCTTGCGTTGCAGCTCGGCCGTGGGCGCGATGTGCGGGATGAAATCGACCAGCAGCCCGTCGTCGGGCATGTGCTGCTTGAGATTGGGGTGCGGCCAGTCGGTGCCCCAGAGCACGCGGTCGGGAAACTCCTGCACCACGCGGCGCGCAAACGGCACCACGTCGCGGTAGGCGGCCTGCTCGCCATGCAGGGCGGGCGGGCCGCTTACCGACAGGCGCTCGGGGCAGCTCACCTTGCTCCAGACGTTGGCGTGCTCGCGCATGAACTTGAGGAAGAGCGCGAATTGCGCGCTGTCCACGCCCTTGGCGACGTCGGGGCGGCCCATGTGGTCGACCACGACGGTGGTGGGCAGCGCGCTGAAGAAGTCCCAAAGCTCGGGCAGGTCTGCCGCCTCGAAGTAGATCACCACATGCCAGCCCAGCGGGCGGATGCGCTCGGCAATTTCCATCAGCTCTTCGCGCGGCGTGAAGTCCACGAGGCGCTTGACGAAGTTGAAGCGCACGCCGCGCACGCCGGCCGCATGCAGGCGCTGCAATTCTTCGTCGCTCACGCCGCGGCGCACCGTGGCGACGCCGCGCGCGCGGCCGCCCGCGGCCTGCAGTGCGTCGACCAGCGCGCGGTTGTCCGCGCCGTGGCAGGTGGCCTGCACGATGACGTTGCGCGCAAAGCCCAGGTGATCGCGCAGCGCAAACAGCTCGGCCTTGCCCGCGTCGCAGGGCGTGTATTTGCGCTCGCTGGCGTAGGGGAATTCATCGCCCGGGCCGAAGACGTGGCAATGCGCATCGACCGCGCCCGGCGGGAGTTGAAAGCGCGGACGCGACGGGTTTTGGTACCAGTCGAGCCAGCCGGGGGTTTTTTCAAAGCGGCTCATGCATTGCCTCTCTCGAGATGGGCGAGCAGCCGGTCGGCCTCGGCGCGCCAGTCGGCGCTGCGCGCAAAACCCGGGCTGCCGCGCTCGCCAAACACGCCGGCGTCGGCCAGGTCGGCAATCCAGGCCTGGCGCTCGGCCGCGCCCTCGGCGATGAAGGCGGGCAGGCCGGCTTCGCGCACCGTGCGCGCACACTGCTGCATCTCCTCGCTGCGCCGGCGGCCGTGTTCGATCACGCGCTGAAAGAAGTACGCGCCCTGGCGCTCCCAGTCGATGCCGGGAAAGGTTTCGGCCAGCGAGGCGAGCACCGCGTCTTGCACACCGTAGTGGCGCGCCGCGGCAAAGCTTTCTATCAGCATGGCTTCGAGCCCCTTGATCACCACGCTGCGGCACATCTTGGTGGCCGAGGCGACGCCCAGGCGCTCGCTGGCGAGCGTTGCGGCAAAGCCCAGGGGCTTGAGCTGCGCGGCAAGCTCACCGGCATGCGCGCCGCCGAGCAGCAGCGGCACGCGGATGCGGTGCGGCGGCACGCTGCTCATGACCGCGCCTTCGACATAGCGCCCGCCGGCGCCGTCGATCAGCGCCCCCGCCTGCTGCTTGGCGCCGGGCGAGGCGGAATTGAAATCCAGATAAAAGGTGCCGGCCTTGAGCGCGGGCGCGCAGGCGCGCGCAGCCTGCAGCGTCTGGCTGGCGGTGACGGCGCAGATCAGCAGATCGCTGCGCGCGGCCAGCTCGGCGTGGCCTGCGGCAAGCTGCACACCCTGGGCGGCGGCGTGGGCCTGCAGCGCAGCGGCGCCGCTGCCCGCGAGCTTGAGGTCGTAGGCGCAGACCGCCAGCGCCTGCGCGCGCAGGTCTTCGGCCAGGATGCGCCCGACCTCGCCGTAGCCCACGAGGCCTATGCTCCAGTTGCGTGCAGACGCAGTCATGGCGCGCGCTTCCTGCTTCAATCGATGTAGCGCAAACCGGCCTTGGCCAGGCCCTCGCGCATCTTGTAGTAGTCCAGGCCGAGCACGCCGCTGGCGAAGATCTCGCGCTTGCCGCCCTCGTTGTCCTCGCGCTTTTGCGCCGCTTGCAGCGTGGCGCCGGCGCGCTCGCGCGGCACGCAGACGACGCCGTCGTCGTCGGCCACGACCACGTCGCCCGGGCGCACCCACATGCCGGCGCAGACCACGGGGATATTGACCGAGCCCAGCGTTGCCTTGATCGTGCCCTTGGAGGAAATCGCGCGGCTCCAGACCGGAAAGCCCATCTCCTGCAGCGTGCGCACGTCGCGCACACCGGCGTCGATGATGAGGGCACGCGCGCCCTGCGCCTTGAAGCTGGTGGCCAGCAGGTCGCCAAAATAGCCGTCGGTGCATTCGCTGGTCACGCCCGCGACCACGACGTCGCCCGGGCGGATCTGTTCGGCCGCGACGTGCAGCATCCAGTTGTCGCCGGGCTGCAGCAGCACCGTCACGGCCGTGCCCGAGACGCGCGCGCCCGGGTAGATGGGACGCATATAGGGTTTGAGCAGCCCCACTTTGCCCAGCGCCTCGTGCACCGTGGCGCTGCCGTAGTGCGCCAGCGCGTCGGCGCTGGCCCGGTCGGCACGCTCGATGTTGCGATAGACCACGCCCAGTTCGTACATTGTCAACTCCGTTTCCGTTTCTTCCTGCCCCTCTGGGGGAGGCTTGGGGTGGTGGCGAGCACCTGGCGTTGTGGCCCGCAAGCCCCCATCCCTGCCTTCCCCCAGAGGGGGAAGGTGCCTTGATTCACAAACCGCGCGCCTTGAGCCGCGCATCCAGGCGCGTGAACACGCGCCGCGCGTTGCCTTCGTAGACCAGGTGCTTCTCCTCGGGCGTGAGGTTCTGCGTCGCCTCGACATAGCGGCGGGTGTCGTCGTAGTAATGCCCGGTCTCGGGGTCGATGCCGCGCACCGCGCCGATCATTTCGCTGGCGAACAAGATGTTCTTCACCGGGATCACCTCGGTCAGCAGGTTGATGCCCGGCTGGTGGTAGACGCAGGTGTCGAAATAGACGTTGTTCAGCAGGTGCTCGTCGAGCAGCGGTTTCTTGAGCTCTTGCGCCAGACCCCGGTAGCGCCCCCAGTGGTAGGGCGCGGCGCCGCCGCCGTGCGGAATCAGGAACTTGAGCGTGGGGAAATCCTTGAACAAGTCGCCCTGGATGAGCTGCATCACCGCCGTGGTGTCGGCATTGATGTAGTGCGCGCCGGTGGTGTGAAAGCAGGCATTGCAGCTGGTGCTCACGTGGATCATTGCGGGGATGTCGTGCTCGACCATCTTCTCGTAGATCGGATACCAGTGGCGGTCGGTCAAGGGCGGGCTGCTCCAGTGCCCGCCCGAGGGGTCGGGGTTGAGGTTGATGCCGACGGCGCCGTACTCGCGCACGCACTTTTCAAGTTCGGGGATGCAGCTGGCCGGGTCAACGCCGGGCGACTGCGGCAGCATAGCCGCAGGCACGAAGTGCTCGGGGAAGAGCGCACTCACGCGGTGGCACAGCTCGTTGCAGATCGCGGCCCAGGTGCTCGAGGTCTGGAAGTCACCGATGTGGTGCGCCATGAAGCTCGCGCGCGGGCTGAAGATGGTCAGGTCGCTGCCGCGCTCCTGCATCAGGCGCAACTGGTTTTTTTCGATGCTCTCGCGGATCTCGTCGTCGCTGATGCTGAGCTCCGAAGCGCGGGGCGACGAACTGGCGTCGGCAAGCGCGGCAATCTGCCGCTGGCGCCACTCGCCCAGCGCCGCGGGTGCGGTGGTGTAGTGGCCGTGCACGTCGATGATCATGAAGGGTTTGCCTCTCAAGAATGGTCTGCCGCGCACAACGGCTGCATGCCGTGGCGGCGCAGGGCCGGCGCGCTGGCGGCGCTGGCAAGAAAGTCGAGAAACCGGCGCGCCGCCTGGCCGTCGCGGCAGCCGGAGACCAGCGCGCCGGAAAAGACGGTGTCGATCGCCACGGCCGCGGGCAGCGCGCCGACCACGCTGGCGCCCGGCACCTGCATCAATTCGCTGAACTGCTGAAAGCCGAGGGCGGCCTCGCCGCGCGCAAGCAGCTGCGCCACCGGCACGCCAGGGCGCGCCTGCACCAGGCGGCGCTCAAGCGCGTCGCCCACGCCCCAGCGCGCAAACAGGCGCAGCACGGCGGTGCCGCTCGGGCCGGTGGAGTAGCCGATGCTCGGCGCCGCGAGCACCGCCGCCCGCAGCGCGGCCTCGCTGGAGATGTCCGGCAGCGGCGCGCCCGCGGGCACGGCGACGGCGGTGCTGCTGCGCACCCAGTCGACCTTGCTGCCTGCGAGCGCGTGGCCGCTGGCGAGCAGCCGGTCGATGGCGTCGCTGGCCAGCAGCACCAGGTCGAGCGCCTCGCCGGCCTGCACGCGGCGCGCGGCGTCCACGCCGCCGACCGACTGCAGCGCCAGCGGCGTGCCGCCCTGCTGCTGCCAGGCCTGCACCCGCTCGGCCAGCACGGCGCGCGTGGCCATCGAAGAGATGGCGCGCAGGGGGGCAGGGGCGGCGGCGTGCATGGCAGGGGCAGAAAAATGCTTTGCCAAGGATTGTGGACAGCTAGACTCCGGCGAACAAGTCGATATCGGCACTAGCAGTTAGAACAAAACGGCATACCCGGGCTTCCATGGACCTGAAACAGCTCGAATACTTCGTGCGCGTGGCCGAACTGGGCAGCTTCACCCGCGCGGCCCAGGCGCTGGGGGTGGCGCAGCCGGCGCTCAGCCGCCAGGTGCGCGCCCTGGAGCTGGAGCTGCGCGAAACCCTGCTTGCGCGCACCGGCCGCGGCGTGCTGCCGACCGACGCCGGGCTGCGCCTGCTGGAGCACGGCCACGCCATCCTGCAGAGCGTGGCGCATGCGCGCGACGACCTCAAGAGCCGCCGCGGCGAGCCCGTGGGCCGCGTGACCGTGGGCCTGCCGCCCAGCCTGGCCCGGCGACTCACGCCACTGTTGATCGAGCGCTTTCGCCGCGAGATGCCCAAGGCGCGGCTGGAGATCGTCGAAGCGTTTTCCGTCACCATCGCAGAGTGGCTGGGCAGCGCGCGCATGGACCTGGGCTTGGTGTATTCGCCCGCCAGCCACCCGCAGATGCAGGCCGAGCCGGTGCTGGAAGAGCGCCTGTGCCTGATCGGCCCGAGCGGCAGCCTGCCGCTTGCGGGCGGCGTGGCCTTTGCCGAGCTGGCGCGCTACCCGCTGGTCATGCCCCAGCGCAACCAGATCTTTCGCAAGCTGATGGAGGCCCAGGCGACGCTCGCCCACGTCAAGCTCGACGTGGTCTGGGAGGTTTCCAGTGTGCCCGTCATCCTCGACCTGGTGCGCGCCGGCTACGGCTACGCCGCACTCACCGACAGCGCGCTGCGCGGCGAGGGCTCGGCCGAGGGCCTCATGGAAGCGCCGCTGCATTCACCCCACGTGGTGAGCACGCTGTGCGTGGTGCAACCCGCCACCAAGGGCGCAACGCCGCTGCTGCAGCGCACCGCCGAGCTGCTGCGGCGCCTGAGCCTGCGCGTGTGCGCGCTGGAAAGCGGCCACCTGTAGTGCTGGTGCGGCGGCGCGCCGGCGCTCACAGCAGCGGGCGCAACTGGCGCGCCGACTCCTGCAGCAGCGGCAGCACCTGGCGCAAGAGCTGCGCCGCCTCCACCCGGTGCGTAGCGGTGACCACGTTGATCGCCGCCAGTGTGCGCCCGCGCATGTCGCGCAGCGGCACGGCCAGCGCCTGCACGCCCAGTTCGTGTTCCTGCGCCTCGATGCAGTAGTCCAGCCGGCGTACTTCGTCCAGCACGCGCGCGAGCGCCGCCGCCTCGCTCACCGTGTGCGCGGTCAGGCGCTGCGGCTGGGCCTGGGCAAGCCATGCGGCGCACTCCGCTTCGGGCAGGGCGGCCAGCAGCACGCGGCCGGTGGAGGTGGCGTGCACCGGCAGGCGCGAGCCCAGATGCACGCCGTGGGCCAGCAGCCGGTCGCCGCTCTCGCGCACCGCGCTGCGCGCCACGATCACGACGAAGTCGCCGTCGCGCACCGCGCAGGAAAAGGACAGCCCGGTGCGCGCGGCCAGGCTGTGCAGCTCGGGCTGCACCACGCGCGGCAGCCGCGCGCTGGCCATGTAGGCGCCGGAAAAGCGCAGCACCTTGGGCGCCAACCAGTAGTAGGCGCCGTCCGATTCGAGATAGCCCAGGTGCGCCAGCGTAAGCAGGTGGCGGCGCGCGGCCGCACGCGTGATGCCCGCGCGCTGCGCGGCCATGGTGGCGTTCAGGCGCTGGCGTTCGGTGTCGAAGCTCTCGAGCACCGCCAGCCCCTTGGCCAGACCGGCGATGTAGTCGGCATGGGCGAGCGCGGCCGGGGTGTCGTGCATTTCGTGCGATCAGCGGGCGTTTTGCGCGATGATCGCACAAGGGCCGCAGCAGATGGCTGGTCGCTGCGGGGCCGCATGGCTAGTCTTGCGCAGATGGCGCCTTGCCGCGCCGCGCGCACCCCCAAAGGAGACTTGCATGCCCAGCCCGAAACACGTTCCCGTCGTCATCGTCGGCGCCGGCCCCGCCGGCCTGCTGCTTGGCCAGCTGCTCTACCAGGCGGGCATAGACAACCTCATCCTGGAGCAGCGCAGCGCCGACTACGTGCTCAGCCGCATCCGCGCAGGCGTGCTCGAACAGGTGTCCATGGACTTGCTGCGCGAGGCCGGCGCCGGCGCCCACATGGACCGCCACGGCCTGCACCACCACGGCATCGAGCTGCTGTTTGCCGGCCAGCGCCACCGCATAGACCTGCACGGGCTCACCGGCGGCAAGTACGTGATGGTCTATGGCCAGACCGAACTCACGCGCGACCTGATGCAGGTGCGCGCCGAGGCGGGACTTGCCACGGTGTACGAAGCGGCGCACGTGCAGCCGCGCGACTACGACGGCGAGCAGCCGCGCGTGCGCTATGAAAAGGATGGCGAGCTGCACGAGGTGCGCTGCGATTTCATCGCCGGCTGCGACGGCTTTCACGGGGTGTGCCGTGCCAGCATCGCGCCCGAGCGCATCCGCCACTACGAGAAGATCTACCCCTTCGGCTGGCTCGGCCTGATGAGCGATACGCCGCCGGTGAGCAAGGAGCTGATCTACGCCAACAGCGAGCGCGGCTTTGCGCTGTGCAGCCAGCGCAGCCTCACGCGCAGCCGCTACTACCTGCAGGTGCCACTCACCGACAAGGTCGAGGACTGGAGCGACGAAGCCTTCTGGGACGAACTGCGCCGGCGCCTGGACCCCGAGGCACGCGAGCAACTCGTCACCGGCCCCTCGATCGAAAAAAGCATCGCGCCGCTGCGCAGCTTCGTCGCCGAGCCGATGCGCTTCGGGCGCCTGTTTCTGGCGGGCGACGCCGCGCACATCGTGCCGCCCACCGGTGCCAAGGGGCTGAACCTGGCGGCCTCGGACGTGGGCTATCTCTCGCGCGCCTTCGTCGACTATTTCAGGAACAAGAGCACCCAGGGCATAGACCACTATTCCGAGCGGTGCCTCAAGCGCGTGTGGAAGGCCGAGCGCTTTTCCTGGTGGATGACCTCGCTGATGCACAACTTCCCCGAAGAGGGGGCGTTTCACACCAAGGTGCAGGAGGCCGAGCTCGACTACCTGGTGCACTCGCGCGCCGCGTCCACCAGCCTGGCGGAAAACTACGTCGGCCTGCCCATGGCCTGAAGCGGCGGCGCGGCACAATCGCCGCCATGCTGCACTACCACACCATCCCCGTCACGCCGTTCGCGCAGAACTGCTCGCTCGTCTGGTGCGCGCAGAGCCTGCAGGCGGCCGTCATCGACCCGGGCGGCGACCTGGAACACATCCTGAGCGAGGTGCGCGCGCGCCAGCTCAAGCTGCAAGCCATCTGGCTCACCCATGCGCACATCGACCATGCGGGCGGCGCCGGCGAGCTCAGCGAGCGCCTCAGCCTGCCCATCATCGGCCCGCACGAGGGCGACCAGTTCTGGATCGACGCGCTGCCCCAGCAAAGCGCGATGTTCGGCTTTCCGGCGGCGCAGCCCTTCACGCCCACGCGCTGGCTGCACGACCTGGACACGGTCACGATCGGGGAGGAGACGCTCAGCGTGCGCCACTGCCCCGGCCACACGCCCGGCCACGTGGTGTTTCATGCGCCGCAAATCCAGCGCTGCTTCGTCGGCGACGTGCTGTTTGCGGGCAGCATAGGGCGCACCGACTTTCCCCAGGGCAACCACGAGCAGCTCATCGCCAGCATCACCGGGCGGCTGTGGCCCATGGGCGACGAGACCGTGTTCATCCCCGGCCACGGGCCCGAGAGCAGCTTCGGGCGCGAGCGGCGCAGCAACCCTTACGTGGGCGGCACCTGAGGCCGTTTTCAACCCGTGCCCCGGGGCAGCGCCGCGGGGTTGGTGCCTACACCATCATGGGTTGGAACCGCGCAGGCGCCTATACTCGCGCCCGCTCCGGGGTGCACGACAGTGGCGTGCTGAGATGGCGGGCCGACCCGCCAAAACCGCGAACTTGATCTGGTTAGTACCAGCGTAAGAAGAGCTGCAGCGAACATCCGCAGGGCCATGCCCGTGCGGGTGCTTGCCGATTGCGGAGCATTCCATCCACCCCTTGAGGAATGCACCGCCCATGAACGCTCCCGAATCAATTTCCCAGTTGCTGGCGCAGGCGCGCGAGCCTTTTCCCGCCTCGACCAAGACCTGGATCACCGGCAGCCGTGCCGACTTGCGCGTGCCGGTGCGCGACATCCGCCTGAGCAACGGCGAGACCGTCAGCGTCTACGACACCTCGGGGCCGTACACCGACCCCAAGGCCGCCATCGATGTGCGCAAGGGCCTGCCCAGTGTGCGCGGCGCCTGGATCGCCGAGCGCGGCGATACCGAAGCCTACGCAGGCCGCGCGCCCGAGGCGATCGACGATGGCCGCAAGGATGAAGCGGCCGGGCAGCTCGCCGCGCTGCGCGCGCAGGCCGCCGGTTTGCAACGCCAGCCCCGGCGTGCCATGAGCGGCGCCAAAGTCACGCAAATGCACTATGCGCGTCGCGGCATCGTCACGCCCGAGATGGAATACGTCGCGCTGCGCGAGAGTGGCAAGCGCGAATGGATGCGCGCCTACCTCTCGGACGCGGCGCGCGAGCGGCGCCTGGCGGGCGAGCCGCTGGGCGCCTCGATTCCGAAGATCATCACGCCCGAATTCGTGCGCGATGAAGTCGCGCGCGGCAGAGCCATCATCCCGGCCAACATCAATCACCCCGAAGTCGAACCGATGGCGATCGGGCGCAACTTCCTGGTGAAGATCAACGCCAACATCGGCAACTCGGCCGTGACGTCGAGCATCGAGGAAGAGGTGGAAAAACTCGTCTGGGCCACGCGCTGGGGCGCGGACAACGTGATGGATCTGTCGACCGGCAAGAACATCCACACTACACGCGACTGGATCGTGCGCAATTCACCCGTGCCCATCGGCACGGTGCCGATCTACCAGGCGCTGGAGAAGGTCGGCGGCATTGCCGAGGACCTCACCTGGGAGATCTTTCGCGACACCCTCGTCGAACAGGCCGAGCAGGGCGTGGACTACTTCACTATCCATGCGGGCGTGCGCCTCGCGTTCATACATCTCACGGCACGGCGGCGCACCGGCATCGTCTCGCGCGGCGGCTCGATCATGGCCAAGTGGTGCATGGCGCACCACAAGGAGAGCTTCATCCACGCGCATTTCGAGGACATCTGCGACATCATGAAGCAGTACGACGTGGCCTTCAGCCTGGGCGACGGCCTGCGCCCTGGCTGCACGGCGGACGCCAACGACGAGGCGCAGTTTGCTGAGTTGCGCACCCTGGGCGACTTGACACAAATCGCCTGGAAGCACGAGGTGCAGACCATGATCGAAGGCCCCGGCCACGTGCCCATGCACATGATCCAGGCGAACATGAGCGAGCAGCTCAAGACCTGCCACGAGGCGCCGTTCTACACGCTCGGGCCACTGACCATCGACTGCTCGCCCGGCTACGACCACATCGCCTCGGCGATCGGCGCGGCGATGATAGGCTGGATGGGCACGGCCATGCTGTGCTACGTCACGCCCAAGGAGCACCTGGGGCTGCCGGGCCGCGACGACGTCAAGCAGGGCATCATCGCCTACAAGATCGCCGCCCACGCGGCCGACGTCGCCAAGGGCCATCCGGGCGCACGGGCGCGCGACGATGCACTCAGCCAGGCGCGCTTCGACTTTCGCTGGATGGACCAGTTCAACCTCTCGCTCGACCCCGAGACGGCGCTGGCGTTTCACGACGAGACGCTGCCCAAGGATTCAGCCAAGGTCGCGCACTTTTGCAGCATGTGCGGGCCCAAGTTCTGCTCGATGAAGATCACGCAGGAGGTGCGCGAGTACGCCGCCGCCAAGGGCCTGGCCGACGACGCGGCGATCGCCGACGGCCTGGCCGCCAAGGCCGAGGAGTTCCAGCGCGGCGGCGGCTCGCTGTACGTGAGCGCGCCTGAAGCGCGAAGTTGAGCCGCCCCGATGGCCTTGCTCGGGGGCGAGGCACAATGCCCGCCCTTGGGGAACGGCCCCGCCATGATCGATCCGACATGAACGACACACCACACTGGCGCTTGAATCCGGCCGAGCTGGCCGAGCTGGCCGCAAGCGACGCCCGCCGCGCGCTGGCCGAGGACGTGGGCGATGGTGACCTCACCGCCGCCCTCATCGCGCCGGACCAGACCGCCCGCGCGCGCGTGCTGCTGCGCGAGGACGCGGTGCTCTGCGGCCTGCCCTGGTTCGAGGCCGTGGTGCGCCAGATGGCGCCGGGCGCGCGCATCACCCGCCTGGCAGGCGAAGGCACGCACTGCCGCGCGGGCAGCTTCGTGATCGAAGTGGCTGGCCACGCACGCGCGCTGCTCACGGCCGAGCGCACGGCACTGAACTTCCTGCAACTCTTGAGCGGCGTCGCCACGCGCACCGCCGAGCACGTGGCAGCCGTTGAAGGCACGGCGGCGCGCATCGTCGATACGCGCAAGACCCTGCCCGGCCTGCGCCTGGCGCAGAAATACGCAGTGGGCGTGGGCGGCGGGCTGAACCACCGCATCGGCCTGTTCGACGCCATCCTGATCAAGGAAAACCACATCGCCGCCGCCGGCGGTGTGGTGCAGGCGCTGGCGGCCGCGCGTGCGCAGGGCGCGCAGGCCAAATTCATCGAGATCGAGGTCGAGACGCTGGCGCAACTGGACGAGGCGCTGGCGCACGGCGCGCGCATGGTGTTGCTGGACAACATGGACCTGCCCACGCTGCACGAGGCGGTGCGGCGCAACCGGGCGCTGGGCACGCGCGCGGCGGTGCTGGAAATCTCCGGCGGCGTGCAGCTCGATGGCCTGCGCGCGCTGGCCGAGACCGGGGTCGATCGCATCTCGATCGGCGCGCTGACCAAGGACGTGAAGGCGACCGATTTCTCCTGGCGCCTGGTCAAGGATTGATGTCATGAGCGAACACCTGATAGACGTGGAATACGAGCAGCCCGTGGCGCTGGACGTGCAGCGGGCGAAAGAGGCGCTGGCCGCTTGCGACACGCGCCGCGCCTGGGCGCGCGTGCCGCCCGAGCTCACGCCCCAAGAGCGCCATGCAACCAAGGAGCGCATCCGCCGCCTGCTGCGCGAGAAGAACGCGGTCATGGTCTCGCACTACTACGTGCACCCGGACCTGCAGGAACTGGCCGAGGAAACCGGCGGCATCGTCAGCGATTCGCTGGAGATGGCGCGCTTCGGGCGCGACCACGCGGCGCAGACGCTCGTCGTCTCGGGCGTGCGCTTCATGGGCGAGACGGCCAAGATTCTCTCGCCGGGCAAGCGCATCCTGATGCCCGACCTGGACGCCACCTGCTCGCTCGATCTGGGCTGCCCGATCGACGCGTTCTCCGCCTTCTGCGACGCCCACCCCGAGCGCACCGTGGTCGTCTACGCCAACACCAGCGCGGCCGTGAAGGCGCGCTCGGACTGGCTGGTCACGTCGAGCTGCGCGCTCGACATCGTGCGTGCGCTCTCGGCCGCCGGACAGAAAATCCTCTGGGCGCCCGACCGGCACCTGGGCGAATACATCCGCCGCGAAACCGGCGCCGACATGGTGATGTGGAACGGCGCCTGCATCGTGCACGACGAGTTCAAGGCCGTCGAGTTGCAGTTGATGAAAGAGCAGCACCCACAGGCCAAGGTGCTGGTACACCCCGAGTCGCCCCCTGCCGTGATCGCACTGGCCGATGCCGTGGGCTCGACCTCGGCCATCCTGGCGGCCGCCGCGCGCATGGACGCACCCGAATTCATCGTCGCCACCGACATCGGCCTGATGCACCAGTTGCGCGCACGCAACCCGGGCAAGGTCTTCATCGAGGCGCCGACGGCGGGCAACGGCGCCACCTGCAAGAGCTGCGCACACTGCCCGTGGATGGCGATGAACAGCCTGGCGGGCGTGGCGCGGGCGCTGGAGACGGGCAGCGGCGAAGTTCACGTCGACCCCACGCTGGGCCTGCGCGCGCGCGTGCCGATCGATCGCATGCTGGCCTTCACCGCCGGGCTCAAGCAGGGACATGCGCCCGGCGCGCTCGTCGCCGGGATCGGTGCAGCCTGATGTTTTCATTCCGAAATTGATAGCTGTTTGCGCTTGATGGACAAGGGCCAGAGGCCGATTTGAATCAAACTTTTCCATTTGCACGCATCGACTTCGCCCAGCCGCTTGAGCCCGATGCGCCGCGCCTGCGTGCCGCGTTCGGCGCGCCGCGCGAGGTGCTCGTGGCGCAGGCCCCAGGCGAGGTGCGCGAGCTGCTGCGCGCGGTGGACGCCGCCGCGCGCCAGGGCCGCTGGTGCGTGGGTTACCTGCGCTACGAAGCCGCTGCGGCGTTCGATGCGGCGCTCACGACGCACGAGGCCGACGGGCCGCTCGCCTGGTTCGCCGTGCACGATGGGCCGCGGGCATGGCCCGAGGCGGCCGCGCCCGACGAGGCAGCGGCGCCCCACCGGATTCAATGGACGGAGGAGAGCGGGCGCGCGACGTTCGACGCCGCCATCGCCCGCATCCACGCGGCCATCGCGGCCGGCGAGCTTTATCAGGTCAACCACACCGCGCCGCTTGGCGGACACTTGCAGGGCAGCCCCGCCGCGCTCTTCGCCGCGCTGCAGCGCGCGCAGCCCGGCGGCTACGGCGCGCACATCGACGCGGGCGATGTGCAAATCCTCTCGGTCTCGCCCGAGCTGTTCTTCGACTGGCGCGATGGCCCCGAAGGCGGCGAAATCCTCGCGCGCCCGATGAAGGGCACGGCGGCGCGCGGCCGCACGCCCGAGGAGGACGCGGCGCAGGCCGCGCACCTGCGCACCTCGCCCAAGGAGCGCGCCGAGAACGTGATGATCGTCGACCTGCTGCGCAACGACCTCTCGCGCATCGCCACGGCGCACGGCGTGCGCGTGCCCGCGCTGTTCGCCACCGAGGCGCTGCCCACGGTCTGGCAGATGAGCTCGGACGTGCGCGCGCGCACGCGAGCGGGGCTTGATCTGGCGCAGGTCTTCGCGGCGCTGTTTCCGTGCGGCTCGGTCACCGGCGCGCCCAAGGTGAGCGCGATGCGCATGATCCGCGCGCTCGAACCCGGGCCGCGCGGCGTCTATTGCGGCGCCGTCGGCGTGGTGCGGCCGCACGGCGCGCCGGACGCGAGCGGGCGCCACCACGTCGCGGCCACCTTCAACGTGCCGATCCGCACCGTAGTGTTGCACCAGCCATCGGCCAGCGGCTGGGCGCTGCGCTGCGGCATCGGCAGCGGCATCACGGCAGACGCCACCGCCGAAGCCGAATGGCAGGAATGGCGCCACAAGCGCGCCTTCCTCGTGCGGGCCAGCACGCCCTTCGAGCTGCTGCAAACGCTGGCGCTGCGCGCCGGCCAGTGGGGCCACGCGCCGCAGCACCTGCAGCGCATGGCCGAGGCGGCGGCGCACTTCGGCTTTGCCTGGCACGAGGATGAGGTCTGGCGCGCGCTCGATGCCACCGCGCAGGCACACCCGCAAGGCGACTGGCGCGTGCGCCTGCTGCTCGATGCAGCGGGCCAGCCACGCACGCAGGCCGCCCCGCTCGCGCCCACGGCCGAGCCGGTGCGCCTGGCGCTGGCCGATCGCCCCTTCCTTGCCGCGCAGGGCGAATTCACGCGCCACAAAACCACGCGGCGCGAGCCCTACGCGGCCTTTGCACCCACGGCGCCGGGCGTGTTCGACACCGTGCTGTTCAACGACGCGGGCGAGATCACCGAGGGCACCTTCGGCAACGTCGCCGCGCTCATCGATGGCCGCTGGATCACCCCGCCGCTCACCTGCGGCCTGCTGCCCGGCGTGGGCCGCGCGCTGGCGATTGAGCAGGGGCGCGTCGTTGAGGCCGTGCTGCGCGTGCAAGACGTGCCGCGCGTGCAGGCCTGGGCTTTCGTCAACAGCCTGCGCGGCTGGCTCGCGGCCACCCTGGACTGAACCGATCAGGCCCCGCCCGGCACCAGGATGGTGGGCGCGGCCGGCGCGGCCAGTTCGGGCCAGTCGCGGCTGAAATGCAGGCCGCGGCTTTCGTGGCGCGCCTGCGCCGAGCGCACGATGAGCTCGGCCACTTGCACCAGGTTGCGCAGCTCCAGCAGGTCGCGCGTGACGTGGAACTGGCCGTAGAACTCGTGAATCTCGCTCTTGAGCAGCGCAATGCGGTGCATCGCGCGTTCCAGCCGCTTGTTGGTGCGCACGATGCCGACGTAGTCCCACATGAAGCGGCGCAGCTCGTCCCAGTTGTGCGAGATGACCACGGCCTCGTCGGCGTCCTGCACGCGACTGTCGTCCCAGGCGGGCAATACCAGGCGCTCGCCAGCGGGCGCGGCCGCGATGCTTTGCGCCGCCGCCTGCGCGAACACCATGCATTCGAGCAGCGAGTTGCTCGCCAGCCGGTTGGCGCCGTGCAGCCCGGTGCAGGCCGCCTCGCCGATGGCGTACAGGCCCCGCAGATCGGTGCGCCCGTGCAGATCGGTGAGGACGCCGCCGCAGGTGTAGTGCGCGGCCGGCACCACGGGAATGGGCTCGCGCGTGATGTCGATGCCAAGCCCCGCGCAGTGCGCGAGGATGTTGGGAAAGTGCTCGTGCAAAAACTCCGGGCTGCGCTGCGAGATGTCCAGGTACACGCAATCGAGGCCGTGCTTCTTCATCTCGAAGTCGATGGCGCGCGCCACCACGTCGCGCGGCGCGAGTTCCGCGCGCTCATCGTGGCGCGGCATGAAGCGTTCGCCGCCGAGCGCGGCGGGCAGCACCAGGCGCCCGCCCTCGCCGCGCACCGCTTCGCTGATCAAAAAGGACTTGGCATGCGGGTGGTACAGGCAGGTCGGGTGAAACTGGATGAACTCCATGTTGGCCACGCGGCAGCCCGCACGCCAGGCGGCAGCGATGCCATCGCCCGTCGAGGTATCGGGGTTGGTGGTGTAGAGGTAGACCTTGCCCGCGCCGCCGGTGGCCAGAATCGTATGCGGCGCGCGGAAGGTGCGCACCGTGTCGCTGGCTTGATCGAGCGCGTACAACCCGAGGCAGGCCTGACCGAGGTGCCCCAGCTTGCGCGCGGTGATCAGATCGACCAGCGTGTGCTGCTCGAACACCGTGATGCCGGGTGTGGCGTGCACCGCGTCGATGAGCGTGCGCTGCACCGCCGCGCCGGTGGCGTCCTGCGCATGCACGATGCGCCGCTCGCTGTGCCCGCCCTCGCGCGTCAGGTGCAACTGCCCCTCTTCCAGGGAAAACGCCACGCCCAGCGCGCGCAGCCAGGCGATGCACTCGGGCGCCTGCTCGACCACCAGCCGCGTGGCGTCGGGCGCGCACAGACCGGCGCCGGCGATGAAGGTGTCGTGCACGTGCGCCTCGAAGCTGTCGCCCTCGCCCAGCACGGCGGCGATGCCGCCCTGCGCCCACTGGCTCGATCCATCCTCGATTGCACGTTTGGTGAGCAGCGCCACGCGGTGCGTCGGCGCCAGGCGCAGCGCTGCGCTCAGGCCCGCCAGGCCGCTGCCCACGATCACTACATCAAAGTCGAGTTCCTGCACGAGATATTGGCCCCGGATTGCGTTGTCGAAAACACCCCCGATGCGTGACACGCCGCGCGGGCCGCGCGACTTTACGCCCGGCACGCCGCAGCCCGGCGCATATCCATATGCCCGAGTCCGGGTCGCCCCCGATGGCACGGGACACCGGGGCGTACACTCGCGCCACTTGTCACGCCCCGCCATGCTGACCCACCAGTCACTGACCCGTCGGCGCCGCTTCATCACGCGGCTGCGCCACTGCGGCCCGCCCAAGGGATGCCCTCATCGCCATCCCCCGCTTGCCTGGAGCCGTACCCGTGACCTTCTCCTTTCGCCCCCGCCTCATCGACGCCCTCAAGGGCTATGACCGCGCGCGCCTCGTCGCCGACATCGGCGCGGGCCTGACGGTTGCCGTCGTCGCGCTGCCGCTGGCCATGGCCTTTGCCATCGCCTCCGGGCTCAAGCCCGAGGCAGGCATCTTCACCACCATCATCGCGGGCTTTCTGGTCGCGCTGCTGGGCGGCAGCCGGGTGCAGATCGGCGGGCCGGCGGGCGCCTTCATCGTCATCGTCTACGGCATCGTGCAGCAGTACGGCGTAGGCAATCTCATCATTGCCACGGCGCTGTCGGGCGTGCTGCTGTTTCTGATGGGTCTGTTCAAGCTGGGCACGCTGGTGCGCTTCATTCCGGTGGCGGTGATCACCGGCTTTACCAACGGCATTGCGGTGCTGATTGCGCTGTCGCAGATCAAGGATTTTCTGGGCCTGCAGGTGGCCAGCATGCCGGCGGACTTCTTCGGCATCCTGGGCGCGCTCTGGGAGCACGCGCACACGATGAACCCTTGGGCGCTGGGCACTGCGCTCGCGAGCCTGGCGGTGATCGTGGCCTGGCAGCACTGGATGCCCTCGCTGGGCGCGCGCGCGCCGTTCTCGGGCAAGCTCAACATCGTGCCCGGTGCCATCGTCGCGCTGGTACTGGCCACGGCCGCGGCGGCGCTGTTCAAGCTGCCGGTGGAGACCATAGGCAGTCGCTTTGGCGGCATTCCGGCCACGCTGCCGGCGCTGGAGCTGCCGGACTTTTCCTGGGAGTCGGCGCGTTTTCTGCTGATGCCCGCGGTGACGCTGGCACTGCTGGGCGCGATCGAGTCGCTGCTGTGCGCGCGCGTGGCCGACGGCATCATCGGCGACCGCCACGACCCCAACCAGGAGCTGATGGCCCAGGGCGTGGCCAACTTCGTCGTGCCCTTCTTTGGCGGCATGCCGGCCACCGGCACAATCGCGCGCACCGTCACCAACGTCAAGAGCGGCGCCACCAGCCCCGTCGCGGGCATGGTGCATGCGCTGGTGCTGCTGGCTGTGATCCTCGTCGCCGCGCCGCTGGCCAGCTCGATTCCGCTGGCCTGCCTGGCCGCGATCCTCATGCACGTGGCCTGGAACATGGGCGAGTGGCGCGCCTTTGCCCATCTGGGGCGCTTTCGCGCGCCCTACGGCGCTACGCTGCTGGCGGTGTTCCTGCTGACCGTGGTGTTTGACCTGACGGTGGCGGTGCAGGTAGGCATCCTCGCCTCGTGCGCGGTATTCATCTACCGCATGGCCCATCTCACCCACGCCGAGCGCCTGGCGCTGCCGGCGCTGGCCGCAGCGCCGCAAGTGCAGGCCTGGCGCTTGCAGGGGGCCTTGTTCTTCGGCTCGACCACCGCGCTGGAAGACCTGTCGGCACGCCTGCCCGCGCGTGTGCTGGTGCTGGACCTGGCAAGCCTGCTCTACATGGACAGCACCGGCAAGGAAACGCTCAAGGCGCTGCTCGCCCAGTGCGCCCAGCAGGGCGTGCGCCCGCTCCTGGCGGGCCTCGGCGGCCAGCCGCTGGCGCTGGTGCAGCGCAGCGGCCTGCATGCGCAGCTCGCGCCCAATCTCTACCCCGATCTGGCGCAGGCGGTGCAGGCGGCGCTCTTGATTTCGGGCCAGGGCAACTAGCCCGCCGCAGACGGCGCGCCCCGGCAAGCTGCTGACCGACCTGGTGCAGGCGGCGGACGCGCCAAAGAAGTACGAAGACCTGGGCGACCCCAAGCGAAAGGGGCACATCGTCATGGCCGATCCGGCGACGCAGCCGTCGACCGTCTTTTGGCTGGTGGGCCTGAAGGAAAGAGTATTCGCGGCGGTGCCCGCCTGGATGAACTTCGTCGAGGCGCTGGCCGCCAAGCAGCCGATGTTCGTCGCCTCCTTCGGCCCCACGCGCACGCATGCGGACCAATGTGCCGGCTCACCCCGCCGGCGGCCCCAGGCGGCGGCGCACCGGAAACAGCTCCCAGCCGAGGTAGCGCGTCCACAACCCCCAGAGACCGCGCTCGAAAAACAGCATGACGACCATGGTGCTCACGCCCAGCGTGATCAGGTAGATGCTGCCCAGGTCCGCCAGCCATTCGCGCAGCAGGAAATAGGCGATGGTGCCGATGATCGGCCCCTCCAGCGTGCCTATGCCGCCTATCACCACGATGAAGAACATGGTGGTGGTCCAATCGATGGAGAACGCCGGATCGGGCGCCACGCGCAACTTGGTGATGAAGAGCAGCGCGCCGGTCATCGCGCAGACCCCGGCGGCCGCCACCCACACCGCCCATTTGATGCGCGCCACGCGCACGCCCAGGCTGCGCGAGGCGCGCTCCGAATCGCGCACCGCCATCAGCGCCAGGCCCCAGCGCGAGCGCAGCAGCAGATAAACCGCCAGCGTCGCCCCCGCGCCCAATGCCAGCGCCCACCACAGCGTGAGTCCCATGCGCGTGGCCACGTTCATGCCCATCACCGTCTTGGCCACGCTGGTGCCCGAGCCGCCGCTCACGAAGGGCAGGTTGGCCATGACGAGGCGAAACACCTCCGCCACCACCCAGGTGCCTATGGCGAAGTGCGCGCCGCTCAGGCGAAACACCAGCGGCGCCACCAGCGCGCCGGCCAGCGCGCCCACCACGCCGGCAATCGGAATCACCCAGAAGGCGCCCAGCCCCGCCTGCAGCCCGAAGACCACCAGCGCATACGCGCCCAGGCCTATGAAGCCCTGCTGGCCGACCGACAGCAGGCCGCCGTAGCCGGCCAGCAGATTCCACATCTGGGCCAGCGCCAGCATGGCCAGCACCTCGGTGGCCAGCGCCAGCGTGGCGCGTTCGGCCCACCAGGGCATGCTGGCGATGGCGACGATGGCCAGCACGCCGATGACGGCGGCCACGCGGGCGGGCAGCAGATCGCGCTTCATCGTCATCGGTCCCGCGTGGCAGGGAACAAGCCCTGGGGCCGCGCCCAGAGAATGCCCAGAAACGCCAGATGCCCGGCCAGCGTGCCCCAGCCCGGATCCAGCCGCGAGCCTATGGCCTGGGCCACGCCCAGCACCACGCCGCCGGCCACCGTGCCCCAGAGCGAGCCCAGGCCGCCGATGATCACCGCCTCGAAGGCGTAGATCAGCCGCGCCGGCCCGTCCGAGGGACTGACCGTGGTGCGCATCACCAGAAAGGCGCCGGCCAGCGCCACCATGGCGCTGCCGAACACCATGGCCAGCGCGTAGACGTGCTTGCGGTTGACGCCCATGAGCGAGGCGGTGTCCGCATCGTCCGATGTCGCGCGAAACGAGCGGCCCATGGCGGTGCGCCGAAACAGCCATTGCAGCGCCGCGATGCAGGCCAGGCCCACGAGCATCACCAGCAGCGGCAGCACCCCGACGTTCACCTGGCCGCCCAGCCCCCAGGTGGCTGTGGCCAGCGGCCCCACGTCCACGCTGCGCACGTCGGCAGAGAACACCGCCTGCAGGCTCTCGCGGATCACGATGGACAGCCCGAAGGTCAGCAGCAGCGGGCGCAGCATGTCCGCGCCCAGAGTGCGGTTGAACACCAGGCGCTGCGCCGCATAGCCGAGGGCGCTGAGCACGCAGACCACCAGCACGACGGTGAGCGCCATCGGCAGCCGCAGGTAGTTGGCGCCGACGATGGTCGCGTAGCTGGCCAGCACGATCATGTCGCCATGGGCGATGTTGATCATGCGCATCACGCCAAAGCTGATCGACAGGCCGGCGGCAAACAGCGCGTACAGCCCGCCCAGCAAGACGCCCTGCAGCAGGGTATTGAGCCACTCCGCGATCATGGCGCTGCCCCCGCCGCAGCGCCAAAATAGGCCTGCGCGATCTGCTCGCGCGTGAGCTCAACGGGCGCGCCCGCCAGCACCACACGCCCTTCGCGCATGCACACCACATGCCGGGCCACGCCCAGGGCCTGGCTGATGTCCTGCTCGACCACGATGACCGAGACGCCCTGCGCGCACACCGTCGGCAGCGCGCGGTAGATGTCGCGCACCACCACCGGCGCCAGGCCCAGGGAGAGCTCGTCGCACAGCAGCAGGCGCGGATTGCTCATCAGCGCGCGCCCGAGCGCCACCATCTGCTGCTGCCCGCCCGAAAGTTCGGTGGCCGGGCGCGCGCGAAAGTCGCTCAGGATGGGGAACAGCGCATACACCGCCGCCAGGTCCCAGGGGCCGGGCCGGCGCACGTAAGCGCCCATCTGCAGGTTCTCCTGCACGCTCAGGCTGGGAAAGAGCCGCCGCCCCTCGGGCACCAGCGCAATGCCGGCCGCGCACACCTGGTGCGCGGGCAGACCGCCGATGGTGCGGCCGTCGAAGCGTACGCTGCCCGAGCGCAGCGCCAGCGCCCCCGCCAGGGTGCGCAGCAGCGTGGACTTGCCCGCGCCATTGGCGCCGATGATGGCCAGCACCTCGCCCTCGGGCAGATTCAGGTCTATGCCGTGCAGCGCCTGAAAGTCTCCATAGCCCGCGCTCAGGCCCTGCACCTGCAGCAGCGCGCTCATGCGGCGGCCTCCTCGCCAAGGTCTATGCCCATGTAGATTTCGCGCACCGCCGGCTCGTTCATCACGTCCTGGGGCGCACCCTCGGTCACCTTGCGCCCGAAGTCCAGCGCCACCAGCCGACCGACCACCGCCACCAGCGCATGCACGATGTGCTCTATCCAGATCAGCGTCACGCCGCTGGCGTGGATGGCGCGAATGGTCTGCAGCAGCGCATGCACCTCCTGCTCGGTGAGGCCCCCGGCGATCTCGTCGAGCAGCAGCAGGCGCGGGCGGCTGGCCAGCGCGCGCGCCAGCTCCAGGCGCTTGCGGTCGAGCAGCGGCAGCGCGCCAGCCAGGCGGTCGGCCTTGTCCAGCAGCCCGGTCTGCGCGAGCACCTGGCGCGCCTGCACGCGCGCGGCCTTCTCGCCCGCGCCGGCGCCGAAGATCGCCCCGACGAGCACGTTCTCGAACACCGTCAGGCCGCCAAAGGGCTGGGGTACCTGGTAGGTGCGCGCGATGCCGGCGCGGCAGCGCTCCTGCGCCGACAGCCCGGTGAGCTCGCGCCCGGCAAAAAGCACCTGGCCGCCATTGGGCGCGATGTCGCCAGCTATCAGATTCATGAGCGTGGTCTTGCCCGCGCCGTTGGGCCCGATCACGCCCAGCGCTTCGCCTTCGGCCACCTGCAGGTCGAGCCCGTCGACCACGCGCAGCGCGCCGAAGCGGCGGCTGAGCGCGCGCAGCTCCAGCAGCGGGGCGCCCTCGTGCGCGGCCATGGCCTCAGATCGGCTTGAGCTCACCGCCCACCGGCACCATGCGGGCCTGGCTGTTTTCCACGATCACGAGATCAAAGCCCTCGCCCTTCTTGTGCCACTGGCCGCCCGCAAGCGGCGTCTTGCTGACCGAAGGCACCGGCCCCTTGGTGAAGTTGACGTGGCCGACGATGGTGGCGAGATCGGTCGCGCGCAGCGCGTCGCGAATCGACTCAGGCCCCTTGCCGCCGCTCTTCTTGAGCGCCGCCAGCGCCACCTCGAACAGCGAATGCTTGAAGCCCAGCGTCATGTTCCAGGGCTTGCCCGTGGCCCTGGTGTAGGCGGCGGCCAGCTCGGCCGCGCTCTGGCCGGTGAGCGAGCTCTTGAACGGGTGCTGGGGCGACCACCAGACCTCGACCGACAGCCCGTCGCTGCGCGGCCCGAAGGCCTGCACCGCGGCCGGGAATTCCGTTGCCTTGGCCACGGTGACGATCTTGGGCTTGAAGCCTTGCTGCGCGCACTGCGCCCAGAAGTTGCCGAAGTCCGGCGGCGGCACCACGCCGGTGACGATCTCCACGCCGGCCTTCTTGAATTCGGTGATGTAGCTGGTGAAGTTGTCGTTCGGGCTCTGGTAGCGGCCGGGGTCGACGAACTTGAGCTTCTTGGCGCCCGCGACGGCGGGAAAGCCCATCTTGGCGTCGCCCCAGGCGTTGCCGTCGGGGTCGTTGGGCCAGAGCGCGCCCACGGTGCGGTTGGTCGGCAGCTTGTCCCAGATGCCGGTGAACACGCCGATGATGTCCTCCAGCCCCCAGAAGAAGTGGTTGGTCCACTCGAAGCCCTTCTTGGGGTCGCCGCCGCGGCCGAAAAAGTGCGGCTGCCAGGGCGTGTCGTTGGTCACGCAGGGCACGCCGTTGAGCTCGCACTGGTCAGCCACCGGGTTGGTGGTCTCGGGCGTGCAGCCGGAGACGACGATGTCCACCTTGTCCTTCATGATCAGGTCGCCGGTGACGTCGGCCGCGCGCGCCGCGCTGGACTGCGAGTCCTTGTAGATGATCTCCACCGCGTAGTTCTTGCCGCCGCTCTGGATGCCGCCCGCTACCAGCTTGCGTATCGCCTCCAGCGTGAATGGATCGGGTTCGGCAAACACCGACAGCGGCCCGGTTTGCGGCGCCACGTAGCCGATCTTGAAGGTCTGGGCCGCATGCACCCAGGGTGCGGGCAGCAGGCCGGCGGCAGCGATGCCGCCCAGGGTGCCGAGCGCGCGGCGGCGTGAGGTCTGGGTCATCTTCCTGTCTCCTTGTGGTGGTTCAGACAAAGCGCAGGGACACGCTGCCCATGCCCTGCATCCTGAGCGTGACGTGGTCGCCCGCCTGCACCGCGACGGCTTCGGTCGCGCCGCCCGAGAGGATGAGCGAGCCTGCGGGCAGGCTCTTGCCGCGGCGCCCCAGGTGGTTGACCAGCATGGCCACGGCGGCGGCCGGGTGGCCGAGCACGGCGGCGCCCGCGCCCAGGGCCACGGGCACGCCGTTCTTTTCCAGCACGAGGCCGGTGGTGCGCAAGTCCACGCTGCGCGCGTCCACTGCCTGCCCGCCGACGACGAAGCGCGCGGCCGAGGTGTTGTCGGCCACCACGCTCTTGAGGTCGAACTTGAAGTCGCGGTAGCGGCTGTCGATGACCTCGATGCCGGGCAGCACCACGTCGCTGGCGGCCAGCACGCTGGCGATGCTGCAGCCCGGGCCGGTGAGTTCGGTGCGGGTGACGAAGCAGATCTCGGGCTCTACCTTGGGGTGGATCAGTTCGCTCACCTTGACCTCGCCGCCGTCGGGCACGGTGAACTCGTCGACCAGGAAGCCGAACACCGGGTCGGTCACGCCCATCTGGCGCATCTTGGCGTGCGAAGTCAGGCCCGCCTTGTAGCCGGCGACGCGCGCGCCGCCCTTGAGCTTGGCCGCGAGGATGCGGTCCTGGATGGCGTAGGCGTCGTCCCAGTCCATCTCGGGGTGCTCGTCGGTGATCTTGGGCGTGTCGCGCGCCTCGCGCTGGCAGGCGTGCAGGTGCTTGGCAAGCTGGTCCAGGGTTTTGGAAGAAAGAGCCATGGGTTTGAAGTCCGAAGCGATGAAAAAATCAGGAAGCGCGAACCAGCGCGGCGGCCGGCAGCGCCTGCTTGGCCGCGTCGTAGGCCTGGCGCACCGCGCCGGGGATGAAGCTGCGCACCTCGTCAAAACGCCCGGCCTGGGCCAGCGCCAGCGCCTGGCCGCGCACCCGGCGGTAGTGCGCCAGCGCGTCGGCAAAGCCGCGCGCCGCATCGGCGGCCTGGGCCCGGCGCCCGGCGCGCTGCTGCCAGCGCTGCCAGGCAGCGTCCAGGCGCTGGTCGAGCTGGGCAATGCGCTGCAGCACCGGCGCCAGTTCTGCGCCCGAAGCCGAGTTCATCACCAAGATGTTGCAGGCGCGCATCTCCTCTATGCAGTCGGTGAGCACGTCCACCTCGCGCTGGCTGGCGAGCAGCGCGCTGGTGTCCTGCTTGAGTTCGCCGATCAGGCCTTGCACCACGCGCAGCTGGGCGTTGCTCTTGCCCACCCATTCGAGCGACTGGCCGGCGGCCGAGGCCAGCCGGCGTGCGCCATCGACCAGGCGCTCGCTCACCGCGTCCTGGGTCTGCGCCGCCTCGGCCATGTGGCGCGCGGCCTGCAGGGTGCGGTCCGAGCGCGCGCGAATGTCGGCCAGCGCGGCGCCGGTCTCGCGCGTGCGCTGCACGCTCTCATGCACGCCCTCGAGCACGGTCTTGAGGTGAGCGTCGGCCGCGGCCGCGCTGCTGGTAATGCCGGCAATCGTCTGCTGGATCTGCTGCGTCGCCTCGCCGGTGCGCACCGCGAGCTTGCGCACCTCGTCGGCCACCACTGCAAAGCCCTTGCCCTGCTCGCCCGCGCGCGCCGCCTCCACCGCGGCGTTGAGCGAGAGCAGGTTGGTCTGCATGGTGACGTTCTGAATGACCGCCAGCATCCCCTTGATCTCCTGCGTGTGGCGCATCACCTCGCGAAAGCGCGCCTCCAGCCCCTGGGCCGATTGCGCCAGCGCCTCGATGCCGCTGGCCGCATGGTGCAGCAGGGTGTCGCCCTGCTCGGCCAGGCCGTGCATGCTGCCGACCTCTTCGTGCGTCACCTCGGCGGACTGCACCACGGTCTGCACGCTGGCCGACAGCGCATCGACCTCGTCGTGCAGGCCGGCGAGCAGGCTCTGCTGCTCGCGCGAGGTAGCCACGACGCGGGTGAAGGAGGACATCATGCCGGCGTTCTCCGCTATCACCGCCAGCGCGTGGCGGTCGGCGCGCGCGGCCGCGTCCGGGGCCAGGCCGCGCAGGGAGCGCGGGCGCAGCAAGGCCGTCAGGCACAGCAGCAACAGCGCCAGCAGCGCCCAGGGCTGCAGCGCCGGCCAGGGCGCGAGCGGCGAGGCCAGCGCGGCCAGTGCCAGCGCCAGCGCCGCTGCAAGGAAAGCCGCTGCCCGCTGCACGCCAGCGCCTCAGGCCACCTTCAGCCCGCGCTGGCGCGCGAGCGTGAGAGCGGTGTCTTCGATCATGTCTTCCTGCCCGCCGACGCAGCCGCGGCGGCCCATCTCGACGAGGATTTCGCGCGCGGGCACGCCGTACTTCTTTTCGGCGCGCTTGGCGAACAAGAGGAAGGAGCCATAGACGCCCGCATAGCCCAGCGTGAGCGCGTCGCGGTCGATGCGGATGGGGAAGTCCATCATCGGCACGATCAGGTCTTCGGCCACGTCCTGGATCTTGAACACGTCGACGCCGGTGTGCACGCCCATCAGGTCGAGCACCGCAACCAGCACCTCCATAGGCGTATTGCCCGCGCCCGCGCCCAGTCCCGCCGACGCGGCGTCCACGCGGTTGGCGCCCATCTCGATCGCGGTGATCGAATTGGCCACGCCCATGGCCAGGTTGTGGTGGGCGTGAAAACCCAGCTCGGTTTCGGGCTTGAGCGCCTCGCGCACCGCACCGAGCTTGGCGCGCACGTCATCGGGCAGCATGTGGCCGGCCGAGTCGGTGACGTAGATGCAGTTGGCGCCGTAGCCCTCCATCAACCTAGCCTGCCTGACCAGCCCGGCTGCATCGTTCATGTGGCTCATCATCAGAAAGCCCACGGTGTCCATGCCGAGCTTGCGCGCCATGGTGATGTGTTGCTCGGACACATCCGCCTCGGTGCAGTGCGTGGCCACGCGGATGGTGTGCACGCCGAGCTCGTGCGCCATCTTCAGGTGGTCGACGGTGCCTATGCCGGGCAGCAGCAGCGCCGAGACCTTGGCCTGTTTCATCAAGGGGATGACGGCGCTCAGGTATTGCTCGTCGGTGTGCGCGGCAAAGCCGTAGTTGACCGAATCGCCGCCCAGGCCGTCGCCGTGGGTGACCTCGATCAGCGGCATGCCGGCCGCGTCCAGCGCGGTGGCGATGCTCTTCATCTGCTCGATGCTGATCTGGTGCTGCTTGGGGTGCATGCCGTCGCGCAGCGCCATTTCGTGCAGCGTGACTTTCTTGCCTTGGATGCTCATGTTCATGTCCTCTTTGTCTTGAACTCCTTCCCCCTTTGGGGGAAGGTGGGGATGGGGGCTTGGGCTCAAGCAAGACAACTTGCCTGTGCGGGCGCTGCTGGCCCCCACGCCTGCCCTCCCCCAGCGGGGGAGGGAGAAAAATCCGTCAAGCGGCGACGGGCTCCAGCGTCAGGCGCCCGGCCAGAATCTCTTCGGCAAACATCTCGGCGGTGCGCGCCGCAGCGGCGGTCATGATGTCCAGATTGCCCGAGTACTTGGGCAGGTAGTCGCCCAGGCCCTCGACCTCCAGGTACATCGAGACGCGCTTGCCGTCGAACACCGGGCCGTTGACCATGCGGTAGCCGGGCACGTATTTCTGCACCTCGGCCATCATCTCCTCGATGCTTTTGCGAATCGCCGCCTCGTCGGGCTCGGTCTCTGTCAGGCAGTGCACGGTGTCGCGCATGATGAGCGGCGGCTCGGCCGGGTTGATGATGATGATGGCCTTGCCTTTCTTCGCGCCGCCCACGCGCTCGATCGCGCCCGCGGTGGTGCGGGTGAATTCGTCGATGTTCTTGCGCGTGCCCGGGCCGGCCGATTTGCTCGACACGGTGGCGACGATCTCGGCATAGGCCACGGGTTGCACGCGGCTCACCGCGTTGACCATGGGAATCGTCGCCTGGCCGCCGCAGGTGACCATGTTGACGTTCATCTCCTGCTTGCCCACATGCGCCTTGAGGTTGACCGGCGGCACGCAGTAGGGACCAATCGCCGCGGGCGTGAGGTCGACCATCATCGCGCCCTCGGCAATCACCTTGCGCGAGTTTTCCGCATGCACGTAGGCGCTGGTGGCGTCAAAGACGATCTGCACGCCATCCGCCTTGATGTGCGGCACCAGGCCATCGACGCCCTGGTCGGTGGTCTTGATGCCCATCTCGCGCGCGCGCTTGAGGCCGTCGGACGTGGGGTCTATGCCGACCATCCACACCGGCTCCAGCACCGGGCTGCGCTGCAATTTCGCCAGCAGATCGGTGCCGATGTTGCCGGGGCCGATCAGGGCGCATTTCACTTTTTTGCTCATACCAACACTCCTTGTCTATCCAGCCCTCTCCCCAACGGGGCGAGGGAGAAATTCAAACGAAACGCACGCCGCAGCCGCCGATGCCGCCTATCGTCACGCGCAGGTTGTCGCCGCTCTTTACCGGCACCATGGCGGCAAGCGAGCCCGAGAGCACGACCTCGCCCGCCTCCAGCGCAGTGCCGTGCGCGCCCAGGGTGTTGGCCAGCCACGCCACGGCGTTGGCCGGGTGGCCCAGCGCTGCGGCGCCCGCGCCGGTGGCGACGATCTCGCCGTTCTTCTCCAGCACCATGCCGCAGGTGCTCAGGTCCACGTCGCGCACATCGACCAGCCGGTCACCGAGCACGAAGACGCCGCAGGAGGCGTTGTCGGCCACGGTGTCCTGGATCTTGATCTTCCAGTCCTCGATGCGCGAATCGACGATCTCGAAGCACACCATCACGCCCTCGGTGGCGGCGAGCACATCGGCCACGCTCACGCCCGGGCCCTGAAGCCGCTTCTTGAGCACGAAGGCGATCTCGCCCTCGGCCTTGGGCTGGATCAGGCGGTTCATCGGGATCGATTCGCCCTCGTTGTAGACCATGGCGTCGGTGAGCCAGCCGAAGTCGGGCTGGAACACGCCCAGCATGTCCATCACCGCCTTGCTGGTCACGCCGATCTTCTTGCCGATCACGCGCTCGCCCGCGGCCAGGCGCAGCTTCATGAGCTGCTGCTGGATGGCGTAGGCATCGTCAATAGTGATCTCGGGGTGGCGCTGGCTCAGCGGCGCCAGCACGCTGCAGTCGCTGAGCGCCTGGTGCAGCTCGCGGCCCAGTCGCTTGTGGGTGGCAGGGGTCATGGGTTTCTCGTCTCTACGTTTCAATTCAACGGGGCAGCGGCAGGGGCTCGTCGGGCCCGGCCTCGGCTAGAAAGTCGCCCACCAGCCGGGCGAAGCGCGCGCTCTGCTCGATCTGCGTCCAGTGGCCGCAGCGCCCGTAGACGTGCAGTTGCGCCCGCGCCAGCAAGGCGGTGAGGCGATAGGCATTTTCCAGCGGTATGACCTGGTCCTCGCGGCCGTGCACGATCAGGGTTTCGTGCGGGATGCGGCGCAGGTCGGCCTCGCTGCTGGCCAGCGCCTGCACCCAGCGCTGGCGCGGCGCGGGGAACATGGCGGCAAACGATTCCTGAAAGCCCGGGCGGATGCTGGCTTCGTAGCGCAACTGCGCCAGCTCGTCGCTGACCAGCGCGCGGTCGAAGGCAAAGATGTCGAGCAAGGCGCGCATCGCGGCCACCGAGGGCTGGTAGCCCCAGACCGCGTCCAGCCCTGGAGTGAGCGCAAACGGCACGCCCACGCTGCCCATGAGCACCAGGCGGCGCACGCGCTCGGGGTGGCGTATGGCCAGCGCCAGCGCGAGTCCACCGCCAAAGGAATTGCCGACGATGTCGGCGCGCTCGATCTGCAGCGCATCGAGCAGCCCCACGGCCTGGCGCACCCAGGCATCCATGCCATAGACGAAGCCGGCCGGGCGCTCGCTGTAGCCAAAGCCTGCCATGTCCGGTGCGATCACGCGCCTGTGCTGCGCCAGCGCCGGCATCACCGTGCGCCAGTTGGCCCAGGCCGAAACGCCCGGGCCCGAGCCGTGGATCAGCAGCACCGGCGCGCCACTGCCACTGTCGTGGTAGTTGGTGCGCAGGCCCGCGGCATCGATGCTGCGGGCGATTTCCGGGTTGGTTGGGGCGCCGGGGGTCTTGCTCATCGCGTTCTTGGATTACTCTTGTTTTGATAGCTTGCAACGCCTGACTGGCAAGCGTTTGAGCCAGATTTTGCTTACAACTTCACCATCACGTTGCGCAGCTCGGTATAGAACTCGAGCGAGTGCACGCCGCCCTCGCGCCCTATGCCCGATTGCTTGGAGCCGCCAAAAGGCGTGCGCAGGTCGCGCAGGAACCAGCTGTTGATCCAGGCCAGGCCTACCTCTATGCCCTGGGCCATGCGGTTGGCGCGGCCTATGTCCTGGGTGAAGATGGCCGTGGCCAGGCCGTAGCGGTTGGCGTTGACCTTGGCCAGCACCTCGTCCTCGGTATCAAAGGGCGCGATGTGGCAGCAGGGGCCGAAGATTTCCTCGGTGATCACGCTGGCCGTCTCCGGCAAGCCGGTCCAGATGGTGGGCTGCACCCAGCAGCCGTCCTTGAGCGCTTCGGGCATCTCGGGCACGCCGCCGCCGGTGACCACGGTTGCGCCTTCATCGACCGCCTTCTGGTAGTAGCCCAGCACCTTGGCCTGGTGTTCCTTGCTGATCAGCGGGCCTATCCTGGTGGCGGCATCAAACGGCAGGCCGGGCGTCATGGCCTCGGCCTTGCCCTTGAGCGCGGCGACGAACTTGTCGAACAGCGCGCGCTGCACGTACACGCGCTCGGTACCCAGGCAGACCTGTCCGCAGTTTTCGAAGGCGGCGCGCGTGACGGTGTCCACCGCCACCTGAAAGTCGCAGTCGTCGAACACCACGGCGGCGTTCTTGCCGCCCAGCTCCAGCGACACCGGGCGTATGCCCTCGGCCGCGGCTTTCATGATGGCCGTGCCGGTGCGCGTCTCGCCGGTGAAGGTGATGCCGTTGACGTCGGGGTGGCGCGTGAGGAATTCGCCGGCCGAATCGGGCCCGAAGCCGTGCACTACGTTGTACACGCCGGCGGGCATGCCTACGGCATTCATCACCTCGCCCAACAGGGTGGCGGTGGCCGGGGTTTCCTCGCTGGGTTTCACGACCACGGTGTTGCCGCAGGCGAGCGCCGGGCCGACCTTCCACGTCATCAAAAGCAGCGGCAGGTTCCACGGGCAGACCACGGCGATCACGCCGCGCGGCGTGCGCACGCCGTAGGACAGCGCCGTCTTGCCGTCGTGCGTGCGCATGTTGAAGGATTCGGTCGACACGCTCTTGATGGTGTCGATGAAGATCTGGAAATTGGCCGCGCCGCGCGGGATGTCCACGTGCGATGCGAGGTGGTTGGGCTTGCCGGTGTCGGCAATCTCGGCCTGCAGAAAGTCGTCAAAGCGCTGGTTGATGCCGGCGGCCAGTGCGTCGAGCAGCTTGCAGCGCTCCAGCACCGACATGCGGCCCCAATCGCCCTTGAGCGCCGCCTTGGCCGCCGCCACCGCCGCGTTCACCTCGGGCTGGCCCGCTTCCCAGACCTGGCCTATGAGGCTGTTGTCCACCGGGTTGCGGTTTTCGAAGCGCTTGCCGCTGGCGTTTCTCACGTATTCGCCATTGATGAAGTTCAGAAACTCTTTCATGTGCTGCTCTCGTTGTGTTCAAACTGCTCTGAACCTGTCACTGATCCAAACCCAGCGCGACCAGGGCCGCGCGGGCACATTCGGCGTCCTGCTCGGCCGAGCCGCCCGAGACGCCGATGCCGCCGATGAGCACGCCCGCCTCGCGCATCGGCAGGCCGCCGCCAAAAACCACGTTGCGCGGGCGCACCGGCATGCCCAGGCGCAGCGCCTCGTCGCCCCGGAGCAATTCGCCCCACTGCGCCGTGGCAAAGCCGAAACCGGCGGCCGTGTAGGCCTTGTCGATGGCGATGTCCACCGAATGCAAAAACGCGCCGGGCATGCGCAAAAAGGCCGCGAGGACGCCCGAGGCGTCGGTCACCGCCGCGTTGATGCGTATGCCCAACTCCTGCGCCTTGGCCACCGCCGCGACGACGGCGGCGTTGGCCGCCTCGGCGGTAATGGCGCGTTGTTCGACGCTGTGATTCATGCAACTCTCCGATAGCGAACTCCCACCCTTTGGGGGCGAGGGCGGACAACTTCTCCCTCCCCCTCTGGGGGAGGGTTGGGGTGGGGGCCAGGGGCGTATCCAAACCCCGGAGCTGGCCATGGCCGCTGCCCCCATCCCGGCCTTCCCCCACAGGGGGAAGGGGAGGGACCGCTCAGGTCACCACGCTCAGGAAGGCTTCATTGAGCTTGCGGTCGTGGTAGAAGATGCCCGCGCCCACTTCGTCCCAGGTCCAGGTGATGGGCTTCATGTCCGGGTAGTGGTCGTAGCCGCCGCTGAAGGTCTCCAGCCGGTTGCCCGAGGGCTCGAAGAAATAAATCGTCGTGCCGTTGGTGATGCCGTGGCGGGTTGGGCCGATGTCGATGGACACGCGGTTCTTGCTCATGATGTCGGCCGCACGCAGCACCTGCTCCCAGCTGCCGAGCTGGAAGGACACGTGGTGCAGCTTGTCCTTTTCGCCGTGGCGCACGATGGCGATGTCGTGCGCCTTGGCGCTGCAGGTGAGCCACACCGCCAGGTCGGTCTTCCCGTCTTCCAGCTTGACGCGCTCGACCAGAGTGAAGCCCAGCACCTTGGTGAACAAGTCCAGCGCACCTTCGAGGTCGTCGCCGTAGATCAGGCAGTGGTCCAGGCGGATGGGCAGGATGCCCGGCTGGTCGATCACGTCCATGTCGGGGTTGGTCGTGCCGCAGGCGCTGCCGGTGTCGGTCTTGTCGGCGTACAGCTCTATGGTGTGGCCCGTGGGGATCTTGAAGCGCACGCGCTCGCCGGTCTCCAGCAGGTCGCCGGCGGGCATGCGCTCGGTCTGCACGCCATAGGCTTGCAGCTTCTTGTCGAAGTCTTCGAGCGTGGCCTGGTCGAGCACCTTGAAGCCGAAGAAATCCATGCCCGCCTGATCGGCCTGGCGCAGGATGACGCTGTTGTGGTCGCGCTCGGCGCGGGTCTTGAAATAGGCCCGGCCCTGCTTGTCGCGGCCCTGGTACTGCAGGCCCATGACGTCGGTGTACCACTTCACCGATTCTTCCAGGTCCAGCACGCGTATCTGCGCATGCCCTGGACGCAAAACACCGGTCAATGCCATAGCGATCTCCTTCTTGACTTTCAGGTTGGGTAAACGGGGGTGGTGCCGGTCGTGGGCGCTGGCCGGCAAACGTTTTTCTTCATCGCGCCGAGCACGCTCACGCTCAGGTCGCTGGTGGGTTTGATGCAGCACGAGAGCACGCGGCCCGCGGCCTCGTCTTCGGCGCTCACGTGCGCGCGGCTCATTACCCGCTGCGAGTAGCTGCCCGATTCGACCTGCACCTTGCACACGCCGCAGCCGCCGTTGCGACAGCCCACGGGAATGCCCTTCTTGCCCAGGGCTTCCATGCCCTTGAGCACCGAGCGCTCGTCCGGGCAGCGGTAGCTCTCCCCGGTGTCGACGATGGTGACGGTGTGGTAGGCGGGCATTGCTTCAGACCCGGTGGAACAGCGGGCTGCGCACCTGCTGCGCGTCGGCCGCGGAGATGAACTTTTCGGTGTAGATGTCGCGCTCGAACAAGCGCCCCTGCATCAGCGTGGTGATGCAGGCTTCGATCATCAAGGGCGGGCCGCACAGATAGGCCTTGTGACCGCGAAAGTCGTTGCCAAAGTGCGCCTTGGCCGCGTCGTGCACGAAGCCGCGCGCGCCGCTCCAGCCGCTGCCTTCGGGCTCGCTTGAGAGCGCGGCGACGTAGGTGAAATTGGGGTGCTCTGCCGCCAGGCGGGTGAACTCGTCGTGGTGGTAGAGCTCTTCGCGCGAGCGCGCGCCGTTGATCAGCGTGATCGGCTTGTCGCAGCCGCTCTCGAGCAGCTCAAGCACCATGGAGCAGGGGCTGGACAAGCCCGAGCCGCCGGCCAGGAACAGATAGCCCAGGCCCTCCTTGTCGTGCGCGCTGCGGCGCACGAAGAAGCGCCCGTAGGGGCCGGCCAGCTGCACGCGCTCGCCCGCCTTGAGCTGCTCGTGCACCCAGCCGGTGCCGCGCCCGCCCGGCACGTGGCGCACGTTGAGCTCAATCTCGTGCGCGCGCGCCGGGCTGCTGGCGATGGAGAAGGCGCGCGCGCCGTGCTCGCCCGGGATCTTCAGGTTGATGTACTGCCCGGCCTGGAATTCGATGGGCGCATCGAGCTCGATCCACACGCCCTTGATGGTGGGCGTGAGGTTCTCGATGCGCGTGACGGTGCCGCCGTAGTCCTGCACCAGCAGATTGCGCGCGTCGGGTTCTTCGTCCACTTCGGCTTCGATGACCACGTCGGACTCGAGCATGGCGCAGCAGGCGAGCGCCTTGCCCTCTTCACGCTCGTACTCCATCAAGGCAAAGCTGCTGGCTTCGCCATGGTCGATCTCGCCATCGAGCACCTGGATCTTGCAGGTGCCGCACAGCCCGTGGCAGCAGGCGTGGGGCAGGTAGATGCCGGCGCGCAGTGCGGCGTCCAGGATGGTCTGACCGTCCTCGACGTCCAGCGTCTGGCCCAGGGGTTCGATGGTCAGTTGGTAGCTCATACGACTCGGTTGACTTCGATTTTCATAGCTGCCAGCGCTTGCCGGTCAAGCGCTGGCGCCATGTTTCACTCAGATTTCGCTCAGAAGCCGCTGCCGCCCAGCCCGGTCAGGCCCGGGGTGCGAAAGCGGATCACGCTCTTGTGGCCCATGCCGTTGTCGGCCATGGTCTTGGCCATGTCCGGAGTGAAGGGTTTGCCCGAATCAAACCATTCGACCTTGTCCCAGGCAATCTTCGCGAAGTCCGGGTGCGCGCTGTACATGTCGGGCAGCACCTTGTTCACGAAGTCGCCAAACACCGTGTCGGGCGGCATGGGCACGCAATGGGGCGCGCAGAACATCTTGTGGTCGTCCCAGCCCACGTAGAGCAGCGGGGCGGGGAATTTCTCGGGGGCATCCTTCGCTTCGAATTCGTAGGTACCCAGGGATACGACGGCCATGGTGGTGTCTCCTTGTGCTCAGTTCGTGGTGGCCTGGGCGCGCCAGGTGTCGAAGTTCTTCTTGTCCTGCGAGTCGGCGTAGTCCAGGTTGTCGCGGCCGAACTCCATCTTGTAGTAGCGCAGCACTTCCATGAGCGGGTCGAAGTCGGGCTTGGTCGGATCGACGTCCTCGGGGAAGCAGTTGCCCTGGTAGATCTGGTGCACCGGCAGCCAGCTCTGCTTGAACTTCTCGGGCTCGTTGTCGAAGATGTGCTTGCAGCCGTCGGAGCAGAAGTGGTACTTCATGCCCTTGTAGTCGCTCTCGCGGTAGGCGATCTTGGTCGGGTCGTCGGGCTCGACGAAGTGCATCGGCACCTGGCAGACCTGGCACAGCATGGGCAGCGTCTTGTTGTAGAAGCGCCGGCCTTCCTTTTGCTCCTTGGCGTAGTGCTCCCACAGCGGGCGGTAGTACTTGTCGAAGCTGTCCGGGTACTTGGCGGAGAGCCACTTCATGTCCTCTTCGCTCGGCGCCCAGGTGTGGAAAGGGGCGGCCGCGCCGTAGTTGTAGAACACGTTCCAGGCCATGTGCGAGAGGTGGTCCTTTTCCTTGCAGGCCTGCTCCCAGCCCAGCGGCACCTTGACGCCGTAGCGCGCCAGGTCGCGAAACAGCGCGCCGCCGTTTTCCTCGGCGTAGATCTCCCAGGCTTCCTTCCAGCTCATCACGCGCTTGGGCAGCATGTAGTCCATCATCATGGCCACAAGGGTGAGCACGCGGTAGCCGCGCCAGAACCACTTGTCTATCCACTTCTGCACGATGGGCAGGTTGTCCGGGTCTTGTTCGAGCACGAACTTGATGACTTCCAGGCCCAGCGTCATGTGGCGCGATTCGTCTGACTGCGCCGAGAAGCCGAAGGCCATGGCGCCCATGTCGCCGTTGTAGGCCGCGCCGCTGATGAAGGGCACGAACAGCAGGTTGGTCAGCACGTACTCGAAGGCAAAGCTGATCGAGAGGATGTACTCGAACGGCCCGGAAGTGACCGCGTCTTCGAAGAAGCTCTTGGGCACACTGAGGTACCACACGCGGTGGTGCATGTGCTGCCAGTCCTGGAAGCCGTTGTAGTACTTGTTGTAGTTGCTCATCGCATGGATCTGCGTCTGAGCGTGGCGGATCTCGTCGAGCGACTGCATCTGGCAGGCCACGCGCGGGCCCGCGCCCTGGAACTGGCGCCCGAGAATGGCAAAGCCCTTGTGCGACATGTACTCCAGCGGCGAGACGCCGGTGAGGAACAGTTTCAGCGTGTTGATGTAGCGCGCGTCGGTCACGCCCAGGTGGCCGTTGTTCTGCGCAAACGCATCGAGGATGGCGTAGAGCTTGCGCTCCTTCTCGCCCTGGTATTTCCAGTAGGCGTCCATCGTCATGCGAAAGGGGTCTTCGAACTTGTCCCAGTCGTGGATCTTGATGCCCTCGTATTCGAGGTAGGGGTAGATGTCCTTGAGCGACTGGTAGCTCGGCGTCCAGTTCAGGTCGCGGGTCATGCGGTTGTAGCGCTCTTTCAGACCCAGCTTCTTGCTGACTTTCATGTCCATGATTGGTCTCCTCGGGTTGGATGTTCTGGGGACTCAGTGAATCCAGCTCAGGACGAACTCGTCGTCGGATTCATCGATGTTGCCGGTCAGCGTGATCAGGTTCACGTGCAGCTCCTGCAGGTCGAAGTCGCGCCCGATCTCCTGCTCGATGGTGCTTTTGCGCACCACCAGGCGCCCGGGCACATTGATCTTGACCATGGCCGGCTGCTCGTCGAGCTGGGCGCCGGGGTTGTCCATCAGGATGGCGTCGATGATGGGACGCGTCTCCTCATTGCGCTGCAGCGCGATGAAGACGTTGGGCACTTGGGTCATCTCGTCTGTCTCCTTGCTTGTGAATGCGGCGGACGGGCGCTTACACCGCCAGGCCGGCCTTGGCCATGCGGGCGTCGAGCTGGGCGCGCACGCGCGAGAGCGCCTCGCCGGCCTCCTCGCCCAGCGCGAGCTGGGCCACGGGCATCAGCGCTTCTTGCGCACGGTCTGCCCAGTGCGCGTACCACTCTTGGAGCTGGGCCTTGTTCTCGGCGCTTTCGGCGGCGGTGGCCTTGACCACGGCATCGACCCATTTGCTGGTCTCGGGGAACCATTCGGCCGGAAAGCGCGTGAGCATGGAGATCGTCGGCCCCGCGCGCTCATTGAGCTTGCGGTCCACCTCGCGGTAGGCCAGGCCGAAGAGCAGGCCGTCGAGCGCCATGTTCTGCGCCACGAAGTTCTCGAACCAGTCCTTGATGACGAAGCTGTCTTCCACGTATTTGCGCAGCGGCTGCCACGCCGGGGCGTTGAGCCAGGCGTGCTTGCCCGCTTCGAGCTCGGCCTCGTTGCCCATGAGCAGGCCAAGGCGCGTGAGGTATTGGGCGATGCCGAGCTGGTCCATGCTGGCGTAGAGGCTGGCCTGCGTGATCGCGGTGCCATAGCCGTAGGCGCTCTGGTAGCCGCCGTTCAGGTTGCCGCCCCAGGCGACGTGGCGCAGCGGAATGTAGAAATCCAGCGCCGCGCGGCGCGCGCCGTCGTCGTAGCTCTCGGCCAGGCCGCGGCTCTCGACGAAGTCGAAGTCGCTCTCGGCCGTCTCCTGCATGCGTGCGCGCGCCTGGGTGTAGCTGCCGTAGTAGTACTGGCGCGGGTCCTTGAGCACGTACCAGTCGCGCATCTTGATCGCGGTGCGACGCTCGTCGAACATCTCGCGCTCGGGATCCCACGTGGGGCGGTAGTGGAAGTTGGTCGTGCCCTGCACGCCCATGGTCGCCTCGACGTAGCGCGAGGCCGCCTTGTCGGCCCCGAGGTAGTCGGCAATGTGGTTGTAGGTCTGGCGCAGCGGCTGGATGCTGACGGTACGCAGATCGATTTGCATGAAACAGGTCTCCTCGTTTTGAAATGAAAGGGGGGCGGGCAGGTCAGGTCACATCTCGAAAGTGCCGCTCGCGCGCATCGCGCAGGTTCCAGTCCCAGTGCGCGTCCAGACTGTCCTGTTCGTGCTGGGGCAGGCGCCCATGCGTGGGCCGCACGCCCTGCATCTGGCAGAAATCCTCGAACTCCGCGCGTGGCAGGATCAATTCGACGTACAGGTCGGGTTCGCCCGCGGCAAACTCGAACTCGACCAGACCATTGCGGTGCTCCTCCACGATGCGGATGAAGCGCAGCGACACGTCAAAGTGCTCGGGGGTGGGGGTTTGGGCTGCTTCGGTCATGCCCATGAGCATGCAGCAAGCGTGCCAGTTATCGAGAAAATGCCAGAAAGCCCTGAAACTCCCGGGTAAACCCCTAAGCCGCCCGGGCCCAACTTGAGGAATATCAAATATTCGCAAGTCTGCAGGCCAGGGTCTTGCGTTTTGAGTTGATCATTTGCATCATTGCTGCACCCGGGATTTCATGATTTCGTGAATTTCCGACAACCCAGCGCTTCGACTTATCGAGATTTGGACGCCCATGCCCACCACCCTGCCCTCGGATGCCGACCTGCGCCGCCAGGTGCGCTTCTCCTCGGCCGACGGGCGCATCTGGCTGGCCGGCCAGCGCATGGTGTTGATGCATGCGGCCTCGCTCGGCACGCTGCGCCGCGAAATGGTGCAGGCGCTAGGGCTGGCGGCCACGCGCCGGCTGCTGCTGCGCGCGGGCTATGCCTCGGGCGAGCGCGACGCCGCACTGGCACGGCGCTTGCGTGCGGACGAGGACGTTTTCTCGATGTTTGCCGTGGGGCCGCAATTGCACATGCTCGAAGGTGCTGTCCAGGTCACGCCGGAACTGCTGCAGCTCGATGTCGGCGAAGGGCGCTTTCACGGCATCTTCCGCTGGGACCATTCCTGGGAGGTGGAGTCGCACCTGCGCGACTTCGGGCCGCAGAAAGACCCGGTGTGCTGGATGCTGCTGGGCTATGCCTCGGGCTATACCAGCGCCTTCATGGGGCGCCCCGTGCTCTACAAGGAGGTCGCCTGCGTGGGCAGCGGCCATGCGCACTGCCGCATCGAGGGCTGGCCGCTGGCCGATTGGCCCGATGGCGAGGGCGAACTGCTGGCGCGCGACTACGACAGCGACGCGCTGCCGCCGAGCGAGGGCACGCCCGCCGTCGCTGCCTGGTTCAGCCGCATGCCGGCCGACGACGCGCCCGAAACCCCGGTGGACGCGCTGGGCCCGCTGATCGGGCGCGCGCCGGGCTTCACCGCCGCCACCACGCTGCTGCGCAAGGCCGCCGACACCCAGGTGACCGTGCTGCTGACCGGAGAGACCGGCACCGGCAAGGAGCGCTTTGCGCGCGCCCTGCACGCGCTGGGCCCGCGCGCGGCCAAGCCCTTCGTGGCGGTGAACTGCGCGGCGCTGCCCGGTGAGCTGGTCGAATCCGAACTCTTTGGCACCGAAAGAGGCGCCTACACCGGCGCCGACGCCGCGCGCGCCGGGCGCTTTGAGCGCGCGCACGGCGGCACGCTGTTTCTGGACGAGCTCGGCGAGCTGCCGCTGCCGGCGCAGGCCAAGCTCTTGCGCGTGCTGCAGGACGGCCAGGTGGAGCGCCTGGGCTCCGCGCAGCCGCGCCAGGTGGACGTGCGCCTGGTCGCCGCCACCCATGTGGACTTGCTGGAGGCGGTGCGCGCCGGGCGTTTTCGCGAAGACTTGTACTACCGCATCAACGTCTATCCGATCCGCATCCCGCCGCTGCGCGAGCGCAAGCAGGACATCGAGGCCTTTGCCCAGCACCTGCTGCAGCGCTTTGCCAGCCAGCACGACAAGCATGTGAACGGCTTTACCGACGAGGCGCTGCTGGCGCTGCGCGAATACGCCTGGCCGGGCAATGTGCGCGAGATGGAAAACCTGATCGAGCGCGGCGTGATCCTGGCCGACGTGGGCCAGCCGCTGCAGGCGCAGCACCTGTTCGCCCAGCACGCCCGACTCACCGACAGCGCCGGCGCGCACACACTGGAAGCCTCCGGGCGCCTGCGCTCAGCCCAGGCCAAACCGGCGGGCGGCGCACTGCTGGAGCAGGTGCTGGGCCAGGGCCTGGGTCTGCAGCAGATGGAGCGCAGCCTGATCGAGGAAGCCGTGGCGCGCAGCAAGGGCAACCTGTCGGCGGCGGCGCGGCTCTTGGGCATCACGCGCGCGCAACTGAGTTACCGCCTGAGCAAAATTCGAGAAAGCTGAGCCCCATGGCCAAACGCAGCATCACCCCCAAGCATCCCGGCGCCAACGGCGAGAGTGGCGGCGCGCGCACGCTGATCGAGCGCGCCTACGAACAACTGCGCGCCGACATCATCGAAGGACGCCTGGCGCCCGGCGAGAAGCTGCGCGTGGAGCACCTCAAGGACCACTACGAGGTCAGCGCCGGCACGCTGCGCGAGGCCATCACCCGCTTGGTGAGCGACGCGCTCGTCGTCGCCGAGGGCCAGCGCGGTTTTCGCGTGGCTCCGATCGCGCTGGAAGAGCTCGAAGACATCACCCGACTGCGCGTGCAGATCGAGACCGAGGCGCTGCGCCAGTCCATCCAGGCGGGCGACGGCGCCTGGCGCGAGGCGGTGCACGCTGCCTACGCCGCGCTGTCGGACGCCGAGCCCATCGTGCCCGCACGCCGACGCGAATGGGAGCTCTTGAACCTGCGCTTTCACGAGGCGCTGCTCTCGGGCCACGCCTCACCGTGGACGCTGCGCGTGCTGCGCCTGCTCTCGCGCCACAGCGAGCGCTACCGCAGCGTGGGCATGCACCTGCCGGGCAGCCAGCGCGAAGTGCATGCCGAGCACACCGAGATCTACGAATACGCGATGGCCGGCCAAGAGGCGCGCGCCGCGCTGGCGCTGGAGGCGCACATTCGCGCCACGCCCGACGCGCTGATCCGCGCGCTGCGCGAGGGCCGCATCACCCTGCCCAGCGCCGACGCCCACCAGGTCGGCGAGGCGCTGCTGGCCTGATTCCAGGCTCCAGCGCAAGCAGTGACCGTGCGGGCTTCGCTTGCCGCGCGCCAGCACGGACTGCGCGTGGCCTTCGCGTGCTCGATGGCACGGGTAATGCAGTGGGTCGCTACTGCTGCACCCGCCGGGCTCGCGCCTGCTCGTACAGCGGCTGCACCTTGGACAGGTTCTTCTGCAAGCTGGCGATGCGCTCCGGCCCGCTCGGGTGGGTGGAGAGAAAGCCCACGCCGCCCGCGCCGCTGGCCTCGGCCATCTTGCGCCACAGGCTCACCGCGGCCTGCGGGTCGTAGCCGGCGCGCGCGGCAAGCTCCAGGCCGACCAGGTCGGCCTCGCTCTCGTCGGAGCGGCTGAACTTGAGCGTGAGCAGCTGCCCGCCCAGATGCGCCGCCATGCGCCCCAGGTCGCCCAGCCCGAGCAGCTGCGCGCCGAGGTTGATGCCGATGTTCGTCGCCTGCGTCTTGGCCAGGCGTTCGCGCGCATGCTCGCGCAGCGCATGCGCCATCTCGTGGCCCATCACCATCGCAATCTCGTCTTCGCTGAGCCGCAGGCGATCGAGGATGCCGGTGTAGAAGGCGATCTTGCCGCCCGGCATGCAAAAGGCGTTGATTTCGCGGCTGCGGATCAGGTTGACCTCCCAGCGCCAGGCGCGGGCGCGCTCGTTCCACTGCAGCGCAAAAGGGATCAGGCGGCGCGCCACCGCATGCAATTGCAGCAGCTGCGCGTCTTGCGTGCGCGCCAGCGCCCCTTGGCGGCGCGCCTGTGCCAGCAGCTCGGCGTATTGCTCGTCGGCGGCGCGCTCCAGCGTCTGCGCCGGCACCAGCCGCGCCATGGGCGAGGCAGAGCCCACGTCCACCTGCGCGAGCGCAGAGCCCGTCGCCAGGCTGCCCAGCCCGAGCACGAATGCGCGCCGTCCCACCATCTGCCGTCTTCCTGCTTTCGTCTCTTGTCTCTTGCCCTGAAACTTCATTGTGCCGCGCCGGCCCTGAGTTCGGCGCGCACCACCATCAACAACCCGGCGACCACGCCGGCCAGCCCCAGCCAGGCGGCGAGCGGCTGAAACTCGCCGACGACCAGCACCGCCAGCACGAAGGCCGTCACCGGCTCGGCCAGGGCCAGCGTCACGCCGGTAGCGCCGGATATGTGGCGCAGCCCGCTGGAAAACAGCAGATAGGCCAGGCCCGTGCTCACCAGCCCGAGGAACAGCACCACGCCCCAGCTGCCGCCGAGCGCGGGCAGCGGCCCGCTGAGCCACCACGCGGCGGGCACCGACAGCAGCCCGGCGAGGCCGAACACACCCAGGTTGGTCCAGGCCGCGCCCAGATGCAGCACCAGGCCCTTGTTCAGCAAGGTGTAGCTGGCATAGGACAGGCCCGCCGTCAGGCACAGCGCCACGCCCGCGGGCGTGAGCTGCAGTTGCTCGCCCTGGGCCAGCGTCATCAGCGCGCCGCTGGCCACGCTCACCAGGGTGCCCAGCCACCACAGCGGCGGCGGCAGACGCCCTTGAACCAGGGTCTGGATCAAGCCGGCCCAGATCGGCGCGCTGCCCACGGCAATCGCCGTGCCCAGCGCCACGCCGCTGGCGCGCACGCCGGCAAAGAAGCTCAGGTTGTAGGCCGCGATGCAGCCCGCAGCCAACAGCAGCCGGGGCCAGGGCCAAGGCCCGCGCCGCAGCGGCGCGCGCAGCGCCAGCAGCACGAAGAAGCCCGCCGCCAGCGCCACCCGCAGCGCCCCCACCCAATACGAGGACAGCCCCGAGGGCGCGAGCGCTTGCGCCGTGCCGGTGCTGCCCCAGAGCATGGCGGCAAGCAGCACCAGCACAAGGCCGCGCGAGGAAGCAGGAGATGTCGCCATGAAAGCAGTGGAAGGGGCACGGGCCGCAAGCAAGGGGCGAAATATCCCACAAACCGGGAGCGCTCCAGCGGTCGTGCGCGCGTGCTCATGCAGCGGGCGACACTCTTCGTTTCATAGCTGTCAGCGCTGTACCAGCAAGCTTTTGGGCCGCTTTTCATGCATGAGGCAAGCCAGGGCGCCAGGCATGGGCGTGCGTGCGACGCCGGTGCAGCGCCAGTGTGGCGCCGAGGGCGCAGGGGGAGGCGGGGCCGCCGCTTGAGCTGCCCCGGCGTAGAGAACGGGCGCCGCGCCCCGCGCGGGGCACCCGTTCGATCAGGCACTTCAGCTCTTGCGCAGCTCTTGCGGCTTGGTGAAAGTCATCGCGCGCTGCGGGTTGTTCTTGAGGATGTCGCCGATGACACCCGCGCTGACCCTGGCTTGCGCCTGCAAGGCACGCAGGCATGATCAAAAACCGAGAAAACGGGCAGGAAAGACTTGAACATTTCCCGAATTGCCTGAAAAACGGGCAGTCGTGCCGCTTTGTCAGCTTCACCCCCAGGGTGGACTGGAAGAGGCGGTTTTCAGCAGTTCCCGGATGCGTCCGCGCCTTTGCCGACGAGGTCAAGCCTCGGCCGGATAAAACAGCTTGCGCGTGGCCACGGGCGCCACTGCCTGGGCGATGGCCTGGATGTGCTCGGGCGTGGTGCCGCAGCAGCCGCCGACAATGTTCACCAGGCCCTCGGCGGCAAATTCGTGCAGCAGGCGGCTGGTGACGTCCGGGGTTTCGTCAAAGCCGGTGTCGCTCATGGGGTTGGGCAGGCCGGCGTTGGGGTAGCAGCTGATGAAGGTCTCGGGCGCCGCCTTGCTGAGTTCCTGGATGTAGGGGCGCATCAGCGCCGCGCCCAGCGCGCAGTTCAAGCCCACGGCCAGCGGCTTGGCGTGGCGCACGCTGTACCAGAAGGCGGTGACGGTCTGGCCCGAGAGAATGCGCCCGGAGGCATCGGTGACGGTGCCGCTGATGATGAGCGGCAGTACTTCGCCGGTCTCGTCAAACACCTCCTCGATCGCGAACAGCGCGGCCTTGGCGTTGAGCGTGTCGAAAATCGTCTCGACCATCAGCACGTCGGCCCCGCCCTCGATCAAGCCGCTGGCCTGCTCGTGGTAGGCCGCGCGCAGGTCTTCGAAGGTGATGTTGCGCGCGCCGGGGTCGTTCACGTCGGGGCTGATGCTGGCGGTCTTGGGCGTGGGGCCGAGCGCGCCGACGACGAAGCGCGGTTTTTCGGGCGTGGAGAACTTGTCGCAGGCGGCGCGCGCCAGCCGGGCGGCGGCCACGTTCATCTCGCGCGCCAGATGCTGCATGTCGTAGTCGGCCTGGGCGACGCTGGTGGCGCCGAAAGTGTCGGTCTCTATCAGGTCGGCGCCGGCGGCCAGATAGCCCTCGTGGATGTCGGCAATCACCTGCGGGCGCGTGAGCACCAGCAGCTCGTTGTTGCCCTTGACGTCCTTGTGAAAATCCTTGAAGCGTTCGCCGCGAAACTGCGCCTCGGTGAGTTTCAGGCGTTGCACCATGGTGCCCATGGCACCGTCCAGAATCAGGATGCGCTGGCGCAGCAGCTCGGGCAGTTGCTGCGCGCGGGTATAGGCGGGAAGAGTCATGCGGCGATTGTAGGAAGGCAAGGCGGCGCGCGTGCCGGACAATAGACGCCGCGCCGGGTCGCCACGACCCCATCGGAGTTTTTGAAAGAAATCGGGCTCAGACGCTTGTCCAGCAAGCGCCAGCAGCTATCTTTCGGGTAGTATCTTCTTGCCTTCTTCACTCTCCATCCTGCACGAGGTTTTCGGCTACGAGGCTTTCCGTGGCCCGCAGGCGGACATCGTCGATCACGTGATTGCGGGCGGTGACGCGCTGGTGCTCATGCCCACGGGCGGTGGCAAGAGCCTGTGCTATCAGATTCCGGCGATTGCGCGCCAGCGCGCGGGCCGCGGCATCAGCATCGTGGTCTCGCCGCTGATCGCGCTGATGCACGACCAGGTGGGGGCGCTGCGCGAGGCGGGCGTGGCCGCGGCCTTTCTGAACTCCACGCTGGACTGGCCGCAGACGCTGAAAGTCGAGCAGCAAATGGCCGCGGGCGAGCTCACGCTGCTGTACGCCGCGCCCGAGCGCGTGATGACCGAGCGCTTCCTCGGGCTGCTGGACGACTTGCATGCGCGCGACCAGCTGGCGCTGCTGGCCATTGACGAAGCGCACTGCGTGAGCCAGTGGGGCCACGACTTTCGCCCCGAGTACCGCCAGCTGGCGCTGCTGGCCCGGCGCTATGGCGGCGTGCCACGCATCGCGCTCACCGCCACCGCCGATGCCGTCACGCGCGCCGACATCGTCGACGGGCTGCAGCTGCAGACCGCACGCCGGTTCATCAGCAGTTTTGACCGGCCCAACATCCGCTACCGCGTCGAGGAAAAGAAGGAGCCGCTGGCCCAGTTGCTGCGCTTCATCGAGCACGAGCACGCGCACGAGGCCGGCATCGTCTACTGCCAGTCGCGCCGGCGGGTGGAAGAAATGGCCCAGGCGCTGGCCGAGGCGGGCATAGAGGCGCTGCCCTACCACGCCGGCATGCCGGCCGAGCTGCGCCAGAGCCACCAGGACCGCTTTCTGCGCGAAGACGGCATCGTGATGGTGGCGACCATCGCCTTCGGCATGGGCATAGACAAGCCGGACGTGCGCTTCGTCGCGCACGTAGACATGCCGCGCAACATCGAAGGCTATTACCAGGAAACCGGGCGCGCCGGGCGCGACGGCCTGGCAGCCGACGCCTGGATGATCTACGGCCTGCAGGACGTGGTGAACCAGCGGCGCATGATCGACGAGGGCGAGGCGGCCGAGGAGTTCAAGGCGGTGCTGCGCGGCAAGCTCGACGCGCTGCTGGCGCTGGCCGAAGCCACCGACTGCCGGCGCCAGCGACTGCTGCAGTATTTCGGCGAGGCCTCCGGGCCCTGTGGCAATTGCGACAACTGCCTGCACCCGCCCGCCGTCTGGGACGGCACCGACGCCGCCCGCAAGCTGCTGTCCACCATCTACCGCGTGCATCAGGCCAGCGGCCTGAGCTTTGGCATGGGGCATCTGATGGACATCGTGCGCGGCCACGCGAGCGACAAGGTGCGCCAGTTTGCTCACGAAAAGCTGTCCACCTTCGGCGTGGGCAGCGACTACAGCGAGCGCCAGCTGCGCGCCGTGCTGCGCCAGCTGCTCGCGCTGGGCGCGGTCGAAGTACACCGCGTGCTGCTCGACGGCGGGCGCGGCTTTGACACGCTGACCCTGGGCAGCCAGGCGCGGGCGCTGCTGCGCGGCGAACAACAGGTGCTGCTGCGCCAGTCCAGCGCCGCAGCCCGCAGCAAGGGGCGCTCGCGGCGCTCTGGCGTGGCGGCGGCTGCGGCCACGCTCGACCCCCAGGCCCAGGTGCGCTTCATCAACCTCAAGGCCTGGCGCGCCGAGATCGCGCGCGAGCACAGCCTGCCCGCCTACGTGGTGTTTCAGGACACGACGCTTGCCGCGATCGCCGAGCGCAATCCGCGCGCCTTGCCTGACCTGGCGGGCATTGCCGGCATGGGCGCCAAACGCCTGGACGCTTATGGCGCGCAAGTCATTGCGGTATGCCGCTCGGCGCAAGGCTGAATCGGCGCGGTTTTTTCACGATTGTGTTGCGTATTGCACGATTTCCCTGAAAAAACCGCTTGCGCCGCCCCGCGAATTGCAGAACAGTAACGTATTGGTGGGCGTGCGCCTGCCAAGAAGGTTACGGTGATCCGTCGGTTTTCGCGCATAGGGCTTCTTAGGTGATTCACTGGTGGCGGTTTCGGGACTCCGTGGTTCCATTTTTTGTTTATTAGGAGTCCCATTTCATGGGCAACAAACTGTACGTCGGCAATCTGCCTTATTCGGTGCGCGACGAAGATCTGCAACAGGCCTTTGGCCAATTCGGCGCAGTCACCAGCGCCAAGGTCATGATGGAGCGCGACACCGGTCGCTCCAAGGGCTTTGGCTTCGTCGAAATGGGCAGCGACGCCGAGGCGCAGCAGGCCATCAACGGCATGAACGGCCAGCCTCTGGGCGGACGCAGCCTGGTGGTCAATGAAGCCCGTCCGATGGAGCCGCGCCCGCCGCGCTCCGGCGGCTTTGGCGGCGGCCGCAGCGGCGGCGGTGGCTTCGGTGGCGGCCGCGGTGAAGGCGGCGGCGGTTTTCGCAGCCCCTACGGCGGCGGTGGACGCAACGGCGGTGGCCGCGGCGGCTACGACGGCGGCGGTTACTGATACCGGTCTGACATTCACCCGTAGAGCGCGGCACACCACGCCCGCGCTGCGTGGCAAGGCGAAGCGGCGCGGGCCGCTCGCCCTGCTTGCAAAGGCTCCTGCGGGAGCCTTTTTGCTGTCTGGACAAAGTGCGCGGACAAAAGGACGTTGAGGCCTACTCGCCCGCGCGCCGCTTGCGCGGCTGGGCCGCCATCAGGCGGTCGAACACCCGGTTGGGCAGCAGCGGCAAGAGCCGCGCGAGCAAGCCCATCTGCCAGGGGATGACGCAATAGCTCGCGCGCCCGGCGATCGCGCGGCGCGCGCGCAGGGCAAATTCCGGCGCATCGAGCAAGAACGGCATGGCATAGCGATTGCGCGCGGTCAGCGGCGTCGCCACGAAGCCCGGGCAGAGCGTGAGTACACGCACGCCGCTGCCGGCGAGCTGGCTGCGCAGGCTCTCGCAGTAACTGATGACCGCCGCCTTGCTCGCGCAGTACGCCGCATGCCCGGGCAGGCCGCGCACACCGGCGACGCTGGCCACCCCCACCAGGCGCCCATGCCCGCGTTGCACCATGGGCGTGACAAAGGGCTGCAGCGTGGCCGCCAGACCAGCGACATTGGTCGCCAGGAGCTGCTGCAGCACCCCCAGGTCCTCCGCCTCTGCCGGATCCATGCCTATGCTGATGCCGGCGTTGGCGATCACCACCTCGGGCAAGCCCTGATGCTGCAGACAGTCCTGCGCCGCCCGGGCCATGGCCGCGGCGTCGGTGACGTCGGCCACATGCAGGCTGCAGCGCTCGGGTCCGACGCCCGCTGCCTGGCGCCAGGCCTGCAGCGCTTCGCCGCGGCGTGCCACCAGCGCCAGGCGCCAGCCGTCGGCCAGATAGCGCTCTGCCAGCGCCTGGCCGATGCCGCTGGAGGCGCCGGTGATGAACACCAGGGGCGCCGCCGGCTTCATCGCCGCGCGCCTTTGGCAGGCCGCGGCTGCACCAGGCCGCGCACGTTGCCATCCATCTTGAGGATGCCGGCCTTGTTGTCGTAGTCCATGGTATCGGCCGTTACCCGGTCGCCGCCCTGGATCAGCGTGACCGGCTCGCGCGATTGCACCCGCTCCTGCTCGACCCAGGCATGCAACGCCTGGCCTTCCAGGCGCAGCGCCGGCCTGTCGCGCTGCCCCGGCGCGGCTGGCGCGCTGCGCTCGACCACCGCATCGCCGAGCAGGCTCACCTCGGAGCCGTCGGCATTGCTCAGGCCACGCTGCGCGGTAGCCGTCATGACCCGGCCGTCGGCGCTGGTAGAGCGGATGTTCACCTGCTCGATCTCCAGCGTGTCGGTGTCGGGAAAATGGCGCGCCAGCCCGCCTTTGATCACGCTTTGCAATTGCCCCTGGGCGTCGAAGGAGCGCACCGCAAAGTCGCGCATGTAGTAGTCCGCTTCATGGCGCGGCGCGCTCGGGGTCTGTGCCGGCAGCGCCTCGGGGGCGTTGCGCACCAGCCACCAGGTGCCCAGGGCCAGCAAACCCATGAGGCTCAGCGGCAGGTACAGCGTGATGCGCTCCCACGCGCGCGGCCAGCTCAGCGCCTTCATGGCAGCTCGGCGAGCAGGCGCGCGTAATGGCCGCCCGCGGTCAGCAGCAGGTCGCACAGCTCGCGCACCGCACCGTGTCCGCCCGTGGCAAGCGTGCGGTAATGCGCGAGCGCTTGCACCTGCAGATGTGCCTGGGCCGGCGCGCAGGCAAGCTGGGCGCGGCGCAACAGGGGCAGGTCTGGCCAGTCGTCGCCGATCACCGCCACCTCCGGCCAGTCCAGGCCGAGTTCGGCCAGCAGGGCCTGCGCCGCGGGCAGTTTGGCTTGCACCCCCAGGCGCTGGTGCGCGATGCCCAGCGCCGCCAGACGCACGCGCAGCGCCGGCGCGTCGCGGCCGCTCACCACCATCGGCGTGATGCCGGCTTGCTGCAGCAGCTTGAGGCCGTGGCCGTCCAGCGAATCGAAACGCTTGAGCACCTCGCCTTCGCCGGAAAAGTACAGGCCGCCGTCGGTGAGTACGCCATCGACGTCGAGAATGAGCGCGCGCACCGGCTGCGCGCGCAGCAGCAGTTGCGGCGCAAACCGGGTTGCGGGCAGCAGCGGCGGCAGCGGCTCGGCCATCAGATGACCTTGGCGCGCAGCAGATCGCCGATGTGCACGATGCCTGCCAGCGCGCCTTGGGCATCGACCACCAGCACGCTGGTGATGTGGTGCTGCTCCATGAGCTGGGCAGCGTCGGCCGCCAGCGCGGTGCTGGCGATGGTACGCGGCGCCGGGTGCATGAGCTGAGCGGCATGCAGATGCAGCAGGTCGGCGCCGGCTTCGATGCGCCGGCGCAGGTCGCCGTCGGTGAAGATGCCCAGGGGCGCGCCATCGGCATCGACTATGGCGGCTGCGCCGACGGCCTTGGCGCTCATCTCGCGCATCAGCGTGCTGAAGTCGGCGTGCGGCGGCACGCGCGGCACCTGCTCGCCCGTGCGCATGACGTCGCGCACCAGCGTGAGCAGCCGCCGGCCCAGCGCGCCGCCGGGGTGCGAACGCGCAAAGTCTTCCGAGCGAAAACCCCGCGCATCCAGCAGTGCCACGGCCAGCGCGTCGCCCATGGCGATCTGCGCCGTGGTGCTGGCCGTGGGCGCGAGGTTGAGCGGGCAGGCCTCGCGCTGCACGCTGCAGTCCAGCACGATGTCTGCATGGCGCGCGAGCGAGGACTGCAGACCGCCGGTGAGCGCCACCAGCGGCACGCCCTGGCGCTTGAGCACCGGCAGCAGCAGCGTGATCTCGTTGCTCTCGCCGCTGTAGGACAGCGCAAGCACCAGATCGTCTGCCGTGACCATGCCCAGGTCGCCATGGCTGGCCTCGGCCGGATGCACGAAGAAGGCCGGCGTGCCGGTGGAGGCGAGCGTGGCGGCGATCTTGCGCCCGACATGCCCGCTCTTGCCCATGCCCATGACCACGACCCGCCCGCGCGTGGCCAGGATCTGCTGTACCGCAGAGACGAAGGGCTCGCCCAGGCGCTGGCCCATCTGCTCGAGCGCGAGTGCCTCGATCGCGCAGGCCTCGCGCCCGAGCCGCAGAATGCGCGCGGCGTCGGCCGGCAAGGTGTCGCTGGCGGGTGTCATGGGCAAATTCTATCGGCGCGGCATCGCACAATAGCGCCTGCCCGAGCCACCACGCCGGCCGGCCCGCCGCCCAACACCCAAGCCATCATGCCCACGCCCAACATCACCGACTACCTGCGCTCCCACATCCGCACCGTGCCCGACTGGCCGGCGCCGGGCGTGCAGTTTCGCGACATCACGCCGCTGCTGCAGGATCCGCGCGTCTTTCGCGTGCTGATCGACACCTTCGTGCACCGCTACATGGAGCGCACCCAGCGCCCCGACGTGGTCGCGGGCCTGGACGCGCGCGGTTTCATCATCGGCTCGGTGCTGGCCTACGAGCTGGGGCTGGGCTTCGTGCCGATACGCAAGAAGGGCAAGCTGCCTTTCACCACGGTGCAGGAAACCTACGAGCTGGAGTACGGCAGCGCCACCGTCGAGCTGCATGCCGACGCGGTGCGGCCCGGCGACCGCGTGCTGCTGGTAGACGATCTGATTGCCACCGGCGGCACCATGATGGCCGGCAAGAAGCTGCTGGAAAAGCTCGGCGCCGAGGTCTTCGAGGGCGCCGCCATCGTGGATCTGCCCGAGCTCGGGGGCTCGCAGCGCCTGCGCGACGCCGGTCTGGCGCTGTTTACGCTGGTGGACTTCGGCGCGAACTGAGCGGGCCGCGCTCAGCGCAGCTCGCCGTACTGGGTTGCGCCCAGGCGCGATGCGCGCTCTTCCTCGTCGACAATCAAGGTATCGACGAAGCCGTCGGCCGCAGCGCTGCCTTCGCGGCGGCCCGCCTGGACCCTGGGCGGTGCCACGGGCGCGGGCGCTGGCGCCGCCTTGCGCAGCGCCTGCTTGAAAGCCTCGACCTCGTCCGGTGCGATCGGCTCGAAGTCGGCCTCGTCCTCGGAGGCGGGTTCGGCGGCGGGAGGCGCCAGCGGCGCGGGCGCGGGTGTCGCCACCGCAGCAGCCGCCGCCTGGGCCGCAGCCGGCGCGGGTTCCGGCGCCATGGCCACTGCAGGCGTGACCACCAGCGGCCGGTCTGGCCCCGTCAGCGCCGGGTTCAAACGCCAGTAGACCGCCGACACCTCGACGTGAAAGCGCGTCTTGGCGGTGCGCACCAGCAGTTCTTCCATCTGCCCCTGGCGCGCGGTGTCGGCTCCGTAGCCGGGGGCGATGTCGATCATCACGAGGAACTGGCGCCCTTCGGCGTCCAGCGAGAGCACCTTGAACTTGTAGCCCGAGGAGAGCACCGCCGAGCGCACCATGGCGTCGCGCACCGCCAGGTACAGATGCTCGCGCCGCTGGGTGCGTTCATGGGCCGCAGGCTCGGCCCCGGCCTGCGCGGCAGGCGACGCATTGCGCACCGCAGCCTTGGGTTTGGACGGAAAAAGCCAACTCAGCAGCGACATGCTTACCTCTGAAAACGTATGGGCCGGCAGCGGCGCAGTTTAACGTCCGACCCGCCTGTAACCAATCAAGTTGCAGCCACCCGCAGACGCCGGTTCGCCAGGCGCTTGGCCAGCACGCCGCCGACGGCCATGACCAGCGCCAGGGCTGCGGTCGGCTGGCGGTTGGACAATTCGCCGAAACGCAAGGGCGTCAGGCCCCACAGTCGGCTCACGCCATTGGATTGCACCGTGGCACTGCGTGCCCGGTGCGAAAAGAACGCCCCCTCGCCCACCACCGAGCCGCTGCCGACGATGGCCAGGCGCACGCGCTGCTTCGCATCCTGGTAGTGCACGCTCAGCGAGCCGCTTTCGATCAGGTAGAGCGAACGGTCGGTGCTGCCCTGGTCAAACAGCACCTGGCCCGATCCCAGCTCCAGCGGCTGCAGATAGGGCGCGACCAGCGCCCACTGGGCAGCGCTGACCGCGCCGCCCAGACTGTCGCCCTCGGGCGCCTGCTGGATCGCGCTCACCAGCCCCTGAAGCTGGTCTATGGTTGTCGGGGAATAGGGCTCGCTGGGCATGGCTCCACAAGGTAACGCGACTGCGCCGCTCTGGCAAGCGAAAGCGCTGCACACGGCCGCCCAGCGGTACGCGCGTCGCGCCGGCACGACAGCCCGCAGCGGCCGGCGCGCCTACTTGCCGATGCAAAAACGCGAAAAAATCGTGCCGAGCAAATCGTCGGCGGTGAACTCCCCGGTGATCGCGCCCAGCGCCTGCTGGGCCAGGCGCAGCTCTTCGGCCAGCAGGTCGAGCGCGGGCTCGGGCGCATCGAGCCATTGCAGCGCCTGGTGCAGGTGCTGCTGCAGTACGCGCAAGGCCTGCAAGTGGCGCTCGCGCGCGATGAACACGCCTTCGGGCGCGGCCTGCCAGCCCACGGTCTGCAGCAGCGCCCGGCGCAAATCGGCCAGCCCCTGGCCGGTGCGCGCCGAAAGCACCACGCCGGCGCCGGCGCACTGCAGCGCGGCCTCGGGGGCGGCATCGACCTTGTTCCAGACCTCGATCACGCCGGGACCGCGCGCCGGGCCCTGCAGCAGCTCGGCCGCGAGCTGCGCCTGGGCGCGCTCGTAGTCTGCGTCGCCGCTGCGCGTGAGGTCGTGCAGGAACAGCAGTGCATCGGCCTCGCGAATCTGCTGCCAGGCGCGCGCGATGCCGATGCGCTCGACCTCGTCGCTGCTCTCGCGCAGGCCGGCGGTGTCGATCACGTGCAGCGGCACGCCCTCGATCTGTATGGTCTGGCGCACGGTGTCGCGCGTGGTGCCGGCGATCGGCGTGACGATGGCCAGCTCCGCCCCGGCCAGGGCGTTGAGCAGCGAACTCTTGCCGACGTTGGGCTGCCCGGCGATGACCACGGTAATGCCCTCGCGCAGCAGCGCGCCCTGGCGTGCGTGGCCCAGCACCACAGCCACTTGATCCTGCAAATTTGATAGCTGTCCGCGCGCGTCCGCCTTGCGCAAGAAGTCGATTTCTTCCTCAGGAAAATCCAGCGTCGCCTCGACCAGCATGCGCAACTGCACGAGCGCCTCGCGCAGCGTCTCGACCTCGCGCGAGAACGCGCCCGAGAGCGATCGCGCCGCGCTGCGCGCCGCCGTCTCGGTGCTGGCGTCGATCAGGTCGGCCACCGCCTCGGCCTGCGCCAGGTCGAGCTTGTCGTTGAGGAAGGCGCGCTCGGTGAATTCACCCGGCTCGGCCAGGCGCAGGCGCGGCAGCACGTCTTGCGCCACTTCCAGGCAGCGCGCGAGCAGCAGCTGCAGCACCACCGGTCCGCCATGCGCCTGCAACTCCAGCACGTCCTCGCCGGTGTAGCTGTGCGGCGCAGGAAACCACAGCGCCAGGCCCCGGTCTATGGCCTCGCCGCGCGCATCGGGGAAGGGCAGGTAATGCGCCTGGCGTGGGCGCGGCGCGCGCCCGAGCAGCGTGCGCACAAATTCCGCCAGGCCCTGGCCGGACACGCGCACGATGCCTACCGCGCCGCGTCCGGGCGCCGTGGCGATCGCGGCGATCGGGTCGCCATGACGCGCCAGCCGCGTCATCGCGCACCCTTGCGCACCAGCGCCAGGACGGCGGCGGTGACGATGGGGCCCAGCCGCGCCCGTGCCAAGGCCGCATGGCGCTGGCGCCAGCGCGGGGCGGGGGATGCAAGAGGCAAGGCGGACATGAAGGAGCGGGCGGCGCCGTAAGATGGCAGCGGAAATCATCGCATACCAAGACCCGCCAGAGACCCGAACCATGACGGCTACACCGCACCTGCTGCAACGCATAGGCATCACGCATCCCATCATCCAGGCGCCCATGACGGGCTCGGACACGCCGCAGCTTGCGGCGGCCGTCTCGCGCGCCGGGGGCTTGGGGTCGCTGGGCTGCGGCGCGCGCTCACCCGCCGCGATGCGCGAGGCGGCGGCTGAAGTGCGTGCGGCGACCGACCGGCCCTTCGCGATGAACCTCTTCGTGCTTCAAACGCCCGCGCCCGACCCGGCCCAGGTGCAGGCGGCGCTGAAGCGCCTGGCGCCGCTGTACGCGCGCTTTGGTCTGCCGCTTGAGCCGCCCGCGCGCTGGTGCCAGGACTTTGGCGCGCAGTGGGACGCCTTGCTCGAACTCAAGCCAGCCGTCGCCAGCTTCACCTTCGGCCTGCTCTCGGGCACGCAGGTCGAGCAACTGCATCGCGCGGGCTGCCTTGTCGCCGGCACCGCCACGACGGTGGCGGAGGCGCTCGCCTGGCAGAACGTCGGCGCGGACGCCGTGGTCGCCAGCGGCGTCGAGGGCGGCGGGCACCGCGGCACCTTTCTCGCGCAGACCGCGGACGACTGGGCGGCGAGCCAGATCGGCACCATGGCGCTGGTGCCCGCATGCGTCGATGCCCTCTCCATCCCGGTGATCGCGGCCGGCGGCATCATGGACGGACGCGGCATCGCGGCGGCGCTGGCGCTGGGCGCGCAGGCGGCGCAGCTGGGCACGGCCTTCCTCGCCTGCCCGGAGTCGGCGCTGGTGCCCGCCTGGCGTGAGGCGCTGGCGCAGGCCGATGGCAGCGACACGCGGCTGACGCGGGTGTTTTCCGGGCGCTGGGCGCGCGGCATCGTCAACGCGGCGATGCGCGAACTCGGCCCTGAAGAAGACGCGCTGCCCGCCTACCCGATCCAGAATGCGCTGATGGGCCCGGTGCGCCGCGCGGCCGCCGCCGCGGGCGATGGTGGGCACATGGCGCTGTGGGCCGGGCAGGGGGTGGGGGCGGTGCGCGTGCAGCCGGCTACCGTTCTCGTGCGCCAGTTGGCTGCAGAGCTGGCGCGAATCAGCCAGCCGCCGGCGCGCTGACACCGGCGGCACGGCGCTGCTGCAAAGCCGTCATGAACAGGGTCACCATGAGCAGGTAGAACAGATTGCCGCTGTTGTGCGCAAAAAAGACCTGCGTCAGGCCAAAGCCGATATACAGCACCGGAATCGCCAGACCGGCCAGGCGCAGTGCAAAGTCGCCCTGGTCTCGCGCCGGCCATCGGGCCTCGGACCCAGGCCGTCTGGGCCAGAACACCAGCAGGGGCACCAGATAGAAAAACAGCAGCGCGGCCACACCGACCAAGCCCCGCTTGGCAAACATGTCCAGTATTTCGTTGTGCGCATGGTCGAACCGGAGCACGGTGGGATCCGCCTGCCCTGCCTGCACCCGCCTGGCCTTTTCGGCGCTGTACTGCCCGCGCCAGCCCAGCCAAGGCCGGTCCCGGCCCATCTCCAGCGCGAGCCGCCATTGCTCCAGACGCTGACCTGACGAGGTATTGATCGACGCAGGAATGCCTTCGCGATAGGCATCGCCTTCCTGGATCGCAATGCTCCAGCGCTGCGCCACTTCGGGCCCCTGGTACCAGCCGATCAACAGGCCCATGAGGCTCAACGCCGCCAACGCACGCCACATCCGTCGGTGGCTGTGCCCACGCGCCAACAGCCACAGCCACAGCGGCAAGGACAGCACCCCGGCCAGCCAGCCGCCGCGCGACAGCGACAGCACCGAGCCCAGCACCCCGAGGCAGGCTGCGACCGCCAGCAAGAGCCGGGTCTGCCAGCGCCAGCGACCGCCACCGATGGCCAGCCACAGAGCGCAGATGCAGCCCAGCAGCATGCTCAAATCGCCAAACTGGATGGCGTTCATGAAGCCGTCCACACGCGGACTGCGCTCGACCAGATTCTGGAACAAGGCCAGGGATCCGCCGCCGATGGCGCCTGCCGCTACGCCCAGCCGCAGCACGCCGGCCGGCGCAGGGTAGAGGCACAGTTGCACAAAACAAGGCAGGACGAGCAGGTACTTGGCAGGTCTGTCGGCGCTCGCCCAGCCTCGCAGAGCGTTGATATCCATGGTCCAGACCAGCCCCATGCAGACCACGCTGGCGATCCACCAGCGCATCGCCAGCGATGGCCGGCACCGGCCCCATGCACCGATGCTCAGCAAACTGGCCAGAAACAACAGCACCGCGCCGACCGAGTAACCCGACGGAAACAACAGGGCCGGGGCCGGTACCAGGAACACGCCCAGCGCCGTCAGCTGCGCAGCCCGGCGCTCGCCCTCCTGGCTCAACGCGCCACCTCGGACGTCAAGGCATCGCGGTCGTAGTACAGCGCGGCGTAGCGAAAGAACGCCTCCAGCGCCAGAAACCAGCAGTAGAGAAAGCCGGCACCGCCGCACAAAAAGCCGCCGCGCCACACATACATGCGTGCAAACATCCAGCCGCCTGCCGCCAGGCCACGCAGCACCCCGCCCTGGGCGCTGCCGTCGGCCCGCTTGGCGGCGCCCAGCAGCGCGTACTGCCTCAGTTTTTCCAGCGAAATGCGCACGCTCGGGCGTGCTTCATGCAGCAGGCGTTCGCGCATCAGACGGCGCGGTACGCCAGGCTCGCGCAGCACCGCCTGCTCGTGCACCACGCCGACATATTCCCGCAACTGGTCACGCCGGAACAGGCGCTCGACCCGTGTATCAGCGCGAAAACGCCGCAGCTCCCGGCCGAAGGCCACCAAGCGCCAGCGGATGCTGAAGACCGCTCGATCCCCGCTGGCCACGATGGCGCGCAGTTCCGCAGCAAACGCGGGCGACATGGTCTCGTCGGCATCCAGGAAAAAAATGTAGTCGCCGCTGGCGTGCGCAATCAGCCGGTTGCGCTGCACGGCGAAGCCTTGCCAATCCGGATAGCAGTACACCTGTGCACCCAGGCATCGCGCGATCTCCACGGTGTCGTCCGTACTGCCGCCATCGACCACCAGCAGCTGATCGGCAAACGCCGCGCTGCGCAGGCAGCGGGCGATGCAGCGGGCCTCATTGAGGGCCAGGACGGCAACCGTCAGCGTCGGCATGCAAGCTGTGGAACACAATCCGGCCTGCTCTTGCGCACGGCCTACCTGCGCCAGCGCCGTGCGGGCGCCAGCCGTTCAATGCCCACCCTTGAAAACCTCACCCTCCTTGAGCCGGTAGATCGTGCCGCAGTAGGGGCAGCGGGCTTGGTGCTGGCGCGCGATTTCCAGGAACACGCGCGGGTGGCCGTTCCACAGCTGCATGTCGGCCTTGGGGCTGGGGCAGTGGATGCCGCCATTGCCGTCCAGGTCCCTGGCGAGCAGTTCGACGATGGTTTCGGGCATGGCGTTCAGACCCGGGTGAGCCAGTGGGCGTACTTGGCGTTGCGCCCGCCCACGATGTCGAAGAAGGCCGACTGGATCTTCTCGGTGACGGGGCCGCGCGCGCCGGCGCCGATCTGCAGGCGGTCGTATTCGCGGATCGGGGTGATCTCGGCCGCCGTGCCGCTGAAGAACATTTCGTCGGCGATGTAGCACTCGTCGCGCGTGATGCGCTTTTGCACCACCTCGATGCCCAGATCCTTGCAGATGTGCAGCACGGTGTTGCGCGTGATGCCGTTGAGCGCGCCCGCCGACAGGTCGGGCGTATAGACCACGCCGTCCTTGACGATGTAGACGTTCTCGCCCGAGCCTTCGCTCACGAAGCCGGCGTTGTCCAGCAAGATGGCTTCGTCGTAGCCGTCGTCGGTCGCTTCCATGTTGGCCAGGATGGAGTTGGTGTAGTTGCTCACCGTCTTGGCCTGCGTCATGGTGATGTTGACGTGATGGCGCGTGTAGCTGCTGGTCTTGACGCGGATGCCCTTTTTCATGCCCTCTTCACCCAGGTAGGCGCCCCAGGCCCAGGCGGCGACCATGATGTGGATGTCGTTGCCCTTGGGCGATACGCCGAGCTTCTTGTCGCCTATCCAGATGAGCGGGCGCAGATAGCAGGACTTGAGCTGGTTGGCGCGCACCACTTCGCGCTGCGCCTCGTTCACCTGCTCGATGCTGAAGGGGATGTGCATGCGCAGGATCTTGGCGCTGTTGAACAGGCGCTGGGTGTGCTCCTGCAGGCGAAAGATGGCGGTGCCGCCCTCGGCGTCGTAGGCGCGCACGCCCTCGAAGGCGCCGCAGCCGTAGTGCAGCGTGTGGGTGAGCACATGGATCCTGGCGTCGCGCCAATCGACCATCTGACCATCCATCCAGATCTTTCCGTCACGATCAGCGAGCGAAGGAGCTGTGGAACTCATCTGTATCCCCTGTAAACTGAATCAGAATAACCGGGCATTCTACGATCCGCTCGGGCCCGCGCGGATTTCCCCGCGCTCGATCTGCCAGTGCGCAAGACGCCCGCCGCTGAACTCACAGACGACGCGCGCGCCGCTGGCGTCGCGCCAGGCCCAGCGCTCGGGCTGCTCGCCCTCGGCGCCCAGGCGCTCGCCCAGGGCCTGCGCAAGGGCTACCACATGCAGCAGATTGACCCCGCGGCGCAAGCGGGAATGCAGCATCACCGCGCTCGCTACCGTGCCCACGGGGCGCGCCGCCGCGCGGCGCAGCACCTGCATCAGCCGCGTGAAGTGCAGCAGCAGCCACAGCAGCGCGCCGCCCGCGCCGGCCAGCAGCCCGGGCCAGCCCCAGGCGCGCCAGCACAGCGCGATCAGCGCAACCAGCGCCAGCGGTGCGGCCAAGCGGCGCAGCGCCATGACTCAGCTGAGGGCGCGCACCGCGTCCAGCGCCTGCTCCACGCGGTCCACGGCGTGGATGGCCAGGCCGGCGATGGGTTTTTTGGGTGCGTTGGCCTTGGGCACGACGGCAACGGCAAAGCCGAGTTTGGCCGCTTCCCTCAGCCGCTCCTGCCCGCGCGGGGCCGGGCGCACCTCGCCGGCCAGGCCAACCTCGCCAAAGGCGATGAAGCCCTTGGGCAGGGGTTTGGCGCGCAGGCTGGAGCTGATGGCCAGCAGCACCGCCAGGTCGGCCGCGGGCTCGGCGATGCGCACGCCGCCTACCGCGTTGACGAACACGTCCTGGTCAAAGCAGGCCACGCCCGCATGGCGGTGCAGCACGGCCAGCAGCATGGCCAGGCGATCTCGATCGAGCCCCACGGACAGCCGCCGCGGACTGGGTCCGCCGCCATCGACCAAGGCCTGGATTTCCACCAGCAGCGGGCGCGTGCCCTCCAGCGTGACGAGCACGCAGGAGCCGGGCACCGGCTCGCTGTGCTGGCTCAGGAAGATCGCGCTCGGGTTGGATACGCCCTTGAGGCCGTGCTCGGTCATCGCGAAGACGCCGATTTCGTTCACGGCGCCAAAGCGGTTCTTGATCGCGCGCACCAGGCGAAAGCTGCTGTGCGTGTCGCCCTCGAAGTAGAGCACGGTGTCGACCATGTGCTCGAGCACGCGCGGGCCGGCGATGGCGCCCTCCTTGGTGACGTGGCCGACCAGCACCACCGCGATGCCGCTGGCCTTGGCCAGGCGCGTGAGGTGGGCCGCGCATTCGCGCACCTGGGCGACGCTGCCCGGAGCGCTGGCGAGCTGGTCGGAATACATCGTCTGGATGGAGTCGATCACGCAGACGGCGGGCTGCACCGCATCGACGGTGGCAAGGATTTTTTCCAGCTGGATTTCGGCCAGCACCTGCACGCCGCTGCCCGCCAGGCCCAGGCGGCGCGCGCGCAGCGCCACCTGCGCGCCGCTTTCTTCGCCGCTCACGTAGAGCACCGGCAGGCCCAGGCGCTGCAGCGCGTCCAGCGCCTGCAGCAGCAGCGTGGATTTGCCTATGCCCGGATCGCCCCCGATCAGCGCCACGCCGCCCTCGACGATGCCGCCGCCCAGCACTCGGTCCAGCTCGGCGATGCCGGTCGCCGTGCGCGCGACTTCGCTCGCTTCGATGCTGGACAGCGGCACGACTTGCTGCGCCGGCGCCAGGCCCGCGTACTGCGCGCCGCTCAGGCGGTTCTTGCCCGCGCCGGGGACTTCGCCCGCGGTTTCCACCAGCGTGTTCCAGGCGCCGCAGCCCGGGCATTTGCCCAGCCAGCGCGGGCTGCTGGCGCCGCATTCATTGCAGGTGTAGAGGGTTTTTTCCTTGGCCATGGCCGATGCTAGCCGTTTGGGCCGTGTTCCATCAAATTGATAGCTTGTCGCGCTTGTCCGGCAACCGTTCTCGGCACGGATGACTCTCGAAATATTGCACTGACTGCGCTCACAGCTATCGTTTTCAGTGCGCTAGCCGGGCGGCGCAAGACGCAGCGCGCGCAGCGCCTCGGGCAAGCTGTGCGCCTGGGGCAGCCAGTGGTCTACCGCCGCGCCCAGGGCTACGGCGCACAACAGCAGGAGCAGCATGGGCCGGCGCGTCAGGCGCAGCGCCGCGCCCAGCCAGCCGCTGCGCTCCAGCCCGATCGCGGTGCGCGCGGCGACACCGGCAAAGGCCAGCTCCAGCGCCACCGCCAGCAGCACGTCCCAGCCGAAGAACAGCAGCGCAAAACTGCCCGCACCCAGCAGCAGCGCGGCAAGCAGCGCAAACAGCGCGAGCACCGGCACGACGACCACGGCGCCGGCCAAGCCCAGCGCCTCGCCCAGCTGGGCCGCACCCTGGGCCGCGTCACCAACTGGCGCTTCGCCTCCCGCCGCTTCGGGCAGCAGCGGGCGCAGCGCTTGCGCCGCGTCGGCGCCGATCTCGGCGGCGTCCAGCGCGTCGCCCACGCGCATGCGATGGTGCTTGCCCGGGCGCAGCAGCCACAGCGCCCAGCAGCGCAGCACCAGCAGATAGGCGCCGTAGCCCGCGGCCAGCGCCAGCAGGTAGCGCAGCGCCAGGCTGTGCACGCCCGCCTGGCGCAGCAGCGCCGAGCTGCCCCAGGTGAGCGCCAGCGTGAGGGCGCCGATCAGCCAGCCATGCAGGCGCAGACTGTGGCGCCGGCGCAAGTCCTGCTCCAGCGCCCGGCGCTGCAGGCGCAAGCTGGTCCAGCGGCTGCGCGGGGCGGGCATGGCGCAGACCCTCGCGCCCCTTAGTCCTGCAGCAGCACCGGCACGCGCGGCGCCAGCGCGCACAGCAGCTCATAGCCTATGGTGCCCGCGGCCGCGGCCACTTCTTCGACGGCCAGCACGGCGCCGCTGGCGGCGCGCCCCCACAGCGTCACCTCGCTGCCCAGGCCCGCTGCCGGCAGGGCGGTGAGGTCCACCGCCAGCATGTCCATGCTCACGCGCCCCAGGGTGCGGCTGCGCGCGCCGTCGACCAGCACCGGCGTGCCGGTGGCCGCGTGGCGCGGATAGCCGTCGGCATAGCCGCAGGCCACGGTGCCTATCACCATAGGCCGGTCGGCGGTAAAGGTGGAGCCGTAGCCCACGGTATCGCCCGGCTGCAGGTGCTGCACGCCGATGACGCGCGCGGCCAGCGTCATTGCCGGCCGCAAGCCCCAGTGCTGCAGATCGTGCTCGGGAAAATCGGGCGCGCTGCCATAGACCATGATGCCCGGGCGCACCCAGTCGGCGCGCACGCTGGCCTCGTGCGCATGGCGCAAAAGCGCAGCGCTGTTGCTCAGGCTGCGCCCGCCCGGCAGATCGCGCGTGGTGGCCTCAAACACCGCGACCTGGTGCGCTATGCCGCGCGCGCCATCGGCATCGGAGAAGTGCGTGGCCAGCGTGATCTCGTCGACCTGCGTGAGCGCGTTCAGCCGCGCCCAGGCCGCGCGGTAGCGCCCGGGGGCAAAACCCAGGCGGTTCATACCCGAGTTCATCAGCAGGAAGACGTGGTGCGGCGTCTGCGTCTTGTGCTGGCCGAGCCAGTCGATCTGCGCCTCGGTGTGCACCGCATGCCACAGCGACAGGCGCGAGCACAGCTCCAGGTCGCGCGGCTCGAACACGCCCTCGAGCAGCAGGATGGGCCCGCGCCAGCCGAGATCGCGCAGCCGCTGGGCCTCTGCCAGGTCGAGCAGCGCAAAGCCGTCGGCGCCGCGCAGGGCGTCGAACACGCGTTCGATGCCGTGGCCGTAGGCATTGGCCTTGACCACGGCCCAGACGCGCGCGCCTTGCGCCCGCTGGCGTGCGATGCCGAGGTTGTGGCGCAGCGCGCCGGCGTGGATGGTCGCTAGGATGGGGCGTGGCATGTCTATCCCGGGACAAGAGGGCAAAAGCGCGGGCATTCTCGCACCGGCTGCTCCCGGGGCTGCGTGATATAAACCCGCGCGTCGCTCCACGGAGTTCCCCACCTTCTACTTCGCCCCCGCAGCCGGGGCGGTTTGCCAGCTCCTGATGAAGCGCGGTTTCTACACCATCATGTCGGCGCAGTTCTTCAGCTCGCTGGCAGACAACGCCTTGTTTGTCGTGGCCGTAGAGCTGCTGCGCACCGACGGTGCACCCGCCTGGCAGGCGGCGGCGCTGGTGCCTATGTTCGCGCTGTTTTACGTGCTGCTCGCGCCCTGGGTGGGCGCGTTTGCCGACTCCCTGCCCAAGGGGCGGGTGATGTTCTACAGCAATGCGGTCAAGGCCCTGGGCTGCGTGCTGATGCTGGTGGGCTCGCACCCGCTGCTGGCCTATGGCGTGGTGGGCCTGGGGGCGGCCGCGTATTCACCGGCCAAGTACGGCATCCTCACCGAGCTGCTGCCCGCTTCGCGGCTGGTCAAGGCCAACGGCTGGATCGAGGGACTGACGATTGCCTCCATCATCCTGGGCGTGGTGCTGGGCGGCCAGCTGGTCGCGCCCGAGATGGCCGAGCTGCTGCTGGCCGGGCAGTGGCCGGGCGTGGAGCTGCCGGCCGAAGGCGCGATCCTTGCGCTGATTCCGGTCTATCTGCTGGCCGGCTGGTTCAATCTGCACATACCGCTCACGCGCACGCGCCGCCGGCCCATGCCGCGCAACCCGCTGGCGCTGCTGCCCGACTTTCGCGAATGCAACCGGCGCCTGTGGCGCGACAAGCTCGGGCAGATCTCGCTCGCCTCCACCACGCTGTTCTGGGGCGTGTCGGGCAATCTGCGCTACGTGGTGCTGGCCTGGGCGGCGGCGGCGCTGGGCTATGGCACGACCAAGGCGGCGGCGCTGGTGGGCGTGGTGGCGCTGGGCACGGCCAGCGGGGCGGTGTTCGCGTCGTTGCGCATCCGGCTCGATCGCGCGCCGCGCGTGATTCCCTGGGGCATAGGCATGGGCGTGCTGGTGATGGCGATGAACCTGATCGACAGCATCTGGGTGGCCGTGCCCTTTCTGGTCTTCATGGGCGCGCTCGGCGGCTTTCTGGTGGTGCCGATGAATGCGCTGCTGCAGCACCGCGGCCACCACCTGATGGGCGCGGGGCGATCGATCGCGGTGCAGAATTTCAATGAGCAGCTGGCCATCCTGCTCATGGGCGCGGCCTACAGCGCGGCCAGCAGCTGGGGGCTGTCGGCCTTTGGCGCCGTCACCGCCTTTGGCGCGACGGTCACACTGGTGATGTGGCTGATCCAGCGCTGGTACGCCTGGAATTTGCGCACCTTCCGCGAAGAGATGTCGCGCCTGAAGGTGATCGCCCGGCGCGACAAATGATTTTTCATAGCTGCAGGCGCGCGCCAGACGTGCGTTTGCGGCAGTTTTCATGCATAAATCCCTGCCCGTTCTCGCCCTGTTGTGCAACGCCCTGATCTGGGGCGTTTCCTGGTGGCCGCTGCGCCGCATGTACGAGGCCGGGCTGCACCCGCTGTGGGCCATCGCGGCGATGTTCGCGCTCATCACGCTCACGCTGCTGTTGCTGCGCCCCGGCGCACTGCGTCGGCTGCTGCGCACGCCCGGGCTGTGGCTGCTGGTGCTGGTGGCGGGGCTGACCAACGTCGGCTTCAACTGGGCCGTGACCATTGGCGACGTGGTGCGAGTGGTCATCCTGTTTTACCTGATGCCCGCCTGGTCCATCCTGCTGGCCTGGCGCTTTCTGGGCGAGCCGCCCACGCGCAGCGCGCTGGCGCGCCTGGTGCTGGCCTTTGCCGGCGTGCTGCTGGTGCTCTGGCCGGCGGACGGCAAGCTGGCGCACTTCACGCGCGGCTTTTCTCTGGCCGATGCGCTCGCGCTGCTGGGCGGCTTCATGTTTGCGGCGACCAACGTGGCGCTGCGCCGCCTGCGCGACGAACCCACGCCGGCGCGCGTGCTGGCCATGTTTGCCGGCGGCGCGCTGCTCGGCGGCCTGGCGGCCGCGGCCGGCCAGAGCCTGGGCGCGGTACCCGCGCTGCCCGGCGCCGACGCCGCCTGGCTGGTGCCGCTGCTGCTGTGGGCCGGCGCGCTGATGCTGGCCAACTGGGCGCTGCAGTACGGCGCAACCCGTCTGCCCGCGGGCACCACGGCGCTGGTCATGCTCTGCGAGGTGTTGTTCGCCAGCGCCTCTTCGGTAGCGGCCGGCGCGGCCCAGCCGACGCTGCGCACCTGGGCCGGTGGCGCCCTGATCATCTCGGCCTCGCTGCTGGCGGCGCTGCAGGCGCGCCGCTGAAGACGGCGCCCACGGTGCCGGGCCACGCGGCCGTGTGGCGCCGCCGGGGCTTTCGTGCGGTCTGCGCATCGTTTGCGGGCCTCCTGCCGGGCGCTTGCCGTGGTTTCGCACGTTTCTTCGCGCTTCTTCCGCACCGCTTCGGCGCCGCTGCAACGCCTCTTTCGTGCCGGCCCCACACCGCCTCCATACCACTTTCGCGCCGCTTCCAAGCCTCCTCCGTGCCTGTGCCATGCGGACGGTGAGCGCTCTTTGACGCGCTCGCGTAGCCCCTGCTCTTGCTCCAGTCACTGCCACATCGGCAGAGGGCTGGCGCCGTGCGGGTCGAGCCAGACACGGCCGGTCCATTGTTTCCAATTCCGAAACAATGTGATTCGTTCTAAGCTCTTTTTTTAACTAGGGTTAACCCCGAAACTACGAGGCATCGGAGGACGAAACCAAGGTGCTCCGTAAGAAGGCGATCAGGCCGCAGCCGCTTTCGCGGCAGCCCGGGCGCCCTGTTTGAACCGTTTTGTCTCAGGAGAAAAACATGATCCGCATCAACCACACCCTCACCGCTCTGGCCGCTGGCCTGGTGCTTTCGAGCAGCGCTCTGGCCGCCGGCCCCGCTGCGGGCGAAGGCCCCTTCTTCCAGTTCGACAGCCTGCCCGCGGGCAGCCAGCTGCAACGCGCCGAGGTGCAGGCACTGGCCACGCACGAAGCGCCCCTGGCCGGTGAATTGCCCGCCGCCCCGCTGCAACTGGCGGACACCATGCTGACGCGCGCACAGGTGCGCAGCGAAGCCGTGGCACACCAGCCCGCGGCCGGTATTGCGCCCTTTGGCGCCGCGCTGCCCGCCAGCGCCAGCGTGAAGGCGCGCGCTTCGGCAGCGACGCCGCTGGCGCTGCACACCCAGCCGGCCGCTGGCAACCTGCCGCTGGCCGAGGCGCCGATGAACGCCAGCACCCTGGCGCGCGCCGAGGTGCGCAGCGAGGCGCTGGCAGCCGCGCCCGCCGTGGGTGAGTTCACCGCGCAGCAGGCGGCGCTGCCCGCCAGCGCGCTGAGCCGCGCCGAAGTGCGCGCCAGCACCCGCGACGCGCTGGCCCGTGGCTTTCATGTGGCAAGCGGCGAGCTCTCCTGAAGCCGCTCGGGGTCGGCCCTTGCCGCGCCCAGCCGGGCGCAGTTTGAGGGCATGAACCGGCAGACAAGGGGCATGCAGCAGGGGCTGCATGCCCTTTTTTCGTGGCGGCGACGGCGCTCGCTCAGGCCGGCTGGCTGAGTGCGCGCAACTGGCGCGCACGCGCCAACTGGCGCTGCACCAGTGGCAGCGCCAGGCCGTAGTCGGCGGCAAAACCGGGCAGGTCGCTGCCGGCGGCCTCGAAGGCGCGCAGCAGCGCCTCGGCGCGCGCATCGTGTTCGCCCGCCTGCGCCAGCGCCGCATCCAGCGCGTCGTCGGCGTCGGCGCGCGGGCCGCGCACGCGCTCGGCATAGGCCTCGCGCGTCAGGCCAGAGGCTTCGTAGGCGCGCACGATGCGCTGGCGCAACTGCGGCGCCAGGTCTTCCTGGCTGCGCCGCTGGCGACGGCGAAACACCTCGATGAGCGCCTGGTACAGGTGTTCGGGCGCGACCGGCTCCACGGCCTTGCCCTGCAGGTCGTGGCGCGGCTGGCCGCTGGCCATGGCCACGAGGTAGCGCGAGGAGCGCGTGTGCCAGGCCAGCGCCTGCTTGAGTTCGTCCTTGTCGGGCGCGTGCGCGGCCATCAGGTCCTGGAAGATGCCGCGCTTGAGCGGCAGCGGCCGCTCGCCGAACAGGCGCGGATGCCACTGCGCGAGCTGCGCCATCAGCGCGGGCGGCGTGCGCGCGGGGCGGCGCGCGCTCCTGGCCGCAGGCGGGGCAGCGGATGGATCGGCGCCGGCTGCGGGCGTGGCCGGGGCGGTGTCGGTGGCAGTTTCGTCGGTCATGGCGCGAGTGCTTCGTCCAGCACTTCTATCCAGTGGCGCACCGGGATGTCGGTGCCGTTTTGCAAATGGGTGATGCAGCCGATGTTGGCAGACAGAATGGCTTGCGGCGGCTGGTCCGCGAAAGATTGCGCAAGCTGCGCGAGTTTACGGTCACGCAGCTGGTGCGCGGTCTCGGGCTGCAGCACCGAATAAGTGCCGGCCGAGCCGCAGCACAGATGCGCCTCGCTGGCCGCCAGGCGCAGCTCGAAACCGAGCGCGCGCAAACCCGCCTCTACGCCGCCGCGCAGCTTCTGGCCGTGCTGCAGCGTGCACGGCGGGTGCCAGGCATAAGGCCGCTCGCCCGCGCGCAGCTTGCCCTTGAGCAGCGCGGCCAGCTCGGGCAGCAGCTCTGAAATGTCGCGCGTGGCGGCGCTGACCTTCGCGGCGCGGGCGGCGTATTCGGGGTCGTGGCGCAACAGATGCCCGTATTCCTTGACCGTGACGCCGCAGCCCGAGGCGTTCATCACGATGCATTCGACCTCGCCGCGCTCCAGATACGGCCACCAGGCGTCGATGTTGGCACGCATCTCGTCCTTGCCGCCCGCCTGGTCGTTGAGGTGGAATTTGACCGCGCCGCAGCAGCCGGCCCTGGGCGCGACCAGGGTCTGTATGCCTGCGGCATCGAGCACGCGCGCGGTGGCGCCGTTGATGCCCGGCGCCATGCTCGGCTGCACACAGCCGGCCAGCAGCAGCACCTTGCGCGCATGCACCGCCGTGGGCCAGGCGCCGGCGCTGCTACGCGGCGGCACTTTCTCGCGCAGGCGCTCGGGCAAGAGGCCGCGCACCGCCTGCCCGAGCTTCATCGCCGGGGCAAAGAGCGGCGAGGGCAGGCCCTGGGCCAGCGCCCAGCGCAGCGCCTTGTCCGCCGGTTTGCGCGCCACTTTCTCTTCGACCACGCGCCGGCCGATGTCGAGCAGCTTGCCGTACTCCACGCCGCTGGGACAAGTGGTTTCGCAGTTGCGGCAGGTCAGGCACCGGTCCAGGTGCAGCTGGGTCTTGTCCGTCGGCTCCTGGCCTTCGAGCACCTGCTTCATCAGATAGATGCGCCCGCGCGGGCTGTCGAGCTCGTCGCCCATGAGCTGGTAGGTCGGGCAGGTAGCAAGGCAGAAGCCGCAGTGCACGCACTTGCGCAGGATGGCTTCGGCTTCCTCGCCCTCGGGCGTGCCGGCAAATTCGGCGGACAAATGGGTTTGCATGGCTCAGGCCCTCCCGGTGTTGAATATGCCCGCCGGGTCGAAGGCCTGCTTGAGCCGGTGATGGATGGCTTGCAGGCTCGGACTTTCCAGATCAAATACGGCTCTAGCCCTTGTACCGTCTGCGTCAGCAGCTCTGAAAACACAAGCGCTTCCGCCGGCTGCACGTGCCGCAGCGCGCAAGGCTTCGCCGGCCGATTCCGCTGCCTGCACCCAGCGCAGGCCGCCATGCCATTCGACCAGCGGCGCGTCCACACCCGGCGGCAGTGCCAGCACCGGCGCGGTTTGCGGCAGCGACAGTCGCCACAGCGCGTGCTGCGGCGCGCGCGCGGCAAACCAGGGCAGGCTGTGGTCGCGGCAGGCGTCCCAGTCGCCCTGCACCTCATGCAGGCGCTCGCCGCCCATCTGCGCGCAGGCCGAGCGCACCGCCGCCTGCGCGCCGCGCAGGCGCACATACAGCACACCGCGCCCCTCGTCCTGCACCCAGCAACTCGCGTTCAGCGGCAGCGGCTGGCCGCCCCAGCGGTGCAGTTGCGCGAGCGCCTGCGCCTGGTCCAGCTCAAAGCGCAGCGTGGCCTCGGCAGGCGCTACGGGCAGTACCTTCAGGCTCACCTCGGTGATCACGGCGAGCTGCCCCCAACTGCCGGCCATGAGGCGCGAGACGTCGTAGCCCGCCACGTTTTTCATCACCTGCCCGCCAAAGCGCAGCAGCTCCCCCTGGCCATTGAGCAGCTCCACGCCCAGCACGAAGTCGCGCAGCGCGCCCACGCTGGCGCGCGCAGGCCCCGACAGGCCGGAGGCGACCATGCCGCCGACGGTGCCGCCGGGCGCGAACTGCGGCGGCTCGAAGGCCAGGCACTGGCCATGGCGCGCGAGCAGCGCCTGCACCTCGTCGACGCGCGTGCCGGCGCGCACGGTGATCACCAGCTCGGTCGGTTCGTGCTCGATCACGCCGGCCAGCGGGCGCAGCTCCAGCGTCTGCCCCGGCGCGGGCGCGCCCAGCGGATGAAACGCCTTGGTGCCGCCGCCCCGGATGGACAGCGGCGTCTGCTGCGCATGCGCCTGGCGCACGCGATGCTGAATTTGGGCGAGGACGTCGGACATGGGCGCATGGTAGCGCCGCAGGCCCTGCGCGGGCAGCTCTGCGGGCACTGCCCTGCGCGCTTCAAGGCCGCACCAGGTCGGCGCTGGCGCTGATGCGGTGTACTGCAAGATCGGCCCCGAGGAACTCCTCTTCGCGGCTCAGGCGCAGGCCGACCGCACGGCGCAGCGTGCCATACACCGCAAAACCGCCGAGCAAGGCCACGCCCACGCCTGCGAAGGTGCCCAGGCATTGGCTCCAGAAGCTCACCCCGCCGAGGCCGCCGAGCGCCGTCTGGCCGAAGATGCCGCAGGCAATGCCGCCCCAGGTGCCGCACAGCCCGTGCAGCGGCCACACGCCGAGCACGTCGTCCACCTTCCAGCGGTTTTGCGTCCAGGTGAACAGGCGCACGAAGAGCACGCCCGCTACCGCGCCTATCGCCAGCGCCGCCAGCGGATGCACGACGTCGGAGCTGGCGCAGATCGCCACCAGGCCGGCCAGCGGGCCGTTGTGTGCAAAGCCCGGGTCGTTGCGCCCGGCAAGCACCGCCGCCAGCGTCCCGCCCACCATGGCCATCAGCGAGTTGATCGCGACAAGACCTGTGATGCGCTCGAGCGTTTGCGCGCTCATCACGTTGAAGCCGAACCAGCCCACGATCAGGATCCATGCGCCCAGCGCCAGGAAGGGGATGCTGGACGGCGGGTGCGCCGTCACCCCGCCGTCGTGCCCGTAATGGCCGCGGCGCGCGCCCAGCTGCAGCACCGCCATCAGCGCAATCCAGCCGCCGACCGCATGCACCACGACCGAGCCGGCAAAGTCGTGAAACGGCGCCCCCAGATGGGCTGCAAGCCATGCCTGCAGGCCGAAGCTGCCATTCCAGGCGATGCCCTCGAAGAAGGGATAGACGAAGCCGACGATGACGAAAGTAGCCGCCAGTTGCGGCGCAAAGCGCGCGCGCTCCGCAATCCCGCCCGAGACGATGGCCGGCACCGCCGCCGCAAAGGTCAGCAGGAAGAAGAAACGCGTGAGGTCGTAGCCATGGTGCTCGGCCAGCACCCGCGCGCCGCTGAAGAAGTGCACCCGGTAGGCGATGCCGTAGCCGATGAAGAAGTAGGCCAGCGTGGACACCGCGAAATCCACCAGGATCTTGACCAGCGCATTCACCTGGTTCTTCGCGCGCACCGTCCCCAGCTCCAGAAAGGCAAAGCCGGCGTGCATCGCCAGAATCATGATGGCGCCCAGCAGGATGAACAAGACGTCGGCAGGAGAGTGCGGAGAGGACATGCAAGTGCCCGAAAGCCTCAGGAAGAAGGCACAGCGAATCGATTGAGCGCCCGGCCCGCGGGCGACCATGGCGTGGCCGCACTGGCGCACGCCGCGCAGGTGAACGCGCGGCTGCGGGGGACGGGCGGCTTCACGAGGAGTTGGCGGCTCATGGGTCTCTTGGAAGAAGCGGCGGCAAAAATGCTGCGATGCGTCATTATGCATGTTTTGCATCAACACATGCATTTATGTTTTGACCGTGTTGCTTTCCTGGCCCGGTGTGCAACGCGCCCCCCGGCCCGCTACAGTGCCGCCACCCCCTGAACAAACCCGTCCCCCATGAGCCTTGCCCTGGTTCAAAGCCGCGCCCTGCTGGGCCTGGCTGCGCCCGCCGTCACCGTCGAGGTGCACTTGGCCAACGGCCTGCCGGCGTTCACGCTGGTCGGCCTGGCCGACGTGGAAGTGAAGGAGGCGCGCGAGCGCGTGCGCGCCGCCATCCTGAACAGCGGACTGGAGTTCCCGTCGAACAAGCGCATCACGGTGAACCTGGCGCCGGCCGATCTGCCCAAGGATTCAGGCCGTTTTGATCTGCCGATCGCGCTGGGCCTGCTCGCGGCCAGCGGGCAGCTGGACGGCGCGCGCCTGGCCGGCTGGGAGTTTGCCGGCGAGCTCTCGCTGTCCGGACAGTTGCGCAGCGTGCGCGGCGCGCTGGCCACCGCGCTGGCGCTGCGCAGCCAGGGCGAGGCGGCGCGCCTGGTGCTGCCGCTGGACAGCGCCCGCGAGGCCGCGCTGGTGCCCGACGCGCCGATCTACGGCGCCGAGCACCTGCTGGACGTGGTAGCGCAATTCCTGCCGCCCGGCGCCGAAGGCCAGGCGGGCGAGCCCGGCGGCTGGCAGCGCGTGCTGCCCGCGCCCGTCGCAGATGCCGAGCCCGGCCCGGACCTGGCCGACGTCAAGGGCCAGGCCGCCGCCCGCCGCGCGCTGGAAATCGCCGCGGCCGGCGGCCATGGCCTGCTGCTGGCCGGCCCGCCCGGCTCGGGCAAGTCCATGCTGGCGCAGCGCTTTGCCTCCATCTTGCCGCCGATGACGGTGCAGGAGGCGCTCGAGAGTGCGGCAGTGGCCAGCCTGGCCGGGCGCTTCACGCCCGCGCGCTGGATGCGCCGGCCCACCGGCAGCCCGCACCACAGCGCCAGCGCGGTGGCGCTGGTGGGCGGCGGTTCGCCCCCGCGGCCGGGCGAGATATCGCTCGCGCACCACGGCGTGCTGTTTCTGGATGAATTCCCCGAGTTCGCGCGCAGCGCGCTCGAAGCCCTGCGCGAGCCGCTGGAGAGCGGCCACATCACCATCGCGCGCGCCGCGCAGCGCGCCGAATTCCCGGCGCGCTTTCAACTGGTCGCGGCCATGAACCCCTGCCCCTGCGGCTTTGCCGGCTCACGCCAGCGCGCCTGCCGCTGCACGCCCGAGCAGATCGCGCGCTACCAGGGCAAGCTCAGCGGCCCGCTGCTGGACCGCATAGACCTGCACGTGGAAGTGCCGCACCTGCCTGCCGAAGAGCTGCTGGGCGCGCCGCCGGGCGAGCCCAGCGCCGCAGTGCGCGCGCGCGTGGTGGCCGCGCGCGAGCGCGCCCTTGCACGCCAGGGCGGGCCCAACCAGACGCTGTCGGGCCAGGCGCTGCAGGATGCGGCCGGCCTGGACGAGGCCGCGAGCCGCTTCCTGCAAACCGCCGCCACCCGCCTGGCCTGGTCGGCGCGCGCGACCCACCGTGCGCTGAAAGTGGCGCGCACCATTGCCGACCTGGGCGGCTCGGAGCACGTGGGCCTGGCGCACGTGGGCGAAGCCATCCAGTACCGGCGTGTGCTGACGGCCAAGTAGGGGAGCGCGGCCCAAGCTCTCACGCAGCCCTCCCGGGGGCCGCAGCGGGACGCGGCGGCCCGGTCTTGCTCCCTTTCCCTCTGGGAGAGGGCCGGGGTGAGGGCGGCCCCCAACATCAGCGCCGCCACCAAGGTATCCGCCCCCGCCGCAAAATCCCCGCATGCTGCTCTTTGACGCCCTCAGCCCCGCCCCGCGCTGCCTGCGCATGTTCCTGCTGGAAAAAGGCCTCACGCTGCCCACGCAGCAGGTCGACGTCTTCGCCGGCGACAACCGCCAGCCGCCCTACCTCGCGCACAACCCGGCGGGCCAGACGCCCGCGCTGCTGCTGGACGACGGTAGCTGCATCGCCGAATCGGTCGCCATCATGGAATACCTTGAAGAACTGCAGCCCCTGCCCGCGCTGATCGGCCGCACGCCTGAAGAGCGCGCCCGCACCCGCCAGTGGCAGCGCCGCGTGGAGCTGAACATCACCGAGAACATCCACAACGCCTTCCACTGGGCCGAAGGCGCGGCGCGCTTTGCCGGCCGCATCCCCGTCGAGCCCGCGGCCGCGCCCGGCCTCAAGCGCGTGGCACAGGATCGCCTCTCCTGGCTGGACGCCATGCTGCCCGCGGGCCAGCCCTGGCTTGCGGGCGAGCGCTTGAGCATCGCCGATATCTGGCTTTACGTCTGGCTGGACTTTGCCCAATCCGTCAAGCAGCCGTTTGACCGAGCGCTCTCGCGCATAGGCCCGTGGTTTGAGCGCGTGGCCGCAAGGCCTTCGGCCAGCGCCAGCCTGCATGCCGATTGCAAACCTGGCGGGGTGCGCGGCTAGGTACAGACTGCAGACGAACCGGGCGTGGCCACGTTCCATCCGTCCCGGCGTGACCATGCTGCAAAAGCGCCATGGGCTTCGTGCTCATGCTGCGGTGTCGGGCTCGGCGCGGCGCGCCATCGCCAGGGCAAAACCCAGCAGCACCAGCAGCACGCCGGTGCCCCAGGCATAGCGCGCGTATTTGACAGACTTGACCGAGCCGCCGCTGTAGTCGGCCCAGACGGCGCGCAGATGGCCGCCGGGCAGGCCGGCAATCGGCGCCTCGGGGTCGCCTACGTGCAGCTCCAGGCGCGCGCCGGAACGCGACGAAGTCATGACATGCACGGGCACGTCGGTCACGATCAGGCTGCCTTGCGCGCTCAGCTCACCGAGCGCGTACACCGCCACGTCCGAACGGGTAGCGGGCAGCGCCGAAGTGCCTATGCCGCTGCGGCCATGGTGCCATTTGTCAAAGCCCACGCCCGCCCAGGTCGTGTGGCGCCCCTGCGGCTGCGCCACCATGGGGCGGCTCGCGGTCAGGGTGTAGGTGCGGCCGTCGGCGCCGGCCACGCTCGCCTGGATCTGCACCCCGTCGTGCGGCGGCAGCTCGGTGCGGTGCGTATTGCGGTTCTCGACCGTCATCGACAGCTCGGCGCTGCCTGCCGCCACGGGCTCGGCGTCCAGCGCCACGCCCCGCTCCACCGCAGCCGGGCCGACGGACTGGATCGTCGTGCGGTTTGCCTGCGGGCCGGTGTAGGCGTAGGCGACCGCGCCCAGCGCGAGAAGCGCCGCCAGCGCAAGTGCCATGCCGGGCCTGGACCAGGGCCGCAGCGGCACGCGGTCGCGCGTCCAGGGTTCGCGGTACCAGCGGGAGGCCAGCAGCATGGCGACGACAGCCAGAATCTGCGCGACAGGCAGCAGCAGCAGGAATTCCTCGCGGTAGGACAGCCACTCAACCACTGCCGGCGGCGGGTTCTCGGCGAACAGGCGCAGTGAGGGATTGGGCAGGCCGACAGGCGAGAGGTAGTGACCGTAGGCGCTGAGCGCAAAGCCCAGCATCACGCCGCCCGATACTGCCGCCACGCGGTCGGTGCCCGCCAAAGCCCACCACAGCAGGATCAGCGGCGTGAGCACCGCCGTGCGCACGATGAACCAGGTCAGCCCCGGGAACTGGCCGACCAGCCAGGTCTGCAGCAGTCCGAGCACGACGACGACCGCCACGGCAAGCACCAGCGCCAGCGTGGCGGCCGGGCCCAGCGGCGTCGCCGGGCCGCCGGCCTGGGCCTGGGCGCGGGCGCGTCGGGAGCGATCCCACAGCCACAGCGCCAGCGTATAGCCAAGGTAGTAGACACCGAAGTGCACCGGCAGCCCGGTGATCCAGGTGCGCTCGAGGTCCAGCCACTCGGGTTGCCCCGGCAGACCGATGGGCGAGAGCGTCCAGTAGTAGGTAGTCAGCAACAGGATGTGCACGAAGGTCAGCACCGCGCCCCGCTTCAAGCCGACGCCGAACCAGGCCGTGCCCACGCCGAAGACCGTCGTCATGAGCAGCGTATCCGTCACCCAGTAAGTCCAGTAGGGGTCGTTGCCCCACAGCATGGCGTGCGCCACGGCCGCGTCGGCAAACATCGCCAGCAATGCCGCCAGCGCGACGAACTTGACCAGCTCGGGCAGCGTGAGCGGCTGCCTGAGCGGCGCGCGCCCCGTCCCAAGGGGCACACGCCGCCCCTGATCCATCGTTGCCATGCTGATCCTCCTGAAAAACTACCCCGCGCCTTTTTTTGCAAACCGCCCCGCGCCAGCTTGGGGTCGGGCTCTGCCGTGCAGCCGGCAAGGGCCTGCGCGCAGGCCACGGACGCGCCGCAGCACAGAGCAAGGGAAGGCGGGGCAATCGGAGTGCCCGCCAAGGCGCCAGTGGACGCGGCGTCTGCCGCCGCGTGGTGGCCCCGCTACCAGAAGCTGTGGACACGCTGGAACCAGGTGAGAGCCGTGGGCAGCATCGCCGCGGCCGCATGCGCGATGCTGGCCTTGCTGCGCTGAAGAATCGGCGCCGCGACCGCGCACCGAGCGCGCCGCCGTCGACACGGGGGCAAGAATATTTCGCGGCCCTGCCCCTTGCACGCCGTGCGCCAGCCGCTATCATTTCAGAGGCATTGCTGGCGCGACGGAAGGCACGATCTGCTCCCTCGGCGCCAGCACCTGCGGCCCGCAACCCGCCTGGCGGGCGCGGCGTCGATCGCGGCAGGCGCGCTCGGCGCAGCCGGTTTCGGCATTTCTGGCGAACCCGCAGCGCCGAGGCTGCTGCGACAAGGAGTACTTGCATGAACGAGGTCGTCGCCCTGAGCGAGAAAGAAAAATCGGCCAAATCGCTCACCGCCGTCATTTACGCGCTGTACGCCGCGGCTTTCCTCGTGGGCATCACGAGCATCGTCGCCATCGTCATGAATTACCTCAAGAAGGACGAGGTGGCCGGCACCTGGCTGGAGAGCCACTTTCGCTGGCAGATGCGCACCTTCTGGTACGGCCTGCTGTGGGGCGTGATCGGCATGGCCGGCGTCGTGGTGCTGGTGGGCTGGGCCGTGCTGCTGGCCAATGGCGTGTGGATCATTTATCGCATCGTCAAGGGCTTCTTGAACCTCAACGACAACAAGCCGATGTACCCGGCCTGAGGCGTCTGCGCGCCGCGCTGTCGGCCGCCCTTGCGCATGGCGCCTGGCGGGTACGCGCGCTGCCTGCGCCGCACGCCGCTCGCCATGGCCGGCGACCACTGCCTGTTCGTGCAACCCCCTTGACGCGGGAATGCGGCTTGCTCCCACGCCCCTACGGCGCCCGCGAAGGCTTGCGGGCCCCGAAGGAAAGGAATCACGCATGCCCCAGCAGTCTCACCAGCATTCACAGGAATCCATGGATCACGGCGGGCATGCGCACCAGCGCCCCTATCTCATGCTGTGGGTCAATCTGGCCTTGAGCCTCATCGTCATGTATGTGGTGATGTTCACCATGATCAATGGCTGGGCAGACTTTCACAACAACATCAACATGCTGTACATGGCGGTGACGATGTGGGCGCCGATGGGCATCTTCATGCTGCTGACCATGGGCGGGATGTATTCCAATCGCAAGGCCAATCTGGTGCTGTACATACTGTTTGCGGTGCTGACGGCTGCCTCCTTCTGGGCCACGCGCTCGCAGGCGCTGGTGCACGACCGCCAGTTCATCCTGTCCATGGTTCCGCACCACTCTGGCGCGATACTCATGTGCCGCAAGGCGACGCTGCAAGACGCCGAGCTGATCGCGCTGTGCCGGCAGATCGAGGCCGGACAGCGCTCGGAGATCGAGCAGATGCAAAACATTCTTGCGCGGCTTGAGGCGCAAGGCCGCTGAGTCGGCGCGCACCTGCAGTGGCCGCTTGCCCCATCGGGGGCACATCCGGCGGACAATCGCTTGTCCCGACACCTGCCGCGCCCGCCGCCATGCCAACGCCGGGCGGCACTTGCCGCAATCGCCGGGAGGACCCATGCCCTACATCCAGCTTGACGTGACGGCCCACTATGCCGCGCCCCTGAAGCAGCGCCTGGCCAAGGCCTTGATGGCGAGTTACGCCGAAATCATGGCGACGGACCTGCGGCGCATTACCGTGGCGATCCGGGAGCTGGGCGAAGGCGGCATCTGGCGCACGATGCAAGCGGGCGCCGACCCCGAGCCGGCAGCGATGCTGGTGCTGGACATCCGGCGCGGGCGCACGCCCGAGCAGCGGTTGCGCGTGGCCCGCGCGCTGTGCGCCCATTGCGTCGAGATGCTGGACATCGCACCCGAGCGATTGAATGTGGAATTCACCCAGCACGCGGGCGACGAGATGGTGCATCCGGCGCTGGGCGGCTTCAGTCCCGAATGGCAACCGGGCGAGCTGTGACAAGCCCGCGCCGCAGGAAAGGGGAGACATGATCGGAGCGATTGCAGCGCTGCTCCTGATGCAGCTGGCGGGCACCTTGCTGGTGCAGTTTCTGCGCCTGCCGCTGCCGGGGCCGGTGCTCGGCATGTTCCTGCTGTTCGCCTTGCTGGCGTGGCGTCGCCAGGTGCCCGAGGCGCTGTCGCGCACCGCGCAGACGCTGCTGGAAAACCTCTCTCTGCTGTTCGTGCCCGCCGGCGTGGGCATCATCGCCCACTGGCACGAAGTCGCGGGCCAGGCCGGGCGCATTGCCGTGGTGCTGGTGCTGGGCGCGGCGATCACGCTGGCGGCGACCGCTTGGACGCTGCACTGGCTGCTCGCGCGCGCCCGCACGCGCGGCCTGCAGGACTGATCCATGCGGCTGAACGCTATCTGGGTCTACCTGGCGGACCAGCCGCTGCTGTGGCTGGCGCTCACGGTCACGCTGTTCTGGCTGGCGCGGCGCCTGTACCTGGCTGTGGGCGGTCTGGCGCTGTGCAACCCGGTGCTGGTGTCGATTGCGGCCATCGTCGGGCTCTTGCTCTTGAGCGGCACCGACTACCAGACTTATTTTGACGGCGCGCAGTTCATCCACTTCCTGCTCGGGCCGGCGACCGTGGCGCTGGCCGTGCCGCTGGTGCAGCAGCTGCCGGTGCTCAGGCGTAGCCTGGCGCCGCTGTCGCTGGCGCTGCTGGTGGGCGCGCTCACGGGCATCTTGTCCACGGTGGCGCTGTGCTGGCTGCTCGGCGTGGATGCACGCACGCTGCTGGCATTGCTGCCGCGCTCCATCACCACGCCGATCGCGATGGGGGTGTCCGAGCAGATCGGCGCCAGCGCCGAACTGACCGTGGTGTTCGTGGTGATCACCGGCGTGCTGGGCGCGGCCTTCGGCGTGCCGCTGCTGGGCCGCCTGATGCGCAAGGACCCGGTCGCAGGAGGCTTCGCGCTGGGCGTGACCTCGCACGGCATAGGCACGGCGCGGGCGTTTGAAGTGAATGCACAAGCCGGTGCCTTTGCCGGCCTGGGCATGGGGCTCAATGGCGCCCTGACGGCAATCCTGATACCGCTGCTGGTGTGGCTGCTGGGGCTGTAGCGCCCGGGCAAGCCCGCCCATCGACAGCCGTATTCTTGAGCAGATTCGCCCGACTCCAGCAGCGACCGCCGTCCGGCTTCCGGCGGCATCGAGCAGGCGCCGGCGCTACAGGCCCAGGTGCTGGCGGCGCAGCGCGGCGTTCGCCATGAAGCCGGCCATGTCGCCCGCGTGCACCACGCGGCCCTGCTCCAGCACTACCACGTGGTCGGCTACGCTCTGGGCGAAGGCCAGGTTTTGTTCGCACAGCAAAATGCCCATGCCCTGGGCCTTGAGCTCGCGCACAGCGCGCGCCATCTGCTCGACGATGAGGGGCGCCACGCCTTCCGAGGGCTCGTCGAGCAGCACCAGATAGGGCTGGCCCATCAGCGTGCGCGCCACGGTGAGCATCTGCTGCTCGCCGCCGCTCATGCGGGCGCCGGGGCGGTCGGGCATTTCGCCCAGATTGGGAAAGAGCGCAAACAGGCGCTGCCGCGTCCACGGCGCCAGCGGCGCGCCGCCGGGCCAGCGGCGCGGTCTCTGGCGGCCGGTTTCCAGGTTTTCCAGCACCGTGAGGTCGCCGAAGATGCGCCGCTCCTCGGGCACGTAGCCCAGGCCCGCGCGGGCGATGCGGTGGGCGCTCCAGCGGCCGATGTCCTCGCCCATGAAGTGGCGGCTGCCGCTGCTGCGCGCCATCAGGCCGGCAATCGCCTTGAGCGTGGTGGACTTGCCCGCGCCGTTGCGCCCCATCAGCGCCAGCACCTCGCCGGGGCGCACCGCAAGCGACACGCCGTGCAGCGCCTGCGCCGCGCCGTACCAGGCGTGCAGGTTGTGCACGCGCAGCAGCGGGGGGCGCTCCATGTGCCGTTCGGCCACGGGCAGGGCGGGCGGTGATCCGGGCGCTTGCAGGCCGCTGCCCAGGTAGGCCTGCTGCACCTGGCGGCTGGCGCGCATGACGGCGGGCGGGCCTTCGGCGAGCAGCTCGCCGCGCACCATCACCGCGATGCGGTCGGCATGGGCGAAGACCACGTCCATGCTGTGCTCGGTGAAGAGCACGCCGATGCGCCGCTCGCGCGCCAGACTGCGCACCAGCTGCATCAGCGCGCCGCGCTCGGCCGGGGCCATGCCGGCAGTGGGCTCGTCCATCAGCAGCAGGCGCGGCGCGCCCGCCAGCGCGAGGGCCAGCTCCAGGCGCTTGACGTCGCCATAGGCAAGTTCGCTGCAGGGGCGCTCGGCCTGAGCTTGCATGCCCACCTGGGCCAGCAGGGCCAGCGCGTCCTGGCGGCGGTAGTCGCCCGCGCCGCGCCACAGGCCACGCCAGCGGCCGTCGTGCGCCAGCAAGGCCATTTGCACGTTGGCCAGGGCGGTGAAGCTCGCGAGGGTTTCGGCAATCTGAAAGGTGCGGCCCACGCCCCGGCGCGCCAGCGCGCGCGCGGCCAGGCCGGTGATGTCGGCGCCGTCCAGCAGCACACGGCCCGCGTCGGGGCGCAACTGGCCGCCGATGAGCTGAAAGGTGGTGCTCTTGCCCGCGCCGTTGGGGCCGATCAAGGCCAGCAGCTCGCCCGCCTGCAGTTGCAGCGACACGCCTTGCACCGCATGCACGCCGCCGAAGGATTTGCGCAGCCCGCTGGCCTGGAGCAAGCTCATGTACGCGCCTCTTTTGCTCTATTTTTGGTAGCTATCAGCGCTTGCAGGTTCTGCGTTACACCCGAAATTCCTTGTGGAAACACCAGAATCAAGAGCAGCACCACGCCGCCCAGCACCGCCCGCCACCAGGGCAGGGCGCGGGCCACGCTGTCGTGCAGCCAGGTGAAGGCGGCCGCGCCCACCACCGGGCCGGCCAGGGCGTGCACGCCGCCCAGCAGCACCATGACCAGCGCATCGACCGAGGCGCTGACCGAGAGCACGTCCGGTGCGGCCCCGCCCTTGGAGAAGGCAAACAAGGCCCCGGCCAGCGCCGCCGCCGCCCCGGCCAGGGTGAAGGCCGCCCATTGCACGCGCCGCGTGGGCAGGCCGATGGCCTCGGCGCGCTGCACCGAGTCGCGCGCCGCGCGCAACGCCCAGCCAAAGGGCGCGTGCAGCATGCGGCGCAGGCCGTGGACGGCGCCCGCGCACAGCAGCAGCACCAGCCAGTAAAAGCCCGCGCCCGCGCCCAGCCAGGCGGGCGGCCACACGCCGGTGATGCCGTTGCTGCCTCCGGTGAAGTCGTCCCACTGGAAGGCCACGGCCCAGGTGATTTGCGCAAAGGCCAGGGTCAGCATGGCCAGGTAAATACCGCTCAGGCGCATGCAAAACCAGCCATAGACCAGCGCCCCGACGGCACCCACCAGCACCGCCAGGGCGAGCGCGGCGACGAAGGGCAGATGCGCCGCATGCACCAGCAGCGCGGCGGCGTAGGCCCCGAGGCCGAAATAGGCCGCATGGCCAAAGGAGTGCAAGCCGCCCGGCCCGACGATGGCCTGCAGGCTGGCAGCAAACAGCGCGGCGATGGCGATTTCGGTCAGCAGCACCACCGCGTAACTCTGGCTGCCCGCCCACAGCGGCAGCGCGGCCAGCAGCGCAAGCAGCAGCCACCAGGCCCATCGGCCCCAGGCGCCGGCTTGTACCAGGCCGGGCTGCTCGGCTGCAGAGCGCAGCACGGCGTCCGGGCGGCCCAACAGACCCCAGGGCCGCCAGACCAGCACCACGGCCATGACCAGAAATTCCGCCACCAGCGTGAGCTTGGGAAAGGCCACGGTGAAGGGCCCGAGCTGCACCACGCCCAGCCAGATGCATACCGCCTTGAGTTCGGCAATCAGGAGCGCGGCCACGAAGGCGCCGGGTAGCGACCCCATGCCGCCTACCACCACCACGACGAAGGCGCTCGCGACCATGGGCAGGTCCAGCTCCAGATTGGCCGGCTCGCGCGGCAGTTGCAAGGCCCCGGCCAGGCCCGCCAGCAGCGCGCCCAGCGCAAACACCGCGGTAAACAGCCAGGCCTGCTGCACCCCGAGCGCCGAGAGCATCTCGCGGTCTTGCGTGGCCGCGCGCACCAGCGTGCCCCAGCGCGTGCGCCGCAGCAGCAGGGTGAGCGCCAGCAACACCAGCGGCCCGGCGGCGATCAGAAACAAGTCGTAGCTGGGAAAGCGGCGCCCCAGGATGCTGACGGCGCCCGCGAGCCCCGGCGCACGCGGTCCGAGCAGATCTTGCGCGCCCCAGAGCCAGAGCGCGGCATCGCGAATGACCAGCACCAGCGCGAAGGTGGCCAGCAGTTGCAGCAGCTCGGGCGCGTGGTAGATGCGGCGCAGCAGCGCAATCTCGATCAGCGCGCCAAGCAGCCCGACGGCCAGCGGCGCGATCAAGAGCGCGGGCCAAAAGCCGATGGCGCCGCCGAGCTGCTCCACGCTGCTGTAGGCCACATACAGCCCCAGCACATAGAGCGAACCGTGCGCGAAGTTGACGATGCGCGTGACGCCAAAAACCAGCGACAGGCCGGCGGCGACCAGAAACAGCGTGGCGCCGCCCGCCAGGCCGTTGAGCAGCTGAACGAGCAGGCCCGACAGATCCATGCGGCGGCGCGCGCGTGCAGAGCGCGGCTTACTGCGCGGCGGGGCGCAGCTTCTTCACTTCTTCGTCCGACGGCTGGAACTTCGCGCCGTCTTCGTAGCGGAAGTCCACCATCACGCCCTTGCCGTCCCTGAGCGCCGTGGTGCCCACGTAGGCGCCCATCGTCGATTGATGGTCTTGCGGTCGGTAGGTGATGCGGCCGAAGGGCGTGTCCACCTGCAGGCCGGCGAAGGCGGCGATCAGCTTTTCGGTGTCGCTGCTGCCGGCCTTCTTCAGGCCTGCGGCAATCGACAAGATGGCGTTGTAGCCGACGACGGAGCCATTGCGCGGGTAATCCTTGAAGCGCTGCTGGTAGGCGTCGAGAAACGCCTTGTGCTCGGGCGTGTCTATCGAATACCAGGGATAGCCGGTGACGATCCAGCCCACGGGCGCCTCGGCCTTGAGCGGGTCGAGGTAGTCGGGCTCGCCGCTGAGCAGCCCCACCACCTTGCGCCCTTCGAACAGGCCGCGGGTCTCGCCCTCGCGCACGAACTTGGCCAGATCCGTGGCAAAGAGCACGTTGAAGATGGCGTCCGGCTTGGCGTCGGCGAGCGCCTGCACCACGCTGCCCGCGTCCACCTTGCCCAGGGGCGTGGCCTGCTCGGCGACGAATTGCACGTCCGGCTGCGCCGCCTTCAAGAGCTGCTTGAAGGTCGCCACGGCCGACTGGCCGTATTCGTAGTTGGGGTAGACCAGCGCCCAGCGCTTCTTGTTCAACTTGGCCGCCTCGGGCACCAGCATCGCCACCTGCATCCAGGTCGAGGGGCGCAGGCGGAAGGTGTAGCGGTTGCCCTGCTCCCAGACGATCTTGTCGGTCAGCGGCTCGCTGGCCAGGTAAAAGCGCTTCTTTTGCAGCGCAAAGTCGGTCAGCGCCAGGCCCAGGTGCGACAGAAAGCCGCCGGTGAGCACGTCCACCTTCTCGCGCGTGATGAGCTCCTCGGCCGCGCGCACCGTGTCGCCGGGGTTGGCGTTGTCGTCGCGCGTGATCAGCACCAGCTTCTTGCCGTCTATGCCGCCGGCGGCGTTCACCTGTTCGACGGCCAGCTCCATGCCCTTTTTGTAGGGCTCGAGAAACGCCGGCTGCGCCTTGTAGCTGTTGATCTCGCCGATCAGGTAGCGCCCGCTGTCGGCATGCGCCGCGCCCGCCACCATCGCCCATGACGCCAGTACCAGCGCCGTCCACTTGCCCATGTCGCTGCCCCCCTTGGACTGCCAAAGTTGCCGGAGGGGTAATGTACTGCGCCGGCGGGCGGGCCCACGGTTTGAACGACAATTGGGGTTTTCCCGGTTCACGTCAGACAGGCGACAGGCGCGCGGCGCGCACCTGAGCCCATGCTGCGGCAATACCCTGCCGCGCCTGGCCGTTCACACCCACGACACGATGTTCTTCGAAGAGCGCGTCCTCTCGGTACACCACTGGACCGAGCGGCTGTTTTCATTCACCACGACCCGCGACCAGGCGTTTCGCTTCTCCAACGGCCACTTCACGCTGATCGGCCTGAAGGTGGACGCCAAGCCGCTCCTGCGCGCCTACAGCGTGGTCAGCCCCAACTGGGAAGAGCATCTGGAGTTCCTCTCGATCAAGGTGGCGCACGGGCCGCTGACCTCGCGACTGCAGCACATCCAGGTGGGCGACAGCATCCTCGTGGCCAAAAAGCCCACGGGCACGCTGGTGACCGACTACCTGCTGCCCGGCAAGCGCCTGTACCTGCTGGCCACGGGCACCGGCATCGCGCCCTTCATGGCCATCGTGCGCGACCCCGACACCTACGAGCGCTTCGAGCAAGTCGTCCTGGTGCACGGCGTGCGCGAGGCGGCCGAGCTTGCCTACCGCGACTACCTGAGCCAGGAGCTGCCACGCCACGAGCTGCTGGGCGAGCTGGTGCAGGACAAGCTGCGCTACTACCCCACGGTCACGCGCGAGAGCTTCATCCACCAGGGCCGCATCAATGCGCTGATCGAAAGCGGCCAGCTTGCCGCGGACCTCGGCCTGCCCCAGCTCGACCCGGCCAACGACCGGGTGATGCTCTGCGGCAGCCCGGAGATGCTGGCCACGCTCAAGGCGCTGCTCACGCGCATGGACTTCGAGGAAGGCAGCACCACGCGCCCGGGCGACTTCGTCATCGAGCGCGCCTTCGTCGAGAAGTAGGCCTGCCCGATGGCTGCGCCCCCCGCCCCGCACGGCCTGAGCGGCGCCACCGTGGGCGCGCTGGTCGCCAGCGGCGAGGCCTGGCTGCGCGCCGCTGGCGTGGGCTTTGGCCACGGCACCACCAACGCCCGCGACGAAGCCGCCTGGCTGGTGCTCTGGAGCCTGGGCCTGCCGCTGGACAGCCCCCTGGCGGGCGATGCGGATTCCATACAAAATCGGCCTGTAACGCCCGTCCAGCAAGCGCGAGCAGCTTCTCTTTTTGAAGAACGCATACGTCGGCGCGTGCCTGCCGCCTACCTCACGCGCGAGGCCTGGCTCGCGGGCGTGCCCTTCTACGTGGACGAGCGCGCCATCGTGCCGCGCAGCCTGATCGCCGAGCTGATTGCCAACGCCGGCATCGACCCCTGGCTGAGCGCGCAGACCTGCCAGGTGCTCGATCTGTGCACCGGCAACGGGAGCCTGGGGGTGCTGGCCGCCCTGGCCTGGCCCGAGGTGATGGTCACCGGCGCCGACCTCTCGCCCGAGGCCCTGGCCGTGGCGCGCATCAATGTGGACAAGCACGGCCTGCAGGAGCGCGTGCGGCTCGTCGAGTCCGACGGCCTGGCGCTCTGCCCCGGCCCCTGGGACCTGATCCTGTGCAACCCGCCCTACGTGAACGCGCAGAGCATGGCGCGGCTGCCGCCCGAATACCGCGCCGAGCCGGCGCTCGCGCTCGCGGGCGGCGAAGACGGCATGGACTTCATCCGCCGCCTGCTGCGCGACGCCCCTGCCTGCATGAGCGAAGACGCAGTGCTGGTGCTGGAGATCGGCCACGAGCGCGCGCACTTCGAAGCGGCCTTTCCCGCGCTGCCGGTGTTCTGGCTTGAGACCAGCGCGGGCAGCGAGCAGGTGTTGCTGATCACGCGCCAGGCGCTGGCCGGCGTGTGATCAGGCCTGGGGCAAGGCTGAAAAACCCCTCGCGCGTCGCGCATCACCGCCCGCTGCGGCCTGCGACCTTGCACATCTTCGCAATAGCGCCTGCCATTGCTGCGGATTGCGCCTTGCCGCCCATTTCATGCCGGGCGAGCGCCATCGCGGGGACGCGTTCAACGCCGCCCTAACCCGGCGCGCCCTTGCGCATCGCCGCCAGGCGCCGGTAGACCGTGGCGCGGCTCACGCCCAGCTTGCGCGCCGCTTCGGCCACGCGCCCGCCGGCGTCGCGCACCGCCTGGTCTATGAGTGCCGACTCCAGCGCCTTGAGCGAACGCGGCGCGGCCAGAGGTGCGCGCTGGCGCCGCTCGGCGCGCAGCTGCAGCCGCAGCCCTGACCACAGCGGCACGGTGCGCGGGCCGTCCTGCACCGCCGCATCAAACAGCCCGGCCCAGGGCAGCGCGAACAAATCGGCCGCATGCAGCGGCGCGCCCGCCAGGGTGTGCAGCGCCGGCAGCATCTGGCGCGCGCTGCTGTTGGCGCCGACCACCTGGCCGTCGGCGTCCAGGCACAGCAGGCCTTCGGCGCCCCCGCCGCCGCTGACCTGCCAGCCCTCGGGCCAGGACAGGCGCAGACGCAGGCTGTGCGGCCGCGCCAGGATCAGCGCCTCCTCGATCTGGCGAGCGGTGTGCGCCACCAGGTGCTGCAGCTCGGGACGTTCGGGCACGTCCACGCCGGTCACGTCGATCATGCCCAGGCAGTTGCCGTCGGGGCCGAACAGCGGCGCGCCGGCGCAGCTGTAGACGCCGGTGTCGGTGAAGAAATGCTCACCCCGGTGCAGCCAGACCGGCGCGCGCTCGGCCAGCGCCGCGCCGATCGCGCTGGTGCCTATGCTTTGCTCGGACAGGTCGATGCCGATGCGCGCGATCGCGTGCGTGGCGCGGTCGCGGTGATCGATGGCGCCGGCGGTGTCTATCACCGTGCCGCGCGCGTCGGTCAGCAGGGCGAAGTAGCGCACCGGCGCAATCTGGCGCGCCAGACGCTGCAGCGCCGGGCGCGCCAGCGCCAGCAGCTCGCCGTGCTGCTCGGCGGCGTCTGCCCCGGCGCGCCGGGGTGCGGGCTCGAAGACCACCGGGCGATCGGGCCGCGCGCCGCGCGCCAGGCAGCGCTGCCAGCTGCGCACGATCCAGGCGCGATCGAGCCAGGCGCCCACCAGCGCATCGGTCAGCTCGGCGCCGCCTTGCACCAGCGCCCGGCGCGCCAGCGCGATCTGGTTCAGGCGGGAGTCCGGGGTGTTCATGGCCATGGCTTGCGGGCCCGAGCGCTGCCGCCGGGGCGTCTCATTCTGAGAATATTGCATGCATGCCGGCATGGTCTCAGGGTTTGTACTAGGGCTTGGCAAGGCACTTGATCCAAGAATGGGCAGTCCACACCGCTTCATGCATCAGAAGGAGACAAGCGCATGCAGATCGAGCTCAAGGTCAACGGACAGCCCGTCAGCGCCGACGTGGCGCCCAACACGCTGCTGGTGCAGTTCATCCGCGAACACCTGCGCCTGACCGGCACCCACGTGGGTTGCGACACCGCCCAGTGCGGCGCCTGCACGGTGATGGCCGACGGGCGCTCCATCAAGTCGTGCAACGTGCTGGCGGTGCAGATGAACGGCTGCGACATCACCACCATCGAGGGCGTGGCCGCGCCCGACGGCACGCTGCACCCCATCCAGGCGGCGTTCAAGGAATGCCACGGCCTGCAATGCGGCTACTGCACGCCGGGCATGGTGATGAGCGCCATCGACCTGCTGGCGCACCATCCGCACGCAAGCGAGCAGGAAATCCGCGAGCTGCTGGAGGGCAACATCTGCCGCTGCACCGGCTACCAGAACATCGTCAAGGCCATCCAGACCGCGCAGGCGGCGGTGGCCGCCTGAGCCGCAGACCAAGGAGACACGACCATGGGTGCCAATGAATTTGCCAAGCTGCCGCATATCGGCGAATCGCTCAAGCGCAAGGAGGACGTGCGCTTTCTCACCGGCCAGGGCAATTACACCGACGACGTGCTGCTGGACCGCCAGCGCCACGGCTACTTCGTGCGCTCGCCGCATGCGCACGCCCGCATCAAGAGCGTGAACACCGCGGCCGCCAGCAAGATGCCCGGCGTGGTGCGCATCTTCACCGGCGCGGACATCGAGGGCAAGCTCGGCTCCATCCCCTGCGCCTGGCAAATCCACTATCCCGACGGCAGCCCGATGCGCGAGCCGCCGCACCCGGCGCTGGCGAGCAAAAAGGTGCGCTACGTGGGCGACCAGGTGGCGCTCGTCGTGGCCGACACGCACGAGCACGCCAAGAACGCCGCCGAGGCGGTGGAGGTCGAATACGAAGAGCTGCCCGCCGTGGTCGACATGCTGCGCGCCAAGGACGGCCCGGCGCTGCACGACGAGGCGCCGGACAACCAGTGCTTCAAATGGACGCTGGGCGACAAGGCGGCGGTGGACGCGGCCTTTGCCGGCGCCGCGCACGTGACGAAGATCGACGTGGTGAACAACCGCCTGATCCCCAACGCGATGGAGCCGCGCGCGGTCAACGTGCGCTACAACCGCTCGACCGACGAGACCGAGCTCTACGTCTCCAACCAGAACCCGCACGTCGAGCGCCTGCTGCTCACCGCCTTCGTGATGCAACTGCCCGAGCACAAGGTGCGCGTGATTGCGCCCGACGTGGGCGGGGGCTTCGGCTCCAAGATATATCTGTATGCCGAGGACGTGGCCCTGACATACGCTGCACGCGAACTCAACTGCGCGGTCAAGTGGACCGCCGAGCGCAGTGAATCCTTCGTGAGCGACGCCCACGGGCGCGACCACGTGAGCCACGCCGAGATGGCGATGGACAAGGACGGCAAGTTCCTTGCCGCGCGCTTTCACACCCACGCCAATCTGGGCGCCTACCTCTCGACGTTTGCCAGCGCCATCCCGACCTATCTCTACGGCACGCTCTTGGCGGGCCAGTACGCGACGCCGCAGGTCTATGTGGAGGTCGACGCCTGGTTTACCAACACCGCGCCGGTCGATGCCTACCGCGGCGCCGGGCGGCCCGAGGCCTGCTACCTGGTGGAGCGCCTGGTCACGCGCTGCGGCTGGGAGCTGGGTCTGTCCCAGGACGAGATCCGCAAGCGCAACTTTGTCACCGCCTTCCCCTACCAGACGCCGGTGGCGCTGCAGTACGACACGGGCGACTTTCACGCCTGCATGCGCGACGCGCAAAAGCTCGCCGACGTGGCCGGCTTTGACGAGCGGCGCAAGGCCAGCGAAGCCCGGGGCCTGCTGCGCGGCATGGGTTACAGCAGCTACATCGAAGCCTGCGGCCTGGCGCCAAGCAACCTCGCGGGCGCGCTGGGCGCGCGCGCCGGCCTGTTTGAAGCCGGCGAGGTGCGCGTACACCCCACGGGCAGCGTGATGGTGTTCACCGGCTCGCACAGCCACGGCCAGGGGCATGAGACGACGTTTGCGCAGCTCGTGGCGGCGCGCCTGGGGCTCGATCCCGGCCAGGTCGAGATCGTGCACGGCGACACCGGGCGCATCCCGTTTGGCCTGGGCACCTACGGCAGCCGCTCGCTGTCGGTCGGCGGCGCGGCCATCATGAAGGCGCTGGACAAGATCGAGGCCAAGGCCAAGAAGATCGCCGCGCACCTGATGGAGGCAAGCGACACCGACATCGAATTTGCCAACGGCGAATTCACCGTCAAGGGCACGGACAAGAAGATCCCGTTTGCCCAGGTAGCGCTCACCGCCTACGTGCCGCACAACTACCCGCTGGACAAGCTCGAACCCGGCCTGAACGAAACCGCCTTCTACGACCCGACCAACTTCACCTATCCCGCGGGCACCTACATCTGCGAGGTCGAGATCGACCCGCAGACCGGCGTGGTGCGCGTGGACCGCTTCTCCTGCGTGGACGACTTCGGCGTCATCATCAACCCGATGATCGTCGAGGGCCAGGTGCAGGGCGGCGTGGTGCAAGGCATGGGCCAGGCGCTGTACGAGCACGGCATCTACGACAAGGACACGGGCCAGCTGCTCACCGGCAGCTACATGGACTACACCATGCCGCGCGCGGCCAATTTCCCGAACATCCAGATCGGCCACGTCTGCACGCCGTGCACGCACAACCCCATAGGCAGCAAGGGCTGCGGCGAGGCCGGCGCCATCGGCGCGCCGCCGGCGGTGATCAACGCGGTGCTCGATGCCTTGAAGCCCCTGGGCATCGACGACATCGACATGCCGGCCACGCCCGACCGCGTGTGGGCCACGATCCAGCAAGCCAAGCAAGCCTGAAAGGAGCACCCCGATGTATGCATTTACCTATGAGCGCCCGAGCAGCCAGGCCGATGCCCTCAGGCTTGCCAAAGCGGGCGGCAAGCTGCTGGCCGGCGGGCAGACGCTGCTCGCCTCGATGAAGCTGCGCCTGGCGGCGCCCGAGCAGGTGGTGGACCTGGGCGGCATCGAGGAGCTGGCCGGCATCCGCAAGGAGGCGGGCGCCATCGTCATCGGCGCGATGACGCGCCACTGCGAGGTGGCCGAGAGCAGCGTGGTGCAGCAGAACATTCCCGCGCTGGCGGGCCTGGCCAGCGGCATAGGCGACAAGCAGGTGCGCGCGCGCGGCACGATCGGCGGCTCGGTGGCCAACAACGACCCGGCCGCCGACTACCCGGCCGCGCTCTTGGGCCTGGGCGCAACGGTGCACACCCATGCGCGCACGATCGCGGCCGACGACTTCTTCCAGGGCTTGTTCAGCACCGCGCTGGACGAGGGCGAAATCATCACCGCGGTGAGCTTTCCCATCCCGCAAAGAGCGGCCTACATGAAGTTCCCGCAGCCCGCGTCGCTGTTCGCGCTGATCGGCGTCTTCGTCGCGCAGACTGCGGGCGGCGTGCGCGTGGCGGTGACCGGCGGGGGCAACGGGGTGTTTCGCCATGCGGGCATGGAGCAGGCGCTGTCGGCCAGCTTCACGCCCGAGGCCGCGGCCAAGGTAGCGACCGACGCGGGCGAGCTCTCGGGCGACCTGCACGGCTCCAGCCAGTACCGCGCGCACCTCGTCGGGGTGATGACCCAGCGCGCCGTTGCGCAGGCCTTGGCCTGATCGGGCGGCCCTCACCCCGGCCCTCTCCCAAAGGGAGAGGGAGCAAAGCCGGCGCGGCGAATCACCCTTGATCTTCTGGAGACAAGGAGCAAAACCGGGCCGGTATTTCACCCTCGCCCCTTTGGGGAGAGGGAGGGGTGAGGGGCCTGCACTGCCCGAGAATATCTAAGCCTTTTATGCCTCAAGCGCTTGCCAGGCAAGCGCTGGCAGCTCATTTTTCAGAGGTATTTCATGCTCGATACCCCGCCCTGCGAATGCAACACCATCGACGAGCTCACCGCAGGGCTGCGCCAGCACGGCTACTTTGCCGACCGGCGCCTGGCCACTGCCGTGTTCCTCGCGCTCAAGCTGCAGCGCCCGCTGCTGCTGGAAGGCGAGCCCGGCGTGGGCAAGACGGAACTGGCCAAGGCCCTGGCCAAAGTGCTGGGACGCCCCTTGATCCGCCTGCAGTGCTTTGACGGCCTGGAGCAGCGCGAGGCGCTCTACGAATGGAACTACGCCGCGCAGCTCTTGCACCTGCGCGCGGCCGAAATGACGGCGCCCACGCCGCCTGCGGCGCAAGCTGCGCAGCCCGGCGGCGGCCCCGGCCTGCACCTCGAAACGCTGGAGCAAGAGGTCTACCAGCCGCGCTACCTGGTGCGCCGCCCGCTCTTGCAGGCGCTGGAAACCCCGGCACCCGGCGCGCTGCTCTTGATCGACGAGGTCGACCGCGCCGACGAGCCGTTTGAAGCCTTCCTGCTCGAATACCTGGGCGAATACCAGGTCAGCATCCCCGAGCTGGGCACGGTGCGCGCCAGCGTGCCGCCAGTGACCCTGCTCACCAGCAACCGCACGCGCGAGCTCAACGGCGCGGTCAAGCGCCGCTGCCTCTACCACTGGCTGGACTACCCCGAGCGTGAACGCGAGCTGGCCATCGTCCATGCGCTGGTGCCCGAGGCGCCGCGCCAGCTCACCGAGCAGGTCGCGGCCTTCGTGCAGCAGTTGCGCAGCGCGCCGTTTGACGGGCAGTTCCAGCGCGCGCCCGGCATTGCCGAAACCGTGGAATGGGCGCGGGCACTGGTCGCGCTCGACACCCTGGCGCTGGACCCCGAAGTGGTGCAAGACACCGCCGGCATCTTGTTCAAGCAGCGCGACGACGTGGCCGCGCTCAACCAGGCGCTGGCCGCCGAGGTGCTGCAGGTCGCCCTGCCCGATGGCGGGGCGAACTGAGAGCTTGAGAGGAAATCCTCATGCCCGCCAGCGCTGCCCCGGCCCCCGATCGCGTCGTCCAGCTCGGTGACGCGCGCAGCGGCAAGCTCGCGGCCAACCTCGGCGCGTTTTGCCGCATGCTGCGCCGCGCCGGCGTGCCGGTGGATGCCGCACGCATGGCCCTGGCCCAGCAGGCGCTGCAGTGGGTGGGCCTGGCGCAGCGCGAGGACGCCAGCGCCGCGCTCGAGGCCGTGCTCATCGCGCGCGAGCAGGACCGCGCGGTGTTTCGCGAACTCTTCGACGCCTTTTTCCGCGACCCCAAGCTCGCGAACAAGCTGCTCGCGCAAATGCTGCCGCGCGCCGACGGCCACGCCAAAGGCCCCAAGCGCCGCCCGCGCGTCGCCGAGGCGCTGTCACCCCCCAAGACCCCTGCGCCCGCGCAAAAGGAAGACGCGATCGACCTCGATGCGGCCATGACCGCGAGCCAGACCGCGCGCCTGAAAACCGCCGACTTCAACCAGCTCAGCGCCAGCGAATACCGACTCGTCGAACGCCTGGTGCGCGACATCCCCCTGCCTCTGCCTACCGTGTCCGCGCGGCGCACGCGCGGCGGCATGCGCGGCGCGCGCATCCACTGGCGGCGCACCTTCGGCGCAGCGGCCCAGTGCGGCGGCGACATCATGGCGCTGCACCGCCTGCAGCGTCGGCGCCAGCCGCTGCCGCTCCTGGTGCTGGTCGACGTCTCCGGCTCCATGGAGCGCTACGCGCGCCTGTTGCTGGCCTTCTTGCACTGCGCCACTGCGCGCACCCAGGTGGGCAGCCGGGGTTTGGCGGTGCGCCGTGACGTCTTTGCCTTCGGCTCGCACCTGACCGATCTCAATGCCGCCTTTCGCCTGAGCGACACCGACGCGATGCTGCTCGCTGCCGGGCAGGCCATCGACGACTTTGCCGGCGGCACGCGCCTGGGCGCGTCGCTCGCCGAGCTGCGCCGGCACCACTGGCGCCGCCTCGTCGGCCGGCGCACGCTGGTGCTGCTGGTGAGCGACGGGCTCGATACCGGCGAGCCCGCCGAGCTGGCCGGCGAGCTGGCCTGGCTCAAGCGCCACACGCGCAGCTTGCTGTGGCTCAACCCGCTGCTGCGCTTTGGCGGCTACGAGCCGATCGCACGCGGCGCGGCCGAGCTGCACCGCGCGGCCGACGGCATGCTCGCGGTGCACAACGTCACCAGGCTGCACGAACTGGCGGACGCGATTGCGCGCCTGCTCCAACACCACTGAATTTGCGAAGGAGACCGCTCATGGAAATGCAAGGCTCACGCCCGCTGGCCGTCACCCAGCAACAGGCCTGGGAGTCGCTCAACGATCCCAAGGTGCTCAAGGCCTGCATCCCGGGCTGCGACAGCATAGAAGCCACGGGCGACAACGCTTGGGCGATCACCATGGCGCTCAAGGTCGGCCCGGTCAGCGCCAAATTCAAAGGAAACATCGCGCTGTCGGACATCGAGCCGCCGCGCAGCTACACCCTGGGCTTCGAAGGCTCGGGCGGGCCCGCCGGCTTCGGCAAGGGCAGTGCCAAGGTCACGCTCACGCCGCTGGATGCGGGCTGCGAACTCGCCTACAGCGCCAGCGCCAGCGTGGGCGGCAAGATCGCCCAGGTCGGCCAGCGGCTGATCGACGGCGTGGCCAAGTCCATGGCCGAGAAGTTCTTCACCCGCTTTGACGAGGAGATGCAGCGGCGCTTTGGCCCGCCGCCCGAGCACGGCAGCGAGGAACCCGGGGAAGGCGGCACACTCAAGAAGCTGTGGGGCAAACTCAAGGGCGCCAGCCCGCAAGACGCCGCCACGCCCGACTGAAGGCAGGAGGCGCAAGGCATGGAAAACCTCGATCTCACGGTGCTGCGCGCGTTGGCCGGGTGGCGCGCGGCCGGCCAGGATGCGGTGCTTGCCACCGTCGTGCACACCTGGGGTTCGTCGCCGCGCCCCGTGGGCTGCATCATGGCGCTGCGCGGCGACGGCATGGTGGTCGGCTCGGTCTCCGGCGGCTGCATTGAGTACGACCTGATCGACCGCTACACCAAGCCCGGCGTGCCCGATGCCTTGCCGCGCTCGGGGCCGCCGCGACTCGTCAAGTACGGCATCACCGCCGACGAGGCGCACCGCTTTGGCCTGCCCTGCGGCGGCACGCTGCAGATCCTGGTGGAATTCAACCCCGAGGCCGAGGCCATCCGGCAGTTGCTGGCGCGGCTCGATGCCGGCCAGCTCATGCACCGGCGCGTGCGGCTGGCCGACGGCGCGGTGACGCTGGAGCCCGCCGAGCACCCGGCCGACCTCATCGTCGGCGCGCAGGAGGTGGTCAACACCTTTGGCCCCGGCTACCGCATGCTCATCATCGGCGCGGGGCAGATGAGCGAGTACCTGGCCACCATGGCGCTGTTCTGCGGTTTCGCGGTGACGGTGTGCGACCCGCGCGAGGAGTTTTCCGGCAGCTGGAGCGTGGACGGCGCGCGCCTGGTGACCACCATGCCCGACGACACCGTGGCCGAGATGCAGCCCGACGGGCGCACCTGCGTGATCGCTCTCACCCACGACCCCAAGCTCGACGACCTGGCACTGCTGCAGGCGCTCGACACCCCGGCCTTCTACATCGGCGCCATCGGCAGCCGGCGCAACAGCGCCTTGCGCCACCAGCGCATGATCGAGCACCTGGAGCAGACCGAAGAAAGCCTGAAGGATTTGCGCGGCCCCGTGGGCATCTACATCGGCAGCAAGACCCCGCCCGAGATCGCGGTCAGCGTGATGGCCGAAATCCTCGCGGTGAAGAACGGCGTGCCGCTGCCGCGCGACATGGACGTGGCCCACGTCAAGGACATGCAGGAGATCACGCCGAACGACGCGGCCAACGTCTGCTTCGTGATCCATGACGACGCCTGATTGCGCCCACCCCTGCGGCGCGGTGCTGCTTGCCGCAGGCGCCGGGCGGCGCATGGGGGGCAGGCCGAAGGCGCTGCTGCTGCGCGATGGCGAGCCGCTGCTGCTGCGCCAGGCGCGCCTGCTTGCCGCGGCGGGCTGCGCGCCCGTCGTCGTCGTGCTGGGCCACCACCGCGATGCCCTGCTGCCCGTGTTGCAGGCAGCCCGGGGCGAGCACCCCGAGCTGATGTGGACCACCAACCCCGCGCCCGAGGACGACCCCGCGTCCTCGCTGCGCTGCGGCCTGGCTGCATTGCCCGCAGCGCTCGACACCATCGTCGTCGCCCTGGGCGACCAGCCCTTGCTGCAGGAGCCGGATTTCCACGCCCTCCTGCACGCCTGGCGCGCGCGCGGCAGCGGCGCCGAGCTGCTCGTGCCGATGCACGCCGGCGCGCCCGGCCACCCGCTGGTCTTTGGCGCCCTGCTGCGCCAGGCGGTGCAGCAGGGCGACTCCGTGCGCCAGTGGCGGCGCGCCCATCCCGAACGGGTGCAGACGCTCGCCGCCGACCACGCGCGCTACACCACCGACGTCGATACGCCCGAGTCGCTGCAAAGCTTGCAGCAAGCGCATGGCGTCACCTTGACCTGGCCTGCCTGACCCTACCCCGCCCCGGTCTTGCCTCACGCCCGCGACCGCTTTGGCATAATGCCCCGCGAGAGACGCGCCGATTTGCACCGCTTGCGGGCGCTTTACAAATTCCGCTAAAGACGTGACCGACAGCGTGCAAGACCCGGCCCCGTTCTTTGGCGGCGCCGGGTTTTTTCATGTCCTTCATTGCCACGCCCCAATCAATGCACTTTTCCGATGCGCTGGCGCTCGCTTCGGGTGCGGTGCTCAAGGACTACCAGCTCGCCTACGAAACCTATGGCGAGCTCAACGCCGACAAGAGCAACGCGGTGCTGGTATGCCACGCGCTCAATGCCTCGCACCACGTGGCCGGCTACTACCCGGGCCAGCCCAGGAGCGAAGGCTGGTGGGACAACATGATCGGCCCGGGCAAGAGCGTGGACATCAAGCGCTTCTTCGTCATCGGCATCAACAACCCGGGCTCGTGTTTCGGCTCCACCGGCCCGATGGACGTGAACCCGGCCACGGGCGAGGTCTATGGCGCGCAGTTTCCGGTGCTCACGGTGGAAGACTGGGTCAATGCCCAGGCGCTGCTGCTCGAGCGCCTGGGGATCAGGCAATTGGCCGCGGTGATGGGCGGGAGCCTGGGCGGCATGCAGGCGCTGTCCTGGACGCTGCAATACCCCGATCGGGTGCGCCACGCCATCGTGATTGCCAGCGCGCCCAATCTCTCGGCCGAGAACATCGCCTTCAACGAAGTGGCGCGCCGCGCGATTGCCACCGACCCGGACTTTCACGGCGGCGACTACTACCGCCACGGCGTCGTCCCCAAGCGCGGTCTGCGCATCGCCCGCATGATCGGGCACATCACCTATCTGAGCGACGACGTGATGAACGCCAAGTTCGGCCGCGAGCTGCGTGCGGCCGTCGAGGGCGTGGCGCGCGAGGACTACCACTACAGCACGCAGGACGTGGAGTTCCAGATCGAAAGCTATCTGCGCTACCAGGGCGACAAGTTCAGCGACTACTTTGACGCCAACACCTATTTGCTGATCACCCGCGCGCTCGACTACTTTGACCCGGCGCGCAGGACCGGCGGCAGCCTGACCCAGGCGCTTTCGCTCACCCAGGCAAAATTCCTGCTGGTGAGCTTTTCCACCGACTGGCGCTTTGCGCCGGCGCGCTCGCGCGAGACCGTGCATGCGCTGCTGGAAAACCGTCGCCGCGTCAGCTACGCCGAGATCGACGCGCCCCACGGACATGATGCCTTTTTGCTCGATGACGCCCGCTACATGGGCGTAGTGCGCTCTTATTTTGATGGTATCGCAAAGGAGCTGGCATGAGCGATCACTCCACCATGCAAAGCATCGCGCGGCTGGTGCCCGAGGGCAGCCGCGTGCTCGATCTGGGCTGCGGCGACGGCGCCCTGCTGGAGCTGCTCACGCGCGAGCGCGGCTGCAGCGGCTACGGCATAGAGATCGCCGATGCCAACGTGCTCGCCTGCGTGCGCCGCGGGGTCGACGTGATCCAGCTCAACCTGGACGAAGGCCTGGCGATGTTCGCTGACAACAGCTTCGACGTGGTGCTGCAGATCGACACGCTGCAACACCTGCGCAACGCCGAGGTCATGCTGCAAGAGACCGCGCGCGTGGGCCGCAGCGCCGTCGTCGCCTTCCCCAACTTCGCGCACTGGCCCAACCGCCTGTCCATCCTGCGCGGCAGGATGCCGGTCACCCGCCGCCTGCCCTATCAGTGGTACGACACGCCCAACATCCGCGTGGGCACCTTCAAGGACTTCGAGCTGCTGGCGCGGCGCAACAAGCTGCGCATCCTGGACGCCTTTGGCCTGGAAGAAGGCCGCGAGGTGCGCACCTGGCCCAATCTGCTGGCCAGCACCGCGGTCTTTCGCTTCGAGCACGACTGAGCCAAGGCGCTACTGCTGCCATGGTTTCGCCCCGCGACGCGCCCTGTGCGGCGGCGGCGCTTCTAGACTGGCCACACCACTGAACCGAACACCCGCTTTTGCACAGGAGTGAACGCACATGCACGAACAACGTCTGGACTACACCAAGGCAGCGCCCGAAGCCTTCAAGGCCTTGCTCAACACCGAGATGCAGGTGCACAAGAGCGGGCTGGAGAGCTCGCTGATCGAGCTCGTGAAGATGCGCGCCTCGCAGATCAACGGCTGCGGCTACTGCCTGGACATGCACAGCAAGGATGCGATCGCCGACGGCGAAACCGTGCAGCGCCTGGTGCTGCTTTCCGCCTGGCGCGAGGCCCCCTACTTCTACAGCGAGCGCGAGCGCGCCGCCCTGGCCTGGACCGAGGCTATCACGCAAATTTCCACGCTGGGCGTGCCCGACGCGTTGTACGAAGAGGTGCGCCAGCACTTCGACGAAAAAGGCATCGTCGATCTGACGCTTGCGGTGATCGCGATCAACGGCTGGAACCGCATGGCCGTCGCGTTTCGCTCCAAGGTGGGCGACTACGTGAGCCAGCGCGGCAAGCAATAGGCGACAGGGGGCGACAGGGCCGTGCCGGCCCTGTGGCTTCAGCGCGCGGCGGCGCCGAGGCTGCCGTGCGTCAGGCGCCCGTTCATCATCGTCGCCACCACCGCCACCTTGTGGATGTCGTGCGGCGCGACCTCAAACAGATTGCGCTCGAGCACCACCAGGTCGGCGCGCTTGCCCACTTCGAGCGAGCCCACGAGCTTGTCCAGACCGATCTGATAGGCCGGGTCCAGCGTATAGCCCTTGAGCATTTGCGCGAGCGTCATGCGCTGGCTCTTGGGCTCGAGGATGGGCGCGTCGGGTTTGCCTATGAGCTGGCGCGTCATGCCGATCTGGATCACGTCCAGCGGCTTGTAGGTAGAAAAGTAGCCAGCCGCAGCCCAGTCGGTTCCGAGCGTCACGCGCGCGCCCGACTCGACCAGCGCGCGCGCCGGATAGAGGTTGTGCTCAAAGCGCTGCGCGCCCAGGCGCTGGCGCAGCACGCCCAGGGTGTCGGGGTCGGCCGTGGCCCAGTTCACGCCCACCTGGGCCAGCACCCCGAGCTTGCCAAAGCGCGGCACGTCGGCCGGGTCAATGCTTACCAGATGGCAGATGGTGTGGCGCCGGTCGCGCGGCGGGTTGGCCGCGATCGCCGCCTCCACCGCGTCGAGCACGGTACGCGTGCAGGCGTCGCCGTCGCAGTGCACGTGCACGTTGACGCCGGCCTTGTCCGCCTCGGCAATGAGCGCGTGGAACTGCGCGGTAGCAAAAGTGGTTGCGCCGCGCGTCTCGGGCTTGTCGGCATAGGGCTCGAGCATCGCCGCGGTCCAGCCGCCTTCGGTGCCGTCGCCCATGATCTTGAGCGCCGCCACGTGCACCAGTTCGGAGTGGATGCGCTTTTGCACCGCGCGCAGCCCGGGCAAGGGCGGCGGGTCTTGCGGGCCGCGCGTGGCGTAGGAGACGCCCAGGCGCAGCAGCAGCTCGCCGCGCTGCTCCAGCTTGAGGTAGGACGACAACAGCTCGCCCTGGTCGGCCACCGGCGGCACGCCGGCATCAAAGCCGCCGGTGAGCCCCGCGGCGGCCGCCTTGGGCATCCATTTGGCCGCATAGGCGCCAAAGGTCTCGGGCGTGAGCGGCACCAGCTTGTTCAGCGCCTCCATGTAGGTGGCGGGCTCGACGGCGTAGCCGGTCGGCTCGCCGTCCTTGTCGCGTTGCCAGAAGGCAAAACCCGGCGCGGGGTCCTTGGTGTTGCGGTCCACGCCCACCAGCTCCAGCGCGCGGCTGTTGAACCACATGCTGTGGTAGTCGATGTTGAGCATGTAGGCCGGGCGGTCCGGGAAGATGCGATCGAGCTCGCGCCGGTCCGGCCCCTCGGGGCCGAACATGTCGGTGCGCCAGCCAAAGCCGCTCACCAGCCCCGTGGGATGCTCGCGCGCATAGTCTTGCAGCGCGCGCAGCATCTGCTCACGCGTCTCGTACTGCAGATCGGCGCCGGCGGTCATGAAGCTGCTCAGCAGCGGATGGATGTGGCTGTCGATGAAGCCGGGCACGACCATCTTGCCCTGCAGATCCACCACCCGGGTGTCCGCGCCGATGTGCGCCTTGAGCGCCGCGTCGTCGTCCTTGCCGACGTAGACGATGTCCTTGCCGCGCACCGCCAGCGCCTGGGCCCAGGGCTGGTCGGAGTTGACGGTATAGACCTTGGCATTGCGCAGCACGTAGTCGGCCCCGGCCGCATGCGCAGTGATGGCAAGCGCGCAAGACGCCGCCAGGAAGAGAGAACGGATCATGGACATTCCTTTGCTTGCAGCGCCGGCGCGGCGCAAGGCAGAGCGGTTTGACGATGGAAAAAGACAGGCGCGCACAAGCTCAATGCACGCTGGTCTTGGACAAGAGGTTGAGCACCAGCACCCCGGCGACGATGAGCGCAATGCCGAGGAAGGCCCAGGCATCGAGCGCCTGGCCGTGCACCACCCAGGCGATCAGCGCGACCAGCACGATGCCCAGCCCCGCCCAGACCGCATAGGCCAGGCCCACGGGGATGGTCTTGAGCGCGAGCGAAAGAAAATAAAAGGCCAGGCCATAGCCGACGACCACCACCAGCGAGGGCAGCGGGTTGGTGAAGCTGTTGGCCGACTTGAGCGCCGATGTGCCAAGGACTTCGCCGACGATGGCAATCATGATGTACCACCAGCTTTGCATCTGAAGATTCCTCGTTTGCTTGCCGCGCAGCCGCTTGGCTGCGCGGTGGCCGATGATCGCAGACAAATCGCCTGCACGCCGCCACCTCAGTGCGCGAGGCACTGCCCGTCGGCGAAGACCCGCAGGCTGGCGGGCGCCAGGCGCGTCCAGTTTTCGTTGCGCGTGAGCGGCGCGGTGGCAATCACCGCCACGCGGTCGCTGGCGGTGGTGCAGGTGGCGAAGTCCACGCTCAACTCCTCGTCGCTGAGCTGCGCCACGGCAAAGGGGTGGCGCCGCTCGATGTAGTGCAGCTCGGTGCTGGCGTGGGCCCACAGCGCCTGGCCGTTGGAGAGCAGAAAATTGAACGTGCCCCGCGGCGCAATCCGGGCCGCCAGCTCGCGCAGCGTGAGCGTGAGCTCGGCCACGCTGGGCACGCCGGCGTGCGACTTGGCCAGCTCCTGCATCAGCCAGCAGAAGGCGTGCTCGCTGTCCGTCGTGCCCACGGGGTGAAAGCCCGCATGCAGGCGCGGACGAAAGTCCTTCAGGTCGCCGTTGTGCGCAAACACCCAGTAGCGCCCCCAGAGTTCGCGCACGAAGGGGTGGCAATTGGCCAGGTTCACCTCGCCCTGCGTGGCCTTGCGGATGTGCGCGATCACGTTGCGGCTCTTGATCGGGTAGCGGCGTATGAGCTCGGCCACGGGCGAGTCCAGCGCTCTTTGATGGTCGACGAAATGCCGCAGCCCGCGGCCCTCGAAGAAGGCCACGCCCCAGCCGTCGACGTGGTCGGCCGTCTGGCCGGCGCGCCGGGCAAAGCCGGTGAAGCTGAAGGTCAGGTCCGTGGGGGTGTTGGCGTTCATGCCGAGCAGCTGGCACATGGCGCGGATTATCAGGGCAGCCAACAGGGATATTGCCGGCAACAGCGCCCAAGCGTGGCTGGGCAGCGTCCGCCCCCGCAGGCATGCGTCCGGCCGGCGCGCTACTGGCTTGCAAAATATGCGAACGATCGTGCTTTTCGTGTAAGCTGCGAGTAAGGGCGACGCTGAGCAAGTCCCCGCGATGGCGCGCGCCCAGCATGGGGATGGGCTGCAAGGCGCAAACCGCAGCAATAGCCGAAGCTATTGCGAGGATTTGCAAGGCCGGAGAACCGCCGCAGGCTGGGATGCGCGACGCGCGAGGGACTTGTTCAGCGTTGCCTAAGACGTCACACCATTCGTGCCGCCAACCGCAGCGCACGCAGGAGCCAACATGATGCTGATAGGAGTGCCCGCCGAAACACTGGCTGGTGAAAAACGCGTGGCCACCGTGCCCGAGGTCGTGGAGAAACTCATCAAGCTGGGTTTTTCCGTGGCGGTGCAGTCGGGCGCGGGCGAGGCCGCGAGTTTCAGTGACGAAGCCTACCGCGCGGCGGGGGCGCAGGTGCTGCCCGACGCCGCCACGCTCTGGGCCCGGTCCGACATCGTCTTGAAGGTGCGCCCGCCCACCGGGGCCGAAGCCGCCCACTTGCGCGAAGGCAGCACCTTGATCGGCTTCATCTGGCCGGCGCAGAACCCGCAGCTCATGGAGCAGCTCGCCGGCAAGAAGGCCACGGTGCTCGCCATCGACTGCCTGCCGCGCACCCTGAGTCGGGCGCAGAAGATGGATGCGCTCACCTCCACCGCCGGGGTTTCCGGCTACCGCGCGGTGATCGAGGCGGCCAACGCCTTCGGGCGCTTTTTCAACGGCCAGATCACTGCTGCGGGCAAGGTGCCGCCGGCGCGCGTCTTCATCGCCGGCGCCGGCGTCGCCGGTCTTGCGGCCATAGGCACGGCGGCCAATCTGGGCGCGGTGGTGCGCGCCAACGACACGCGCGCCGAAGTGGCCGACCAGGTCAAGTCGCTCGGCGGCGAGTTCGTCAAGGTCGACTACGAGGAAGAAGGCTCGGGCGGCGGCGGCTACGCCAAGGTGATGAGCGAGGGCTTTCAGGCCGCACAGCGCCAGATGTACGCCAGCGAGGTGAAGAGCGCCGACATCGTCATCACCACCGCGCTGATTCCGGGCAAGCCCGCGCCCAAGCTCATCACCGCCGAGATGGTGCAAAGCATGAAGCCCGGCAGCGTCATCGTCGACATGGCCGGCGAGCAGGGCGGCAATTGCGAGCTCACCGTGCCGGGCGAAGCCGTGGTGCGCCATGGCGTGACCATCATCGGCTACACCGACCTGGCTTCGCGCCTGGCGCGCCAGTCCTCCACGCTGTACGCGACCAATCTGCTGCGCCTGATGGAAGAGCTGTGCAAGGCCAAGGACGGCGTCGCCGTGGTCAACATGGAGGACGATGCGATCCGCGGCCTGACCGTGATCAAGGAGGGCGAGATCACCTGGCCCGCGCCGCCGCTCAAGCTTGCGCCGCCGCCCGCCCACAAGGCTGCGACGGCGCCGGCGCCCGAGAAGAAATCCGCCCACGGCAGCGGCGCGCCGATGTCGGGCAAGGCGCTCAGCATCGTCTTCGCGGTGCTGGCGCTGCTGTTCTGGGCCATTGGCGCCTACGCACCCGCGGCCTTCCTCGGGCACTTCACGGTCTTCGTGCTGGCCTGCTTCATCGGCTACATGGTGGTCTGGAACGTCACGCCCTCGCTGCACACGCCGCTCATGAGCGTGACCAACGCCATCTCCAGCATCATCGCCATCGGTGCGCTGATCCAGATCGCACCGCCCGGCATGGGGGAGAACGGCCGGCCCGACACGCTCATCCTCTGGCTGGCGTTTGCCGCGCTGGTGCTCACCGGCATCAACATGTTCGGCGGCTTTGCCGTCACCCGGCGCATGCTGGCGATGTTCCGCAAGTAAGCCCTGCCACCCGCATCCGAGAAAGAGAACAACCATGTCCGCAAGTCTCGTGACGGTGGCCTACCTGGGCGCCGCCATCCTCTTCATCCTGAGCCTGGGAGGGCTCTCCAACCCCGAAACGTCGCGCCGCGGCAACCTGCTGGGCATGATAGGCATGACGATCGCGGTGCTGGCCACGGTGCTGGGCCCGCGCGTGCACGCTTCGGGCATCGCCTGGATCATCGCCGCGCTGGTGATCGGCGGCGGCATAGGCTTGTGGGCCGCACGCATCGTCAAGATGACGCAGATGCCCGAGCTGATCGCGCTGATGCACAGCCTGGTGGGCCTGGCCGCGTGCATCGTGGGTTTTGCGAGCTACGTCGACACCTCGATCCAGTTCGCGGGCGCGGAGAAGGTCATCCATGAGGTGGAGATTTACCTCGGCATCCTGATCGGCGCCTACACCTTCTCGGGCTCCATCATTGCTTTCGGCAAGCTCTCGGGCAAGATCGGCGGCAAGCCCGTGCTGCTGCCCGCGCGCCACTGGCTCAACCTCGTCGTGCTGCTGGTCATCGTCTGGCTGGGCAAGCTGTTCCTGGCCGCGCCCGATGCGCAGGCGGGCATGGCGCCGCTGCTCGTGATGACGGTGCTGGCGCTGCTGCTGGGCGTGCACATGATCATGGCGATTGGCGGGGCGGACATGCCGGTCGTGATCTCCATGCTCAACAGCTATTCGGGCTGGGCAGCGGCGGCCACGGGCTTCATGCTGAGCAACGACTTGCTCATCGTCACCGGCGCGCTGGTGGGCTCCTCGGGCGCGATCCTCTCCTACATCATGTGCAACGCGATGAACCGCAACTTCGTCAGCGTGATCGCCGGCGGCTTTGGCTCGGGCGGCGGCGCGGCGGCGGCCAAGAAGGGCGACACCAGCGAGCCGCAAGGCGAAGTCACGCCGATCAGCGCCGCCGAGACCGCCGAGCTGCTGCGCGAATCCAAGAGCGTGATCATCGTGCCCGGCTACGGCATGGCGGTGGCCCAGGCGCAGCACACGGTGTTCGAGATCACGCAGACGCTGCGCGACAAGGGCGTGCAGGTGCGCTTTGCCATCCACCCGGTCGCGGGGCGCATGCCCGGCCACATGAACGTGTTGCTGGCCGAGGCCAAGGTGCCCTACGACATCGTCATGGAGATGGACGAGATCAACGAAGACTTCCCCGACACCGACGTGGCCATCGTCATCGGCGCCAACGACATCGTCAACCCCAGCGCGGCCGAGGACCCATCCAGTCCGATCGCCGGCATGCCGGTGCTTGAAGTCTGGAAGGCCAGAACCAGCATCGTGATGAAGCGCTCCATGGCCTCGGGCTACGCCGGCGTGGACAACCCCCTGTTCTACAAGGACAACAACCGCATGCTGTTTGGCGACGCGAAGAAAATGCTCGATGAGGTGTTGGCTGCCCTGAAGGCATGAAGGCCGTCTGCGCCCAACCCACCCCCATGCACAACATACCCGCAGGAGACACTCCCATGACCGACCGCCCCTGGCTTGCCGCCTACCCGCAAGGCGTACCCGCAGACATCGACCCCACGCAGTACCAGTCGCTGGTGCAGCTGATGGAAGAGGCTTTCACCAAGTTCGCCACGCGCACCGCCTACACCTTCATGGGCAAGGACACCACCTTTGCCCAGACCGACGCACAAAGCCGCCAGATGGCCGCCTACCTGCAGAGCCTGGGCCTGGCGCGCGGCGCGCGCGTGGCGCTGATGATGCCCAACGTCCCGCAGTACCCGATTGCCATGGCGGCGGTGCTGCGCGCGGGCTACGTGGTAGTCAACGTCAACCCGCTCTACACCCCGCGCGAGCTCGAGCACCAGCTCAAAGACTCGGGCGCGCAGGCCATCATCATCCTGGAGAACTTTGCCCCGACGCTGCAGGCCTGCCTGAGCGCCACCGCCGTCAAGCACATCGTGCTGTGCGCCATGGGCGATCGCCTGGGGCTGGTCAAGGGCGCGCTGGTCAACTACGTGGTGCGCAATGTCAAGAAGCTGGTGCCGCATTTCGAGCTGCCCGGCGCGGTGCGCTTCAACGACGCGCTGGACAAGGGCGCAAGCCTCACGCTGGACAAGCCCCGGCTCAAGCCCGACGACATCGCGCTCTTGCAGTACACCGGCGGCACCACCGGGGTATCCAAGGGCGCGGTGCTGCTGCACAGCAACGTCATTGCCAACGTGTTGCAGTCCGAGGCCTGGAACGAGCCGGTGATGAAACAGGTGCCGGCCGGTGAGCAGCCCACCTCGGTGTGCGCGCTGCCGCTCTACCACATCTTCGCGTTCACGGTGAACATGATGCTGTCCATGCGCACCGGCGGCAAGACCATCCTGATTCCCAATCCGCGCGACCTGCCGGCGACGCTCAAGGAGTTGTCCAAGCACACCTTCCACAGCTTTCCGGCGGTCAACACCTTGTTCAACGCGCTCGCCCACCACCCGGACTTCGACACCGTCAACTGGAAGAACCTGAAGGTATCGGTGGGCGGCGGGATGGCGGTGCAGGCGGCCGTGGCCCAGCTCTGGCTGGAGAAGACCGGCTGCCCCGTGTGCGAAGGCTACGGCCTGTCGGAGACCAGCCCCTCGGCCAGTTGCAACCCGGTCACGGCCAAGGAATTTTCCGGCACCATCGGCGTGCCGATTCCCAGCACCTTCATGCGCATCCTGGACAACGACGGCAACGACATCTCGGCGAGCGGCGAGCCCGGCGAAATCGCGATCAAGGGCCCGCAGGTAATGGCCGGCTACTGGCAGCGCCCCGATGAAACCGCCAAGGTCATGACAGCCGACGGCTACTTCAAGACCGGCGACATCGGCACCATGGACGCACGCGGCTACTTCAAGATCGTCGACCGCAAGAAGGACATGGTGCTGGTGAGCGGCTTCAACGTCTACCCCAACGAGGTGGAAGGCGTGGTCGCGCGAATGCCCGGGGTGCTCGAATGCGCTGTGGTCGGCGTGCCCGACGAGAAGACCGGCGAGGCGGTCAAGCTCGTCATCGTGCGCAGCGACCCCCATCTCACCGAGGAGCAGGTGCGCGAGTACTGTCACGCCAATCTCACCGGCTACAAGCGGCCCAAGTACGTCGAGTTCAGCACCGAGGAGCTGCCCAAGTCGCCCGTGGGCAAGATCCTGCGGCGCGAGCTGCGCAAGAAGAAATGAGCGCCGGCCCGGCGCCCACCCGCCGCCAGGCGAGCGAGCGCCCATGCCCATAGCCATCGTCAGCGCCCTGACCGAAGAGCAGGGCAGCCTGCTGCAGGCGCTGCAGCAGCCGAGGCGCCTGCAGCATGCGGGGCGCGAGTTCTGGCGCGGGCGCCTGGCCGGGCGCGAGGTGGTGCTGGTGCTCTCGGGCATAGGCAAGGTGGCGGCCGCAATCACCGCCACGGTACTGCTCGAATGCCTGCACGCGCGCTGCATCGTCTTCACCGGCGTGGCCGGGGGCCTGGGTGAGGGTGTGCAAGTGGGTGACGTGGTCGTGGCCACGCACTTCCTGCAGCACGACATGGACGCCTCGCCCATCTTCCCGCGCTGGGAGGTGCCGGGTTATGGGCGTGCGCTCTTCCCTTGCGACGCTGCCTTGAGCGCTCCGTTATTGGAAGCTGCCAGCGCTTGTCTGACAAGCGATAGCGCCACATTTGACCAAGAATTTGCAGGGACGCGGGCTGCACGCGCCCACCACGGCCTGATCGTCAGCGGCGACCGCTTTGTCAGCACCTCGGCCGAATCGCAGGCGCTGCGCAGCGCGCTCGCCGGTGCCGGCCATGCGGCGCTGGCGGTGGAGATGGAAGGCGCGGCCGTGGCCCAGGTGTGCGCGGACTACGGCGCCCCGTTTGCCGCGCTGCGCACCATTTCGGACCGCGCCGACGACAGCGCGCCGGTGGACTTCAGCCGCTTCGTGCGCGAGGTGGCCAGCCGCCATACCGAGCGCATCATCAACGTATTTGCGCGTTCCCTGGCGGACTGACACGCCAGCGCGTAGTCTCTCAAGCAGCGGCAAGTCGTGTCCCGGGTTCGCCGGCATGTCGCATAGCACTACGCGCTTGCCCAAATCGGGTGAAAAGCAACCTTAGTCCCCTTCTGTACTCTTCCGAAGGCAACAGAGCAGAGCTGCGTCATTACCCGCCACGCGCTGCGGCCGAGAACGACGGCATGCTCGCACAAGTGGGTGCGGTTTGGGACAACGCTGAACGATGGTACCCGCCCAGCACTGGGAAGGGCTGCAAGGCGCAAACTACAACAGTAGCCGAGGCTATTGCGAAGATTTCCAATACCTCAGACAACCTCCGCATGTGATGCGCTGCGCGCACCGGGCCATTCCAGCGTTGCGCCTTGGCGTAGCAGCGCATGACCGGGCCCTCGTCTGGCCGCCGTTCTTGATAGCTTCTTGATTTACCAACCGGCAATCTTCACGACACTTTGATGTAGTGGGTTCTAGCATTCGTTCATCGAATTGCTGGGGTCGGCATGGGGTTTCTCACTTTCATTTATTGGCTGGCTGGGGCTGGCGCGCTGGCCTTGTTTGCCTATTTGGGCTACGCACTGCTGCAGCCCGAGCGGTTCTGACGGGGGATCACATGCAAGACCTTGTCTTTATCGGCCTCGCGGTCGGCTTCTTCACCGCTACCGCTGCCATCCTATTGGCGCTGGTGCGCCTTTGATTCTTGAAAGATCTCATGGCTCTCAATGGCATTGAATTTTTGGTGATGCTGGCCATGATGGCTGGCCTGGCCGTCGTCATGGGCCGCTGGCTGGCTCGCGCCTTCACCGGCGAGGCGCACTGGGCGGTCGAGCGCCTGAGCTACCGCGCGCTGGGCGTGGACCCGGCCGAACGCATGGGCTGGGCGCGCTACGGCCTGGCGCTGCTGCTGTCTAACGCCGCCATGATGGCGCTCGCCTACCTGCTCTTGCGCCTGCAGGGGTTGCTGCCGCTCAATGGCCTGGGCAATGCGGCGCAGGCGCCCGACCTGGCCTTCAACACGGCAGCGTCCTTCATCACCAACACCAACTGGCAGTCCTACTCGGGCGAGATCAGCCTGTCCAACGCCACGCAGATGGTGGCCATCACCTTTCTGATGTTCTGCGGCGCCACCGCAGGCGTGGCGGCGGCGGGCGGTTTCATTCGCGGCCTCTCGCGCGCCAGCAGCCAGGATGTGGGCAACTACTGGGTGGACTTCATGCGCGTGCTCTGGCGCGTGATGCTGCCGCTGTGCTTCGTGATGGCTCTGGTCTACGTGTGGCAGGGCATGCCGCAAACGCTGAGCAGCCAAGCCGTGGTCACCACGGTGGAAGGCGCACGCCAGCAAATCATCCTGGGCCCGGTGGCCAGCTTCGAGACCATCAAGCACATAGGCACCAACGGCGGCGGCTTCTTTGGCATGAACGCGGCACACCCGTTCGAAAACCCCACGCCGCTCACCAACTTGCTGCACATCCTGTCGATGCTCTTGATTCCGTCGGCGCTCACGGTGACCTTCGGCACCGTGCTGGCGCGCAAGCGGCAGGGCTGGGTGTTCTTTGGCGCCTTTCTCGTGATGTTCATCGGTTTTCTGGCGTTGGTGTACGGCGCCGAGCAGGCGGGCAACCCGCTGCTCACGCGCGCCGGCGCCGATCAGGCGATCAGCAGCACGCAGCCCGGCGGCAACATGGAGGGCAAGGAGCTGCGCTTTGGCATTGCCGACACGGCGCTGTTCGTGGCGACGACGACGGCAGCGACGACCGGCTCGGTCAACGCCATGCACGATTCGCTCACCCCCATGGGCGGCTTTGTGCCGCTGGCGCAGATGATGCTCAACTGCGTGTTTGGCGGCGACGGCGTGGGCTTCATCAACCTGATTCAGTACGCCATCCTCACAGTCTTCCTGGCCGGCATGATGATCGGGCGCACCCCCGAATTCTTGGGCAAGAAAATCGAGGCGCGCGAGATCAAGCTGGTGATGCTGTCGGTGCTGGCGCACCCCGCCTCCATCCTCGGCTTTACCGCGCTGGCCAGCCTGTGGCCCGATACAGGCGCGAGCCTCTCCAACCCCGGAGCGCATGGTTTCTCAGAGGTGCTGTACGCCTACACCTCGGGCACGGCCAACAACGGCTCGGCCTTTGCGGGCCTGAACGCCAACACGCCGTTCTTCAACACCACCATCGGCCTGGCCATGCTGGTGGGCCGCTACCTGACGTTGCTGCCCATGCTGGCCGTGGCCGGCTCGCTGGCGGCGAAGAAGGCGGTGGCCGCCGGCCCCGGCACCTTTCCCACCGCCACGCCGCTGTTCATGGGCCTGCTGGTGTTCGTGGTGCTGGTGGTCGGCGGCCTGACGTTTTTGCCGGCCCTGGCGCTGGGCCCGGTGGTCGAGCAGCTGCAGATGCTGCAACCGTAAGCAGGGAAAGAAAAAATGAATACCTTGAACGTTCCCACTGCAGCGCTGCCGGCCGCGACATCGCCGCTGCAGGGCTTGCTCGGCCCCTGCCTGCGCGGCGCCCTGTTTGTGGCGTTGATGACCGGCGTGGCCTACCCCCTGGCCACCACCGGCGTGGCGCAGCTGGTGTTGCCGCACCAGGCCAACGGCAGCCTGATCGAGCGCGGTGGCGCGGTGGTCGGCTCCGCCCTCATCGGCCAATGGTTTGAGGGCGCAGGCTACTTTCAGCCGCGCCCGAGCACCACCCAGGCGCCCGATCCGCAGGACGCCAGCAAGAGCCTGGCCGCGCCCTACAACGCCGGTGCATCGTCGGGCAGCAACCTGGGCCCCACCAACCCGGCGCTGATCGCCAGCGTGCAAGAGCGCGTGGCCGCCTACCGCCAGGCCAACGGTTTGGCGCCTGACGCCGCTGTGCCGGTGGATGCGGTCACGGCCTCGGCCTCGGGGCTGGACCCGCATGTATCGGTGGCCAATGCCGAGTTGCAAGCCGCGCGCGTGGCACGCGCCCGTGGCCTGGCTGCGGTGCAGGTGCAGCAGCTGGTGCAGCAGCACCGCGAAGGCCGCGTGCTGGGCCTGCTGGGCGAGCCACGCGTGAACGTGCTGCGCCTGAACCTGGCGCTCGATGCCCTCAAGGGCGGCAAGGAGTGAATATGAACGACAAAAAAACGCTGCCGCTGTTCGACCGTGCGCTGGCGGGCCAGGCGCTGCGCGATGCCGTGCGCAAGCTCGATCCCCGAGCGCAGTGGCGCAACCCGGTGATGTTCGTGGTCTACCTGGGCTCCATCCTCACCAGCATGTTGTTCGTGCAAGCGTTGGGCGGGCAGGGTGAGGCGCCGGCGGGTTTCATCCTGGCGATCGCGCTGTGGCTGTGGTTCACGGTGCTGTTCGCCAATTTCGCCGAGGCACTGGCCGAGGGGCGCAGCAAGGCGCAGGCCGCGTCCCTGCGCGGACTCAAGAAACAAACTTGGGCCAAGAAGCTCAAGGCTGGGCCGTACGAGGCCGCGCACGCGCGCAGCGAACTGAGCTGGACGCCCATCGAGGCCAACAACCTGCGCAAGGGCGACATCGTGCTGGCAGAGGCCGGCGACGTGATTCCGGCCGACGGCGAGGTGATCGACGGCGTGGCCTCGGTGGATGAATCGGCCATCACCGGTGAATCGGCGCCGGTGATCCGCGAGTCGGGCGGGGATTTTTCGGCCGTGACCGGCGGCACGCGCGTGCTGTCGGACTGGATCGTGGCGCGCGTGGCGGTCAACCCGGGCGAGACCTTCGTCGATCGCATGATCGCCATGGTGGAGAACGCCAGCCGCAAGAAGACGCCCAACGAAATTGCGCTGACCATCCTGCTGGTCGGGTTGACGCTGGTGTTCCTGCTGGTCATCGTCACGCTGTGGCCGTTTTCCAGCTTTGCCGTGGCGCAGGCCGGCTCGGGCAGCGTGGTCAGCCTGACGGTGCTGGTGGCGCTCTTGGTGTGCCTGATACCGACGACCATCGGCGGCCTGCTCTCGGCCATTGGCGTGGCCGGCATGAGCCGCATGATGCAGGCCAACGTGATTGCCACCTCGGGCCGTGCGGTGGAAGCGGCGGGCGACGTGGACGTGCTGCTCTTGGACAAGACCGGCACCATCACCCTGGGCAACCGCCAGGCCAGCAGCTTTATTCCGGCGCGCGGCGTGAGCGAGCAGCAACTGGCCGACGCCGCGCAGCTCGCCTCGCTGGCTGACGAGACGCCCGAGGGCCGCAGCATCGTGGTGCTGGCCAAGCAGAAGTTCAATCTGCGGGAACGCGAAGTGGAGAAGCTGGGCGCGCACTTCGTGCACTTCACGGCGCAGACGCGCATGAGCGGCGTCGATTTGGGTGATGGCCGCTGCATCCGCAAGGGCGCGGCTGAGGCCGTGCGCAAGCATCTGGAGGCGCTGGGCGGCCACTTTCCGGCCGATCTGCAACAAGCGGTGGATGACGTGTCGCGCCGCGGCTCCACGCCGCTGGTGGTGGCCGAAGCCATGGCCGCCGCCGGCGGCCCCGCACGGGTTCGGGCTCTCGGCGTTGTCGAGCTCAAGGACATCGTCAAGGGCGGCATCAAGGAGCGCTTTGCCGAGCTGCGCCGCATGGGCATCAAGACGGTGATGATCACCGGCGACAACCGCCTGACGGCAGCCGCCATCGCCGCCGAGGCCGGCGTGGACGACTTCCTGGCCGAGGCCACGCCCGAGGCCAAGCTGGCGCTGATCCGCGACTACCAGGCCAAGGGCCAGCTGGTGGCCATGACGGGCGACGGCACCAACGACGCCCCGGCCTTGGCCCAGGCCGACGTGGCCGTGGCCATGAACACCGGCACGCAGGCGGCCAAGGAGGCCGGCAACATGGTCGATCTGGACAGCAACCCGACCAAGCTGATCGAGATCGTCGAGACCGGCAAGCAGATGCTGATGACTCGCGGGTCCCTGACCACCTTCAGCGTTGCCAACGACGTGGCCAAGTACTTCGCCATTATCCCGGCGGCCTTCATCGGGACCTACCCGCAGTTGGCGGCGCTCAACGTCATGGGTCTGGCCAGCCCCTCGTCGGCCATCCTGTCCGCCGTGATCTTCAACGCGCTCATCATCGTGGTGCTGATCCCGCTGGCGCTCAAGGGCGTGGCCTACCGCGCCGTGGGCGCCGCCGCGCTGCTGCGCCGCAACCTGTTGATCTATGGCATTGGCGGGCTCATCGTGCCCTTCGTTGGCATCAAGCTGATTGACATGCTGATTGCGGCATTGCGCCTTGCATGACAATCGCAAGCAGCTATCTTATTGATAGTCAACGGGAGGCCGAGCATGGACACGCCCGGCTGGGTTGACGTGGCCAGCGCCTTGGTCGCGCTGGTGGTCAGCGTGCTGCCGCTGTTGCTGGCGCGCTGGCTGATTCTTCGGCGCCAGGACGGCGATACCGATTCACACGAACCGCCCTCGACCCTGCCCTCCGACACCGCGCCGCCGCGCGCGCGGCACGTTCATTCTTCCCGCACCCGGAGCCGCCCATGACAACCCCCCAATCTTGTCTGCTCTACGGCGCCTTGCTGCTCGGCGCCTGCACCCCCGCCCTGGCGGAGGCGCACGTGTCGGCCAACCTCAACGGGGTCAGCCAATACCGCTTTCGCGGCATTGACCAGACCTGGGGCCGCCCCGCGCTGCAAGGCGGCGTGGACTGGTCGCACCCCGATGGCTGGTACGCCGGTCTGTGGGCGTCCAACGTGAACCGGCGCAGCTACCCAGGCGGCGGCGCCGAGCTGGACTTGTACGGCGGCTACAACGGCAAGCTGAGCGAAGACTGGAGCGTCACCGTCGGCCTGTACGGTTACCTCTACCCCGGCGCCAACCTGCGCCACACGCGCTGCCCCTCGGCCGCCTTCGGCGCGCCCTGCGGCGCGTTGCCTGGCCAGCGCTACGACACGCTGGAGCTGAACGCCGGCGTGGGCTGGCGGTGGCTGAGCTACAAGCTGTCGGTGTCGGCCACCGACTATTTCGGCGCCAACCCCACCACCGGCTACAGCCATGGCTCGCGCGGCACCCTCTACCACGACCTGACGGCCACCGTGCCTCTGCAAGACTCATGGAGCCTGATCCTGCACACCGGCTACACCGATATTCGCGCCCGCGTTGACGGCCACAATCCCAGCTACGCCGACTGGCGCGTGGCCATGGCCAAGACCTTTGAAGGCGGCTGGAACGCATCCGTGGGCGTGGTGGGCGCCACCAACAAGCGCTTCTATCGCCCGCCCACGGGGGGCCTGTCGGCCACCGATGGCGCCATGCGCGCGCTCAACCGCCCGGTGCTGGTGCTGCAGGTCGGCAAGACGTTCTGACGCCGCGCATACCATAGGCCATGCCCACGTCCGCCCCCGCGCCCGACGTCGATCAGCGCCCCGACCCCGATGCGCTGCTGGCGCGGGTGCGCCAAGACGAAAAGCAGGCCGGGCACGGCCGGCTGAAGGTGTTCTTCGGCGCCTCGGCCGGCGTCGGCAAGACCTACGCCATGCTGTCGGCGGCGCGCACGGCGCTGGGGCAGGGCGTGCCGCTGGTGGTGGGTTTGGTGGAAACGCACGGCCGCGCCGAGACCGAGGCCGTGGCCGAGGGTCTGCCGCGCCTGCCCCTCAAGGCGGTGCCCTACCGCGAGCGCGTGCTGAACGAGTTCGGCCTCGACGCCGCGCTGGCCTTCGGGCTCGAACACGCCGGTGGCGCCCAGCCGCCGCTGGTGTTGCTCGATGAGCTGGCGCACAGCAACGCCCCCGGCTCGCGCCACCCCAAGCGCTGGCAGGATGTGGAGGAGCTGCTGGCCGCCGGCATCGACGTGTGGAGCACGATGAACGTGCAACACCTGGAGAGCCTGAACGACATCGTGGGTGACATCACCGGCGTGCGCGTGTGGGAAACGGTGCCTGACCACATCCTGGACGCTGCCGACGAGGTGGTGGTGGTCGATCTGCCGCCCGACGAGTTGCTGGCGCGCCTGGCTGCCGGCAAGGTCTATGTGCCGCAGCAAGCCGAGCGCGCGGCGGCCCATTTTTTTCGCAAGGGCAACCTGATCGCGCTGCGCGAACTGGTGTTGCGCCGCGCCGCCGACCGCGCCGACACCCAGATTCAGCACTGGCGGCGCGCCAACGCTGGCGGCGGCGAGCAGCCCGTGTGGGCCACGCGCGAGGCGCTGCTGGCCGCCATCGGCCCCAACGGCGGCGAAAACGTGGTGCGCCGCGCCGCGCGCCTGGCGGCGCAGTTGGACGTTCCCTGGCATGCCGTGTTCGTCGATGTGCTGGGGCAGCGCCTTGGCGAGGCGGCGCGCGAGCAGGCGCTGCGCGCGCTGCGCCTGGCGCAGGAGCTGGGCGCCACCACGGCCACGCTGGCGGCGCCCGAGCTGGCGCCGGCGCTGGTGGGCCATGCGCGCGAGCACAACCTCTCGCGCCTGGTGATGGGCCGCAGCCGCCGCCGGCCCTGGCGGCTGCCGCTGGACGAGCAGGTTGGCCGCATCGCGTCCGAGCTCGATGTACTTCAGGTGGCGCTATCCAAAGTGGATCGCCAAGGCGCGACGCAGCCTGCGCGCGGCGCCGATGTGTCCCGCAGCAACTGGGCCGGTTATGGCTTTGCCGCCGCCTGGTGCCTGGCGCTGGCGCTGCTGGCGCAGCCGCTGGCTGGCGTGCTGGAGCTGACCAACATCGTCATGCTGTTTCTGCTGGTGGTGGTGGTGGTGGCGCTGCGCCACGGGCGCGCGCCGGCGGTGCTGGCCGCGTTGCTGGGCGTGGCGCTGTTCGATTTCTTTTTTGTGCCGCCGCGGATGTCACTGGCGGTGAGCGACGTGCAGTACCTCGTCACCTTCGCGGTGATGCTGGTGGTGGCGCTGGTGATCGGCCAGCTCACGGCCGGCCTGCGCGCGCAGGCGCACGCCGCCAGTGAGCGCGAACGCCGGGTGCGCGGGCTCTACCAGATGTCGCGCGAGCTCTCGGCGGCGCTGCTGCCCGAGCAGGTGGCCGAAATCGGCGCGCGCTTTCTGCGCGGCGAGTTTGGTGCGCGCTCGGCCCTGCTGGCCCTGGGCGACGACGACAAGCTGCTGCTGCAACCAGGCGCCGACGCTGAGCTCGACCCCGCCGTGGCGCAGTGGTGCTTCGACAAGGGCGAGCCCGCCGGGCGCGGCACCAACACGCTGCCGGCCAGCGCCTGCCTGGTGTTGCCGTTGACCGCGCCCATGCGTCGGCGCGGCGTGCTGGCGGTGCAGCCGGCGCAAAGCAGTTCGCTGGCGCCTGAACAGCGCCAGGTGCTCGACACCTGCGCTTCGCTGTTGGCGATTTCGCTGGAGCGCATCCACTACGTGCAGGTGGCGCAGCAAAGCACGGTGCACATGGAGTCCGAGCGCCTTCGGAACTCGCTGCTGGCGGCCATCTCGCACGATTTGCGCACGCCGCTGGCGGCCATGGTCGGCTTGGCCGACACGCTGGCGCTGACGGGCGCGCCCTTGCAGCCGCAACAGGCCGAGGTGGTGCAGGCCATCCGCGGCTCGGCCTTGCGCATGAACGCCCAGGTCAATAACCTGCTGGATATGGCGCGGCTCGAAGTCGCCGAGGTGCAACTGAGCCGCGCCTGGCTGCCGCTGGAAGAAGTGGTGGGCAGCGCGATCGCCACCTGCTCGGGCTCGCTGGCGGGGCGCGCGGTGGCCACGCACCTGGCGGGCGAGCTGCCCCTGCTGCACCTGGATGCCGAGCTGATGGAGCGCGTGTTCGTCAACCTGCTGGAAAACGCCGTCAAGTACACGCCGCAGGGTTCGCCCCTGGACTTGCGCGCCACGCTCGATGGCGCCGAGGTGGTGATCACGCTGGACGACCACGGCCCGGGCCTGCCGCCGGGGCGCGAGGAGGCGGTGTTCAAAAAATTCGAGCGCGGCACGCGCGAGAGCGTCACCCCCGGCGTCGGTCTGGGCCTGGGCATTTGCCGCGCCATCGTCCAGGCGCATGGCGGGCGCATCGTCGGCGTCAACCGGATGGAGGGCGATCGGGTGCGCGGCGCGCGCTTTACCATTCGCCTGCCCGTGGGCCAGCCGCCGCTGGACGACGGCAGCGCCCAATCGCCGGTTTGACTCGCCCCATGACCCCACCCCGCACTCGCATCTTGATCGTCGAAGACGAGGCCGACATTCGCCGCTTCGTGCGCCTGGCGCTGCAGAGCGAGGGCCACGAGGTGTTCGAGGCCGCCAGCCTGCAACGCGGCCTGATCGAGGCCGGCACGCGCCGCCCCGACGCGCTGGTGCTGGATCTGGGCCTGCCCGATGGCGACGGCGTGGACTTGATCCGCGACCTGCGCCAGTGGTCCGAGCTGCCCATCGTCGTGCTGTCGGCGCGCGTGGCCGAGGCCGACAAGATCGCCGCGCTGGATGCCGGCGCCGACGACTACCTGGTCAAGCCCTTTGGCGCCGGCGAGCTGCTGGCTCGCGTGCGCGCGCAGCTGCGCCGCCATGCCGCGCGCAACCCCGCGGGCGAGCCCGAACTGCGTTTTGGCGACGTGCGGATCGACTTCACGCGCCGCAGCGTCACGCAAGGCGGCGAGCCGCTGCACCTGACGCCCATCGAATACCGGCTGCTGACCCACCTGGCCAGCCAGCCCGACCGCGTGATCACCCACAAACAGTTGCTGCAAGCCGTCTGGGGCCCCGGCCATGCCGAGGACACGCACTACGTGCGCGTGCACATGGCCAACCTGCGCAAAAAGGTCGAGCGCGACGCCGCACAGCCCAGGCATCTGCTGACCGAGGCGGGCATTGGCTACCGCTTCGTCGCTCAATAGCGCACGAGCACGCCTAGCCGCCCCTGCTCAGGCCAGCCAGCCGCGCTTGCGAAAGTAGAGCATGGGCACGAGAGCGCTGGCGATCATCAGCACGATGGCGTAGAGGTAGCCGTGCTCCCACTCGAGCTCGGGCATGAGCCGAAAGTTCATGCCATAGACGCTGGCGATCAGCGTCGGCGGCAGCAGCGCGACGCTGGCCACTGAAAAGATCTTGATGATCTTGTTCTGGTTGATGTTCAGGAAACCGACCGTCGCATCCATCAGGAAGTTGATCTTGTCGAACAGGAACTGGGTGTGGCTGTCGAGCGACTCGATGTCGCGCAGGATCTGGCGCGCGTCTTCGAACTGTTCGGCGTTGAGCATGCGGCTGCGCATCATGAAGCTCACGGCGCGGCGCGTGTCGAGCATGTTGCGCCGGATGCGGCCGTTCAGGTCTTCTTCCCAGGCGATGTCGGCCAGCACCTGCTGGGCGTGGCTGTCGGTCATCTGGCCCTCGAGCACCTGGGTGCTGACCTTTTTCAGCTCGTCGTAGATGCCTTCGAGCGTGTCGGCCGAATACTCCACGTCGGTGTCAAACAGGTTGAGCAGCGCCTCCTTGGCGTCGGCGATCAGCCCAGGGGCGCGGCGCGCGCGCATGCGCACCAGGCGAAACACCGGGATGTCTTCCTCGTGGATGGAAAACAGCACGCCGCAGCTCTTGAGCTCGGTGTTGTGCTGGTTCAGGATGAAGGCCACGCGCACCGAGCGCGGGTCGTCGTCGTCATCGATCAGGAAGTCGCTGCGGATGTGCAGCTCGCCGTTGTCTTCCTCGTAAAAGCGCGCGGACTCCTCGATGTCGTCGTCCATCGCGTCTTCGGGAATGGACAGGCCGTAGTACTGCGACACCCAGCGCTTTTCCTCGCGCGTGGGCGACTCCAGGTCCACCCAGACGGGCTGGAAGCGCGCAAGCTCATCGAGCGATTCGATTTCTTCCTGCACCAGCCGGCCGTTGACCAGCGAAAAAACGTTGAGCATGGCTGCTGCTCTCCCTGACGATTCGGTGTTGTAGCGATGGCTTGGGGGGCGCTTTCAGGCCCCCGCTCAGGCTATGCGGCCAGGGAGGCTGAAAGCCGCCGACTGGGGCTGGCTTCCACGACAGCTGTCTCCTTTGATGTGCAGCCGGCAATTATCGCACCCGCTCAGGGCGCGCCCGGCTGGCCGGCCAGCGCCATGGCGCGCTGCAGATCCTGCCAGGCGGCACGCTTGGCTTCGGGGCGGCGCAGCAGGTAGGCCGGCGCATAGCTGACCAGGGCCGGCGTGCCATCGGCCAGGCGGTGGGCGCGCTCGCGCAGGCTTTGCAGCGGCTCGGTGCTGCCGAGCACGCACGAGGCCGCGCTCGGCCCCAGCGCCAGCACGATGGCCGGGCGCAGCGTCTGCAGCAGCTGCGCAAGCTCGCTGCCCGCATCCGCGCCCATTTGCGCCCGGCGCACCGTGGCAACGTGGACGCCGCCGTAGTCCTTGAGCCCCATGGCGGCCAGCATCTTGTGCAGCAGCGCCCCGTCCTCGCCGCTGCCCGGGCTCTCGGGCGTGGTGCAGTCCAGCGCAATCAGCCAGTTCGGCCCCTGCGTCGCCCTGGCGGCCTGCGGGTACAGCGGCTGCGCCGGGCCGAGCTGCCAGCCGGGCGCGGCGGCGGGCGCTGGTGCCGGCGCGCTGGCTGCGGCCGGGCGCCGCATCGGCGCGTCGCCGGCCGCAGGCGCCGCATGCGGGTCAGCGGCCGCAGGCGCACGCGCGGGCGCCCCGGCCGGCGCGGCAGCGGGCGCGGGTGCCTCGCCCGAGTCTTGCGGCGGCGGCAGCCACACCCGTATGCCCATTTCGGCCAGCATCGCGCGCTGGCGGGTATCTAGCGTCATAGCGTCAGGCACATTACCACCGCATCCTCGCGCTGTCCCGCCCCGGCCGGGTAGTAGTTGCGCCGCAGCCCCACGCCGTGAAAGCCGCAGGCCGCATAGACGGCGCGCGCGCGGGCGTTGCCCACGCGCACCTCCAGCCACAGGGTTTGCGCGCCGCACCCGCGCGCCCACAGGCCCAGGGCCTGCAGCATCAGCCGGGCGCAGCCCTGGCCCCGGCAGGCGGGCGCGACGGTGATGTTGAGCAGGTGCGCCTCCTGCACGCCCATCATGGCGATGAAGTAGCCCAGCATCTGTTGCCCGGCCATCAAGGCCTGGCAGTGGTAGCCGGCGTTGATCGAGTCGAGAAAGTTGCCGCGCGTCCAGGGCTGGGCGTAGGCCTCGCCTTCGATGGCCATCAGCGCGTCCAGGTGCGCCAGCGTCAGCGGCTCGAGCCGTGCCGGCGCGCTCATGCGCTGCGCGCGGCCTGCGCGGCGGCGGCGCGCTCGGCGCTGGTCTGCGCTACCTTGTCGCGCACATACAGCGGCAAGGCCTGCTGCGCCGCCACCGCCCGCCCCTGACGCAGCAGCGCCGGCGCCAGCGCCAGCAACGCGCGTGCCGTGGGCAGCGCCGCTACGTCGGGGCTACCCGCGGCCAAGGCCTGCCCGTGGACTGGCCGGGCGTTGCCCGCGCTCGCCCAGCCCTCGGGCACGCGCACCTGCTGCGGCGCGAGCAGTTGCGCCGCCTCGGCCTCGTGCCAGCAGTTCGCCTCGGCCAGCCACACGTAGGCGCCCGCATAGACCTCGCCCATGCGTGCGTCGAGCAGCGCCAGCACGCGGCCACAGCCGTGGGCGATGCGCGCCTGCTCGGCCACCGCCATCAGCGTGGGCACGGGCAGCAGTGGCAGGCCTGCGCCGCCGCGCGCGCCGAAGGCCAGGCCCTGGGCGACGGCGCAGGCCGTGCGCAAGCCGGTGAATGAGCCCGGCCCCTGGCCAAAGGCGATGGCGTCGAGCTGCGCGAGCTTCAGGCCCGCCTGCGCGAGCAGCGCGCGAACGGCGGGAATCAGCGTGTGCGAAGCCTGGGCGCCGCCCGCGCCCTCGTGCAGCCAGACGCGCTCGCCCGCCTGCACGGCCACGGACAGGGTCTCGGTGCTGGTGTCAAACGCAAGCAGTTGCATGGTGCGCCGATTATCCGGTCAGCCCCGCGCCGGGCGCCGGCGCACGGGCTGCGCGGCGATGGGCGGGCGCTTCCTTACACTTGCGGTCATGTCCTGGCTTCCGTCTCTTTTGCGCCGACTGCGCCCGGCGCTGCTCGCAAGCTTCCTCGTGGGCGGCGCGGTTTTGGCGGCCACGCCCGCCCCGGCCGAGCCGGTGCACGCCGGCGCACAGGCCGCCTTGCCCGCGCCGGTGCTCGCGGCGCTGCAGCGCGCCAAGGTCGCGCCCGAGGCGCTGTCCGCGGTGGTGCTGCCGGTGCAGGGCGAGAGCGCGCGCCTGCTCTGGCAGGGCGAGCTGCTGCGCAACCCCGCTTCCGTGATGAAGCTGGTGACCACGTATGCCGCGCTGGAGCTGCTCGGCCCGGCCTACACCTGGCAGACGCCGGTCTATGTCGACGGCCAGGTGCAGGGCGAGACGCTCAAGGGCTCGGTCTACATCCAGGGCCGGGGCGACCCCAAGCTGGTGGTCGAGCGCGTCTGGCTGCTGCTGCGCCGTCTGCAGGCCCAGGGCATACGCAATATCGACGGCGACATCGTGCTCGACCGCAGCGCCTTCGTGCTCGAGCAGCACGACGCCGGCGAGTTCGACGGCGAACCCTGGCGCCCCTACAACGTGGCGCCCGACGCGCTGCTGGTGAACTTCAATGCGCTGACGCTGGACTTCATTCCCGACCTGGCCGCGGGCGTGGCGCGCATAGGCCACGAGCCGCCGCTGGCGGGCATGGAGATTGCGCAGACGGTGCCGCTGGCCGCGCCGGGCAGCGCCTGCGGCGACTGGCGCGCGCAACTGCAGGCCGACTTTGCGCTGCCCGGGCGCATCACGCTGGCGGGCAGCTACCCCGCGGCCTGCGGCGAGCGCCTGTGGTCGGTGGCGCCGGCGGACCCGGCGAGCTTTGGCGCCCGCGCCATCGCCGGCATGTGGCGGGCGCTCGGGGGCACGCTCAGCGGCATGGTGTTGCAGGGCAGCGTGCCAGCCGGGCTGCAGCCGGCCTTTGTCAGCACCTCGCCCGCGCTCTCCGAGATCGTGCGCGACATCAACAAGTACAGCAACAACGTGATGGCGCGCCAGTTGCTGCTGAGCCTGGCGCTGGAGCAGGGCGGCAGCGGCACGCTGCAGGCGGCGCAGACCGTGCTGGGCCAGTGGTGGAGCGGGCACGGCGGGCGGGCGCAGGATCTGGTGCTGGACAACGGCGCCGGCCTGAGCCGCGAAGGCCGCATCAGCGCCCTGGCCCTGGCGCGCCTGCTGCAGCAGGCCTGGGCCTCGCCGGTGATGCCCGAGCTGCTCGCCTCGCTGCCGATCACCGGGGTGGACGGCACGCTGCGCCGGCGCAAGGGCCTGGCGCAGGGCGCGGGTCATCTGAAGACCGGCAGTCTGCGCGACGTCGCCGCCATCGCCGGCTACACCCAGGGCAAAAGCGGGCGCCGCTACGTGCTCGTGGCCATCGTCAACCACGCCAACGCGCTCGCCGCACGCCCGGCGCTGGACGCGCTGGTGGACTGGGTCTGGGCCGAGCGCTGAGCGCCGCTGCTGCGCCGCTGTAGGCGTCCGGCAGGCATTGCTGCACAATACGGCGCCAGAACAAGACAAGACGAGCCTTGGGCCCAGCCCATGCGCCGCGCGTATGCCCGCCACGACGGCCCGCGCAAAGGAGACACGGCGTCGATGCAACCATTGCTGCAAAACCTGGCCGAGATGACCACGCATCGGGACCATCTGCGGCTGGAAGTCTCGGTTCTTTCGACCATTTTCTCGCTCGGGCGCATGCTGCAGGTGCGCTCGCTCGAACTGTTTTCGCTGGCCGGTGCGCTGCGCGTGCGCCCGCGCTGCTGGAGCGAGGACGGGCGCATCGTCTGCAGCCCGCACGAGGCGGCCGACGATCCCGGCGCCCTGGAGCTCGAACAAATGCCCGAGCTTGACCAGTGCATCCGCGAGCGCGGTGCCTCGGCCGAGCGCAGCATGAACGGGGAGCACGTGCTGTGGCTGCCCGTTTGGCTCGGCGACCATGTCGCGACCTGCCTGGAGGTGACGCGCTCGCGGAGAATCACCCAGCACCAGCGCGAGGTGATCACCGGCGTGTTTCTGGTCTACCAGAACTACCAGAGCCTGCTGGACTACAGCGAGCGCGACGCGCTCACCGGCCTGCTCAACCGCAAGACCTTCGACGAGCAGTTCGCCCGCTACAGCGAATTGCCCGGCGGCGACAAGGAAAGCGGCCAGTGGCTGGCGGTGATAGACATCGACCACTTCAAGCTGGTCAACGACCGCTTCGGGCACCTCTATGGCGACGAGGTGCTGATCCTGCTGGCCAACCGCCTGCGCGCGCAGTTTCGCAGTCAGGACCGCATCTTTCGCTTTGGCGGCGAAGAGTTCGTGGTGCTGCTGCGCTCCATCAGCCTGGAGCATGCGCGCGCCGCGCTCGAGCGCCTGCGCGCGGCGATCGAGGCGCATGAATTTCCGCAGATCGGCCACATCACGATCAGCATAGGTTTTGCAGCAGCCACGCTGGACACGCCGGTGGAGATCATCGGCCGCGCCGACCAGGCGCTCTACCACGCCAAGGAGCACGGGCGCAATCAGGTACGCTTCTACGACGACCTGGTGGCCAGCGGCGAACTGCAAAGCAAGGTGGCGCACAGCGACATCGAGCTTTTCTGAGAGCCCGGCCGGGCCGGCAAACCCCCAAATGCACACAAGGAGAACACGCATGCGACGCAAGATGCACTGGATCGTGGTGGTGGCGACCGCCGCCCTGATGGCCGCCTGTGGCGGCGGCAGTTCCGAGCCCGAGTTCGGCGCCGTCAAGGTCGCGGGCGACAGCCTGGCCGACAGCGGCACCTTCGGCCTGAAGTTCACGGTGCAGGGCAGCAAGCCGGTGGGCGCGGGCGCCACGCCGATCTGGCCCGAGCTCGTGGCCGCAGACTACGACATCGGCCTGTGCCCGCACTACCTCGCCAGTGGTGCCAATACCTTCAGCGTCAACGCCGGCTGCAGCAACTACGCGATCGGCGGCGGGCGCATCAACAACCTGAACGCGCCGAACTCGCCGGTGTCCATCACCCAGCAGCTCAAGGCGCTGGGCAGCGCGGGCTTCGGCCAGCGCGACCTGGTGCTGATCGACGGCGGCGGCAACGACGTGGCCGACCTGATCAAGGCCTATCTGGCCGCATCGAGCGACCGCGGCGCCAGCCTGGCCGCGATGCTCTCGACGGTGCTCGACGAGGCCACGGTGCAGGCCTTGCTGTCGCAGGGCCAGAGCGGCATGGCGCAGGCGGGCGGCGCCTACATGCAGGCGCTGGCCAGCCAGTTTGCCGGCACCATCCAGACCCAGGTGCTGGACAAGGGCGCCAAGCGCGTCGTCGTGCTGAACATGCCCGACGTCACGCTGACGCCGCAATTCGGCTTCGTGCTCGCCGCGGTGGCGCAGAGCCAGGGGCCGCAGGCGGCCGAGCAATTGCGCCAGCTCTTCGGCAACTGGGTGCAGGCCTTCAATGCGACGCTCGCCGCGCGCTTCAAGGACAGCAAGACGGTGGCGATCGCCGACTTTGATGCGCGGCTCAAGGCCCTGGTGGCGCAGCCGGCGAAGTACCAGTTGAGCAATACGCGCACCCCCGCCTGCCCGGTGGTCGGCCAGGACGGCTCCGGCCTGCCGAGCTACGACTTCCCGAGCTGTACCGCCGACGCGCTGTCCCGGCAGACCCCGCCGCCCGGCGCAAGCGGCGCCGACTGGTGGCAGGGCTATCTGTTTTCCGACTCCTTCCATCCGACGCCGCGCGGTCATCGCATCCTGGCCGACCTGGTGCGCGAGGCGCTACGCTAAAGCGCCACGCTCAAAGGCGCGCGGCGCGCGGCCCTTGCGCCGCGAGCGCGCGCCAGGACTAGGGCTGCCATGGCCGGCGCCAGTCTGTTCGCACTGCTCGACGACATCGCGACGCTGCTCGACGACATCGGCGCGATGGCGCAGTTGGCCGCACGCAAGAGCGCGGTCATGGCCGACGACGTGGCGGTGCTCACCAAGGCGGCGGCGCAGAAGACGACCGGCGTGCTCGGCGACGACCTGGCGCTCAGCGCCGAGCAGGTCAACGGCGTGCGCGCCGAGCGCGAGCTACCGGTGGTCTGGGCGGTGGCCAAGGGCTCGCTGCTCAACAAGGCCATCCTGGTGCCGGCGGCGCTGCTGATCAGCGCCTGGCTGCCCTGGCTGATCACGCCGCTGCTCATGGCCGGCGGCAGTTTCCTGTGCTTCGAAGGCATGGAAAAGCTGGCCGAAAAATGGCTGCATCCGGCGCCGCCGCACGCCGGCGAGGGCAAGGCGCAGCCTGCGCAGGCCGAGACGCCGGCCGACCCCGCAGCCTTCGAGCGCCGGCGCATACGCGGCGCGGTGCGCACCGACTTCATCCTGTCGAGCGAGATCATCATCATTGCGCTGGGCACCGTGGCCAGCGCGCCGCTCAGCGAGCAGCTGGCGGTGCTGGTGGCGATCGCGCTGCTGATGACCGTCGGCGTCTATGGCGCCGTGGGCGCGATCGTCAAGACCGACGACCTGGGCCTGTGGCTGCGGCGCAAGCCCTGGCGCGCGGCGCAAGCCCTGGGCGCTGCGCTGCTGGCGCTGGCGCCGCGCCTGCTGCGCCTGCTGACCTGGCTTGGCATGCTGGCCATGTTTCTTGTGGGCGGCAGCCTGGTCGTGCATGGCATCGCGCCGCTGAGCCAGGGCATAGAACAGGCCAGCGGGTCGCTGGCCGCGCTGCCGCTCGGCGGGCTGTGGCGGCTGCTGGCAACGGGCGCGCTGGACATGCTGGTCGGCGCGCTGGTGGGCGCGCTGGTGCTCGCCCTGGTGAGTGCGGCGCGCCGGCTGCGCCAGCGTTCTTCGTGACCAAATATGCAGCAAACGCAGACGGGATCTGCGCCAGCAGCTATGTTTATTGACGCTTACTTGCCTGCGCCCGCCTTGACCTTCTGGCGCGCCGCGTGCAAGAGTGGCTCGGTGTAGCCACTGGGCTGGGTCAAGCCCTTGAACACCAGGTCGCAGGCCGCCTGGAAGGCGATGGACTCGTCGTAGCGGTCGTGCATCTTCTGGTAGAGCGGGTCGCCGGCGTTTTGCTGGTCCACCTTGGCCGACATGCGGGCGAAAGTGGCGCGCACCTGGCCTTCGCTCACCACGCCGTGCAGCAGCCAGTTGGCCACGTGCTGGCTGGAGATGCGCAGCGTGGCGCGGTCTTCCATCAGGCCGACGTCGTTGATGTCGGGCACCTTGGAGCAGCCCACGCCCTGGTCCACCCAGCGCACCACGTAGCCGAGGATGCCCTGGATGTTGTTGTCCAGCTCCTGCTGCTTTTCCTCGTCGCTCCAGTTGGGGTTGGCCGTGACCGGCACGGTGAGCAGGCCGGTGAGCAGGTTGTCGCGCTCGGCCTCAAGCGAGGTCTTCTCGAGCTCGCGCTGGATGGCGGCGACATCCACCTGGTGGTAGTGCAGCGCATGCAGCGTGGCCGCCGTCGGGCTGGGCACCCAGGCGGTGTTGGCACCGGCCTTGGGGTGAGCGATCTTTTGCTCGATCATGGCCTTCATCAGGTCGGGCATGGCCCACATGCCCTTGCCGATCTGGGCCTTCCCGCGCAGGCCCATGGAGAGGCCGACGAGCACGTTGTTCTTCTCGTAGGCCTGAATCCAGGCGCTGGTCTTCATGTCGCCCTTGCGGATCATGGGGCCGGCGTGCATGGAGGTGTGCATCTCGTCGCCGGTGCGGTCCAGAAAGCCGGTGTTGATGAAGGCGATGCGGCTGGGCGCGGCGGCGATGCAGGCCTTGAGGTTGACGCTGGTGCGCCGCTCCTCGTCCATGATGCCGAGCTTGACCGTGTTCTCGGGCAGGCCGAGCACCTTTTCCACGCGCGCAAACACTTCGCTCGCGAAGGCCACTTCGGCCGGGCCGTGCATCTTGGGCTTGACGATGTAGACGCTGCCGGTGCGCGAGTTGCGGATGCCGTTGTCGCCCGCCAGGCCCTTGAGGTCGTGCAGCGCGATCGTCGTCGTGACCATGGCGTCGAGAATGCCCTCGGGGATCTCGCGGCCCTCGTCGCCCCAGAGGATGGCCGGGTTGGTCATCAAATGCCCGACGTTGCGCACGAACAGCAGCGAGCGCCCGGGCAGCACCACCTGCTTGCCGTCCGCGCCGGTGTAGCAGCGGTCCGGGTTCAGGCCGCGGGTGATGCTCTTGCCGCCCTTGTCGAAGGTCTCGGTGAGCGAGCCGCGCAGAATGCCCAGCCAGTTGCGATAGCCAAGCACCTTGTCTTCGGCGTCCACCGCGGCGATCGAGTCTTCCAGGTCGAGAATGGTCGAGAGCGCGGCCTCCACCACCACGTCGGCCACGCCGGCCGCGTCGTCCTTGCCTATGGGCGTGGCGCGGTCGATGCGGATGTCCACATGGATGCCGTTGTTCACCAGCAGCACCGCAGACGGCTGCGCCGCCTCGCCCTGGTAGCCGACGAACTGCGCCGGGTTCTTCAGCCCGGTGCTGCCGCTTGCCAAGCGCACCACCAGCTTGCCGCCTTCGACCGCATAGCCGCTCGCGTCCTTGTGCGAACCGTTTGCCAGCGGCGCGGCCTGGTCGAGAAAGTCGCGCGCATAGGCGATCACCCTGGCGCCGCGCACCGGGTTGTAGCCCTTGCCCTTGTCGGCGCCGCCGTCTTCGGCGATCACGTCGGTGCCGTAGAGCGCGTCGTACAGGCTGCCCCAGCGCGCATTGGCGGCGTTCAGCGCATAGCGGGCGTTGAGGATGGGCACCACGAGCTGCGGCCCCGCCTGGATCGCCAGCTCGGCATCGACGTGCTCGGTCGTGGCCTGCACGCCCTCGGGCGGCGCCACCAGATAGCCTATGGTCTCCAGAAACTTGCGGTAGGCCGCCATGTCGCGGATCGGACCGGGGTTGGCCTTGTGCCAGGTGTCGAGCTCGGATTGCAGGCGCTCGCGCTCGGCCAGCAGCGCGGCGTTCTTGGGCGCAAGATCGGCCACCAGCGCGTCAAAGCCGGCCCAGAAGGCCTCTTGCGTGACGCCGGTGCCGGGCAGCACCTCGGCGTTGATGAACTGATGGAGCTCGTCGGCCACCTGCAGGCCGTGGATGCGAGTGCGTGCGGTCATGTTTCACCCCCTGAAAGACGCGATACGGAATGCATTGCCTTGGCTGGCAAGGCTTGCATGCACTGTATTAGAAATATTTGTGTGAATAAATTCAGTAAATATCCTATAACTAGTGACTTTTTAGCAAAACTCTAGACAATCCAGTCCCAAAGACTGCGCACCCTGACTGAATTGATAGCTGACAGCGCAGCAAGTACGGGCGCTACAGACGTTTTTCATGGACAAGTTCAAGGCCTATGCCTCCTTCGTCTCCATCGCCACGCGCGGCAGCCTGACCGCGGCCGCGCGCGCCGAGGGCGTGGCGCCGGCCATCATGGGGCGGCGCCTGGACGCGCTGGAGGAACATCTGGGCGTCAAGCTCCTGGTGCGCACCACACGGCGCATCACGCTCACGCACGAAGGCAGCGCCTTTCTGGAAGACTGCCAGCGCCTGCTGGCCGACGTGGCCCAGGCAGAGGCCAGCGTTTCGGCCGGCGGCGTCAAGGCCACGGGCCACCTGCGCATCACCGCGCCGGCGGGCTTCGGGCGGCGCCATGTCGCGCCGCTGGTGCCGCTGTTTCGCGGCCAGCATCCGGAGGTGACGATCTCGCTCAACCTCTCGGACCGCGTGGTCGACCTGGCGGGCGAAGGCTACGACTGCGCGGTGCGCGTGGGCGACCTGCCCGATTCGTCCCTGGTCAGCGTGCGCCTGGCCGACAACCGGCGCCTGTGCGTGGCCACGCCCGAGTACCTGGCGCGCCGGGGTACGCCGCGCCACCCCTCGGAGCTGGCGCAGCACGACTGCCTGGCGCTGTCCAGCGACGCCTCGCAGACCCGCGGCTGGGCCTTTCGCCTGCCCCAGGCGGGCGGCGCCAGCGAGGTAGTGCACATCAAGCCCGGCGGGCCGCTCGATTGCTCGGACGGCCAGGTGCTGCACGACTGGTGCATGGCCGGCTGGGGCATCGCCTGGCGCTCCACCTGGGAGGTAGAGGCGGAAATCGCCGCCGGCCGGCTGGTGCCGGTGCTGCAAGAGTTTGCCGCCCCGCCCAATGGCATCTTCCTGCTGCTGCCCCAGCGCAAGCACCTGCCGCTGCGCGTGCGCCTGTGGATGGAGCTGCTGCGCGAACACTACGCCCGCCCGACCTTCTGGTCGGGCGGGGCATAGGGCGAGGCTGACCAAATCCCTCACGCGTCGCGCATCGCAGCCTGCGCCGGTTCTGCGGCCTTGCAAATCCTCGCAACAGCCTCTGCCATTGCTGCGGCTTGCGCCTTGCAGCCCATCCCCATGCCGGGCGCGCGCCATCTGGCGGGCTCGTTCAGCGTCGCCTTGGGTCTCGGGCAATACTCCGGGCTTTTCCGTGTACAAGGACATTGCCCCGTGATACTCGAAAGCGTGCTGGCCTTTGCCCACATCATGGCCTTCATCATGCTGGCCACCTTCATGACCACTGAAACCGCGCTGTGCCGCGCCGACTGGGTCAACCCCAAGGTCGTCGATCGCCTGGTGCGCATGAATGCGCTCAGCCTGCTCTCGGCCGCCATCGTGCTGGCTACCGGCTGGGCGCGCACCTTCTGGGGCATCAAGGGCTCGGCCTGGTACTGGGCGCAGCACCTGCTGCACGGCAAGATCGCGCTGCTCGTCGCCATGACGGTGCTGCTCTACCTGGCGCGCCGGCACTACCTTGCCTGGCAGGCGCGCATCGCTCAAGGCGGACAGCTGCCCGATGCGGCCGAACTCAAGCGCGCGCGCGTGCTGGTGATGTGGTCCGCGCACCTGATGATCGTGGTCGTGGTGCTGGCGGTACTGCTGGCGCGCGGCGTGGGCACGCGCTGAAACGACAGGCCAGCAAAGAGCGGCCCCGTGGCGCGCCCGCCCGGGGCCGTCTGGTCTTGCGCCGACGGGCGCTTCAGGCGGCCTTGGCCAGGCAGCCCTTCATGAAGGCCTTGCGCTCGTCGCCCTTGAGCGCCTTGGTCTTGGCCTCGGCGTTGCAGCTTTTCATCTTGTCCTGCTGGTTGGCGGCGGCCGCGGGCGCTTCCTTTTTCTTGCTCAGGCATTCCTTCATGAAGGCCTTGCGCTCATCGCCCTTGAGCGCCTTGGTCTTGGCCTCGGCATTGCAGGTGGTCATCTTCTGCTGCTGCGCCGTGGGCGCCTTCTTGGCCGGGGCGTCGGCCGCCTGGACGGCAAAAGACAGGGCGCAGCCGGCGGCAGCCAGCAGGGCAAGCCATTTTTTCATGCAAGTCTCCCAATCGATGTTTGTGCTTCCCCGCCGCCGACACGGCGCCGGGGTGGGCGCAGCATAGCGCCGCAGCAAGGGCGCGCAAGCCCCGGGCGCCCCGTAAAATCCCTAGCCCTATGCTCAGCGTCAAACAAGAATTGCTCGCGGCGCTGGCCGCCGAACTCGACAAGCTCTCGCCCGGCGCGGGCGCGCGCGCCGCCTTTGAAAGCCCCAAGCTTGCGGCGCACGGCGACTGGGCCTGCACCGCCGCGATGCAACTGGCCAAGGCGCTCAAGACCGCTCCGCGCCAGCTGGGTGAACAATTGCAAACCGCCTTGCTCGCCACCCCCGCTTTCCAGCAATGGGCCGAGGCGATCGATCTGGCCGGCCCGGGCTTTCTGAACATCCGCCTCAAGCCCGAGGCCAGGCAGCAGGTGGTGCGCGAAATCCTCGCGCAGCGCGCGCGCTTTGGCTGGCAGCCTGAGCGGGGAGAAAAAATTCTGGTCGAATTCGTCTCGGCCAACCCCACCGGGCCACTGCACGTAGGCCACGGGCGCCAGGCGGCGCTGGGCGACGCGATCTGCAATCTCTACGCCACCCAGGGCTGGCAGGTGCACCGCGAGTTTTATTACAACGACGCCGGCGTGCAGATCGACACCCTGACCCGGAGCACCCAGGCGCGCGCGCGCGGCCTCAAGCCGGGCGATGCCGGCTGGCCCGAGCCGGCCTACAACGGCGACTACGTGCAGGACATCGCCAACGCCTTTCTGGCCAAGGCCACGGTCCAGGCGGACGACCGCGCATTCACCGCCAATGGCGACATCGACGACTACGACAAGGTGCGCCAGTTCGCCGTGGCCTATCTGAGGAACGAGCAGGACAAGGACTTGCAGGCCTTCAAGCTGCGCTTCGACGAGTACTACCTCGAATCGAGCCTCTACGCCGACGGTCACGTCGAAGACACGGTGCAGCGCCTGATCGCCCAGGGCAAGACCTACGAGCAGGACGGCGCGCTCTGGCTCAGGAGCACCGACTACGGCGACGACAAGGACCGGGTCATGCGCAAGAGCGATGGCCACTACACCTACTTCGTGCCCGACGTCGCCTACCACATCCAGAAATGGCGCCGCGGCTACGGGCGCGCGGTAAACATCCAGGGCATGGACCACCACGGCACCATCGCGCGCGTGCGCGCCGGGCTGCAGGCGGTGGATCTGGGCATTCCCCGGGGCTACCCCGACTACGTGCTGCACACCATGGTGCGCGTGGTCAAGGGCGGCGAAGAGGTCAAGATCAGCAAGCGCGCGGGCTCCTACGTGACGCTGCGCGACCTGATCGAGTGGACCAGCAAGGACGCGGTGCGCTTCTTTTTGCTCAGTCGCAAGCCCGATACCGAATACACCTTCGACGTGGATCTGGCGATCGCGCAAAACAACGACAACCCGGTGTACTACGTGCAGTACGCCCACGCGCGCATCTGCTCGGTGCTGCGCGGCTGGCGCGAGGACTGGGACACCGCGGCGCTCGCGCAGGCCGATCTTGCGCCGCTCACCAGTGAAGCGGCACAGTCGCTGATGCGCGAGCTGGCCAAATACCCCGACATGCTCAGCGCCGCCGCCGCGGGCCATGCGCCGCACGACGTGAGCTTTTACCTGCGCGACCTGGCGGCCAGCTACCATAGCTATTACGACGCCGAGCGCATCCTCGTCGACGACGAGGCCCTCAGGCTCGCCCGTCTGGCATTGGTGGCTGCCACCGGCCAGGTACTGCAAAACGGCTTGGCGCTGCTGGGCGTCTCGGCACCACAAAGAATGTGAACACCATGGGCAAGGCAGGACGAAGCGGACAGCGGGGCGGGACGTTTGCAGGCCTGGTCCTGGGCGTGGTGGTAGGGCTTGGCATCGCCTTCGTGGTGGCCGCCTACGTGAGCAAGGTGCCCGTGCCCTTTCTGAGCAGCGGCTCGCGCCTGGCGGACCAGGACGCCAAGGAGGCCGAGCGCAACAAGGACTGGAACCCCAATGCGGGCCTGGTGACCAATGCCGGCAGCAAGCCGGCAGCGGCGCCAAGCCCCGCACCCGCGCCCGCCGGCCACGAAACCACCGTGCCCGCGGCCAGCGACGACCCGCTGGGCGACCTGGCGCGCGCCAGGGCCCAGGGCAGCGCGCCCGAGTCCATGGCAACCGCGGCCGCGCCCGCCAGCGCCGCGGCTGCCCCGGCCGCCCCCGCTGCTGCCACCGGCAACTACTACATCCAGGCCGGCGCCTTTCGCGCGCCCGACGAGGCCGACGCCCAGCGCGCGCAACTGGCGATGCTGGGCTGGGAAGCGCGCGTGAGCGAAGGCCAGCAAAATGGCCGCGCGGTCTATCGCGTGCGCATAGGCCCGTTTGCCCGGCGCGACGACGCCGAGCAGCTCAAGGGCAAGCTCGACGGCGCCGGCATCACCTCCATCCTGGTGCGCGTGAGCGCCAGCCGTTGAGCCCATGTTGAACCTTTGCAGGCCTTGGCGCATCAGAGCGAGCCTGCAAGCCATTTCGGAGCCCCAGCGCATGAACCGTCGCGATTTTTCCCTGGCCGCCAGCGCCGGCCTGACCCTCTCGGCCGGCCTGACCCTGCCCGCCCACGCCAAGGACGGCAAGTTCGAGGAAGGCATCGAGTACCTCGAGCTGAAAAAGCCCGCGCTCACCGAAGCGCCCAAGGGCCAGATCGAGGTGGTCGAGTTCTTCTGGTACAGCTGCCCGCACTGCAATGCCTTCGAGCCTTCGTTGTCGGCCTGGAAGAACAAGCTGGCGCAAGACGTGTTCTTTCGCCGCGCGCCGGTGGCCTTCAACTCCAGCTTCGTGCCGCAGCAAAAGCTCTACTACGCGCTCGAGGGCATGGACAAGCTCGACGAGCTGCACGCCCGGGTGTTCCGCGCGGTGCACGTGGAGCGCCTGCCGCTGAACAAGGACGAGCTGATCTTCGACTGGATCGCCAAGCAGGGCGTGGACGCGGCCAAGTTCAAGCAGATGTACACCTCCTTCACCGTCGCCAACCAGGTGCGCAAGGCGACCGAGCTGCAGGCGGCCTACAAGGTTGAGGGCGTGCCCTCCATGGGCGTGGCCGGGCGCTACTACACCGACGGCACGCTCACCGGCAGCATGGGCACGGTGCTGCAGGTAGTGGACTACCTGGTGCAGCAGCAGCGCAAGGCCTGAGCGCCGCCCGAGCCCCCGCCCAGACACAGGCGCGTGCTGCACGCGCCTTTTTCATTGCGCGGCCCGGGGGCGGGCGCGCCAGGGGCGGTCGCTACAATCATTTGCAAGAACCGTGCCTTGCCCGCGCCATGAAACACCGCACCGCCCTGCTGCCCGCCGTCCTGCTGCTGCTTGCACTGGCCGCGGGCGCGCGGGCCGAGCGCGCCGACCGCGACCAGCCCATGCACATCGAGGCCGACAGCCTGGTGCACGATGAGGCCAAACAGACCAGCGTCTTCAGCGGCAATGTCGTCATCACCAAGGGAAGCATCGTGCTGCGCGGCGCCGAGGTGCAGGTAACGCAGGACGACGCGGGCAACCAGAGCGGCGTGGTCACCGCCGCGCCGGGCAAGCGCGCCTATTTCCGCCAGCAGCGCGACACGCCCAAGGGCGCGCCGGTCGAGATCATCGAAGGCGAGGCCGAGCGCATCGACTGGAACGGACGCACCGAAGTGGTCAAGCTCACCCGCCGCGCCGAGCTGCGCCGGCTGCGCGCGGGCGCGCTGAGCGACGAGGTGAGCGGCGCCATCATCACCTACAACAACGCCACCGACGTGTTCAGCGTCGATGGCGCGCCACGGCGCGCCGGCGACAAGAGCGACACGCGCGTGCGCGCCACGCTCGCGCCCAAGGAAGCACCGGCTGCTGGTGCGCCGCAAGGCGCCCAGGAAGCGCCCGAGCTGCGCCCGAGCCGCGCGCTGGACGCGCCGCCGCAGTGAGCGCCATGGCCAGCGCAATGCCCGGTGCGCCGGCGCCTGCCGGCGCCGAGGCCGCAAGCCTGCTGCAGGTTCAGCACCTGAAGAAGAGCTACGGCGGGCGCACCGTGGTGCACGACGTCTCGCTCAACGTGCCGCGCGGCGAGGTCGTCGGCCTGCTCGGGCCCAATGGCGCGGGCAAGACCACGTCGTTTTACATGATCGTCGGCCTGGTGCGCTGCGACGGCGGCAGCATCGCGATCGACGGCCACGACGTCACGCGCATGCCCATCCACCGGCGCGCGCACCTGGGCCTGTCCTATCTGCCCCAGGAAGCCTCGATCTTTCGCAAGCTCAACGTGCAGGAGAACGTGCGCGCGGTGCTCGAGCTGCAGCGCGGCGAGGACGGCCGCCCGCTCGCGCGCGCGCTGATCGAAGAGCGCCTGAGCGCGCTGCTGCAAGACCTGCATGTGGAGCACCTGCGCGAGACGCGCGCGCTGGCGCTCTCGGGCGGCGAGCGCCGGCGCGTGGAGATCGCGCGGGCGCTGGCCACGCAGCCGCGCTTCATCCTGCTCGACGAGCCCTTTGCCGGGATCGACCCGATCGCGGTGATCGAGATCCAGCGCATCATCGGCTTCCTCAAGGAGCGCGGCATCGGCGTGCTCATCACCGACCACAACGTGCGCGAGACCCTGGGCATCTGCGACCACGCCTACATCATCAGCGAAGGCCGGGTGCTCGCGCGCGGCGCGCCCTCGGAGATCGTGGACAACGCCGAGGTGCGCCGCGTCTATCTGGGCGAGCACTTCCGGATGTAGCGCGATGAAGGTCGGCCTGTCGCTGGGCGTCTCGCAACACCTTGCGCTGACGCCGCAACTGCAGCAGTCCATTCGCCTGCTGCAACTGTCCACGCTGGAGCTGGCGCAGGAGGTGGAGGCCATGCTCATCGACAACCCCTTCCTCGAGCGCGCGGGCGAGGAGCCCCCCGCAGCCGGCGCGCCCGCGCCGGAGCGGCGCCCCGAGCGCAGCGAGATTGCTCCTATTTCAGAAGCATTTGACGCAGACCCGGAAAGCGCTGGAAGCCAAAACAGTGCCGAAACCCGGAGCGACTGGGAAGGCGACCGCGAGCTCGACCCCAGCGGCGCCGACAGCCCCTGGAGCAGCGAGGCCCCGGGCCGCGCCGCCCGGCGCGAGGACGATGAGAGCGAGGCGAGCGAGCACGAGAGCGCGCACGAAACCCTGGCCGAGCACCTGCACCGCCAGGCGCTGCTGCTGCGCCTCACCCGCGCCGAACGCGCGGCGCTGTCCTGGCTGATCGATTCGCTCAACGACGACGGCTACCTCGAAGACGCCATCGAATCGCTGGTCGAAACCCTGGTCGGCCCCGAGAACACCGAATACCTGCTGGAGATGAGCGAGCACTTTGCGCTGGCGCTCAAGCTGCTGCAAAGCCTGGAGCCCGCCGGTGTCGGCGCGCGCAGCCTGGCCGAATGCCTGCAACTGCAACTGGCGGCGCTGCGCGACGCGGGCGCCTGCCCGCGGGCGGTGCTGGATGCGGCCATGTGCATCTGCGAGCAGCCGCTTGAGTGGCTCGCGCGGCGCGACGTGCGGCGCCTGTCGCAGGCCTGCGGCGCGAGCGAGGAGGACACGCGCGCCGCCATGGCGCTGATCGCCCGGCTGGAACCGCGCCCGGGGCGGCGCTTTGCCCAGGTGCAGCACAACCTCGTCACGCCCGACGTGCTCGTGCGCCGCCGCCTGGAGGGCGGGCAGGTGCGCCTGGACGTGCAGCTCAACCCCGAAGTGGTGCCGCAGCTGCGCGTGCACGACGCCTACGCCCAGGCGCTGCGCCAGCACCGCAAGGACGAAGGCCACGCCGCGCTGCAAAGCCGCCTGCAGGAGGCGCGCTGGTTCATCAGGAACGTCGAGCAGCGCTTTGACACCATCTTGCGCACCGCGCGCGCCATCGTGGACAAGCAGCAGCCCTTCTTCCTGCATGGCGAGCTCGCCATGCGTCCGCTGGTGATGCGCGAGATTGCCGAGGAGCTGGGCCTGCACGAATCGACCATCTCGCGCGTGACCAGCGCCAAATACATGGCCACGCCCCAGGGCACCTACGAACTGAAGTACTTCTTCGGCTCGGGCCTGGGCACCGACACCGGCGGCAGCACCTCCAGCACCGCGGTGCGCGCGCTGCTGCGCCAGTTCATCGCCGCCGAAGACCCGGCGCGGCCGCTGTCCGACGGGCAACTGGCCGACATGCTCAAGGAGCAAGGCATCGCCTGCGCGCGGCGCACCGTGGCCAAATACCGCGAACAGCTCAAGATTGCGCCCGCCAGCCTGCGCCGCCAGGTCTGAGCGGGCATTGAACACGGGTCACCATGTCCACCAGCCATACGCTTTTTCTGCCCTGCGCCGCCGGCGTCGAGGGTTTTCTTGCCAGCGAGGTGCAGGCCATCACCGGCGCCGCCCGGGTGCAGGCGCAGCGCGCCGGCGTGCAGCTCAGCGCACCCTGGCCGGCGGTACTGCGCCTGAACCTGCACAGCCGCCTCGCGCAGCGCGTGCTGGTGCAGCTGGCCCACGCGCCCTACCGCAGCGAGGACGATGTCTACCAGCTGGCCGCCGGCGTGCGCTGGCAGGAGTGGTTCCAGCCGAGCCAGACTTTTCGCGTGGACGTGACGGCGCAGCGCAGCCCGCTCAAGAGCCTGAACTTTGCCGCGTTGCGCGTGAAGGACGCGGTCGCCGACCGCTTTCGCCAGCTCAGCGGCAGCCGCCCCAGCGTGGACACCCAGCGCCCGCAGGTGCGCATCCACCTGCACCTGAGCGAAACCCACGCCAGCGTCTCCATCGACACCTCGGGCGAGCCGCTGTTCAAGCGCGGCTGGCGCGAGGACAAGGGCGACGCGCCGCTGAAGGAAACGCTCGCCGCCGCCATGATCGCCGCCTGCGGCTGGACGCCCGAGTCCGGCCTGCCGCTGTACGACCCCTGCTGCGGCAGCGGCACCATCGTGATCGAGGCCGCGCAAATTGCCTGCCGCATCGCGCCGGGGCTCAGGCGCCGCTTTGCCTTCGAGCAGTTGCTCACGCACCAGAGCGCAAGCTGGAAAGCTATCAAAGAAGAAGCTGCCAGCGCAGTACGGACAAACGCTGCGCCCGTTTTTGGCAGTGACATATCGCACCGCATGGTGGACTTTGCGCGGCGCAATGCCGAGCGCGCGGGCGTCGCGGCCGCCGTGCAGCTGCGCGGCGGGGATGCGCTCGAGCGCATGCCGCCCTGCGAAGAGCCCGGCGTGATGCTGCTCAACCCGCCCTACGGCGAGCGCATCGCCGCCGCCGGCGCCGCCGGCGTGAACAGCCGCGAGCGCAGCCTGGCCCCGCGCCCGGGCCGCGAAACCGCACAGACGCCGGGCGGCGACGGCGAGGACTTCTTTCGCCAGCTCGCCAGCCACTGGAAGCGCCACTACGCCGGCTGGCAGGCCTGGCTGCTCACGCCCGACCGCGAACTGCCCGGCGCGATGCGCCTGAAAGCCACGCGCCGCGTGCCGCTGTTCAACGGGCCCATCGAATGCCGCCTGCTGCGCTTTGACATGGTGGCGGGCAGCGCGCGCGGGCAGCGTCCGACAGGTAGCGAGGACACGGCGCCGTGAAGGCGTGGAGGCGCCCAATCTCTTGGAAGTTTGCGCGGGCCGTAGGAGCGGCTTCAGCCGCGAAGGCTGTTCGCGACTCAAGCCGCTCCCGCACATTCGGATTTCATCGGATCGAGTTCACTGATGCCTCACCTCTTTCGTTCCTCCATCGCCGCTGCCCTGCTGGCCGGTCTGCTCGGCGCCTGCGCGGCGCCTTCGGTCACCTCATCGGCAGATGCCGCATCGGCCGGCAATCTCGTCGCGCTGGCCCCCTTGGCGCCCACCGTGGTGCAGGACATGCGCTACTTCGGCCCGCACAACTTCGTCGGCCGCCCCATCGCCGGCTACGAGGCGCCGCAATGCTGGCTCAGCCAAGCGGCCGCGCAGGCGCTCGCCCGGGTGCAGCAAGACTTGGCGCCGCACGGCCTGGGTCTGAAGGTGTTCGACTGCTACCGCCCGCAGCAGGCCGTCGATGATTTCGTGCGCTGGGGCGCAGATTTGGCGGACCAGCGCACCAAGGCCGAGTACTACCCGCGCGTGCCCAAGTCGGAATTGTTTGCGCGCGGCTACATCGCCGAAAAATCCGGCCACAGCCGCGCGAGCACCGCCGACTTGACCCTCATCGTGCACGACGCAGCGCGCGCCGCCCGCATGCTGCAGGGGCCGCTCGCAGCGGGGCACGAGGTCGACATGGGCTCGCCCTTTGATTTGTTCGACGAGCAATCGCACACCGAATACGCGGGCCTGAGCGCGCCGGTGCGCCACAACCGCCTGTGGCTGCGCGCGCTGATGCAGCAGCACGGCTGGCGCAACCTGCCCGAGGAGTGGTGGCACTACACGCTGGTGAACGAGCCTTGGCCAGAGCGCTACTTCAACGTGCCGGTACGCTGAGCCAGTTTGCAATGGCAGCAGCGGCTACACACTGGCCTGCCACGGCCCCTGCACGAACTGCGCCTCGTCCGCCCCCGGCCACGGCGGCAGGGTGACGGCGACGGCGCTCAGGGGTGCATCAGGCGCGGCGCGAAACTGAAAGCGCGTGCCCACGGGAATCGACAGGCACAGGCCGGGTTGCAGTTGCAGCACTTCTTCGCGCCCGGCCTGGCTGCGCCACATCTGCCCGCGCCCTTCAAGCACGTACCACAGCTCTTGCACGCTGCGGTGCACCACCGCCTTGGCCACCGCGCCCGCGGGCAGACGAAAGTGCGCCATCGATCCTTGCCCTTCGAAGGCGAGCAGGATGCGCACCTCGGAGCCGTCGGGCGCGAGCACGTCGGGTTCTTCGGGCAGGCGGCGATCGGCGAAGTCGGTCATGGCGTGGCAAGGCGGCGGGGGCTGGCATGCATGGGGTGTTCTCGGCGCCCGGAAAGGCACTGGCGCAGGCCGGTCAGCTGCGCGGGCGCGCCGACTGGATGCGGTCCTTGTAGAAGTCCAGCCAGGCATCGGCCTTTTGTGCATCGAGGTAGTTGGAAGCCGGGGCAGCGCCGGATTTCTGCGACCCCTGCACGCTCTTTTCGTCCTCGGGCAGCGGGTGGGCCTGGCATTGCAGCTCCCGCTGCATCAAGGGTTCACCCAGCAGATAGCCCGTGACCGCGCCATCGAGGCACTGGTCCTTGTAGGGGTACAGGCCGTGGGTGTATTCGCCGGGCACGTACACGCGCTGCGCCGCCGGCAGCTTGGCAAAGAACTGGTCCGCCCCAAAGGACGGGGTAGCCCCGTCGGCAGGTGTGGCGATGTCGTATTGCGACTGCACCATCAGCACGTTCGCGCCCCGCATGGCGGCGATCGGCGGTTTGCGCACGCTGGGGCCGCCCCAGCTCAGGCAGGGGTTGGACATGCGCACGCCGAAGGACAGGGGGAATTGCCGGGCCACAGCCCAGGTTTGCCTGTCCCATGCGGCGCGGTCGCCGATGCTGACGTCGTCGTTGCACGTCACCGCCCAGTAGATGTCGGTTTCACTGAAACTCTCCACCTCGGGATCGAGCCACGTCTTGGCATAGGTTTCGAACATGTCCAGCGCCAGCATGCGCACTTCAGGATGCTCAGGGGTGTAGTGATGGGCCCGCACCGCCTGTTTCAGCGTCTCGGCACTGGCGTCGGGTGCGGCCGCAGCCAATACCTCGGCCATGCCTTGCGCTGCGGCAAAGGCATGCAAAGAGGCGTCCGCAAACCTGCTGGAGTAGGCCAGTTTCGTCAACTTTTCCGTGACCACGCCCTGCAAGCGCGGGGGCCATTGCATCCACGTGGCGACCATGGCCTGGGGATCGGCGCCCAGCCTGAAGACATCGTCATGGCGCGCCGCATAGGGCAGCAAGACCTGCTTGTACACGCGATCGACCGCGATCACGGTGGCGTCGTTGGACTCTTCCATCGGGCTGCCAAAGTCCATCGAACTGTCCAGCACCATGCGTCCCACGCGCTCGGGGTAGAGGCTGGCGTACCAGGCGCCCAGCCAGGTGCCGTAGGAATAGCCGATGAAGTTGAGCTTGTCGTCGCCCAGCAGATGGCGCATCAAATCCATGTCGCGCGCCGTGGCGTCGGTGTTGATGTAGGGCGTGAGCGGGTTGCGCGCGCAGGCACGCGCCAGCAGTTCATCGTTGTAGCGGTTGTCGGCCAGGGTGGCATCGCTCAGATCGGCATAGGCCGTGCTGTGGCTGCGCGAAAATTCATTGCTGGCGCATTGCAGCCGGGTGCTGGCGCCCACGCCGCGCGGCGAAAAGCCGACCATGTCGTAGGTATCGAGCAGACGCAGTTGCCGCGCGCCCAGGGGGCTGTCCGGATTGCTTTGCGCAAACGCACCGCGCAGCACGAAGGGCATGTTCAGACCATCGCCGCCGGGGCCGCCGGGGTTGAACAGCAGCGAACCGCGACGCTGCGCCGCATCGGCGCTGCGCACGCGCAGCAGCGCCACGGAGACATCGCCCTTTTGCGGTGCGCCCCAGTCCATGGGCGCGCGCATCCAGGCGCATTGCAGGCGATCACCCAGCTCTTGCCACATGAGCGCGGCGCCGGCCGGCATGTCGGTGCCCAGAATGGTGGTATCGCAGGCCTGCCAGTCCAGCACCTGCGCGCGGTAGCTGGCCAGGGGGTCGGGCGGCGCATCGTCACCCCCGCCACAGGCGGCGACGAGGGCGCTCAGGGCGCAGGCGGCAGCAAGGCGAAGGGAAAACGGTTGCATGTCAAACCTCGTGACGAGAGAACGCCGAAGTAGCATACCGTTTCATGCTTGCTCCCAGCGCAAAACCCGCCGTCCTGGTGCTCGATACCCACATCGTGCTCGATCTCTTCGCTTTTGAAGACGCGCGCGCGGCCGCCTTGCACGCATGGCTGCGCGAACCCGGCGTGCGCTGGCTGGCGACCGCCGCCATGCGCGAAGAGCTGGCGCGGGTGCTGCACTACCCGGCGATGGCCAGCAACTTGCAGCAACGCGAGCGCACGGCGGATGCGGTGCTGGCGCGCTTCGACGCACACGCCACGCGGGTCGAGACGGCGCCTGCGGTGCGCTGGCGCTGCCGCGACGCCGACGACCAGAAGTTCATCGACCTGGCGGTACAACGGCGCGCGCTGCTGCTGTCGCGGGACAAGGAGGTGCTGCGGCTGAAGAAACGCCTCGCGGCGCTGGGCGTGTGCATTCAGGCAGATTTTGAGCAGACTTCAAAACAATAGCTGTCCGCGCTTTCCAGACAAGGTCTGGAGGCCAATTTGATACATATTTCACCATCGCCCGGCCAAACCCTCTACCATCGCGCGACCCTGACATGCAAGGAGACAACAATGGGGTTTTTCAGCTGGAGAGCAGTGCCGACCGAGGTGCTGGCGGGCGGCGGCGTGGTCGGCCCCGACGAGCGCCTGCCGTGGCGGGAAACCGGCCTGATGGGCATACAGCACGTGATTGCCATGTTCGGCTCCACGGTGCTCGCGCCCATCCTCATGGGGTTCGATCCGAATCTGGCGGTGTTCATGAGCGGCATAGGCACGCTGATCTTCTTCCTCGTCACGGGCGGCAAGGTGCCGAGCTACCTGGGCTCGTCGTTCGCCTTCATCGGCGTGGTGATCGCCGCTACGGGCTATGCCGGCAAGGGGCTGAACGCCAACATCGACGTGGCGCTGGGCGGCATCATCGCTTGCGGCGCGGTCTACGTGCTGATCGGCCTCGTCGTGCATGCAATAGGCACGGGGTGGATAGAGCGCTTCATGCCGCCGGTCGTGACCGGCACGGTGGTGGCGGTCATCGGCCTGAACCTGGCGGGCATCCCGGTCAAGAACATGGCGGCCAACAATTTCGAGAGCTGGATGCAGGCGCTCACCTTCCTGTGCGTCGCCGCCGTGGCGGTGTTCACCCGGGGCATGGTGCAGCGCCTGTTGATCGTCGTCGGCCTCTTGATCGCCACGGTGCTCTACGCGCTGCTGACCAACGGCATGGGGCTGGGCAAACCGTTTGATGTCTCCGGCATCGCGGCCGCGCCCTGGCTCGGCATGCCGCAGTTTCATGCGCCGGTGTTCAACAGCGCGGCGATGGTCTTGATCGTGCCGGTCGTGATCATCCTGGTGGCGGAAAACCTTGGGCACCTGAAGGCGGTCACGGCCATGACCGGCAAGGACCTGGACCCTTACCTGGGCCGCGCCTTCATCGGCGACGGCCTGGCCACCATGGTCAGCGCCGGCGGCGGCGGCACGGGCGTGACCACTTATGCCGAGAACATCGGCGTGATGGCAGCCACGCGCATCTATTCCACCGCGGTGTTTCTCGTCGCCGCGCTGATCGCGCTGCTACTGGGCTTCAGCCCCAAGTTCGGCGCGCTGATCCAGGCGATTCCGCTGCCGGTGATGGGCGGCGTGTCCATCGTCGTCTTCGGCCTGATCGCGATCACCGGCGCCAAGATCTGGGTAGACAACAAGGTGGATTTTTCGCAGCCGAGCAACCTCATCGTGGCCGCGATTCCGCTGGTGCTGGGCACGGGAGAGTTCACGCTCAAGTTCGGCGACTTCGCGCTCGGCGGCATAGGCACCGCAACCTTTGGCGCGATCTTGCTCAACGCACTGCTCAAGCCGCGCAAGAGCTGAGCGTCAGATCGATCACGTCCCCCGCATATCGGGCGGCTGCCGGGCATGTCGGGCGGCGGATTGCGCCTCAATGGCCTCCAGCGCACGTTCGATCACCGCGCGATCCGCCTGATCCTTGTCGCGCATCGTTTGCTTGGTCAGCAAGAGCCCTTCAAGGCTGATCGTGCGGATGCAAACGCCATCGACATCGATCAACTGGGTGTACTTTTTCAATGACTCAAAGGTCTGCCCATTGGCGTTGAGCATGATGTCCACAATGATTTCGTCACCCACGCGGATGTTTTCGCCTTCAGGGAACCAGTCGGGGTCAATGTCTTTCGCCGCCTGTTCCGGCAAAACCATCAGGGCGGCCTTCATCCGCCGCCCGGCATCGACGGTTTGCTCCACCATCAGATCAATATCCGTCGTGGCGCGCTGGTAGCCATGGGCAGCCAGCGCGTACCCACCGATCAGCAGATAGTCAACGCCATGGGCGTCAAGGGACAGGGCCAGCTTCTTGAGGTCTTGCAGCGTTGCAGGACGAGCAAATTCAGCCACCGGCGCGCTCCCTGGCCAGCTTGGCCATGCCCAGGGCCAGGCAAGCGGCCTGGTGCGCGTTGGCTTGCGCGTGCGATCGGTATCGAAACACGCCCTTGGGGAAAAATACGCGCCCGCCGGTGAACCCGGCAAGATCCTCGGCAAACGCCATGCTCAACGCCAGCGCATCGCCGCTGGGCGCGGGCCCGACCCTGGGTTCGATTCTCTTTCCCACTTGCTTCATTCCTGCCTCCATCCCGGCAAAGCCAGGATCGCTTGCGCTGCAGCGCAATCGTATTGTGGCGGCTCGCCTCGCCCTGGCAAACGCCTGCGCTACCATCCTCGCTGCTCGCTTTCCTGACACCTTGCCCGACACCATGCCGATCTGGAAAAAACCCGTCTCGCTGGAAGGCATCACCGCCTCGCACCACAACACCGCGATCTCGCACCTGGGCATTGAATTCCTGGAGATCGGCAACGACTTCCTGCGCGCGCGCGTGCCGGTGGACGAGCGCACGCGCCAGCCCTTCGGCCTGTTGCACGGCGGCGTGAGCGTGGTGCTGGCCGAAACCCTGGGCTCGTCCGGCGCCTACTACGCCAGCCCCGAGGGCCACCGCGCGGTCGGCCTGGAGATCAACGCCAACCACTTGCGCGCTGCTACCAGCGGCTGGGTCACGGGCACGGCACGCCCCGTGCACATCGGGCGCAGCACGCAGGTCTGGCAGATCGAGATGGTGAACGACGCGGGCGAGATGACTTGCATCTCGCGCATCACCATGGCGGTGCTGGCTCCCAGGTGAAATACGCCGCTAACGCTTGTCCTGTAAGCGCCGATAGCTATATTTGTTAATCAGCCCCGTCCTGCTGCGAGCGCTTGAGCTTCTCGCTCTGCCAATAGACCTCCTTGCCATCGTCCATGCGGTTGAGCACGCGGGCGAGCACGAAGAGCAGGTCCGACAGGCGGTTCAGGTATTGGCGCGGCGCGGGCCGCATCTCCTCCGACTCTTGCAGCGCGACCACCGCGCGCTCGGCCCGGCGCGCCACGGTGCGCGCCACATGCGCCTCGCAGGCTGCGCGCGTGCCTGCGGGCAGGATGAATTCCTCCAGCCGCGGCAAGCTCTTGTTGTAGCGCGCAAGCGCCTCGTCGAGCTGCGCGAGCGCCTCGTCCTTGAGCAGCGCAAAACCCGGAATCGACAGCTCGCCGCCGAGGTTGAACAGCTGGTCCTGGATGTCGGTGAGCAGGGCGCGCACGTCCTCGGGTAGGCTCTCGCACAGCAGCAGGCCGATGTGGCTGTTGAGCTCGTCCACGTCGCCCATGGCGTGCGGGCGGCCGCTGTTCTTCGATACCCGGGTGTTGTTGCCCAGTCCGGTCGTGCCGTCGTCGCCGGTGCGCGTGGCGACGGCGCTTACGCGTTTGCCCATGGCTTCACTCCTGTTGTTCGATCCTGCGATTGTGCGTCCCGCCGTGCGCCCCGCCGCGTGCGTCCCTAGAATGGTCGCTCCCGCATCCGGAGACACCCATGAACGCACCCCAGGACAGCGCCCATTTGCTGCCGCAGATCGCCCCGCGCCCCGTGCCCCAGACGCTGATCGATGCCCTGAGCGCGCGCTTTGGCGCCCAATGCTCTACCGCACTGGCGGTGCGCGAGCAGCACGGGCGCGATGAATCCCCCTTCACCACGGTGCCGCCGCCCGCGGCCGTGGTGTTTGCCGAGAGTACCCGGGACGTGGCCGACGCGGTGCGCCTGGCCAGCGAACATGCGGTGCCGGTCATCCCCTGGGGCGTGGGTTCTTCGCTTGAGGGCCACGTGCTGGCGGTGCAAGGCGGCATCAGCATCGACGTGGGCCGCATGGACCGCGTGCTCTCGGTCAATGCCGACGACCTCACCGTGACGGTGCAGCCGGGCATCACGCGCAAGGCCTTGAACGACGCGGTCAAGGACACCGGCCTGTTCTTCCCGATAGACCCGGGCGCGGACGCGAGCATAGGCGGCATGACCGCCACGCGCGCCAGCGGCACCAATGCGGTGCGCTACGGCACCATGCGCGAGAACGTGCTGGCGCTGGAAGTGGTGACCGCCAGCGGCGAAGTGATCCGCACCGGCACCCACGCGCGCAAGAGCAGCGCGGGCTACGACCTCACGCGGCTGATGGTGGGCAGCGAAGGGACGCTGGGCATCTTCACCGAGATCACAGTGCGCCTGTACCCGCTGCCCGAGGCGGTGAGCGCGGCGATCTGCTCGTTTCCGAGCGTGGAGGCGGCGGTGCGCACCGTCATCCAGACGATACAACTGGGCGTGCCGATCGCGCGCGTGGAGCTGATCGACGCCAACAGCGTGCGCGGCGTCAACCGCCACAGCAAGCTGAACCTGCGCGAAGCGCCGCTGCTGCTCATGGAATTCCACGGCTCGCCGGCCGGCGTGAAGGAGCAGGCCGAAACCGTGCAGGAGATTGCCAGCGAGTACGGCGGCGCCGACTTCGAATGGGCCGACACGCCCGAGGAGCGCACGCGGCTTTGGACCGCGCGGCACAACGCCTACTTTGCCGCGGTGCAAAGCCGCCCGGGTTGCCGCTGCATCACCACAGACACCTGCGTGCCGATCTCGCGCCTGGCCGACGCGCTGCTCGACAGCGTGGCCGAGGCCGACGCCAGCGGCATCCCCTACTTCCTGGTCGGCCATGTGGGCGACGGCAACTTCCACATGGGCTACCTGATCGACCCGGAAGATCCGCAGGAGCGCGCGCTGGCCGAGCAGCTCAATCACCAGTTGGTGCGCCGCGCGCTGCGCCTGGGCGGCACCTGCACCGGCGAGCACGGCGTGGGCGTGCACAAGATGGGTTTTCTCGCCGAGGAAGCTGGCGCGGGCGCGATCGAGATGATGCGCGCGATCAAGCGCGCGCTCGACCCGAAGAACATCCTGAACCCGGGCAAGATCTTCCTGCTCTGAAGCGCGCGGGCGCCCGCCGGGTTCACATCGCCTCGATGCGCGGATAGAACTCGCGGTTTTCCTGCTGCATGCGGTCCCACACCGGTTTGAGCGTGAGGTTGGCCGCACGCCGAAAGCCGTCGTAGTCGGCCGCGATCTTGGCGCCGATGTTCCAGTTGCGCGCAAACGCCATGAAGCGCTGGGCAATGTCGGCCATCTCGCGCTCGAAGCGCTGGCTCATCGCGACGATGTCGGGGTCACCGGACTTTTCCAGCGAGGGGTAGAGGAATTTGTCCTCGGCCGCCAGGTGCAGGCGCAAGGTGGTGGAAAACTTGACCAGCGCGGCGGCAATTTCGTCGGCTGCGGGCACGCCCAGCCGGGTCAGGTCGCGCAGGTGCTGGATACCGCTCAGGATGGCCAGGTGGTCGGCCTTGAATTTGTCGATGTTCATGGGGCAATTCCTCGTCGGCAGAGAAGGCGGGGATGGGCGCCGTGTGCAATGGCACCCGCTGCGGCGATGCTACATTTGCACACGTTTTTGCGCATGCGAACGATTCGCATCCACAAACATTTCAGGGGATTTGCCTGAACACCGCGCACCAGGGCTGCGCTGGCGCGCGCGCCCACTGCTCCAGACGGCCCCAAAGCCATTGCAAACCGTCGCGTCCGGGCGACTGCAGGTCGTGGTCGGCGCCGGGCAGCATCACCGCGCAGTAGGGTGCGGCGCGCGCTGCTGCCAGCTCGCGAAAGCGCTCGTAGGCCTCTTGCGGCACCAGCGCGTCGCGCTCGCCCCAGACCTGCACCAGCGGCCAGGGGCCGGCAAGCAAGGGCTCTTGCACCGGCCAGTGCCAGAGCGCGCGCCAGTAGCGCAGGCTGCGGCCTTCGACGACTTCGGTGTCCGGCCGGCTCCCGGCCTGGGCGCGCGCCAATGCCTCCCAGGCGTCGGCGGCGCCCAGGCGCTGCGCCTGCAGCCGCCCGGCTTCGACCGGGTCCAGGCCGCTGCCCGCTACCAGCACCAGGGCTGTGGGCTGCAGTCGCGCGGCAAGCGGCGCCAGCAGTTCCGCCCCTTCGGAGATGCCCAGCAGCACCAGCGGCGCGTCTCCGGGGCGCTGGGCCAGCCAGTGCCGGGCGGCGGCCAGCGCGTCGGCCTGCCACTGAGGGTGGGCGTCCTGCTGCACGAAGTCCGGCGGGCACTGATGCGCCGCGGTCGTGGCGTCGGCGCGCACGCCGCGCTTGTGCAGCACCAGGACGCGCGCATGCAGCAGCGCGGCAAAGTAGCGGTCGGCGATCGCGCCCATGCCGGCGCAACCCGAGCCGGGCAGCACGATGAGGCGCAGGCGCTCGCGCGCGGCGCGGGCCGGGCGCTCCAGCGCCTGCAGCAGCGCGCCGCCCTCGCCCGGCAGCGCCAGGGCCGTGAAGCCGGCACCGGCAGATACCCCAGCGCTGGCCGCCAGCAGCAGCGCGCAGGCGAGCCGGCGGCGCAGCGCCCCCAGCCTCAACGCAGGATGAGGACTTGCTCGGGCTGGGGTGCGGGCACGGGCTGGCCGGCCGGGTACACCAGGGGCGCACCCGGACGCTGCACGGCCATGCCGGGCGCCGTCAGGCCAAGCTGCGCCATGAGCTGCTGGTAGACGTCCTGGGCGAGCGAGAGCGAGGTCTCGCGCATCACCTTGGCGCGGTTGGGCGGCGCCACGTCACCGCGGATCGAGAGGATCTTGGTGTCGTTGCCCTCGCCCTGGGCCGAGAACGCGGCCTTGATCTCGTGCGTCTTGGTGTGGATCAGAGAAAAATCCGCGAGCAACTGCAGGCCGTACTGCCGCGTGGCACTGGTCGTGCCTTGCAGCGGCGAGAGCGCGTCGGTGAAGTCTATGGAACTGACCGAGCCGAAGAGCACGTAGTCGGCGCCCTGGAATTCGCCCTTGCGGATGCGCGCGATGATGTCGGTCACCGAGGGCTGGGCGCGCGGTGTGGCCATCTTGCCGCCCTGCACCTGGCCGAGCACCTGCTCGGCCTTGCTCGCCTGCGGCGCGCCGGCGTCAAAGCCCTTGCCCTGCACCAGCTTGAAGAAGCTGCCCTGCAGCAGCGCGCCCTTGATGTCGTTGGTGTAGCCGGCCAGGTCGCGCTGCTCGATGTAGCTGTAGCGCCCGGCCACGTAGGTGCCGCTGTGCTGCTCCGACGCCTGCAGCGACTCGCTGCCCGAAGACGAATGCGAGCCGCTGAAGCGGCCGTGGCTCGCGCTGTCGCGGTAGTTGCTGCGCGCGTTGACCTGGCTGCTGCCCTGGTGGGTGCCGACGATGAAGTACTCGGACACCTGCTGGGCATAGGCCAGGTTGGTCACGGCAATGCGTACCGGCGCGCCGGCGTGCTGCGCCCAGGCCGCGCCGGCGAAGCTGCCCGCGGCCCACAGCGCACAGGCCAGGCCCAGAGTGGTTCTGCGTTGCATGATGGCTTGCTCCCTCAGCGCTGGCTGGTCTTGCGGATTTCTTTCTCGTCCTGCCATTCGATCGTGCCCTCTTCCACGTCGAACATCTTGAGCGTGAACTTGTAGAACACGTCCTTGGTGCTGGCGGACTGCTTGACGATGCTGGTCAGCTCGCCTTCGAGCTGGTATTTGGCCGCGGTCATGCGCCCGAGCCTGGCGGTCGAGCCCTGCTTGTACAAGCCGCTCTGGTTCTGGCGCTGCAGCTCGTCCACGCCCTCCTGCATTTCGGCGATCGAGCGGGTAAAGCGCACCTTGCCCGACTTGACCAGCGCGGTCTGGATCGAGTTCATGATGTTGGTGGTGTCGATGTACTCGCTGGTCTTGTTCTTCACGCGCGAGATCGTCACCGTGGGGCGCCCCTGGAAGATGCCGGTCTCCAGCAGGTTGCCGGTCATCCGCTCGGCAATCATCTGCAGGTCGGTGGAGCCGAATTCGTTGGTCACAAGCTCGACCGCCTTGGCGTCGCCATAGTTGACCTGCCGATCAAAGCGCACCACGGGCGAAGACACGTAAGTGCTCTGGCAAGCGGCCAGCGCCAGCGTGGCGCCGGCCAGCGCGAGGCGCGCGCCTCGGTGATACGGGGTATTCATGGACTCTGTCCCTCCTGCGGTTGCGGCGCGCTCAGCGCGACTCGACGTTCATCTCGAGGCGCAGATCCACGGCCATGGCGTGCGGGGCCACGCTCTTGACCGTCTGCTGCGCCAGGCCAAGCACGCGAATCTGTTTCCAGACCTCGCCGTCGCCGACCTGGTTGCCCACGCTGTCGAGCCACTTGAAGCGGTAGAAGACGGTGCGGTCGGGCTGCTCCATGTTGGTCAGATCGGCCTGGACGGTGAGCACGTCGTTGCGCCGCACCAGGCGCATTTCGGTCACTGCAATGCCCTGGGCCGGCCCGCGCAGCGCCATCTTCGCGGCGACCGCGGGCGGCGTGGCGGGGTCATGCTGGGCCAGCGCCGGCAGGCCCATGGTGCTGGCGCCCACGACGACGGCGCCGAGTACGGTGCGAAATCGCATGGTGACTCCCTCCCTCGATTGAAAGCTATTTGTTCTTCGCGGCCACCGGGCGGTCTGGCGCCTGGGGCGTGGCTGCCACGGGGGCAAGCTGGCCGATCTTGGCGACCTCGCCGACCAGCACCCGGTCGCCGTAGATGCGCAAGGGTACCAGCGCGTACTGACCGCCGATGTCCACGGTGCCGGTGACTGCGCGCCCGTCGATCGCGAGCTGGTGCGCGCCCGGCGGCAGATAGCCGCGCGCGACATAGATGCGACCAGGCAGCATGCGCCACATGCGATCGTCGGCCTTCTCGGTCGCGACCGAGGCCACGGCGCCGATGAGCGCGCCCAGCAGGCCGGCGTTCTTCTGCAGCTGGTCCTGCATCACGCCCTTGGCCAGCGCCCGCGTGAAGCCGCGCAGCACCATGCCGGGCATCTGGTCCTTGAGCGCGCGGCGCGCCATCACGTTCACGTCCACCACGCGCTCGAGCGCCAGCTCGTGCTGGTCCATGGAGAGCTTGCCCAGCAAGGCGTCCTGCGAGGGCTGGATCACCGGGTAGGAGATGCTTGCCGTCACCAGCCCGCGCCCCGTGGGCACCGGCAGCGTGAAGGCCTGAGGCTTGCGCGCGGGCGCGTCGCCGGCTTCGACGATGAAGAGCACGTCGGTCATCTGCTGGCGGCGCTTCCAGGTGAAGCTGGTGCGCTCGTCCAGGCCGCGCAAGCCCTCATCGAGCACGGCGGTGCCGGGCTTGAGCTCGATCGCGTGGCGGTAGCCGGGCGCGGCCAGATCGGGCTCATTGAGCACCTCGTAGAGAAAGCCCGAGAGGTAGTGGCTCAGCGCGTTGGAGTAACCGTTCTTGAGCTCCAGCACCTCCGGGTCGTCCAGGGTCTCGACGGGGTAGCCGTTGAGCTCCATGCCGCCTTTCCTGGCGCCCTTTTCTTCGGCTTCTTTTTCGGCTTCGGCCACTTCCTTGGCGCGGAATTCGGCGATCACCGCCTCGCGCTCATGGGTGCGCTTGATGTCTACGCGCGCGCCATCAACATCGCCCAGCGCGATGCGGTTGAGCGCCAGGCGCGTGGTCAGGAAGACCTTTTCATAGTCTTCGCCCTCATAGGTCTTGAGCCGCTCGCTGATGAGCGCCGCACCCACATTGCCCATGAGCTTCTCGGGCTGGGTCTTGGCGGTGTCTTCCCATTCCTTGACGCGCTCGTCGGCCACCAGGAAGGACTCGGTGCTGGCCGCGTAGCGGTTTTGCAGCCGCAGCAGCTCGCCACGCTCGAGGTTGTAGAGCAGCGCCTTCTTGTCGCCCTCTGACGGAGCCGAGGCGTCGAGGCGGGCGATCGCCGCCGGAATGCCGCCGGAGCGGCTGGCGCTCTGCACTTCGCTGGCCAGTTCGTCGTGGCTGGCCATGTTGGCGCAGCCGGCCATGAAGGCGGCAAGACACAGCGTCGCCCAGACGCGGGCCGCCGGCAGGGGGCGTGGGGTCCTCATGATGCTCTCTCCTCTCTTGGGGCCTTGCTTGCGGCGCGCCCCGCGCCCAGCCGGCCCCTTCGCCGTTGTTTCCCGCACTCTCGTGGTGCGTGGCAAGGCGCCGAGGATACCAACTTTTACCGTTTGCGCGGCGAATATCCCCGCCCGTGCAGGCTGGCAATTTCTCTTGTCGTCAGGCCGCTTGGCTTGCCGCCAGTGCCGCAAGACAGGGCGCCTGGTAAATCCACAGAGGGCGCCCCGCGGGCGTGCGCAGACAGGCGTGCGCGGGCACGTCGGGCAGCGCGAACTCCAGGCTCACCAGCCAACTGCCGGGCGCCATCTCGGCGCTCTTGATGAGCGCACGGCTCATGCTCTCGGGGCGCTGGAACAGGTAGACCAGCTGGTAGCCGTTCCAGTCGGCGGCCCAGATGTCGGCGCGGCGCACCTGCGCCCAGGGGCAGCGCAGCGCGCACAGCCAGCGCAGCGGCCAGCTCCATTCCAGACCATGGAGGCGCGCCTGCGGGTAGGCGCGGCGCAGCGCGCGCAGGCCATCGCCCAGGCCGCAGCCGGCGTCCAGGATGTGCGCGCCGGCGGGCAGCGGCGCCGCCGCGGGCAGAGCGTCGAGCGCCCCGGGCGGCGTGGGAAACAGGGGCGCGTCGCGCCAGGCGTGCAAGGGATAGACGAGCAGCAGCATCGCCGCCGGCAGCAGCCAGACCCAGGCGGCAAACAGCGCGTGTCCGCTGAATGCGAGCGACAGCGGAAAGCCCGCAGCCACCAGCACACGGCGCCACCAGCGACGCGTGGCCACGCTCGCGATGAGCCCGGTGAGCGTGGCCAGCAACATGGCCGCAAGCGCCCCCAGCGTGCGCCACAAGAGCAGGTAGAGCAGCCAGCACAGCGCCCAGGCCAGCAGCGCGGGCAGAGGCCAGGGAAGACTGCGGCGTGCCATGGTGCAAATCCTAATGGCGCCCTGCGCCCGCGACGCTGGTTGGCGCGGCTCGCCCGAAGCCGCCCCGGCGCCGCTTGCAAGCGGGCACGCGAGACACCGCTAGCCGCGCAGTCGCTCGATCAGCCCGGTGAGCGCGTCGAGCGAGCCGAACTGGATTGCGACTTCGCCCATTTCTTCCACCCGGCTGCCACGCTTGACGCGCTTTTTCACACGCACCTCGACCTCGGCCGTCAGCAGGTCGGAGAGCTCCTCTTCCACCCGGCGGATGTCGCGCGGCTTCTCTTTCTTGGGCTTTTGCGGCACCAGGTTGAACTCGGCACCCAGCTTCTTCACCAGCCGCTCCGTCTCGCGCACCGAGAGCTTGCGCGCCACGATTTGGTTGCCCGCGGTGATCTGCGCGGCCCGCTCCAGCGCCAGCAGCGCGCGCGCGTGGCCCATGTCGATGTCGCCGGCCATCAGCATGGTCTGCACCGGCGCCGCCAGGTTGAGCAAGCGCAGCAGATTGCTGGTTGCGCTGCGCGAGCGCCCCACGGCCTGCGCCACCTGCTCGTGGGTGTAGCCGAACTCCCGGATCAGGCGCTGCAGGCCCTGGGCCTCTTCCAGCGGGTTCAAGTCTTCGCGCTGGATGTTCTCGATCAGCGCCATCGCGGCAGCGGCCTCGTCCGCCACGTCGCGCACCAGCACCGGCACCTCGGCCAGGCCCGCGAGCTGCGACGCGCGAAAGCGCCGCTCGCCCGCGATGATCTCGTAGCGGCCGGCATTCTCTCCGGCGGCAAGCCGGCGCACCAGGATGGGCTGCATCACGCCCTGGGCCTTGATGCTCTCGGCCAGCTCATAGAGCGCGCCTTCGTCCATGCGCGTGCGCGGCTGGTAGCTGCCGGGCACGAGGGCGTCGAGCGGAAGGCTGCCTGGCGCGGTTTGCCCCTCCGGACTCTGGCTGGCGTCCGGGCTGCTGACCCGGGGGCCGAGCAAGGCCTCCAGCCCCCGCCCCAGACCCTTGGGTTTCCTGCTTGCCATCATTTGCCTCTCATTGCATGCGCTGCACGCGTTGCACCATCTCTTGCGCAAAGGCCAGGAATGCCTGGCTGCCCCGCGCTCCTGCATCGAACACCACGCCCGGCAAACCATAGCTCGGCGCCTCGGCCAGGCGCACGTTGCGCGGGATCACGGTGTCGAACACCTTGTCGCCAAAATGGCTCTTGAGCTGTTCACTGACCTGTTGCTGCAGCGTGATGCGCGGATCGAACATCACGCGCAGCAGGCCGATGATCTGCAGCTCGGGGTTGAGGTTGGCATGCACTTGCCGGATGGTGTTGACCAGATCGCTCAAGCCTTCGAGCGCAAAGTATTCGCACTGCATGGGCACGATCACGCCGTGCGCGCAGCACAGGCCGTTGAGCGTGAGCAGGCTGAGCGCGGGCGGACAGTCGATGAGGATGAAATCGTATTCCTGCTGCACGGCGGCCAGCGCGTGCTTGAGCCGGCGTTCGCGCTCGGGCAGGTCGACCAGTTCCACCTCGGCGCCCGCCAGTTCGCGGTTGGCGCCCAGCACCTGGTAGCCGCAGGCTTCGGAATTCACGCGCGCCTGCGCGACCTCGGCCTCGCCGAGCAGCACGTCGTACACGGTGTTTTCGAGCGCGCGCTTGTCCACCCCCGAGCCCATGGTTGCATTGCCCTGCGGGTCCAAGTCCACCATCAGCACCCGCTGCCCTATGCGGGCGAGCCCGGCAGCCAGATTGACCGTGGTCGTGGTCTTGCCGACGCCGCCCTTCTGGTTGGCGATGCAGAAAATTCTGGCCATGCTGCTGTCTGTGGAAATCTCTGAATCAAG